>JAIXUD010000020.1 GCA_027483645.1 Sphingobacteriales bacterium
GGCGCTACTGGTGCAACCGGAATTGCAGGGGCTAACGGCGCTACTGGCGCTACTGGTGCAACCGGAATTGCAGGGGCCAACGGTGCTACTGGTGCAACAGGCGCAACTGGAATCGCAGGAGCCAACGGCGCTACTGGCGCTACTGGTGCAACCGGAATTGCAGGGGCCAACGGTGCTACTGGTGCAACAGGCGCAACTGGAATTGCAGGAGCCAACGGAGCCACAGGCGCAACTGGAATTGCAGGGGCTAACGGAGCAACAGGTGCTACGGGGGCAACTGGGATAGCAGGAGCGACAGGTGCAACAGGCGCAACTGGAATTGCTGGAGCTAACGGAGCAACGGGCGCCACAGGGGCTACAGGAGCTGGTGTTGCTGGCCCTACTGGCGCAACAGGTGCAACAGGGCCCGCAGGTTCAGGGGGCTTTGCCAACGGCACCGCAGCGGGCAATACTACTTATTGGGATGGAAGCAGTTGGGTGGTTAACAGCAACAACATATTTAACAATGGCGCTAACATAGGCATCAACAATGCTTCTCCTAATTCCAGGCTTTCCATAGGCGGCGATGTAAACTTGGTGCGCGATAGCAGCATCCGCATTGCCGATACCGTGGTGTTGCGCATGCCTAGAACTTCAACCTTATTGGGTAAATTCGCTGGCAATTCGCTTACCTCAGGTACCAACAATACTTTTACAGGCTATAATGCCGGTGCGCTCAATACCTCTGCCCAAGGCAATAGTTTCTTTGGCTCGCAAGCTGGCAACAAGAGCACCGGTTCGTTCAATACTTTTCTCGGCTATTTCGCAGGCAATAATAATGCGGGTGGCAATTTCAACGTGGCTATTGGCTACCAAGCCGGTAATGCCAATACATCGGGCAACCAGGGTTTGTTTATTGGCACACAAGCAGGCTTTAGCGATGCAGCCATCTCCACGTCTACCTATATTGGCTACAGGGCAGGGTATTTTACCAATGGCGGCAATGGCAAAAATCAATTTGTGGGCTACCGGGCAGGCGATGGTAACCAAACCGGCGGCAACAATCTCTTCCAAGGCTACCAAGCTGGTTTCAGTAATACCACCGGCAGCTTCAATGTTTTTGAAGGAGGCGATGCTGGTTACAATAATAATGCCGGCGAATACAACGTGTTTGTAGGCAACAGGGCGGGCTTTGGCAATATTGCCGGTAGCAACAATACTTTTATGGGCTATCAAGCCGGCGTGGCCAACAACAGCGGTACTGATAATACGCTAATAGGTTATAATGTTGGCGGTGCTTTAACATCGGGCAGCGAAAACACCATGATAGGAAGCAATGTTGCCACGCTCAATACAGGCTTTGGCAATACTATTGTAGGTACCAAAGCCATGGAATTTGGGATTGGCTCCACGAACGTTGCCATAGGCTACCGTACCTTACAAAACAACACATCTGTTAGCAACACCGCTGTAGGAACTTTTGCCATGTTAGGCAATATTAGTGGGCAAAGCAACGCTGCATTAGGTTACTCGGCGCTTTCCACTAACCAAAACGGTTCAAACTTAGCAGCATTTGGTTACCTGGCAGGTTCGGCATTCCAAGTCGGAGACGGGTGTACTTTTATTGGTGCATTTAGCGATTTAAGCGGCACCGGGCTTAGCAACGCAGCCGTGCTAGGCGACAATGCAATAGTAAACGCCTCAAACAAAATACGGTTGGGCAATACTGCGGTAAACGTGGTTGAAACCCAAACGCTATTTACGGTTATTAGCGATAAACGTTTTAAGTACAACATTAAAGCGAACGTGCCAGGCCTCAACTTTATTAACCGCCTTACGCCTGTTACCTACAACTTCGATAACCAAGCCTACCTTAATCACATCGGCCAGCTGCAGCAGATACAAGATAAGCTTGCCACCACTAAAGATACTGCTGAGGCTTCAGCGTTATTGAGGCAGTACAACGATCTGCTGAATGACAAAAGCGAAGGGGTGCAAACTGGTTTCTTGGCGCAAGATGTAGAGGCAGCCGCCAATGCGGTAGGTTTTGATTTCAACGGCGTATATAAGCCTCAAAACGAAACCGATACCTATGCCATTGATTACAGCAAGTTGGTAGTACCGCTCGTACAATCGGTTCAAGAACTAAACGCATTGATTAAAGCACAACAGGAATTGATACTACAGTTGCAACAAGACATTGAAGAGCTGAAGAATAAGTAACGCTCAGCTTCGAAACAACTTGGTAACCGAGATAATGGCATACCCCAGTATTGCGGGTATCACCAAGTTTATCAACCATAAGCAAAACGCGGCTGCTACCACTTGCTGCAGTTCGTTTGTGCCTACAAAGCCCGTAAAAACAAATAAAGCCAAGTTGCCCCTGATGCCCAAATCAAATATGGCAATGGAAGGAATGGCGCTTTGAAACAAGAATATGGTGGCAATAAGTGCCGCGCCTTGCCATGGCTCAATACCCACCTCAAGCGCATATAGCAGCAGCAGAAACTGCGCCAAATATACACCATAGCGCAAGGCAGCCAACAGCAGCACTTGCAATAGTTCCGTGGTGCTGAAATGTATCAGCTTCACCCAGCGGTCGTGGTACTTTTGCAAGTACTTCACCCTGCCGAGCAACGACCCCAATACTTCAAGCCTAAAATATAGCAAGGTAAGAACGATAACCGTGCCCACTACAGCCGCATAAAGCACCGGCAGCAACTCATTACTCACCCCCGCGCTATGCGATAGCCACCAAGCCATACCGCCAAGCCCGGCCAGTATAGTTACCCAAATCTGCGCAATACTGCCTAAAATAGTGGCCTGCAAGGTTTCTAACCGTAAAGGATTATTGAGGAAAATAAACCTACCACCATATTCGCCAATGCGGTTAGGGGTGAACAAGGTAAGCGTGGCACCACTGAAAATAGCCAGATAAGACCTAAAATAACTCAGCGGCTCTGCCCTATTTATCAGCAACCACCACTTCCACGCTTCGATGCCCCAGTTAACGAACATCATCGAAAACACTAACAAAATTAGGTTTCTATTGCGGCCAATCATCGTCAATATATCATCAAAAACCTTTCCCACATCATCCTTGCGAACAATTTGCCAATAGAGCGATGCAAAAAGTAATAGTAAAATTACTAGCTTTATGCTAAACTCAACCACTCTTTGGCGTGGCTTGGGCATGTTGCGGAATATGCTGAATGGCATGTAGCGGAATACGTTGAATACAAATTAACGACTTTAGCCTGTAACTACCTTGGAAACCACTACTACAATCGCAACCGGCAAAATCATCTTAGGAATTGACCCAGGCACTAATTTTTTGGGCTATGGGGTCATCTCGGTTTCGGGGCAGCAAATAACGCTGCTCAGCTTGGGGACTATAGACCTCTCCAAACTGGAAACCCATCAAGACAAGCTGAAGCGCATTTACGAGCGCATTAGCTATCTAATGACGGAATACAAGCCCCACGAGTGCTCCATTGAAGCGCCTTTCCAAGGCAAAAACGTACAGAGTATGCTTAAGCTGGGCCGCGCCCAAGGGGTGGCCATGGCTGCTATCATTAACCATGGCGTAGAAGTGCATGAGTATGCACCCCGTAAAATAAAGCAATCGGTAACCGGTAATGGTAACGCCAGCAAAGAGCAGGTGGCGGCCATGCTACAGCAATTGTTGAAATTTACTGAGCTACCACGCTATCAAGATGCTACCGATGGCTTGGCCGTTGCAGTTTGCCATTTCTTTCAAAATAGACACATTACTACAGCTAGCCCTAGCAGTAAAGTAAAGAAAGCAGCAAAAGGTTGGGGTGACTTTGTAAAAGCAAATCCGGATAGGGTAAAATAAGGGCGAACCTTATTGAAAATTAGAGGTAATTTGGGAAGCCAAGGCTTTATACTCTTCTTGCGAGAACTTAGCCCGCGGTGCGCCAAAGTCCAAATCGCCTATATTATGCAGTGGCACCAAGTGGATGTGGGCATGGGGTACCTCTAAACCAATAACCGCTACACCAATCCGTTTGCACGGCACCGATTTCTCCACCGCCGCGCTTACCCTTTTAGCAAATGCCCAAAGGCCGGCATATGTATCGACATCCAAGTTGAAAAGATAGTCAACTTCTTGCTTTGGTATTACTAGCGTATGGCCGGCTTGCAGTGGATTCACATCCAAGAATGCCAAAAACCGGTCATCTTCTGCTACCTTATGAGCTGGTATTTCGCCATTAACTATTCGGGTAAATATGGAAGCCATCGCTCGATTATAAACGGGAAATTTTGATTACTTCAAATTGAATAGTACCAGCAGGCGTAGTTACGTCGGCAACGTCGCCCACGCTCTTGCCTAGCAAACCTTTGCCAATGGGTGAAGTAACCGATAAGCGGCCAGTCTTTAGGTCTGCCTCGTTTTCTGATACTAAAGTAAACGTCTGCACCTTGTTCACCTTCAGGTTTTTCACTTCTACCGTCGACAAAATCAGCACCTTTGATTCATCCATCTCAATATCATCCAGCAACCTGGCATTAGCCAAGCTTTCTTGCAATTTCGATATTCGGGCTTCCAACAAACCTTGTGCCTCCTTAGCCGCATCATATTCAGCATTCTCCGATAAGTCTCCTTTCTCGCGAGCTTCGGCAATCTGCTTCGATATATCCGCACGGGCGTGCGTAGTAAGGTGGTTTACTTCTTCCTTTAGTTTTTGTAGGCCTTCTGGGGTCAAATAATTGATGGTTGCCATAGTATGCTGTTTCTGCAATTAATTAAAAAAAGAAACGTCCCTGCGTACAGAAACGTTTCTTCTATATCTAAAAGTAATAAATTTTATAGGTTAATCCTAACCCCGTATGTATGCGTTCCTTTGAAAGGAGAAGTGGCGCGGTAAGAGTAATCAACCCCTAGAGTCGCACCTTCGTTTTTCTTCTTGGTAAGCGGCACTTGAACCGACATTCCAGCTGCTAGACCAGTAAAGGCAGAAGTACGGGTTTCGAATTGGGTAATGCCATCTTCGTAGCGGTATCCACCACGCACCATTACAATATTCCTCCAGCCATACTCCAAGCCACCACCAAATTGATCTTTACCAAATGAGTTGGAAGTGAAGTTTGCCATAAAGGTAAGGCGGTGATCAGGGTTCTCCTTAGCCTTGTCGATATACCAATCATAAGCAGCACCTAAGTTAAGCTGCGAAGGCAACTCAAACCTTTGTGTGCGCTGACTTTGGGTAGCGGCAAAGTCACCCTCGGTAGCGCTGCCCCTAAAGTTCAAGCCATCTCCGCTGAACTTCATAGGTGTACCAACGTTGCGTAAGGCAATACCAAAGTGGATGTTTTCGCGCGGACCAGTTACATATTGGATACCCGCATCAATACAGAATCCAGTAGCACTTGCATCATCTATACGCTCGTTAATCAAGCGGAAAACCACTCCAGCGTAGATGCTGTTAGAAAAAGCACGCGAGTAGCCTACGCCAATATTCAAGAACCCTGGCTTGTAAGTACCTATGCCGCCTTCTGGCAGAGAGGTAGTAGTACGCTCAATTTCGCCAAAGTCCAAAGCATTGATGGTAACACCTACCACATTGCCTTTGTCTTTGCCAAACTTCTGCGCAATACCGGCGGCGTTAATAAACACCTCGCTACCTTGCAACCAGTGGGTACGAGCAAACAATATTTCGGTCTTTTTAGTAAAAGCCAGTCCTGCTGGGTTTAGCTGCATCGCCTCCAAACCTCCAACATTCGCTGAATTCATTCCAAATACACCAGAAGTACGGCCCCAGCCGTTCATCAGTAGCTCGTAAGCACCTGCCTCGCCCGAGCGATCAGGGTTACCGGCCCAAGATTGTGGCACCGCTGCCAGTAAAGCTAAGCCTACACACGCGGCCTTGAGTAAATTGCTCATCTTCATAATCAATTAGAATGTACCTAAGTCAAACGGACGCATTACACCAAACCACTTAACCGTGCGTTCGCCGAGGCCTGGGGCCTCCACATGGATAAGATACACACCGCTAGATACCGGAATGTTTTTAGTGTTTTTCAAATCCCAATCTAAAGAACTATCTAGATTGGTTTTTAAGTTAGTATTCTCACCGTAGTGCGTGTTAGGGCCCACGTCGCGCTTAAATTGGCGGATAAGTACCCCATCAATAGAGTAAATAGTTACTGTACAAGTACCAGGTAGGTTGGTAATCTTGATTCGGTTATCCAACTCACTGGTCTCGTAGGCAGAGTAAGCATAGTACGGATTAGGCACCACCCTAATCTGGTCAAGGTGATTTTTTGCCACATCGGTTACATCGGTTTCTACTTGGAACCCATCGGTACTAAACTCGTATGCTGGGCGACCTTCGTTTTCATTGGTAGCCACAAAGTTACCTAAAGGCTTACGAACCC
The DNA here is from genome assembly GCA_027483645.1 of Sphingobacteriales bacterium. Classification (GTDB taxonomy): domain Bacteria; phylum Bacteroidota; class Bacteroidia; order Chitinophagales; family CAIOSU01; genus CAIOSU01. The sequence continues at coordinate 6,382 of JAIXUD010000020.1, forward strand.
TAATTTTCACCGTTACTGCACTTGGTACTACACCATCAGCAAGCGAAAGCAAGTCGAAGCTAGGATTAACAACTGGCATAGCAGTGTACATAATGTTTCGGTAGATAGGGTCGTTCAATCGGCTAGTAGCCTGCACTACAGTACCGATATTTGGATATGATAATCCTGCAAGACCCCTATACTTCATCATCGTGTCGTGTATCGCTTCGCCTTCATCATACTTACTATCCATAATGTAGATGTAGTGGCCGCCACCAAACAATATCTGTCTCAACGGACTTAATATGTTTTTAGAAGGATTCCAAAGCATATCACGTCCGTTTTCGCCTACTGCAAATGAGTTCTCACCGAACATCATATTCAAGCGCTCACCAGTTTCTACATTAATGGCATAACCAGGGAAATAGCTACGGCCAGTGTCTCTTTCGAAAGATGGAGCAGGCTGAAACTGTTCCTCCCCATCTTTACCCTTAGATGGTGAATTACGCAACTGACCTTTAAATACGCCACCTTCATTAGTCGCAAAATCCTCACCAGTTTCCACCACTACGCAACGGGTCCATTTGCTCTTATCATTGGTAAGCACCAAGTCGATACTCATCAAGCTATCCAAGTTGTAGCTTGGCGGCAGCATATCTGAGCTTTTTGGAAGTGGACTGAATGCAGGTACACCAGTTGCCCTAGTAATCCTAAAGTTAATCAAGAAACCAGGACCATAAGTAAAGTTGGTTGACCATTGCGGATCATTAGGGTCCGTCAAAGTAGTATTCACTTTATTGGCCGCCAAAGCATATGGTGCCCAAGTACCATCTAGCACATTATTGAATTCTTGTGTAGGGTCGTAGAAGATAATAGCATCCTCACATGGCGTATTTGGCGGTACCGCTGGCGCTTGGCAGCAATTACACCTCCAGTAGTGGTCATCAAAGAAATGCTTGTACGGAGGTACTGGATCATCCTGCTCCTTAAATTGACCTGAACGTATCCAGTTGGTAAGGTTAGGACCACCACCACCATCAGGTATAAAGTTCAACCACTGCTTGGTTGAATCTGCAAACGAGATGGAAGAAGTAATATAGCCTAAAGTATTTTGGCTGGTATCACCTACATTCGCTACCTGCTGCAGCGAAATAGAAATACCATAATCCAATATTAACTGCTCGTTCAATTGCTCCAAGCCACGGTCAGCATAATATACGCTGTCATCGGGCGAGGTTACCACCATCCAGCGAGAGGATGGGGCTGTAAACCTGTTATAAACAGTATCAACTGCGTAGCCTACACTAAATGTGTCAGTAGGTGTATTGTAGTAAACCGTATCAGGGAAGTACAAGCGGAATGATTGTGCACGTGCCAACATTGGGTCAACAATCTGAACCTGAATAGGGGCATTGCCACCTTTATAAACCACCTTATCAAAAACATGATCGGGACTAGCTAGAATGGCACTGATAGAAGAATCGGTCAACTCCAGATTAAAACCACCATTACCTGAACCATCGATACGGGTAACGTTCAACAAATCGCCATACTCTGAGTTCAAGATGGTACCAGCATCAGCACCTTCGGGCTTGTGCGGTATTGCTGAGTAAATAAATTGGTTTTTACGACCTTGCAAAAACGGTGATTTCTGTTCTTGTAAAATTGGCACCTGGCCGCACTCGGTATCTTCGCTACTCACTGTACCTGTTGTATAGTAGTTGTGAGCATAGGCAACTGCTGTAAAGAAATACGTTTTATGATTAATCAAGGTGGTATTACCGGTTGCAAACAAATCTTCCCTTATACGGAATGAACGGCGTATACCTGCATCGGCACCGTCAACCAATAAGGTTGGCACCTCGCCACAAAGCTCACGATTCAATGTCTTGTTTACTATCTTGCCAATACCATCTTGCACGTCTACCTGGGCTACTATACGAGCCAAGGTAGGATCGTTCAGGTTATCAGGGCTAATTTGGCCGTTTCTCAACTGGTACAATATGTAGCCTTGGAAGGTATAAGTAGCATCTGGAATCAACGTTGGGAAGGTCTGTTGCAATTCGAAAGCCAACGGGTCTATTTCGTTGTAGCTGTCGTTATCATTGTTAGAACCTTCGTTTTGCAGCATGATGATCAATTCTTGGTCAAGCTCACGTATCACCAAATCAGGTGCGTCAGGGCCATCCACCAACTTAAAGCAGTTATTGAACAAAGCCTGAGCCTTAATGTCGGCAGAACGCAATAGGTCGATATCGGCAGCACAACTTGATTGTGAACCTTGGCGAACCCACACGGTACCTACCGTAATGTAGTTACGCGCACCAGGCTGCAAAGTAAACGGACCCGAAGCTTGCACCCACCTGCGGTCGCCCGCTATGTTGTTGGCACTGCACTCCGACCATGTAGCCGGGAAAGCGGCTCCACCTGGATCATTAGGGAACATATAGTTGGTAGGTACAGAACCACCATAACCGTTAGAACGATCACTGGTAAATGGCGAGCCATCAATCCAGAAACCTGACATGTAATTATAAAAATTAATTGCGCTCTGAGGATTACCTGTTACACTAAAGTCATTTTCATAGTAAAGGAATGTTTCCATACCCAGTTTGTCAGGTATTCCATTGGTAACGGTTCCAGAAAACGGACCTTCAAAATAATCCACCCCAACAATAGGAATGCTCACACCATATCCACGGCTTGCACAATCAGGGTCGGTACTCAATCCATTATAGACGTAGCCTAAGCCTAGTGCAGTATCACAACCTACATAGTCGTTATTAAAACAGCCCAAGTCGGCATCTACCCACTGGCCCATGTAGAAATCATTAATTGGGGTATTAGCCTTATTCAGAATGTCGTAGCGATAAAAAGTCATGTTGTTTACTTCATCAGAAGTACGGAAAGCAAACGCCAAAGCACCTACCTGCACACCAATAGCCTGTCCACCGGTTTCGGTGTGGATGTTACCTTTATCATTATACACCCAGAAAATCATCTGGTCTGCATAGATGCCATCGGCAACTGCACCGCAACTTGGGCTACCATTAATAACTGGGTAGTCACCATTAATAGGGTCATAAACACCATTACCATTAAAATCGAAATAAGGAGCCAGCTCGTCCAAGATAACCAACTGCACATCGCTTTTGCCACGGGCATTCAAGTTACCTTTTGCGGGCCAATTGAATATTTCTGGGTACTTAGATTCGCAATTGCAATTGGGGAAGGTCTCGTTACGGAACGCATCTATATCCGCACCAAACACCTGCCAATGGCGGTCATAGTCTTGGCAGGTCTGTACATTAATGGTTGCCGTAGCATCCAACGGGCCTGGCCAAAAGTCGTTACCGGTTTGGCGATACGTTTGTGCAGCAATTTTCAAGTTGCCACCCGCATCTATACCACCCAACCAAACAGCACCCGCAAAAAGGGAGTGCACAGAAGGAGCTGAACCTGGCGGATCAATTTTCGGAACCTCAAATTTCGCATCGGTAAGATCCCACCACATGTCGCCACCATTCTGCAAGATGGTGCGCACGTTATTAATCTCAAGGGTTACAATAGAAGTAGCCGCAGGGCAACTAGAAGCTGCCGCTTTGTAAAAATCATTGTTTTTACCTGATGTGCCCAAATTTTCTTTCGCCAACAAGCCCATCGGAGCCAACGTAATGAGCAAGCAAGTGGCAAGGGTAAATAACTGTCTAGCCATAATCGACTATTTAAAATTCATTATTAAAAATCAAACCTAACACCCAAACGGATTACACGTGGTAAGCTATAGTTGTTAGGGTTGTCAATCCAAGCATTATACAAATCGCTGTAAGAATCAGGGTTCAACTGGTTGCCCACGTCTTGTTGGCCTAAGCTAGATGCTAGGTAACCATCGTCATCGGCGTTGCCAGTGTACGAGTAAACGTTAACAATATTGCGGGTATCCAATAGGTTCTGAATCAATATGTATACATTGAAGTACATCTCTCTTCCAGCTTTACCGGTTTCCTTGTTGGTTGGGGTTATGTTGAAACCTTTGTCAATACGCAAATCCAAACGGAAGCTCCAAGGCAAACGTGCGCCGTTGATTGAGCCTTTTGGTATCGGGCGCTGCGGTACGCTAGTTTTACCCTCAGCGGTTGGGTTTTGCTGTTGGGTATAAGGTGTACCCGAACGGGTACGGCCAATCAAGTTGATTCCAAAGTCAGATAGAATCTGCTTGCCTTTTTTGCTCACAGGGCCATTGTAGTTAGCACCTGAGCCATAACGGTAGTCGGCAGTAAGGTTAATCAAGTGGCGCGCATCATAGTTCAATGGTGCAATGGTACGCAAGTTTGGTTGGCCAGAGTTTACCAAATTCAACTGGGTAATATCGTTTGAGCCAGTACCTTCAGCAAACTGCAAGGTATAGTTTAAGCGCAAGCTAAGGTTGCTCGTGCGGGTTTTACGCATATCGTAATCGATAGAGAAGCCTTTAACTGTACCAAAATCGACGTTGCCAAAAGTGGTATAATCACGTGGGAATGCAAAACGCACCTGTACAATCTGCACCATATCGCGCATCTCGCGGTAGAAAGCCGAGAAGGTAATGGCACTGTTTTGAGTAACTAACTGGCGGAAACCAATTTGGTAGTCAATCGTTTTCTCTGGTTTCAAATTCGGGTTGTTGAAAACCGAAGTGATATTCTCGTTAAAGAAGTAGTAATCAGAAGGCGTAGCGATGATACGGCCTTGCGGGCGCTGGGTCAATATATCGTAGTGGGCAAAGAACGAGGCCTCGTCAGTAAGGTTGAACGAGAATGCCAAACGTGGCATAATGGTAATTTGCGGCACATAATCAGAGAAAGACGTGTTCGGGTCAAAATTCTCGTTCTTGATATTATCAGCCGGGTTTGCCAACAGCGGGGTTGGACGGGCACTTGGTGAGTTGGCACCAATTACGCGTGGGTCAGCAACTTCTACACCTTCGGCAGTATACCAAGTTGCTCCATCACGGAAACCTTGTACAACTGGGTTTGCTTTATTGTTATCGTCAACATACACTTTATAGTCGCCACCAATACTGTTAGGAATAATGTAGCCCCTGTCAGCAACCTCATCAACCGTAAGGATTTTGTACAGCGAGTATTGGTCGGCCAATACTTTTTGGTTGGCATCAAAACGGTCAATACGCAAACCTACGTTAAACAACAAGTCTTTGAACTGGAATTTATCTTGTACGAAGAACGCGGTGTATATAGGTCGGAACGCACCAACGTTACGAAGGTAGTTTCCGTCAGCATCTTTCTCGGTAAAGAAATCGTTGAACGAAGGTTGGCCTTTTAACTTGTTACCCTTGTAGTCAAAACCATTATACTGCACGAATTGGTTGCCTTGGTTCAATAACTCATCAGCACTGAACATATCTAGCGTAAAGAAGTCAGGCGAAATGGTATCGATGTTGATAATATCAAGGTTGTCAGCACCTAGGCCCAATTTTTCGCGCAACCTGCGGTCGAAATACGTTTGAGTACCGTTGTTGATTTGGCTAGTAAGGATGGTATCATATACGCTAAATGCTGGTGCACCTGCGAAACAACGACAAGTTTGATCAAACTCGTACTCTACGCCGTCAATCAACAGGCTAAAGTCATTCAAGTTGTCCAAATCTGGGTCAACAATGTGCTGGTTCACATTTTGACGCATTAAGTTCCACAAGCCAACCGGTGCAACCGAATAGTTACGGTCAACACGTTGCTCGAACTCAAAACCAAATTCCAAGGCATGCTTGTTACGGCTTGATGCACCTGGGCGTTGAATATCAACCGATCCAATAAAAGTAATGCGGAACTGGTCGTTATCCGATACGCCATAGTTACCAAAGCGATCAGTATTGAGGCCGCCTAGGTTATACCATATACCGTGTACATTCTGGAAATTATCGCCATTACGCAATCCGTTATTCGATTGGATGTCGGTAAGGTTGGTGTAGTAGGTTTCGCGGTCAGTACCAGCTAGCTCATAGTAGCGGCTCATATAGTTGGCACCAACTTGGTTGCGATCTGATGGGGCAAAAGTTACCAAAGTATCTTCGGTACTGGTTTGTACATAGCCAATCAAGTTCCTTTCGTTGCCGGCTGAGTCGATATAGGTAATCTGACGGTTTTCGAAAGTAGGTTGACGGTAGATGTCATAACGGCCAAGGTAGCCATAATCGAAAGCATTGGTACCGTGGGTCTCGTCTTCGAAAGAGTTGCGAACCTTAGAGTAGTCAAACTGGATGCTGTAGTAAGCATTCTGGAAAGGACTCTTAGATGGCTCGGTTTCAGCGCCAGTGTAAGCTTTGCCAAAACGCTGGGTGTAGCGGGCAAATACCCTCCACGAAAGCTCCTTATACAAAGGATTATTTGCAGAGTTGAATAGCGTGTTACGTGGAATCCAATCATTGTAACGATTGTAGTTAATGTTACCACCAACAATAAAGCCAATGTTATCAGTAAGTTTGAAATCCAATTTGCTTGATAGGCTATAGTTCTGGTTGGCCGTGTTATTTTTTACTTTCACGTTCTCCAAATCATCAAAAGTTACGGTTTGAGCCGCAGAGATAAACGAGCCGCCCACCGGTGAGCGAACAATTGGGTTCTGCTCCAAATCCCTCAATACATCATCCTTTACTTGGTATACGCCAACGGCTGATGGATCTGGGTCAAGCTGGTAAGTGTACTCACCCGCAACAAAGAAACCGATTTTAGCTTGGGCGGAGTCAGTGCCTTTATCCTTGATATAGATAGGGCCTGTAAGGTTAAAGTTACCAAGGTTATAGCCGAAACCATCCAAAAACTGGGAGGTAATCAACTCTATACCGCCGTTAAGCTGGCGAGATGGGCCTTTGGTTACAATGTTAATGATACCACCAGTTGCATCGCCGTAACGGGCTGGCACACCACCGGTAATTACAGTAAGCTGCTCAATGGCGTTTGCTGGCAGGTTGGTGCTACCACGTACGCGGATACCGTCAATATAGTATTCAGTTGCATTATCCCTTGAGCCTTTGATACTCAACGCAGAACCTTCATCTTCTTGAAATACACCCGCGCTGGTAGAGGCTATCGATTGGATGTTACGGGTAGGCAACGACTTGATTTCCTCCGCCGAGATGGTGGTTTTGGTAGAGTTGCTCTCCTTATCGATGAGGGGCACCTTGTAGGCAACAATTTCCACACCCTCGATCACTTTCGATTCTGGCTTCAATAGTTGGTTGAGCGTAGTAATACGGTCGGTGTTCATTTTTACGCCAGTAATAACTACGGTACCGTAGCTAAGGGACGTAAATTCTACGTCGTAAGTACCGGCATCCAACGGCTTGACGGTGTAAAAACCATCAAAATCGGCTTGCGCGCCCGTTACCAATACCCCGTTTTTCTTAACGGCAACGTTGGCAAACGGAACTCCCTCTCCATTTTCGTCGGTAACCTTGCCTGAGAGTTCACCTGTTTGGGCAAACGCTAGATTCACACCCAGGAACATTAGTACCAGGGCTGAGAAAAGCCTTATCATAACCTGCATTTTAAGTATCCTTAACAAACGATAGCCGACAAAAATAGTAAAGTTTGTGAAAAATGGTTAAATAATTTGCCGTGCGGGGCATTTTTGGCACGCTATTAGCCGAATAACTTGCCTTAACCGATTTCTTTTACCTTGACAACCACCCATTTAGCAATCTTTTCCTTCGATTCATTTGTCCATCCAGCAATGTGCGGATTTAACATTACCCTGTTGTGTGCAATTAAAGCATCAAACCAGCGTTGTTCATCCACACTTAAGCTTCCTATCTGTTCATTCTCAAGCACATCCAGCGCCGCTCCCCTTATTTTACCTTCTTCAAGGCCCCATAGTAGGTCATCGGTGCGCACCACCTTCCCCCTTGATGTATTTATCAAGAAAAATGGTTTCGCAAATTGCTCAATAAACCCTCGGTTTACCAAGTATTGTGTTTCGGGTGTTAATTGTACGTGCAGGCTTACAATGTCAGCATGCTCGTAAATGGCATTTAGGCGGGTTTCTTCAATCGTTCCGGTACCATAGCCGGTTATATATTTATCGTAGGCCAGTATTCGCACATCAAACCCTGCTAGTCGCTGGGCAAAAGCTCTACCGGTATTGCCGAACCCTATAATCCCCACTGTTTTTCCTCCTACCTCAGTTCCCCTATTGGGTTCGCGCAGCCACTGCCCTTTTCGCACTTGTGCGTCGGCCCGGATTATGTGGTTCATCAACCCCAGTAGCAAGCCCATGGTATGCTCAGCTACTGCGTCGCGGTTGCCTTCAGCTGTGTTAAAGTACCTGATTCCCCGGGCATCCGCATATTGTTGGTCGATAACCTCTAATCCCGAACCAAGCCGTCCTATAAATTTTAGACGCACACCTTTGTCAATCAGTTGCACGCCCGCATATATTTTGCTGTTTATTATCAATCCGGTGTATTCCGAAATAACATTCAGCGTAGCAGCTTCAGAAATATCTGGCTGATAATCAACCTCATAACCTAGCTGTTGCAGCCCTTCGGGCAGCAGCGGGTGTACGGGGTCGGTAATCAAAATTTTTCCTTTGCTCACTTCTTTTCAAGTAGTAGGGTAACTGCAAAAAAATCTTCCAAGCTCATTTGCTCGGGCCGGCGGGTAAAGTAATCCATAGCCAAGGCCTCGTCGCTTGGCTGGAAGCCCGACAAGCTGTTGCGCAGCATTTTGCGCCGCTGGTTGAAGGCAGCCTTTACCACTTGCTTAAACACGATGGGGTTACAGGGCAGTGTTTGGCGTTCATTCCGCTTCAGGTTTATCACTACCGAATCAACCTTTGGCGGCGGGCTGAAAGATTGCGGTGGTATGTGGCAAATGAGGCCCATTTGGTACCATGCAGCTAATAGCACGCTCAATATGCCGTAGTCCTTTTTGCCAGGGCCAGAGATAACCCTTACGCCCACTTCCTTCTGGAACATACCCGTAACCTGCACTACCCTATCTTGGTGCTCCAATATCTGGAAAAGTATTTGGCTGGAGATGTTGTATGGGAAGTTGCCCACCACTATAATATCTCCAGTAGGCAGTGCATCCCACTTGAACTTCAAAAAATCTTGGTGTACCAACCTATTGCCCAGCTGCGGGAACTGCGCCTGCAAAATGGGTATCAAGTCATCATCCACCTCTACGGCATAAAAGCGCTCGCCATAGCGCTCCAGCAAGGGCGCGGTGAGCACGCCACGGCCTGGACCGATCTCTACCACGGTAAAGTTGCCGGGCTCTGGTAGGGTCGCGACGGTTTGGCGCACCACATCCATATCCTTTAAAAAGTGTTGCCCGAAGGCTTTTTTGGCTTTATGATCCATTTTGGTCGACGGTCCACGGTCGACAGACCACGGATAAAAAGTAAATTAGGTGAAGTAATGCTACCTTTGCAGTAGTGCACAAAGGTACACAACACAATTGTACATCTTACTTTGTGCCTTGCTTTTGTCTTGATACTTGATACTTACTACTTGATACTGAAAGACCAAATACTCTACGAAGACAACCACCTACTGGTAGTAAACAAACTGGCTGGCCAGCTTTCGCAAGGCGACGAAACGGGCGACCCGTCGCTTGCCGACGACCTGAAGGTATACATAAAGGAGAAGTACAACAAGCCAGGCGAGGTGTTCCTAGGTGTGGTGCATCGCTTGGATAGGCCCACCAGCGGCGTAATATTATATGCCCGTACCAGCAAGGCCCTGGTGCGCCTTAACGAGATGCTGCGCGAGCGCACCGTGAAGAAAACCTATTGGGCATTGGTAGCTAACCGCCCCCAGCAAGAGGATGCCACGCTAAAGCACTGGCTGCTGAAACAGGGCAGTAACAACACCAGCGTGGTAGTATCGCCCAAGCATAAATTGGGCAAGGAAGCCACCTTGCACTATACCCTTATAAAAAGCCTGAAAGAGCGCCACCTGCTGGAGGTAAACTTGGAAACGGGCCGCCACCATCAGATACGGGTGCAGCTCAACAGCATCGGCAGCCCCATCGTAGGCGACCTGAAGTATGGCTACCGAACTGCCAACGCCGATAAGAGCATCTGCCTACACGCCCGCCGTATTGAATTCATACACCCCGTGCAAAAAACTAAAATGACCTTTACGGCACCGCTGCCCAAATTGGATGTTTGGCGCGAGTTTGAGGGGGCTTAGACAGGCAAACACTCAAGGAACGTCTTTGTGAAAACCCAAAAACACGCGTCATTGCGAAGGCCTACATGATGTTGCGGTTACCAATGCCTTGCAATGGCCTGTGGCTACTTTTCTCACTGCTTGCAGTAATCCCCTGCGACGAAGAATGATATTCCCTAACCGATATATGATTACCATCCCCACACAATGCGCGTCATTGCGAAGGCCTACTTAGTCTCGCCATTATGTGATGCCCTTCAATGGCCTGTGGCAATCCCCTGCCACGAAGAATAATATGCACGAGTCCGACCCCCTATTTCATTATTTTGAAAATTACTAATTTCAGTTGATGAAAAAAGGCGGATACGTTTACATCCTCACCAATGAACACCACACAACGCGATACATAGGTGTTACTGCAAGTTTGAAAAGACGAGTTTACGAACACAGAGAAAAAATAGACCCAAACAGTTTTACTGCGCGTTACCACATTAGCAAGTTGGTCTATTACGAGGGATTTCACTCCATAGAAGATGCTATTGCCAGAGAGAAACAGCTAAAAGCAGGTACTAGAAGGAAAAAAGAACTATTGATTAGGTCTAAAAATGCCGCATGGAATGACTTATGGGAAGAGATACAGGATTTTCTTGACTGATGTTGTGAAATGGCTCATCGGTTGTGGTAAATCATCCTTCGTGGCAGGGGATTGCCACAGGCCATTGTAGGGCATCACAAATTGCGAGACCGAGTAGGCCTTCGCAATGACGTACGTTTGGTAGGTTGAGACCAAACACAAAAAGAGGAAACGGCAGCACATGGCACTGCCGTTTCCTCTTATATAATAAAGTATGCCGAAACAAGCCGGCAAACCAAAAATTAAAATACGGGGACTAAAATTACGCCGTTGCCTTAGCAGCAACAATCACACGGCCCTTGTAGTAAAGGTCACCGTTAATGGTGTATGCACGGTGAAACAAGTGCGGTGCACCGGTTTCTTTGCAGATGCTCACGTTAGGTGCTTCTGCTTTGTAGTGTGTACGACGTTTGTCGCGGCGCGTTTTGGAGATCTTTCGCTTAGGATGTGCCATGGCTCAATTATAATTTATTTCAGTTTCTTTAATGCCGACCATCGCTGGTCTATATCTTCGTCATTGTTATTATCGTCGTCATTCTCGTTCTCTCCATCGCCTTCCTTGCCTTCGGCAAAGTAGCCCAGCTTCTCTAGCACCACTTTATTGCAACCAGGGCCACCAATCTCTTCAGGCTTGCAGCCTTTCTGTAGCGGTATGCTCAAGTTTACGAACTCATACACCAGATGCCCTACATCCAAGTGGGTTTCGTTGGTTGGCAAGAAGATAACATCCTCTTCCTCATCCATCCCGTCGGCATCTTGGCTGAATTTTACGAAAACCGTAAACTCATCCAACAGCTCTTGGTCCATCTCGTTTAAGCAGCGGTCGCAAGTGGCCTTAATGGTGCCTTGCACATAAAATGTGAGCACTATCATGGTGGTGCGTTTATCAAGCACCATTTCCACTTCTACATTGCTGCCCGTAATGAGCTCGCTACCTTCAAAATACGTAAAGAACTTATCCTCTATATGGAACTTGAAGCTCGTTTCCCCCAACTTTAACCCTATAAAAGGGATGACAAATTCACGAAGGGCAACAGCACGAGACACGGCAACAAGATTTTAAAGGACTGCAAAGATAAGGCAGAAAACGGAAATGTGGAAATCTTTTTTTCGATTGTTAGTCTGAATCAGAATTTACAGAATTAAAGAATTTCAGAATCAACTCGCAACCCGAAACTCGTAACTCGTAACCGCAGCATCCATGGTCTTTCGTCCATGGTCCATCGACCAACTCACTCGCTCCGCTTCTCCTTAAACACTAGCGGGCTGGCGTGGGTTTCGTCATATACTTTACGGTTACGGAGAGTATCGATACCGGCGTAGATGGCCTCGCGAAGGGAGTTCTCGTCTGCTTGATCTTTACCAGCGATATCGTAAGCCGTGCCATGGTCGGGCGAGGTGCGAATAACCGGCAGGCCTGCGGTGTAATTAACACCATTACCAAAGCCCATGGATTTAAACGCTACCAATCCTTGATCGTGGTACATGGCCAATACCGCATCAAACTTCCTATATGCCCCTGATCCAAAGAAACCATCGGCAGGGTAAGGACCAAAGGCCATTATCCTCGCATCTTGCGCCTTATTGATGGCGGGGATGATTACATCTTTCTCTTCTTTGCCAATCAGACCATTATCGCCTGCATGTGGGTTGAGGCCCAACACGGCAATCTTCGGCCTATCGATGGCGAAATCGCGCGCTAGCGAGTGGTTCATTATCTCCAGCTTCTGCAAAATAAGCTTAGTGGTCAACTTGGTAGCCACATCTTTAATAGGAATGTGGTTGGTAACCAAACCCACGCGCAGGTTGTCGTTTACCAGAAACATCATACTCTCCTGCACACCAAAGTAGCGGGTAATGTACTCCGTATGGCCGGTAAACTCTACCCCTTCTACCTTTATGTTATGCTTATTAAGCGGGGCGGTAACCAATATTTCAATATAGCCGTCTTTCAAGTCGGCCAAAGCCTCATCCAATAGCGTAATGGCGGCCTTGCCAGCATCGGCAGTATCTTCGCCCGGCTGCACCTCAAACTCATCATCCAAGCAATTTACGATATTCAGCCCTTTAGGGTTAAGCAGTTTCGGGTCTTTGCTCTTCAATATCTGGTGTTGCAACTTATCCAGCGCGAACAAGTGCTTATAATGGTTGATGATTTTCGGCGAGGCATACACCACGGGCACACACTGCTCAAACAGGCGGCTGTCGTTGAAAGCCTTTAAAACAACCTCCGGACCGATGCCATTGTAATCGCCTATGGTGATGCCTATTCTGGGGAGTTCTTTTTTCATTTGGTTGACTGGTTAATTGGTTGATTGGTTGATTGGTAAAACACTAATCTACCATGTTAAGCACTTTGTTTTTTGGTTTTTAAATGCTTAACGAAACCGTTTATTTTCTTGTTCAAGGAGTCAATTTTTGCACTAAAAAGGTCAAACGACTCTTTGCTAATATATGCACAATCTAAAGCACAAATAAGGTGCTCTTTGGTTTCATGCAATGAACCACGGGAATGTCGACAAAATTGAATAAACTCTTGGTAATGGTATCGTCCAAATCCCTCTGCAATATTTGCGCTTATCGATCTACTACTTCGAACCACCTGATCAACTAATTTATATTTCTCTTCGACGGGGAATTGTCTTGTCAAGTTATAAATGTCATTTCTCAATTGTCTGGCCTCTTGCCAAATCAGTAAATCCTCAAAAGACAATACCCCTTTATAATTAGACGATGAATCCATAAAGACCAATGACGTAATACACCAATTAACTAGTTAACCAATTAACTAATCAACCTTTTTTTAAGGAAATCGTAAAGTAAACGAACCCCATACCCGCTACCATACTTCGGCCTATAGGCTTCAGCACGGTCAAGGAAGGCAGGGCCTGCAATGTCGATATGCATCCAAGGATAGTTGGTAAAGCGCCTTAAAAACATACCCGCAGTAGTGGCACCAGCCAGTGCGCCACCAACATTTTTGATATCCGCCACATCCGATTTTATCATCTCATCGTACTCTTCCCACAGCGGGAATTCCACCAAGCGCTCGTAAACGGCATTGCCGCTATCTACTAGTTTCTTGCGAGTAGCCTCATCGGCACTGCCCATAAACACGGCACCTTGGTGGCCAATGGCGCGCATAGCGGCACCGGTAAGGGTCGCAAGGTCAATTACCAGTTCTGGTTTGTATTGCTGCGCATAGCTTAAGGCATCGCCCAACAGCAGGCGGCCTTCGGCATCGGTATTCAATACTTCAACTGTCAAGCCGCTGTGCATGGTAATTACATCGCCGGGCACATAAGCATTACCGCCAGGGCGGTTGTCGGTAGCCGGTATAAGGCCTATAACGTGCAGGGGCAACTCGTTCTTAGCCAATGCATAGAAAGCACCTGCCACGGCTGCGGCGCCTGCCATATCGCACTTCATTTGGTCCATGCTACCGGGGGTCGGCTTCAGGCTAAGGCCGCCGGTATCATACACCACACCTTTACCCACCAATACTATCGGTGCTTTATTCACCGCTTTTTTAGGCTTATACTCCAATACGCTAAACGTAGGCGGATCGACACTGCCAATGTTTACAGCCAGCAGTCCACCCATTTTCAGGCTTTCAATCTGCTTTTTATCAAATACCTCCACGGTAAAACCGGCTTCCTTGCCCAGCTTCTTCAGTTCTTTGCCCAACTGGACCGCGGTAAGGAAGGATAAAGGCTCATTTACCAAGTCGCGGGCAATCAGGTTCGCATCGGTTACGGTCTCCAGCTCTTTCAGGGCTTCCTTGCTGATGCTACCATCCAGCAATACCAGCTCTTTCACCGTGCCGTTGCCATTCTCAAGTGTCTTGTATTTTTTGAACTTGTAATTGGCCAGCACAAAACCTTCTGCCACCAGTACCAAGGCATCTGTACTGTTGGTCGTGTTTACCAGTGTTACGCTGTCCAGCTTAAACTGGCTGGCCGTAGCCTGTGCCTTCGCGCCAAGTTTGCGCCACTTTTCGCTATTCGCGTCGTTATTTTCAATGCTATCAACTAATATGAAATTGTACGCACCGTCAGCTACTATCACTACTGGGCTTATCTTTTTGCCCAATTCTTCCTTTATCAGTTTTGCCGACGCGGCATTGAAACCTTGCTGTTCCCAGTTGGTATCTTTAGTGCCGATGATTATTTTATGGGCTAGTTTGGCAGGTTTGGCCGCCGTTTTCAGTGCGGTAGTGTGCATATAGAGAAGTTCAATGAAAGAAACAGTTTGGCGAATTTAACGATTTACTATCAAGATGTGGGTATGAGGGAATAATACAATCTAAAGACAAATGGAAATAGGCTCTGAATAAGTGCTAAGGCGGTCAGACGGCTACGGTGCTAAAAGTACTAAAGTTGATTATTCGAGTTGCCTGCATTTAGATTGCCGTCCGACCGCCTCAGCCGAGCGGTCTTTGCCACAAGAATGGACTCTACTATAAATACCTTTCTAATTTGGACCGAGGATAACGTTGAGCCTCCGCATGTTAGCGGTCGGACGCCGTTCTCCGAATATAATTCTCTCCAAACAGCAAGTTTACCACCCACATTAGCGTAGTCGTCTGACCGCTTCCAAATGCTTCTAATCCGACAACGAAATAATACGCACAATACCTTTTCACGGAATTTTGCGTTAGCTTTATGAGGTTCTATTATCATGAAGCACTTCGCATCTATATTTCTGGTTTTGTTAGCCATTTTATTGGGCTCTAGGCTTGCCATCGCCCAAGAGGTGGTAACCAGCGAGGCTCAAAAGCTTTCTACCAAAACCCCCAACCTGCGCATTCTCGGCAAAAACAACGAGGGCATAATCATCTATAAATTTGGCAAAGGGGTGGACATTGTGGAGGCCTACAACAGCAACCTGATGCTGAAATGGAGCCAAAACCTGAGCATCAAGCAAGAAAACTCAAGCATCGACGAGATTTTCCTTTATCCCGATTACTCGTTGGCTTTCTTCAAAACCCAAGAAAAGAACAATACCATAGTATTTGCGCAGCGCCTGTCATCCAAGTTTAAAGGCGACGGCAGCTTTACGGTAATGGACACGCTTTTCTATACCAGTGCCGATGTAAACGGCCGTATGAAAATCATCCATTCGCAGGACAAGAGCCACGTGGCCATGTACTTCCCCATCATCAGCGGCAGCGGCCAACTAGAGCGGGTGCGGGTAGTGGGTGTTGATAATGAGCTAAAAGTACTTTACCGCCAAGATGTAACCTTCCCTAGCGTTACCGAAGATTTTAGTTTGGTGAGCGTGAAGGCCATTAATGAGAACCAATTAGTGTTCCTGTTTGAGAACTACAACCGCGACAAAAAGAAGTTCGGCGGCGAAAAGGAGTACTTGATTTATCAATACGACGGCAATACGGGTTTTGTTAGCCCTATCGGTTTCAATCTCTCAAAACCTGTATTTGGCTTGTTGAGGATGGAAGTAGATAACCTAAACAACCAGCTTACCATTGCCAGTTTCTATACCGATGAGGAGCGAAACGAAGCACTGGGATACTTTGTGGAAAGCTGGAACCTGGAAAGCAAAAGTATAACCACCCAACAATACCAAGCATTCACCCCTGAAATACTGCGCCAAGTGGTTGGCGGAGACACCACGAAAGTAATAACTGGCCTATCATCGTTTCAGCCCAAAGAGCTCATCTTAAGGTTTGATGGCGGCGTAGTAATTGTGGCCGAATCAGAATACAGCAGTATGGAAAGCGAGAACATGCCAACGTTTATGCCATCGGCAGGGCCAAGCTTCCGCACGGTGAACGTGTACTACTTTAATGATATCCTCGTAATTTCCACTAAGCCCGATGGTGCCATTGACTGGAGCAACGTGCTGCGCAAAAAGCAGGTAAGCGAAGATGACGAGGGCTTTTTCTCTTCCTACAGCATATTGGCTATGGATGGAAAGTTGCGCTTTGTTTACAACGAAGAAATTTTCTACAAAACCAATGTAAACGAATACATTGTTGACGCCAAAGGCATATCGGGCCGCAGCTTCCTCTTTAATGCGGGCACTAAGGAGCTCATGCTGGCACCGGGTATTGCCAAACAAATTTCCGGCCGGGAGCTATTAATACCAAGTTTCCGCAACCGTTCCATTAAATTTGTGAAAATAACCTTCTAGCCCCGTCGCATCCATGCTCATTGGCACCTTCAACGCCAACAAACCACTACTTATACCGCTGCTGCTTATCGTAGCCGCAGTACTATATATGCCGGCCATACTAGATGCGGGCTCCTTTCCAGTTATTACTGATAGTGCCCCGCTAAGCAAGTGGCTACTTCAAATCATCTATTGGGATAAGTTTGTGGCTATGGGTATAGGGATGTCGCTGGTCATCCTGCAAGGTCTATTGATTAATAGGCTGCTCAACCGCATCAAGTTTTTCCAGCGCATCAGCTTTGTACCTGCCCTCATGTTTGTAGTAGTAAGCGGCATGTTCGGGGAGTTTTTGATGCCTGGCCCGCAAATGCTGGCCAACGTGTTTATCATCTTGGTGCTAGGCCGCCTCTTCGATATTTATAAGAGTAACAAGTGCTATGTAGAGATTTTCGATGTGGGTTTCCTCATTGCCATCGCTTCCCTATTCAGCTTGCCGGCACTTTCGCTATCGGTATTGTTGTTTATCGGCCTAGCCTCCTTAAGGGCATTCAACCCCCGTGAGTGGATGATTGGTCTCTTAGGCATCCTCACCCCATACTTCCTTATCGGCACTTATTATTTCTGGATTGGACACCTCTCCAGCTTTATTACCGAGCACTTTGGTAGCGTAGCTTTGCAAACCCAGCTGCCCCGGGGCTTCGGGTTGGCGTTTCAGGTTATTGGTGCCTATGTACTACTTATGCTGCTGGCAGGGGCGTGGTATCTGCAGGCCAACTACCTAAAAAGCAACATACAGGTGCGAAAATACATAGTACTCATCATGTGGTGCATGGTGTTGCTGGGCGCCAGTTTCGTGCTCGATGATGGCATCACAATCAAGCATTTCACAATTATTAACGTACCTTTGTCAATAATTCTGAGTTACTTTATGTTGCACATTAAGATACGCAAAGTGGCCGAGTATATTTTCGCCTTTTTCTTGCTCCTTATCTTGGTGGGACAGTATTTACCCAAGTACCTAAACTTATAATTACCGATGAAATTTGGCGTTGTAGTTTTCCCCGGCTCTAATTGCGACCGCGACACTGTGCATGTATTGCAGCACGTAATGGGCTTCGAGACCCGCACTATTTTCCACAAAGAAACCAGCCTTGAGGGCTTTAAGCCCGGCGATTGCATTGTGCTGCCAGGCGGCTTTTCTTATGGCGATTACCTGCGCAGCGGCGCTATCGCACGCTTCTCCCCAGTAATGGAGGCGGTAATTAAGTTTGCCAACGAGGGCGGCTACGTAATGGGTATCTGCAACGGTTTTCAAGTACTGTGCGAGGCGGGTTTGTTGCCAGGTGCTTTGTTGCGCAACCGTAACCAGCAGTTTATTTGCCAGAATATACATATGCGTACCGAAACCACTCATAGCGCAGTTACCAACGCGCTGGAAGTAGGCCAAGTATTACAAATACCGATAGCCCACGCCGAAGGCCGCTACTACGCTGATGCCGATACGCTGGCTACCATACAGAAAAACGACCAAGTGCTGTTTCGCTACAGTGATGCGAATGGCCTAGTAAACGATAGCACCAACATCAACGGCGCTATTGATAACATTGCCGGTATTACCAACGCTACCCGCAACGTGTTCGGTATGATGCCGCACCCGGAGCGCGCCAGCGAAAGTGTATTGGGCAACACCGATGGCCGTGGCATTTTCGAATCGTTGAAAGCCACTGTGCTGCAAGCGGTTTAATTTAATTTCATTACTTCAATAGTGTAATGATGAAGTTGTTCCGCATATTTTTATTGGTATTGGGCTCTTTGGCGTTCATAAATTGTAATGTGAATGCCCAAGATGACAATGAAATACTAGACCCTACCGATTGGTCGGTTGAGATCGAACAGACCGCCCCTGATGAGTACAAGCTTATCTTTAAATCAGTTATTGATAAGGACTGGTATATTTATAGCTCGTTTTTAGACCCCGCAGTGGGCCCAGTGCCAACAGCATTCTATTTTGACGACACTACCCAAACGCAATATGTTCTAGTAGGCGACCGAGAAGAAACTGCCACCAAAATAAGCGAGGGTTTTGATGATATTTGGGGAGCAGAGGTTAAGAAACTATACACTACTGCCATATTTACTCAAAAAGTAAAAGCAATAAACCCCAATGCTATCGTAAAAGGCGCATTTGAGTTTATGACCTGCAAGGAAGTGTGCCTGCCACCTGACTATGTGGAGTTTGAATTTGACTTGGGCAAAAAAACTGCCATGCTGGAAGGTGTGGTACTACCGCCCCCTACAGACAGTACAGATGCGAGCACATTCGGCGACCCCTTAGCGCAATGTGGTGAGAGCCAAAATGCGGAAGGATTGCTCACCATATTCTTCCTCGGTTTCTTGGGTGGCTTGGTAGCGCTGGTTACCCCATGTGTGTTCCCTATGATACCGCTTACGGTTACCTTTTTTACCAAAGGCGGAAAAAGTGGCAAAAAGGGCATTTTTGATGCCGTGTTTTATGGGTTTTGCATCGTGCTCATTTACTTTCTGTTCAGCGTGCCTTTCTTAGTATTCGATATTCCGCCGGATATACTCAATGCCTTTGCTACCAACCCATGGGTAAACTTGGTTTTCTTTGTGGTGTTTGTGGTGTTTGCCATTTCCTTCTTTGGCTATTTCGAAATCACGCTACCGTCATCTATTGCCAACCGTGCCGACAAAGCATCGGACCTTGGTGGATTGATTGGTATCTTCTTTATGGCTGTTACCTTGGTAATTGTATCGTTCTCATGCACAGGTCCTATTTTGGGCAGCTTGCTGGTAGGTGCCGCCACTAGCGATGGTGGCCAATATAACCTTGTGGCAGGTATGTTGGGCTTTGGCTTTGCTTTGGCTTTCCCGTTCGCACTTTTTGCCATGTTCCCAGGCTTTTTGGCCAAGTTACCGAAGTCGGGTGGCTGGTTGGGTACTGTGAAGCACGTGCTGGGTTTTGTGGAAGTGGCTTTTGCTATCAAGTTCCTTTCTAATGCCGATTTGGTGTGGCAATTAGGATTTATCAAACGGGAGCTGTTCCTTATCCTGTGGATTTTAGTAGGTATCACCGCGGTGCTATATCTATTTGGATTAATACCGATGCCACACGAGCCCAAGCCCGAAAAAGTAGGCAATGGCAGAAAATTAACGGGAGCTCTGTTTTTGGCATTCACCATCTACTTGGTACCTGGCCTATGGGGTACCAATTTGAAGCTATTGAGCGGTTTCCCTCCGCCGATGTTTTATAGCTGGATGGATCATAGCGACAACCACTTGGAAACCATAATGAATGATTATGATGCTGCCGTGGTTAGAGCAAAAGCAGAAGGCAAACCCCTATTGATTGATTTTACTGGCTGGGCCTGTGTAAACTGCCGTAAGATGGAAGAAACCGTATGGGTGGAACCGGAGATACGCAAGTTGATAGAGGAGAAGTACGTGTTGGTATCGTTGTATGTTGATGAAAAGGTAACACTACCAGAGGCGGACCAATATGTTTCACCTACTACTGGCAGGAAAATACGTACCGTAGGCAACCTTTGGAGCGATATGCAGATACGAGAATTCAAGGCCAACGCCCAGCCGTACTATGTGTTGATCAGTCCCGACCAGCAGTTGCTTTCTACGCCTATCGGTTCTACCGATACCGAAACTTATGAAGGTTATCTGCGCTGCGGCTTGAACGCATTCGAAAAGCATAAAAGCGCGTTAAGCGCTTCGGCCAAATAACATGCCCACCATCACCATTATCGGCGGCGGCATTACGGGGCTGGCAACGGCCTACCAGTTGCTGCGCCAACGGCCCCATTTGCAGGTAACCGTATTAGAAAAAGAAGCCGAGGTAGCTCAGCACCAAACGGGCCACAACAGCGGTGTAATCCACTCTGGTATTTATTATGCTCCCGGCAGCTTGAAGGCGCAGAATTGCATCAGGGGTTACCACCAACTTATTGAGTTTTGTGAGGAGCACCAGGTGCCATATGAGCTATGCGGTAAAATCATTGTAGCCACCACCGAAGCCGAGCTGCCCCGATTGCAAGCACTATATGAGCGCGGCCCGCAAAATGGCTTAGAAGGCATAAAATGGCTTACTGCAGCCGAGATTACCCAACATGAACCGCACGTAAAGGGTATTGCGGGCATACACGTGCCGCAAACGGGCATTGTGGACTATAAAACCGTTGCCAAAAAGCTGCAAGTATCCATTGAAAAAATGGGCGGGAAGGTGCTTACGGGGCAACAGGTAGTTAAAATACAATCTGTTGATAATCAACAAGTAATTTACACGACAAAACTACAAACCACCACTGATTTACTCATCAACTGCGCTGGCCTCTATTGCGACAAAATAGCCGCCATGGCGGGGCTACAACCCGAGGTGCAAATCATCCCTTTCCGTGGCGAATATTGGTTGGTAAAGCCTGATAAAGAGCACCTTATACGCCACTTGGTCTACCCTGTTCCCGACCCGGCATTCCCGTTCTTGGGGGTACACTTCACGCGCATGGTGGGCGGTGGGCTGGAAGCTGGCCCCAATGCAGTACTTGCTTTCAGGCGAGAAGGCTATACCCGCACCGCCTTCAAGGGCAGTGAGTTCTGGGAAACCCTACGCTGGCCCGGGCTGCGCAGCATAGTGGCCCGCTACTGGCGCACCGGCATGGGCGAAATGTACCGCTCGTGGAGCAAAGCCGCCTTTACCAAGGCATTACAAAAACTAGTACCCGATATCCGCGAAGACGACCTATTGCCAGGCGGTGCCGGCGTTCGTGCCCAAGCATGCAGCAAGGATGGCAAACTGCTGGACGACTTCTACATACAAGAGCAGCCCTACGCCATCCACCTGCTCAATGCACCCTCGCCTGCGGCTACTTCTTGCCTTTCCATTGGGCAGACGCTAGCGGAGATGGCGATTGGGAAATTGGACCATAGCCTGCCCCGCATTTGAGCGAGGGACAATAGACGATGGACCATGGATGCGGCTACAACCCTCATGTAACCTCACTTCGTGGACGACAAAACCGGCGTTTCTATTTGTCTGAATCAGAATTGCCAGAATTTAAGAATTAGAGAATTCATTTCGAGGAAAGTATTCAGAAACACCCTGAACTCGTCCTTGTCTTTTTGACGAGGATGAAACGGACATTGCGTCTCCAGACGCCCACATAATGTAAGAACTTTAAAGCGTTGCATCCGTTGCGGATATTTTCTTTGCTTTCGTTGCGGTTAAAACCGACCCACAACCCTCATCAAACCCCACTTCGTGGACGACAAAACCATATTTAAATGACGGGGTTGGGCATCGGGCAAAAACCAATCAACAAATCAACTGATTAACCAATCAACCAACCCAAAACCCAAATCAAACCTCACTTCGTGGACGACAAAACCCCTTTCCTTTCCGCCACCAAAGAGCAGGCAAAAAACAGCAAGAACGATAGGTTAAAAGCTGCCGGCATCAACACGTTGCCAACTGGCGGTATCAACAAATAGCTTATGGCGATAACGACGTAGAATGTACCCGGGTTGGCAAAGGCAATCCACTTGGGGTAAAGTGTTGGTTTCTTAATAACGATATACATAAATATACCCGCCACCGCCAAGCCACCCACCGCCAGTGCCGCGCCTACGGGCTCGGAGAGGAGGCGCATATGCTCCATCAAACCTGCGTCGGCCGTACCTTGCGTAACCAGCGTATGTATAAACGCTACCATGCCATGGTAAGCCACCCCAGGGTAACCTACAAACAGTGCCCCCATAACAACGGCCCACGGCATCCAACCACCTGCTGGCTTTATGCAACGGTAGATGTGAAACAACCCTAACATCTCCAAGGGTATAAACAGGATGCCGAGATAATGGCCAACGATAATGCGGTTGGTACTGATTTCCTTTAAAAATTGGTAGTCGCCCGTTTCGTAGCCGCCATTGGGGCTGTAGAGCAGCAGCAAATCGGCCACGGCACCCAACAGGGCGGCGGCTATAGCTACTTTCGCCGCGAGGCGCGGATAATCGGTGGTGGTAGAAGTGGCCATAAGCGTGGTTTTGGCTTTAATAGTATTGTATCCAGCGTCAACTGTTAATATCTGCTTAAAGATGATAAATATTAAGCGTTAATTTTAGCGCAAATCCCGCCATTCCATGCTCGAACTACTCGATTGGATTATCATTGCCGCCTTCCTTCTGGTCTCCTTAGCTATTGGCCTTTACTATCGTAAACGCGCTGAAGGGGGCATGACGGACTTCTTTCTAGGTGGCCGAAACCTACCTTGGTACATCGCTGGCTTAAGTATGGTAGCCACTACTTTTGCTGCCGATACCCCATTGGCTGTTACAGGCCTAGTAGCCAAAAACGGCATTAGCGGCAACTGGATTTGGTGGAATATGTTGGCAGGTGGTATGCTTACTACCTTCTTCTTCGCTAGGCTTTGGCGGCGCTCGGGGGTTATTACCGAAGTAGAACTAATTGAACTGCGCTACAGCGGCAAAGAAGCCGCCTTTTTGCGAGGTTTGAAGGCCGTATACCTCGGCCTGTTTATGAATGTGCTGGTCATCGGTTGGGTAAATGTAGCCCTCAAGAGCATACTCATAGGTATGTTCGGCATTAGCGAAGCAGAGGTGCTCTGGTATGTTGGCGGCGCCATGGTATTGGCGGCTGGCTACACTGCCATATCGGGTCTTTGGGGCGTGGCCGTAACCGATGTGGTACAGTTCGTAATAGCCATGACGGGGTGTATTGTATTGGCCTTTGTGGTAGTCAACTCCGAGGAGATAGGCGGCATCAGTGGCTTGCAAGAAAAACTTGCCGACAAGCCGTGGGCATTTGAGTTCTTCCCCTCCATCGGCAGCTCAGCTACCGATGTTGGCGCTACGCTTACCATCAGCGTTGGGGCATTCCTAGCGTTTATCGGCGTGCAATGGTGGAGCAGTTGGTACCCCGGTGCCGAGCCAGGTGGCGGTGGCTACGTGGCTCAGCGCATGATGAGTGCCAAAAGTGAGAATGATGCCCTATATGCCACCCTCTTGTTTCAAGTAGCACACTATGCGCTGCGCCCTTGGCCATGGATACTGGTAGGCCTGTGCACACTGGTACTTTACCCAGGTTTAGAAAACCCAGGCATGGGCTACATATATGCTATGAACGAGTTTCTGCCCGTAGGGTTAAAGGGGTTGCTAGTTGTAGCTTTCTTGGCAGCATATATGAGCACGATATCTACCCAGCTCAATTGGGGAGCAGGGTATTTGGTGAATGACTTGTACAAGCGTTTTAGCGAAGGGAAAGAAACCCAAAACGATGCTGATGGCCAACGCAGCGGCAACGCCAAGATATTGGATGACAACCTTAAAAAATCGAAGACTAAAAAAAGCGATCGCGAGCTGGTAATCGCTTCCCGTTTGGCAACCTTGTTACTTTGCGTACTAGGCATAGCGGTTACACCATATATTACCAGTATTGAAGGTACTTGGCAGTTTATTATGGAATGCGGTGCCGGTTTGGGCTTGGTATTGATTTTGCGCTGGTATTGGTGGCGCATTAATGCTTGGAGCGAGATTGCTGCAACACTGGCACCCTTTGTAGGCTTTGCCATCAGCCGTTTTTTATTGCCCGAGTTATGGCCAGCAGTAAATTGGGCGTTCCCGAACGGTTTCTTCTTTACCGTAGGTTTTACCACGGTAACCTGGCTAATTGTTACTTTCCTTACCCAACCCACCAACTACTCCACGCTCCAAAACTTTTACAATAAAGTACAGCCCGGCGGTTGGTGGAAACCTATCAGCGCCACGCAACCCGAAGGCTTTAAGCCTGGCTACTTAGCCTTGTGTTGGCTATCGAGCATCACCTTTACCTACAGCATGCTTTTCGGAAGCGGTAAGCTCATTTTCGGTGATTATACTGCCGCAGGTATTTGGTTTGCAGTCGGGCTTGTAGGCCTGGTACTACTGCGTTTCGGAATGGGGAAGACGAAGGTATTGTAAGCTACATATTATGCTGTCACCATCCCAAACTCCTCTTTAATTTTTGGGTGTGCACCTTTTTCAATTTTGGCAATCTTAGGGTGCATATAGTTAAACCATAATGGCGGGAAAAACGATAGCACAATGGCTGCAGGGTAACCGATGGGCAACTGAGGGCTATCCTCAAAGTGGCGCAGCACTTGGTATTTGCGGCCAGCTAGGTAGTGGTGGTCGCTGTGGCGGGTAAGGTCGTAAAGCATAATGCGGCCGAAGGTATGGTCGCTGTTCCAGCTATGCCAAGGCATGCATTTCTCGAACCGCCCGGGCGCAATCTCTTGCCTACGCAAGCCGTAGTGCTCAATATAGTTTACCGACTCAAGCAGGAAGTACCCACCAGCGGCAGCAGCAATAAAAGCGGCCACGCCCAACCAACCGAAAAACCAATAAACCGTTGCCACAGCAGCTATTTCGTAAATATGAAAGCGTACCATCTCATTTTTTAAGCTAAATAGCCATTGACCGGCTTTACGCAAGCGGTCAAACTCAAGTTTCCAAGCACCTATGTAGGATCCTACAATAGAGCGTGGTATAAAGAAATAAATAGGTTCGCCGTAGCGTGCCGAAGCAGGATCAAGGTCGGTAGCCACATTTTTATGGTGGCCACGGTTGTGCTCGATGAAGAAGTGCATGTACAGGCTGCTCAGCAACAAGGCTTTCGCCATCCACTGCTCATACCATTTGCGGCGGTGGCCCAGCTCGTGCGCCACATTGATGCCCAAGATGCCACAACACATGCCAGCACTTGTTATCATGCCTACCATTTCATAAGTTTCAAGGCCGCCGCCAGTAACCCTAAACAGCATATAGATAATTATGCCCCACTGTATAGGCACATTGATATACAGCATAGCATCAAATAGCCACTTGCTTTTGGCGGTTTCCTCTTCTTCTTTGCTGAAATTTTTATCAGTACCCGTAAAGTAAAACTCTAGGATGGGTATAAAAACGAACATGATAAATGGCGTAAGAAAAGAAAGGATACCGCCTATGTAAATGGCACAAATAGCTGATAAAGGGGCCAAATAGCCGATGGCATATTTCAAATCTTGCCAATGAACGGAGGATGTGTAGGTACCCATAGCGCAGTAGTTTAAACCAAACTTAGCAAATTATTTTCAAAAAGTAAACTATAAACGTGAAAATAGTTTACAACAAATGTCAATTTCCAGTTGCGGGTTACGCGTAACGGGTTAAATTTGCACTACAACTTAGATAAGCCGTGGGCAGGAAGCCAGTAACAAAAGAACGTAGGGAAGACCCGCAGCAAAAGGAGGCGTGGGCTAGGATACTGTTGCCTATCTACATAAAAAACGGGCTGCAAAAATTCTCGATGGATGAGGTGGCGCAACAGTTGAACATTAGCAAAGCTACCCTGTACAAGCACTTCCGCAGCCGAGAGGAAATTATTGAAACGGCATTGATAGTGAAGCTTAACGATATTGGCTCCTTTAAGGAAATGCTGTTTGATGAAAGCCAACCATATCTTGACCGTTACTTCAATTCCATCCACTTATTTTTTGCAGAGATATCGGGCATCTCCACCGAGTTTTTGTTCGATTTAAAGAAGCTATACCCCGAAATTTGGAAACGGGTTGAGTTCTTCAGGGAATACGCGGCCACCATGCTCAAGGCATTTTATCAAAAAGGCATTGAGTCTGCCATATTTAATGATGTCGACCCGGCGATACTGGTACTGAACGATAAAATGTTTTTCGATGCTATATCCGACCCTGACTTCTTGATACAAAACGGATTAAGCCTTCAAAAAGCCTTTAGAGACTACTTTACACTGCGCACCCAAGGGCTTTTTAAGCTCGATGTGCCCGATTTAGGAATAAAAATCGATGATTTTATAGGTGGCGTAACGATTCCGAAAGAATAGACTTAATTTTAAAGCATTAACAACAATCACCCATTCAATACTTGTATTAAGTTCTCCCCAAAAATCACCTCGGGAATAGTGCGCCACAACCTGCTACATGCTTTAACTATTTGCTGCTTAGTACTCATGGTGCTAAATAACAATAAGCTTTATGCGCAACCAAAGGAGCAGCGGTTTAAGCGCATCACCATCGATAATGGGCTGTCGCAAAGTACCGTAGTGGCCATCAGTCAAGATAGTATGGGCTTTTTATGGTTTGGCACCAAAGATGGGCTGAACCTTTACGATGGCCACAATTTCTCATACTACAAGCACGATAGAAACGATAGCAACTCCATTGGCGGTAGCAACATACGCTCGCTTATAACGGATAAAGAGGGCAACTTGTGGGCGGGCACGCGCAACGGTACACTGAATAGATACAGCCGCGAAAAGCAGAAATTTGTAAAATATGCGCTTACTTCTGTACCCGGCGAGGGCCGCACAGTAAGCAGTATTGATGCGCTAATACAAGATGAGGAAGGCACTATATGGATAGGTACCGTAGCCGATGGGGTATACAAGCTAGACCCTAAGACCGGCAACTTTCACCATTATTTCCATGAGCCGAAAAACGGGAATAGCTTACCATCCAACGAAACAACCAGCTTAATGTACAACCCTGCCAATGGCGGGGAAATATGGGTAGGCACCTTAAAAGATGGTATTGGGGTGCTCAATATTGCTACCGGAAAAGTGGCTAGATTGAACAGCACCTCAACCCCTAAGTTGCCCGACCAGAGGGTTTATAAGCTGTATTTGGATAAAAGGGGACAAATTTGGATAGGCCATTACCAAGGTGGCTGTGTGTACACCCCGGGTAACGATACCATGGCCAACGTAGCCATCAACCCAATGAGTAACCAAGTACCTACTTTCAATGCCTTTGCCCAAACCGACGAGCGATACTTATGGATAGCCATTTATAGGCAGGGCTTGGTTAAGCTAGATTTGGATACCAGGGAATTCGAGCACTTCCACAATGACCCGTTCAACCTCAACTCGCTAAGCCACGACGATGTAAGGGCGCTACTAATAGACAAAACAGGCAACCTATGGCTGGGCACCAACGGCGGGGGGCTTAATAAGCTTTTGGCCATTAACAACTTTAACGTATACCGCCACATACCGGGCAACCCCAACAGCCTTAGCAGTAATAGCGTGCGCTCTATATTAGAAGACCATAACGGCAACCTATACATCGGTTCGTATACGGGATTGATGTATGTTGATAGAGCAAACAAAACCACCAAACACACCTATGCTAGTAATGAAAAGACCGACTTGGCCAACCTAGCTGTATACTGCCTACTGGAAGATGAGGACAAAAACATCTGGGTAGGGCTTGAAGGGGGAGGATTGCAAATGCTAAACCCCAAAACGGGCCTCTATAAACATTATACTGATGTTGAGGGAGATTCTACCACATTGATAAGCAACCAAATACTATCATTACTTATTGATTCGGAGGAGCGGCTTTGGGTTGGTTCGCACTCGGGCTTATCGCTGTTAGATAGGGAAACCGATAAATTCACGCATTACCTTAAATCGGAGCAGCTCATTTCTGGGCCCTATTTGAGGAGCATTGTAGAAGAAAAACCGGGCTTTCTATGGCTAGCAACCGACCAAGGGTTGGCCCACTTTAATATAGCAACCAGAAAGCCGACCTACTTTCCTGATTTGGGTGGGGTAGCGGTAAAGTCGCAACCTATTGGCATCAATAATATTTACAAAGAAAATGACACCACCTATTGGCTTGCCACCCAGGGCAGTGGGCTATACAGGTTGAGCTACAACAGCGCTGCCAGCGGTACCGACAAGTATCAATTTGAGTGTATGTGCCCCACCCGCCAGTTGTCGCAGCTTATTATATATGGCATACTGAGCGATAACAACCACTACCTCTGGTTCAGTACCGATGAAGGGCTGTATAGATACAATAAGCGCTCGTCCGAATTCAAAAAATTTACTCGGAGCGATGGATTGCAGAGCAATGAGTTTAATAGCAATGCCTTCTACAAATCTACCCTTGATGGGCGCATGTACTTTGGCGGCATTGATGGCCTTACCGACTTTTACCCAGAGATGCTCACCTATAATGAGGTGCCGCCACCAGTGGTACTTACGGGCTTTAAGATTTTCAACAAGCCCTATGCCCTACCCTACCATATAGCCATTATGAAGGAAGTAGTGCTAGACCATACTCAAAACTACCTTACCTTCGAGTTTGCCGCGCTGGATTTTACCGCACCCGAAAGAAATGAATACGCCTATCAATTAGTTGGCTTTGATGAAGATTGGGTATACCCCGGTGCCATTAGGAAAGTTACCTACAGCAACCTTTCTCCAGGGGAGTACACCTTTAAGGTAAAAGCATCTAACAACGATGGCTATTGGAACGAAGAAGGCGTATCGGTAAGTGTTATTATCACCCCAGCCATTTGGAGTACTTGGTGGTTTAGGTTATTAATCATTGCCGTTATTGCCTTAATATTACTAATCATTTTCAGGGCGCGCATTGCGGGCTATAGGGAGCGCCAGAAGTTACTAGAAGAGCAATTGAAAACGCAATCGCAAAAACTACAGCTAGAAAAGCTAAAAACCGAGTATGCCGTAACGCAGGCCTTGATTGATGGCCAAAACCAAGAGCAAAAGCGTATATCAGAAGATTTGCACGATGGCCTAGGGCAGACCCTTACCGCTGCCAGCCTTAACCTTATGGCGCTTGATGCGGCCTTTAAGGGTAACAAGGAAGATAAAACGGAAGAGTACCTAGCCAACTTACAATTGCTAATGAATAGCGCCATACAAGAGGTGCGCAACATATCACATAACCTAATGCCTTACTTGCTGGCAGAGGAAGGCTTGCAGGCTGCGCTAGATGAGATGGGCCACCGGGCCATGAAATCGAGCAACTTGAAAATCAATTTACAGATTACCGGGCTGGATGAACGCATTGGAGAATCGAACGAGATAAACCTATATCGCATTGCGCAAGAAGTAATAAGCAATACCCAAAAGCACTCAGGGGCTAATAATCTATTGATAAGATATACGGTTGGGCCAGATGCCATTACCTGGCTATCAGAAGATGACGGTATAGGATTCGACCCCAAATATCTTCAAAGCAGCCGCAATACCGGCCTGGGCCTTAAAAACATTCAGGTGAGGGTACAGCTAATGAAAGGTAAAATAAACATAGCCACCAAACCCGGCAAAGGCGTAAGAATAGAGATTGAAGTACCTAGAAACTAGGCGGAGGGTGCTTACACTATATTCAACCGATCCATCAAAGCTTTCCTGTGCGATTTACCAATAGGTACTAGCTTTTTACCTACTACGAGCAGGTTACCATCTAGGTTGTTTATCTTATCCACCCTTACAATAAAGGAACGGTGCACGCGCATAAACTCGGTAGGCGGTAGCTTGCTTTCCATACTTTTCATGGTGGTAAGCACTGTATGTTTCTTGTCGGTAAGGTGTATGGTCACATAGTCGCCTAGGGCTTCAATCCAAACAATATCGGCCAGGGGTACATTTACCAGCACACTATCTTCCTTAATGTAAAGGTGCTTAGGAGCAGTAGCGCCTTTTTGGCGTACCTCGTATAAGTCGCGGGCTTTGTTTACCGCCTGTAAGAATCGGGAGTATCCGGTAGGTTTCAATAGATAGTCGGCAACTTGGTACTCAAATGCCTCGATGGCATAGTCGCTTTTGGAAGTAATGAGGATAATTTGGGGCTTGCGCTCCATGCTTTTGATAAGCTCAAGGCCAGTCATACCAGGCATCTCAACATCTAGAAAGATGAGGTCAACAGGTTCTCGGCTTAGGGTATTGGATGCTTTAATGGCACTAGTAAAAGTACCCGCCAAATCGAGAAAGTCGGTTTGGCTAATGTATTCGGCAATTAACCTAATCGAAAGCTCATCATCATCAACTATTGCACATCTCATCTATTGCACTATTAAAAAGGGCTCACACAAATATATTACAACTCCCTTTTATAAAAAACCTTTTCGGCAATTTTTATACATTTTCTGTCAATTGCAGCTCATTTTCCACCTCTAGCACGGCAACGTGGCAATTGTGGTAAACAAATTCCATAATATTATTGAAATGCGCTGGATTCATTTGAACCAAATCGCCATGCTCAACCTCATCCAACACTGCATACACGCTATCAAGCCCAACCGATTGTACGTTCGATTTAAGCTTATGGGCTATCTTGCCCAATTGCTCCAAATCACCCACTAATATGGCATCTTGCATTTGCGAAACCATTACAGGGGTTGTTCGGGCAAATATGGCCAGCAACTCCCTATATAGCCCTCTATCGCCAAAGGAGTTCTGTTCGAAAAATGAGAAATTGGTAATACGGTGTCTCATGGTAATACCTTATTACTGATGGTAAAGGTATTAAAAAATAAACTTCTAAATGCTATTGGTAAGTAAACCATCGGATAAGCAGGGTGTTTATCCATATTAACACTCAAGCTAGTGCCCAAATGAGGATAATTATTTATTTTGGCACTAGTTAAAAAGTTGACGTGAATGGATAGGGATTACTACGAAGATATTGTAGATCAGGTAGAAGAGTTGCCAGGCAACAACCTATACAGCAATGTTTACCGGTTTGTTACCTCTATAATGATATACTTTGCATCCTACAATGTAATGTATATACTTGGGGGCATGTTTATGGCCTTTATGGCATCGTGGGTGGGTTTTGAGCCCGAGTATAAGTTTATGGGTGTTTATGGTTTGCCTAGCAAATCGCAAGATTGGCACCGTTGGCTAGTACTGGCAGTATACTGCGCTATACCATTATTTGGCTTAGTATTCGGGCTGTTTATCTACTGGTTCAACTTCTTGCTTTGGCAATACAACACCATTATCAAAGTTTTCTTTTTGTGGATGGCAGTGCACGGGTTTACCTTCTTTGGCAGCTATGCAGTGGCATCGGTAGTTGGCACAGGCGACTATGATTCGCCATTCTACTATGGTATTGCATCAGCAGCTAGCTGGTTTCATTTGGACAAACCTTTCTTAATGCCCGTTACCTTAGCTGGTATATTATTCATGATTGGCTGCGGCTTGTTCTTCATCCGTGGGTTTATTAACCTAGCCTATGCACGCAAAGTAGCCATAAACTACAATACCCGTCGCAAATTTCTATGGCAAGTACTTATTGGCCCCTGGATAGTAGGTACCGTGCTCTGCATCATGACTATATTGCTTCTACGGCCCGATACTTATGATTTTAATAGAATTAAAGTACTCATGCCACATTTGGTACACCATGCCTGCATCCTGTTTTTAATAGTGGGCACCATTTTCAGGCTCGATTATATCGTGGGCGGCATTGAAGTGCACTCATTTGATGTTTTCAAAGGGCGCATATGGGCTGGGGCACTAGGCCTGCTATTTATTTCGGGGATGATATATGTGCTGCAGCATTACTCGCTTCACTTTTAGCGGCAGCCAGCTTAATGTACCACAAGTATACTAACAGCATAAACAGGAAAACAATAATGCGGAAAGTAAAGTGGTGGTTAAAGTCGGTATACTCCGGTAGATAAACCGTCATCAAATTAAGTAGTGCTACGCGCAGCATGTTTACCAGGTGTATCATTACCAAGCCCCCGCTTATTACCCAAAGCTTTAGCTTAAGCGGTGCGGGGTAAGTAGCTACTAGTGTAACAAACAGCACCATCAACTCTACAGCCAGGCAATAGTTACCTATCTCCACGCCCGATGACCCTTGTATTTTCACCATGTTGCTGTTCATTATCTCGGGCTGATAGCCAAATAGGCTTAACAACCAGGCACTGCCCTGTGCCAACGATACTTTGAGCAGATAGTTGAACCACTCAAAGCCTGCTGAGAGCCAAGGGATGAACCGTTCATTAATGGGTTGAGCCTCTGGCCCTACTAACAACGAGAAACAGCGCCACAGAAAGTAGACCAGTAGCAGTTTAAATATAAACACGAGTACCTCCCTAATGGGAGCCGACTTATTGAACGATTGTAAAGTAGGGCTAAGGCTACTCATGGTTTGATGGGTTTCCACCGGCCGTATACGTGGCTGCCGATACCCGCAATGCTACGGTAATTGAGCGGAAACTCCAAAAATACGTGCAACATGCTCAGCATAAATATGGATAGCAGGCCAGTTTTAAAATCTATTAAATACAAAGCTACAAACCCTACCCACATAGCCACAATGGCAAACGCCCAAGTACGAGGCATTTGGTGCCAATTGATAATGTTGGTTTTGGAGAACCAGTTAAGGTAATGGTAAGTATAACTGAAAGCGATAAACTGCTGTATGCGTATGCCCCATGGAGAGTAAAGAGTTTCTTCCACGCTATTAAACTTATTACCGCTTAGGTCGGCCAGTATATCGTTTACAGCTAAAAACAATCCCTCTTGTAGGTTTTGTAGTACCTGGGGGTTGATATCATATGCCTCAATACCCCAGTCGGTAACAAAAAACGAGACGCTGCAAAGCAGAAACACTCCAACGGAGAGGTAGCCTGAAAAGCTATTAGCTTTTAAAGCGCCAAAAACGATAAATGCCAATAAGAAGATGCAGGTATGCACAATGGTAGGTATTAATATACCTAGCGCAATAAGCAGCTCTCGGTAGGGGTTTAGCACCAGCAGCACTGCAGTAAGCAAGCAAATGAGCAGTACCCGCCACCACTTATCTTTTACTGCCACCAGCACCATGGCAATGATAAATGCCAGTAACACAAAGTTGAGCACCCAATTGAGAAACAACGACTCCCACCAGGCATAGTTGGGGCTAGTGGTGGATACCACATGGGGCAGTATGAAGTTGGCCAAATAAAAAACAATAACCCCCACCCCGCAACCGGCCAGCAGCCACCACGCACGGCTAGCATCAACAAAATACTTGCGCTGGTGCAGCCATGCCATTTCGGTAAGGTAGTGCAGCGGGCCCAGCACCACATACGAAAACATGAAGAGCTCAAATGGGAGCACAAATGCCAATACCGCCGAAAGCACCATCAACCCAATGTTGAGGTAGTTAACTTGATTGAGGTTCAAGGTAAATGGTGACGGCATGTATACAAAGATAACGTGTTTTTCGGGTCGATGGTTTACGCTTGTATAGCGCACCTATTGCCATTTGGCCATCTAGTTGCTTTGTAACGATGTTGCACACTTTTATGTTAGTTGTAGTTAACTCTTGTAATACCCATCTAACAGCAACGAACGCAACGAAGATGGAAGTCGCATTCGCGGTCTACCGGTATTGTACACCAAGTACTTTACAGGAAACGATTGATCTGACGGCTGTACATCCAATAAAAAAGTACAGCGCCCTATCGCTATAAAACGATAGGGCGCCGCCGCTGTTAGTATTCGTAAGCTTTTATTTTACTTGCATTATGTTTATGGTTTTGGTTATTACCTCGCCATTGGCATTGGTGGCAACTATGCGGCAAATGTATGCGCCCGCACCTTGGCCATTCCACTGTATGGTTTGCTTACCAT
Source organism: Sphingobacteriales bacterium (assembly GCA_027483645.1). Lineage (GTDB taxonomy): Bacteria > Bacteroidota > Bacteroidia > Chitinophagales > CAIOSU01 > CAIOSU01. The sequence goes on from JAIXUD010000020.1 coordinate 40,783, forward strand.
TCAGCTCTTCGCCATCTACCAATGTATCAACTTTGCGGCCCAACAGGTCATATACCTCAAGGGTAACCTTCATGCTTACAGGCAATTCAAAAGTGATGTTGGTAGTTGCATCAAACGGGTTAGGATAGTTGCCAAAAGCATTCAGCTCCATCGCTACTTCCTGCATACCTACAGTACCTTCAGCCTCGCGGTTTGCTATAGCTGTTGGCCTTAGGCGGATAAGGGTAGCAGATGTTAAACTTGCAACTGCAGTACCCACTTGGCGATTCGCTATCACGTTCAGCGTGTAAACTGCATCAGCAGAGAACGACACACCATCGAAAGCACTAAAGGTAAAGTCATCCACACCTACATATCCAAGCATTGGGCTGTAAGTCATGCTGCTCAATTCGGCTACCAAAATGGTTTGGCCTACTACCAGTGGCACATTGTTGTGCAACAAATCTCCACTGGTTGGCAAAGAAGCAATCTTGATGTACTGCAACGTGCGGCCTTCTTCTTGGCTATAACCGTTGTAGAACTCACGAGTAGCAAATGGTGCAGGGGTGTTGCGGAAGATAACTTTAGTAAAATTGGTCATTACCGGTGCATCAATCTTATCATTGATGGTGATGGTAAATACCTCCTCGTATTGTAAGCCACCCAAATCGGTGCTGCTTACGCGGATGCTGTAACTGTTCTTCGCTTCAAAGTTGTAAGAAGCGTTGGCTATCAACATGTTGCCACTAATATAGAACGCTGCATTGTCGCTGTCGCCAGCACCGGTTGCAAAATCGTACACATGGCTATCGGCATTATCTTGATCAACAGTGCTCAGGGTACCGATGATGGCGCCGGCTGGCATGTTTTCGTCAATTGATACTGCAGATAGGGTAATGGCCGATGGGGTTTCGTTTACATCATTGATGCTTACTACCAAGTACTTCTCAACAAAAGCTCCAGCGTTATCAGTAGCACGCAAGCGCACTTCATAGCTGCTCTTCTGCTCAAAGTTTGGCGCTACGCCAAGTTGTAGTTTATTGGCAGCTATCGTGAATTGACCATTGTCAACCCCACCAAAACCAGGAGCCAAGGTGAACGTGTGCGAATCAAGCAAATCAGCATCAATGGCATTGATAAAGCCTACAGCAGTTCCGATAGGAGTATTTTCGTCCACACCAATTACGGTAACAGTAACATCGGTAGGGCTATCGTTCTTATCGTTGATGGAGATAGCAAATACCTCTTCAGTGTAGCCGCCGATATTGTCCACCGAGCGTACACGAACGGTGTAGCTGCTCTTCGCTTCAAAATTGAAAGATGTAGTGCTAACCAAGCCGCTGCCAGATATGGCAAACGAACCGTTGTCGTCGCTACCTGCGCCAGCTACCAAGCTATATACATGGCCGCCGGTTTGATCAGGGTCATTAGTGCTGATGGTACCTACCAAAGTACCCGCTGGCAGATTCTCATCAATGCTAGTAGCAGTCATGGTGATACCTACTGGGGCATCGGTAGCATCCAATACTGTGATAACAAAAACCTCTTCGGTATGGGCACCTACTTTGTCGGTAGCACGCACACGAACCGTGTAAGAAGACTTCGTTTCAAAATCGAATACCATAGCAGCATTCAAGTCATTATTTAGTATGCTGAAGCTTGCGTTGTCGTCATCGCCAGCACCGCTTACCAGTGCATAGGTGTGTGTATCGCCAGCATCCACATCAGCAGTTGCAAAGTAGCCCACCAAGCGACCAATCAAATTATTCTCTGCAATTACCGCATTGCTTAGGGTAATGCCAGTAGGCGCTTGGTTGATGTCGCTAAGATTAATAATGAAAACCTCTTCGACAATTGCACCAGCAGCATCAGTAGAACTTACGCGGATGGTGTATTGCACTTGGGTGTTGAAGTCTAGCACCGCGTTAGTAGTCAATACATTGTTTACCAAAGCAAACAAGGCATTATCAGCATCGCCAGCACCGCTTACCAAAGCTAGGGTATGGCTGTCGCCGTTATCCTCATCGGCAGTATTAATAATACCTACAAAGGTGCCAGCAGGCTGCTGTTCGTTAACGGTATTGTTGCTAAGCGTTAAAGTATTGGGCGCATCGTTCTTATCGTTCACACCCAGCACCAACACTCGTTCAAACGTTTCGCCAGCTTGGTCAACGGTTTGCAAACGAACGCTCAATTGCGTTGTCGCTTCATAGTTAATGTTGTTGGCAACTACCAGTTGGTCGCCAGCTATATTAAAGTATACGTTGCCAGTAGAACCAATACCAGATATTAGCTGGTAGTAGTGGCTGTCGCCAGCATCTACATCAGTAGTGTTAAGGGTGGTAACCGCAATACCTGGTGCTGAGTTTTCATCAACACTAGCGTTGCTTGAACCCACCGCCAAAGGTGCGTCATTAACCGAACGAATGGTGATGGAGGCAGTACCATTGGCAGCAGCAAAATCGTTGCCATCGGTGGCGTTCCATACAAAGCTATCCGCTCCATGATAGTCAGTACTTGGTATATAGGTAAGGCTGCTTAGGTTTGCGTCGCTTACTAAATCGCCATTTGCAATTACTTGACCATTAACTGATAGTACACCATTCGAAGGAACTTGTACAATTTGGAAATTCACCAAGTCATCATTTTCAACATCGGTATAGGTGGTAGGGGTTGAGAAGTCAACAATCATGATTGATTGGTCTTCGTTGGTTGCCATTATCAAATTTTCCAATACCGGTGCGTCGTTTACGGCAGTTATATTTACAGTAATGTCTGCCGCATTAGCAGCCCATACTTGGCCGTCATTAGCTTCAATGCTAAATCCGTCGGTGCCATTAAAATCGGCATCAGGCACATATGTAGCACCGTAGTAAGCATAGATGTCATACAATTCACCAATAATAGCGGGAGCAAAGTCAATTATAATGGTGCCATTTGTAGGCAACGCAGTAAACCTAATATCTACCGCCTCATCGCCATCTGCATCACTAAACAAATTCGGATTAGCGGCATCAATGGCGGTAGCAATATTAGTAACTGCATCCTCATTGATGGTAATGGTAGCATTGCTCAATACTGGTGCCGAGTTGTTAACAAAACCATTAACGGTAAGCACCATGTTGTCAGCCACTTGCACAGTAGGGTCGCCGGGCATGCCGCCATACTCTACTATATAATAGCCCACAAAACCATCACCATCCGGATAGTCGTTCCAATCGGCACTGCCGCCAATAAAGTGAGCCACATCTTCGTCGCCTCCACAATCGTTTGGCTCTCCTGGCGCCCAATTAGCGTAATAGCCATTGATACCGGGGGCTTGGTCGCCAGAGCAGCCACCAACACCACCTGTCAAAAACTGCTCAGAAAACTGACGGCCAAGGCCACTATTTTCCAAACCCTCAGGGCCTGATACCCAGCGCCAAACACCTTCGGTGTGCTTATCGCTCGCACCCATCCAGGTATCGGAGTTAACTTTCTGTGATAAGAATGCATTTTCTTCAAGGGAAGTAACCGTAACCAAATAGCCTTGCAAGCCATAGAAGCTCTTGCCTTCAGCTAGAGACTTTGCAGTTGTCCAGCTTGGCCAGTTGTAATCTTCTATTAGCTCATAAAAGTGGCCATTGTCTTCGCTATACAAAGCATCACCAATCGAAAAGTTGATGGTGCGGTTGGTAGTATTGGTATTGCTTACATCGTTGTTGCGAAACATAACCGAGCGGAATGCATCTTGATACTCGGCTGCGGTGCCCGCACCGGTAAGGAACAAGGTACCCGCTGCGGCATCATAACTACCAGTAATGCCATGTACTTGCGTGTATAGCAATTCATCGGAGGCATCATAACCTGCGCCGATGGATACCTTTCCAGCAGTAAATACTTCGCTAGGGTTGGCAGTAAGAGTAACTGATGGATTAACCACCGTAGCGGCTGCGCCAACGGAATAGGAATTGTTAGTAGATGCCGTGAGGTACGGTGCGATAGGTGCCGGAGTAGGCCCAGCGACGGTAACGCCAGTGGAGCCTAACAACAAACATGACGCGAGCATGTAAGCCCTTATTCTTGCCAGTTTTGCAAGATTTGTTTTGATAGATTTCATTTTGCTTGAGGTTGGGTTAAATAAACTTGAGTAGTTGCTTCTACGCAGGTCTTTTACCAAAGTTTCGCTGTAGGACTATTTTAGCGAACCTCAATGCATTAATTGCAACAATTATAGCCCTTAGTATAAACAATTGCAATCTGTATCCAACACAAAGTGTTGATTTACTATGTAGTTATGCTTTAAGCAAACCTATATTTCCAGCAACTATTGAGATTTATACTTCCTGTATTTACTTTCATTTTTAAACAAAAACCAATGGCTTGCCTGTAAATAAAGCCTCCGGTGTAATTACCATGATATCTCTATGATGGTCTACCTTCATTTACCATCTTTGGGTATTCATTGCCTATATTCTATTGTGGTATCATTTATTCATTTTTTTAACTACGCTCGAGCATAGTTCTAATACCATTTAGATATTTAAACCATTCTCATTGTGTAGTATAGGTAACCACCAAGCGCGCGAAGAAAAAGAGCCATAAAGTACAGTAAGGAATACAACATTTCCTTGTGTTCTTTCTGAATTTCCTCAGTGGTCTTTGTGGTTTATAAATAAAAAGCGGGACCCCTTTTCAGGAGTCCCGCTATTATATACTTCGGTTACGTAGATTTTTACTTTATTTTTACCAAGCTACCAGTTTTGTAAATTGATGGCTGGCCATCGGTACCAGTAACCCTTACGGTGTAAATGTATGAACCGTTGCTCAAGTCGTTGCCAACTGATACCGAGTTAACACCTGCCGGTTGCATACCGCTTACCAGTTGTTTTACCATAGCACCCATGTAGTTGTACACGTTTACTTCTACAGTTGCAGCCTCTGGCAAGGTAAACCTCAGTTCGGCAGCGCTAGTAAATGGATTAGGGAATGCGGTAATATTCAAATCAATTTGTTCATTTGAGCCAATACCCAATACTTCATCGGTCATTTTTGAAATAACGCGGTTGGTATCTACTATTGCACCGCCGATTGGGCGAATACCACCAGTGCCAGAACCAGCCCTTAACGAATCCGTTAAAGTACCTGGGCGCGTTCCAATAATTGTGAAGCCGCCTAAGTTAAATGATGGTAATATTCGTGAAGTATCTAAAGTAGCCGATCCTGAACGCGGAACATATATTTTAAGATAGAATTCCTTCTCAATATCGGCAAACTCAGCACCATCTTCGGCATTCCACAAAAAGCTGGCAATACCTATCATATTCGCTGGCGCATCGTAAGTAAGGTTATCGCAGTCAGCAGCGCTCAAAATGTCGCCAGCTAAAACTGGTGCACCGCTTAAATAAAGCGTACCATAATCAGGCAAAGTAGCAATTTGTACTTTATCTAAAGCGTTGCCATCTTCATCGCCAAAAGCATCTTCAAAAAATGCACGCTCAATAGTTAATGTTGTACCATGCAATACCGATTTGCTGAAGGCGGTAACGGTTGGTTTGTCATTAATATCACCGATAGTGATAGTAAACTCTTTTTCAAACGATAGACCATCATCATCACCCGTTGCAGCTATACGTACAAAATAAGTGCCCTTTACTTCATGGTTGAAGATTTCAGCACTTTGCAATTTATTTGCAACAATGCTAAATGCCGCGTTATCAGCGTCACCACTACCCGCTACCAAAGTATAGGTATGCGTTTCGGGGTCAATATCAATTGCAAGCAAGTCGCCCACTGCGGTACCTATTACCGAATTTTCGTTAATTACAAGGTTGTTGAGGTCGATGTCTGTTGGGGCAGTGCCCGGTGCAGCATGCGCATCGAAGCTCAAGCCCATAAAAGCCACGACTGTAGCAGCAGGCAATATGTAGCGTATTGCGCCACCGAGTCTGTTGTAGAACTCCTCTGCCGCGCCTAATCCTGTAATAGCTTTCACTGTTCTCATGATATTGTGTTTAGATTGTTTTAAGTCTTATAACACGTTGTACGGCATCCCTTTTAAAAGGTTACGGCACCCATAAGAGTTTTTTCTTGGACGATGGACCAAAGACGATGGACACGGGCTATGAAATGAGGTGAGGACAACGGCTTTAAGGGATTTGGAAGCCTTAAAGGTACTGGAGTTGAGTGAACCGTGTTACATTATACTATCTACGCCGCAGGTACCAGTACCTGTATATTGGTGCCTACGCCAGGGCTGGAGTTCATGTCGATGATACCATTAATCAACTCCACGCGCGAGTAAATGTTTTTCCAACCAATACCGCGGCTGTGCTTTATGAGTTGCAAATCTAGCCCTTGTCCGTCATCCTTAACACTCAATTGCAAAGAGCCCTGTACTTTTTCTATGCGCACCACAATCTCGCTGGCCTTTGAGTGTTTAATGGCGTTGTTGAGCACTTCTTGTATCACTCTATATAAGGTTATCTCCACAGCCTCATCCAATCGGGTGTCCATGCCCTCAGTTTCCAGCTTCACCGCTACCTTGCCCGCATGGTTTATCTTGCTTATCTGCTCCCTAAGGGCGGCCACTAGGCCCAACCGAATTAGGGCGCTGGGCATCATATTGTGCGATACGTTGCGCACCTCCTGTACCGATTCGTCAATCAGCTCCAACGCGTTGTGCCATATCTTTTCGCTTTCAAGGTCAGTATTGTCCAAGCTATCCTCTAATGCGCTCACATTGAGGCGTGCGGTTGATAGCAGCTGGCCCAGTCCATCGTGCAGGTCTTGTGCTATGCGCTTGCGCTCTTGCTCTTGTGCATCTATCACCGCTTTAAATCGTCCCTTTTGCTCCCTAGCAATAGCTTCTTGTATTTCTGCTTTCTGCTTTATGCGGGTAAGCCTAAAGAACAAAGCACCAGCAATCAATAAAAAAACCACCACTACACCAAAGCCAGCCATCTGAAACTTGTTAATCTCTTGTTGGCGTTGTATCTCTATCTCTTTAAGCAATATCTCTTGCTCCTTTTGGGCAGTTTCAAACTCGGCCATTAGCTCGGCAATGCGCTGGTTGGTTTCTTCATTCACTACACTATCCTTGGCCGCCTCGTACATAGTTCTTGCTTCATAAGCTTGTTTGTAGTTCCCTTGCAAGGCATAAACTTCTGATAGCGATTGGTACATGTCGCGCATCAGTGTAAACAATCCCTCCTCTTCTGCCATCGGCAATGCCTCTAGAAACAACGCTTTCGCCTCATCTTGCTTGCCCTCTGCCAATCGTACCATTCCCTTTCCACCAAGGGCATTACCTAGGCCATACTTATCCCCAGCTTTTTGATAAAGCTCAATGGCCAAGTCATAAAATTCTGCTGCTTCTCTGTACTGGTTTAGCTTTAAATATATCGACCCAATAGTAGAATAGCTACCCGCTATTCCCCGCTCATAACCCAAACTTTTCTTCAACTCCAATGACTGGAAGCTGTACGCAAGGGCTTCCTGATACTTACCTTGATCTTTATACACCAGCGATATGTTGTTATATAATACTGCTAGCCCGTTTGGGGCCATCTTGTCTTTAAGTGCTACCCCTTTAAAATAGTATTCCAACGTTTTCTCGTAATCTTCCTGCTCATGGAAAATGGAGCCTATGTTTACGTATAGGTTGGCCAGTTGCTTACTGTCTTTAACAGCGGCCAGATAAGGTTGTGCTTTGAGGTATAGCGTTAATGCCTTGTTCAAATTTCCCTTATCTGCCGATACGTTTCCGAGGTCGATGTATGCTTTGCCAAGTTCTAAACTGTCTTTCAATTCCTCCCATATCGGCAGTGCCAATAAATGGTAGTATTCTGCCGAATCGAGCGTGGTGGTATAGTATGATAGTATGCCCAGCAGGCCATAGGCATCGCCTATGCCTCTTTCATACCCAAGCTCCTGGCCCTCTACCAGTGCCCGATCGGCATATTTTCGGGCATTCTCCATATCATATTTGCGCAGCAATAAGCCGGTCAACACCATTTCATCAACCCGCTCAGTACCTGCAGGTAAGGTTTCAATGCGCTTAATGAGGCTATCTACTTGGGGTTTATCTGATTGTGCAGACAAGACTATGGTGGCACATAGTAGTATGGCGGTAATGAGGAGTCTCATAGTTAATGGCTTGTGAAAATAGCTACGCAAATTAACTATAATATGGCAACACTTCGTACGTCAGGCGGTGCCCGACGCTAGCATTCTTATGCTCCGCCTCAGAGACTGTTTATAATTATCTGAATATTCGATTTGTCTGCCAGATTATGCTTTGTGTTTTGTCCCTCACCCAACCTCTCCCAGAGGGAGAGGAGCTTGGTACACCTCGTCTTCGACTCGTTATAAACAATGATTTGGACTAAAAATTCTTGCCGTAGGCAAGGAGGCAGAAGTCCCTCTCCCCCTGGGAGAGGCTAGGTGAGGGACCCGTAACATGTATTTTTATTTTGTCATTTTAAACACTCTCTGAGGCGGATATTGTACGTAACACATTTCGAGAAATGAATGTGAAGAAAACGCTACTCCACCCCTACCACAATCTTTTGCGTTGCGATTGGCCGCTCATTGCCGGTAATGCGAAGTATATATGTACCCGCCGATAGCCGTGATACCGAGAAGCTGAACTGGTTTTTACCAGGCTTTACCTCATCGCGGATAAAGGTTTTCACCAGTTGGCCGCTAAGGCTGTAAAGGGCAATATCCACCCACTTGTCCTTGGGGCTTTCAAAATCGATGTAAACCTTATCGGTCGTGGGGTTGGGGTATGCCTGAATATTGGAGGGAGCATCCACCATCTGGGCTGATGACAAATCGGGACTGGTGAGCTCGGCTATCCAAGTAGCATTAACATTCCGTGGAACTACTTGACTGCGCAACAAACCATAAAAGCCAGAAATCCAGACAGTACCTGGCTGATTGTATTTTCTTTGATTGCCGCTATAATCACCCCACCGCTCATAACTTCCTGAAATAACGTTCACAAAACTGGTGCCTGCTTTAATGGTTAACCTATCTGAATACGACTGGGTAGCACCATCGTAATAAACAGCAGAAACCCCCGGAAAGCTATCAACAGAGCAGTAATTGAAACTGATGATGGCCTCATCATCATAAACCGATTTACCGGTATGGCTAATGGCAGGGTAAGCGAAATTAAGGTTGTAGTCGCCGATTATTTTTCCAGTAAAATCATAAGAGCCATTCCCAACATTTACTTGGCCATGATACACCCCGCAAAGGGCACTATCGGGCAATATAGTGTTGCCCACAAAATGGATAACACCATACTCTATATACCCATCCAACACTCGAGAATCGTTTACTTGCAGAAAGAGTGTATTGCTTTGTTTCGCATCTGGGGCCAATCCATAGGGCACATCTGCCACTACTACCTGCACCTGTATAGCAGTAGCGGGGTTATTATATAGCCCCGTTACTTTCAGTACAAAGAACGTATCGTTCACTACATCAAAGTTGCGGTTGCTAACCAAATAAAACTCTGGCCCTACCGTAGTACTACCGCCCTGTATTGGGCATAGATTGCGTATGGGGGCATTGTTGTATCGGATGTTGGTATAGAACTTAAACTTAAGCGAATCGCCCTGGTAACCGCTGTTTTTGTCTATTTGCCAGATAAGGCTCTCTTTAAACAGGTACTTCCAGCTATCGGAAGTGTTTATAGAATCGTTCACCAATGCATTACCGGTGAGTATAAATTCGTTGTCGGTAATAGCAATCATTGGGTAATCCGTCCAAGTTTGGCCATCGAGCATATCACCGGGTATGTAGTATAGGTTCCAGTCTCCTGCTGGGTCGTTGGTTTCAGAAAAGGCCAGCACAATGTTACTAGTGCTATCGGAGTTTCCGCTGAGCCACACCAATATAAATTTATCTTCTTTAGGGTCGTATGCCGCTCGCGGGTCATACATGCTAGCGGTAAGGCCCAAAGTATCGGCAAACGTGAACAAGTCAATAGTAAACATGAGGGTATCAGCCACCACATCATACGCTGCCATTTCCGAGTTAATAACCGTAATAAGCTTACCGCCATTAGAAATGGCCACATCGTTATCGTTGGGTGCGCCCCCGAAGTTGTTGCCATTAAAACTGCTGCCCAAAGCAGGTTGGGGTGCCGAGTTTTTGTAGGTACCATTCACTAAGGTAGTATTGCCCTTGCCACTAGGCTGCGCTTGCTCTTTTTGCCGCATCAAGAACGATTGGTAGCTGCTGCCCCCAGGTGCTGGTGCCTCCAAGTGCTGTAGCTTGGTGCCCCATTTCTGGGTGATAGCTGATGGGCGAACCTTTACGGGTGGCGCAATGGCCCGCACGCTCGACTCGTTATAGGTTAAATTTTGGGCATCAACATGCTGAACTAACAATACAGCAAAAACTAAATACACTAAACGCGTCATACAGCACAGGTTAAAGTTTTGGAAAACTCTACCGAAAGATAAGGAATTAAGGCGTTTAGGGCAAGACACCAATACAGAAAGAAGGCTAAACGGTGATCATCACCCAGAAATCTTACGCATCAAGGTTTCCAGCGGACCATTAGAAAATTTCTTTAGCCATAGGTGGCTTAACAGGCAGCTTACCATAAAATAGCCAATAGCAAACAAGAGAATGACCACAGGCGGGGTGTCTGGCAGTTCCATAATTTGCTCATCCAAGGGTTTGCCAGTAATGATGGCCAAGAATATAAAACCGATGGTGATGTGCGATACGTAATGGGTTAAGGTAAGTTTACCCATGGTTGCTAACACTTTCGCAATGCGGTACTCAGCCACCTTTTCGCCTATTCTCATACTGATGCCTATTACTACCATCCCAAAGCCCATGGTGCTAAGCATAAATGGCAAAAACGGGGGCAGGTAATCTGCCTGTATGTATTGAAGCACATCACTGTTGCTGGTTATCAATGGGGCATAGTGCTGTAGTAACTGGGTTGGCAACAGCAATAGCAAGCCAATGACAATGGTGTTTCTCACGGTAACACTATTTTGCCAGTTGAGGCGGCCCAGGTATTGCCCTACAAAAAAGTAAGCTACCCATGGAAAGATGGGGTTCCAGCCGTTGTAGAAGGTATTGCGTAAAAAGCCTTCAATGGTCAAAAAATCAGCGTATTGAAAAGTCTCAAAGTTCCAGCCTGTATCAAACGGTACCAATACAAACAACAGGTGAAACACCGCAATGGCAAGCCCAGCCGCTACCAAATAATATCGCTTGGGCACAAACAATATTAGCGCAGCCAAATGCATGTACCCGCCATAGAAGTGTAGTATATCGGCCGGCCACCATAAATAAAACAACAATCCAAAGAAAAACAAGAACCACGAGCGCTTCAAGATGATGCCGCGCTGGCTGGTGCGCAAATCCAATTGGGATAATCCTTTTGTTGTAAACAGCGAAACGCCCATACCCGCCAACATCACGAAAATGGTGCTGGAGTTTCCATTGAAGAGGTTTAAAAACCCGCTCAGGCCCTCCTTGTCGGTAAGGCTACCGAACACGGTATTGAAATTGACGATGAACATGCCTAGGATAGCGTATGCCCTTGCTAAATCAAACCCTATAATCCGCTGTTTCATGGCGATGTTTTACTTGCCCCAAAGATGGGATAAGTTGCAACAGTATTATTTGACAAAGGTCAAATAATAACCAGGCTTACCTTTTAGCACGGATTCTGCTTAAAGTCTCTAACGAGATGCCCAGATAAGAGGCCACAATACCAAGCGGTACGTGCTGTACCACATACGGGCTTTGTTTCAATATTAGGTCATATCTTGCTTTGGCACCCAGCGTTCTCAGTTGCAGCATCCGTTCTTCTATCCATAGGCCATAATATTCCAGTAGCATTATATCCAGCTCCATCAATTTGGGGTACTTAGCCTTGGCTTCTTGAAACGCATGATAGTTGATGGCCGAAACATTTAAGTCGGTAAGTGCTTCAAGGCATTCGGTGCTTGGGTTTTGCAACGCATAGCTACCAAACGAAATGGCTAAATCACCAGTAAAATATAGCTCGGTGGTAATCTGCTTACCTTCGCTTAGGTAATACTTTCGGGCTATGCCTTCCAATACTTGGTAGCTCCAATGGCATACCTCTCCTGCTTTTAGAATAAGCGCACCTTTCTTAAAACTTTGGTGAATTGAGATCGCTTCGAGTGCCTCCATAGTTTCGCCATCGAGGCTACCTAAGAAACGCTCCATTTTAGCGCCGTAAAGCTCCAGGTTACTCTTCAATGACGGGTGGTTATGTTGTAATAGGTAAAGGTACTTGTTGCAACTCAAAATATTGAGCGCATTTAACCACGAAGAACACTAAGAAAAAGGCACGAAGTTCACTAAGTACCATAATACGGGCTTTGTGTTCATGCCTGCCTCGCCTTGGGCGATGGTAACTTCCTTTGTGCACTTTGTGTTTAAAGGTAAGCATGTCCATAGCAAATGGTAATTCCAAAAGTATAAAAACAACAAAGCCATCCTTCTGGGTGGCTTTGAAAATATTCCCTGAAACAAGTCTTGTGTCTTGTGTCTATAATCTTGTGTCTAGTTCGCTTCCAACGCTGCGGCACCGCTCACAATCTCTGTAAGCTCGGTAGTGATGGCGGCTTGGCGGGCACGGTTGTAGCTGATGCCAAGTTCCTTCAACAACTCCTGTGCGTTCTCGGTAGCCTTGTCCATAGCGGTCATACGGGCACCGTGCTGCGAAGCATTGGTATCCAATAGGGCCTTATAGAACTGGGTCTTCAAAATCTTCGGTATCAACACCTCCACAATCTCGTCTTGGTTTGGCTCAAAGATAAAGTCGGCTACATTGGTTGTAGCAGCTAAATCGGTAGGCTGTTTCACCAAAGGCAAGAACGGCTCGGCTAAAAAGTACTGTACACCGGCGTTCTTAAAATGTGAATATACCAATTCCACTACATCAAATTGGCCACTGGTAAAGGCATCGATAGCAAAATCGGCAGCTTTGGCAGTTTCCTCAAAGGTAATGTTGTTCAACAGGTTTACGTAGCGGGCATCAACGGTGCAGGCCTGTTTGCTAAAGAACACGTTGCTCTTTTTGCCAATGGTCATTACGTGAATATTCGCTGCGCCAAGGTGGCTGTATTTGGTACGCATTACTTCAACACCTTTCTTAATTACGTTGGCATTAAAAGCTCCGCACAAGCCACGGTCGGCAGTAAACACTACCAGCAACACATTCTTTACCTCGCGCTCTTCTGCTAGGTCCAGCTTAAGGTTTCCCTCTTGGCTGATGATGATGTTGTTGAGTATCTCGGATAGTTTATTGGAATACGGGCGCATCTGCTGGATGGCTTCCGTTGCACGGCGCAACTTCGCCGCCGAAACCATTTTCATGGCTTTGGTGATCTGTTGCGTCGATTTTACGGACTTCATCCGTTCGCGTACTTCCTTTAGTTTACCTGACATGTTAAATTAAATAAGAAATGACAGATGACAAATATGAAACGTTACATTAGGCCGTAGCCGTCATGCTTATTTATACAACAATGAAACCTCTTTCGATACTTCTACCAAAGTTTTCTCCACTTCGTCCGTCAGTTTACCGGCTTTCAATTCGGCCAATACGTTAGGGAAACGGGTCTCCAATTGCGTAAGGTATTCGCTCTCGAAAGATTTCACCTTGCTTACAGGCACGTCTTTCAACAAGCCTTTGGTACCAGCGTAGATGATAGCAATCTGCTTCTCAACCGTTAGTGGAGAGTGCAAACCTTGCTTCAGGATTTCTACGTTTTTAGCACCTTTATCCAAGATAGATTTGGTAGCGGCATCCAAATCAGAACCGAACTTAGAGAACGCTTCCAACTCGCGGTACTGGGCTTGGTCAAGCTTCAGGGTACCAGCTACTTTCTTCATCGATTTAATCTGGGCGTTACCACCTACACGGCTTACCGAGATACCTACGTTGATAGCTGGGCGCACACCTGAGTTAAACAAGTTGGCTTCCAAGAAAATCTGTCCGTCGGTAATAGAGATTACGTTGGTAGGGATGTAGGCTGATACGTCGCCTGCTTGGGTCTCGATGATTGGCAATGCGGTCAAAGAACCACCGCCTTTCACGATACCTTTCAAAGACTCCGGTAGGTCGTTCATGCTTGCGGCAATCTCGTCGTTGGCGATAACCTTAGCGGCACGCTCCAGCAAACGGCTGTGCAAGTAGAATACGTCACCAGGGTAAGCCTCACGGCCCGGAGGGCGTTTCAATAGCAATGATACCTCACGGTAAGCCACGGCTTGTTTCGACAAGTCATCATATACAATCAGTGCAGGGCGACCAGTGTCACGGAAGAACTCACCGATGGCAACACCGGCAAATGGTGCGTAAAACTGCATCGGCGCCGGATCGGCAGCAGATGATGCCACGATAACGGTATATGGCATAGCGCCTCGCTCTTCAAGCGTACGGGCTACGTTGGCCACAGTAGAGGCTTTCTGGCCGCATGCTACATAAATGCAGAATACAGGCTCGCCGCGGTCATAAAATTCTTTCTGGTTGATGATGGTATCCAGGGCAATGGCGGTTTTGCCAGTCTGGCGGTCACCAATGATCAATTCACGTTGGCCACGGCCTACAGGAATCATCGCATCGATAGACTTGATGCCGGTTTGCAACGGCTCGTTTACCGGCTGACGGTAGATAACGCCTGGGGCTTTGCGCTCCAATGGCATCTCGTACAGTTCGCCAGCTATTGGGCCTTTGCCGTCGATAGGCTCACCAAGGGTGTTTACCACGCGGCCAACCATACCATCACCTACTTTGATAGAGGCAATTTTGCTAGTACGGCGCACGGTGTCACCTTCTTTGATAGACTCCCAGCTACCCATCAATACCACACCCACGTTATCTTCTTCTAGGTTCAGGGCGATGGCGCGAACACCATTTTCGAACTCTACAAGCTCACCGGCCCTTACTTGGCTCAATCCGTATACACGGGCAATACCGTCGCCTACTTGTAGTACGGTACCTACTTGTTCCAGTTCAGCTTCGGTTTTGAAGTTTGACAGTTGCTCCCTTAGGATAGCACTGATTTCGTCTGGTTTTACCTCAACCATTGGTAATTTTATTTTATTGGGGTTAAATGCTTTGTTCTTCTCTTATGCTAATCAAAATGTCTTTACAAACGGGTTGTTGCTGAAGTTTTTGTCCAGCAATTCCAGTTTGCGGCTTACGCTTGCATCGTACAGTGTATCGCCATATTGCAATACAAAGCCGCCTATCAGGCTCTCGTCAACTTCTACCTTAATCTGTGGGTTTTGGATACCGGTTTTAGCCTGCAATTTGTCAATCAAATCATCGGTAAACGCTTTATCAAAAGCCACGGCAGTAGTCAACTTAACCGGGGTAATATCTTTATTAATGTTGTATTGCAGGATAAAAGCCTTGGCAATATCCAGCAAATACGGCTCGCGGCCTTTCTTTACCATCAGGTCCAAGAAAGCCTTGGTAATGTAGTTAGAATCTTTGCCAAAGATAGCCTCTACCACTTTCTGCTTCTTCTCAGCATTTATGATGGGGTTCTTTAGCATTACCGCAAGCTCACGGCTGGCTTCAATCACCGCCTTCACTGCCTTCATATCTGTAAACACCTCCTCCAATTGGCCTTTCTCGATAGACAGGTCCAACAACGATTTGGCGTAGCGTGATGCTAAACGAATAGCTGACATATTAGTTCAGTTTCAGGTCATCAACCAGCTCAGATGCATAACGCTCCTGCTTGTTGCGGTCAGAAAATTCTTTCTTCAACACCTTCTCGGCAATATCCAATGCCATTTGGCCGGCATAGTTTTTCACTTCGGTAAGGGCAGCCATTTTTTGGTTCTCAATTTCGCGAGAGGCATCAGCCACTTTCTTATTGAATTCCACACCGGCTTTCTCTTTAGCATCGGCAATCAGCTTATCGCCAACGGCCTTAGCTTCTTTGATGATGATGGCGCGCTCTTCGCGGGCCTCATTCAGCAAGCGCTCATTGTTGGCGCTAAGGGCAGCCATTTCAGCACGGGCTTTCTCGGCTTGCATCACGGCATCGGTAATGCGATGCTCACGCTCTTTTACCGAAGTAAGAATGGGTTTCCAAGCCATCTTGCGCAACAAGAACAACAAGATCAAGAAGGACACTGTTGTCCAGAAGATCAAACCTATCGAGGGGGTTAATAAAGCCATTTCCTATTTAGTATTTATAGTATCAAGTAGTGAATATCAAGTATCAAGTACTATTACATTGTACAGTACAAAAGTGGGGGTGCTGCAACCAACCGTTGCAGCACCATCACCGTTTTTGATTACTGCTTAACCAACAATGCAGCAGCTACTACACCGAAAAGTGCAAGACCTTCGATAAGAGCGGCAGCGATGATCATCGCAGTTTGGATTTTAGCAGTAGCTTCTGGTTGACGAGCGATAGACTCAACGGCACTTCCACCGATGCGACCAATACCCAAACCTGCGCCTAATACTACCAAGCCTACGCCGATAGCTGCAATACCTGAACTTGCCATAACAAAGTATTTATTGTGATAATTAAAAAAATCAAACTAGTGATGCGCCTCGTGCCCGTGCTCGTGGCCATGGTCGTGCTCAGCAACGGCCATACCGATAAACAAGGCAGAAAGCAAAGTAAATATATATGCCTGCAATGCTGCTACCAGCAACTCCAACATGCTCATAAATACTACGAACGGTATAGAAACTGCCGACATGAAATAAGTCTTGAACATAAATATCAAAGCTATCAAAGCCAATACTAAGATGTGGCCTGCTGCAATGTTAGCGAACAAACGCATCATCAAGGCAAAAGGCTTAGTAAGGGTACCGATAAGCTCAATAACTGCCAATATTGGGCGGATGGCTACTGGTACACCAGGCATCCAGAAAATGTGCATCCAGTAATCCTTATTGCCACTTACAGTAGTAATAAGGTAAGTAATAATAGCCAATACGAAGGTAACCGAGATGTTGCCGGTTACGTTAGAACCGCCCGGGAAGAAAGGCACCAAGCCCAAAAGGTTGGCCACCCATATAAAGAAGAAGACGGTAAGTAGGTAAGGTAAAAACTTAGCGTATTTCTTCTCTCCAATGTTCGGTATGGCAATTTCATCACGAACAAATATAACAAGTGGCTCTAAGAAAGAACCGATGCCACGTGCAACACCGTTGCTGTCGTAAGAGCGGGCAACCGCACTAAACAGCGCTACCAATATAATAATAGTAATAAAAATAGAAGCTACGTTGCGGGTAATGCTGAAATCGAGTGGAGCAACGTTGGTGGCGTGGCCAGCTTCATCAAATTCCAATTCCCCTTTTTCGTCTGCCAAGTAAATGTGCCCATGTTGCTTAAGATAAGTACCCTTAGCCAACACTTCCGCATTATCGTCATGATGAAACTCGCTGGACATAAAGAAATCAAAACCAGCTTCTTTAGAGTAGAGAATTACCGGAAGTGGAATAGATAAGTCGCCTGCCACGTGCCAATCATGCGAATCCTGGATGTGGTGCATGATCATTTCCTTGGCATCAAAAGGCCCATCAGAGCTTCCGCCAGCCTTGGCAGTATTGATATTGACAAGGCTAAAAACAGCCAAAAGGAGCGTAAATACTGAAAAGTTCTGGTTATTCATCACGAAACCGGAAGTGCGTTTTCTTAATTCCGCTGCAAAGATAGTGACTTTTCGGGTATGGAAAAAACTATTTTCCAATTGGTTAGCGACAAATAGATGTTAATACCGAAGGCACGGTATTGCGTAGTCCTTCGGGTAATGCGATGAAGTCATGGATGCTAGGAATTCGCTGAGCGGTCTGACGACTTCGGTGCGATGAACAGGAAACTCCAATGTTACCAATGATTATACCTCAAAAAGTCGTCCGAACGCTTCCTCTAGACACCTCCAATGTGCACGAAAAATAGTGTTCGGACGGCACTTTTGGCAAAATCATTAAAGTAATTGCAAATTCATGATTCTACTCGACAAAGCCTTCAGACCACTCATTATCTGAAAAGCATTTTTTGAACTTAATTTAATGTCATCACCTATCAGACCAGTGAAAACCTTTCCTAAATTCTCCAATAATAAGCTTATATTGTAAGAAAATTGGATAAAAACACAAGCGGCTTGTGGATATCAATTTAGCGGACATTGGGTTGGGAACCATCAATAAAGCTATTTTTGACTCACCAAAACCATTTACTATGAAGAAACGTCTACTATTGACTTTTCGTGTGTTTACCCTAATCATGATATTGGCCGCGGCCAATACCCTCAAAGCGCAGCAATACTTGGGCTTTGCCAACAGCAACTACTCTGGTGTACACGGCACCCTGTTGCAACCGGCATCCATTGTTGATAACCGGATGAAATTTGATCTTAACCTGGTTAGCTTCCAAGGCACCTTTTGGAACAATTATGTAAGTATTCGTGCCAAAGAAATTCGGAAGAATTACGACTCCGACTTGGATTTTCAAGATACCTATCTCAACATCAAGGAAAACTCCAACAACAAGTACGTGTATGCAAACGTGGACATCCTCGGGCCATCGTTCCAGTTCAACATTGGTCGTAAAAATGCACTAGGTTTTAGCTCGCGCATGCGTACCACTGTAAACCTGGATAACGTAACGCCAGAGCTGGCCCGCCTATCATGGGAAGGGCTTGACTACCCCGAACTATGGGGCCTTAACCTAAACAACGAACGCCTGAGCGCGCAAATGATGAGCTGGGTAGAATATGGCGCCACTTATGGCCGCGAGGTATTTGAAATAAACGACCGCCACTACCTAAAAGCCGCTGTAACCGTAAAGCTGTTGCAAGGCCTAGGTGCTGCTTACTTGTTTGTAGATGACTTGGATTACAACTTCACCAATGATGATACCCTATCGCTTTTCAATAGCGATGTAAAGTATGGCCACAGTACCAACTTCGATTTTGACGATGTCGACAACATTCAATACGAATTCATATCAGACCCTACCGTGGGCCTTGACTTGGGCTTTGTATACGAATGGCGCAAAGACAAGGAAGAGTACACCTACGATATGGACGGCGAAACTGGCCTGTACCGTAAAGATAAAAACAAGTACAAGCTGAAAGTAGGCCTATCTATTTTGGATATTGGTAGGGTAAGGTTCCAAAAGGGCGACATCAGCGCCAACTTCTTAGCAGATATCAACGATTACTACATCGGCGATTTTGAGTTGGGCTCGGTAGAAGATTTTAACGATACGTTGGAAAAGAACTTCAACTTTACCCAAACCAGTGGCGAGTACTTTACCATGAAACTGCCTACCAGCATGAGCTTGCAGGTTGATTACAACATCTGGAGGGGCTTTTATGCCAACTTTACCGCTTTTGGCTCTTTCCGCCGCAACAACGCTGAAAGCAAACTACGCCAGCAGAGCACCTTTAGCATTGCGCCACGCTATGAGCACAAGTGGTTCGATTTGGCAGTGCCTATTATCTTCAATACCGATGGCATGTTTATGCTGGGTAGCTCCATCCGCTTGGGTGTGCTGTTTGTGGGTACCAACAATGTATTGTCGTTTGCTAGAAACGACGTGTATGGTGCTGATGTATATGCAGGTATAAAAGTGCCTATCCCGTATGGCAAGCCTAAGGATAGGGATAAAGACAAAGTGAGCAACCGTAAAGATAACTGCCCTAAAGAACCAGGACTGTGGGAGTTTGCCGGCTGCCCCGATACCGATTTGGACGGACTGCCTGATGACCAAGACGAGTGCCCGAAAGAATTCGGACCGAAAGACAACAAAGGTTGCCCATATCCTGACTTAGATGGCGACGGTATAGTGAATGCTGAGGATGGTTGCCCGAATGAATTTGGACCTAAAGAAAACAAAGGTTGCCCATGGGGTGATAAAGACGGCGATGGCCTGACAGACAACGTGGACAATTGCCCTGATGTAGCTGGCCCACGTGAAAACGTTGGTTGCCCTTGGGGAGACCGCGATAAAGATACTGTGCTTGATAACGTAGACAATTGCCCTGACGAAGCTGGTGCCGTAGAAAACAAAGGTTGCCCTTGGGGAGACTTTGATGGCGATGGCGTGAAGGATAACGTAGACGAATGCCCACGTACCCCAGGCCCTGCCGATAACAACGGTTGCCCTAAATTGCAAAGGGAGCAGGCTGAAATAGTGGAGCGTGCCTTTGATAACCTACAGTTTGAGACAGGCAAAGCCGTTATTAAGCAATCATCTTATGCAACGCTTACCGACTTGGCCAAACTGTTGATTGACAACCCCACTTATACCTTGATTATTGCCGGCCATACTGATAACGTGGGTGCCGATGATATGAACATGAAGCTGAGCAAAGAACGCGCAGAAGCAGTGGTGAAAGCCATGACCGACCGCGGCGTGAAACCAGAGCAGTTTATAGTGGAGTACTATGGCGAAACCAAGCCAATAGCCACCAACGCTACTGCCGCCGGCCGTACCACCAACCGTAGGGTGGAGATGACGATTAAGTTTCAGTAATACTTGTCTGAATTCGGATGACGCTACGCGTGAGAGAGTTCGTCTGATTTCTGGATTTATGGGATTAAATACGGAAGGGCTTCAGCTTAATTGTTGGAGCCTTTTTTTATTTGGGAGCAAAACGCAATTAACAGTTGATGATAAAATTTGTATTATTACAAGATGAGGCAAAGGTTTTACTTTGACACATCGGTTTTTGGAGGTATCCATGATGCAGAATTTCAAGTGGAAACGGCAATGCTTTTTGAAATGGTTAGAAAAGGACAAATCATTTGTGTTTATTTAGACTTAACAGAAGCGGAGCTAAGCAGGGCCCCCAGAACGAGTTCAAGCGTATTTTTTAAGTTTACCTAACGAATACTTAGAAAAAATCTCCGTAACGGAAGAAGCATATAATTTAGCCGATGAGTACGTTAAGGAAAAAGTAGTTGGGGAGATGAGCATTGAAGATTGTAGACATATAGCTGCCGCAACGCTTTCAAAAGTAGATTATTTAGTGAGTTGGAACTTTAAACACATTTTAAATGTGTTTAGAATAAGAGGTTACAATGCAGTAAATATCAAAAATGGGTATGTGCAACTTGATATCCGATCACCTAAAGACATAATATCAGATGGAAATTAAGAAAAAAGAGGAAAAGACATTTGACACCGTCAAGTTTTTTAGAGGTGTCAAAGAGCAAATTGCCGCTGAAACGAAAGGGATGAGCTTTGCTGAGTTCAAGGAATACCTGAACAAAAACAGAATTAGCACAGCTAAATAGTCACATCAAGACCTATTACGCCCTACAACCTAACCTGGTGATTAATTACTGGCCTGAAGGCCGTTGTATCAAATAGGTGGGTGTATTTCAGCAATTCGGTGGTAGGCAGTTTCAGGGTAATGGGGAAGATGTTTACCCCGTATGTTTCTTGGTAAATATGCTGCAATAGCTCGCTGCAATAGAATTTGCTGGGTTCGCCGGCATCAAAGCCCAAGTCGAAAGGGATGTTTTGTTTCATGTAATGGTGCATGCGCTCCACCATCATCGGCGTTCTATCCTCACTGTTTTTATACCTTACTACTATTATGGAGCCTGGGCGGCTCTCGGCAACAAACTGCTCTAGCTCTTGGGCAAAGATGCCATCTAGGTCTCGCTGTTTATCTTGCAGGGTGTGTACTACATACAGCTTACCCTTTTCTTGCAGCACCAGCCCGCAATGCGTTACATCAAAGGGCTCCTGCAGCATTTCGGCAATTTTATCGCTCACCATACCATCGCCGCGGCGCATGATGATATCGCCCGTAAACAAAAGACGCTTCTCATCACCGGTTAAGGTGTAAGAAGCGTCTTTCTTATTATTGGGATACGCAGTGGGTTTAAGTAGAAAACTACCTACCAACAGCGTAATGATTGCAATTATCGGCCACGCCCGTTTCATATTCAACAATACAATTTAATCGGTGTATTGCCAAAGGCGAAGCCGCATTTATTACATACCGCCTTCAGTGGCAGTAGTATCAACACCACCAGTGGTATCAATTTCTTCGATGATTGGCTCTTCTTCTTCAAGACCTTCAAGGCCTTCGCCGCCTTCGCCACCCATCAACGATTCTTTGCTCATGTCAGCTTTCCATTCGCCGTTCACTTGCACTACCGCCAAAGTTGATTCAGCACCTTGCTCGTCGCAGCAGTAGCTGCAAGTACCTTTTTCGCCTTCAACTTTGCATTCTTTTACTTTTTTAGGCTCAGGCTTAGGGGCATCAGCAGGCATTTGGCTAGCAAAACCTTTGATAAGGTCAAGCATTTGGTGGGTACCTTCGGTGCTTAAGGTTTTAGCTTTGTCGTAGTCTTTAGCGTCAACAGCAGCCAAAAATTCTTCTGCAACAGCTTCAGGTGTTTTCTTTGTTTCACCACAGCCTACCGCGGCGAATACCAATGCTACCAAGCAAAGGAACAATGCATTTTTTTTCATAATGGAAGTTGGTTAAGAGGTTTGTGGAAGCAAAGGTACATTTTTATTCTTTAAACCAACAAATAGCAATAAGGCAGAATTTATGAAATACCATGGAAATAATTAATTGACAGCCACAGCATGGTGGATAAATACCTATAAACTATTGAAGCTTATCTAAAAACAGACTTAGTTTTACCTCAAGGCTATCATTGGCGACCTTAGCATTTTCAAGCTTTAGCAGGG
This sequence comes from Sphingobacteriales bacterium, assembly GCA_027483645.1. GTDB lineage: Bacteria > Bacteroidota > Bacteroidia > Chitinophagales > CAIOSU01 > CAIOSU01. The sequence continues at coordinate 63,462 of JAIXUD010000020.1, forward strand.
CTTGGGTAGTATATCCGCCCCTTATGTTGCCATCAGGCAATTGCACCATCCAGTCAATAATGCGGCCGGTTGATAACTCCCGTTCCGGATTGCTGTTTTTTTCGGTGAGGTATTTAGGTTGAATCTGGATTTTCACAAAACCAGGCCCAAGATCAATTACCTGAGCCCACACATCTTCTTGAAACCCACTGGCGCCTTCATTGCTAAACTTTACAAAAGCACCGGTAGGGTATTGCGGGTAAAGGCTGTACAGCGTGTCGATGCTAGTTTTTGACTGTTCTTTGGCGCGGTTCCAAAGGTCGTTGTTAGGATCTACGAATTGCAGGTGGGCAGTATCGCGTTCGTATTGCAGTGTGGCCATATACCAAGAGAAACCGCCGATAAGCACGATAAAAACCGTCATAATCAGCAGTACTCGGAAGGGGGCGGAGGAAAGGAGGCTCATTTATCAGTATCAAGTAGTGAGTATCAAGTATCAAGACTTTATAGTACAAGATAGAATATTGATTTTTATCAAAAATCACATTCCCGTCCATGTTTTTTCAGCCAGCGCTCCTGCTCCATATAGTTGGGCAGGCATCGTTCCACCTCATTCCAAAAGGCATCGCTGTGGTTCGGGTGTACCAAGTGCGCCAGCTCGTGCACCATTACATAATCAATCACTTCCTCTGGCGCAAACAGCAACCGTGTAGATATATTGATATTACCCTGCCGCGAGCAACTGCCCCAAAGGGAGTTGGTGTACTTCAGCTTAAAATCATTAACAGTTTTGCCGAAATAGAGTTTATTAAGGTATAGCAATTTATGGTACAGCGGGGTATAATACTTCTTAGCCACCACCCTGCTTATGAGCTGTGGTATGGCCTTATCGCGCTCGGCAGTATTGCTTTCTTTGGGCAGGCGCACTAGTACCACATTATTGTATAGCCGCGCAGTAAAGGTGTTAAGTGGTACCTCCTCCAAATTGAGCGTAAACACTTCGCCCATCAGCTTAAAGGTATGGCCATCAATATATTTCTTGGGCTTGCCGCGGTTTATCAGGTCAGGCTTGGCAACGTAGGTTTTATAGGCCCAATCTTTAAAAGCTGCAATCTGCTCCTGCCGCTGGTTGGGGGTCAGGAAAAAAGGCAACCTAATGGTGATGCCCTTCTTGCCTATTGATACCCGTGCATTGGTTCGGCGTTCGGTATGTATAAATACCGGCACCTCTTGCTCATTAACCTTTAGTACCGCCGTTGTCTGGCTCATTAATCTGTATCATTTGGCTACCTTCCCAAGCGATGAACTTATCCAGGTCTTCGCGGATGGCGTTTACCACCCAACCGATTACCACAAAATCATCCAATAAGCCAATTGCGGGGATAAAGTCGGGAATAATATCCACAAAACTAACAAAATACAAGATGCCCAGCACCGCTTTTACGATGGAGCCCCATGGCAATTCTTTGTACTTACCATCGTAATAAGCCTCCAGCAGGCGCTTAATATCACTGGCGTTTTCCTTCAAACTCGTAAAGAAAACAAAGATACCAGCCAGCCTGCGAACGCGGGTACCAGCCATTTTAATCAGGTTTTTTACTATCAAAGGCTTATTGGCCACATCGGCAGCATAGCCCAGTTGGCCACTTATAAAATCTTCTACTTTTGGCATAACAATTAGGTTGGTTTCATAAAGGTATAGCAAAAATCTTGCCGATGCATTTTGGTATTATAATCATTAATGATTACCATTGTTACATCACACAACTAAAACCTTACCACCATGGGAATATTAAAGGAATTTAAAGAGTTCGCCGTTAAAGGCAATGTAATTGATTTGGCCGTGGCCGTAGTTATTGGCGGTGCTTTCGGCAAAATCGTTACCTCATTGGTAAATGATATTATTATGCCACCAATTGGCTTAGCCATAGGCGGTATAAAATTTAGTGAGATAAAAATACCCCTTAAAGACGCAACGGTAGACGAAGCTGGCAAAGTGGTAGAAGCAGTAACCATTAATATTGGTACGTTTACTGAGATCGCAATCCAATTTGTGATAGTGGCGTTTGCCATTTTTATGATTGTGAAGCTGTTGAACAGCGTAAAAAAGAAAGAAGAAGCCCTACCAGAAACCCCACCTGCACCTATAGTGAGCGAAGACGTAAAACTGCTTACCGAAATACGCGACTTGCTAAGGAAGCCGTAATACAACATAGCATGAAGAAAAAACTATTGTGGGCAGCCCTGATACTCATCGGGCTGCTCATTGTTTTTATGGCGAGCACTATTACCACCGTGTACGACGGGCCGCTGGAAGAAACCGCGCACTACCAAGCCACCATGCAGCGGCTGGATGCCTTTGCACCCAAACCCGATGGTGATACCGTAAAGGTAGGTTGGGCCAAAGTAAACCTAGAGCCACCCTACCCCACTCCTATAGCCATTGATGCCAAGCGCAAAAAGTCTTACGAGTATGTGCTGGATAGCATTTATGCGCGGGCGTTTGTGTTTGACAACGGGCTGGGCAAGGCCGCCTTTGTAACGGTGGATATGCTGATTTTCCCGCCATCGGTAACTGCGGTGCTAAATGATAGCCTGACTGGTACGGGTTTTAGCTTGGAGAACACCTTCCTTACTGCAACCCATACTCATAGCAGCATTGGCGCTTGGGCACCAGGTACGGTGGGCGAGATTTTTGCGGGCGAATATGACCCGGCCATCGTGGCGCATATCGCCCACTGCGTAGCACAAGCGATACGCACCGCCAACCAAGATGTGGTAAAAGCCCAAATCGGCTTCAATAAAATGGACTCCAAGGAATTGGTATATAACCGCCTGCTGAACGATAGTATAAATATTGATCCGTGGTTCCGCTACTTACGCATAACCCGCGATGATGGTAAAAACGGCGTCATCTCTAGTTTTTCTGCACATGCCACCTTCTTGCACGATAGCGTAATGAAGGTGCACCGCGACTATCCCGGCCTGCTGGTAAACAACCTGGAGGACATGCCGATTATTGATTTTGCGGCTTTCGCAGGCGGCGCTATGGGCAGCATGGGCCCTGCCCACCTAGAAAAAGGCCCTTGGCTGGGCATGGAACAATTGGCCAGCGACCTATTTTATAAAGTAATGCAGAGCTGGAACAATACCGAAATGCGCTACCTTACCCAGCTCAACTCCATATACCTACCTATTGATTTGGGTGAGCAGCAAGTGCGCCTCAGCAATACCTTCCGCATAAGGCCGTGGGTGGCACGGTGGCTCTTCGGCGATAACCCGCATTTTATATCAGGCCTGCGCTTGGGCGATATTATGCTGGTGGGTACGCCTTGCGATTTCTCCGGTGAGTTAATAGCTGAGCTAGATAGCTTTAGCACCGCCAATGGCACGCAGTTAATGGTGACAAGCTTTAATGGCGATTTTGTGGGCTATATTACCCACGACCGCCACTACGAAATGGATGCTTACGAAACCCGCACCATGAACTGGTTTGGCCCGCACAACGGGCGCTATTTTCAAGAAGTGATTAAGAAAATTACCAAGCAGCTATAACCGTCAAGGCGATTTCGCATCTTTGTTTTTTCATTAAAAAAACCATGGTCTGTCGTCCATGGACTATGGACCAGTTTATGCCACACATCACCGAAATTACCGTAAGGGGTTACCACCTTGATTTATATCGCCACGTAAACAATGCGCGGTACCTAGAGTTTCTAGAAGAAGCCCGCTGGCAAAGCTATGATAAGCAGTTTGAACGTGCCGGGCTTTTGCAAAAAGGGCTAGCGTTCGTAATTGTAAACATCAACATCGATTACAAGCGCCCTGCTGAGCTGGGTGATATACTGAACATTGTAAACACCACCGAACGCATCGGCGGCAAGAGCGTAACCATCCGCCAGCACATGTTTCTAAAAGATACCGAAACTACCGTAGTAAGTGCAGCGGTAACCGTAGTACTTATGGACATCAAAACTGGTAAGGCCGTGCCGCTTGAAGGAGATTTGCTTACGTTGATGCAGGGGTAGTCCACGGTCCACAGTCGATGGTCCACGGTTTATGGTGGGATGGATTGATGGTTACTTCAACTTCTCGTTATCCTTATGCCGGGTGGCATCGCGGGTAGTTTTCTTTTCTAGGTTGCGCTCAAGGGCTTCGGTAAGGTTTACGCCGGTTTGGTTGGCGAGGCATATCACCACAAACAGTACATCTGCCAGCTCATCGGCCAGCACCTTGTCCTTATCCGATTGTTTGAACGATTGCTCGCCATATTGCCGGGCAATAATACGGGCCACTTCTCCTACCTCCTCGGTAAGCATGGCCATATTGGTGAGTTCGTTAAAGTAGCGCACCCCGGTGGTCTGTATCCAGCGGTCAACGGTGGCTTGGGCTTCTTCTATGGTCATTTTTGGCAGATTGCTTTTAAAAAGATTAGGCATTTAGCCTGAAGTATAAGTATACAAAAATGGGAAGCAAAAATATCCCAAGTCTTACTAGCATGCCTACATAACTCCAAATGGAAGTTTGTTTGTTTCGCCCGATGGCCCTTACCAAAAAAAAGATAAAAGAAAATAAGGACATTAATGCTATTACAGAAATAAAACCTATTTGTGCCACCCCATTATTCAGCCAATCGCTAAAATAAAGTACCGCTGCTATCGTAGAAAAGGCCAATACTGATATCAAGCCAAATACTTTATCAATACGGATAGGGAAGGCGTTGCTAAACAATACAAATATGGCAGCAAACAGGCTGTAATACCCTAAAAAAAATATTAGTGCTATTTCTTCATCAAAGCCAATTATGTCAGTCATTAAGAGCAATAACACCAATATCATTATTCCTTCGCCTATATAAAATGCCTTGCCCAACCAGTTAAGGGGCTGGGGCTTGATGCGTGCTTCGAAGGATTGATCAAGTATTTCCATTGCCCTTTACTCTTTGTTCCTACTATCGATGGTAATCGTTACGGGTCCATCGTTTATCAGTGCCACTTTCATGTCCGCACCAAATTCACCACTTCCGATAGGTTTGCCAAGTGTTCCTTCAAGCCTGGCCAAGAACGACTCATAAAGCGGTATGGCTACCTCTGGCCGCGCGGCTTGTATAAACGAAGGGCGGTTACCCTTCTTGGTACTAGCATGTAACGTAAATTGGCTGATGGCAAGTATCTCGCCACCCACATCTTGGACCGAGAGGTTCATCAGCCCCTGCTCATCGCCGAAGATGCGTAGCTGGGCTATTTTCTTCACCATCCATTCTAAGTCTTCAGCGGTATCCACGGTTTCAAAGCCAACCAAAATAAGCATGCCTTTGCCAATAGCGGCTTTCGCCTTGCCATCAATGGTTACTGATGCTTCGGATACCCTTTGGATGACGGTGCGCATGACACTAGATATGAAATAAAAATGAGAAATATGAGATGCTAAAGCGCGTTTCATATTTCTCATTTCAACTTTGTTATTTGATTATATCCGGCTATACTTCCGTTTCACTGGTTTGAAGAGGTAAGATATTACCAGCTCGTGCGTGCTGCCGGTAAAGGCGCGCACGTTGCTCAGTTGCTGATCGTAAGCGTAGCCTATTTGTATTTTATCAGCAATAGTAAAGCCTGCATCGGCAAGCAAGGTAAGAGAGCTACGGAAGCCCGTACCTACCCAGAAAACGTTTTTGTACCGCAAGCGCAGGTATCCATCTACTTGAAAAGGCGCTCCCTGCACCGCACGGAACCATGCCATCGGCTCTAATGTAAGCACAGGCTTATAGGCCTTGCCTAGTGGTATTTTACCGCCCACAACTACATAATGGTGCAGCTCGCGCTTCAGGTTGCTTATAGTGGCATCCTCGGTAAAGTTGATGTTGAGCGGGATAATGGTAGGGGCGGAATAACCTAGGTAAAACTTGTCGTAATAGTAGAAGATACCAGCGCCAGCATTCGGCAAGAAACGGGTATTGTTGTTGGAGTTAATCAACGCATCGTTGGGCTGGTCCAGCAGCAACTCACTGCTATTGAGCCTATACTGGTTCATGGAGAAACTCAAGCCCAAAGCAATGTGGCTCTTACGTAAAAACCTAGCCCAGCTAAACGGGTTAATCTTCCTAAACGAGATGTGGTAAGACACTGCGCCAGTAAGGCCCGTAAACGAAGTAGGCCCTGTTTTATCGTTCACAATGTGGGCACCCACACCTAGGTTGTACTTCGGCACCGGGGTCCTGTAGCTGCCGCTAAAGGTTTGCGGCGCGCCCTCAATCTTGGTCCACTGGTAGCGGTACGATGCGTTCAAGCTCCCCCTATCTTCACTGCCAGCTATGGCCGGGTTAATGATAAAGTTGTGCTCTCTATACAAGGTGTATAGCGGCAATTGCTGGGCAAATGCAGGCACGGCTAAAATTATGGTAATCAGTATTAGAAAATTCCGTTTCATGGTAGCCATTATTTAACAATTGTGATTGGTCCGGAAACACTCTCACTAATATTATCCAGTTTAATGATGTAGTAGTAGGTACCTGCAGGCAACTCCTTGCCATTGTAGGTGCCGTCAAAGTCGTTTTGGTAAGGGCTGGCGCTAAACACCACATCGCCCCATCGGTTCAAGATGATTACCTCATTGTCAGGGAAGGTAACCAATTCACGAATTACCCATTGGTCGTTCGAGCCATCTCCATTAGGTGTAATAGCGGTCGGGATGAAGATGTTGGTTTCGTCCTTCACTACTACAGTTACATAAGCCGAATCGGTACAACCCGTAAACGCATCGGTCACCACTACCAAGTAGCTCGTTGAGCGGTCAGGCGTAGCAATCGGGTTGGCACAATCGTAGCAATCCAACCCTGGGAAATCGGCCCAAGTGTAGAAGAAGGTATCGATAGGGCTCACCAAGCTCACCGCAATCTCCACCGCTTGACCAGCATAGATAACCTGCGGTTGGGCAGGCGTTACCGCTAGTTCAGGTGCATCAATTTCTACAATACTTGCTGTTAGTGAAGTATCGCAGCCATTGGCATCGGTTACGGTTACACTATAGGTGCCTTCCACCAAGTTGCTGGCAGTGTTGGTTACTAGCGTAGTATCGTGGCTCCAAGTAAAGGTATAAGGCGGTACGCCGCTGCTTACCTGTACTGTGATAACCCCGTCCTCGTTGCTGCAATAGCTATCTTTCACAATCACGCTATCTACCACTGGTTTATCAACAGCATCTACAAATATGGTAAGCACCGTATCGCAAGTGGATGCATCGGTAATGGTAACGGTGTAGTTGCCAGTTATCAAGCCTGTTGCCGTTGCGATACTTAGGTTGGCATCGTGGCTCCAATCAAAGGCCAAGTTAGGGTCAGTGGTGGTTACCGTCAGCGTTATAGCGCCATTGGCTTCTGCGCACAACGTAGGCGTTACATCCACAGCAGTTACCCTTGGGCCGTTACGCTCCGGTACGGTGATGGTTGCGGTGGTATTGCAACCATTGGCATCGGTTACGGTTACCGTGTATGGACCAGCATTTACATTGGTAATAGTGTTGCTAGTGGCAGGAGAGGCCAATGTTGGAGGGCCGACTGACCACTCATAATCATACGGGCCAGTGCCACCAGTAAGGCTCACGGTTGCTTGACCGCGACCGTTGCCGTTACAATAGGCAGCACTGTCCACCGCCATTGTTAGCAGCAGTTCATCAGGCTCGTTTACGCTAGTAAGGTCAATGGCGCGGCAACCGTTGAAATCGGTTACGGTTACTACATAATTACCTGGGCAAAGGTTGCGCACGGTATCGGTAGTAGCACCTCCATTAGCCCAAAGGTAAGTGTAGCCAGCAGTACCACCGCTTGCGGTTACCCATGCTTGGCCATCGCATACCCCAAAGCAGCTCGCATCAATGCTATCCATTACTATGGTAAGCGCCGTTGCTGGTTGGTTAATGGTAATGGTATCGCTAATGGTACAGCCATTGGCATCGGTTACGGTTACGCTTACTGGGCCAGCCACAAGGTTAAGCGTGCTATCACCCGCACCAAACGGCACACCAGCCGACCAATCGTAAGTATATCCTGAAGTACCTATTGGCGTACCACCGGTTGGTGTAGCCCACGCACGGCCGCTGTTACCACCAAAGCACAATACGCTATTGGTATCCAGTGTAAGTGCCAAAGGCGCCAACGGTTCGGTTACAATCACCGAATCGGTGGCAATACAACCGTTGGCATCGGTTACGGTTACAAAATAGGTACCTGCTATCAAGTTGATGATGGTATCGCCAGCGCCAGTTGGCGTGCCGCCACCACCCCAAACATAGCTATACTGGGTTTGCCCGCCGGTAGCGGTTACCCAAGCTTTGCCGGTGCTTTCACCAAAGCAATTTACATCATCCTTATCTGTAGTAGTAAGTAGCTCGTTAGGTTGGGTAATGTTGAAAATAGCTATTGTTTCGCAACCATTATCGTCGGTTACAGTAACTTGAACTATGCCAAAAGATAATCCAGTAACGATGCTGCCATTACCCTGCACCGTGCCGCGAGACCAAGTGTAAGTGTAGCTGTTGCCCGGTGCCAAGGTGCCGCCAGACGCCACAACCGATGCCTCGCCTGTGCTATCGCCGAAGCAAAGGATGTTGGTACTATCCTTCACTAAAGTAATTGGGGTAAGCGGTTGATTAATGATAATATCGTCGATAATAATACAACCAGTATCATCGGTCACCGTTACCGTATAAGTGCCGGCTGCTAGGTTTCTTACGGTATCACCGTCGCCTACTGGGGTACCACCGCTCCAAGCATAGTCGTAAACTGGCGTTCCGCCAGTAACCGTTACCCAAGCTTGACCAGTGCTCGCACCGAAGCAAAGCACATCAATGCTATCCAAAGTAATCTGCAGTTGTGCCGGTTCAGTAATGTCTATTGAATCAATAAACTCGCAGCCTTTTGAGTCAGTAATCGTTACGGTGTATCGTCCAGCAATTAAAGACCTCACCGTATCGCCTGTAGCGTTGGTTGGTGTGCCGCCGCTCCAAGTGTAGGAGTAGCCGCCATTACCACCCACCGCAGTTACCCATGCACGGCCGCTGTTTTCACCAAAGCAACGTACGTTTACCGAGCGTAAGCTACCCAGCAGCAAGTTTGGCTCTTGGATAGTTACGGCAGCTATCTGTGTACATTGGAAGAAGTCAGTTACAGTTACTACATAAGTGTTCGGTGCTAGGTTTCCAATGGTATCGCCAGTAGCGTTGGTAGGCGTACCACTGCTCCAAACATAAGTATAAGGCCCAGTAGCACCCGATGCGGTAACCCACGCCCTGCCGTCGCCAGCACCGTTGCAGGTTACGTTGGCGCTATCCATTACCAACACCAATGGTGTTGGCTGGTTTACCACAATAGAGGCAGTAACAGTACAACCCATTACATCAGTAACGGTTATCGGATAGTTGCCCGCAGGCAAGTTGATGATGGTATCACCGACGCCTACAACAGTACCGCTACCCCAAGTATAAGTATAGCCAGGTGTACCGCCCGCAACGGTAGCCCAAGCCCTTCCGGTGCTTTGTCCATTGCAGGTTACATCAAAGCTATCCAAGTTCACCGTCAATAGTGGTGGTTCCACAATAGTCACTGAATCGAACACTCGGCATCCTAGGATATCTGTAATAGTTACCCTGTAAACGCCCGCCAACAGGTTGATAATGGTATCGCCATTAACACCCGATGGCGTGCCACCGCTCCAAGTGTAGGTATAGGTGGCAGTGCCGCCAATTACGGTAGCCCAAGCCTTACCAGTAGCTTGGCCAAAGCAGGCAATGTTCATGCTGTCCACAGTTACCGCCAGTGGAGCCGCAGGCTGTGTAATGGTAATGCTATCAACTGAGGTACAGTTGTTGGCATCGGTTACAGTAACAGTGTAAGTACCAGCTATGAGGCCCGTAATGGTATCGCCCGCACCGGCAGGAGTACCCGCAGGGCTCCAAGCGTAAGTATAGGTAGGGTTAGCGCCCGGCGTACCGCCAGTAACTACTACCCAAGCTTTGCCGGTAGCATCGCCAAAGCAATTCACGTCGTCGCTAAACATGTTCAACACCAGCAAATTGGGCTGGGTAATGGTGAAGGTTGTGGTGGCCACACAGCCATTTGCATCGGTTACACTAGCGGTATAAGTACCTGCTATCAAGCCGTTTAAAGTGTCGTTGAGTGGGCCGCTGGTGGTGCCAGTGCCGCTCCAAACTACATTGTTGTAGTTAGTGGTACCGCCAGCTATGGTTACCCAAGCCTTGCCTGTTGCATCGCCAAAGCAAAGTACATTAATGCTGTCTTTGGTTAAGGTAAGCAGGGTAGGCTGCTCAATTATTACGCTATCCACCGCAATACAGCCATTGGCATCCGTTACCGTTACGGTGTAAGTGTTGATGGCCAAATTGATAATAGTATCCTGCAGGCCGATAGGTGTACCACCGCTCCAGGTATAAGTATAGCCGCCTACGGTTGGCAGCGTACCACCCGTGGCCCTTACCCAAGCCTTACCGTTGCTCTGCCCGAAGCAACGCACATTAGTGCTGTCCATTACTATAGTAAGTGGTGCAAGCGGTTGGGTAATAATTACTGAATCAATGGTACTACAACCATTGTCATCAGTTACGGTTACGGTATAGGTACCGGCAGTTAAGCCTGAAATGGTATCGGTGCCAATAGAAGGTATGCTCCAAGTATATTGGTAATTAGGGCTGCCGCCAGTTGCGGTTACCCAAGCCTTGCCATCGTTACCACCAAAACAACTTACATTGTTGCTATCCATGGCCACTACCAGTTCTGTAGGTTGCGGCACAGTTATTGAGTTTACCGCAGTACAGTTGCTATCATCAGTAATGGTAATGTTGTAAATAAGGCTGGTAAGGTTGATGATTGTATCGCCATTAGGGCCAGTTGTGGTAAGCGGTTGTGGCGCCCAATCGAAGGTGTAGTTTCCACTGCCGCCCACGCCGGTTGCCCATGCAGTACCATCATTACCACCAAAGCACGATACACTATCCACTGCCAAGGTTACCCCCAACGCTGGTGGCTGCCTAATGATAAACGAATCAACGGCGATACAGCCGCGGCCATCAGTTACGGTTACCACGTAAGTTCCTGCACCAAGGGCTGTAAGGGTGTCGCCCGGGGCCACTACTACACCGCCACCACTCCAAGTGATGGTATAAGGGGTTACAGTACCAGGTGTGCCGCCACTTATGGTTACCCAAGCCCTACCACTTATCTCACCAAAGCAACGTACATTGAGGCTATCTTTTACTATCACGATAGCAGGTGGGTTGGTAAGGGTAAAGGTATTGGTAGCGGTACAACTGTTGGCATCTGTAATGGTTACTCCATAAACGCCAGCACCTTGGCCAGTTACGGTAGCGGTGGTAGCGCCCACTATTGGGTTGGTGTTCAATGTCCATGTATACGTATATCCACCTGGGGCTGGGGTTCCGCCTGTAGGGGTTACTGTTACGCTAGAACCTGCAGTACCGCCATTACAAGCTGGGTCGGTACCGGTAATGGTGCTGGCAAGTGGTGCTGGTTGGGTTATGGTAATAGTATCAAAAGCCAAACAACCATTGATAGTAACGATAACCGTATAAGTTGCGGAATCGAGACCAGTAATAGTAGCGGTGGTTTGTGCAAACGGTAAACCATCGCGCTGCCAAGTGTAAGTAGGCACAAACGGCGTAGGACCGCCCGTATAGGTTACTGTTGCCGTACCATTGTTTCCTCCAAAGCACAATACATTTACCCCAGTAATGGTGGTAACAATCTCGGTTGGTTGGGTGATGTTAAAAGTAGCAGTATCGCGGCAAACACCGCTGATAACGATTACTTGATAGTTTCCTGCAGTGAGGCCAGTTACGGTTGCGCTGTTGGTACTACCTGGTACTGATGCGCCGCCAGCAGTTTGCCACTCATAATCGTAAGTAGGACTTGGTCCGCCGGTTACTGCAGCGGTTGCGCTACCATTGGTGCCACCAAAGCAGCTCACATTGGTAGGCGTTACCGTAATATTGATAGCTGGAGGCGAAATAATATCTACAGAATCAATAGCAATACAACCCCTGACATCGGTAACCGTTACGGTGTAAGAATCTGGGCAAAGGCTGGTAATAGTCGCAGCTGTACCCGCGTTAGACCATAAATAAGTATAAGGGCCAGTTCCACCTGCTACCTGAACACCGGCTTCGCCATCGCATGCACCAAAGCAACTAGCATCGGTGCCGCTCATGGTTAAAACCAAAGCAGGAGGATCTACAAGGGTAAAGGTGTCGTTAATAGCGCAGTTGTTGGCATCCCTAATGGTAACAATATATTCACCGGCGCCTTGGTTGGTTACGGTGTTGCTATTGGTACCTACTGGCGTTCCATCAAGGGTCCAAGTATAGTTGTATACACCAGCAGCGGGGGTGCCACCACTCGCGGTTACCGTCACCGTTGAACCGGCCGTTCCGCCATTACAGCTTGGGTCGGTACCGGTAATGGTGCTGGTAAGTGGTGTTGGTTGGGTTATGGTAATGGTATCAAAACCAAAGCAGCCATTAACGTTTACAATTACGGTGTACACACCCGCTGGCAAATTGGTAATGCTCGCGGTGGTAGGTACCAGCAGCACGCCATTTCGTTGCCAACGGTACCTAGGGAAGGTAGGATCGGGCACTGGGCCGCCTGTGTAGGCTACAGTTGCGGTGCCTGAACTATCGCCAGCGCATAATAAGTTGGTAGCGGTTATGGTTGCAATTATTTCGGTTGGTTCGGTAATGGTGAAGAACGCCGTATCGGCGCAAACCCCGCTCCTTACAATTACCTGATAATTAGCAGCAGATAAATTGCTGGCAGTAGCATTGTTTGTAGTGCCTGGCACAACATTACCATTAGAAACAAACTGCCACTGATAGCTGTAGGAAGTGGTCGGGCCACCAGTTGCAGCCACGGTAGCCTCGCCGTCGGTGCCGTCAAAGCACGTTACGTTGGTGGGGGTTACCGTAATGCCAATAGCAGCTGGAGAGAGGATAGTTACCGAAGCGCTCACGGTACAGCCGTTAGCATCTTCAGCAGTTACGCTATAAGTACCAGGGCAAAGGGCAAAGGCAGTATCGCCCACAGCACTATTGGACCATGTGTAAGTAAATGGGCCTGTACCGCCACTCAATGTTGCCCAAGCCTTACCATCGCAAGCGCCAGAGCACGACGAACTGTCAGCATCCATTACAATACCTAATTGGGCTGGGTTGCCCAGTATCACGGTATCATTTATAGTACAAAGGCTGTCGTCGGTTATTACTACTACATAAGTACCTGCGCATAGGTTGGTAATGCTGGCTGTGGTACCGGCTGGGGTTGAGGGCAGCAAAGTCCAAGCGTAAGTATATGTTGGGGTGCCACCTGCTGCGGTTACCGAAGCTTCGCCATCGCAACCATTAAAGCAAGTAATATTTATTTGGTTGGTGGTGCTGGTAAGTGCTGCGGGCTCGGTAATGGTAATGGTATCAAAAGCCAAACAGCCATTAATGGTAACTATTACCGAATAGATGCCTTCGGTAAGGCCAGTGATAGTAGCCGTAGTTGGGGCAAATGGTAAAAAATCTTTCTGCCAAGCATAGCTAGGCGAACCAGGGTTTGGTGTAGGGCCACCTGTGCTAGTTACTGTCACCCTCCCATTGTTTCCACCAAAACATGATACGTTCTGGCCGGTAATGGTGGTGATGATTTCGGTAGGTTGGGTAATCGTAAAGTTAGCCGTATCGCTACACACCCCTACTGATACTATAACAATGTAATTGCCCGCAGTTAGCCCTGAAATAGAAGAAGCCACACCTAGAGAAGTGCTATTACCAGCACGCTGCCAAATATAACCTGTAGCACCTGGGGCGCTAGCAGTTGCGCTACCATTGGTACCGCCAAAGCAGGTAACTGGTGTAGGGGTTGCAGTAATAACGATCGCCGCTGGTGATGTAACAGTTACCGAACCGGTTACCGTACATCCATTTGCATCGCTACCCGTTACGGAGTAGGTACCAGGGCAAAGACCTGAGATAGAATCGGCAACCGCACCATTCGACCAAAGATAGCTATATGGGGTAGTACCGCCGCTTAATGTAGCCCTTGCCCTTCCATCGCATACACCGGCGCATGAAGCATCCACTTTGGTAAGTACCACAGTAAGCTGAGTAGGGTTGGTAAGTATCACTTGGCTGGTTGCTGTACAGCCATTGCCATCAGTAGCCACTACGCGGTAAGTACCTGCACCAAGACCTGTTTTGGTAGCACCCGTGCCTAAGCCGGTTGCTGGTAATCTTGTCCAATCATAGGTGTAGCCACTGCCGACAGTGCCTCCAGCTGCCGCTGCTGTAACTTGTCCATTAGTACCATTGAAACAAGTAATAGGGGTTGGGGTGATGCTAACAGTTAACGGTGCCGTGGGCTGCGTAACCGTAGCTGTGGAAGTAACCGTACAAGCGCCCTTGGTAACCGTAACTATATATGCACCGGCTGGCTGGTTGGTAATAGTTGCGGCAGTATTGCCTGCAAATGAACCAGCGTTCCGTGACCAGTTGTAAGTAAAAGTAGGGGGGCTTACTGGGCCACCGCTTGCATTTACCGTAAGCGTTACGGTGCTATCGCCAAAGCAGAGTACGTTGCCGCTGGTTATAGGTGCAACTATGGCTGCCGGTTGGGTCAGAATAATTGAGTCGTTCCTAATACAACCGTTTGCGTCCCTCACTGAAAAGAACTGGATACCTGCCAATAAACCCGACAAAGTATCGCCATTGGGGCCACTAACCGTACCTGGCGAAACCCAAGTATAGGTATATGTGGGGCCAGTACCGCCACTGCCACGTGCCCATATTTTGCCAGTAGGCACAGCGTTACAAGCTAGGTTGGTTTGCCCTTTTAATATAGTGATGGCTGTTGGTTGACCAACAACAATAGAGGCAGTTGCTGTACAGCCATTGCCATCGGTTGCCGTTACTGAAACTGTTCCCGCTAATTGATTATACAAAGTGTCACCATTTGCACTGGTAGTGCCTGTTGGGCTCCATACAAAGGTTGGTGTACCCGTGCCACCTACTACTCTGGCCCAAACTTTACCAGTAGCACCGCCATTACAAAGGGCATCTGTTTTTGCTAAGGTAAGACCGATACTTGCTGGGTTGGCAAGGGTAATTGAGGTAGATACGGTACAGCCGCTAGCGTCAGTAGCCACTACGTTGTAGGTAGCAGCCGATAAGCCCGTGCGACTGTTGGTATTAGGTGCACCGCCGTTCCAAGTATAGGTATAGGTTTGGCCTGAACCAAATGGGGTACCACCAGTTACCGTTACGCTCGCCGTGCCGTTAGTGCCATTGTTGCACAAAGGGTCGGTTTTGGTGGATGTGATGGCAAGGGCTGGAGGTGCCGTTACCGTTGCCGTTACCGTGGTAGCGCAGCTGGCAGGGTCGTTTACTACGATGGTGTAGGTGCCGGGGCCTAAACCTGTCCTTACCGAATCGGGCGTATTAGTTTGTACACTTACTGGCGTAGCGCCCCAAGTATAAGTATAGCCTGCTGTAGCAGCAGGGGCTGTTACCCAAACCTTACCATTGGTTGAGTTATTACAGCTTAGGTTATTACTACTAGCTGATGCCGTCGGTGGGTTGGTTACCGTTATAAAGCAGGTAAATGTATCGCGTAAGGTACCGCCTGGGTAGGTAGCTTCCAAAACAACGGTTTTACAACCGGTAGTGGTATAGGTAATACCAGTAGGGTTAGTAGCGGTGGACGAATCAGTAGCTGCAGTAGCGCCTGGGAAAATCCAAAGATTGCTTGTTGGGGTAGGTACGTTTAAGTCGAAGAAGTTTACCGTAGTACCCAAACAGATGATAGTATCGCTGCTGCTTATGCGCAAATCGGGCAATTCAGGGTCTACAAGCGTAAACGGGGTAAACACGTTTTGGCTAGGTATGGTTACGGTATTGGCAGTGGTGTTGCGGGTACTGGTATTGTTGGGCAACTGCCAAGCAGAAGTGCCTGGCAACCAACGGTGCGCCTGCAAACGGGTTTCCACCAAACTGTTCTGTGGTAAGTTCCATTCTAAATCCCTATAGGTAAAGGTTAGCCTGCCAGTGGGGTTGGTAGTATAGCCAGATACTTCAGGAACCCAGTATCTATCGAGCTCACGGGCATAGTTGTTGCCGCCCAATATGTTATTGATATTCGTAACTGTAGTAGGGAAAGGGGTGTTATTCGGCAACAGTGTCCAGTCGGTTGGGTAAGTAGCTAATGACAGTCTTCCACCAGCAGTACCAGCAGCCTGCACTTCAAATGAGAAAGGTATATAAGTACCTGCCACACTACCAAAAGGATAAATAAAGGTGGTACCTATTGCGGCATTGCCTATAGCCCACTCAAAGCGGCCATAGCCTAAAGCTGGTATGTTTTCACTTATTACGTAGCCGGTTGTAAGCACTAGGTTTGCAGGCACATTGGTATTCATGCTCACCCTAAAGGTATTCAACGTTATTCTGCCAGTTCCTAATACCAATCTTCCGTTTATACCAGTACTACCGGTAAGGTTACGGTTTACCGCTCCTTCAATGGTCAGGTCATGAAATGATTGGGTACCGGTTACCGCTCCTTGCATATCCAAGTTATTGCCAGTATTATGCAAAAAAACGTTGGAGCCTAAATTGCCTATCACTACACCATCGGTAACTGTCCAGTTGAGCGCTATGGCATGGGTATCAATTATATTAAGGGTGCCGCTAGGCATGTTAATCACTACATTGGGCAAAAAGCCATTGGTACCGTTAGGGCCTGTGAAGGTATCATAAGTACTAGAAAAACTGTGGGTTCCCACACCAACCATGTTTATGGTACCGGTGCCCGTATTAACGGGTCCAGTATTTACATCTATTACCGTACCACTAACATTTGTAGTACCAAACAAACCAAGTCTTCCAGTACCATGTGTAAATAAAGTATCTCTTGCCGTAAGCGTTCCCGTAACTATAGTTTTATTCTGTTGGGTTATCGAGCCACTTAAATATGACACATTCGGCAAGGTATGGGTATTGTTAATTAGGTTGGCGGCGCCATTAAACGATACAATGCCATTGCCTGTTATATTGCCTGCCAGGTAGGTCCAGTTTCCTGCCACCCCTACATAGTTGAAGCGGTTAGGCTTGGTATAACATGGATCAATCAAAGAATAAGCATTGCGGGTTATACTAAGGTTTGCACAGTTAATTATTACATTCGGAAAGTTGCCCGCACCGAGTTGCGAGTTGCAATACAGCGTTTGCGGGCGGGTACCTATAATATTAATGGTGCCCGTACCACCGCCGATTAGTACACCTTGTGCCACCGTAACCAAATCGCCTAGCACATCTATCTGGCCCGTATTAAAGATAACCCCGGCCCCAACATAGGCAAGTAGGGTATCGCTGGTTATTCGAGTAGCTACGTTTATGTTTACGTTGTTTTTTGAAAGGCCTAAGCGGGATATGGTATGGGGTGCACCGGTAACGTTAATATCCCCTTCAAAAACTAAGGTGCCCAGCGTCCTTATTACACCACTAACATAGTTATAAGTTCTAGTTACGGTGGCTATCCCAGTAATTATCAGTGTATCGGTTGCTGCCTTGGCAATATTTATGTTGGGCAGCTTGCCTCTTAAAAAAACACAAGTGCTACCTGCCCAGGTTTGAGTGCCCGTTCCATTAATGTTAAAAACAGTAGTACTAGGTGAGTAATTGCCACCTGTCTCGGTATTATTGGTTTCGATGTTACCCCTTACATTTATGGTACCGCCAATATAGTAAATGGCAGATCCTCCAGTATTGATAAATTTACACTGCACCTCTAAGGTGTTAACTACATTGTAAGTAAATCCGCATGAGGGAAGGCCTATTGCCAAATATTCAAGCTCGCAAAAGGTTATGTTTCCTACTACTTGAAAGGTCAAACAGGTTGACGGCGGGGCAAGACTAACACGACCAGCGTTGGCATTAAACGTACCTCCTGATAGGGTCATCGGCCCAGCACCGATGCGCATGTTGGTGCTAGTACTATTAAAGGTACCCCCACTAACCAACCACGAATTGGTAATGATTATGGTTCCTGTGCCACCCGTAAAGGTACCCGCTGCCTGGCTAAACGAAGATGCGTTAATAGCAAAGTTTGTATTGGAAACGGTACCAGTGTAACCAGCATTTATGCTAAAGCTACCAACGGTAATTGGTACATCAATAATGCAGTTGGCAACGCTGGTGCCATTAAAAACAATATTGGTGCCTGCAGCAGGCACGCCTACAGGTAGCCAGTTTGCCGCATTGTTCCAGTTGCCACTTGCCCCAGGTGCATTCCAAGTTGATTGTGAATATGCCACAAAACTGATTGCGAGCAGCAAAAATAGCATGAAGGAGCTTCTTAAAACCTTCAAGTAGTAGTTAAACATGGTAGCTGGTTTTCCTTATTGGAGAGAAAAGTTACGTAATTAAACGTAATTATTGAAGTAATCGGCAGAATTGCGTAGTACTTCATATTTTGCTATTCCCCCGATTTTGTTAACTTAAGGTTTTATTTTAATAAAACGAATACCGCTTTTAGCATCGGTTAGCTCGCTTTGTTTCATCCCCTCAATCCAATCGGGCAGCTTGGCGGAGGGAGTAACAAACACATATTGTATCTGATATTGCTTCACAAAATCGACTTGACTTTGTTCTACATCCTTAAAGATAGTGTTCTTTTTTTGAGCTTCAATAAAAATATTGAACAATTGCCCTTTCAATGAATTTTCCTCCCGCGCCTTCGCAATAGCTTCTGTTGATACGGGCATATCAAATATCGACAAATGTATGGTACTGCTATATTGCGGCATCAATACTAATGGATCAATCAACCTAAATGCCTGCGATATGCGGTGCGCTGGCCAATACTCCTGATGGTGATATTCGGCATCACCCTTAAGAAACACCCCAACCAAATCTTTCTCCCCTTTAAATTCATCGGCCACTTTTAATACAAACTCATCGGAGTAAGCCGCCGCCATGTACATCTTCTGCTTAGGGTAGTGGCGTACTATGCCCACATCGGTAGTAAGGGTTAGCAATACTATTAGCAAAGCACCAGCATAAAAAGCAGGTTTATTGCTCAATTGCCCCACCCCTTGCCATAGCCAAACAAATATGGCCATCAATAGCACATTTACTATCGGCATGTTGTTGCCCATAAGCTGCATACCATCAATATTTTCGTAAGCTAGGGTCCAAGCACCAAGACCAACGGCAAAAGTAATGGCGGCAAGGCCAACCATTAGCAGCAATTGCTTGTGCCAAAACACCTTTTTACCAGCGCCAAAAGCCATTAACGCAAGGCCCAATATAATGGGGAAATACATTACCGCTGCTTGTATGGTGGATAAGCCAAAAATATTGATGCGGATGCGCAGGCTGGCGGCATCCATCAAATTAAGGCTAAACTCATCGCGGGTACCTGCTATCGATTGACCAAATATTTTGAAGAACAACGCCCAGCATAGCAAGGGTATTACTAAGTAAGCAGCTAGTTTAAGCGCCTCTTTTTTGGCTATCCATATCGGTTTTATGAGGTTGATAAAGATGAACGCCGCTGGCAAAGCAAACAGAATAATGGCACTAAAATACACCATGGACAAACCAGCCAACACCAAAAAGGCAAGCACATAGTGCCGCTTACTGAGCAATGCCGCAAATGAGAAGGCAAAGGGCAAGTAGTAGGCTATCTTGGGCATATCCAGCAGGGTTTCGCCGAAGTGCACCAAGCGGTAGTTGGCCTTGCTAATGTATGCTATACTATTGTAAAACGCAAAGTGCAGCCCCCCAAAACCGATAAACACCAATGCGATGGCATAGGCCCAAATGCTAGGTTTGGCTTGGGTTTCCCAAAGAGCTAAAAAGCCTGATACGCCCAAAATCATAAACATGGGGTAAGTAACCAGTTCTAATACCAAATAGTGGTTGAGGCCACTTACCGTAGCGGCTAGTGCATTGAGCCACAAATCGAAATAGTGATAGGGCAGAATACCCCTAAACTGTTCGCTCAGTAGCGATTCTGGCGCAAATTTGTTCTCCACCCCGATGCTTGCCAACGCTTCCGAAATAAGGGAGTGCTGTGCATAATCGGCACCATTGCCCACCACAAACGGGAAAGCACCGCCTTTGTAAACCAGGCTGGTTTTTAAAGCAAACAATAGCAGAGCTGCAAAGCCCACTATTACTGGCGGATGCCATGAGGGCGTATTATACTTTTGGCTTAGGCCTTCGGGCGCCAACCGCTTGCTTTCGAAATACAGCAAGCCCAAAATAGGTAGCAGCACCAAATTGACGGTTCTAAAACCCGACTTTATAGCAGCAAAACCGATGATGGAGATAACAACCCCTAAAAACAGGTTTAGAAAGAATGCTTGGAACGGCTGTAGGCTAAGGTGCTTAAGCAGGGTTTTTTGTATGGCAAACCCTATGCCGTACGCAATAGCCAATGCTGCAATGAGTGTGAGTAGGTAAGGCCCAACATCTGTAAACATAGGGGTGGCGGTTTTGTGCGAATGAGGACAGTAAGTGCGCTAGGCGGTTTTGTTGTGGTTATACTTTTGGTTCATTCTATAAAAATCGCGGAGTACTTTAAAAGCCACTCGCTGTACCTTAAGTTTGCTACCGGCCACATCTTGCCAATCGCTAAGTGGGTACTCTACCATTTTGTGATGCCTTATGCGGGTTAGCAACTCTACATCAAAGGCCCATTGCGAAATAAAGGGCTCGCCCACAAACTCTGGTACCAAAGCTTTTTTAAACAGCTTGGCCCCGCATTGGGTATCGTAGCAATTAAGGTGAAACAGCGAATCGGCAACGGTGGCAAACACCCTGCCCAACACGTGCCTACCGAAATTGCGCTTTACAGTGCTGCCCAGCCGGCGTATGCGGCTACCAATTATTACATCGGCCTGCGGGTAAAAATGCTGACGGAACAAAAAGAACTTCTCCAGTTCTTCCAGCGGGGTAGCCAAATCGGCATCCCAAAAACCCATCCACTCAATATGCTCCATAATGGGCAACGTGAGCCCGTGTATAAAGCCCTGCCTTACGGCTTCGCTTTTGCCACTGTTTTGGGGAAGGTTGTACAGGTAGATATGCTCATTGCAATAGGGCTCGATAATCTTGGCCGTATCGTCTGTACTGCCATCGTTGGCAAACAAAAATGCATACTCACCCGAAAAGCTTTTGAAAGCCTCCATGTTCAAACGAGCTGCCTCATTATAACAGGGTACTATTATCAGGGCTTTTTGTGGCATACTGAGCAAAGGGTAAGGCCAGGCAAAGTGATGCCCGCTTTAGATAGCAAACTGTTTACCTTAAAGTCGGTATTTAGCACACCAGTAATTAGCTTAGTAAGTGCTTTGTCTTCGGCGTGCTTCCAGTTTCCGGCTCCATCTGCTTTGGGTGGGCCTTTCAACTTCTCCAGCGCCAATGCTGCTGTACGGGCAAAAAACAAAGAGGTAAAGAAGTAGAACATCCTATCTAC
Source organism: Sphingobacteriales bacterium (assembly GCA_027483645.1). GTDB lineage: Bacteria > Bacteroidota > Bacteroidia > Chitinophagales > CAIOSU01 > CAIOSU01. The sequence goes on from JAIXUD010000020.1 coordinate 84,982, forward strand.
CACCACCGGCTGCTTGGCCAAAGTAGCATGCAACAGCTTTTTATTGTAGCGGCGATAGTGCAATAGGAACACATCGTGTGCAGAAAATAACGACTGGTAAGCCGGTACCGTGATAAGTATATTGCCACCAGGCTTTATTTTGGGCATTAACTCGTTCAAAAACGCATCAACATCCTCAATATGCTCAATTACATCCATCAGCAGTACTAGGTCTACCCCTTCGTGCGGCAAGTCGGAAATGTGATTATATTTCACCACTTTGCCTTCCCTTCCTACCGTATCGTAGCCAATATCAACAGCCAATACATCATGCCCAATTTGGTCGGCCAATAGGCCAGCAAAGTATATATCGCCAGCACCCACATCGGCCACAGTTCCGCGGGTATCCATCTGCGACAGAATGCTTAATACCGATTTTGCCCTTGCCAATTCCCAAGGATGACGGTGTGCGTTGCCCTCCTTTAATTCTACTAAATCCATTGCAGCGTTATATGGTCAATGTAATAGCCCCTTTACTAATCATGGACTAAGTTACAATTATTTTTTATTACCTTATTCTAGCGGCAAGTGTGGCATAGTGGAAGGTGTTGATAATGATAGCGGCAAGGAAAAGCCAAAACCCAAAGATGGAGCTAAAACCATGCTTGGGTTAAGCTTTGAGTTCAGTTAATGTCTTGATACCGATACAGGGTATTTGTTCTGGGCTATGGGGCAAAGAAAATGCCACACTTAAAACCCCTATGATAGTTTGATTTTGGGATGTGGAGATTTCTTACAAATAATGATGAATACCCCAGCATTATAATATTCAATTATCTTCGCGTGAAATGAACTCGTGGTTCGATAGCCTGCAACTGAGCCGCACCGAGCGGAACGGGATACTCGTGCTGGTATTTGGCATCGTGCTAATGTTAGGTGTTCGGTTATCCTTATTGTTCTGGGAGCCTGCCCTGCCCGTAGGCGACATGACCCTCTTCCAGCAAGAAATTGCCGTATTTGAAGCCGATACCCTCATTGAATTGAACACCGCCAGCGCCGTAGCATTGGAACAATTGCCAGGCATAGGCCCTGCTATGGCCGAAAAAATAATAGCCTACCGAACCGAATTGGGAGGCTTTTCGTATGCCGAGCAACTGATGGATATACCCGGCTTTGGCGAAGCCAAACTTAATGGATTGATAACGCTAATAAGCATTGACACTTCCTTATCAAAAATAGTATTGCCCAAGCAACCTAGCACGAAAAAAACACCGACCGAGGAGCAAGCGGATACTTTGATTTGGATTGAAAAACTGAAAGCTGGCGAACAAATAAACCTTAACCGAGCTACCATTGATCAACTACGGCAACTACCTGGCATTGGCCAATCGTTTGCCGAGCGCATAGCCCAATACCGGCAGCGGCTTGGCGGGTTTTATACTTCGGAACAATTGAAGGAGATTGCTGGTATCGGCACAGCAAAGTATAATGCGCTGGCAGCCCACATTGCCATTGATGCAACCACCATAAAGCGCCTCAATATAAACACTGCTAACGATATAGCGCTATTAAACCACCCATACGCTACTGCCAACTGGGTTACACTGGTGATAAAAAATAGACCGTACAAAAACCTGGAGCAATTGCCCCAAGAGGGATTTGACAAGCGGATACTACCCTATTTAACTGTTGAGTAGAGCAGTATTTGCCATTCCACAATTACGGAAACAGCAAAGATTACCTTGCTTTTTAGGCCAAAAATGTTGATATTTGCAATGCCTTGAAGCACATGTAGCTCATGTATCTGTTAGAAGAACGCGTAAAAAATGCCATCCGCAATGTGCCCGACTTCCCCAAGCCGGGTATTATGTTTAAGGATGTAACGCCCATACTAATGGATGTGCGCCTGTGCAAAGACATCGTACAGCATTTTGAAGATGATATCAACTTTGAAGTGGATGCCATTGTAGCGGTAGAGAGCCGTGGGTTTTTCTTTGGTATGTTACTGGCCGACCGTTTAAATGTACCTTTTATCCCTATTAGGAAAGCAGGAAAACTGCCCGGCGAGTGCATACAGTATACTTACAACTTAGAGTATGGCACGGCCACTATTGAGTTGCACAAGGGTTTTTTGAAGCCTGGCATGAAGGTGCTGATACATGACGACCTACTGGCAACAGGTGGTACAGTAAGCGCTGCTGCCGAATTGGTGAGGATGGAAGGTGCTGAGGTATCGGGTTTTTCGTTTTTGGTAAACCTTAGCTTCCTTAATGGTGTTACCATAATTGAAAAATACAGTACCAATATATTAAGTACAGTAACCTATTAATCTAGTATCAAGCAGTAAGTATCAAGTACGCAGATGTACAATGTACGATGTAAGGCAAAAGTTGGAAGTAAAATAGAATCAAATTGTACATCGTACTTTGTACATTGTACATCACTTTATAAATCAAACATACAATGGCTTTAGTAGCTGAAAGTACCGGCACCATGAACTTTGAGGTAAGCGAAAACCAAAAGATGGTAGCTCAAATGACACGTGACTTCGCCGAGCGCGAGATACGCCCGAACATTATGAAGTGGGATGAGAGCCAAGAGTTTCCCCGCGAGACCTTCCGCAAGATGGGCAAACTAGGCTTGTTGGGCGTACTAGTGCCTGAAGTATATGGCGGTGCTGGCTTTGGCTACATGGAGTACATTGCAGCCATTGTGGAATTGTCAAAGGTTTGCGGCTCAATAGGCTTAAGCATGGCGGCACACAACTCGCTTTGTACCAACCACATTTTGGAGTTTGCCAACGAAGAGCAAAAACAGAAATATCTACCTAAACTAGCCACCGGCGAGCATATTGGCGCTTGGGCATTGACCGAGCCTAACACTGGTAGCGATGCCATGCGCATGAAAGTAACCGCCAAGCAAGATGGCGACTATTGGGTGCTGAACGGTGCCAAACGCTTTATTACCCACGGGATAGCGGGCGACATTGTATTGGTTATTGCCCGTACTGGCGAGCTGCTAGATTCGCACGGTATGACGGCTTTTATTGTGGAGCGTGGCACCCCAGGCTTATCAGCAGGTAAAAAAGAAGATAAACTAGGCATGCGCGCTAGCGAAACCGCCGAGGTTATTTTTGATGATTGCCGTGTGCACAGTAGCCAAGTTTGCGGAAAGGTAGGCGATGGCTTTATACAAGCCATGAAAATTTTGGATGGTGGCCGTATCTCTATCGCTGCCCTTTCTATCGGTATTGCCAAAGGTGCTTTTGAGGCATCGGTAAAGTATAGCAAAGAGCGCGAGCAGTTTGGCCAGCCTATCTCCAACTTCCAGGCCATTGCCTTTAAGTTGGCCGATATGGCAACCAAAATCGAGGCTTCGGAACTATTGACCTACCAAGCCGGCGACATGAAAAATCGCAAGCAAAAGATGACCATACAAGGCGCGATGGCCAAATACTACGCCAGCGAAACGGCTGTAGAAGTAAGCACCGATGCGGTACAGATTTTTGGTGGCTACGGCTACATTAAAGAGTACCCAGCTGAAAAGTACTACCGCGATAGCAAGCTTTGCACCATAGGTGAAGGCACCAGCGAAATACAGAAACTGGTTATCAGCCGCGAGTTGTTGAAGTAAATAGTAACCTATATTCGATAAATCAGTACGAAAAAGCCCTGCCTGCAGGGCTTTTTTATTATGCCTCGAGTGTAACTTCTTGCTTAATTTTATCGTTATATTTGTAACAAGGGACGTTATTATGAAAGACGAACAACGACTTATTGAAATAATGGCTGAGCTTTTGGCTGAAGTACATGATATGAATGCAGAGCTGAAAGAGCACGGCAAACTTTTACGTGAACACAGTGACGACCTTAAGGACTTAAAGACACACCAAGCCAAAACTAACGCAGCATTAGGAGAGTTGCGCTTAAGCATACTAAAGCTTGCCGAAAGGGATTCTAGAATTGAGGATCACGAAAACCGCCTTAAGTTTCTGGAAACGAAAATTTCCAAGGCATCATAACCATCTTCAAATTTTCAAATTATCTAATTTTCAAATTTACCTCCCCTCTTCCTCAATCAACTGCTTCAACCTTTCAGGGTAATTGGTAATAATGCCATCCACGCCTTTGCGCATTAGGTCTTGCATATCGGCAGTTTCGTTTACCGTCCACACAAAGCATACATAGCCAGCTTGGTGTAGCTTCTTTATGTACTTCGCCCTAGCGAATTTCTTATTGGGGTTAATGCCTGCTACGCGCCCATTATTGCCAATGCTGTTGCCCCACCGCACTTGGTCGTCATAAGATAGGCCGAACATAGCGCCAGCTATTAGTTGGTATACTGTTACTTGCGTATCAATGGCTATCCAATTCTCCACCACTTCTGGGTGAAAGCTCTGCATCTCGCACCAGCTATAGGCATTGTATTCCTTAATTAGGTCTAACGTTTTTTGCTCGATGCCCGCATACAAACCTTCAGTGGGGCTTTTTATCTCAATCAACACTTTGGTTTTGCCATTGGCTAGCTCCAGTACTTGTCGCAAGGTAGGTAGCGGTTCGTTCTTGAAAGCATCGCCATACCAGCTACCGGCATCTAGTTGCTGTAGTTCGGCTAGGGTTTTATCTTGCACGGGGCCTTTGCCTGTAGTAGTGCGGTCTAGCGTGGCATCATGTATTACTATCACTTCCCCATCTTTGCTGAGGTGTATGTCAAGTTCAATATAGTCCACCCCAATCTCCATGGCTTTCTTAAATGCCGAAAGCGTGTTCTCGGGCGCGCTGCCCGATGCGCCCCGGTGGGCTATAATCAATGGTTTCGGGTTCATGGCATCATCGGGTATAGGGTCATAAGCGTAAGCTCCCCAGCCAATCAATAGCAGGGCGAGGGGGATAAATAACAATAGCAGCCATTTACGTTTCAACATAACATCTAAATTAGCCTATTGGCAGGTCATGTTTTAGTTTTGCCCATATTAAGTTTAAATTAAGACCAAAATCCCCTTTTTATGCTCAGTAAGCATAAGGCTAAGCGATGCCACTTGGAGAATTTGCCCTTTTCTATTAAACAAGCAGGGCACAGCGAATGGCGTAGAGGACGGTTAATGCCATTCAACTCATTGATGGCCGGCTACACTTCACTATTGTAATACGAGGTGTGGTGGGCATGTAGACACAAAAATCGACATCAACTCCCCAATTATCAGTATCTTTGCATAGTTAATAAACCAAATAATAACTCCATGAAAACACTATACATTGTAGCCCTATTGCTGCTCAACACAAGTTTCCTTTTCAGCCAAAATGCCATTAAAGTAGCCGGAGTAACCCGCAGCATGAGCCAAGGCGAGCAGCCGGGCTTTGCAGTTACGCTACCGAAAGCAGATGTAAAATTAGTGGAAACGGCTTGGGCAAGCGCAGTGCAGGGCAAGAGCAAAAGTAAAGCCGCTAAAGCGAACAACGAATGGGTGATAACCAAAACCCTGTTGCCACAAATAACCCAAGATACTTTGGATGTGTATGCCCGCACCATAGCCACTACCGAAGGCGTAGTGCTAGAAGTGTTCTTTAAAGATGCTACTGGTTTTATTAATGCAGAGCGCACCATGGCATACCCGCAAGCCGAAAAGTTTGTGTACGATTTTGCTTTGAAACAGCACAAAACCACTGTACAGAACCAAGTAAGGGCTGCCGAAGAGTTGTTGAAATCTTTTGAGAAAGAAAGCGCTTCCCTATCTAAAGAATTGGAGAAACTAAACTCAGGTGTTACCAAAAATACGATGGGTGTAAATGACAACACCAATGCAATAGCCACCAACGACTCTGACCAAAATCGGGTGCGCCAACAGATACAGGCCCAAAAGCAAAAAGTATTGGATGCCGCCAAGCTATCGCCAGAAGCTAAAAAAGCAGAAGAGAAAAACCTGAAAACGCTTGAAAAAGAACTGAAAAGCTTAATGAAAGCCAAAGAGAAGCTGCTGCAAAAGAACGTAAAGAGCAACTCAGGTATAAGGGATGCTAACCAAGAAATCAAGAATAAAGAAGTAGAGATTGAAAACAAGCAGAAGCAGATTGCTGCTCAGAAAGGCAAGATTAAAGAACTGCAAGATGAGCTGACTAGCTTGAAGTAATAATTGATGCTGTCGCTAAACTTCCATCCATTCCCCGTACTGCGCACTGAGCGATTGGTGTTGAGGCAACTGGTAACGGCAGATGCAGCAGCCATGCAAACACTTAGGAGTGGGGAGGGGCTGAAATACCTCCCCCACTTAACTGAGAAAAGCCTAGCGGAGCACGCCGCTTGGATTGACATGGTGAACGGCCAAATTGCCCGAAATGAAACCTTGCAATGGGCCATTACCCTCAAAAATCAGCCAGAAGAACTAAAAGGCACCCTCTGCCTGTGGAATATTGATGCCGCTGCCAAGCGCGGCGAAATAGGCTATCACTTGGCTATTGACCTCCATCGCCAAGGCATTATGCACGAGGCTTTAATAGCGGTAATGGACCTTAGCAAACAAATAGGCCTCAATTCCTTGGAGGCTTTTACCATGCCTTACAACGACCCCTCGCTGCTACTATTGAAGAAACTAGGCTTCGTGCATGACCCAGCTGCCGAAATTCGGGAAGCTAAAGTGCTGAACGGAAATGTGGTTTATTCTCGCGCTATCTAATTGCTTCCGTGCTTTAAAAGCAAAGCCGTAATTTCACCGAATGGAGACCAACTATATAGCAAAAACCCTTTTCGGACTGGAGGAAGTGCTTGCAGTAGAGCTGCGCAACATAGGCGCTAGCAATGTGGAGCCGCATAACCGTGCCGTGGGCTTTAGTGGCGATAAGGCGATGCTCTACAAAGCCAACCTATGGCTGCGCACCGCTACCCGCATATTGGCACCCATACACACCACCAGTGCCCGAAATGATGAGGGTTTGTACAAGGCTGCCTTGGAGGTGGATTGGGGCAAATACCTCAGCCTAGATCAAACTTTTGCCATACATAGCTCCATCAATTCCACGCTATTTAACCACACGCTGTTTGTAGCGCAGAAGGTGAAAGATGCCATTGCCGACCAGTTTCGCAAACGCCTCGGCCAGCGCCCGAGCGTGAACACCGATAACCCAGATGTGACCATACAGGTACACATTTTTAATGATCAGGTAACCTTCTTTTTGGATAGCTCTGGCGAAAGCTTGCACAAGCGCGGGTATAAAGTAGCCATATTTAAAGCACCCCTGAGCGAATGCTTGGCAGCGGGCATGATATTGCTAAGCGGCTGGGACCAAAAACAACCCCTTTACGACCCCATGTGCGGCTCTGGCACCCTACTTACCGAAGCCGCATTGATAGCCCGAAACATAGCACCGGGCCTATACCGTGATGACTTTGGCTTTACCCATTGGCCCGATTTCGATAAGGCCCTTTTTATACAGTTGCAAAAGGAAGCCCGTGCACAAGAGCGCGAGAATGACGTGGAAATTTTCGGCTCCGATGTATCGATGCAGGCACTTGATGAAACCCGCCAAAACCTAGAGAGTGCAGAGCTGGAAGATGCCGTAAGCCTGAAGCAAGTAGCCTTTGAGCAAAACCCCACTGCGCCAGCCCCAAGCGGTATGATGATTATCAACCCACCTTATGGCGACCGTATCGAAAAAGAAGATATGGTAGGCTTCTACAAATCCATTGGCGATACCCTCAAGAAAAATTACAGCGGCTGGCAGGCATGGGTACTGAGCGCCAACCTAGATGCCCTAAAACATGTTGGCTTGCGTCCATCGCGCAAAATACCGCTATTTAATGGTCCGCTTGAGTGCCGCTTTAATAGGTTTGACCTGTATTCTGGCAGTAAGAAAGATATGTATGCTAACAAAGAGCCAAATGCAGAATAAAGGTTATGTCTTAACTTTCGGGTTAATGAGAACAATCAACCCATGAAGAAAATAGTCATCCATCGTGCGGGCAGTTTCGACCAACTGAAAGTGGAAGAGCACCCCGACTTAAAGCCCGCAACAGGCGAGATAAAAGTGACCATGCACGCCATCGGTATCAACTATGCCGATGTGGTTATCCGCTGGGGATTGTATAAATCTGCCAAAGAGTTTGTGGGCTGGCCCATTACACCTGGCTTTGAGTTTTCGGGTATGGTGGCAGAGGTGGGTACTGGTACTACTGGCTTTGAAGTGGGGCAACAGGTGTTCGGTATTAGCCTTTTCAACAGCTATGCTACCGAGATTTGTGTAAAGCCCGATCAGCTCTATCACTTGCCCAGTAACATGACGCTGGAAGAAGCCGCGGGTTTCCCGGCCGTCTATATGACAGCGTATCACGCCCTGTTGCAGTTGGCCATCATCCGCCCTACGGACAAAACCATCGTGCACTCCGCGGCAGGCGGCGTGGGCAGTGCGCTGTTGCAACTATGTAGAATTAAAGGCATCGAAACCATTGGCGTGGTGGGCAGCACCCACAAAATAGCCCGTGCCAAGGAAATGGGCGCCACGCATGTAATCGATAAAAGCACGCAAGACCTCTGGCCGACTATCAAGCAAATCTACCCCACTGGCCCTGATGTAATCTTTGATGCCAACGGCGGGGAAAGCCTGCAAAAGGGTTGGGATATACTGAGCCGGGGCGGCAAGATGGTATCGTACGGCACTCATACCATACTGCCCAAAGAAAGCGGGCACATCAATTACCTAAAGCTGGCGACGGCTTGGCTGAAGGCACCGCGGTTCAACTCCCTCAACATGAACCAGCGCAGCATCATCACCTTCAATCTCAGCTTTATGTTCGATAGAAAAGACTTGCTGAAAGAAGCCATGGACGACCTTATTGGTTGGATTGATACCGGCGAAATACAACCGCTGGCAGTAACTACTTATGCTTTCGAGGATGTTGCCCAAGCGCATAGAGATTTACAATCGGGCAAGACGATGGGGAAGCTGGTGTTGGTGGTGTGAGGTTCTTAGCTATTACTATACTATATACCTTTATTACGAGCAATTACCAGTTTCAAGTTCTCACCCCAAAAAGGAAGATTCCCAATCCGCACTTCCAACTTCACATTTTTTAATCTCATCCATTATTCCGCATTGTATCTTCATCCAAAATCAACTAACCACAACACGTTTCAACATCCCCACATGCGGAATATCATCTTCCAAGTAGCGCTCGGTAACAATCTCAAAGCCTAGGTTTTTGTAGAACACCTCCAGATAGCATTGCGCCGAAATGCGAATGGGCACCTCGCCATAAATATCGTAAATACAGTCCATCGCCACCCGCATCAATTCCTTTCCTAAACCCGTGCGCCTTGCGCTTGATGCCGTTACCACCCTACCGATGGCCACTTCGGGGTAACTTATGCCGGGTTTTACGATGCGGGCGTAGGCAAGTACTTCACCATTACCCTCTGCCCATACATGAAAACACTGCTGGTCTTTGCCATCGGCATCCAAATAGGCGCACGCTTGCTCCACCACAAAAACGGCTTGCCGCAGGGCGACAATATGGTATAATTGCGTAGCGCTCAATTGCTCAAAAGGTAGGCAATGCCAGTTTAGTTGCATGGTTATTGGTTACTGGTTAATTGGTTGTGTCACCATTCTTTTCCATCATTTTTTTAATCCAATGAATCCTTTAATCTGGCTAATCCAAATTCAGACAACTGCTAAAATGCAGGCAATGCGATTGCATGGTGGTTGTTTACAGGATGAAAGATAAAGGATTTATACAGGGATATGCACCCTCACTATCATCCGCACTAGCAAAATCCAATAACCAGTTACCAATAACTTAACACAAACTAATCAACCAATTATCAATTAACCAATCAACAAAAATACCTAACTTTGCGCTCTTTATTGATAGTATGAAACCCCTGTACCGTATGCAACATGTAGGTATTCAGAACGAAAAAGCCGGTTTGGCTTCTGTTGGATTGAAGAATATAAAAACGGCGTATTGGAACCTGAGCCCTGCTGAGCTTACCCAGCACAGCCTCGACCAGAACGAAGGTGTATTGGCCGATAGCGGTGCCTTGGTTATCGACACCGGTAAATTTACCGGCCGATCGCCTAAGGACAAATACTGTGTAAAAGACAGCACTACCGAAAACAGCGTAAACTGGGGCGAGGTGAACATTCCCATAGCACCGGAATACTTTGACGCCCTGCAAGCCAAAATTGCCGACTACCTGGATGGCAAGGATATATACGTGCGCGACGGCTATGTTTGCGCCCACCCAGAATACCGCATGAACCTGCGCGTAATTTCTGAAAAACCTTGGCAAAGCTTGTTTGCCTACAACATGTTTCTACGCCCTGAAGGCGAGGAGCTGAAAACCATTGAGCCAGAATGGACCGTATTGTGCGCTAGCGGCTTTAAGGCTACCCCTATCGTGGATGGCGTAAAGGCGGAAAACTTCGCCATTGTTAACTTCACCAAGAAGATGATTATTATTGGTGGCACCGGCTACACCGGCGAAATCAAGAAAGGCATTTTTACCGTACTCAACTACGTATTGCCACACGATAAGGGCGTACTGAGCATGCACTGCTCGGCAAACATTGGCAAAGACGGCGACACCGCCATCTTCTTTGGCCTAAGCGGCACCGGCAAAACCACCCTTAGTGCCGACCCTAACCGTGGCCTGATTGGCGATGACGAGCACGGTTGGAGCGAGGATAGCGTGTTCAACTTTGAAGGTGGTTGCTACGCTAAAGCCATCGACCTAAGTGCCGAGAAGGAGCCACAGATTTTTGCGGCCATCCGCCCAGGCGCCTTGGTGGAGAACACTACCTTCTTCCCTGGCACTAAAGAAATAAACTTTGCCGACGGCAGCCGCACCGAGAACACCCGCGTGAGCTACCCGCTTACCTTTATTGATAATGCCGTGGAGCCATCTTACGGCGGCATCCCGAAGAACATTTTCTTCCTTACTGCAGATGCGTTTGGCGTATTGCCCCCCATCAGCAAGCTTACCCCTGGCCAGGCCATGTTCCACTTTATTAGCGGCTATACCGCCAAAGTAGCCGGTACCGAAGCGGGCATCAACGAGCCGAAAACCACCTTTAGCGCTTGCTTTGGCGCGGTTTTCCTACCGTTGCACCCTACCAAATACGCCGAGATGCTAGGCGAGAAAATGCGCAAGCACGAAGTAACCGTTTGGTTGATAAACACCGGCTGGACCGGCGGCCCCTACGGAGTAGGCACCCGCATGAAGCTAAGCTACACCCGCGCCATGATTACCGCTGCCCTTAACGGCGAGCTGGACGGTGTGGAGTTTGAGCAGCACAGCGTATTCGGTCTGGCCATGCCTAAAACCTGCCCCAATGTACCAAGCGAAGTACTAAGCCCACGCGGTGCTTGGGCCAGCAAAGAAACCTACGACCAAAAAGCCAACGAACTGGCCGAAGAATTCAACAAGAACTTCGCCAAGTACGCCGACAAAGCCAATGATGAGATTTTAGCGGGCGCGCCTAAGCCGGCGGTGATTAGCTAAACTTCGTTTAGGTTATTGATATAGAAAAGCCGCAATACCGAGAGGCGTTGCGGCTTTTTTCGTGTGGAAAATTAGCTAAATCAAACCACTTAAAGTATACAACAAAACCCACCCAATTACAGCCAACCATGGACCGCCGTCCATCGACCATCGACCAAATTAACTACCTTTGCCCCGAAACCAACCCGCAGCTATGGACGCGCTACTGAACCAGTACAAGAGCAAGAAGCCCGAGATTGTATTCGAGTGGAAGGATCCGCTTACCGATGCCGAAGGTTGGGTAGTAATCAACTCGCTACGCGGCGGGGCGGCCGGTGGCGGCACACGCATGCGCAAAGGGCTTGACCGTAACGAGGTGGAGAGCTTGGCGAAGGTGATGGAGATAAAATTCACGGTCTCTGGCCCAGCCATAGGCGGTGCTAAATCGGGTATTAACTTTGACCCTGCCGACCCTCGCAAAAACGAGGTGCTGAACCGCTGGTTCCAAGCAGTGATACCGATATTAAAAAGCTACTACGGCACTGGCGGCGACCTGAACGTGGACGAGATACACGACGTGATACCCATTACCGAAGACTATGGCTTGTGGCATCCGCAAGAGGGTATCGTAACCGGCCACTTCCAAGCCAGCCAAAAGGAGAAAATACACATCATAGGCCAGTTGCGCCAAGGCGTTTCGAAGAAGATTGAGGACCCGCGCTTCTCGCCCGACCTTACCCAAAAGATACTAGTAGCCGATATGATTACCGGCTACGGCGTTTGCGAATCGGTAAAGCACTATTACGAGCTATTCCATCAAACTGACCTGCAGGGCAAAACGGCCATTATACAAGGTTGGGGCAACGTAGCGGGTGCGGCGGCCTATTATCTGGCGCAGAACGGTGTGAAGATTGTGGGCATCATCGACCGCGATGGGGGCATTATTGATGCCGAAGGGCTGAGCTTTGAAGAAGTACGCGCACTCCTACTCAACCGCAAGCAGAACAAGTTGATAAGCGACCGCGTGATACCTTTCGAAGAGGTAAACCAACGCATTTGGGATGTAAAGGCAGATATCTTTATCCCCGCTGCGGCTAGCCGACTCATTACCAGGGAGCTTGTGGATAGGCTGGCTGCCGCTGGTTGCCAAGTAATAAGCAGTGGTGCCAACGTGCCGTTTAAGGAAAGCGACGTGTTCTTTGGTGATACCACCGAGTATGTGGACGGACAACTAAGCCTGATACCCGATTTTATTGCCAATTGCGGTATGGCACGCGTGTTTGCCTACTTGATGCAAAAAACGGAGATAGAGGTAACGGACGAGGCCATCTTCCATGATGTATCAGCCACTATACGCAAGGGCTTGGAAGGCTTGAGCGAGCTGCCGGGCGGGCACTTACACCTTACCCGCAGGGCGCTTAATATTGCCTTGAATAAGCTGGTTATGAGTTAGTTATTAGTTGATTGATTAATTAGTTGATTAGTTATGCTTTGCAAGTAGAAAACCTACATACTTTACCCGCCATTTGGTCGGTTATACCATTCTTGCTGCTGCTGGGTATGATTGCCACAGGGCCGTTGTTTTACGGTCGTTTTTGGCATAAATATTACCCCGTAATTGCTATTGGTTTAGGTGCAGTGGTGGTGGGCTACTACCTATTTGTGCTGCACGACCAGCACCACCCCGTACATAGCTTGGCCGAGTACGCCTCCTTTATAGCCCTGTTGGGTTCGTTATATGTGGTTTCGGGAGGTATATTAATCAAGGTGGATAGGCAAGGCACCCCAATGGTGAACGTTATGCTGTTGCTGTTTGGCGCCGTGCTGGCCAACTTTATCGGCACTACGGGGGCATCCATGTTGCTTATACGGCCATATATGCGCCTCAACAGGCGCCGGTTGCTGCCTTACCACGTGGTGTTCTTCATCTTTATAGTTAGCAACGTAGGTGGCAGCCTTACCCCAATGGGCGACCCACCGCTGTTCCTTGGTTTCTTGAAAGGCGTACCATTTGAGTGGACTTTGCTACACCTTTGGGGGCCGTGGTTATTTGCTATCGGCTTACTTGCTGTCATCTTCTATATATTGGATAAACGCAATAAAATAGTGGTAACCCACCAAAAGCCTCAGTCGGGCAACATCAGCATCATTGGTGCCCGCAACATTCTCTTTCTTGTAGCAGTAATTGGGGCCATTTTTATCGACCCAAATGTAATTGAGCTGCCTAGCTACCTATACATCAACTACCACGGCGATAAAATCTCATACCTGCGGGAGCTGATTATGCTGATTACCGCGGTGGCTGCCTACAAAACATCAGACAGTGCGGCCCTCAAGGAAAACCATTTCAACTTCGACCCAATAAAAGAGGTAGCCTTCCTATTCGTGGGCATATTCGCCACCATGATGCCGGCGTTGCAGCTTATCGGGACTTTTGCCCAAGAGAATGCCCATCTAGTAACCACCAACAGCCTATACTGGACAACAGGAGGCCTATCAGGCGTGCTGGATAATGCGCCCACCTATCTCAACTTTCTGGCCGCAGCCATGGGCAAAGTAGGGCTCGACATTGGCAACCCCGAGCATGTAAGGCAATTTGCCGCTGGGGTAATGTACGAGGGGGTAAGCTCCATGGATTATTTGGCAGCCGTATCTTTGGCTTCGGTATTTTTTGGGGCATTTACTTACATCGGCAACGCGCCCAACTTTATGGTAAAAGCCATAGCCGACGAGGAAGGTCTAGGTATGCCTAGCTTCTTGAACTATATTATAAAGTTCGCCGTGCCCTTTTTGCTGCCGGTACTGTTTCTTACCTGGCTAGTGTTCTTTTGGCTACTATAATCTAAACAACATAAATGTTGAATAGATAGCCATACGGCGCATTTGGCGGTTTTATTTACAATTTATTTTTAAAAATACTAAACAAACCGTTGGATTGGCTGTTAAGTGTTTTCACCTACAACCAAAACCCTTACACCCATGAAGTATTTTTTTATCCTCTTTGGCGCGGTAACACTCATGTCGGCCACTTGTGGTAAGCCAACCTGCCTTCCAGTTACAGTAGATACCGACGCCAACAAAGCCCAATTCTTAGGAAAATGGTATGAAATAGCCAGCATACCTCAGTTCTTCAATATTGGCTGCCAGTGCACTACTGCAGAGTATATTGATAATGGCAACAACATTATTGTAAAAAATAATTGCCGATTAGGTGGTGCCTTAATCGGCATACCCAACAATATTCAAGGTACTGCCACGGTGCCCGATCCTAGCGTATTTGCCAAGATAAAAGTACGTTTCCCGGTATCGCCAGTGGATGCCGATTACTGGATATTGGATTTCGGCCCTAATGGCGATTATATGTTAGTGGGCGACCCAGATAAAAACTCCTTGTTTATTTTAAGCCGCACTGGTACACTCAACCAAGGTACTTACAACAACCTTGTTAGCAAGGCCCAAGGCATGTGTTTTGACACCAGCAAACTCAAAAAGACAGAGCAAGGCACCTGTGCCGGACTATAATAAACCTTGTATACTACTTATATAATTTAGAGCCTTAAAGTATCTACTTTAAGGCTCTACTTATTTATAGCAACCTAATAAGCTATTAGGACAAGGAATGAACAAAGCACTCCTAGCTTCCAACATCACCAAACCATTAAAAAACAATAATTAGTAGCGGGCTTGAAATATTAGAAGTATCTTTGCACATCTTTTCAATTTTAGATTGCAGGTGGACGGTGTCGGAATACCGATAAAATCGTAAGTCGTCAATCAACAAATCATCAAATAGAATGTCTCAAATTCCAATTAGAAACATCGCCATCATTGCGCACGTAGATCACGGGAAAACTACCTTGGTTGATAAAGTGCTTCTTCAGTGCAAACTGTTCTCCGACCACGAAACCCCCGGCGAACTGATATTAGACAACAACGACCTAGAGCGCGAGCGTGGTATCACCATTTTGGCGAAAAACGTTGCCGTTCGTTACAAAGACGTTAAAATCAACATTATCGATACCCCTGGTCACGCCGACTTTGGCGGTGAGGTAGAGCGTGTATTGAACATGGCCGATGGCGTATTGTTGCTGGTAGATGCCTTTGAAGGCCCAATGCCACAAACACGCTTCGTACTACAGAAAGCTTTGGCCCTAGGCTTGAAGCCAATTGTGGTTATCAATAAAGTAGATAAAGAAAACTGTCGCCCCGATGAGGTGCAGGAGTCGGTATTTGAGTTGATGTACAACTTGGATGCTAGCGAAGAGCAGTTGAACTTCCCTACCGTTTATGGTTCTGCCAAAAATGGTTGGATGAGCGATGACTGGAAGGTACCTACTACCAATGTAACTGCCCTTTTGGATGCAATCCTTGAGCACATTCCTGCACCGGTACCACACCCTGGCACCACGCAATTGATGATTACCTCACTTGATTATAGCAGCTATACAGGCCGTATTGCAGTAGGCCGTGTACACCGTGGCACTTTGAAAGAAGGCCAACCGGTGAGCTTGGTTAAGCGTGACGGCAGCATCTTGAAGTCGCGCGTAAAGGAGCTTTTCGTATTTGAAGGCTTCGGCAAGTTGCGCACTAAAGAGCCTATTGAGAATGGCGAGATTTGCGGCGTACTAGGTATTGAAGGTTTTGATATTGGCGATACCATTGCCGATTTCGAAAAGCCTGAAGGCTTGGTGCCAATCGCTATCGATGAGCCAACCATGAGCATGACCTTTACCATCAACAACTCACCGTTCTTTGGTAAAGAAGGCAAGTTTGTAACCAGCCGACACATTAAAGACCGCTTGGAGAAAGAGTTGGAGAAAAACCTGGCCATGCGCTTGGAAATGACTGACAGTGCCGATACCTTCTTGGTGTTTGGCCGTGGTGTACTCCACCTTTCGGTATTAATTGAGACCATGCGCCGTGAGGGCTACGAATTGCAGGTAGGACAGCCGCAGGTATTGTTCAAAGAAATCGATGGCCGCAAATGTGAGCCAGTTGAGGATTTGACCGTCGATTTGCCAGAGAACGTAAGTGGTAAGGTTATCGAAGCCGTTACCAAACGTAAAGGCGAAATGGTGAGCATGTTGCCTAAAGGCGACCGAGTATCATTGGAGTTTGTTATTCCTTCCCGTGGTATCATCGGTTTGCGTAACCGTATATTGACCCTTACAGCGGGCGAGGCCATCATGGCTCACCGTTTGAAAGGCTACGAGCCCTACAAAGGCGAGATTGAAGGCCGTATCAACGGTTCATTGATTTCTATGGAGTTGGGTACTGCCATCGCTTATGGTTTGGACAAGCTACAAGACCGTGGTAAGTTCTTCATCGGCCCTGGCGACGAAATCTATACTGGCCAAGTAATCGGCGAGCACAGCCGTGGCGACGATTTGGTTATCAACGTTACCAAAAAGAAACAGTTGACCAACATGCGCGCATCGGGCACGGATGATAAAATGAAACTGATGCCGCCAATCCGCCACAGCTTAGAGGAAGCATTGGAGTACATCCAAGCCGACGAGTACGTGGAAGTAACGCCAAAATCCATCCGCCTGCGTAAGGTATACTTGGATGAGGCCGATCGCAAGCGTTATGGTAACAAATCGAACTAGTATCAAGTATCAAGACTTGACTTGATCTCAAGATAAAAAAAGCCCGACGCAGTGATGTGTCGGGCTTTTTAGTGTCTATGTATTCCGTGTTTTTCCGTGCCTTTTTCCGTGTTCTCCGTGGTTTAGTAGCTAGTACGGGCTACAACTCGGTGCAATCCGTCGCTCACTGCAACTTAACCGCCGCTTCGGCCTTCACCTGCTCCACAATCCGCTCGTAGAAGCTCTCGTACATAGGTAGGATGTTGGCTAGGGAGAATTTCTGGGCTTGGGCATAGGCATTCTTGCGGAACTGCTCCAACATTTCGGGGTTGCTTAGCAAGGCTATGGTATGCTTGGCCATATCGTCCACATCGCCCACGTCGCTTAGGAAGCCCGTTTCGCCATGTATGTTGATTTCGGGCAGGCCGCCCACGTTGCTGCTTATTACGGGTACTTCGCAGGCCATCGCTTCCAATGCTGCCAAGCCAAAGCTCTCGCTGCCGGAAGGTATCATAAACACATCGCTAACAGCCAGTAGCTCCTCGATGGCCTCTTGCTTGCCGAGAAACCTCACGCCGTCGCACACATCCAACTCGCGGCACAGCTGCTCTACCGAGCTTCGGTCGGGGCCATCGCCTACTAGCAAAAGCTTGGCAGGTATTTTTTCCGATACTTGTTTGTAAACCTTCACCACATCCCTCACACGCTTCACTTTGCGGAAGTTGGATACGTGTATCATTATTTTCTCGCCATCGGGGGCAATGGCCTTGCGGAAATGCTCTTTGTTGGTCTTGCTGAAGCGCTCGAAATCGATAAAGTTAGGTATCACCTCAATATCGCGGCGAATCTTAAAGTACTGGTAGGTCTCGTCTTTCAGGTTTTGGCTCACGGCCGTAACCCCGTCGGATTGGTTGATGGAGAAGGTAACCACCGGCTCGTACGTTGCATCTTTGCCCACCAAGGTAATATCAGTACCGTGTAAGGTGGTTATTATTGGTATATTGATGCCTTGCTCACGCAATATCAGTTTGGCTAGGTACGCCGCCGAAGCATGTGGTATGGCATAGTGCACGTGTATAAGGTCTAAGCCCTGGTACTTGGTTACATCCACCAATTTACTAGTAAGCACGGTCTCGTATGGGGCATAATCAAATAGTGGATAATCGGCAATATTTACCTCATGGTAAAAGAGGTTATTGCTAAAATGATCGAGCCGGAAAGGTTGCTTGTAGGTAATGAAATGCACTTGATGACCCTTGTCGGCCAATGCTTTGCCAAGCTCCGTGGCTACAACGCCACTACCGCCATAGGTGGGGTAACATACAATACCTATTTTCATAGTTCAGTTTAGTGTTGCTAAGGTAACTGTTTGTGGGGTACAAAAGTTCTACGGTGGGGCATCAATTTGGGGTTGTTTATTGGTTGATTAGTTAATTGGTTAACTAGTAACCCCATTAACAAACAATTTAGTGATAGTCGTAATCCAATTTTGCAGCAACCATTGTCCATGGTCTATTGTCCATCGTCCAATTATTTTCTTTATCTTTAAACCATATTAACCCATATGCCGTTAAAGGGAATAAATAATGGGCTGTGGCATGAAAATTGCAACTTCCAAAAAGATTCTGTAAAATTGCATCATCAATCCTACTACCTCCCTATTACCACCAATACCCAATTATAAACAAACCCAAGCTTTTTGATTAACGGATAATTGCGTTTTCCAACCGCGGCAGCCCAATCGGGCCAGTTGCCGATTGTTTTTCCACTTATGAAGTTCTCAACAAACCACTTTATTCAATAAACATCACCGTATGTACGACATCCTGCAATTAAATGAAATGTTGGTTCCTGAGTTAAAGGAAATTGCAGAAAAACTCAACATTAAAGATTACCGCAAACTTGATAAGCAGGATTTGGTTTACAAAATCTTAGACGAGCAAGCAGTGAACCCCAGCAAGGTAAAAAGCCTGAAAAGCAGCGATTCGCCACTTTCCATGGCCAAGCCTGATAAATCGGGCGAGCGCCGCCCAGCAGGCCGCCGTGCCCGCATACAGATGGAGGACCCTAAAAAGGAAGTAGCCGTAGAAGCCCCGAAAGCCGAAACAGCACCAGCGCCTACACCAGCACCGGTAGCGGAAACCAAACCTGAGCCAGAAGCAGAAGCCAAGCAAGAACCAAGGGAACCTAGGCAGCCAAGGAACGAACAGCCAGTCGAAGGCAAGACCAAAGAAGCCAAAGCTGACGACGGCCCAGCCCGCCGTGGCCGCAAGCCAAAGGAGACCCGCCCGCCGCACACCCCAAGCAAAAAAGAACTCTTCCATAGCGATGATAGCGAGGAAGATTTGCGCATAGAAATACCAAAGGACGAGCAGCCTACCAGCAGCCAAGCCCCACAAGAGCAGCCTGCAGCCCCGCAAGAGCAAGTGCAGCAAGGCGAGCAAAACCAAGGCGACCAGACCCCTGCCAACGAAAACAACAATACCAACAACCAAAACGCCGATGGCACCCCGCGCAACCCGCAACAACAGCAGGAGCGCAAGCCATATGGCCAACAGGTAATGGAGAAGCGCCAGCAGCACCGCCAGCACCGCGAGCAGGTGTTTAATATTGAGTTTGATGGCGTGATAGAGAGCGAAGGCGTATTGGAAATGATGCCCGATGGCTACGGTTTCCTTCGCAGTAGCGATTACAACTACCTTTCGAGCCCCGATGATATCTATGTTTCGCCTAGCCAAATCAAACTGTTTGGTTTGAAGACCGGCGATACCGTGAACGGGGCCGTACGCCCACCAAAAGAAGGCGAGAAATACTTTGCCCTGTTGAAAGTGGACCAGCTGAACGGCCGCGACCCGCGCGAAGTGCGCGATAGGGTGCCGTTTGACTACCTTACCCCCCTTTTCCCGCAGGAGAAATTCCGCTTGTTTAGCGGCGGCGATGACTACAGCACCCGCTTGATGGACCTGTTTACCCCTATCGGTAAAGGCCAGCGTGGCTTGATTGTGGCCCAGCCGAAAACCGGTAAAACCATGTTGCTAAAGGCCGTGGCCAACGCCATAGCCAAAAACCACCCTGAGGCTTACCTCATCATTCTATTGATTGATGAGCGCCCAGAGGAAGTAACCGACATGAAGCGCAGCGTGAACGCGGAGGTAATTGCCTCTACCTTTGATGAGCCTGCCGAGAAGCACGTAAAAGTAGCCAGCGTAGTGTTGCAAAAGGCTAAGCGCCTGGTAGAGTGCGGCCACGATGTGGTGATATTGCTTGACTCTATCACCCGCCTTGCCCGTGCTTACAACACGGTAGCCCCTGCCAGCGGCAAGGTACTATCGGGTGGTGTGGAGCCCAACGCCTTGCACAAGCCTAAGCAGTTCTTTGGTGCGGCCCGTAAAATTGAGAACGGTGGCTCATTGACCATCTTAGCGACTGCCTTGATTGACACCGGTTCTAAAATGGACGAGGTGATTTTTGAAGAGTTTAAAGGTACTGGTAACATGGAGCTTCAGTTGGA
Source organism: Sphingobacteriales bacterium (assembly GCA_027483645.1). Taxonomy (GTDB): domain Bacteria; phylum Bacteroidota; class Bacteroidia; order Chitinophagales; family CAIOSU01; genus CAIOSU01. Next base: position 105,533 of record JAIXUD010000020.1, read on the forward strand.
TCGTAAACTATCCAACCGCCGCATCTACCCAGCTATCGACCTTACCAGCTCAAGCACGCGCCGCGAGGACTTGCTGTTGGACCGCGAGACGCTACAGCGCATGTGGATACTCCGCAAGCACTTGGCCGACATGAATCCGGAAGAGGCTATGAACTTCTTGCTACAGAACATGAAAGGCACCCGCACCAACGAGGAGTTTATCATCAGCATGAACGGCTAGGCAACTGCCTTGCCTTGAATATAGAAACGCCGCCGCAGTATCCTGCGGCGGCGTTTTATTTGGTTAGAGAACTAAAAGCAATCCGTTAGGTTAAGTAGCTATAATTCGTAAGATTTTTTGCAGAGTGTCATGGTGAGCGGAGCCGAACCATCCATAACGTAGGTGGCAAAACACCGTTTTTCTATGAAAGGTAATATATCACCGTGTTTCGTGACCGTATTGCGGATGGTTCAGCGGAGTTTATCCTGAGCTTGTGCTGAAGGGTTCACCATGAAACATTGGGAGGACCGAGCATAGTTTGCTCTAAGAGGCTTTTATGGAAGTCGGACGGCTTTGAGCCGTCTGACCGCAGAACTCCGCTCACCCCTAAGAAGATTGTATTGTTATCACTATATTTAAGCTATGGAAAGCATAAAGGATGTAATTACCGTCGATAGTGAAACTCTAGGTGGGCAGCCTGTCTTTAAAGGTACTAGGGTTCCCGTGGAGAGCTTGTTTGACCATTTAAAGATGGGCGTATCGCTCAATGAGTTCTTGGATGATTTCCCTACGGTGAGCAGAGAGCAAGCAGTTAAAGTATTGGAGATTGCAGGAAGGTTAGTTTCCAAACCCTTGCGAAACCCTGCCTACGTGTCATCAAAAGAAGAACTTAAGGAACGAATTGAGGTTGGTTTACGGCAAATTGAGCAAGGCAATACGGTTGCTCACGAAGACGTGATAGCATACATCAGTAAACTTAAGCAAGGGAGGTAATGGCAAAACATTTTATCGGCCTTATTTTCCTAGCCCTACTCGGCTGCTCACAGCCGCCTAAGCCCATATTACAGCTATCCGACCTCAAAGTGCCCAACCCTGAAGCAGATGCGCTGCATCGGCAAGGTATTCGGCATGTAATTGCGATGCAAGATTCTAAAAGCGTAGATGGCTTATCCAATGCTAAATTTCGCCCTTACTACCATTTAATGTACGATTCGCTAGGCCGGATGGTTTTGGATTGGGATAGACAAAGCAGTTGGTCTTTGGGCAACTCTACCAGATATGTGTACAAATCTAACGGATGGGCTGATAGCATTATTTATCATTCAGATTTTTCACAGCGTGAAAAACTAAGTTATTTGTACATGCCTAGTTGGCGCATTCTTATGCAAAGTAGCTGTTGTGTTTATTCCAGCCCTCATTCATTCTGGACATTCGACCGAAAGGGTTATGCTACTTCTTATAAAAATGCAAACGCTACTGTTTATTATGATTATGATACTTTGCAGCGGCTAGCTAGCGAAGTCACTGTTGCAAATAATGAATCTCCAGGCTACCTAAGAGATGCCGCAGCAGCGGCAAAGACTTACTTCTATGTCAATAACGATACCGCCTCACCCCTTAAGCTGATTACGGAAATCCATTTCGACAGGGATACAAACCGATTGAAAAAAAGCTCTGTAAAATATTTCGATAACAAAGGCCTACCCACCGAGCAGCTCTTTGATGATGGAACCCGGCTTTATTTTTTGTGCTCCGATTCGCTTTATAATAATCAAGATTAAAGCTATGCGCGAAATGGCATTGTTTAAAATACAAGCGCCCAGGCAGCTTGTGCTACTTGGGCGATTGTCAGTTGGTTGGTTTTGTGTATTTTATTAGTAGTTTGATAAAGTAAGTTCTATTGCCTCGCCGGTGCAGGCATCTTTAAGGTTGCCATTTAGTATATAGTATCCGTTCTTTTCTTCATCGGTATACATAGTAAGCGTACCGCTTGCCTCGCACCATTGCAGGCCATAGGGCAATACATCGGCACCATCATTTATGGCAGCGTAAAAGTACACCTCGTGAACATCTTCGTACACTTTTCCTGAAACTGTAGAATAGCAAACATATTTTGAGCCATCAATAGTTACCGTCGCTTTCATGGTACCGCTTATGTTATTAAAACTGTTCACACTAAAAGTTACCGTTTGATAGATAAAACCTTTGCCGCTTGTAGTGTAGCTAGCCTCAAACTCAGTGTAGCCGTTCCAAGTGTCTTTAAGAATATCTGCTACTGTTTGGGCTTTGGCATCCGTGGAGGGTAGGGTAATAAACAGTGTTGCAAACATCAAAGAAAACAGTAGTGCACGCATAGGTTGATTTTATTGTAAAGCAATTAATATTGGCTTGCATTGTCACTCCGTTTAGCTAGGTATTTTCAATCAGTGGGGCTACTTATATCGCCCTAATACAAGGAAAACCTGAATATGGAGATAAGGTTATCTCGCTTACTGCAAAGTCTTTTGCACACAGTGTGTAAAAAAGTTGTTTTCCTGTAAATTAAGCCCTACCTTTGTAGCCCTTTTGAAATAATACCGAACACTATATACCATGAAAAGGACATACCAGCCCTCGAATAGGAAAAGAAAGAATAAGCACGGTTTCCGTGAAAGAATGGCTACCAAAGGTGGACGTGCCGTTATTGCCGCACGCCGCGCCAAAGGCCGTAAGAAACTAACCGTTTCTGACGAGGTGAAGGGCCTGAAAGGGTAAGCACACTGCAACGCCCATTTTTCTAGGTAAACAAACCTGCTGAATATGCCAGCACAACTGCCATATAAGCAAAGTTTCAAGAAAAGCGAGCGGCTGAAAAGCAGCAAAGCCATCGAACAACTGTTTGAGAAGGGTACTTCCGTTTCGGAGTACCCTTTCAAGTTTCTGTGGCTCCCATCTACCAATCAAGCGGCACCAGTGCAAACCTGCATAGCAGTGCCCAAGCGCAAAATACGGGAGGCCAATGGCCGTAACCTAATGAAGCGTCGCATAAAGGAATCTTTCCGCCGCTGCAAGGGTTTGCTATACGAGCACCTAGATGCCAAGAGCCACCACCTTTCCTTGGTAATACTCTATACCGGCCCGCCAGATATGGCATATGCCAAGGTGGACGAGGCCCTACAGCGTGGGTTGCTAAAACTAGCCAAACAGCACCATGAAGCGACTCCTTAGTTGGCCGTTTATCATCCTCATCAAAGCATACAAGCTTATTATCTCGCCGTGGGTGCCTAGCAGTTGCCGCTACACGCCTACGTGCAGCCAATATGGTATTGAGGCGTTTCAGAAACATGGCCCTATAAAGGGTTTTTGGCTTACGGCTAAGCGCATAGGTAGCTGCCACCCTTGGGGCGGCCACGGGCACGACCCGGTACCATAGCGGTAACGTCCCTCACCCCAACCCTCTCCCTGAGGGAGAGGGAGCTTTTTACTTTGTAAAAACAAACAGTATTTATTATAAAGCGAGCCGAATGCGAGGCGTACAAGTTTCCCTCTCCCCTGGGGAGAGGCTAGGTGAGGGACCGATAACATGTGCTTTACTTCACCGCCTTCAACTGCTCAGCCCTTTGTAGATATTCCTGGCCTTTGGCTGCATCTCCCAATTGGTTGTATGATGCGGCAAGGTTGGCATAGAAAGCCGCATACTTAGGGTCTATTTTTATGCCCGCTTCGCTGGCTTTAATGCTGTTTTGGAAATCGCCCATCATGCCATAAGCTACCCCTAAGTCCTCATAATAGTAGGTTACCTTAGGGTTCATGGAAATGGCTTTATTTATTTTTTCCACCGCCAGACCTAGGTTGTTTTGCTTTTGGCCGGCATACTTGCCCCAGCGGTAATATACTTCTGCCTTGTTTTGCTCAATAGCCAAGCCTTGCTTTTGTTGGTCTTCAGGGTTTTTGCCTGCCAGTTTGCTTTTGGAAATATCCAAGTACCGCAAGGCATCCTCAAACTTATTCAAGTCCCTTGATACGATGGCTAGGTTGAAGTATGCATCAAAAGAGTTTTCGTTAAATTCCGCTGCTTTGGAATAGCATTCTGCCGCTCCTGCTAGGTCTTCGTTCTTTTTGTACTTTACGTTACCCAACAACAGCCACGCGTTGGCATATATAGGGTGTATTTCGATGGCTTTCTTTAACGATACTTCAGCCTCGGTAAGGTACTGATTTTTGCGCTCGGGCGTACCTGCGGTATCGCTGGCGGTATATAGCTCGCCTCCCCAAGCATTACTTACCTTGGCACTGTTGGGCGAGTTTTTTACATCAGTACCGAAAAGCACAAAGTCGTTTTTCCAAACTGGATTGCGCGTAATGGTTTTAACTGAGTATCCAAGTAATATGACCCCCAATATTATCAGCAGCGGCTGGGCGTTTAGTACGCGGGCATAGCTCCAGTCTTTGGTTTTGAGGTAGTTGGTGGCCTTCACCAACAATACAGCAGCCACGATGGCAAACCCTAATGATGGCATAAACACAAAGCGCTCGTTCATGGCGATACCCACACTGAACAATACGTTGGATACAATGGAAATAGTGATAAGGAAGTAGAAGATGCCGAAAGCGATTGGGCTCTTTTTGATCATGCCATATACGGCATAGGCCAAAATGCCCAGCCACATTACAAAAGGCAAGGTGGCCTGCCAGTCTTTCCAAGTATAGATGGGTACCTGCCAAGGGTAGTAATCGTGCGTAAGTGGGTGCGGGAACAGCAGTAGCTGCAAATATTTGCCGAAGGTAAAGGCCACGGTTGCTAGGCGGTCGCTAGCTGTGCTGAATGCAAACGGGTCGTTCAGTATTTCATAGGTTTTGCTATTGGTATCAATGGCTGGCAAAAAGTTGTTTCGAATCAAGAAGTAAACGCCGACAGCCGCACCCAGCGAAATAACCAGCGAAACGGCCTTAAATGGCTTTAAATCCCTAAAGAAGAAGTAGTACACTAGCGGGATAACGGCTAGGTAGGTAATAGCGTTTTCTTTGCTCAATATGGCTATTAAAAAAACCGGAATGGCTGCCAGCAGGTATGCTATCTTACTGGTTTCCATATACCGTATGCACAGGTATAGCGCCCCAATGGCGCCGAGCATGCCCATTATCTCATCCCGCCCCTTAATGTTGGCCACCGCCTCGGTATGTATGGGGTGCGCGGTGAAGATGAGGGTGGCTATAAACGGCACGGTAAGCCAAGCATACTGCCCCTCAAACTTCGACCTAAAGAGCCGCTGCAAGGTGAGCAATATCAACACACAAGTAATGCCGTAAAGGATGACGTTGTTGAGGTGGTATATCCACGGACTTTCAAGCCCGAACAACTGGTGCTCAATAGCAAACGTAACCATGCTGATGGGCCTATACCGGCCACCGATAACAAAGGCATAGTTGGGGCCAAAGAAACCATGAAATGCATCGGTGGTCATTATCTCATCAATACCCGCCACACCTTGTTTGGTAAAGGTGTTTTTGGTGAGCACTATCATATCATCAAGTGCGTACTGGTTGCCTAGCGTGTTGGCATACAATACAAATGCCGTAAGGAAAATGGCCAAGCACTGCCACTTCAACCAAGGCTTGCCAACTTGGTTATGCAATGGCTGTACAACGGGCCTTTCAGGCTCTATATCAAACTGTTTCTTTTGCGAACTCTTCTTTCCCATAACAGTGGTTGCTGCGTTTCTATGTAGAACACATACAAATTAAGCCTGTATTTGGCAGACGGGCAACTTTAGGACACAATTAGAAACACAAATGGCTAAACGGATGCCCATTTAGCCATTTGGAAGTATTTTATCTCAACGTATTGCTTACTCTACTTTCACAATTTGCTTGCGGTAGGTGTGGGTACCGTTGTCCATTACCAATATATAGTTTCCAGCGGGTAGTTTGCTACCATCCACATTGGCAAGGTTTACGCCTTCGGTGCGGGTACCAAGGTCTTGTACCGATACTTGCTTGCCTGCCAAATCATAAATGATGGCATTAACGCTAGCGGCGTTCTCCAAATAAAACTGCACTACAAACTTATCATGGAACGGGTTAGGGAACGCGCCCAGCAACACCAACTCGGTGCTTTGCGGCTGTTGTATGCCCACAGGGCCAGTTGGCATTTTAGGGGCCAGTGGTGGGTAGGTATTGGCAGCTGTGGTTGGTGTGCCCTGCGTAAGGGTGTTGTCTCCATCATTGGTGTACCATCCCTCTTGGAAGCTGGTAGTGGTATCAATAGTGGCAATGGTATTTACTGCATAAAAGTCACCTTGCGCTTTGGTAGCATTTACATCAAGTATTAGATAACCCCTTTTCGTAAGGTCTACATACTGAACGTGAGGAAGTAGGTTAGAAATCACTGCACCCGATACCGGAAAGTTACCGGAACTTGAAGTAATACTGGTAGTTACAAACTCCACGCCTACAGCAGTGGCGCCGCTTAACAGGTTATTGGCCCAAGCAGTATGTATGTCGCCAGTAAGCACCACCATATTGTCAATGTCATTATCAATAATATTATTGTATATACGGTCACGTTCTGCCCTGTAGCCATCCCACTGATCGGGGTTAAGTACGGTACCTGCAAGTGATAATGGTGCCATCATCACTTGGTTGGCAATAATCTTCCATTGGATGGTAGTATCTTGCAGTTGCAGCTCCAGCCAGTCGGCTTGGTCAGCACCCAGCATCGTGCGGTTAGGGTCGGCCATTACAGCATTATCGCTGCTTTCCTCTTCACGGCCTTCAATACGGGTATCAATTACTATAATGTTGGCTAAGTTGCCGTAGCGTATGGTGCGGTATCCGCGAAACTGGTTCGGCGCCGCTTGGTCTCGTATAGGCATCCACTCAAAGTAAGCGGTTTTAGAGTTGTCCAACCTATCTTCCCAAAGGCCTTCGCCAGCATCATGGTTTTCAGCACCGCCGCTCCAACTGTTGTTGGCACTTTCGTGGTCATCCCAAATGGTTATAAAAGGGTAGTTCTGGTGTAGGCCACGTAATTGCTCGTCCAGGTGATAGTGGCTAAAACGGCCGCGGTAGTCGCTCAAGGTAGTAATCTCATTCACAGGCTCATGCTCGCGGCCTGGTACTGCACCGCCAACGGCATATTCGTATATATAATCACCCAGGTGTATCACCGCATCAATATCGTTGCGGTACATGAGGTGCGCATAGGCATTGTAGTAGCCGTTTTCATAATCGGAGCATGATACTACACCAAAGCGCAGGTTGTTCACGTTGCCGGTTGGGGCGGTTTTGGTACGGCCAGTAAGGGAGTAGCGGCCATTGTATTGAAAGCGGTAATAGTAAAATGTGTTTTGCTGTAGGCCTTGCACGTCAATCTTTACCGTAAAGTCCTTGTCGCCGTCGGTGGAGAAGGGGCCACTATCAATAGTGTTTTGAAAATTGGTATCCGTAGCCACATACCATACACCGCTAATTACGCCAGTATCGGGCGTAGTAATACGGGTCCAGATAATTACGGCATCAGCCAGCGGGTCGCCAGAGGCCACACCGTGGTAGAAGGGGGCCAAAGCCGTATCAAGGCTCAATCGTTTAAGGCTTGCATAATCTTGGGCTTGGGAAAAGAAGGGCACAAGAGCCATGGCCAACAATAGGCCAGTAAGGTAGAGGTTGCGCAACATGTATAAGCAGGTTTTTTTAAGTTGCTTAAAGTTAGGCATTTATCCCACGGCTGCAAAAGCAGGTAAGTTAATTTTATGCAATGGTTTCAGATGGCATCAACATTATTGAGCTATTTATAATATACGAGCTATTGGGGCGTTTTGTATCTTGAAGAAACAAAGCGCGCGCATGAAGAACTTTGATACCTTTCTAAAGGCTGGTACCTTAGCCGTATTTATACTGCTGATAGGTGCATTTGTGGTTTTGAAGGCCGGTTTAGGGCAAGATAAAGTTGACGAGGTGAGCGTAATCGAAGTTCCCCTTTCCAGCAGCAAATCCGCCATAATGATGAATGATAACAACTTGGCATTGTTGGCCGAAGTTGATAGTGAAAAGGTGAAAGCCGATACAGTGGCTTTGCCCCAAACTATTAAAACCGATATACCCCGGCCAAAGTTTAGTGCTCAAAATTATGCAGCAAGCTCAAAATCGATGATGGTTTTGCAACCAGGCGATTTGTTTTATGTAAAGCAGCTTACCTTATTTGAAAAGTTTGGCCTCCCTGAGCCTTTCAGCCCCCACAAGCCATTTATTATCGATTCGGTTAACCTTTTAAATCCAATCAGAGAATAGATGGAGGATTTGATGCCACAGGTTCAAGCGGTTGGGTTAAGCTTTGCTTTTCTGGTGCTGGTATTCCTACCCATGGAAAAGGTATTCCCTGCCAAGAAAGGCCAACCCTTCTTCCGCCCGCATTGGGTGCTCGATTTGTGCTTTTTCTTAGGCCAATACCTGCTGTGGAGCGGGTTGGTTACTTGGGTGCTGTTCCAGTTCAATACGCAGCTTTTTGGCAGTGTACCACACGGCTTTAGGGCGATGGTGGCCTCACAGCCTTTTTGGTTGCAGGTAGTTGAGGTGGTGGTGCTTAGCGACTTCCTCATATATTGGGGCCATCGTTTGCAGCACAATGTAGACTTCCTATGGCGTTTCCACAAAGTACACCACAGTGCCGAGCACCTAGATTGGTTGGCCGCCCACCGCGAGCACCCGTTAGATTCTATTTATACCATCGGGCTTATCAATCTTCCTGCTATGCTGCTGGGCTTTCCACTGGTTGCCATTGCTGGCTTTATCGCTTTCAGGGGTATTTGGGCGGTGTACATCCACTCCAATGTGCGGCTGCCCATCGGGCCGTTCCGTATGCTAATAGGGGCGCCCGAGCTGCACCATTGGCACCATGACCTCGACCGAAAGGCAGGCAACTATGCCAACATCTCCCCACTGATGGATGTCATCTTCGGTACCTATGTATGCCCCAACCACGAGCCGGAGAAGTTCGGTATCCATGAGGAATTTCCTAAAAGCTACCTTGGCCAAATGGTGCACCCGCTACTGCCCGAAAAGGTAGCCCAGCGTTTTCGCTGGAAGTTGCGTGAAGACCGCCAACCTTTAGAAACCATTACCAGCCCATCGGTTAGCACCCCCTTATCACCAGAGTTAACCAGTCCATAATCCATCTTAAAAATTCTTCCAAAACCGCATTTTTTTAAAAGAACTAAAAAACACTATCTTTAAAATCTATGAAAACATCCGAAGTACTACAGCATTACAAAGACGGTGTAAGAAACTTTACCGGTATACACATCGTAGGATCGTTGGCTGGCGAAAACCTGGAAGACGTTGAGTTTGTAGAGTGTTCCCTTTTGGTAAACTTTAAAGGGGCCAACCTAGCAAACTCCAAGTTTGTGAAAGGCAACATCAAAAACGCCAATTTTATAGAGGCCAACCTCAGCAACGCCAAGTTTGAAAACATGGTAATTGATGCGGCCAATTTCAGAGACTCCAAAACCGAGGGCTTGTCTTTTAGGCACAACCGCTACGCTGGAAGCTACGCCACTCAAGAGGATTTTGATGATAGGATAAAGTATAATTGAGCACGGGTGCTAGGTGTCTTTGAGTGTAGGGTTTTATGAAAATCTGGCATTAGAAAACATCATTGGTATAAGTTCCCTTTATTCTATCATTGCCATTTCAATAGTATAAGGCATAGATTGATTCACTAGTTATTTTCTATGACCGCCAAATCACCTGCTGAATACCAATCGTTCCTCGAAAACCTGAAGCGGCACATCCAAAGCCGCCAGGTGCAGGCTATGCTCACCGCCAATAGCCAATTACTATATCTGTACTGGGAGTTGGGGCATTTCATTTTGCAACAGCAAAGCGAGCAAAGTTGGGGCACAAAGGTAATTGACCAATTGGCAGCGGACCTTAAAATTGAGTTTCCTAATTTAACAGGGCTTTCCGCGCGCAACTTGAAGTATATGCGCAAGTTTGCCAAAGAGTACAATGCTGTTTTAATTGTGCAACAGGTTGTTGCACAAATGGAATACAGCTGTTTTGATGTGGATAAAAAGTCCGAAAACCTAATTGTGCAACAGGTTGTTGCACAATTAGGAAATGATGTTTCAGCAGAGCAAAATGAACCTAAAAATGCAATTACGCAGCAACCTGCTGCACAATTGCGGGAAAGTTTTTATACCGAAAACAGCATCATCCCATTTAGCATTTTCATCAGGCACATCATTTCAAAATTACCTTGGGGACATCTGGTAACATTGATGGACAAAACCCCAGAAATGGGGGAACGTCAATTTTATGCAAATAAGGCTTTTGAAGAAAGCTGGTCTCGAAATGTGCTAATCAATAAAATAGAAACGAAGCTCTTCCAGCGCAAGGGAGCCCTGAGTAATAACTTCGCTGCTACACTATCGCTACCACAGAATGATTTGGCCAGGGAGATTTTCCACGACCCGTATTTGTTCCAATTTCTAAAAATTGATGACACTCGGCTGGAGAACGAGTTGGAGGATGGTTTGATATCTAACCTGCAAAAATTCTTACTAGAGTTGGGTAAGGGCTTTGCGTTTTTGGGCAAGCAGTTTCATCTACCAGTGGAGGGCGAGGATTTTTATGTTGACCTACTATTCTTCCATACGCACCTCAATTGCCATGTGGTAATTGAGTTAAAGATTGGCGCATTTAAACCAGATTATGTGGGTCAGCTTAATTTTTATGTGAACGCCGTCAACGGCCTTTTGAAACGCAATCACCATAACCCCACTATTGGTTTGTTACTGGTTAAAGAGAACAATAAGGTGATCGCGAAATACTCATTAGAAGGGGTCAATAATCCTATAGGCATAGCACAATATCAGCTCTCCGAAGATTTACCAACGGAAAAGCAATTGCAGGAACTGTTGCAGCGGCCGATAGAACATTAGTATATCCCAACAAGGACACGTCTCTATGGAAGAATATAATTCGGCGGCGGAAATATTAAAGCGCTACCAAAACGGCGAACGTTACTTCTGTGACATTGATATGGAAAATGAATCCTTTGAAGGGGCAACATTGCAAGGAGTTACTTTTGAAAGAAGCTTTCTTTATGCTGATTTTCGGGGAGCCAACCTCAAAAATTCTAAATTCATCAATGGCAATATTAAATGCTGTGATTTTAGAGATGCCGACCTAACCAACGCACATTTTGAAAATGTGGCAATCGAGTCGTCAGCATTCAAGGGAGCTGTTGTTGAGGGCATTTATTTCGACCGTAATTGGTGTTTCGGTCAAGAAGTTAGCCAAAAGGATTTTGAAGAATCGATACGGTTTACTGATTATTGAACTACCATCCCTCCCCCAACTCGCAACTCGTAACCCGCAACCCGCAACAAATCCTTATTTTTACCCCATGACTATACCTATCAAGCCCCTAGCCATATACGTAGATGTGGATGATACCATCTGCAAAACCAACGGCATGGACTACCCCAATAGTGTGCCGATGATGGAGAACATACATCGCGTGAACGAGCTGTACGATGCCGGCCACCACATTGTTTACTGGACGGCCCGCGGCCAAAAGAGCGGCATCAACTGGACGGAGCTTACCGCGCAGCAATTAAAAACATGGGGAGCCCGTTATCATGAACTGAAACTGACCAAGCCGCCTTACGATGTATTTATTGATGATAAGGTTATCAACTCCCGCGATTGGGAACAAGGACGTTGGCTAGAAGTATGGGAAGACAAATGGAAATAAACCCCACCGATATGCTGGCCCGCGCCCGCCAAGTGCTGGAGATTGAGGCACAGGCCGTGCGCAACATCCCACTTGATGAGGGGCTGGTAACGGCCGTGAACCTGATACTGCAATGCAAAGGCAAAGTAGTAACCAGCGGCATGGGCAAAGCCGGCATCATTGCCCAAAAAATAGCCAGCACCATGAGCAGCACCGGCACGCCGGCCGTGTTTCTGCACCCCGGTGAGGCGCAACACGGCGACCTCGGCATGCTGGGCAAAGACGATGTGTTGCTAGTGTTGACGAATAGCGGCCGCACCCGCGAGATTGTGGAGCTGGTGCACCTGGCAGAGCGTATGCTGAGCCATAAGCTGCCGATTATCGCCATTACCTCCCATCCCGAATCGGAACTGCAACATACAGTGGATGTGCTGTTGTATATGGGTAAGTTTGAAGAGGCTTGCCCTCTGCACATGGCGCCTACCACCAGCACTACCGTAATGCTCGCCCTGGGCGATGTGTTGAGCGTGCTGGTAATGGAGGCCAAAGGATTTACCAAAGACGATTTTGCCAAGCGCCATCACGGCGGCTACCTAGGCCAACAAACCCGCAACGAAAATGAAAAGTAAACTGCTGCTGATAGCCGGCCCGTGCGCCATCGAGAATGCCGAAACTCCTTACGAGGTGGCGGAGAAAGTATCGGCCATCTGCAAGCGGTTGGATATTGACCTCGTTTTTAAAAGCTCCTATAAAAAAGCCAACCGCACCCGCTTGGATAGCTTTACTGGCATCGGTAAAGACCAGGCATACGATATATTGCAAGACATCCGCAAGCAATACAACGTGCCAGTGCTTACCGACATACACGAAAGCTACGAGGCCGACGAACTGAAGGACGTGGTGGACTACCTACAAATACCGGCCTTCCTGTGCCGCCAAACCGACTTGTTGCTGGCCGCAGGCAAAACGGGCCTTTGGGTAAACATTAAGAAGGGCCAATTTGCCGCCCCCGAAAGCATGCAGTTTGCCGCCGAAAAGGTGCGCAGCACGGGCAACCAAAAAGTACTGCTCACTGAGCGCGGCACTACGTTTGGCTACCAAGATTTGGTGGTCGATTTCCGCTCCATACCCATTATGAAGCAGTTTGCCCCCGTAATAATGGACTGCACCCACAGCCTGCAGCAGCCCAACCAAACCAGTGGCGTAACGGGCGGACAGCCAGCCCTCATCAGCACTATTGCCAAAGCCGCCATCGCCGTAGGTGCCGACGGCCTCTTTATCGAAACCCACCCCAACCCCGCCCAAGCCCTAAGCGACGGGCAAAATATGTTGCAGTTGGATCGATTAGAGGAGTTGCTGGAGGTATGTGTGCGTTTGAGAGCGGTGGTTTGAAATTTTAGGTTGAAAATTTTAATTAAAAAAGAAAAGTAAACTCCTTAAAGAGATTTGGAATATTATCTCCTCTTTTCTTTTTAATCCAATGAATCCTTTAATCTGACGAACAATTTCACACGAAAGTGTAATCCAAATCCTAACTTTGCCACTCAAACCCATAGTTATGAATATTTACATCATGTTGCAGCACCTTCACTCCACCTTGCGGTATGCGTTGTTGCTGTTGTTGGTTATTGCTATTATTAAAGCCCTTATAGGCTGGCTGGGCAAAAAGGAATATACCAAAGGCGATAAAACCGTGGGCACGGTTCTGATAGCAGTAACCCACGTGCAGGCTTTGATTGGTATTATTTTGTACGTCATTAGCCCGTTTATCGATTTAATTTTGGCAAACGGTTTTGGCGCAGCCATGAAAAGTGCCGATACCCGTTTTTGGGCAGTGGAGCACTTTGTAGGGATGATTATAGCCGTATTTTTAATCACCATTGGCCGCGCCCGTGCTAAAAGGATTACCGATTCAGTAACTAAGCACCGCACCTTGGCTATCTTCTTCATCATAGCCCTAGCGTTGATCATGTACATGATTCCTTGGAGTCAGCGTGGTTTCTTTGTGGGTGATGCACAATAGTTTGGTGGCCTTGGCCATTTACGCTTAAGAGCCTTACCTATAACATGTAGTTGGCATCCACTATCGATGGCTGTAATGCTGTTGCTTTCGCAATTGGCGGGCCAACTTCATTTAAGGCTGGCATACCATACAACCCCGATAATGCGTTTGAATGGAAAGCCTAGCAACAATTACCAAATGTTTGCTTAGCTTTAGTATACCACCAAAAAGCAGTTATTGGATTTCCGGGCAAGCCAGCATTTTTATCAGCAATACTTTAGCCTATGGGTTAAAGTAGCTTGTGTGGTGTTGCTACTGTTTGCGACCACAACCTTACAAGCCCAGCAAGAGAAGTTTCAACCCAAAACCCAGCGCATCCTCTTCATTCTCGATGCCTCCGGCAGTATGTATGAGGGTTTTGATGGTACCAATCGGTGGGAGGCATCCAAAAAATTATTGAGTCATTTGGTGGATAGCATCAACCAAGCCAACCCGCGAGTGGAGCTAGGGTTGCGGGTGTATGGCCACCAATACAGTAAAGACCTTAAAAACTGCCAGGATAGCCGCCTAGAGGTGCCTTTTGGGGTAAAAAATGCCGGGCAGATAAAAACGTTGCTTACCAAAATCACCCCACAGGGGTGGACACCCATAGCCTACTCGCTCCGCCAATCGGTGGGCGATTTTCCGGTAATGGCAGGCTCGGTGAACTCCATTATCTTAATTACCGATGGCCTAGAAACCTGTGGTGCCAACCTGTGCGACCTGGCAGCCTTCCTAGAGGCGCAACGCATTACCGTAAAGCCTTTTATCATTGGTTTAGGCATGAAACCCGGCGACAACAAGTACTTTGATTGCTTAGGTACTTACTTTGATGCCTCTAGTACCGATAAGTTTAAAAATATCCTCGATACGGTTATCAGCCGCTCGCTGACCCTTACCACGGCACAGATCAGCTTGTTAAACGGCCAAAATCTACCTAAAGAAACCAACGTGGAGATTAGCCTGTACGATCACCACAATGGTGCTTTGCTGTACAACTTCATCCATAGCCTGGATGCGAAGGGTCTGCCCGATACCCTAAAGCTTGACCCTATGGGCAGCTACGATATGCACGTGCACACCATACCGCCAATCATTAAAAAGAACATCCAGCTCGACCCGGGGGTACACAACGTCATCAGCCAGCCATGCGCTCAGGGCAACATCAAGTTTAAAGACAACATGAGCGGCCAGTTTCCACTGGGGGTGCCCATTTTGGTGATGAATGATGCTGGCACGGTATATCAGCAGTTGATTAATACCGAATCGCGGTATTTGGTGGGCAAGTACAGGGTGGAGATACTTACGCTACCGCGGATAAGTATGGTGGTTGAGGTGAAGGCCGATGCAACCAAGGAAATAACGGTAGATAAGCCTGGTACCCTGCAAACCATTACCGATAAAAAGGGCGTGGCGGCCATCTTCCGGATGGTGGATGGGCAACTGGAACTGGTGAAGGAATTCAAGCAAATAAGCGCCAAAGAAAGTACCGATTTGCAACCAGGCGAATACGTGATAATTTGCCGCTGGGACCACAAGAAATTCAGCATACATACCGATCAAACCAAGTTTAAGATACAATCAGGCTCCAACACCATACTACCGCTTTGAGAAACAACCTACATATCCAACATCAAGGGCCATGGAAGCAATTCGCTAGGGCGGTGGCTTTGTTGTGCCTGTTGCTATTGCCGCTGTTTAGCCAAGCCCAAGAAGAGGAGCGCACGCGTATTTTGTTTCTGTTGGATGCCTCGGGCAGTATGACCAATACTTGGGGAGATGGCTCGGAAAACCGCTGGCAATCGGCTAAAAAAGTGCTTACAGAGATCGTGGATAGCTTTGCCGGCAACCCCAATGTGGAGCTGGCACTGCGCGTATATGGGCACCTATACCAACCCACCCAGCGCAATTGCAACGATACCCGGCTGGAAGTGGGATTTAGCCGCAGCAGTGGCAGCTACATTAAAACCAAGCTGCAACAGATAAAACCTAAGGGCATTACCCCGATAAGCAACAGCTTGCTGAAGGCTGCCGAAGATTTCCCGAAACTACCCGGCAGGCACATTATTATTTTGATGACTGATGGCATAGAATCGTGCGAGGGCGACCCTTGCGCAATTGCCCACATGCTAGAAACCAAGGGCATAGTGCTGAAGCATTTCGTTATCGGGTTTGGTATTGAGGACTTTGAAAGTGATGTGTTCGATTGTGTGGGTACCAACTTCAATGTGCAAGATGAGTCGTCGTTTAAGAATGTGATGACGCTGATTATGAATCGCATCCTTAACGAAACCAGTCTGCAAGTGGAGCTGCTTGATGGGCAGAAGAAACCGTTGGAAACGGATGTAAACATGTCGTTTTACAGCGCCCAGCACCACGTGCTGCAATACAACCTATACCACACCCTCAACACCAGCAACCGGCCCGATACCCTGCATCTTGACCCGGTTACCGATTATGATATTGTGGTGCATACCATACCGCAGGTTCGGCTCGATAATATTATATTGAAACCCAATGAGCACAACATTATTAAGATAAATGCCGCACAAGGGTTGCTGAACTACAAGGTACAGGGCAAGGTGACCGACTCGGGCCTAGCCAACAAGCTGAAGTGCATAGTAAGAGATAGCAAAACCAAGCAGATAGTGCACGTACAGCAACTGGGCACCAACGAAAAATACTTGGAAGGCACCTACGATTTGGAGGTGCTTACCCTACCCAGGATATACTACAATGGCGTAAAAATAAGCCAAGCAAAGCCAATGGATATTGCCATCATTGCCCCAGGTTTGTTGAGCGTGCTCAAACGGGCAGAGATAGTAGGTGGTATATTTATAACAGATAAAGCGGGCAAACTGGAAAAGATATTGGAGTTGGCTTCTGATACTAAAACGGAAACCATAGCTTTGCAACCGGGTAGTTATACCTTGGTATATAGGCTGAAAAACAACATCAGCATGCATACCACCAAAACCGTGCAAATAGAGATACGTACGGGCGAATCGCAAAGCTTAAACCTGTTTTAAACATCACTCCACCCATGGCCCTTAAGGATATTGTAGTTACCGGAAACAATGATACCCGCTCAGGTTTCGGAGCCGGTTTGCTTGAGCTTGGCGATACCAACCCCAACGTAGTGGGCCTTTGCGCTGACCTTACCGGTTCCTTGAAAATGGATGCCTTCCAAAAGAAATATCCGGAGCGCTTTTTTCAAGTAGGTATTGCCGAAGCCAATATGATTGGTATGGCAGCAGGGTTGACGATTGGGGGTAAAATACCGTTTGCCGCTACGTTTGCCAACTTTGCCACGGGCCGCGTGTACGATCAAATCCGCCAATCGGTAGCCTACTCGGGCAAGAATGTGAAAATTTGCGCCAGCCATGCCGGCCTTACCTTGGGCGAAGATGGTGCTACCCATCAAATATTGGAAGACCTCGGCCTGATGAAGATGCTGCCGGGGATGACCGTGATAAACCCTTGCGACTACAATCAAACCAAAGCGGCTACCTTGGCTATTGCTGAGTATGAAGGCCCGGTTTACCTACGCTTTGGTCGCCCGAAAGTGCCCATCTTCACCCCTGCCGACCAGAAATTCCAAATCGGTAAGGCTTGGACGATTAACGAAGGCAAAGATGTAACCATATTCGCTACCGGCCACTTGGTTTGGAAAGCGGTAGAAGCTGCCCAACAACTAGAAGCCGAAGGCCTAAGCGTAGAGCTGATAAACATACACACCATTAAGCCACTGGACGAGGAAGCCATCCTTACCTCTATTGCCAAAACCCGTTGCGCCGTATCTGCTGAAGAGCATAACTACCTAGGTGGCTTGGGCGAAAGCATTGCAGGCCTATTGGCGCGCACCCACCAAGTACCCATGGAAATGGTGGCGGTGCAAGATACCTTTGGCGAAAGCGGCAAGCCCGAAGACCTCATGGCCAAATACGGTATCGATACCATCGATATTGTAAAGGCGGTGAAACGGGTGATTGCCCGCAAATAAAATCGGTTTTAGTGGTCGATACGCATTTTTGGCATAGTTTTAAGTAAGCTATTGCCACCATCGGCCCCCATGCAGGAAAACGACAAAGCCATACTGGATGCTTTTAAAGACCCTTCGCGGCGCGAGGCGGCCTTCCGTATGTTGGCTAACCAGTACAGCAAACCCCTCTACAGGCAGATATACCGCTACACCGGCACCCATGAGGATACTGATGATGTGCTGCAACTGGTACTGATAAAAGCTTGGCGATACCTAGATAATTTCCGTGGCGAAAGTGGATTGTACACTTGGCTGTTTAGGATAGCATACAATGAGTGCCATACCTTCCTGAAACAAAAGCAACGCAAACAACTGCATTCGCTGCCGGAACATTACGATGCCGTGGATACCAACGCAGGCCCCAGCGGCGAAGAAATACAGCGCAAACTGCAAGCCGCCATCGAGACCTTGCCCGATAAGCAAAAGGAGGTTTTTCTACTGCGCTACTACGAAGAGATGCCCTACGAGGAAATGAGCAGACAACTGGGCACTAGCGAAGGCGCCCTGAAAGCCAGCTACCACCACGCGGTTAAAAAGATTGAGGTCTTTTTGGCGGTGAGGGAGTGAGAGGCTTTTAAAGATGCGGTTTGGTGATTGCCGTATTACCTAGTGCTTGCAGTAAGCACTTCTAATAGCCAATTGCATTTCGCTACCTAGCGTACTAAACGAGAGCTAATAAGCGCGCCTCTCAAATCCCCAGCTCCACCTGAAATAGCGCACCCCAAGAGTTCTTGTTGTTCTGCAGGCTGTAGTTGTGGTCTCGCGCATCGTAAAACATGCTTACCTGTACTTTCACACGGTGCCTTTGTATGTATTTGGTGGCCCCTATCTCCAGTATTTCGCGGGTGTCTTCATCTCTAGCTATATCAGCCGTGGGTTCTAAGTAAGAGTACCGGAAAGCAATCTCGTACATCTTAGGGAACACATACGAAACTTGATGGTTGGTACCCTGGCCTTCAAAAGCATAGCGTATGTCGCCTTCGTCGTTTACGGTATATGGGTCGCCAGCCGTGCGGCGGAGGTATTCGGCATTGTATGCCCAGCCATTCCATTTAAAACATAGGTCAGTAATCAGCGTGCCGAGGTTCTTTTCGCCATACAGTTCCCTTCCTAACTGACCACCGGTGCGGGTGGTTTTATGGTTGAAGCTATACCCACCGGCAATGGAGAGTTTGGGGGTTGGCTCGCGCACTAGGTCACCTTCGCTGTAGTCGCCATCGCCCAAAAACTCGCCAAAAGGCAGCAGCTCTAGCCTGCCTGTATAAGCCAAGCCATCGCTGGTAAAGATGGGGCTGCGGCCTTCGCCTGTACTTATCGCGCCTTTTAAGTGATAGTGGAAAGTACTGCCGATATTACCGTAATAATATATTTTGATACCAAAATCCCTATCGAGCGTGAGCGCACTGTTTACTATGGAGCGCTCGGCAAACTGCAATTGCCCAGATGAGTTTACCCGCTGGCGGTTGCCCGGCAGCTTGTTCAGCCCGAAGCCAATATGGAACTTGCTGGTAGGCTTATAATAGATTATCGCATCGCGCACAATGTTGGCCACACCTGTATTCTCGGCATCTTGGTCGCCGCGCGAAAAGGATAGCTGTATACTATAGTCCAACTTGGGGGTAAGCAAAAAACCATCGAAGCGTAACCTCAGGCGGCGTACTCGGGCTTCAAATCGGTCTACACTTAAATCGGTTGCCGACTTGCTATAATACCCCAGCCGGTTCTGCATCCGAAAACGGAAGTTGATATAAAAAGTACTGTCTTTCGACATTACCTGTAATCCCTTGAAGTTATTAATCATCGCCCTCTCGTCACTTTCTAGTTGGGCAAAGAGGGTTAATGGGCAAACCAGTAAGACCAGCAAGCACCACATTCCGAGCAAACCATGCTTTGCACTCTTAACCTTAGCTTTCAATTGGGATAATTTGCAGTTGTTTGTAAATACAGGTCAGCAAAGTTATCATTCAAAGTTGAAAGATTTTGGAATTTAGAAACTGACAAGGTGGTCGAGCCGAGATACTACCCTTTTGGTATCATCCTATCTAGCATTTTCTTTACTTCTTCAGGGCTGCTCGATTGAATCATCTGGTTGATGAGCATGGTAATGTCCATTACCTTGTAGCCGGGCGGGATGATGAATAACTTGGCATCAACCGGCGCTTTGGTAGGTTCTACTTTAAAAGAGAAAGTGCCGTCGCCTTTTATCTTCTTGCCTTTGCCTTCCAGTATCATGCCTTTGGGCAGGTTATTTTGTGGGGTAAGCGTGCCCAATAACGCTGGCAGGCTCATACCCAGCTCCTCGGTAACCCAAAACTCGCTATTGTATTCATCGTCTTTCACCAAGTACTTCTTACAGGTATAGCCTGCTATCTTCTTAGTTTCGGTGGTCTCGGTTACCGTACCTTTCGCTTTGCCGTCCACATCCAGCCCATAGGTGTTGAGTATAGCGCCAATGCCACCCACGGGCGCTAGCGAGCTGGAGTTTAACCGCACCGCTATCTTCTGGCTATCTTTTTCGGAGAGAATGTGGATGTCGCCAGTACTGCTATTCATTAACAGAATAGGGGCATCTTTCGAGCTGGCCTTTGCATCAATCAATACATTATCGCCCTTTACGGTAAGCTTAATTTTGCTCGGCGCTCCATTGCTGCCGGTGGAGGTAAGCACCAAGTTGCCCTCAAATACTTTATCAGGAGTAGTCTGCGCCCAAAGGGTAGCTGAGGCAAGTATGGCAATAAGTATAACTAGGGTTCTCATGGAATGGATTGTAATGAAACGGATACTAAATTACTTAATTGATGGTAAAGTTAGGTACGCCAGCATGGATTAGACAGGCAATGGTCTGGGTTGTTTAATATCCTTACAGCACCATCGCCTGCACCACGTAATCATAAAATACTATAACGCCAATAACCGCCGCACCAATACATGCCAGCAACACGGCACCGGCAGCCAAGTCTTTTACCTTACCGGCGCGCGGGTCTTGGTTAGGCTGTACCATGTCGGTCAACTTTTCAATAGCGGTATTAAATGCCTCGGCTACTATAACCAGCGTAATGGCAAAAGATACCAGCGCCCACTCCATTGCTCGGATGTTGAAATAGAGCCCCGCTGCCAACACTACCACCACCGCCACCATCATAATGATGGCATTTGGTCCTGAAGCCAGCATACCCCACGCACCCCTAAGCGCATGGCCAAAGCTTTTCCAGCGGCCTTTGATGTAGTTGAGCATGGGGAAATTTGAAATTCAGAGATTGCCGATTAGTTGAGAAAAAGGGGGACAGCATGCCTAACCTAAATCCACTACTAGTTCGCCATTTCCGAAAGGAACTTCAATCGTACAAACTGAATCTCCTCCATAGCGATGCCTTCCTCGCTTAGCTCGGCAAAGGCCTCGTCAACAGAGTCGGTTTCCGATTCATGGAAATAATCATAAATCATATCCATGGTATCGTCATCCATCACATTGCGAATGTAGTAGTCGATATCCAGTTTCGTACCAGAAAGCACGATGGTCTCTATCTCGTGCAACAGCTCGGCTTGGGTTACCCCTTTGGCGCGGGCAATGTCTTCGATAGGTATTTTGCGGTCGATGCTTTGGATGATATATACCTTTAAGCCCGATTTATTCACCACCGAGCGCATAGTGAAATCCTCTGGACGGTCGATGTCGTTTTCGTCCACATACTCCTCAATCATCTTCAGGAACTGGCTTCCGTAGCGCAGGGCTTTGCCTTTGCTTACACCCGAGATGTGTGAAAGCTCGTCAACAGTAATTGGGTAGGCGGTCGCCATTTCTTCCAACGATGGGTCTTGGAAGATAACGTACGGTGGTACCCCTTGTTCCTTCGCCACTTTGCGGCGTAGGTCTTTCAGCATGTTCAGCAACTCTGGGTCAAGCGCGGCGGGCTTCGCCTCGTCTTCTTCGCCCATTGGCTGCTCATAATCGTGGTTTAGGGCTACTTCAATCGGCCAAGGCTTTTTAATGAATTTATGGCCATTCTCGGTAATCTTCAATATGCCGTATTGCTCGATGTCTTTCCTTATCAGGTCGGCCAGCAATGCTTGGCGCAGCAATGAGTTCCAGAACAATTCATCCTTATCGGCACCCTTGCCAAACCACTCCAGCTTATCATAACCATATTGGATGATTTCCTGGTTGCGGCGGCCCATTATCATATTGATAAGGTGCGGTATACTCAACGATTCGTGAACCGTTTCTATTACTTTCAGCGCCAAGTGTATCTCTTTGCTGCCTTCCGTGCGGGGCTTAGGGTGGTTGCAGTTGTCGCAGTTGCCACAGTTCTGCTTGTTCAAGTCTTCGCCAAAGTAGTGCAATAGAAAGTTACGGCGGCAAGTGGCGGTCTCCACAAAGGCTACCATTTCCTGCAATAGTTGGCCGCCCATTTCGCGCTCTGCCAACGATTTATCGCGCATGAATTTCTCCAGCTTGTGTATGTCCTTATAGTTGTAAAAGGCCATACAAATGCCTTCCATACCATCCCTGCCGGCGCGGCCAGTTTCTTGATAGTAATTCTCTATGCTTTTGGCAATGTTATAGTGTATCACAAACCGGATATCCGGCTTATCGATACCCATGCCGAACGCAATAGTAGCCACCACCACATCAATATCCTCCATGAGGAAGGCATCTTGGGTATTGGCCCGCAGCGTTGCATCCAAACCAGCGTGGTAGGGAGCAGCTTTAATTCCGTTTACGTTCAGCAATTGTGCTATCTCTTCCGCGGTTTTGCGGCTCAGTACGTATATAATGCCCGATTTGCCGGTATGCCCCTTAATAAATTGCACTATGGCCTTATCGGTAGTGGCTTTGTTGCCTTTGGGGCGTACTTCATAGTACAGGTTGGGCCTATCGAACGACGAAACAAAGATGTTCGGTAAGTCGAGCTGCAAGGTCTTCACAATGTCTTGCTGTACTTTAGGGGTAGCTGTAGCGGTAAGGGCGATGATTGGCACCTTCTGTTCCAGCATGTGTATCATGGTGCGAATGCGGCGATACTCGGGCCTAAAATCGTGGCCCCACTCGCTTATGCAGTGCGCCTCATCAACGGCGATAAACGATATTTTGATTTCCTTAAAGAAATCGATGTTTTCTTGCTTGGTAAGGGTTTCAGGGGCCACATAGAGCATCTTCGTCTTTTGGTCGCTGATGTCTTGCTTTACCTGCCTTATCTGTGCCTTGTTGAGCGATGAGTTAAGGAAGTGGGCAATGTTATCGATATGGCTGTACGAGCGAACCAAGTCAACCTGGTTCTTCATCAGGGCAATCAAAGGGGAAATGATGATGGCCGTGCCCTCGCTCAAAATGGCGGGCAACTGGTAGCAAAGCGATTTGCCACCGCCGGTGGGCATGAGCACAAACGTGTCCTTACCTGCCGATATACTCTCTATAATCTCTTTCTGGTTACCCTTAAATTGGTCGAAGCCAAAATATTCCTTGAGGGCACCTTGAAGGTGGTCTTCTGCTGTCAACATAGGGGGGTGCGGCACTAGTTCGCTTTAATGGTATTAATTTAACTAAATTTACGCAAAATTCCCGTAAACGGAACCTACCTATAGTCACCCTTGAAAAAGGGATGCAAAGATACGCATCAAATACGAGGGTGTAAAGGATTATTTTCGTTTACGGTCAATTTAAGGCACTCTGTTAGCAGTTAATTTAATAAAAAAAATTATCATGAGCAAAAATTATGTCGCCATTATGGCCGGCGGCATCGGCAGCAGGTTTTGGCCCAAGAGCCGTGTGGCTTACCCAAAGCAATTCATTGATATTTTGGGCGTGGGTAAAAGCTTGCTACAACTCACTTACGAGCGTTTCCTGCAGATTGTTCCGAAGGAGCATATTTTTATAGTGACCAATGCTGATTATGAGGACATTGTAAAAAAACAGTTGCCCGACCTGGCCGACAACCAGATACTTAAAGAGCCCATGCGCCGTAATACTGCGCCGTGCATAGCCTACGTAAGCAGCAAAATATACAACATAGACCCTAAGGCGAACCTTGTGGTGGCCCCTTCGGACCACCTGGTGATGGATAGCGCTGAGTTTACGCGCATCATCAACAAATCGCTGAACCATGTAAGCACCAACAACGATTTGCTTACACTCGGCATAGTGCCTACCCGCCCCGATACGGGTTACGGCTACATACAATATGATGAGAGCGATGAGGCTGGCGGCTACTATAAGGTGAGAACCTTTACCGAAAAACCTGACTTGGAGCTAGCGAAACAGTTTATCTCCAGTGGCGATTTCCTTTGGAACAGCGGCATTTTCATTTGGAACGTACAGACCATATTGGCGGCTTTCAACAAGCACCTGCACGATGTGTATGAGGTGTTTCACGAAGGCGCGGCTGTGTACAATACCCCCGATGAGCAATCTTTCATCAACCAAGCCTATACCCTTTGCACCAATATCTCTATCGATTACGGTGTAATGGAGAAGGCCGACGAGGTACGGGTGATACCTTCCGACTTCGGATGGAGCGACCTCGGCACTTGGCAATCGCTTTACGACCAATACCCGCAAGACTACCTGCACAACGCCGTGAGCGGCAAGAGCGTAATGGTGGTAGACTCTAGCAACTGCATGGTAATGGTGCCTAACGATAAGCTGGTAGTGCTACAAGGCTTGGATGGCTACTGTGTAATTGATACTGGCGATGCCCTACTGATATGCCAGCGCGATAAGGAGCAAGAGATAAAAAACTACACGGCCGAGATTAAGAAAATGAAAGACGGGGAGAAGTTTTTGTAGAGGTTTCGATTCTATTTAAACATGTACAGATTGTTTATTTTCGCACCTGTTTGCATGGTAGTTGCTATCTAAATACATTATTTACTTAAGTAAAAAAGCTAGTGTTTACAAAGCTTCCGGCATATGTGCGCACATGCCGTGAAACTTTTCTGTTGACAAAATTTATAATAAACTGCATATTTGCAATATGAAACACTACATACTTTGTTTTTCGATATTGGCATTGCTGTTTGTTACTTCTTGCCAAAAAGATGAAGATCCTATCGTAAACGGCTCGGCTGAAGAGATTGACGGTGCCTTGGCCCGCGAATGGTTTAAGCTGGAATGTACCATTGTAAAAGAGACCAGTTTTGCCCCGCCACAAGCATCACGTGCCTTCGGTTATACGGGTGTAGCACTATACGAGAGCTTGGTGCACGGCATTCCTGATGCGCAAAGTTTGGCCGGCCAAGTAAATGGTTTGACTGCCGATATGCTGCCCAACCCTAACGTAGCAGAGTATGAGTATCACTGGGGCTTGGTAGCTAATGCTGCCTTGTCGCAAATAATGGAGAAAATGTTTGAGCTAAAGCTGAGCGCTTCGCACAGGGCACAAATAGTAGCATTGGAGGACAAATGGAAGTCTGATTTTGCTACCGGCCTGAGTGTGGATGTGCAAGAGCGTTCCATTTCTTATGGCAATGCAGTAGCGTTGGCAATATATGAATATAGCAAAACCGACGGCGGTCACCAAGCGTATATGGCCCCTTTCCAAACACCGTATACCTGGCCTACTAACAACGGTGCATGGGTAGCCACCGGCCCACAGCCTAACCCGCTGGCGCCTAAATGGCCCAACAACCGCCCCTTCTTAACCATAAACGTAGTGGAGTGCCAACCGGCACCCCATTTGCCATACTCTACCACTACTGGCGATGCTTTTCATCAAGAAGCCATACAAGTGTACAACACCGTACAAAACGCAACTGCCGAGCAAATTGAGATTACCAAGTTTTGGGCTGATGATCCGTTCAACACCTGCACGCCTACTGGTCACACCTTCAACATCATGATTCAGCTATTGGAAGAAACCAACTCAAACCTTGCTAAGAGTGCGATCGGTTTTGCCAAGCTGGGCATTGCTGAAAACGATGCCTTTATTGCCTGCTGGAAAACGAAGTATGATTACTTCCTTATCCGCCCAGTGTCTTACATCAAGCAAAACATCGACCCTAACTTTACCACTATCATCGGCACGCCATCGTTCCCGGCTTATACTTCGGGCCACGCTACGGAGGCCTCTGCTGGGGCTGCCATCTTCACCGCTATGTTCACTAATGGCGATGGCAACTATGCCTTTACCGACCGTACACAGGTGCAGTTCGGCTTCTCGCCACGTAGCTTTACCAACTTTGAGGCGATGGCATTGGAGTGCGCCAACTCTCGTCTGTACGGTGGCATCCACTACAATATGGATAACATCAATGGCCTGGAAATGGGTAAAGAAGTAGGCCAAAATGTGAACAGGTTAATCAAATGGCCGGCGTTTTAATCGTCTAGCACCCAGTTAACTTGTTTTCAATCCACGCATCAACCTTAATACTGCCTGATGAAGTTATATTATGCTGCTATCGCATTGGGGCTATTTTTCGCTTCCTGTGCTGGCAATAAACTATCCGAAGAAACACTAAAGGCGGATGCCCAGCACTTGGCAACCCTGCAATGCGAGGCTAAGAAGCTTCAAGAAGAACGCTTTCAACTAGCTAACGACATTAGGATGCTGGAAGACTCCATCATGATTGCACCAGATAGCATCAGTAAACAAGGCTATATTGAAAAATTAGCGGTACTTACCCCCAATAAAGAAGATGTGGGCCTACGAACCAAAACCATGGCCGACAGCATAAGCCGCACCATTACAGCCTTACAAGAAGGAACCTATAAGGACACCGCTGACCGGAAGCTACTAGATGCGGCATTATTATCGGAGTTTGAGCGTCTTTGCAAATAGCATATACCAACACCGCAATATTCGTATTACCTTTGCATAAATTCTAACTCACCCCTGCAAAGGTCTCCTCTAATGAAAAAACTACACTACCTGCTGATGTTGGCTGTTGCCAGCGTATTGATGGCTTCTTGCGGCTATCCTGACCATCTAAAAACCCTGCCTAAAGAAACCGTAGCCGTGGTAAGCCTAGACCTTGCCGGTATGGCTAGCAAAGGTGACCTGCATAAACTACAAGAGGCTGACTTCTACAAGAAGATGCAGGAGGAAATGGCCAAGAAGGATGCCGAATCTGCTAAAGAAACGGATGAGTTTTTGAAAAACCCCTTGAACTACGGCATCAACTTTTTAGAGCCCGTTTACTTATTTGCTATAAACAATAATCAAGCTATGCCTTTTGGTGGCGTGAGCGTGGCCTTGGGCGATGCGCCGAAGTTTGAAACTTTCATTACCAAAATAACCAAATCGGGCGAAGTGGTATATACCATCGAGAAAGGCACAGGCTATAGCTTCCTTTCCACGGATGATATAACCTTTGCTTGGAACGAATTTGCCTTGGTGATAACCAACAAGGCCGATACGGCCAACAGTAATGTAGCCACGCTGGAGAGCATTTTTACCGAAAAGGATAAAGACCAAAGCGTGGTAAGCCAGCCTGGCTTTAGCGATTACTATGATGACAGCAAGGATATTAGCGTATGGGTAAGTAGCACGGCCCTTGATATTGTTAAGAATGTTATGGAAGGCGTAGATGCCGAATCGGGTTCATCTGAAAATGAAGAATTTGCAAAGATTAGGGAGCAGCTAGAAGGCTCTAGCTTCCAAATGCACATGGCATTCAATGATGATGAGATACTTACCGAATACAGCTTTGAAATGAGCGATAAACTACAAGAGGCCTACGATAAGGAAATATTCAAAAAAGGTAGCCCAGAGAAGTTGAGCAACTTGGTAAGGGAAAAGGATTTTGCCGTATTTGCTACTTCCATCAATATCCAGAACTACCTGAGCATGATGCAGAACAATCCTGCTGTATCGGGTGAGACCAAAGAAACGATTAACAGCTATATTACTGTAGTACAGCAGTTTGTGGCGCCATTCGATGGCGACTTGCTGTTTACGGTAAGTAATTTGACTATTGTAGAGCGGGAAGTAACCGAAAGCGTTCGCATAGAAACCGAAGAGCCCCTAGATTCTTTGGTAGCTAGTGGCGATACTTTACTGATTGCCGATACCGTACTTACCGCCGATGCCAGCGGCCAGATTAACGATGACTTGATAGAGGAGTTATCATGGGATGAATTGGAAGCCCAGTACCGCGATACTACCTACATCAAAAAAACCGTTACCCCTATCTTTTTGGCGGCTACCACCGTTAATGATGAATCGCTTGGTTTGATTTTGGGCATGGCCCTAGGTAAAGACAAGCCAAAAGCTGGCAAAGTAACCAAGAGCGATTTGGGCAGTGGCATTGTAATCTACTCTACTATTAAAGATAAAGTGATAGTGGTAAGCAACGATAAAAAGACCATTGAAGACATTAATTCGGGTACCTTTACCAACGGTGGCAAATCACTGCAAGCGGATGGCAGCAGCGACCACGGCATGTATATGTATGCCAACCTAAACCTAGAAGAATACCCTGCGGACGTAAAAGAAGAAATGACGAAGCCGAAGTCTACCAAAGATGCTAAGCAAACCGAGGCCCTATTACAGTTCTTCCAAATGTTTGACCATATGGAGGCGTACAACAATGATAACTACTCCGCCATCCTATCATTTAAGCTTAAGCCAACAGGCAACAACAGCTTATACACCCTTATTGAGGGTATGGGCAATGCGGCTTATAGCTCAGGAGCGTTGAAGTAATCTTGAATTTCTCTTGACAGAATTAATGGCCGAACAACGTTTGTTGTTCGGCCATTTTTTTTTGTTTTTGAAGAATTGCAAAGAGAATTGACTTAGCCACAAGGAATTATTAATTTCATGGAAATGTTCTACACTTATGAACTTGAAAGCAGAAAAGAAGAAATTAATAGATTGGATTGAGGCCTTGGATGATGAAACAACCATTGAAAAAATCAAATTGGTTAAAGACTCTACTGATGAAGATTGGAAGGCCGAGCTTTCTGCTGCGGAAATTGAAGCCATTGAAGAAGGACTAGCTGATATTGAAGCTGGTAGAGTAATTCCTCACGAAGAGGTAAGAAAGCGCTATGAGAGGTGGTTATAAAATTCAATGGTCAAATCGTGCATCGCGAGATCTGGATGGCATACTTGAATATTTAAAAACTGAATGGGGAGAATTTACAGTTAAAGAGTTTTCCAGGAAGTTAGATAAGCGACTTGTGCTTATTGCCTTGCGTCCCACGTTATATCCTAAAGCACATCATAGTAGGCCAACTCGGAAGTCAGTTCTAATTAAAAGGATTACAATTTACTATCGGATCATCGGCCAGCGTGTATTCGTTGTAACTCTATTCGACAATAGACAAAATCCTGATAAGGCTCCCAAATAATATTCCTTTTAATTTCGGCACGCCATTAGCGTACACCTCGCTATCTTACCACCACAAACCACCTTTATGAAAACCATCATCACCATCTGCATCAGCATAATTCTTATATTAGCGGTGAGCTGTAAAGGTAGCCAAGGCAAAGGCAAAGAAGCTTGTATAGAGAAGCCCTGCAACAGCGCCTGTACCAAAGAGTATAAACCCGTATGCGGATGCAACGAAAAGACTTACGGAAACGCCTGTATAGCGGAATGCCATAACATTAAGCAATATACCCCTGGCGAATGTCCCAAAAAACCTTAACGTACTGTTTATTTACCGCTTTGCTGCTGTGCTACGGCGCGTCACTTCATGCCCAAATGATAACCCAAGGGCCAGCTTTTGGGGCGATGACGCACCAAAGTGCGAAGGTATATTTGCGCACCGCTGAGCCATCCACCCTAAAAATTGAATGGAGCACCGATAGTTTATTTGCCTCGGTTGAATCAGTAGGAGGCGCATCTAGGCAGCAACTGGATAACTCGGTTATCTTGGGTATCACAGGATTGAAGCCCGATACCAAATACTATTACCGCTTGTATGTTGATGGTGTGCGCGATACCATTAGCGCTTGGTTCCGTACTTTCCCTGAGCCGGGCGCCCGCGGGGAGTTTGTGTTTGCTACCGGTAGTTGCCAAGAAACGGAGAACATGCGCGTCTTTAACGTGATGCCGAAGCACCAGCCGTACTTTCTACTGCACACTGGCGACTTTACCTACCCCGACTATCAAATAGCCCCCGACTACAGCGCGCATTATGATAAAATGGCCTACAGCTACCAAAAGCGGTACGATGAGAAGGTGATGAAGCAAATGCTTCAAACCATACCCGTGGATTACATTTATGATGACAATGACTATGTGGGCGGCAGCGGTGGGCGGTATGAGAAAGATAACAACAGCCAAAGCTCCTATGTTTTCTTCAAAACCGTCAACAAGATTTGGACGGATTCATTCCCTGATTTTTGGCGAAGCAACTGCATTAAAGGGTACATGGATTTCTTCCCCGGTTATGAAATGGTGGATACCACCAATGGCATCTATCACAGCTTTAAATTCGGCAATGCGGAGTTCTTTTTTTTGGATAGATGCTCCAACACTCCGCATGGCAACAGCTATGGGTTTAAGTATGATGCCAAGCGCAACAAATACAAGTACGACCCGCCTGCCGACCACGTGTTGTTTGGCAAAGCGCAAATGGATTGGCTTAAAAACGGCCTTAAAAACTCTACTGCCGATTGGAAGTTTATAGTGAGCGGCGTACCGCTCAACCGTAGCTTAAGCACCTTGATAGAGGCTGGTTTGCGCATACAGAAGATGGGCTGGAAGGATAATAATGGCTTCCGCTTAGCTACGGGTTTTGCACACTATTGGGCTGGCCATCCAGCAGAGATTGATGACTTTTATGCGTGGCTCAACAAAGAAGACTTGAAAGACATCATTGTAATTAGTGGCGATACCCACCACAATGTAATGGACGATGGCCGGAATGCCGGCCTGCCCGAACTGAACGCCAGCGGCCTGAGCGTAACCGAAACCTACCTGGCATACTACCTTAGCATTATTGGTAAAGCCAGTGGCCTATACAAAATGAATAAGGAGATTTGGAACCAAGGTGGCAATGGCCTCGGCAACAAAAACTTTAAGAACGCCTTCGGTAAGGTGCGCATAGTGCAGAACGAATACGTAGAGCTAAGCCTAGTAGATGAAGACGATCAGGTTATCAATAGCTTCAAAGTTTATCACTCTTCTACCCCTACAGGGCAAAAGCAGCATAATAAGCTCAATAGGTAGTGCAACGCGAAATAAAAAAGGAGCAACCTGCTGGCTGCTCCATTCTGCTTCTCTCAAGTTAGGGTATTATCTATTTCTTGTTTTCATGACCGTGGCCTTTATGGTCGCCATGTTTTTCTTTTTTCATTTCTTCTTTCTTAGCACTGTATTTTTGGTACTGGTCGGCAGTAAGTACACCTTTAAGCTGTGCCTCAAAACTGGCATACAGTTCCTTTTTTGCGTCCCGCCTTTCGTCCTCTGTAAGTTTGGCGTTCTTAAGCGCCTCTTTTTTCTGGGCATGGTCTAGCACTATGCTATACACCCGTTCTTGCTGCTCGGCATTAAGCGAGAGGGTCTCCGTAAGCTTCGCAGTTTTTTTGGTAGCATGCTCTTCAGGGGTTGCATCCTTCTTACTATGCTGTTGGGCCAAAGCCGTGTTAATAGTGCCGCCTAGCAAGGCCAAGCAAAGCATCAATACAATCGTTCTCATGTTTTTCGTTTTAGTTCTGTGGGTTTGACTACAGGCAGCCCTTAAGGTTTAACTTACCCTTTTGGATTACAATTTTGTCCGTTGCAAACGAAGGGAATTAGAAGGCTTCAAGTGGCTTAGGGTGGCAGCGGTCGCGGCGTTGCTGTAGCTTTTGGTGTACCAAGGGCACTAGGTAGCCGGTGGCAGCACCTACCACATACCCTAAAGCCAGATCAGTAGGGAAATGCACCCGCCTGTACTCGCAAAAAACCGGTTCTAACAGGGGTGGTAGCTGCTGCCGTCCACATTGCCCATCGCCACTTGAAAGGGATACAAAAACCCATTCGCGGGTACTAAAAATTTAATCATTTCGACATATTTACATCATTATCCCTTTACAATACTGCCAATTCGTTATACCTTTACAATCCGAAAATATATTTGGCATAAGGCCAATCAACACATGGAATCGCAAAAGCACATCTGGGATTATGCTATCCCCAACGAGATAGCATCCACTAGCATCAAGGCCAATTGGACTGCTGCGCTAGAGATGCGTTTATTTTCCGTTACATTGGTTACTACCTTGGCGGTATGTGGAATTGTTGCCAGTTTTCTGCCGTACTACTTCAATTATATCCAAGCTAGGCCAGGCATTTACATCAACGACCCGATACTCAATCTCCTTACCCCTATCAATGCTTCCTTGTACATATTCGGCTTGTTGTACACGTGCGTTTTTATCTGCCTAAGCTACATTTCTTGCTTCCCTCGGTTTTTATTGAAGGCAGCTTGGGGCTACTGTATACTTACCTGCCTGCGCATGTTGGTTATGCTATTTGTACCCCTTGAAGCCCCAAAAGAAATGATTTACTTGTTGGACCCCATCTTAAGCCTTATTGTATACCAAGAGGTTGCCGTAACTAAAGACTTATTCTTTTCAGGGCATACGGCTACCATGTTCATTTTAGCCTGTGGCGTGCCCAACAAAGCCCTAAAAACCCTGTTTACCGTATGCACCGTAATTATGGCTGCCTTATTGCTTAAGCAGCATGTACATTACACGGTTGATGTATTGGTGGCACCTTTGTTTGCCTATGTAAGCTGGAAGTTGGCAGAGAAAATCGAAGAAAAAGTATTCGGTAACATATCCACCATTACCACCGAAAGCGAATAAACGCCCCTAAAACGTTTGTTATATATTGCTGTACAATTTATCGGCAAGCCACTTGTTTGCTATATTTTTGTATTTTTATAATATATCATAATGAAAATTTATTCGCACCGAACGCTAAGAAAAATTAAGTAGTGTTTCGAGGTCTAAATGATACTACACCACTTTATGTTAGTTAAATTAGACGAACATAGTTCGGGTTCGTTACCGGCCAGTAGCTTTACTGCTAACATGAAAAAAGAAAGTTTTCCATTACACCACGCGTTGTTATAACTGTGAGAAACCAAGGCCCATCGGCTATAGTCCATCGTCCAATTTACTACCTTTGTACTATGAGCAAGGCTACCACCACCTCTTACCCAAAGGAGAAGATAAAAATATTGTTGCTGGAAGGCATCAGCCAATCGGCTATTGATGAGTTCCACCGCGCAGGCTACACCAATATAGAAACCCACGCTAAAGCGTTGGACGAGGCCGAACTGGTTAAAGCAATTAAGGACGCCCACCTACTGGGCATCCGTAGCAAAACCCAAGTAACCCAAAAGGTAATTGATGCCGCAGAGAAACTCTGGGGAATAGGCGCGTTCTGCATCGGGGTGAACCAAGTGGACCTAAAGGCGGCCACTCGCGCGGGTGTTACCGTGTTCAACTCGCCATATAGCAATACCCGCTCGGTTGCCGAGTTGGTGATAGCTGAAGCCATCATGCTCATCCGCCGCATACCAGAGAAAAACACCGGTGCCCACAAAGGCGATTGGCTGAAGGAGGCCAAAGGCAGCTTTGAGCTACGCGGCAAAACCCTGGGCATTATCGGCTACGGGCACATTGGCTCACAAGTAAGCATTATGGGCGAGGCCATGGGCTTGAAGGTAATCTATTACGACGTAGAGCCGAAGTTGCCACTGGGCAACGCCACGGGCTACCGCTCCTTGCCCGATTTGTTAAAGAAAGCTGACATTGTTACCCTCCATGTACCCGGTGGCAGCGGCACCAAGAACCTGATGAGCAAAGAGCGCATCAAACAAATGAAAAAGGGCAGCATCCTGCTCAACCTCAGCCGCGGCGAGGTGGTGGACTTGGATGCCCTACGCGAGGCCATAGAAAGCGGCCACATTGCCGGTACGGGTTTGGATGTGTTCCCTATTGAGCCGGAAGGTAAGGGGCAAAAGTTTGAATCGCCGTTGCAGGGGTTGGCCAACGTGATACTTACCCCGCATATTGGTGGCAGCACCGAAGAAGCCCAAGTAAACATCGGCAGCGATGTGGCTGGAAAGCTCATCAACCTACTGGATAGCGGTGCTACTGTAGGCAGCCACAGCGTACCGCCACTAAGCCTACCGATACAAGACGGCGCTAACCGCCTATTGCACATACACGAGAACAAGCCGGGTGTACTATCCGAAATCAACACCATTATGGGCAATATGGGCGTAAACATCGTTGGCCAGTACCTCAAAACCAATGAGGAAATAGGCTACGTAGTACTCGACATCGCCAAAGCGCCTTCTAAAGACATCCTCAAAGCCTTGCAAAAGGTGAAGCATACGATTCGGGCGCGGGTGTTGTTTTGAGTTTGGACCGGCTAATGAGAGTTAGCTAACTAGAATTGGAACTTTAAAATTTCTTATGACTCTTTGCATAGCATGGAAAAGGAATAACCAAATATACCTAGCCTCCGACTCACGAGTAACTAAAAAAGTGGGTGATGAATATTACACTACGAGTGATGCAGCTCCGAAAGTGTACAGTATTCCGTTACGCATTTACGGTATTGGAGAAGATAATTTGTTGTATGATAAAGACTGGGGATTTTGTTTAGCAGGAGGCTACATTAATGGCAGCGGATATGCGAATACATTATCTGAAATATTATCAAATTTACAAATTGCTCCTGAAGTATCTGATGTCAGTTATACAAATATATTGGCTATCGCCTTTAAAATTTACGAGCAAATTTCAATTGATCTTGTTCAAAGTGGAAACAAAGAAGCTCTTGCTAAAGTCTTAATTACGGGCATTTGCCCATTAAACGAACAAACGATATTTCTGTATGAATTTGGTTATAAATTAACCTCGCAAGGAGTAGACTATTATTCTAATGGGGTTAATCTTGATGAGCAATATCATTGTATCGGAGATCAAGATGCCATTGACTACTTTCAGCAAAACATTGTTATTCAACA
This sequence comes from Sphingobacteriales bacterium, assembly GCA_027483645.1. Lineage (GTDB taxonomy): Bacteria > Bacteroidota > Bacteroidia > Chitinophagales > CAIOSU01 > CAIOSU01. Next base: position 140,236 of record JAIXUD010000020.1, read on the forward strand.
GAATGGCAATGTTTTTCAAATACTGAAAGATGTTTGTAAAAATCCTGATCTAAAAACTGTAGGCGGAAATTTACAAACGGGTATTTTGAGAAGTGGAGATCCTAAACATTTCTCATTATACGGCTTTTTTGAAAGTGAATTAGAATTTGATGATCCTTTTTGGACAGTTAGTGATAAGTGGAATTTCAGAAGCATTGAATTAAAACCCGAACTGTTTGAAGGAGATATTCATATTAGGAAATCATTCCTAACGCCATTCGAAGATATTCGAAATGCTCTTTTTGATGAGGCTCATCAAAAAAATGAAGATGGATTATGAATTTTCACTAAGTGGCTATACGCTTTTTATATTAACTAAATAATTAAACGCATCAATTGCCCACCAACCCACCCGAATCCACCAGCCTCAACAAATACATCAGCAGCACGGGCTTTTGCTCGCGCAGGGAGGCTGATAAGCTGATAGCGGCGGGGCGGGTTACGCTCAATGGCGTGATGGGTACTTTGGGCAACCGGGTACTGCCCGGCGATGTGGTAAAAGTAGACGACAAAACTATCGCCGGCGCAGAGAATGATGTGTTTATCGCCTTCAATAAGCCCGTGGGGGTGACCTGCACCTCCGAGACCAATATCCAAGGCAACATTATTACCTACATCAACCACCCCAAGCGCATCTTCCCCATCGGTAGGCTTGATAAACCGTCGCAAGGCCTCATCTTCCTTACCAACGATGGCGACATTGTAAACAAGATACTGCGCGCGGGCAACAACCATGAAAAGGAATACATAGTAACCGTAAACCGCCCCATTACCCCCGCATTCATTACCAAAATGCAAAACGGCGTGCCGATACTGGATACCATTACCAAAAAGTGCGTGGTGGAGAAAGTGAGCACCTATGTGTTCCGCATTGTGCTTACTCAGGGCCTCAACCGCCAGATACGCCGCATGTGCGATTACTTGGAGTACGAGGTAAAAAAGCTGGAACGGGTGCGCATCATGAACATCACCCTACAAGGCATCCCGCCCGGTAAATGGCGCAACTTGACGCCTGACGAGTTGGCCCATATCAACGAGCAGGTAGCTAACTCTGTAAAAACTGAGGAGGCATCACGGTTTGGGGATGAGGAGGAGTAAAAAAACCCTCACCTAACCTCTCCCCCGTTCGACAGGCTCAGGACAGGCTCCATGTGAGGGATATCAAAGCGGTCAGACGGCTGCGAGCCGTCCGAACGCTACGGTAATGAACTCGCGTTTTGTACAGAACCCATTTCAATATGTAAATCAAAAATGGATGTAGCACAGACCGCAACTTCCTCGGTAGAAAGCGTTCGGACGGCTCGCAGCCGTCTGACCGCAGCATAGTTTGCTACAACTCCCCACTAGCCCTTCTCAACCTATCATTCACAGCACGGCCGATGCCGGTATCGGGTACGGGTTCGGCAATGATGAGGTCGATGTCTAATTTATCCAGTTCTCGTAGGTAGGCAAACACGTTGGCAGCGGCTTCGGCAAGGTCGCCGCTCGGGGCGAGGATGCGCTGCTGCTCTTCGGGCACTTCGGCTAATGGCTCCATATAGGCCAATACGCCGATGTTCTCTTTGAAGTGCTTTGCTTGTAGTTCACGGAGGTTGCCCAGCAATACTGGTTTACCCGGTGCGTAGTGGTTCAGCATCATGCCTGGGGCGAGGGGCTTATCTTGCGCATCAGTGGTCACTATAATGTCGCCCACCACGGTACGCAGGGTTTCCTCGCTTACGCCGCCGAGGCGCAACAGGTATACCTTGTCACCCTTCACCATTACAATAGTTGATTCAACGCCCACAGCAGCTGGGCCACCATCGAGTATATAGGCTACCTTTTCGCCCAGTTGCTCGGCCACATGCAGTGCTTGGGTGGGGCTAATGTATCCCGAAGGGTTGGCACTAGGCGCCGCCAAGGGGAAATTAATCGACCGCAACAGCTCCAGCGTAAGGCTGTGTGCTGGTATGCGTATAGCCACGGTATCCAAACCGCCCGTTACGATATCCGGTACCGAACCGTGCCTAGGCAGCACAATGGTGAGCGGGCCGGGCCAAAACACCTCTGCCAACTGCTGCGCCTTGGCAGGGAACTCGCGGGTAAGTGCCTTGGCGTGCGCCACATCGGCCACGTGCAATATCAGCGGGTTGAAGTTGGGGCGGTTCTTAGCCTCAAATATGCGCGCCACCGCTTCAGGGTTAAGCCCATTGGCGGCTAGGCCATACACCGTTTCGGTAGGTATGGCAACCAATTGGCTGGTTTCTAGCAATTGTTTGGCTAGGGCGATGTCTTTTCCTATTTTCGTCATGCTTTATGGCGCGTCAATCCCCCAAAAATACACAATCCCCCTCTTGGCTGCTATCGCTGGGCATTTTGTTGCTTATCGTTGCAGGGCTGTACCTGTTGTATGAGTACCGTAACCAAGCGCCTGCAGCCAAGCCGCACGGCTTGGCACTGCCCAGCATTACCCAAGATTATCGGGATGTATTGCCCAAAAACACCGGCGGCTGGCAGGTGGTAGATTATACGGGCTTCACCCTGGCTTACAATGAGGCCACTGAGCAGCCTGCTTGGGTGGCTTACGTACTTACCGATAGCATGGTGCTCTTTGGCAAGGCCAGCCGGAAAGACCACTTTAAAGAAGACCCGGCCATAATAACGGGCTCTGCTGAACTGGACGACTATAAAAAGAGTGGCTACACCCGCGGCCACCTTGCACCAGCAGCCGATATGAAGTGGAGCAATGAGGCCATGGAAGAGAGCTTTTACCTAAGCAACATGAGCCCGCAATTGCAAAACTTTAATGGCGGCATTTGGAAGATACTAGAAGAAAAAGTGCGCGACTGGGCCATTAGCGAAGAGATATTGATGGTAGTAACCGGCCCAGTGTTTAAAAACACATCCACCACCATTGGAGAAAACGAAGTAGGCGTGCCCAATTATTTTTATAAAGTGGTGCTCGATGTATCGCCGCCAGAATATAAGGCGATTGGTTTTATCATGAAGCACCAGAAAGGCAAAAAGGAGCTCTACGAATACGCCGTATCGCTAGATGAGGTGGAATCATTTACCGGCATCGATTTCTTTATGGCGCTGCCCGATAGCACCGAAAATACACTGGAGCAAACGCTGGATTTGGGGTTGTGGGGGTTTTGAGCATTGAGATTGATTGAACGCTCCACACGCCTTTACGATTATCTTATTAAAGGCTATATCTAAGCGTTGGAAAGCCTAAAAGACATCATTACAAATGATAGCGAAGTGCTTGGAGGCCACCCGGTATTTAAACTTTTGAAAGCTTGTTCTCCCATTTATAGAAAGGGATTTCGCTTGATAAGTTGTTTAGAAGATGTCCCTAAGGTGAGTAAGAAACAGGCAGTTAAAGTGATAGAAATAGCGGAACGACTTATTACTTCAAAGAATATTGCAGACTTATATGAAGCTGCTACTTGTTCTTGTTTGTCCTTCTTAAAATATGGTAATTTTACCTTTACAGATTAGTATTAATTTGCCCGCGCCGTTGCAGCCTGCTATTACGTAGAGGTGTTTTTCAGGTATAATGAGATTTTACAACTCCCCCCTATCCTCCCGATAAACCACCGTCAACACGGTTTGTCCCACAGCCTTTAGGGTGGTGGGGTCTATAACGCTCATGTCATCTTTTAGGGTGTGCCAACTGCTGTGAAAGGTGCTGTAGCCGTTATTTTCCAGATGTATAATATCGACAGTAGGGATGCCGGCAACGGTGTTTATATAAAAGTGGTCGTCTTGTATCGGTGGGCCGTTCTCGTAGGGGAAATTGAAGCCATAGCCGAGCTCATTGCCAATTGACCATACCTTTTGCACTATATTGGAGGCAAATTGATTGCTATACCCCTCAATACGGAAACGGCTATTGCTCGCACCTACCATATCCAGCAGTATGCCGTACTTTGCTTGGTACCCTCCCACATGTGGGTTTTTGCTCCAGTATTGGCTGCCGAGTGCATAGGTGTCAGCTTTTCTAGGGCCTGGTGCGAAATCGGGTTGGCCGTAATCTTCAACGTCAAATAGTACGATGTCCACACCAATCTTTACTGGGTTGCTCTTTAGTACTCGGGCTATTTCTAGCAAAACACCTACACCACTACCGGCATCATTAGCACCCAGTATGGGCTTTTGGTGGTTGGCGGGGTCTTGGTCATGGTCGGCAAAGGGGCGGGTGTCCCAGTGCGCGCACAGTAAAATACGGGTCGTAGCTTCCGGGTTAAAACTGGCAATAATGTTGGTGAAGTTTATCTTTTTGCCATCAAACACCTGCACTGCACCTTCTTGCTTAATCACTCTGTCGGCGTAGGCTTCAAAAGAGCTTACCAGCCAATCTTTACATGCGGCATGCTCGGGCGTACCGGGTACGCGTGGGCCGAAGTCTACCTGTTTTTTTACATAAGCATAAGCACTATCAGCACTAAAATCGGGTGCTTGGCTCTTGGGTTTAGCAGGGGTTACGGTAGTGCCATTACCCGTGGTGCCATTGGGGTCGGTTTCACATGAGTTGCAAGCCACCAAGCAACCAAGGCAGAGCAATAGGTAATAGTAGCGTAGCTGTTTCATGTTAGTTGAGATAAGTCCAATCGGTACCTTCCTTGCCATCTTTCAATTGTATTTTCACTGCAGCCAGCGCGTCGCGTATCTGGTCGCTGGTGGCATAATCCTTCTTCTCACGCGATTGTTTGCGGATGTCGATAATCAACTGCATTAAACCATCAGTTACGCCATTGTGGCTCGCGGCATCTTCCTCTTGCAGGCCCAAAATCACCTCAGTAAACAATGCAAACTGCGATTTCAAGAGTGCGAAAGTATCAGCAGAGATGCTATCAGCAGAAATGTGACCGTCTTTAATGCCGTTTATCTTGGCACTCAATTCGAATAAGGCGGCCAAGGTTTGGGCGGTATTGAAATCGTCTTTCATGTACGCATCCAAGTCATTACAAAGGCCTAATATCTCTGCATCTAGCTCGGTGTTTATGGTACCGTTAGCAGCAGGGGCAGTTAGTTCTTTGAGTGATTTGTTGGCCGCCAATAGGCGCTTCAATCCCTTTTCGCTGGCCAGCAATGCCTCGTTGGTAAAATCGAGCGTGCTGCGGTAGTGGCTTTGCAAAATAAAGAAACGGATAGTCATGGGGCTATAAGCACGCTCCAGCAGCGGATGGTCACCGCTAAAGAACTGCGATAGGTTAATCGCATTGCCCAACGATTTGCCCATCTTCTGGCCATTGATGGTTACCATATTGTTGTGCATCCAGTATTTCACAGGTTCTTTGCCGCATGATGCTACCGATTGCGCTATTTCGCACTCATGGTGGGGGAAAAGCAAGTCCATGCCGCCGCCGTGTATATCAAAGGTCTCGCCGAGGTACTTGCTGCTCATGGCCGAGCACTCAATGTGCCAGCCGGGGAAGCCATCGCCCCAAGGGCTTGGCCAGCGCATAATGTGCTCTGGCTCTGCCTTTTTCCATAGAGCAAAGTCTGCTTTGTTAAGTTTACCATCTTGCCCTTCCAGTTCCCGCTCGCTCGCTTGTAGGTCTTCCAGCACCCGGCCTGATAGTTTGCCGTAGTGGTACTTTTCGTTGTATTTCATTACATCAAAATACACCGAGCCCTCTACCACATATGCCAAACCAGCATCAATAATGCTTTGGGTCATGTTTATCTGCTCAATAATGTGGCCGCTGGCGGTAGGTTCTATGCTAGGTGCAAGGGTATTTAGCCTAGTCATGGCTTCGCGGTAGGCAATGGTATATTGCTGCACCACTTCCATCGGCTCCAGCTGCTCTAGGCGGGCTCTTTTAGCTATTTTGTCCTCACCTGCATCGGCATCGTTTACTAGGTGGCCTACATCCGTAATGTTGCGCACGTAGCGTACCTTAAAACCTTTATGGCGCAGGTAGCGCACCACCACATCAAACGTGATGGCAGGGCGGGCGTGGCCCAAGTGCGGCTCACCATATACCGTAGGGCCGCACAAATACAAGCCCACAAATGGTGGTTTCAGGGGTTCGAAAAGCTCCTTCTGCCTGCTTAGGCTGTTGTAGATGTGTATACCCGTGCTCATAGCCTATAAAGATAAGGAAGGTTTTGCAGGTGATGGTGCAACCAAAAACAAAAAAGCCTTCCAGCGTAAACTGAAAGGCTTTTTGTTGACTGTGGTGCGAGACGGGATCGAACCGCCGACACAGGGATTTTCAATCCCTTGCTCTACCATCTGAGCTACCGCACCATTCTATTAAGAGAGCACAAAGGTAAGATGCTTTTGGCGTATTTGCAATTATTAGGGCTAATATCTGCGGTTAAGGTGCTTTTGGTTGCCATTTATATAGTTGGTAAGCTTCATTTTCGAATACTAATGGCAATGCACACACATCAATGGCCCAAGTGCTAGGCACTCCCTCGGCTGTGGCGCAAGGGTTTGTGAGGCTTTTCTTAATTATTATCAATACAGGGCGCGAGTCCATCAGTTCCACCATATCAACGGCCAAAGTACCTGTTTGAAACATCCCTGTAAGGTTTATGGCTTGGTAATTTGCGGTACGGGCAAGCTGTGTGGCCATAAGGGGCATTTTCCAGGCCATTGATAGTTGCATGGATTCTCGAGCCCAAACCCTTTCAGGATCCATGGTTATATCATAGTTGTCGCTACCTACATGATAGTATGGGATAGGCAAAAGGGCTTGATAGCTGCTTATGTTAATGGTAGAGAAGGTTTCTCTTGTTGTTTCCAGTTGCGTTTCGGCAAATGGATTGGCACGGTAAACAATGTTGTAGTATCGCAGCATATCCACAGTATCCGAACCCATTAATGTAAAAACAACCACAACCACTATCTTAGGGATGGTAGCCATTCGTTTTGCCAAGTACCATAATAGCATAAAGTTCACTACCCAAAACAACGGCCACACAAACCGCCCAAGGGCGCGAAACTGGGTAATGGAATCAGTATGGGGCCTTAGGTAATAAAAGATGTTTAAATAGTTGGTGAGATAATTATCCTTCGAGGTTTCAATGTGCTCGCTCAAAGCAATAAAAGTGAGGGATATTGCGCCAAACCCTATGGCAAACCAAAAGAGTTTGTCTTGCGAAATGGGCAACAACCGGGGCCACTGTCGGCGCTGATAATGGTTCCAAGCCGCGCTTATTAATACCATCAACCAGCCATACAAAGCCGCAGCGCCCAAATATGAATGTCCTTCGCTTGCGCCACTGTATTCCCTGTGAAATATAAACTGTAGGCTGTTGAACCAGTTTGGTGCAAAGAGGTCTTTATAGTTCAGTATCCAATCTCGGTGGCCATAACCGGCATTAACGGTAAGCCGGTGGGCATAATACTCATCGGTAAGCATAATCATGCCAAAGCATACTGCTGCAGAAATGCCAGCAATAAGCAATCCGGAGGCCACGGGCAACCAAGGCACTTGCCGCTTTGCGAGTTGATAAACTACCATTACACCCAAGTAGAAAGCTATCCACAACAGCAATAGCGGCAAATAGTATAAGTGGCACAAGGCCGATACAGTAACGGCTAATGCAAGAAATAGGCTCCATAATACTGCCTTACGGGCAGTGCGTTTTACCATGTGGCCGTGGAGGTGCAAAAGCCCATAAAACACTGATAACTGTGCCCAAGTAAAGGCCAGGTTGTAGCAGCCGAAAGAAAACTTGAGTATTTGGGGATGTAGCCAGGCCAACATTAGGGAGCCTAGTAATACCCAAAGAGCAGGTAAGCCTAGCTTACGCAATATCAAAAAGAGAAGCAGTGTGCTGAGCCACATGCTAAGAAACATGACCCAATGATAGATAGCCATGAAGTAGTTGCTCAAATCAACCACATTAAGGTGTACCCAGCGTACAGCTACGGCTACTATTGGCGTGTTGTCGGTGTAGTAAAAGTATTCATTGTACGGGTAGTTCATGCCCGTAAAAAGCTTATACGGTACAGAATCGGGCTGAGAAACATACCATACATAAGTATAGTAGTTCTTTACACCGTCCCAGTCGTCTTTAAATACTGTTTCTTCGGGAGCGGTAATTATTTTGTTAAAACCCACCAGCATTAACAGCCCTTGCAGTATTAGCAGCAGGGCAAGCTGTCGCCATTTATTGGTTTTTATGCCTTCCCAAATGTTAAGCAGGTAGCTGGTTGCCCTCATCTTTTATTTTTACCAGCATCAAATATACTATTACTTAGGCAACTCTATTCTGTACTTTTTACCAGTGGTGTTGGTGAGCTTATCGGCGCGTAGCCAAGGGTTTGATAGTTTTAGCATCTTATAGTTGCTTCCCTGTTCAATAGCAAAAGCAGCTAAATCATTGATAGTGGTATCCACGGTTACCGTACGGGTAGGTATTTCTGGATATAGGTCGGATTTATCCAAGTAAAAACCATACTCTTGTGGGCTTTTAAAGATTTCTTTCAAGGCAATAATGCGGAACACATACCGCGAAGTTTCCTCGTTAAGGTACAAATCGAAATAACTGGTCATTTTTTGTTTTTCCATGGTCTTCCGCAAACCATTGTGGCCCATGTTGTAAGCCGCCGCCGCCAATGCCCAGCTACCAAATTCTTTTTGGGTAGCCTTCAGGTATTTGCATGCCGCACGTGTCGATTTTTCCAAATGGAAACGCTCATCCACTTCTTCCCCTACCTCTAGGCCATAGTTTTGGGCAGTACCTTCCAAAAACTGCCATATACCGCTAGCCTTGCTGGGCGATATTACATTGCGAAGGCCGCTTTCTGCCAATGCCAGATATTTAAAGTCATCAGGCACGCCCTCTTCCTTTAATATTTTCTCGATGATGGGGAACATCCGGTTCTTCAGTTTGAACATGCTCAATGAGTTGGAATGCCAATAAGCATTTACATTCATTTCCCTATCGAGCCTCTCACGCACATCAAATATATCTAGCGGTACCACTTCGCCTGCAAAGTCAACATACTTTGGCAGTTTTGCGGGTAGTATTTTTATCACAACAGGGCCAGGCATGGTGTCATAATGGTTAGATGCGTTGGCATCGTTGCTGGAAACATGCGATGCGAATATGAACCCAAGTAAAACGACATTCATTACTATTAAGGCTACGGATATGGGCTGTTTCATGGTATTGGTTTTAACTGGTTCGTTTAAATACCGGCACTGTAGAGCACGGCTCGCCATACATGAGGCTTTTAACCAGTGGTAACAATATAGCACTTATCTTCATGTATGCTTCGGCAGGGATGTCGCGGTCTCCGCAACCCTTTATCACTACCCTAGCATCAACGTACTTTTGTGTATCTATATTTTCAAGGGATTTTAATAGCAATTGGTTTTCTACTTCCAGCTTATTGCCAAAAGCTATTTGTGTAGCCACTGGCTGTAGATAGCTTGCCAGCAGCATGTAGGCCCACTTGGGTATCAAGGCATCGGCTGAGCAGTATACAGCTACTATCTTGCCTTGGTAAGCTTGCCAGTCTGTTTGTTTGAGGGCTTCCCTAAAGGGCTTCTCCATGAGCACCAGTCCTTGTACCAGGAAGGGCTTAATATCTAGTTCGGCTATCGGTTCAGCAGGTAGAAAATCTGCTAAATCCAGCGTTACCAGCCCGCTTTCTGCAATGCGGTTTATCAAAGGTGTTTCTTGCATACTCATTCCTATAAAAAACGAAAGGGCGGCTACAATAGCCGCCCTTTTGCTATGGCAAAACAACTAATCTGTTGTTTTTAGTTCCGTATATATCAATAAAACTTGAAGCGCTCGTCCAATATCTCCGACATTTCTTCCAAGGCATTGTAGAAGCTGCCCTCTACTTGGCCACGTTGGTTCATCAACATCATTTGGCCTTCAAAGCTAGCGGTTGCATCTTCCGAAGCTACGCCAGGGGTTTTGCTGGTTACTTTGATTACATAAATCCCGTTAACACCTTCAATCGGTTTTGACACTTTTCCGATTTCCAAGGCCAACGCAGCACCAGCAACCGATGGCTCAGGGCCAGCACCTACGGTGTTATTGTTCAAGTTAAGGTTGGTAGCAATGCTGATGGCAGTACCGTTTTTGTTGGCAATGCTGTTCAAGTCAGTATCGGTACCAATTTTATTTTTAAGGAACTCAGCTTTCTTCTGTTTCTTCACCGCCACTTCCAACTGGTTGCGTACGGCATCTACTGTAGGCACACCGCCTTCGCTTACTTCTTTTACAACCGCTACTACATACTTGCCATCCAAAATTTGTGGGGCCAATACTTCGCCTTTCTCGGCATTGTAAGCCGCTTTAACTAGCTCTCGGGCACTGCCCAACACGCCAATCTGGTTGTCAGACTTCTTGATTTGTGGGCTGGTTTGTTTTGGGGTAGCGCTGGCATTGAATTTATCAGCAGTACTGTTGGCATTGTAGAACTCGTTAGCCTCATCATAGTAACGCTTCTCGGTATCCTTGCTTGGAAGGATAGGAACCGTCAAGAAGGCTACTTTTACAGCTGGCTTAGTGGGGGTAGCAGTTTTCACGTAAGATACCTGTATCAGGCCCGATTGCTCCCAGTACAATACGGCTTGGCCTTGGCTTTTGTAGTACAATACTTGGTTCTGTACAAACTCGCTTACCACTGTGGTTTCTCCTGGTTTTACCCAGCCAATTACACCGCCGGTAGTATCCAATGGGTTTACGTTGCCATACTGGGTGCGGGCATCGTTAAATGCCAAAGTACCAGCATTGATTTGTTTTACCAAAGTATCGGCAATCAATATAAGGCTATCAAATTGGGCTTGGTCTTGTGCTTGGAAGTTGAAACCGGCCACTTCTACAGAGTCGGCAAGCATCTTACGGTCTATCAATTTGGCAACGGTATAGCTGCCGTTTTCCAAGTACGGGCCAATGTAGGTCATTGTATCAATCACAAACAGGCTATCAGCAAATACAGTGGTAAGCTCGTTGCGGGTAAGGTATTTTCCTTCGTAATTGGTTTCGCTGTTGCGCAGAACGAAGGTTGAATCGTTCTTGGCAACCTTAAAATCTTCAAACGAAGTGTTAAGTGCTGCTTCGGCTGCTAAGGTATCCTCTTTAGAAGGGACAACATTGAACACCACATAATCCAAAACGCGGAACTCGTCTTGCTCAAACTGCTTTTGATGGTCGTTCAAGTAAGCTTTCAAGTCGGCATCCGTAATTTTGATTTGCTCGTCGGTTACGCTAGCGTATGGCAACAACACGTACTCTACGTTTACCGCAGCTTTAGCCCAACCAGTGTAGGCAGTGGTGTACCACTTAGGTATGTATACCAACTGTTTTAGCAAGGTGGTGTATTTGCCTTCCAAGCGGTCTTTAATCAAGAATTTCTCGAAAGTATTCCAGCGCAGGCGTTTTTCGTCAGGGGTGCCGTTGGCATCCTCGTTAATGAGGTTGTCAAGGTAGTTTTTTACTACCTGTGGGTTGAATTCGCCAGTTGCTGGGTCGCTAAAGTTTTGTTTGATTACTTCGTGCGGGTTAGGGCCAAAGAACATCTGGTGAATCTCCGCGTCTGTAACTGCCATGCCCAAAGCTTCAAACTCGCGGCTTAAAACGCGCTCGCGCACCATCTCATTCCAGGTTTCTTCGCGAAGCGCTGCCATGGTTTCTTCATCTACATCAGCGGTTTTGTTCTGCAAGCGGAAGCTGTTGGCGTTCCGGTCGAGCCTCGTCTGGAATTCGTAGTAGTCAATTTCATCGCCATTAACGTTGCCAGCAACGTTGCTGCTGCGCTGAAAAGCGCCTTGGCCAGAGCTTAATAGGTCTCCTAAAAGAAATAGAACGATGGCAACTGCGATCCCGCCCACCAAAACGTATCCGAACTTATTGCGGATAGTCATTATAACTCCCATGAACTGTGGATTTTTAAAACAAAGTGCAAATTAAACCTATTATCGGGTAAAAACAAAATAAGTGACTTGTTGAGGTAGCTGGTCTATCATTTATTACTAATGATCAGTTAAACTTGATAAAACAGGAAATTTCAATTTCGCCTAAGTTATTAGCAATTCTACCTTAAGTCTCTTGCTATTTGGTTTCCAAAGCATTATAAAACAACCAATTATAATCGGGATATTCATTTAATGATTGCCAGGCGGCTCATCTTTGTCGTTCATCTTATCTTGAAACTTCCGTTGCCGCTTGGCTCCGATGATGAACATGACAATAAACAACGACATAATAATGAAGTAACTCGGTGCCATATCGCCTTCTTCCAGCTTCTCGCTCTTTATGATGCCCAATAGACCATATACAAACAAGCACCCCGCAGCAAAAAATGCCGGAATATCGAATATCTTATTCCACATTGGGGTCGTCTATATTGGTTATCATCTTCACGTTTCGCACGGTGTACTCGCTAAAGTCTTGGTTGGCATCAAAGCCATAGCCAATAATCTCTTCCTCAGCGGTGGTAACCTTTACAAATTTGTCGGATGTTATCTTTTTGGTTTGGCGATTCCACCACAGCTCTTCACTGTTAAGCTTTTCGCCTTTAATGTTTATCAATACCACATCGTCGCGCACCATCACCTCCTCCTTTTTTTCGTAGCTTATGCCATAGTTGGCGCTCATCCTACTCTCTATCTCCATTTCGGCATTATAATTATACACCGTAAGGCCTTCGGGGTACTCCATAAAGTCATCATTGTCGCGTGTGCCACGTATCAGCAGTGGGCTAATGATTCTCGCCTTTACTTGGCCCAGCTCGCTGTACACCACTTCTACATCTCTAGCTATTTCAAGGTTAGCTGCCTCATTGGGCACCAGCACTTTTATCGGCGGTGTCTCTTTATCGCAAGAAGAAAAGCACAAGGCTAACACTACTAGAATTATCAGTATCGGTATGTTGATGGGTAGTATGTTTCCCTCACCTAACCTCTCCCAGAGGGAGAGGGACTTTGTATGCCTCACCTTTCGGTTCGTTGTAAATCTTATATTTGAGGATAATTTTAGTAGAAACTTCTTGCCGAAGGCAAGGAGGCATGAGTCCCTCTCCCTCTGGGAGAGGTTAGGTGAGGGACATGCAGCATTGTTAATACTACAATATAACCCCTGCTGGAATAGAAGTGTTGGGGATAATATGTCTTGATACTTGATACTCATATCTTGATACTAACTAAACAGCTATTCAACCACGCAACGCACCGTAGTAGTTTCATTTATCCAGCAGCCCACCTCAAATTTATCGCCCTCCTTAAAGTTGCGGAAGTAGCATTCGCCGCTGGTAGGTATTAGTTGCTTGCACTCATTGAGCTTTTTATTGGCAACGCCCACCACCGAAGGATCAAGGCTTTTGGCCTTTTCGTACATATCCATGGCTGCCCAAAGTATCACTTGGCTTTCCCAGCCGATTCCGTTGCTGCACAGTTTGCCGCTGGCGGCGTACATGTCGCCAATAAGCACATAGGGTGCGCCCCGTGGCTGCAATTGCGCCGAAAACAGCGCACTAGCGCGGGCGTTTACAAAGTCGCCCTTGCCTTGTTGTATCTTGGCAATTTCTAGGTGGTACTTGGCCTTATTGGGGTTTTCGGTGGCTAGTTCCAGTGCTTTGGTGGCATACTTTAGCGCCTCATCATATTTGCCATCCTCATAAGCACGGGTGTATAGTATGCCATAGAGCTCCTCGTTGGGCTTTTCTACCACCAGCTTTCCGGCAAGTTCAATAAATAGCGGCTCGGCCTTGCAGCCTAGGCGGTACAGCAGCTTAAAAAGCTTTTCAACATCGGCAATTTGAAGGGGCAAGCTATCATGTGTTGCTCTAAGGAAAGGAGTAATAGCGGGGCAAGTTAATAGCTGGCTGGTAAGGCGAAGGGTTATTTTGCTAAGTGCCTCCTCATATTTACGCGGGATGCCGCCGTTTGGGTAAGCGTTGCTTTCTACTATGTTTACCACCTTGATGTATCTATTGATTAATGCGGCGGTATCCATATAGCCTTTAATAAATGCCTTCTCCACGGTTATCATGTAGGGCAGCAGCAATAAGTCGTCGGTTTCTTTGGTTTCCTTTGCAAATGCTAGGTCAAAGGCGTTTATATTACCCATGATGTCAGCAGGGGTAAGGGTATACAAATCATACGCTTTGATACCATAGCCCTGCCCGAAACAGCGTATGCGCCCATCGTGCAGCATCATTATGGTATCAATATATGCTGCTTTAAGTTGGGGGCTAGTAGCCTTGGCCAGCATATCCTTATAGATGGTAATGCCGTGCAAGTAGGCGTTTTGGCGGGCGCCAGGTGCCAGTTGCAATAAGGTTTTGAGGTAGGGTAGTGCGGCGGTGTAGTTTTGCTGCCTATACAGTTCGGTGTATAGTGTAGCGGCTTCTTGGGCTTTGGGTGGGGTGGCGCCCCACTCGGGGCTGCATGGTGTTTCGTTTTGGCCCACTACCGATTGTAACCCAAAGGCCCCAATCACTAATAATAAAGCCAGCACAATACGCTCCATGGTCAACTTTTAAGTAAAAACCTTAATCGTACTTCCGCTTCACGAACCAAGTATCGTAGCTTGATGAGTTTAATACAATACCTATTGATACCCTTACAAAGGTTTCTTGCACCAAGCCGCCGGCAGCAGTACCCCTTGAGCCGGCTTCAACGCCTAGGTTCAACTTGTTCATCCGTGGCCGTGAGCCCATAGGTATGCCCATGCCGAAACTAAGGCCATACTCGGAGATAGACTGATTACGAATATCCAAGTAGCCACTATCATAATAGCCACCCACTCTATACTGTGTGCGGCGTATAAAGCCTTTGCCTTGGTCGTTGGGCCTAAACTCTATGCCGCCTCCAATGCGCAGGCTATTTTTCAACGGTTCGGCTTGGTTTAAGCCTGCAAACCCGTTCCAGAAAGTGTACTTCACATCAAAACCAACCTGCCATTTGTTTTGGTCGCCTAAGGTAGCACCGAAGCCAATTTGCGCAGGCATATTCAGCTTGATTTTACCGTCATCGGTATTGGCAATAGTATCCACCGTTACCACATTTGAACCTGCAATATAGAATCTATCGAAAACACTATTGATGCCGCTACTAAGGTTTGATGGAGTGCCACCATATAAGCCCAAGGTAAGCAACAGCGGATCTGGCCGGTCTTTTATGGAGGTATCCATGGCCGTTTTCCAGTTAATAATAGTGCGGAACTGGGTGCCTAGCGTAACTACCACATCGCTTACGCGCACGGTAGTATTTCGGCGCGAGCTTAGTGCAAAAGGGTCATTGGTAAGGGTCAATACTTCGCCATAGCGCAGTTGCCCGAATCGGTAAGAAGCGTTGGCACCTATTGCCAGAGAGTGGCGGTTACCGGTGGTATCGCTTTTTGGCAAGGCATCTTTAAACACGAAGTTGTACCCGTAGCCCACATATAAGTCGTAGGTGCGGCCTTTGCCGCTGTATAGGCGAGAGAACTCGTTGCCCAGCGTATCGGAATAGTTGCCTTGCAAATCGTAGCGCATACTGCTAAAGGGCACTAAGCCCACGCTAATGGTACCTTTGGTAAAAGGGAATGCCATGGCGATGTAATCCAAGAAACCATCGCCAGCCCTGTAGTTGTTGTTATCGGTGCGCAACCAGCGGTTGCTGGCCGATATGCCGGTCTCGAAGGTTACAAACCTAAGGTGTGAGTAGGATGCTGGATTGACAAAGTTGATGTTGTACCCATCGCGATATGCGGCCGATAACCCACCCAATGACCTAGAGGCCGCGAAGTCTGGCGATTCAATATCGCCCATGCCATACCTGGAGTACGGAGAAACTTCTTGTGCCTGGGCGCTAATACCGGCTATCGCCAATATTACAATTGCCCAAAACTTAATGGCGCAAGCCTGCATTATAGAGTAGGATTTTATTTAAGCCGAATAAAACTAGGTTCGGGACGACAAAGATGGGACTTTTCAAATAAGATTCAAAGAATCGCGCATCGCCACCCGTAACCAGCACCCGCAAATCGGGATACATGGACAAGTAACGGGAAATAATATGGTTTATTTCACCCGAGGTGCCATTTATCACCCCGCTAAGTATACTTTCGGTAGTATTGCCTCCAATTAGGTAGTCAACATCCTGTTTTTTCAGGTAGGGCAGCTTGCCAGTGTACTTCTTCAAGGCCTTGAAACGGATGCGCAGCCCAGGCGAGATACCACCGCCAAAGTATTCCCTGGCCTTGTTTACATACTCATAGGTAATACAAGTGCCCGCGTCAATTACCAGTAAATCCTCACCAGGGTAAAGTGCCACGGCACCCGCCACTGCCGCCAAGCGGTCGCGACCCAATGTTTCGGGGGTTTTGTATTGATTTATGATGGGGGTGGGCGTATCGTGCATCAATACCATGTAGTGAGAACGCTCCCGAATAAAAGCTTCGGTAACGGGTAAATTACCTGAAACGTTACTCATTATTACATCGGTAATGTCAGGGTATTGCGCATAAATTTCCCTGATGTTATCTAGATGAAAGTGTTTGTAGGCATTGCTCCAGAGTTGGGTTTCGCCATCAAACACGGCCACTTTGGTGTATTTGTTGCCAATATCTATGGCCAAGTTCATTGCTGGGCGTATTTATCGTAGATGGATTGTATCTCGTCGCTCTGGTGGGTGTGGATGCCTGCTTGGTTGATGGTAGCCAAATGTACCATCGCAAACGCCACGGCGCGCGCCTCAATGGCACGATATTTCTTAAGCGGACCTTTAAACATAAAGTCGAAAGTCTTCATCACCGCTTCGCCTACTTTTTCGCCAGTGCGGGCTTCTTCGCGGTCGCCTAGCAGCAGGCTAGGCTGCAGTATGTGTAAGCTTTGGTAGCGCAATGCCTTGATGTCGTGCTCGGTTTTCCCTTTTACTTCGTTGTAAAACACGAAAGAGTTTTTATCCGCACCCATGGCTGTAACAATCAAATACTGCTGTGCGCCCATTTGCTGTGCTATTTTGGCCACCTCCAGCGGGTACACATAGTCTACCATTTTAAAGTTCTCTTTGCTCTTGGCTATTTTGATGGTGGTGCCCAAGCAGCAAAACACATCGTCGCCTTTCATTTGCTCGGCATAGGCGGCTAGGTTATCAAAATCAACCACCACCTGCTGTAGCTTTTCGTTAATGATGGGCAGCTTTTTGCGCACCAGGCACAGTACTTTGCTGTAGCGCGGGCTTTTCAATAGAAACTCTAAGCAATGGCCGCCTATTAGGCCAGTAGCGCCTAGCAGTATCGCGGTTTTACCCGTTGCGGTTTCAGTCATAAATGTTGTCGGATGGTTAAGGGCAAAGGTAGTTGTTTTGGTCGACGGTCCACAGTCCTCGGTCCATGGTTATTGGTTGACTGGTTATTGGTTTACTGACGACAGGATTTTGTCGTCTACGAAGTGAGTATTAATGCGGATTTTGGGGCTGATTGATTGAACAATGAGACATCGATTGGCCCGCATTTAAAACGAGGCAAGCTATGGAGAATTGACCGTCAACCAACTTAGTTTTGTCGTCCAAGAAGTGAGTGTTGATGCAGCTCTTGGGCTAGTTGATTTAACAGCGAAGCATCCATCACTTTAGGCCGTAGACTAAAGAGCCATATCAATCACAAAACGATACCGCACATCGCTTTTAAGTACGCGCTCGTAGGCTTCGTTGATGTAGCTGATGGGTATCAGCTCAATGTCGGAAACGATGCCGTGCTCGGCGCAGTAGTCCAGCATTTCTTGGGTTTCCTTAATGCCACCAATAAGTGAACCGGCCAGTCGGCGGCGCTTCATTACCAGCGGGCTATTGTGTATCAACGATGCCTCAGGTGGTATGCCTAGTAGTATCATAGTGCCATCCACGCGCAGCAGGTTTAGGTAGCTGGCAATATCGTGCTGAGCACTAACGGTATCAATAATAAAGTCGAAAGAATTCTTAAGTGCTTTAAAGTGCTCTTCGTTTTTCGTTAAGGCAAAGTGGTGCGCGCCCAGTGCTTTTGCATCGGCTTCTTTGCTAGGCGAGGTGCTCAATACGGTTACCTCGGCACCCAACGATACCGCTAGCTTCACAGCCATGTGGCCTAGGCCGCCCAAGCCAACCACTGCTAGCTTATGGCCCTTGCTTACCTTCCACTCCCGCAGTGGCGACCAAGTGGTGATGCCTGCACAAAGCAACGGCGCTACCCCCGCCAAATCAAGCTTCGGCGATACTTTTAGGGTATACTTTTCGTCAACGGTTATCAAATTACTGTAGCCACCGTAGGTGGGGTTGCCTTGTTTATCTTTACTGTTGTAAGTGCCAACCATGCCCACTTCGCAGTATTGTTCTAGGCCTTTTTGGCAGCTTGGGCACTTGCGGCAGCTATCTACAAAACAGCCTACCCCAGCAAGGTCGCCCACCTTGAAGTTGGTAACTTCGCTGCCTACTTTTATGATCTCGCCTACTATCTCATGGCCAGGCACCATCGGGTAGGTGCCTTTGCCCCACTCATCGCGTACTTGGTGTATATCGCTATGGCATACGCCGCAAAACTTAATGTCAATCAGCACTTCGTTTGCACCTGGCTCGCGGCGGCTGAAAGTAAATGGTTCAAGGGCGATGTTGGGTGCAGGTGCGGCAAATCCTTTGGCAGTAGGCATGGGATAGAGATTGATGTTGAGACAATGATACGGAAATTATGCTGCTGATTTCAGAAAAAGGGTTACTAAGTATATGGAAATGCAGTGAGCACTATTTACGGAAACCAAAACCATATAGCGGCAAAACAAAGTGTGGTTAAGGCTATGGGTAAAGCAGGGTTGCTGTTTAGTATGTCGTTTTTGTTGGCATCTATATTTTACAAATAGATATGGGCCAAGGCATCATCAGCAAGAAATTTATGTACCAGTAAAATAGATGAGGTTGTGGTTTGTTTGAGAGCTAAGAGCTTTGGCACCAGAGGGTGCTGGCGCTTTTTGCTTTAGTAGGGGCTGGGAATAGATATGGGCAATATGCGCCTATATCTTTGCCGCTGCTTATCTTTGCTATTATAACCACTGCCCATGAAACGATGGCACTTCCTCGCCTTTGGCCTTAGTATAACACTTTTACTACTGTCGGTAGTGGGCTTTTTGCTGCCCAGCAATTACACCGTCGAGCGGGCAATAAGCATCGATGCGCCTACGGAGCAAGTGTTCAACACCATCAGCGACCTCAATACTTGGCCAGAATGGAGCCCTTGGCAAAAAGCCAGCGACCCTACCCTGATATATACCTTTAGCGGTGCGCCAGGCGAGGCGGAAAGTAAGCTGGCTTGGAAGGGGGATAACGTAGGCGAAGGCGAAATCATCCTTACCCAAATGAACCCGGCTGATGGTGTGTTTTACGAGCTATGGGCTGGTGGGCAAATAGGAGCCAAGGGCCGTGTGCGCTTTTTGGATAAAGGCGATACCCTCACTCGAGTAGGCTTTGAATACAGTGCCGAGCTGGGCTGGAACCCGATGCAGCGGTTTGCAGGCCTCTTTGCCGATGGGCAAGTTGGCCCGCAATTTGAGCAGTCTTTGCTCCGTTTGAAAACCCAATTAGAGAAAGTTGATTTATGAAACACCTCTTATCAGTAATCCTCATAGCCTCTAGCTTCATCGCATTTGCCCAAAACACCCCCCTCACCCAAAAGAAGGAGCTGTTCGACAAGAACCTAACGGTGATGCTGCCTGCCGATTTTAAGCAGATGACTGCTACCGAAGTGGCCGAGCGCTACGATGCCACCAACCCGCCCAACTATGTATTCCGCGGTACGGAGAGCAGCATCAATCTGGCTTTTAGCAATAGCTATCAAAACGCCCCTCAAGACGGACCTGCCATGCAGGAGCTGTTGAATGTAATGAAAAGCACGCTAGAAGAGGCCTACCCCGCCATGCATTGGGTGGAACATGCCACTACCAGCGTTAATGGCAAGCTGGTTGGCCGACTGGAGTTTAAGTCACTTACGCCAGATAACAAGATGGTTTACAACATGATATACTTAATGGGCGTAGGCGGCCAGTTAGTAATTATCAATTTCAACTGCGAGTGTGCCGTTACCGACCCGTGGGCCAAGGCAGGTAAGCAAATACTGGCGGGGATTACGGTGAAGTAGTTGATTAGTTAACTGGTTGATTAGTTATTGAGAGCCTTGATATTGCTGTGTTTGATAAACGCTTTAGTCTTGCATCTTGTGTCTTATGTCTTGCGTCTAATAATAGCTATCTTTGCACCCTTATGATAAGTGTTGCTAATCTGTCGGTTACTTTTGGTAGCCGCGACCTGTTTAAAGAGATTTCTTTTGTGATGAACGCAAAAGACCGTATCGGCCTTGTCGGCAAGAACGGTGTGGGCAAATCTACCCTGTTGAAAATATTAGCCGGCCACCAACCACCTACCAAGGGTGCCATAATGACCGGCCCAGGCGAAACCATCGGTTACCTGCCCCAAGAAATCAGCAACGACTCTACCAAAACCATAATGGATGAAACCATGACGGCGTTTGACGAAGTGCTGAAAATGGAGCAGGAGATTGAGAGCATCAACGAGCAGTTGGCCACCCGCGAGGATTACGAGAGCGACGACTACATGGAGATGATTAATCGCCTGAGCGATTGCCATGAGCGCGTACACACCCTTGGTGCCGGTAAAATGGAGAGCGAGGTAATCAAAACGCTTAAAGGCCTTGGTTTTAGCGATGCGGATATGCTGCGCCCGATGACCGAGTTTAGCGGTGGCTGGCAGATGCGCGTGGAGTTGGCAAAATTGCTTCTGCAGAAACCTTCGCTACTATTGCTGGATGAGCCTACGAACCACTTGGATATCGAATCGATTCTATGGTTGGAGCAGGTGTTTATCAACTATCCGGGCGCGTTGTTAATGGTAAGCCACGATAGGGCTTTCTTGGATAACGTGACCAACCGTACCATCGAGATTGTTTTTGGCAAAATATACGATTACAAGGCCAACTATACCAAGTTCTTCGAGCTTCGCGAGGAGCGCTTGGAGCAACAACAGAACGCTTACAAAAACCAGCAACGGTACATCGCCCAGCAAGAGCGCTTTATTGAGCGTTTTAAAGCGAAGGCATCCAAAGCTACCCAGGCCAAATCGGCACAGAAGCAATTGGATAAGGTGGAACGTATTGAGTTTGATGATTTGGACAACTCCTCCATCCAGTTCCACTTCCCTAAAGCGCCCCGCAGTGGCGATGTGGTGCTAAGGGCGGAGCAATTGAACAAGAGCTACGGTACCAAGGAGATATTGAAGAACCTAATCTTCGATATTACCCGTGGAGAACGGGTGGCCTTTGTAGGCAAAAACGGCATGGGTAAATCGACCTTGGTGAAAATGATCAATGGCGAAACCGATGCGCAGGGCATTTTGAAAATCGGCCACAATGTGGAGATTGGCTACTATGCCCAGATACAGGAGAAAACCCTGAACGAGAACCGCACCGTAATACAAACCATTGAAGACGTGGCTACCCATGAGTGGACCAACCAAGCCCGGGTACGCGGCCTGCTGGGCGCATTTTTGTTTGGCGAAGAGGAGATTGATAAGAAGGTAAAGGTGCTTTCGGGCGGGGAGAAATCAAGGTTGGCATTGGCGCGCATGTTGCTACGCCCGGTGAATTTGTTGATTCTCGATGAGCCTACCAACCACTTGGACATTGCCAGCAAAGAGGTGTTGAAGGAAGCCTTGCTTCGCTACGATGGCACGCTGATACTAGTGAGCCACGATAGGGACTTTTTGCAAGGATTGACCAATAAGACTTTTGAGTTTACCAACAAGCGCATTGTAGAGCACTACGGCGACATCCAAGTATTCTTGGATAGCCATGCCGTGGAAAGCTTCCGTGACTTTGAAACCAGCAAGGACAAGGACAAAGCCCTTAAGTCGCAAGCTTTTGGTAAGAGCAGCCCGAACGATAACGCTGTAAAAGACGACCAGAACCAGAAGAAGGAGCAAGACAAAGAGCTAAAAAAGCTGAAGAACGAACTGAAGCTGGAGGAAGACACCATCGAGCGCTTGGAAAAGGAAATAGCCGGTATCCTAGTTCAATTGCAAGACCCTGAACTATTTAAAGACGAAGCCAAGAGCAAACTGGTAGTAAAAAAACACGACGACCTAAAGCAACAACTCGCCAAAAGCATGAAGCATTGGGAAGAGTTGGGTGTGCAGTTGGAGGGGTTGTGATTTTTTTTGGACGACGGAAGATTAAAGAATGATGTACGAAGTACGATGTACAAAGTACAATGTAAAGAAGGCAATGTACGGTTCTCTCTAATGCCTAAATTTTGCAGTGTGTCATGGTGAGCGGAGTCGAACCATCCATAACGTAGGTAGCAAAATACCGAGTGTTATTTGTACATATTATGTGTACATAGTGCGGATGGTTCGGCTCCGCTCAGCATGACACACAGATAGTTCAGTTCAACTATCGAAAGTCTCACCATGATTCATTTTGGATACGGTTGATCCTTTGAACATTAACGATCGGTTCGGTAAAATTCCTTACCCCGCCTTATACACCATTTCATCCCAAGTAAGCACGGTATGGTAGCCTTTGGAATTGAAATATTGGAGGACTTCCATGGGTGTAAGCTCGGCAGCGGCCATTACAAAATCACCACCCCAAGCACCTAATGACTTAATGGCTCCCGGAAAATCAGGGAAAAGGTGCTCCTTTACTTTTGTTAGTTGTATGGCATTTCCGATAAGGCTTTCGTGCCATTCCACGGCTTGCTGAAACGCATCCAGCTGCTGCGCTGCTTGCATAGTGATGGTACACAGCGTAATCTCCGTAGCCAGTTTGCCAAAGTCCGTTCCCGACCTGCGGTATTGCGCTATACCCTCTCGGCTGTTTTGCTTTTGCCCCAAGTACACAAAGTAAACATGCTCTTTAAATGGCGGTATGTTTGGCGATACTTCCCAAACCGGCTGTCCTTGCAACCGATTGAAGAGGATGGGCATATCGGTTTTAGCACAGGCGATGTCGTACCCACTGCCGCCAAAAGTATCAGTCAATAGCTTAAACGCGTCCACCTTTGCCCATTCAGCAATCAAACTGATAAGCGTTGAACTGCTGCCCAAACCCCAATCTTGCGGAAACTCTAGGCGCGTAACGGCCTTAATACCTTTGGTGCCTTTTAGAAACTCGGGGTTTTGCTTTTGCACGGCGTGCAAGATCTCGCTTAGCCTAGTGGCAAAAGCTTTGTCGGTGTACTGTACCAAAGCTAAGTCGCTCAGCTTTAGTGTTGCCTCAAACCAAGGTATTTCTTCATGGTCTAGCGCTTGCCAAACCAGCAACCCCGGCGAATCCTCATAAATCTCCAACCACTGCCCAAAGCAGGTAGGCACCGCCCAAGCCAGTGCGCCATCCAATACGGCATACTCGCCGCTTAGCAGCAGCTTTCCGTGGGCGTAATAGTGGGCGAGGTTCAAATGTGGGATATGAAACGAGAAATAAAAAACGTAAAAATCGACACTTGAAAATACTAGGTTTTATGCCAGAAACAAAACCAACAGGTGCGATTGAAATTTAGCACTCAAAATTGCTTGTTTTTTTACTCGTCCTCGCTTCCAGCGAGGATGAAGTAATATTGAGCCTTCGGCTTTTTTTAGTATGTAACCGTATTACTTGTTGAGCTGAAAGCTCAAAGTTAGGTTATCCTCGCTGGAAGCGAGGACAAGTACGGGGCTACGAAACCCAACTATATACTTACAAACTCGCCGTACGCCCACCATCCACTGGTAGGTTGATGCCATTAATATAGGCGGCAGCTGGGCTGGCCAAAAATGCCACGGCAGCGGCCACTTCGCTAGCTCTGGCAAAGCGACGTGCTGGGGTTTCCAGCTTCATTTGTTCAATTATGCTGGCCTCGTCGGCGCCTGTTTTGATGGCCTTGTTGCCAATGATGCTCTCCAACCTTTCGGTTTCGGTGAAGCCTGGCAATATGTTGTTTACGGTAATGCCATCAGGGCCAAGTTCCAAAGATAGGGTTTTGGCCCAGTTGGCCACCGCCCCACGTATAGTGTTACTCACGCCAAGGCCCGGTATAGGCTGCTTAACCGAAGTGCTTATGATATTGATTATCCGCCCAAAGCCTGCCTCCTTCATACCTGGCACTACTGCCTGCGCCAAGTACTGGTTACACAATAGGTGGTTGGTAAATGCCTGTACAAACTCACTAGGCTTAGCATCGATGGCTTGCCCGCCAGCGGGGCCACCTGTGTTATTGATAAGTATATGGATAGTAGCACCGGTCTCCCGCAGCCAAGCCGCTAGGTTGTTTCGCAACGCCTCGGGGTCGCTATTGTCTGCCACTAGGTAGCTGTGTTTTTGGTTGCCGTTGTTGGGCAGGTCGGCCACCGCCTTTTTCAATAGTTCTTCGGTGCGGGCTATTACCACAACGTTAGCGCCCAGTAGAGCCAATTCTGTTGCCACGGCGCGGCCGATGCCCTTGCTAGCTCCGCCCACTAGGGCATATTTTCCGTTTAGGTCGAGGTTCATGGAGGTCAAATAGGAAATGAGAAATAGGAAATGTGAAACTAAGAAAGTGTACCGTCTTTATCTCAAATGGTTTAAAGAAAGGCGATAGTTTGCGAACACATAGTAACGATTGCGAAGTTTTGCTAATTTTAGTGTAAGAGTAGCTCCTTGGAAGATAATAAATTTCCAAACCGACAACTCGCAACCCGTAACTCGAAACTCGTAACTGAAATGATCACCCGCGCCTTCAACATCAAACAATGGATTGACGATAACCGCCACCTGCTGAAACCGCCTGTGGGCAACCAGCAGGTTTATAAAGCCAACGAAGACTTTATTGTGATGGTAGTGGGCGGCCCCAACAACCGCAAAGATTACCATTGGGAAGAGGGCGAGGAGTTTTTCTACCAGTTGGAGGGCGACATCGTGGTAAAGATCATTGAGGACGGCAAGCCGTTGGATATACCAATTAAGGAGGGCGAGATATTCCTGTTGCCACCGCGCACGCCACACTCCCCGCAACGCCCTGCCAACTCGGTGGGTATTGTGATTGAGCGATACCGAAAGGAGGGCGAGAAAGACGGTTTCCTTTGGTACTGCGAAAACTGCAACCAAAAGCTTTACGAAGAGTACTTTGAGCTTACCGACATCGTAAACCAGCTACCGAAGGTAATGCAGCGCTTTTATGAAAGCGAGGAGTTGCGTACCTGCAAGAATTGTGGTGAAGTAATGCAAAAGCCTTAATAATATTCAGGGTGTCTGTTCGTCCGCGTCTACAGACGCTTATGAAACGGACTTTGCCTATCCAGACGCCGACTTAATACGATTTAAAATATCGTTACTCTTCCCACCGCAGCGTCTGAATCAAGTTAAGCATATCAGCCCGTACAAATTGGATAACCGGAGCCAACGAATCTTGGTTGGGTGTAGCACCAAAGTATAGCGAGCCGCGCAGAAAGTGCTTGGTGCTGTCAGTTACATAAAACTGTATGTTACTTGCCGAATTACCACCCAACTCATACAGGATGCCGCCGATACCAGTGGGCGTTGAGATAAGCGACTCATCAATATAATCGGCCTTTACGGTGTGCTTGTAGGCCATTTCGTGTGCATCCTCAATCAACTTTGCAAGTGTGCTGGTGCTGTTAATGGTTTTGTAGCTTAAGTGTATATCGCCAGTAAGGTTGGGTATCCGTATATCCAGCCAGCAAGAGTCGGTAACGTCAGCGCCAAAAAAGGTGTTGTGCTTTTCTACTTTGGCGTAAGTAGGGTACTCGAAGCTATAGGGGCAATCGCTAGTGTAGCGGGTATAGGCTTTCTCGGGTAGGTCAATCCTAAAGTAGCCCTTCGGCTTAGGGGTAAAGATGGGGTCGTCGCAGCTTTGCAGCAGCACTAGTGTGCCCAGCAATATTGGCATCCATATCAACCCATTTGCCCACCTGTTTGTCATAACCTGTTTTCTCTTATCGTTACTTTTACTTTTCAATCCTATTGTTGCCTACTGCCGAAGCCGTAAAGGTATAATGAAAATAACAAACTTCTCGCCCATGCTCAGGAACAAAGCTGGTCATTTCCAGCACCAATCCACCTATCAATTCGGCTCCACCGGGCACTTTATCAAACGGATTCTTTGCTTGAATTGTAGATAGTAGCCGAAAAGTCGATTACCTTTTTAAGTTCTTCGGCACTAAAACTATACAGGACGTTGGCACGCATATTCAGAAAACGGTTTTCAATTAATCTTAGTGCTTTCGACCATTTCATGCTTTATTGTTTTGAAAACCATCGTTAGGAAGCATAAGGATGACGGCAAGTATCTTATAGTGTACCCGCCATAGGTTGAGGATTTGACTGGTGGAGATACCGAACTCAGAAGGGCATGCTCAGCTACCTGAAGAAAAAGTGGCCGAATCTGCTAGACAGGGTCTCCCCCGTCCATACTACTACTGCTTTCCAATGGGGATGTTGTTTAATGAAACCATAGGCTCAAAAGGGCAGGTCGTCGTTAAAGTCTTGTCCGCCGCCACTTTCTTGCGGTGCCTGTTGTTGGGGTTGAGATTGCTGCTGCTGAGGCTGGCCTTGGTATTGCTGGCTGTCGCCACCTCCATTGTTACCGCCATAATTACCGCCTTCGCCTTCTCTTTTCTCCAGCATAAAAAAGGTCTGCCCCTCAATTCCGGTGGCATATTTTTTTACGCCATTATCTTCCCAAGAGCGGCTGCGCAAGCGGCCTTCCAAGTAGATGTAGCTGCCTTTTTTTAAGAATTTCTCAGCCGTTTCGGCCAATTTACGCCATAAGGTAATGTCGTGCCACTCGGTTTGGTCAACTCGATTACCCTGTTTGTCAAGATAGCTGTCGCTGGTGGCCAACGAAAAGCGCGCACGGGCAATGCCGCCTTCCATGTAAGTAACTTCAGGGTCTTTGCCCAAATGGCCTATAAGCGTAACTTTATTTAGTCCTCTCATGTTAGTATTGCTGTCTCAATTAAGTCAAAGATAAATATAATCGATTATCTTGTAAATAGCAATCGATAATCTTTGGGAAGGCAAAAATATTCAAATTTTGGCGCTCTGTTAGCTTGTAACTGGGTTCGGGCGCATTAAGTTTCCCGTTGGCTTCCACTTCAATAAACCAAGCATTAATCTTTTGATGGGTGAGTTTTTGGGTGTAAGGCCCTTTGGCAGCGGTTATGCGCCAATCACTGGGAGCAAATTGGCCAATGAAGTCGGCAACTTCGTGGGTATCAGGGGCCAGCAGTTCGGTATACTCCAGCATCGGGAATTGGTAGAGCTCCTGCCAAATGTCTTTGCCGGTGCGTTGCTCCACCAAGATATTACCACCCGCATTGAAGATGATGTAGTGAAAGAACCGTTCGCGCTGCTTTATCTTGCCAGCCTTAATGGGCAGCTTGTCTTGTAGGTTCTGGGCCTTGGCAATGCACTCTGCCGCCAGTGGGCAAGTGTTGCACAGCGGTTGCGCGGGCTTGCATAGCGTAGCCCCAAAGTCCATAATGGCTTGGTTATACAAGCCGGGCTGTGCGGCGGGTATCAGCTCATTCGCCAGTTGCCCGAACTGCTTCTTTGCCGCTGGACTATCGATAGGTGTATCTACCCCGAAGTACCTTGCCAATACCCGGTACACGTTGCCATCCAGCACCGCCCGCAGTTCATCGAAGGCAAACGAGGCAATAGCCGCGGCCGTATACTCGCCCACGCCTTTGAGCTTAAGCAGAGCCTCGTAATTGTTTGGAAAGCTGCCGCCTAGCTCAGTATGTATGTATTGTGCCGCCGCATGTAGGTTTCGGGCGCGGCTGTAATAGCCCAGCCCTTGCCAAAGTTTCATCACTTGGTCTGCCGGGGCAGTGGCCAAATGCTGCACCGTGGGGAACGCCTCGGTAAACTTCAAATAGTATGGCAGCCCTTGCTCCACGCGGGTTTGCTGTAGGATTATTTCGCTCAGCCAAACCTTATACGCATCCCGCTCCGCCTTCCAAGGCATCGGCCTATCGGTAGGTTTATACCACGCCAAAAGCTGTGTGGTGAAGAACGATTGGGGAGAGACGGGCATGAGTGCGAAGGTAGCGCATTTGGACGATGCACCACGGTTGATGTACGAAGTAAGATGTACAAAGTACAATGTTTTTTAGGCAAAAAGAAAGGTGATGTGCGAGACTTGCAAAGTTAATGTAAAGATGCTTGCTTATCTCTATGAACCTTGCAGTGTGTCATGGTGGACGGTTTCTCACAGTTCAGGACTTTACCTCGCATAACCGCAATTCACCGATAACCAATAACCACCCATCAATCATAACTCAACACCGGAGCCAACCACCGTTCCATCACCTCCAGCTCCATGCCTTTGCGGCGGGCGTAGTCGGTTACTTGGTCTTTGGTTACTTTGCCCACGCCGAAGTATTTACTCTGCGGGTGGCTGAAGTACCAGCCGCTTACGGCTGCTGCCGGCATCATCGCGAAGCTTTCGGTAAGGATAATATCGGCACGGTTGGTGGCGTCGAGTAACGTAAAAAGGTCGGCCTTCTCGGTATGGTCGGGGCAGGCAGGGTAGCCCGGTGCCGGGCGTATGCCTTGGTATTTCTCGTTTATCAGGTCTTCGCCGCCTAATTCCTCCTGCGGCACATAGCCCCAGAACTCTTTGCGCACGCGCTCGTGCAGGCGCTCGGCAAATGCTTCGGCTAGGCGGTCTGCAAGGGCCTTGAGCATAATGCTGCTGTAGTCGTCGTGGTCTTTGGCGTATTGCTCCAGCCAAGGCTCCATGCCCAAGCCAGCCGTTACGGCAAAACCACCGAGGTAATCCTTCACGCCTACTTCCACCGGGGCTATATAATCGCTCAGGCAAAGGTTCGGCTGCCCTGCTGCCTTGCGGTTTTGCTGGCGCAAGTGGTGCAGGGTAAGGAACGATTGGCTACGGGTATCATCGCTAAAGAGCTGGATGTCATCTCCCTCACTATTGGCTGGCCAGAAGCCGATAACACCGTTGGCTCGTAGCATCTTCTTATCGATGATTTGCTGCAACATCGCTTTGGCATCGTTGTACAGCTTGGTAGCCTCCACGCCTACTACGTGATCCGTTAATATAGCAGGGAATCGGCCTGCCATCTCCCAAGTTTGGAAGAACGGTGTCCAATCAATATACTTCGCCAATTCATCTAGCGGGTAATCATTAAACTCCTTCAAGCCTAAGAAACTAGGCTTGGTAGGGGTAGTGGTGTTCCAGTCAATCGGCACGTGGTTGGCGCGGGCTTCTTGTATCGGTAAGTATTCTTTATGGCTTTGGCTGCTGCGGTGGCGCTCGCGCATCATTTCGTACTCTTCGCGTATGGCGGTTTCAAACACCTCGCGCTTGTCGCCCAATAAGCTTTCCACCACTGTTACCGAACGGCTGGCATCCAATACGTGTACCACTGGGGCGTTGGTATAAGACGCTTCGATTTTAACAGCAGTGTGCATTTTGCTGGTGGTGGCACCGCCAATCAACAGGGGCTGCTTAAAACCGCCCCGCTGAAGCTCCTTAGCCAAGTGTACCATCTCATCCAACGATGGGGTAATCAATCCGCTCAACCCAATAATATCCACATTGTGCTCGCGGGCCGCTGCCAATATCTTTTCGGCAGGTACCATTACGCCTAGGTCAATCACTTCGTAGTTATTGCATCCGAGTACTACACCCACAATGTTTTTGCCAATGTCGTGTACGTCGCCTTTAACGGTAGCCATCAACACTTTTCCGGCATTGCTGCGGTCTCCTTCTTGTTTTAGGGCTTCAATGTATGGCAGCAGATGCGCCACGGCTTTCTTCATTACTCGTGCCGATTTCACTACCTGCGGCAGGAACATTTTGCCCTCTCCAAACAAATCACCCACCACGTTCATACCCTTCATCAGTGGGCCTTCAATTACTTTTATGGGGTGGTCGTACATCAAGCGAGCCTCTTCGGTATCCTCTTCAATGTAATCGGCCATTCCTTTAACTAGCGCGTGGGTAATGCGCTCTTGCACACCGCCATTACGCCATTCTAAGTCTTTCTCTTTGCCTACACTTTTATCGCCCTTGAAGCTCTCTGCAAACTCCAGCAAACGCTCAGTGGAGTCTGCCCTGCGGTTTAGCAACACATCTTCTACATGCTCCAGTAAGTCCTTCGGTATGTCATCGTACACGGCCAGCATAGTCGGGTTTACGATGCCCATGTCCATGCCTTCCTTGATAGCATGGTAAAGGAACGCTGAATGCATGGCCTCGCGCACGGTATCATTACCTCTAAAACTGAACGACACGTTGCTCACACCGCCGCTTACGTGGGCACCGGGCAGGTTTTCGCGTATCCAGCGGGTAGCTTTGAAGAAATCGACGGCGTAGTTACTGTGCTCGTCAATACCGGTAGCAACCGGGAAAATATTCGGGTCGAAAATGATGTCCTGCGGTGGAAATTTCACCACGTTCACCAAGATGTCGTAGCTCTTTTTACAGATTTCAATGCGGCGCTCGTAAGTATCCGCTTGGCCTTGCTCGTCAAATGCCATTACTACCGTGGCGGCACCGTAGCGCTTAATGAGTTTGGCATATTTAATAAATGGCTCCTCGCCCTCTTTAAGGCTGATGGAGTTTACTATGCTCTTGCCTTGCACGCACTTCAATCCCGCTTCAATAATTTCCCATTTGCTGCTATCAATCATCACCGGGATACGGCTGATATCTGGCTCACTGGCCAGCAGGTGCAAAAAGCGGGTCATGGTAGCCACGCCATCTAGCATTCCCTCGTCCATATTAACATCCAGCACTTGTGCGCCGCCTTCCACTTGGTCGCGGGCTACAGAGAGGGCTTCCTCGTATTTGCCATCTTTGATCAGGCGCAGGAATTTCTTGGAACCGGTTACATTAGTACGCTCGCCCACATTCACAAAATAGGAACCCGGGAATACTACCAGCGGCTCAAGACCGCTTAATTTTAAAGGAGCAATAGACATAGTGTTGGACGATGGACCATGGACGATAGACCATGGTTCTTTTAGTTAATTGTATTAGATGCTTGCGGTTTCGGTTTGGGCCTCGGCCACACGTGGCTTATAGTTGGCAGCGAGCCTGGCAATGGCGCGGATGTGGTCGGGGGTGGTACCGCAGCAACCGCCTACGATGTTCACCAAGCCTTCTTCCAAATAGTCTTTTATCTGGCTGGCCATCAGTTCTGGTGTTTCGTCGTAGTGGCCAAACTCGTTGGGCAAGCCAGCATTGGGGTAAGCACTCACAAAAAAGTCCGACTTTTTATCCAAGACCTGCAGGTAAGGGCGAAGCTGAGATGCGCCGAGGGCACAGTTTAAGCCTACGCTCAACAGCGGTGCATGTGATACAGAGATAAGGAACGCCTCAGTGGTCTGCCCCGAAAGGGTACGGCCACTGGCATCGGTAATGGTACCAGATACCATGATTGGGTACTCCTTGCCGACTTCCTCAAAGTACTCGGTAATGGCGAACAATGCCGCTTTAGCGTTAAGGGTATCAAAGATGGTTTCGACGAGGATAACGTCCACGCCACCGTCAATCAAGGCTTTGGTTTGCTCTTTGTAGGCGACCACCAACTGGTCGAACGTTACCGCACGGTAGCCTGGGTCGTTTACATCTGGCGATAGTGATGCGGTGCGGTTAGTTGGCCCAATGGCACCGGCCACATAGCGCGGCTTATCAGGGTTCTTGGCCGTTACTTCATCGGCAGCCTCTTTGGCTATTTTGGCCGAAAGGTAGTTAATGTCGTACACGGCATCTTCCAAGTGGTAATCTGCCTGGGCGATGGTGGTACCGCTAAAGGTATTGGTTTCGATGATATCGGCACCGGCCTCCAAGTATTGCACGTGAATGGCCTTGAGCACATCGGGGCGGGTAATGGCCAGTAGGTCATTGTTGCCCTTCAATGGGTGTGCGTGGTCTTTAAAGCGCTCGCCA
Source organism: Sphingobacteriales bacterium (assembly GCA_027483645.1). GTDB lineage: Bacteria > Bacteroidota > Bacteroidia > Chitinophagales > CAIOSU01 > CAIOSU01. The sequence continues at coordinate 172,160 of JAIXUD010000020.1, forward strand.
CGGAAGTCTTCTTCCTCCAGCTTATAGCGCTGTATCATGGTGCCCATGGCGCCATCCAGTACTAGGATGCGCTCCTTTAGCAGTTCTCTTATGTCAGGTTTTGTCATGGTCTTTCCCTAGTTTAAATAATCATTCGGCGTAGCCAGAAGTGATTACATAACAGAGAAACCGTTGTAGGCCTAGTTATGTTCCCGCTTCTAACTTATCTGCCCACACCGCCGAAGTAGCATGGTTGGAAGTGGCACCTTCTACCTAGCAGGAGCTAGTGGTAGTGGTTGCCAAGACATCAGCGGGCCAAATCCCTCCGTCTTTCTTGATAAATCAGTAGAACTGATGCAAAGATAAGTAATGTAGGGTTGAGAATCAAGTGTTAAGAACATAAGTGCTCAGCACTTTTTGATGTACCTTTTACGCTGGATATAGTTCTAACCAAAAACACTAAGAAACTGCCATTTCCTCCGGCTCATTCTCCTCAGGCACTAAGCTTGGATCCAACTGGAAGTTGTTCTTCACGAAAGCGCACCATTGGCAGTTGCTGTCGTTGCAGCCGCGCTGGAACTCTAGGTTCTGGATACCTCGGTAAGCTTCTTGCATCTGGGCACGAACAATCACCATGTCTTCAGGAGTGATGATGATTTTCTGCTTATAATATTGCTTGGTGCTGCGGTCGGGCTCTACGAAATCAAATTCCGTGGAAACTGCCGTCCAGCCTTTACTGTCCTCATTATCGACCAATATTTTATAGAATACCGCTTGGCGCCAATAATCGCCGCCATGCTTCTCTTCGTAGGTAGGCTCTTCCTTTTTCCAATCTTCTGTCGGTGGAAAAAACTTCTTCTTAGAGTTATCGAACTTGCCGGTTTTATAATCCACCACATTTACATGCTTTCCATCGAATTCCAGCTTATCGAGCTTCCCGTTAATCGGTATGCCGTCCACTACTGTACGCAGGTTTATTTCCACGGCGCTTACACGGTTCCATTTTTCGATGTTCTGTAAGTAGTATTCTGGTAAAAACAGGCGTCCATAGGCCATACGACGGTCATAATCTTCGGGCGTAAACGAGTCCAAATGTCGTTTCATATACCACTCAAACTCCTGTACCAAAAAACTGGCCGGTGGAAACACCTCTTGGTTCTCCTTCATCATACGGAAAAGGCGCTCCATGGCAAAGTGTACCGCCGAACCGAATGCCATTGCGGCGTTCTTAGCCGATGGGATGCGCAGCAAACTACCATAGTAGAAGCTGATAGGGCACTTAAGATAAGTATTCAAATGGCTTACGCTCAACGAGTAATTCTCTAATATGCGGCGCAACAGGGTTTCTTCCAGCAGTGGTAGGTTAGGCAGCGGCGGTTCGGAAAGTATAGTGAAGTGGAAGGCGGTCAAATCCGCATCAGGTAGGTGCACCTTGCTCACCACTATATCCTCGCAATTGGTCAGCTCATCTACATAGCGGCTGCACTCCATCATTTTGGCATCCAAGCTTTGGATGCTGTAGCTCACCACCAATTGGCGCTTAGCGCGGGTAAGGGCTACATAAAATAGCCGGCGGTTCTCTTCAGCGTTGTCACCTTTACCAACGTGCGTAACTAGGTTATCAGGGAACGTGAAGCCGTCACTTCGCCCTGAGCTGTCCCAGGCTTTTTTATCGCAGCCTAGCACAAACACATACTCGTACTCCAAGCCCTTCGAGCCGTGGGCCGTTACCAAGTTAACGCCATCTTCAAAAAAGCCCTTCTTGTTTATTTCCAGCGCAATTTTCTCTTCGCGCATTTCCTTTATGGTACGTAGGAAACCATCCAGCTTCAGTTTCGGGTCTTTTACGCTTTCGTCTTTAATGAACTGAAACAGCGTTGTCAACTGGTCCAGCATTTCAAATTTCTGTGGCGATTCCATTACTTGGCGTAGCAACCCGCCACGGGTCATTACCTTTTCGAAGAGGGTTTGCAGCGTGGTATTGTGTAGCTCTTTTACCCAAAACTCTATGTTATCGCTCAGTTGCTTTATGCGGCGGTAGCTTTCGTTGGCGTTGCTATCAAACAGGTTGGTGCCAGCCTGTGCCTGCACGCTGCGCAAAGCCTCGCGCCAGCGGGTTTTATAGTCGTTTCGCAGGCCTGCGGCTACTTTTGCAATTATCAGTGGCTCAATACCGAAGAAGTTGAAGTGCAGTATTTGGAACAGCAAGTCCTCTCGGCTGTGCGGTATCCGGGCCTCCTCCTTAATGTATTCCAGCAGGGTGAGGATGTTATCGATGAAAGGCGACTCCAATATATTGAATTTGCGGCGCACATTGAGCGGTATACCCCGGCTCTCTAGGTAGCGCGCTATATCGGTAGCTTGGTTGTGGTTGCGGTATATAAGGGCAATCTCCGATAGCTTTACGCCTTGGTTGCGTAACTGCTCAATCTCTTGGGCAATACCTACCATTTCGTGGGCCAGGTTGTAGTACTCGCGTATTTCTGGCTTTACGGTCAATGTTGCGTACTCGGTGCTTTGTGCTTTAAGATCTTTGCTGAGGCCCTTGATGGCATTAATGAGCCGCTCTTGGTTGTTCTGTATTAAGTGCTTGGCGGTATCCAATATGTGCTGGCTACTGCGGTAGTTATCGGTAAGCAAAATAATTTCTGGGCTATATTTTGCATTGAAACGTAAGATGTTCTCCACGTTTGCACCCTGAAAGCGATAAATAGATTGGTCGTCGTCGCCTACTACAAACACATTTGGCCTATCCCAGAAACTCGCCAACGATTCAATAATTTCGTTTTGCGCCCCATTGGTATCTTGGTATTCGTCCACCAATAGGTATAGAAACTTCTCTTGGTATTGGCGCAACAGGTTTTCGTTTCGCTTAAACTCGTTCAGCACCAGCAATATCATATCATCAAAGTCGTAGCGCTTGCTGTCGGCCATCATCTGCATATACCGCGGGTATTCCTGGCAGGCGGCTTGCAGTTGACGCATTTTGTCGGTTTCCGCATCAATGTCCTTTTGCTTTACATCACCCACTTTAATACCCGCCTTTGCATTAGCTCGCTTATATAAATATAGTTCCCGCTCCGGCAACGATTCTAGGTATTCATCCACTTTTTGGGAGATGTGTGCTGCACTCCAGTCTTCCGTTTTCATTAGGCTAAATAGCCTTGAAAGCCTAGGAATATCATAATACACATCGCCAGTAAAGCGCTTTAGCGGGTGCTTGGCATCAAAGCCATCAATCAGTTTGCGTAGCAGTTGGCGTTTTTCCAAATCGGTAATGCTATCCAGCGCGCGGATGCCAAACAAGTCCAGATTATCTTTAATAACGCTGTTACAAAACGCGTGGAAGGTATTGATGGTAACCTTATGCGCATCGGGACCAATGAACTTGAGCAAACGGCGGCGCATGGCAATGGCACCGGCATCGGTATAAGTTAGGCAAAGGATGTTTTCGGGGCGGGCATCGGTTTGGGCAAGGATGTTGCCGATGCGTGCTGCTAATATCTGGGTTTTGCCCGTGCCGGGGCCAGCAATTACTAACACTGGGCCTTCTATGGTATCCACGGCACGGCGCTGGGCGGGGTTCAATCGCCCTAGCTCTTGCAGAAATTGCATTTTATCCAATCCAACACCCATAACTTTAGTAGTTTGCTATAAAGTTAAGGAATTTCGTCTGAATTTGGATGCGTCAGATTTGAGGATTACTTTGATTGTAGCTAATCCCGCTTTATATACTTACAGCCCTTTCAACGCCTCTATAAATGTACCATGATGGCCAATGTACTCAAGCACATCATCGTCGTTAAGCATACCCAGTACAAACTCCTTATCTTCTTCATCATAGGCTATTCTGTAGCCATCCTCCCGTTCTTCTAGCACGGTCCAAAACTCAAAGGTTTTCGATTCATCAAATGAGTTGATATACTTCTGCTTAACAGGCTTGATAAGATGTTTGCTCAAGAATATCTCCATCCACACGTCGAGATTGGTGGCGGCTTCTACTTCAACAACAACTATTTTCTCTACTTCTTCACTGGTCATTCCGCAAAATTACGAAAGCTCTTTAAAGGATTTTGGGTAAAGGAATGAAGTTGTTTTGAATTTCAAACTGACTGATTTTAGCTAAAATGAGTCAGTTGACTGACTAAATTTGCAAAAAAGGAAGACAACGGTATTTTAATCCAAGCTGCCAATGATACAATTATCGTTGTAAGAAGTTTAACCACTAAGAGCACTAAGAGCACTAAGAAAAAAGGCACTAAGTTCACTTAGAACATATTACGGGCTTTGTGTTCTTCGTGATTTCCTTTTTGCACTTTGTGGTTAGAAAACACGCATGTCAATAGCAAAGGGTAGTTTTTTTTGCCGTAAGACACAACTTGATACTACCGCACCGTCACCTCTACCGTCACCATCTTGATGCTTTCAATCGGGGTGCCTTCAGGTTGTGGGGCCTCCCAAGCCGGCATTTTGTTTAGATGGTCTAGCATCAATTGGTCGTAAGGCATTCCCAATCCAGATACGATGGTGGCACGGGTGATTTTTCCTTTCTTATCAAAGCTTACTTCAAATACAATGATGCCCTTATAGCCTTTCGATTGCGTTTTTGGGTAAACCACTTTATCAAAATACTTCTGCAGCTCTACGCTACCGCCGGGGTATTGCGCTTGATAAATGGATTGGTCGGCAGTACTTAAATCAAAAGCATTGTTACTATTGAAGTTGTTATTGCCCGTACCCTTGTTATAGATAGCCGGAGCGTCGGCGCTGCTGCCCATATGGCCAATTATGCCTTCGTTTAAGGTGTCCGAACGCTCTTCATTAGCTACTGTCGGGGCATTCGTAGATGGCTTTTGCTTGCTGGTGCTGGTAGTTGTTGGCGCGGGCGGTTGTAAGGCCACTACTTCATCGTTCTGTTCCTCATATGCAGGTTCGGGAGCACTCTTTTTATCATCAGCCACTATCCCAGCTTCTTCCTTCTTTCGGTTTCTGTCCTTTTCCAAATCATCGCAGCAACCATTCGCATCGGTTACGGATACAGAGTAAGTGCCCGCAGCGAAATTGGATTGCACCGTGTCACCCGTAATCGTTTTGGTATTGTCCCACATGTACGTATAAGGGCCTGTACCACCACTAGGGGTTACGGTTACCAGCCCACTATCGCCAGCACTTTCAGCAACTTCATTGGGCGATTGTAAAGGGGCCGACGGCTTTTGATTGCTTATTAGGCCTGAGCTATCCGCTTTTTCCATAGCAAGCTCTGGTGACTGGTCAGCAAACTTATTATTCACCATAAAAAAAGCAACTCCCAACACCAGCAGTACACTGGCCGCTGCGGCATACCTGTACCACCCGATTTGGCGTACTGGCTTCTCGGCTTTCAATATTATCGGGTCTGTAGCGGCGGTTTGGTTTATCAGTACTTCTCGGCCACTACTGGTTACTTTTTGCTTCAGTGCTTCTACCCGCTCCAATAGCTTAGCATCGGCTATGGCCAATGATGCCAGCGCCTGCTCCTTAGTGCCTAGCAATGCTATGCCCTCTGCCGCATCGCGGCACATCTCGCATTCATCCACATGTTGCTCCACCGCCTCTCGTGCACCGTTCTCCAACGGCCCGAAAACGTATAGCAACAGGGTTTCCTGCGTCAGGTCGCCGCTGCCGTCAAACAAAAAATCATATCTATCCCTCAGGTCGCTCATTGCTTTTCAATCAAGTTCTTTAGGTTTCGCTTCCCATTCTGTATGTGGCTCTTTACTTGTAAGTCGGTCAATCCGGTTTGTTCGGTTATCTCTTTGTAGCTCTTGCCCTCCAAGTAAAACAGTACTATGCACAGCCGTTGCTCCTCGTTAAGTTTATCAATACTGTTCTCCAGTTTTTGCAGGTACGTCTCCTTTTGGTCTTCTATATCAAGATGCGCTTCTTGCTCCGTTTCCATAACCGCATCCAAAAATTGCGTGTACTCCTTCGTTCGGCCTTGCTGGGTTTGTGCTTTGCGAAGCAGTTGCAAGCAATGGTTTTTGGCCACGGTATATAGCCAAGGCTTAAATTGCTCCACTTCCCGTTCCAGCAAATCCTTGGCCAATTTTTCAAAGATATCTGCCACGGCATCTTGCGCGGCGGCTTGGTCCTTCAAATATTTAAGGCAAACACCCAGCGCCAAGTGCAGGTGCCTACGGTAAAGCTCGGCGAAATAGTCGGGCTCGCCCAAGGTACGGTACGCTTCCAGCAGGGCCTCGTCGGCCAGCTGCACATCTTTGGTATGGCCCCCCACTTGGCTCAAAACTACTTTATTCGGTTGTTTTTCAATGGTTTAAGGTAAAGACAAAAATTTAAGCCCTTTTAGTTTATGGAAAAATGCTGGTTGACGCATGGTGCTAATGTGTTTCAATCCCCCCAAATTACTAAAACCGTACCAATTCCTTCACCATCAAAAATAAGCTTATGCAACCATTGTTCCACCTAGCAAAACATACCGCTATAATAGTGCTGCTTTTGCTGCTATCCGCATTCAATAGTCAAGCCCAGCCTAACCCCGACGACAAAACTGGCTCGCCTTACTTTCAAGTGCAAGGCGAGGGTGTGGTAGATGGCCTGCCGCTGCTGCATACCGGCGTGGATGTAACTGTGAGCGGCGTAGTGGCCAATGTAACAGTCACCCAGGTATACAAAAACGAGGGCAAGGTGCCGCTAGAGGCTATTTACGTGTTTCCAGCATCTACCAGAGCAGCTATATATGGGCTAGAAATGGATGTGGCAGGTAAGAAAATTACCGCCATCATCAAAGAAAGTGGCGAAGCCCGAAAGGATTACGAAGCAGCCAAAAGCCAAGGCAAATCGGCCACCTTGCTGGAGCAGCATCGCCCGAATGTGTTTCAAATGAACGTGGCCAATATACTGCCCGGCGAGGCCATACATGTTACCCTGAAATATACTGAGCTATTAGTGCCTACTGATGGGGTGTACGAATTTGTATACCCTACGGTAGTTGGGCCACGCTACCACAACAGCCCGCCGCTTACTGCAAGCACCCAAATTATGATACCGCCCGGTTCTTGGGTGGAAAACCCATATTTGAGCGAAGGGGAAATGTCCAAATCCACCTTCGATATCAAAGCCAGTATAAACGCAGGTATGCCCATTGCATCGGCATCGGTGGGTACGCACCAAGTTAATGTGTCGTACAAAGACAAATCGCAAGCGCTTATCAGCCTAAAGCCAGAGGAATGCAACGGCGGCAACCGCGACTATATATTGCAATACCGCTTGAAAGGCGATAACATCAATACAGGCATTCTACTATATCCAGGCGCTACCGAAAACTTTTTTGTGGCGATGATACAACCACCCAAGCGGGTAACCCCCGACAAGCTGCCTGGCCGCGAGTACATTTTCGTGGTCGATATTTCTGGTTCAATGGACGGTTTCCCGATTGCGGCCTCGAAAGAATTGCTGAAGAAACTGATTGGTAGCTTGAAACCTACTGACGTATTCAATGTAATCACTTTTGCGGGAGGTAGCTCATTAATGCATCCTCAATCGGTACTGGCGAATGCAGCCAACATTAAAAACGCCATCAAAACCATCGAAGGTTACCAAGGCGGGGGCGGAACGGAGCTGTTGCCGGCGCTTAATACGGGTTTGAGTCTACCTGAATTCAATGGCTATGCCCGCTCGTTTGTAATAGCCACCGATGGCTATATAACCGTAGAGAAGGAAACCTTCGACCTGATGCGGGCTAAACTGGGCGATGCCAACTTCTTCACCTTCGGCATTGGCAGTAGTGTAAACAGGTTGCTGCTGGAAGGCATGGCGCGCATAGGCAAGGGCGAAGTGTTTGTGATTACAGACCCTAACCAAGCGGGCTTCTATGCCGATAAATTCAAGAAGTATGTGGAGAACCCCGTGCTTACGGGCATTAGCATCAATTATGGCGGTTTGAATGCCTATGATGTGGAGCCGAGCGCCGTGCCCGATGTACTGGCTGATAGGCCGATTATGGTGATTGGTAAATATAAAGGCACCCCAACGGGCAAAATAGTGGTTACCGGCACTTCTGGGAGCGGGAAATTTACCACAGAGCTTGATTTGGCCACGGCTTCCATCTCTAAAGAGCATAGCGCCCTACCTTACCTGTGGGCTCGAACTCGAATACAGATGTTGGATGATTACAACACGCTAGGCTACTCTGCAGATAAGGAAGCCATTAAGAAAGAAGTAACCAACCTGGGCCTACAATATAACTTGATGACAGCCTACACCTCGTTTATTGCGGTGGATGAGCGTGTGCGCACCAATGGGCTACCTACTACCGTAACCCAGCCCTTGCCTTTGCCTAAGGGGGTAAATAATAATGCAGTGGGCGGAAATATTGCCGTTAGCCCCAGTACAGGTAGCGGTTCCTACACCTACCAATGGAATACTGCACCTGGTGAAGGCAGGAGCGAATTCACTCTTGCCACAGGTGGTACTTATACCGTGACTGTGACCGATGCTAATGGAGCGGATGAGGAGGATTGCAAAGTGAGAGATAAAGACGTGAGCAAGCTGGAGATAGCCGAGCAGTTGCCCCAATACCCCGGCGGCGATGCGGCCCTACAGCAGTACTTAAAGGCCAACCTAAAATACCCTACCAAAGCCAAAGAAGCGGGCATAAGCGGTACCGTATATGTGGAGTTTGAAGTAGGCAAAGATGGCACCCTAAACAACCCCAAAGTGATACGGGGCGTAAGCACCGAACTGGATGCAGCTGCACTGGAGGTAGTGAAGAAGATGGGCAAATTTAAACCCGGCACTACGGGTGGCAAGCAGGTAGCTTGCAAGATGGTGTTACCTATTTGTTTTAAACTATAAGGCACCTTTGAAATGCATCATGGGCCCGTCTCATTGCCAACTAAAAGGGTGTGGTAGTGGGGCGGGCTCTTTATTTTTCATCAAGCCATAACAACTCGCGGTTTTTTAGCATATTTGTAAATATACCATCCGCTACCCTATATGATGAAGTATTTACTGCTGTTGCTGTTAGCATTCCTTTGCTCCTGCGCAACCGATACGGAGCCAACCGAAAGTGCCACCTCTGCAACCGATACTACCGCAACCGCCACCCCTGCCGAAGACCCAGCCCTTGCCGCGCTGGGCGAAGAAGATAGAAATCGATTGCTAGAGTATGGCATCGATATTTACAAGGGGATACCGCAAGGCCTGAGGGTGGGCGAAACAGCCCCCATTTTCAAGGCTAACGACCATACTGGCAAGGAGCTCTTTTTGCCCGACTTATACAAAAAGCAACCCGTGGTTATGGTGTTCTACCGTGGGGTTTGGTGCCCGGCTTGCAACCAATATCTATCGGCCCTGCAAGACTCCTTAAAATACATAAAGAACGCTGGTGCCATGCTGGTTGCCATTTCACCGGAATCAGTAGAGAAGGTAAAAGAAACTGTGGACTCCACGGACGCTAGTTTTTCTGTAATATCCGATCCTAATGGGTATGTAATGAGCGCTTATGGGCTCAGTTTTCACGTTACCAAAGAGTATCAGCAAATGGTAAATGACAAACTGGGAGTTGACATTGCCACCAACAACATTACCGAAGATGCTAAGTTGCCAGTACCCGCCACCTATATCATTGGTACTGATGGTAAAATAAAGTACGTGTACTTCCACCCCGACTATCACCAGCGTGCTACTGTTAAGGAGATTGTAGAAGAATTGAAAAAACTTAAGTGAAAAACTTAATTGGGTTTAGAAATGTTCAATTGGCGATTAATTTAAAGCTAATAACGTTTGGCTAACTACTTTACCAATCACTAACTTATGACCGAGAACCCATTTAAACCACAACAAAACGCACGATTAAAAGCGTCGTTGCTAGTGGGTATGGTATTGCTGAGTATCGGCATCTTTCTCTTTTCGTACTTTCGTTGGGAGAGCGTCTTATTGTCTTTAGCTATCACTTTTAGCAGCGCGGTACTCTTCTTTGTGCTTTTGCGCAATGTAGTACTTGCACGAGTAAATACGCCAAGGGGACGACGAAGGAGCCACAAATAAAAGAATGGGTGCAGCTAATCCGACAAAGCCACACCCATTCCAACTACATATCTCCCGATGAACACCCTGTAGCAAGTGTTCTGGAAAGTATAACGGAATAAGGTAACAGTGCGTTGCCTAAGCCACACCCGAAAGCAGCATTTTTGACAAAGTTTAACAACTACCGCACATCCCTAAACGTTCGGCGGCTATAGAAACCTTTATAATACCACAGCTCATAAACGTCGTTAAGGTTTAGGGTATAATCATCGTACATGTCATTGAACGAATGCAGGCGTATGGTGGCCGTATTAGGGTCGTGCTCGGCAAGCTGCTTGCACACCACCCCATCTTTGGTAACCACTATAAACACCTCATGCAGGCGCAACTTATCGCGCCAGTGCGCCGGTGGTAAGAATTTAGCTTTAATAAAATCGCCCTCCAATAAATACGGGTACATGCTATCGCCCTTTAGCTCAAATACTCTATACGTACCTTCATCATCATTGTAAAAATCGTAATCGGGAAGGTTCTCGATAAACTCCGGGTCGGCAAAACCTTTTTGGTAGCCCGCCTGTGCATATACCGGCACCGCCTTTATTATCTCATTGTTGGCCTTATCTACCACTATCGAAAGCACGCGTACATCATCGGCCGCTTTAATAAACATATCAGCGTCGTCATAAAATACATAGCCTAAGTTCGCCTTATACTTGCGGTACAAAGTATCATACACCAGCTTGTTAGGATCCTTTATCCTGCCTCCTTGAAACTCATACAAGTAATTATGGTACAAGCCATTTTTCAAGCAAAAGTCCTCATAGTTTTCTATTTGCTCATCTTCCACAATCCTATCCACCACTTCCATTACCCTATCGGTGCGGCGCTTGGTAAATTTTGGGGTATACCCAGGTTCGGGCTCAGCCAATACGCCATCAGCAGGTTTCGAAAGGAACATTTCGCCTACCCCATCTTCCAGCCAATCAGGATTTAGGTTATAAATTTCTTTTAACTTTTTAGTGTGCCAGTAAGCCAGTTCGGTTTTACTGTTCTCAACCATGGAGATGAGAGCCTGCTCCACTTTCAGTACATCAGCTAGGCTCTTTTGGTTCATCCTCAGCGTTTTACGAAATTCTTTGAGACGCTCCCCAAGCTTTTCTCTTGATTTAGAGGCATTTGTTTTCATATCCATGTTTTCCCAAAATTTTTATCCACTTTTTGTTGGAAAAAATAAAATCCTTTTATACTTTTGTATCAACACAACAATATTAACAAACTTTATCTCAATATGCAAACAAATAAGCGAACAATTAGGCAAATGAGGGAGCAATTGAAAGCATTTTTCCCTGGGGAATATGCACTGGTAGTTGCTGAAAAGCTACGCCAGACAGGATTACAGATACCTCGAAGGCAGGTTTATAAATTTTTTAACAATTTGCCTGTTAGTAAACGCCAAGAGATATATACCGCCGCAATACAGGTTTTGCTTGAGGAGCGAGAGCGCAACGAACAGATTGAGGCAATACTCAAAGAATCACCTATAACCATTATATAAACCAACCTAAAAAAGAGAGAGATGGAACTGAGAGACAAGGCCAAAGAAATTTTAGGACACCTAATCCGCAACCGATTTGACCGCTTAAACACCTGCGGCCTACTAACCACCGGCCCCGACCTGATAACAATAGCCCGCGAAGCAGGATTGGAAAAGCTAGCTACCGAAATGGAGCTAGACCTTCGCCAAGAGCTGCCGCCCCACATGTACAATAGTACCATGCGCAGCGCTGCTTAGAGTTTTACTTGTATTGTATCCCTCACCTAGCCTCTCCCAGAGGGAGAGGAACTTATTCCTCCTTGCCTCCGGCAAGAAGTTTGAGCTAAAATAAATCATACCAAAATATTTTATAACGAGCCAAAGGCGAGGTGTCATAGTCCCTCTCCCTCTGGGAGAGGCTAGGTGAGGGACACAACACACTAGTCACGAAAAACCGAAATCAAATTATGAAAGTGGCAGCTGCATAATGGCTTATATCGTACTGCTCCATATAACACTACCTCTTCCCAACCTTCCCCTCACCGCTGAACCCCGCGCTCGGCTAGATACTCCATTAATGTACCTCGAGACCATTATTGACAAAGAACCCGACCTGCAAATCATTTACCACTACGAAGAAGATGTAGGCGCTACTTTGCTGGAAACCACTTGGGCCGAGCTGGATAAGTTTTGCAATGCTAACCACATCTATGAAATAAAGCTGGAACACTACGATGCCCAGCGGGCCGACATTTCGCAAACGTACCTGCCCACCGATATTAAGTCGTGGATTGACCACCTCGACAATAGCTACAAGGTGCAAATGCTCGACCAGTTTATACAATACTGCCAGCATTGCCGGCCGAGCCAGGCCATAGCCTTTTACCATTAATACTACCCGCTTACAACCAAATACCCTCAGATATGAAGCCAGACCGAAATAATAAACTCGACCTTAGCGTAAACCCAATTACCGGTTTCCCCAACGACCACAAACTATACCGATACCCAAAAACAGAGCAAGAACATGCTGAGTTGAAAGATATTGACGAGCAAGATGAAAGCAGGCCTGAAATTGATGAAAAGCGCATAGCTATGGTGCTAGAGCGCCTGCGCTGGAAAGGTGCCCGGAAGATAAGGGGGTATAAATTTAAAGGTACCATACCCGATCCCAAACATGCTACGGACTACCTACCTTGGCTGAAGGAGGATTAAAAACAAGAAGGCCGCCCAAATTGGACAGCCTTCCTTATAACTAATTAACCAATCAACAAATTAACTGATCAACTATTTCTTAATTGAAACCGAGCTTTCTACGAAAATTGCTTTAGGCTGGCGTACAACCAAGAACTCCGTACGACGGTTGAACTGGTGCTTATCCACTTCTTCCTTGCTCAACTTACTATCTCGTATGCCTTGATCATCGGCACACAGGTTAGCATAGATTGGCAATGTTTCGCCAAAACCAGCGGCAGTAATAGTGCTCATAATGTTGATGATGCCATCAGCCATACCTTTTTTAATCAGGTAGTTGGCAGCAGATTGCGCGCGGTTGGCTGATAGGTGCATGTTGTACGTTTTAATACCGCGGCAATCGGTATGAGAGCGCATTTGTATCACCATATCAGGGTACCTGGTTAGGTAAGTGTACAAGCGGTCAAGCTCTTTAGCCGCATCAGGGCGAATATTATACTTGTCGAAATCGTAGTAGATATTCACCAAGCGTATTACGCCTTCTAGGCGGTATAGCTCAAGGTCTGCTTCTACGGTGCCACCAAGCATGCCTTGCGTGTTGAAGTTTTTCTCGCTCTTCAAGAAGTAAAGCTCCTTGTCGCCATCAAGCATGTATTCCTTTTCAGGCTCCAGTACAAAAGCAAATTTGCCATCCTCGCCAGTAGTGGTTGAGTCAACGGTGTTGTCGGTAGTATTGTGCAGCCTTACTATTGTACCCGGCAATACGCCTACACGTTCTTCTTCTTTAGTAGCGTCATTTACACGTACCTCGTAGGTAGTACCTATCAGCATCAAGTCGCCACGGTCAAGCGGTATGCGTATGGCTGGGGAGTTATTGTCCAAGCCAGTGGTGCTCACTGTTACCTTGTTAGGGGTGTAGCCCTCTTTCTCGGCCAAAATGTTGTAGCTCTTGTTGATTTCTACCCTGAAGGTAGTAGCACCACCGTTAGCAGTAAGGTGTTTGTTAAGGGTATCGGTTTTGGCAAGCAATGATGCGTAAGCGCTATCAATTGGTTCGCCAGTGGCACGATCATATACTATTACTTTCAAGCGCAGGCCGTAAGTATCAAAGAAGTAGATATCGTCATCACCCAAGCCGCCACCGCGGTTTGATGCGAAGTAGCCCTTGGTTTTATCTTGATTATAGATAAGGCCCAAATCGTCGAAATGGGTATTGATAGGGTAACCCATGTTGGTAGGGTTGCCATATTTCCCATTTTGTGCGCTAGCGTAGTATATATCCAAGCCGCCCAAACCTAAATAAGCATCCGAAGCAAAGTACAAAGTGCCATCGCTGTGTATTACAGGGAACTGCTCGTTACCAGCGCTGTTTACCCCATCGCCTAGGTTCTCTGGGGTACCGTACTTGCCGTCGTCGCCTATGGCTATGCGCCAAATATCCAATCCGCCTTTACCGCCCGGCATATCCGAAGCAAAGTACAGGTACTTGCCATCGGGCGAAAGAGTAGGGTGCCCGCAAGAAAAATCGTCATTGTTAAATGGTAGGCGCTCTACATCAACCCAGCTTCCGCCATCAAGAGTTGCTTTGAAGACGCTAAGGCGCATAATGTCGCCTTCGCCTTCCTTCTTACTTTTTACAAAGCTATTACGGGTAAAGTACATTACCGTGTAGTCCTTATTGAAAGCCACTGGGCCTTCGTGTACTTTGCTGTTGGCTTTGCCATTAATGCTTACCACCTCGCCTACACTGGTGTCACCTTCAATAGGGGCGGTATACAAATCAAGGAAAGCGCCGCCTTGCCATACATCTTTACCCTTCTTACCACGGTTTGAGGGGAAAATAAGGGTAGAATCTTGATAGTAGGCCGGGCTAAACTCACTGCCTGGGGTGTTGGCAGCATTCACGTTCACCACATTATAGCGGAGCGAATCAGCTTTTAGCTTGTTTATTTCGTCCATCGATTTGGCCAGCTCCGGCCCGCGTGTGTCGTTTGGCGCTAAAGTAATGTAGCGCTTATACTGTTCTTTGGCATCATTATACTTACCGTTGCTCCGCAAAGCTTGAGCGTAGTTAAATATAACGGATGAGTCGGCCTCGGGGTGCTTAGCGGCCGAACCATACCAAAACTCTGAATCGGCAGGCCTACCTAGCAATCGGTAGCTATCAGCCAACCGAATAAGCGCATGGAAATTCTCTGGGTCTTGTTTGATTACTCGCTCATACAGTTCGATAGCTTTCTCAAACTGAAACAGTTCAAAGTATCGGTCAGCTTTTTTGGTTTTCACATCTTGCGCCGAAACGGAGAATGTGATAAATAGAAAGGCCGTTATTAAGAGCAGGAACGATTTGTGGTTCATCCTGGAAAGGTTTAGTCTTTATTTAACTCAAAGCAAATTCGCACAAAAATATTAAAATAAAACAAGAAATCACAGTGTTTATCACCCATTCATACTTGTATTGTTTACAATATCATACAATTACAGAATGAACCGTAACAAAAAAGGGCTGAACACGCTTAATACGTATACAGCCCTTCAATGTAATATTGATTAGGTTAATAAACCAATAATTTTGTTGTTTTTACCACATCTTGGCTCACCACGCGCACAAAATATACGCCAGGGCTCAATTGTGCTAATGGTACTTGGGTTACATTAAGGCCCGAAGCGAAGTTTTGTTTGGTATTGTATACCATGCGGCCAGCATTGTCTATCACTTCTATTGTGCCGGTCAATGCCTGTGGCACGGTAAGCGCTACCGAGAATGAGGTAGCACCAGCAGTAGGATTAGGATATACCCGCAAGCTGCTAGCTGCATCAATCTGGTTTAAGCCCACAGGCAAACTGTACGTTTTTACCGTTGAGCACCCATTATTATCGGTAATAGTTACTGAGTACGTACCGCCCGGTGTAGGTTGAATGGCAGCACCGTTGCCACCAGTTGACCAATTAAAGCTGTACGGAGCCGTTCCGCCAGAGGTTTGAGCTACCAAATTATTGCCGGTCACCACCAACTCTACTTTCAACGAATCTGGGTCGGCTATGTCGATATTTAGTACTAGGCTTTCGTTGCTGTTATCAGTTACGGTTACTTGGTAGCTGCCTTCTTCCAAAAAGGTTAAAGAGGAAGTGGTGCTGCCATCGGCCCAACTGAAATTGTAAGGACCTTGACCGCCATTAATATTAAGGGATATGCTGCCGTCAAAAGATCCAGCACAAGTAATGGGGTCAATATTAATTTGTGGATTGAGGCTGGTTGGCACTTTGGTAACGAAGCTTGAGTAGATGGTATACGGCGAACAGGTTGAATACTTGTTGAAAGCGCGCACCCTCCAACGGTAAGTAAAGCCTGGATCTAAATCGGTAAAGATCATGGAAGTATCGGTCACAATAGTATCGATAGCCAAAATGTTTGGATTGTTAGATCGGGTGGCCTCCAAGAGATAATTGGTTGCACCGGCAACACTTTTCCATTTCAAGTTTACGTAATTGGCCGGTATGCCAGTGGCCCCAGTAGGTGGATAGATGGTCTTTGCTGTATCAACAATTATAGGATAATTAGGGAAGTTGATCGATAGTAGGTAGTCGCGCTCGTCGGCTAAGTATGAGCGCATAGCGTCAAGCTGCTCTTGGCTATGGTAATTTTGGCAAGCATCATTGGCATAAGACATATACAGGGCGCCATCTGGTGCATAAGGGTTACCTAGAAAGTCATTTTTAGTAAGCGTGTATGGGCAGTTCCAACGATCGCTAATAAAGTCAGCAGGGGTATCGCAAAAGCGGTCGCCGGCAGTGCCACAATTGCTGCCGTTTGCACGCTCATCGGTAGAGCGTGGTGCAGCGGTTGCTGCACGGCCTTCCCAGCCAGAAAAAGTATGTGGAAGCGAGAAAAAGTGACCCAATTCGTGGGCAATGGTTGAGTTTTCATCTTGGCCGCAGGAGTTGTTGATAGCTATATAGCCTTGGCGTTGGCCGGTACCCGGAGTGGAAGGCCCGCCAAAACCAGCAAAATATCCACAGGCACCATTAGGGTCGTCAACAAAAAACATGTTTATTACATTGGGCACACTATTGGAGCTGATGATGCCAGTATACCCTTGCTGGTGCTGGTTGAGCACTTCACTATCAATGTAGTTGATATCTTCATAAATATAAAACTGCCAATTGTACGGGCGGTATTGATCGTTTAAGGTACAAAAAGCATCCAAAAGCGTCGAAAACTTATAATAACCACCACCAAGGTCATTACCTGCGATGTGTACTTTTACCGGCAGGTAGGTAATACCATCAGTAGATGATTTACTGTAATACGGGCCAGCATTGTTTGCTTTGTAGTTGTGCAGCCATGTTACCATATCGTCTGGCATGGTGGTGGCACAAGGTTCTTGAGCAAAAACATTACTAATGATAAACAACGACAATAGGGGGGCAAAGAGGTTTTTCATTTTAGGAGAGCCTGATTGAGGTAAGCGATTTGTGATAAAAAAATTAGCCGATTATATTGGGTTTCCAACAACCCATTGTTGAAATGGTTGCTAAATTTAGGTGAAAACCTCATGATTTTCAAATTTATTCAACTTTCCACTATCCAAACCCGCGAAGATTTAAGCAATGATTTTCTTTTTCATTTTAAATACTACGTAGCTTCTAACATTTTTTTTGGCTAGTTTTGTTCAAAAATTAGCAAAAACATGAAAATATCTGTAATCGGTGCGGGGAACGTAGGTTCAACTTGCGCCAATGTACTGGCCCATTACGACTTGGTGAAAGAGGTTGTATTGTTGGATATTAAGCAAGGTGTAGCTGAAGGCAAAGCCTTGGATATGTGGCAAACTTCGCACATTAACGGCTACAGTACCCGTATTACCGGCGTTACCAATGATTACAACGCTACTGCAGGGTCTGATGTGGTTGTTATTACTTCTGGGTTGCCACGCAAACCTGGTATGACCCGTGATGATTTGATTAATACTAATGCCGAGATTGTAAAGAGCGTTACTGAAAACGTGGTAAAACACTCGCCTAATACCATCATCATTGTGGTGAGCAACCCATTGGATGTAATGACTTATTGCGCTTACCTGAATTCTGGTTTCGACTCTAAAAAGGTAATGGGCATGGCCGGTATTTTGGATACTGCCCGCTACAAAGCATTCTTGGCAACTGAATTGAATTGCTCGCCTAAGGATATACAAGCGATGTTGCTTGGTGGCCACGGTGACACCATGGTACCACTACCACGCTACACTACGGTATCGGGCATACCGGTTACCGAGTTTGTAGAAGCTGGCCGTTTGGAAGAAATCATCAACCGCACCAAATCTGGCGGTGGCGAGATAGTAAACCTTATGGGTACTTCGGCTTGGTTTGCGCCAGGCGCAGCTGCTGCCCAAATGGTAGAGAGCATCATTAAAGATGAAGACCGCATTTACCCTGTTTGCGCTTGGTTGCAAGGCGAGTATGGCTTGAAAGATATCTACCTTGGCGTGCCAGTTAAGTTGGGCAAAGGTGGTATCAAAGAAATCATCGAGCTTAAACTGAACGATGCCGAAAAAGCATTGCTATACAAATCTGCCGATGCGGTACGCGAAGTATGCAGTGTGTTGGATGCACAGAAAGCGTAATTACTTTTGACTAGTTGATATAGAAGCGCCCCTACCGGTTTGGTAGGGGCGCTTTTTTGTTCTTTATTGTAAGGAATGAAGGTTTTACTTTTTAAAAACCCATGCAACAGTGGCAATTACTGACATAGCCAAACCGCCGAGTAGTGGTAAGCGAGCACTTGCAAAACCTTGTAATTTTAATACGGCGCCTAAGGTAACCAACAACATGCCGCTAATGATAAAATAAACGAGTACCGCGTTAAGTTTCTTAGCCTGTGTTAAATGTGCCATTTTTAGTGTTTTTATGATGAATGATATTCAATAATAAGTAATTGGGTTCAGGATTCCAAAAAAAGGTGCTTTACGGAGTGAGCAAATGTGCCTTGATATGCAAAGTGTAGAACAATTCTTAATGGTTGCACACTTAAGTTTTGGAAAGTAGTGGTTAATAGAAAGCAATTCCCCCTATTTTTGCCACCGCATGTTATCCTCCAGCGCCCGAACCCAGTATATCCCCCACCTTGCCCTATTGGCGGTGAGCCTTATTTACGGTGCCAATTTTACCCTGGCTAAGCAAATAATGCCACTTTATATACAACCATATGGGTTTATACTATTGCGGGTGATGTTTGCTACGGCCATGTTTTGGCTGTCGGGCATATTTATAAAAGAAACCATTGCCAAAAAGGACTTCCCTCGACTGATGGCTTGCGGGCTATTCGGTGTTTCGCTCAACCAACTATGGTTTTTTAAGGGTCTCAGCCTTACCAGCCCCATCAACGCCTCGCTGCTAATGATAGTTACGCCCATACTGGTGCTGGTATTCGCCGTGGTGGGCAAGCAAGAGCAAATGACGTTGCGCAAGTTTATCGGCATTGTGCTGGGCACCGCTGGGGCATCCGCTATCATACTTTATAGCGATGCTAGCAGCAACAAAGAGGCCACCATACTGGGCGATGTATACGTGTTCCTCAATGCGGCATCTTACGGTACCTTCTTGGTAATTGTAAAACCATTAATGACGAAGTATCACCCGTTTACCATCATCAAGTGGGTGTTTCTATTTGGGTTGATACCCGTAATACCGGCGGGCTATAGCGAGCTGGCAGCCGTGGACTGGGCATTGCTCGATACATCGGCATGGTTGATAGTGGGCTACGTGCTGCTGTTTACCACCTATCTGGCCTATGCCCTCAATACCTACGCCATGCGCAGTGTGGAGCCGAGCGTAGTGGGCTATTACATATACGTGCAGCCCATTTGCGCCACTACTATAGCCCTTGCCATGGGCAGCGACCATCTAACATGGATTAAGATTGTGGCTGGCTTGGTAACCTTTGCTGGGGTATATTTAGCAACAGTGAAGCCTAAAGGAAAAACATTAATAAGCTAAAATTTCAATAGCGCCAGAAGGTAAAGTATCACTGAACATCGTATTAATATCGGGCACAATGCCTCTTAAGGTTAGGTAGGAATTGCCAGAGGCATTTGATACTATTGCTGGCATCGGATACTATTTTAAAATTTTGTTGGTGTTTTAAATTTTGGAGATAATGCTAAGGAAACGCTTAATGGAATTCAGTTGCTAAAGCAACAGACTTTGGCTCTTAATTCACCCCCAATATCTCCTCCAAATACGTCCGTTCATTACACAGCCTAGGCACTTTATGCTGTCCGCCTAGCTTTCCTTTGCTTCGCAGCCAATTATAGAAAGTTCCCGTGGGCACCGCTCGTAAGCGTAAGCGCTGTAGCACCATATCTTTGTATCGCTTTGCTTCGTAGTCGCTGTTCAGCTGTTGCAGGTGCCTGTCTACCGATTCGGTAAAGGCTTCCAAATCCTGTGGCGCTTTATCAAACTCTACCAACCATTCATGGTAACCTTGTCCATCACCGGTAAAGGCCGGGCAAGCAGTATACTCATTTACTTGCGCTCCGGTTTCGGCACAAGCATTGGCCAGGGCACGGTCAGTGTTATCCACCATTACCTCCTCTCCAAAAGCATTTATATAGTGCTTTACCCTGCCAGCAATTTGTATGCGGAAAGGTTGTAGGCTGGTTACCCTCACTGTATCGCCCAACAAGTATCGCCACAAGCCCGCATTGGTACTAATGATTAACGCATATATTCCGCCCTGTTGAACCTCATCTACGCCCAGTGTTTTTGGGTATTCCTTTACAGCCTCTTCCAATGGCATAAACTCATAGTACACGCCATTATCCAGCAGCAGCAGCAGGTCATCCCTTCCTGGCTCATCTTGCAATGCAAAGAAGCCCTCTGATGCGTTATATGTCTCCAAGTAGTGCATATCGCTATGCGGTATTATCTGCTGGTATTGCTTTCGGTATGGGGTAAAGCTTACACCGCCATGTGCAAAGAGCTCCAAGCCCGGCCATACTTCCCGCAGATCAGTTTTACCCGTAATCTCGAATATCTTTTTGATGAGCACTAGCGTCCAGGAAGGTACCCCTATAATTTGAGTAACTGGTTCGTTGATGGTTGCCTTGGCCATCATCTCAATCTTGCTTTCCCACTCATCCATGAGTGCTATGGAGCGGTCCGGTGTTCGGAAGATGTCGGCAAAAAAGGGCATGTTCTGCAACATCACTGCGCTTACATCACCGTATCTAGAGCCAGAGTCCAAATGATTGAGTTTGTGGCTGCCGCCCAGCACTAAAGCCTTTCCAGTAAACAGTTTGGTATCGGGGTAATGGTTGCAGTATACCGTCATCGCGTCGCGCCCGCCCTTAAAGTGACAATACTCCAATGACGCAGGGCTTACGGGTATAAATTTGCTCTTATCGCTAGTAGTACCCGATGATTTGGCAAACCACTCAATGCGCTCTGGCCAAAGCACATTTTGCTCCCCCGCCATGGTGCGCTCTATCCAAGGCTTCAGCCCATCATACTCTTGAACAGGTATCCGTTGCTTGAAAGTGTCGCTATCCTTGATAGTCTTGTAGTCATACTGCTTGCCCCACACCGTATCTTGTGCAGTGCTCAGTAAGTCTATCAACTGCTCCTGCTGTGCATCTGCCGGATGTAGCATATAACGCTCCATAGCCGCAATACGCCTACGCATAACCGTGGCAGTAAAGGTATTCACTAACGAACGTACGGGGCTCATATCATCATATCATCATCATCGTCAAATACTTTCTTGCCTCTCAGCTCAAAGTTTTGCCCTAAATATACCCGGCGTACCTGCTCATCTTGCGACAACTCTTCGGCCGAGCCTGATTTCAATATCTTTCCTTCAAACAATAAGTATGCCCGATCGGTAATAGAGAGTGTTTCCTGCACATTGTGGTCGGTAATCAATATGCCTATGTTTCTTTGCCTAAGCTTTGCCACAATGCGTTGAATGTCCTCCACAGCAATGGGGTCAATCCCCGCAAATGGTTCATCGAGCAATATAAACTTCGGGTCGGTGGCCAATGCCCTAGCTATCTCGGTGCGCCTACGTTCGCCGCCCGAAAGGATTAGGCCCTTATTCTTACGAACATGGTTGAGGCCAAATTCGCCTATCAGTTTCTCCAGCTTCGTTTCTTGCTCTATTTTACTCAACGGGGTCATCTCCAATATGGCACGTATATTATCCTCAATGCTCAAATCCCTAAAAACCGAAGCCTCTTGTGGCAAATAGCCGATGCCCATCTGCGCACGCTTGTACATCGCCATAGAGGTAATATCCTCATTATCCAGATGTACCGTGCCCTGCTCTGGCTTTATTAAACCCACCACCATGTAAAAGCTAGTGGTTTTGCCCGCACCATTCGGCCCAAGCAATCCTACTATTTCCCCTTGCTTCACCTCAAACGACACATCATTCACCACCCTACGGCCGCGATAGGTTTTTACTAAATTGTCTGCTTTCAATACCTTCATACCAACTGCGGATAATGACCAATGTTAGGCTAAAATTAGCACATTTTGGGGGGATGGCAACTACGCACAAAAAAGCCCTTCACCAAACGGGAAGGGCTTTCTATTTAGTATTCTTACCTAGCTCAATCAAAAATGATTTTATCGCCCTTTTGGGTAAGCTTGCCATCTAATACTTTGAACTCGGTACGGCGGTTTAGAGCGCGTCCTTCGGGGTTATCCTTCTTGTCGAGAGTGTTAGGCGCCACCGGTTGATTTCGGCCATATCCTTTAGGGGTAATGCGGGCAACATCCAATCCTTTTGCCACCAAGTACTCCGCACAGCTCTGTGCACGGGCTTGTGAAAGCTCTAAGTTATAGCTATCAGAGCCGATGCTATCCGTATGGGCGCTCAGCTCAATCAATATATCAGGGTTCTCCGTCAACAGGGTAAACAAGGTATCCAGCGTAGCTTCCGATTCAGATGTGAGTTTGGCACTATTGTACTCATAAAAAATCTTAGAAAGCTTGTACGTCTTGTTTACAATGATTTTATCTAGCGTAGCGGTATACTCCAAGGTGTCATTTTGCTCCAAATCAATGGTGCTGATGGTATGGTGCGCAGTGAAATGCTCCTTCTTACTGAATTTTAGGCTATACTTTTTGTCCACTTCCAATGGATAAAGGAAGCTCGCCACACCCAATGAATCGGAATAAACCAGTTTAGGAATGCCGTCGGTAATGTCATAAATCTCTACTTGGGTACCCGCTAGTGGGTATTGCTCACTGGTATCGATACGCTGAATAATTTGCCCGCCAACAGCTAAGGTTGGTTTAAAGGCATTCTCAGCCCTAAAGATATCGTCGCAGCAAGTTTCGCTTTTGTCGCCAATAATACCCACGCGGTTCGATACGAAGTAGAAATACTTCTTATCCTCACCTGGCGCATAGCCCATATCATCAGCAGGGGAGTTTACTGGCGCACCTAGGTTTTCAGGCTCTGCAAAAGTGCCATCAGCACCCAGCAATGAGCCAAAATTGTCAAACCCACCATAACCTATTCGGCCATTACTACTAAAGTACAGCAAGTTCTTCCGCTCATAGAAGCTAGGGGTAATCTCATCCCACTCAGTGTTGATGACTCCATCAAGGTTTACCGCATTACCCGCAGTGCCGGTATGCTTCACCTCCACTTTGTAGATGTCATACCCTCCTTTACCACCTTTGCGGTTGCTACTAAAGTACAGCACGTCAACGTTCTTATCAGTTTTGGCTACTATTGGGTGAGTGTTGTCGCTACCTTCTTCGTTAACACTTGCTCCCAAGGCCTTTGGTTTACTCCAAACACCCTTGTCATCCATCAACGAAATATAAATTTTACAAGCCACGTTGTTTTCTGCTGTTGCTTCGCAAATAGTAAGGTATATACGTTTGCCATCTGCAGTAAGTGTAGTGTTCCCGGAGTGCTTACCATCAGCGTTCAAAGGTTGTGGCAATGGCATCACGTTGCCCCACTCCGTACCAGAAAGGCTTGCAGTATAAGCATGTGAATATAACTTGCCACCTTTAGAAATACCGGCATTCAATACCGAATCGCTATTCAAAGATGAAAAGTAAAGTACTCTATCTACTACACGCGGTGCATATTCAGTCTTGTTGTGGTTAACAGGTGGCGATAAGTGCTCAACCTTATAGGTAACTGGCGCTGCCGTGAGCGCCCAAGCACAGGCTTCTGATTGTAGTTGAGCAAATTTGAGTTGCGCTTTATCGCCTGAGCCTGATTTTTCACCGATGAATTTGTCAAAAAATGCTTTAGCTTCTGCATACTTCCCATTCATTTGAAGCATCAAAGCATAGTTATACTGTGCTTCAGGATATTTTTCAGCATCATTATCCAATACCAGTTTATACCCTGCTTCTGCTGCTTTGTAGTTTCGCGATAGGCGATAAGCATCGGCTAACTTGTACAGCACTTTCAGGTCTTCAGGCTTCTTAGCATTCAAACCTTGGTAAAGCTCCTGGGCGTCATAGTAATTGCCAGCTTCCAAATGCTTCTCGGCATACTTTACTTTGTGCTTATAGGGTAATTTTACGGTGTCGGCACCAGTTTGTACTGGGGTTACTGCCACATCGTTTTGTGCCCTCAATATGCCAAATGAAATGGCGATGAGGCATAGCGTAATGGTTAGGCGGTTCATAGTGGTTGTGTGTGGTTAGTTATGTGCTTGCCTCCCTTCCATCAGCTACAATTGACTCGATTCATAATCGCTACAAAAGCCAATAAATAATAAGTTTCCAGCACTATGGGCAAACCATGGTACCTGGAAACTTATTAATACAGCACAAGTGCTAAATGAATATTAATCAAAAGCATCTATAGTAGCTACAATATCACCCTAAGGCAACAATGCGAAACATTAGAAGCGCGGGCAGTAGATTACTGAAGTAACATCGGGCAACGCGATATAGCGGCCAACATACATTAGGGATATCTCAACGGCTCCAACGTTTTTAGTAGTCTCGATACGGTTCAATGACGAAGCATTGATATCGTAGCTCAAGCCTAAACGGAAACCTTTGTAATCCGCACCCACATAAGGAATAACAGCATCCTTAACACGATAGTAAGCACCAAACAACATGGCGAAATCTTTATTAAAATCGACCGCACCAGCCAAACCTAGGTTAGTTTCTTGGGCTTTAGCTTGGTTCTGGTAAATAACCGAAGGCAACAAACTGAACCGCTTAGCTACACGGATGTCAAGACCCAACGTACCAGTAATGCGGCGCATATTGTCCTCCTCATTGCTATTGAAAGTATTGTAAGGGGTAATCAAGTTATAAGCGGCAACACCCACTGAAAAGTAAAACCTGTCGCTCACTTTCGAGCTCCAACCTAATCCAGTACTTACATCAAAGTTGGTGGTAGATTCGCCCAAGTTCTCTTGGCTTGGCAAAGTTGGGTCGAAGGTATAATTGTCGCCCAACATGCTGCTGAAATTGATACCAGCTAAATCCAAACGGCGTTGGTTGAAACCGGCTTGAAAGCCAAGAGAAAGTGCGTGGTTATTATCCTCACCAAAACCTTTATGGTAAGCACCGCTCAATACTACTTGTATGCGGTTCAGCAAACCACCGCTGGAGCGATCGTTTACCACATATCCACCAACACCAAAAGCATCGCCGTTGCCCATACGTATAGGCATATCGAAAGAAACCATAGGGGTAGAGAACGCTGAACGACCATTAACGGCACCAAACCACTGGTTGCGATAGATTACCCCAGCCCTGAATGTACCATTTATTTTGCCAGTTAGGGCAGGGTTAAGCAGCAAGGGTGCATTGTAAAATTGAGAGAAATGCACATCTTGGGCAGCCACTGAACCACCTAAGCACAATACTAATATGAAACAGATAAGCCTGTTGAACTTCATGGCTATATTTTTATCGTATTAAAAGGAAATCTCCAGAGTAATTGGCATCGGTACCGTCAGGCAAACGGAATACAGCCTGATAGATGTAAGTATCCATCGGTTGCTTCTTGTCCTTGTAAGTACCATCCCAATTATTCCCGTTATAAATCAATTGGCCCCAACGGTTAAAAATCTTCAATTCAACCAATTCAATTGCAGGGCTATAATGTATTGTAAATACGTTGTTATCAGCAACACCTTCACCATTTGGCGTAAACGCATCTGGTATAGCTACGAGGTTGAAGTCAACTGTTACCAAAACGGTATCTATGGCAATACAGCCATTTTCGTCGGTACCGGTTATTGTATACGTAGTGGTTTCAGTAGGTGTAGCATTGGTAGTTGCGCTACTAGGAGCCGATAAGGTTTCACCTGGCTCCCACTCGTAAGTCAAGTTTCCGTTACCGCCAGAGGTAGAAAGTACTTCCAGCTCAGTGCTGAACTCAAAAGGAATTGTGGTATCGTTGCTGGCTGTCAAAGTAAACACATCAGGTTGTTCAACAACCAAACCTGTAAGTACCTCTGCACATTTGTTTACATCAGTAACGGTCACATCATAAGTGCCAGCACCAAGATTCGTTAAGTTTTGCAAAGTATCGGCAGTAGGCGTCGACCACGTGTAGTTGTAATCACCGTTACCATCTGGGGTACCCCCAGTAATAACCAACTCAATAGAACCAGTAGTTAAACCATTACAGGTTACGTCGACAATAGTAGCTGTTGCATCAATAGCATCTGGTTGGGTAATAACTAACGTGGTATCGTTACTACAGCCATTGTTATCAACCACAGTTGCAATGTATTGGCCAGCGGTTAAGCTATCAATGTTTGCACCGGTTTGGGTAGTGTTAGTGTAAGTAATACTTTGTACACCACCAACAGCGTTGGTCACAGTCAAGTCAATTGCACCGGTGCTCAATCCGAAGCATTCAGTTGGAGATACCACCGCAGCGATTTCAATTTCCAAAGGCTCTAACACGGTAAAGGTATATGGTACATTGCTTCGGTTGCAACCAGTTGCAGTATCAGTAACTATCAATGTATAAGTATCACCGTCAAGGCCAGTCAAATTAGGGCCTGTACCTGCATTTGGAGAGTAGGTGTAAACCAAATCAGAACCATTTGCAACAGTAACAGTTATCGCTCCATCTCCCGCACCAAAGCAAGAAACGTCGGTGATAACCGTCTGCAAGGTATCAAGGCTTGGGTTTTCATTAGCTAGGGCAAACGCTTCTGGGCTAAATACATTCCAAGGTGAAACGGTAAGTGTGCTGAAACCACCTGCTGAACCAGCAGTTACTGGTCCAATAACCTCCCATTGCGGAACGTTCTGCCAGTGAGCAACATCTTTATAGACACCATCAGTTGCTACATCAAAAGAAAAAGACACAGCAACATTATCTGTAGCACCACCAGTATGACCAATCAAATGGAAAAAATCAGGGTTTACTTCGCAAATATCGGCTTCACGGATATTTCGGTTAAAGCCTTCCGTTGTAGCATCCACGTTTGCCAAGCGTACTTCCAAAGTCTGGGCATTTGCCGTAGACGGTGTAATCTCTATAGGGCGGTAACGAGTTGTACCAACAGCCGACCCTGTAGGATATAGGTAAATAGCCGTGCTTGCCAAATTGCGAGACAAGCGACCTGCACCCAAGCTGCTTACATAACCCGTTGTGCGGGTTATAGCATTTACGGCTGTGTTTGTTACAAACATTGTATTTACGTCTGTAGCCAATTGCAGCGCATTTAAACTCAACAAATTGGTTACCGTGGCATCTAAGGTTTGTGTTTTTACGCCTGTACCGGTAAGGGTAAGATCATAAAAGGTAGAGCTATTGGTTCCAGTTATAAGCTGGTTGGCACCGTAGAGCTCTACAACGCCTTGGTCGGCAATGTAGACCCCATTGTTCACCCAGTCTTCCTGAACTTCATAGTTTCCTACTGCTCCGCCGCCATTGGCCGTATCTTGATTAATGAAGTCACCCTCAACAATCAAAGTACCTCCATTGTCAACTAAGCCATCATTTTCTACCGAACCTGTTTTTACAATTACCGTTGCACCTGGTTTGATTGCAAAAATGGCCCCATTGTTTTTCACCAGCACCTGGGCACCGGCATCGCCGGATGTGCCACAAAGCAACGCCACGGTTACAAACGCTCCCGAGCAAGCTTTTAGCAGGCTGTTCTTGGTGATATTTAAAGTCTTTTGGCTCATGTTCATTAGTTAATTAAAATGCCAAATCAATTTTTAGTGTTATGCTCTGCCAAGGCTGCTGTCACACAGCCTTGGCTTCGCCTTATTCTTCTTCCTTCTTAATGATTGCTGCATCATCTTCCACTTGGATAATGATTACAGGCCGAGGTTTTCCAACATAACCGGATAAGTCAACTTGGAAACGCCCTCTATCATTTGCCGGAACATAAATGGTATCGCGTTGAACAGGTTCAGTAGGTCCATTTGCAGATATCTGCCTTGTATCATCAGGGGATACTGTTAAGTCCCTCTTACTATCTTCGGCGCTCTGAGCACCTCCACCAATCACCCTTTCGTTAGTCGATCCGGTTGTTGGCGTGGTGCGCTTGCTGTCATTACCTTGCGCCATCATAAACAACGGGGCAACAACTAAACCTAACATTAGCAATTGTTTCATACCTACGAGTTTATTCAATGATGGTCAAAGTACGGTGTTGGTTAGTAGTGGTTGCTGGCTGACAGAATAAAAGGTTACCAGCCGTAGCATCATAGTTCCACTCTATGCTAATAGTAACAGGAACGCCAACTGTAAGACCAGTTATTGGTGCATTCAGTGAAATGTTCCAAGAGTTGCTAAAGTCAAAGAAGAAGAAGTCATACAAATCGGCATCACCAATGTTGGTAGTAGCACCACGACCTGCTGCAGCAACACCATTAACCAAAATTCTAAAGTCACCGTAATTAGATGCAGCAACAGTACCGCCATAGATACCAGATGCTGTGAACAACGCCACTGCGCTGGTTTTGGTTGGGGTAAAAGTAACTGTCATTTGTGGCATTGCTACAAATCCACCTGCTGTTCCCAGAGATACGTTGGTTGTACCAGCTGCAACATAAATATTTCCGCCAGGGGTTCCTGTTGCACCAGTAGCTCCAGTGGCTCCAGTTGAACCTGTTGCTCCGGTTGAACCAGTGGCTCCAGTCGCGCCATTCAATCCTGTCACACCAGTAGCACCTGTCGCACCTGTCAAGCCAATAGAGCCTGTTGCGCCCGTAGGGCCAGTTGGACCTGCAATACCAGTTGCTCCAGTAGCGCCAGTGGCTCCTGTAGCACCGGTCAATCCTGTAGCGCCGGTGGCTCCGGTTGCTCCGGTCGATCCTGTTGCGCCAGTGGCACCTGTCAATCCTGTTGCGCCGGTTGCGCCAGTTGCACCAGTCAAGCCGGTTGCACCTGTAGGGCCAGTTGGGCCGTCAGCACCTGTAGCGCCGGTGGCTCCTGTAGCACCTGTCAATCCTATTGGACCGGTTGCGCCGGTGGCACCAGTTGCACCAGTCAAGCCGGTTGCACCTGTAGGGCCAGTTGGGCCGTCAGCACCTGTAGCGCCGGTGGCTCCTGTAGCAC
>JAIXUD010000015.1 GCA_027483645.1 Sphingobacteriales bacterium
GAAAGGCGCCGCATAAAAGATATACGTTTAAATTTGGAGTCCCCGCAGTTTGCTAGAAACTGCGGGGACTTTACTTATTAGCGTGTTTTTTGAATTTGGATTTTTCCGATTAATGGAAAAAACGGATTAGTTGGTTTACGCTGCTATCCGCAACTTTTCAATCCGTTTTATCGGCCCGAGCAAAAGTTGCGGTTGCAGTTTACACAGGCGGTTACCATTACGTTGTAATGGTTGCACAGGTTGGGATGCGTGACGTTGGTAAGGCCTTGCACCTCCTTCTTAAAAGCCATACCCACGTTTTGATACAATAATAAGTCGCCAATCCTTTGATTGGTGCTCCAAGTGGCGTATTTACAGGGTAAGGCCACTGTGAAACACAATCAAGGCAACAATAACCAATCAACCAGTAACTAATAACCAATAACCCAAAAAATACCTACTAACACGGGTATACTTGGTAATTTATAATGGTAATTTTATACCTTCCAAACGTGACATTCAACTGCTGTTTGATTATGTTTGCAAACATTACCTATTTTTAGATTAATTGAACCACCAGATTACACTAACAAGAGGAAGGATATGGGCAATTTCACGCAAAATGACGTTTTCGGCGGAAGGTATCGGTTAACCCGCAAGTTGGGCATCGGGGGCTTTTCCGAAGTTTGGCAGGCCGAAGACGAAATGACGGAAGGCACCGTAGTGGCCGTAAAAATCTATGCGCCCGAAAAGGGTTTGGATGAATATGGCCTTAAGCAGTTCCGCCGCGAATACTCACTTACACAGCCGCTCAACCATCCACACCTGCTCAAAGCCTCTTACTTTGATATTGCCGATGGCTCGCCGTTCTTGGTAATGCCATACTGCCCCAACGGCTCGGTAGGGCACCAATTGATGGACCGTGGTTCGTTTGAAGAAAAAGAAATAGCCCAGATTGTAAACCAAGTAGCTGGTGGCCTATCGTATTTGCACAGCAAAGATATTGTGCACCAAGACATTAAGCCCGACAACATACTTATTGACGACGACAATAACTACCTACTTACCGATTTTGGCATCAGTAGCCGTATGCGCAGCACCTTGCGCAAGGCTACAACCGTAAGTGGCGCCCTAACCGTGGCCTACGCTCCACCAGAAAGATTCGACCAGAACCCACAGAATACCGCAGCAGGCGACGTATTCTCTATGGGCGTAATGCTCTATGAGCTTTGCGAAGGCGATGTGCCTTGGATGGGCTCGGGCGGCGTATCTTTGCTATCTGGCTCTAAGCCACCGCTTATTAGCAACAAGTTTACCTCTGAATTTGGTAAACTGATACAAGCGTGCCTATCGCTGCGCATGCAAGACCGCCCAACCGCCGGCCAGTTGCAAGAAAGTGCACAGTACTTTTTGCGCACCGGCAAATGGGATGTATCGTTTATCAAAGATGATAGTGCAGCACAGGCTGATGCACCTGCCTTTAGCTCAAGGGGCCGCAGCACCGAGCGTTTTGATGGGGCACCGAGCGCTCCTGTGGCAGACAATACTTCTTTTAGCAACTCCCGAAACGAATCGACCCCTAGCGGTGCCCCAACGGTAAAGCAAGATGTAAGTAAACCAGCTTCAGGCTCAGCTACCCGAGCCGACTTTTCGCCAACCGAAGCCAAGCAGAAAAGCAAAACGCCGCTTATTGCCGCAATTGTGGTAGTGGTACTATTGCTTGCCGGTGTAGGTGGATATTTTGTGGATAGTAGGCAAAAAGCTGCTGCCAAGCAGGAGCAATATGACAAGGCCATGGCCGATGCTAACCAATTTGTAACCGGCGAAAAATATGCAGATGCTAAGAATGCTTATTTGGCCGCCCTTGAGGTAAAGCCTGAAGACGAAGCCGCTAAAACCGGCCTAGCAGCCATAGATGATAAAATAAAGGTAAAGTACCAAGAGGCTATGGATGCAGGTAACACCTTGCTGAACGACAAAAAGTATACCGAGGCTATTGCCAAATTTACTGTGGCTTTGCAGTACGTGCCTGAAGACAAGGATGCTACCGAGAAGCTGGCTCAAGCAAACTTCAACATACATATTGACGCGGGTGATGCCGCGTTGGCTGCTAAAGATTACGCAAAAGCACGCGAGGAATATGGCAAAGCACTGAAAAACAAAAAGGGGGATGAAGTAGCCCAAACCAAGTTTGATGATGCCAAGCGCGAAGAGAATGCTATAAAACTAGCAGCGGTAAACGGCCAACTGATCACAGGCATTAAGGCTGGAAGCGTTCAACAGGTAAAGGATGCTATTGCCGCAGGTGCCGATGCCAATGCCCATGATGGCAAAACGCCCGTAATATTTTTAGCAGTGAAAAGTGGCAACCTAGAGTTAGTAAAAACCCTAGTGGCCGCTGGCGCCAAATGCAATGATAAGAGCGGCACGCTTTCAGCAGGCTCGGCTTCTTATGGCAGCCCAGCCATAGTAGCAGTAGCCAATGGCAAAATGGATGTGCTGAAGTATTTACTTGATGATTGCAAAGTAGCGATTAACGACCAAGAGTATGACCCCAACACCAAAAAGAACAACGGGTGGAGTCCGCTAGGCGCTGCTGCGTCATTAGGGAAACTAGACATTGTAAAATACTTGGTAGGCAAAGGTGCTAATGTAAACATTAAGCAAGGTGCCGAAAATTACACCCCACTGTTGGAAGCCTCTTTAAACGGTCATGTGGAAGTAGTTGAATACTTACTTAGCAAAAATGCCGATGCCACGGCTACCACCAGCAATGGCAAAAATGGTTTTGATTTAACAAAAAGTGCTGGCGTAAAGGCGCTATACAAAGACCTAGGCTTAGGAGGCTTTACCTTAGAAGATAACTTCTCAAGCTATACCAGCAGTTTGTTCTTTCCTGATAAAAAGAGCATATCTGATGCAAACCGAACCATTACGGTCGAAGGTGGTAAGCTTGTTTTCTTTTTGAAAAAAGATGTGGGCTCAAGTTATACCGAAACCTTCAAAACATTGGATGTAAGCCAAGACTATAGCGTACAAGCCGACTTTAGTATTACAGGCACAATAGACCCTTATGGGTTGGTATTTGCTGGCGTACCAGGCAACGGAGACAGCTACAGGATCATCATCGATCAAAACGGCGGTTACGTTGCCCTTAAAAAATACTCCGGTGGCGAATGGAAATCCATTGTTGAGTATAAGCAGCATAGCGCTATCAAACAACGGTCTGGCTTAGTGAACACGATTAAAATGGAGCGTAAAGGCACAAGCGTAAACATTTACATCAATGGACAAGCGGTGATTACCAACCAAAGCATTCCACGAATGACTGGTAATATCTTTGGTTTCTTCTGCCAAACCATCGATACCAAATTGACGGTTGACAACTTCAAGATAGAGGGAGTAGAAAAGTAATCCCTTACAAACGACAAAAACGAAGAAGGCCCTCGAAACATCGAGGGCCTTCTTCGTTTTATAACAGTAAGGAAGATTTATCCGCCGAAGGCGTTAAGGCCAGTAATATCTTGTCCAGTTATTAGCAAATGTATATCGTGTGTACCTTCATAAGTAATTACCGACTCCAGGTTCATGCTGTGGCGCATAATAGAGTAATCGCCACTGATGCCCATGCCGCCCAATATCTGGCGCGACTCACGGGCAACGTTGATGGCCATATCCACATTATTGCGCTTAGCCATACTAATTTGGGCAGCGGTGGCTTTCCCTTCGTTTTTCAAAACACCCAAGCGCCAAGCCAATAGCTGTGCCTTGGTTATCTCGGTAATCATTTCGGCCAGTTTCTTTTGTGTCAACTGGAAACCCGCTATCGGCCTACCAAACTGCACACGCTCTTTTGCGTAGCGCAAGGCTGTATCATAGCAATCCAAGGCGGCACCAATAGCACCCCAAGAGATGCCATAACGGGCTGAAGACAAACAGGTAAGCGGCCCGCGCAAACCCTCCACTTCGGGGAAGATGTTTTCCTTAGGCACTTTCACGTTATCAAACACCAGCTCGCCCGTGGCAGAAGCCCTCAACGACCATTTATTGTGTGTGGTTGGGGTTGAGAAACCTTCCATGCCGCGCTCCACTACCATACCGCGTATCCTACCCTGTTCATTCTTTGCCCATACTACGGCAATGTCAGCAAATGGTGAGTTGGAAATCCACATTTTGGCACCGTTCAATATTACGTGGCTACCGGCATCTCTAAAGTTGGTCTCCATACCGCTGGGGTTGCTACCATGGTTTGGTTCGGTTAACCCGAAACAACCCATCAACTCACCAGTGGCAAGCCTTGGCAACCACTTATGTTTCTGTTCTTCACTGCCAAATTTGTAGATAGGATACATTACCAAGGAACCCTGTACGGATGCCGTAGAGCGGATGCCCGAGTCGCCACGCTCAATTTCTTGCATGATGATGCCATATGAAATCTCATCCATGCCGCCACCACCATACTCGGTAGGTATATGCGGGCCAAATGCACCAATCTCACCCAAACCTTTAATTAAGTGTTTCGGGAAGTCGGCACGCTGGGCATAATCGTCGATGATTGGCGTAACCTCTTTCTTCACAAAACTGCGCACGGTTTCGCGTATCAGCTTATGCTCATCGGTAAGCAAGTCATCCACCCCATAATAATCGTGGTGCTGGTAGAGGTCGTTAAAGGCTCTCTTCTGGTGTTCAATCGTATCAGTAGCCATGCTTTGTTTTTAATTACAACAAAGTTACTGATTTTTGGTTGACGGTCCACAGACGATAGACTACGGACAACGGTTTAATTTTAGGAAGCTTTTTACTGCTTTATCACTCTATGGTAACTCTTTTCCCCTTGTGGGCTAGTTACTTCCAGTATATATACCCCGGTAGCCATGCCAACTAACGATACGTGATGGAAACGGGCAGGGGCCGCGGGCTGAGTATAAAAATACACCTTACCATCCATACCCAAAACACGGATAATCACGGCTTCGCTAGAAGGCAACTGTACCACAACCTCTGCACTTGTGGGGTTGGGATAAATGCTAATGTTGCCCATCCAAAAGTCGCCAATGCCGATGGTAACATTGGTATCGGGCTCCTCATCAGGAAAGTACTCATACATTTTCTCAATAGCACCAAATAGGTTGAGCCTGCCCTCTGTAACCGATTTATTAGCCAAACTTGTGTTGGCATCAACACCCTCCAATATAAACCGTTTTACCCATAGGCCGGCACTATCGGGGTTGCCTGCCGTGTAATCGGCAAACTCTTGGTTGGGCACAGAGAACAACAAAGCTATCGCACCAGCTACATGTGGCGTAGCACCCGAGGTACCACCAAATGGGGCAAAATCGCTAAATACCTCCACGGTATAAGCTTCTTCGCCAGGCGCACCCAAATCAACACTTAATGTACCATAGCCAGCCTGTGTTTCTTTCT
Organism: Sphingobacteriales bacterium; assembly: GCA_027483645.1. GTDB lineage: Bacteria > Bacteroidota > Bacteroidia > Chitinophagales > CAIOSU01 > CAIOSU01. Next base: position 5,404 of record JAIXUD010000015.1, read on the forward strand.
CATCGTTTCTCTTGGTGTTGGTTACAGCTATCAAGTACTCGCTCGGGCAACTAGTAGGCATATCGCCATCCACTTCAATATCAAAATTGGCATTAACCGTGGCACCAGCGCTAATAATACCTGCCTTACCCAAAGAATCATAAAAACTACACCAAAGCGGTGCGTCATAATAAAACAATTCATCAATCCCCCATGATGAGTTGGTGGCCACTACATAAGCTCCTTTCGCTCCCAAGGTTGCGTCGTACAATTTACGGTTCTGTAAAGCGTAATCATAAGCGGCAATTGCCTCGGCCTCATCGCCTCCGCCAACAATTATCATCAGGTCTACATCCCAGTTTACGCCTGTCACCCCACTGCCATCGCCACCTTTAGCACCTACAATGCCAGCAACCGAGCTACCGTGCCATCCTACCGCGCTACTAACAAAAGAGGTGCTAAATATCTCATCATCATTATCATAGGCATTCCAACCCCGGTAATCGTCAATAAATCCATTGCCGTCGTCATCAATATTGTTGTTAGGCACCTCATTGTGGTTTTTCCACCAGTTGGGCTTCATATCGCCCATGGTAGTATCCATGCCATCATCAATTATGGCCACCACTATCGTGTCTCCATTAGGCGTTACGCCTCCAGTGGTTATATGCCAAGCCAGTTCCGCATCAATATCAGCACCGGCTACACCGCCGTTGCTACCATCGTTATTATACTGCCATTGGTCGCTATAAAATATGTCATTGGGCACTTTGCGGTCGTCGCGTTTTTTTATAATATGGTTGTATTGGGCTATTTGCACCTCGGGCAACCGATAAAGGGCAGCAAGTACCACTGCGGCATCGGCTTCCGCATCGTGGCCAATTAACCAAATGTTCATGGTTTTAGCTACTTGCTTAATGGTGGTAAGGTCGTACTGCGCAGCCAATTCAGGATACTTGGCAAATAGCTTTTCCGCATCTAAACCTGGCTGGAGGCTCAATAATAATTCGCCAGCCTTTTGGTTGCTTACTCTTTGGTCCGCAACATGGTGATTTAAGAATGGGCTGCTCTGGGAGAATGCAACAAAAGGAAATAGGGCCAGTGAAAAGCCGAGCAATAAAAATTTAAGTAGCATAAAGCGCTTAGTATGTAGTAGCAAGCTACAAACTAAACCGCAAAAAATCAAAAAAACTATTGGTTCTCGTCTTTTTCTTGACTGGGCAAGAACTTGATGAGTAGGGCCAACAAAACGGCAAATGCCGCAAATGCTAGAAGAAGGTTGAACATAATGCAAAAGTAACTCTTACACACGGTAAACAGTTGCAAAAACCCATAAAAAAAACTCGGGTATGCCATTTGGCACACCCGAGCTGATATGTTAATACCTAATATTACTTGCTTACAACCACCCTATGCACGCTACTGTAGTTGCCAGCCTGCACCTGCACCATGTAGGTACCAGTTGCAAGTGTGGCCATGTCCAACTGTAGCGACTGGGTGCTGTTTACTTGGTTGTATTGCTGGGTCATCAAACGCTGACCATGAATGCTGAACACCGTTGCGGTCACATCCTTACCATCTAAACCAGTTACGCCAAAGTTAAGCAGGCCAGTGGTTGGGTTAGGATACAAACCAATTTGGATGTTATCTTCCACTTCATCAATCCCTGTGCAAGCAGCTACTTCTACAATACTGTAAGCGTAACTGGTGCAACCTTGGTTGTTGTCGTATTCGTAAGAAATAACATAGCTACCTGCGCCTGCTTGCGATGGATTGAAGCTGCTGCCGGTAACACCAGAACCTAGCAAAATACCGCCAGTTGGCGCCACCGTAATTGGAATCTGGATATCGTCCTCACTGCAATAGGTAGGATCAAGGCCGCTTAGCAATAGGTTGGTAGCTGGCTTAATGCGGGTAGTGGCGCTGGCACTGGTTACGCAGCCGTTGGTATCAGTATAAGTGTAAGTGATGGTATACGGCCCACCAGTACCTGAAGTATCAGGCGAAAACACATCGCCAACCACTCCTATACCGCTAAACACACCACCCGCAGGGAAGGCAGATAGAATTACATAAGGTGCGTTCACGCAATAAGTACTATCCAAATTGTCGATGCCAATAGGCAATACACCGTGCACGGTTACAATGGCATCAATCGTAGCATCGCAACCTGCACCATCGGTGTAGGTATAGCTTAAGGTATGGGTGCCTGCACCAGCGGTAGTTGGGTCAAAATCGCTGCCGGTTACGCCAGTGCCACTAAAGGTACCACCGCCTGGCAATGCTTGCAGGGCAACTACACCTTCGTTTGCACAATAGTCGGTAGTCAAACCAACCCACTGCAATATGGGGTTGCTTACCACTTCGGTAAGCTGTACGTTGTTTGAACTGCAACCGTTGCTGTCAACATAAGTGTAAGAAACGATAAACGGACCGCCTATACCAGCGATAGCTGGATTAAAGTATTCGGCATTCACGCCGGGGCCGCTAAACACGCCGCCTACAGGTGAACCCACCAGCAAAACAGAGTCAGACTGCACGCAATACTGTTGCGAGATTGGGTCGAAAGTAACTATTGGTAAATCGAAAACGGTAACGCTAATGGTATCTACCGCATCACAGCCACCAGTTACCGCTACGCGATAAATCAAATTATGTACACCAACGCCGGCAAAGTACGGCACAAAGGTGCCATTGCTAATGCCAGGACCAGTAAAGGTGCCACCTGCAGGGGCTGCAGTAAGGGTAACTGGCAGGGCACTTAAGCAATACTCGGTAGTTGCCAAGGTTATCTGTGCATTTGGTGAAGGCGAAGCGTACACCTCCAACTCAGCAGTATCCGTACAGCCAAATACATTACTTACAATGTAAGTAATGGTATTATCGGTGTTCACATTTGCCAAGTTAGGGTAAAAGGTATTGCCGATAATGCCTACACCAGAAAACACGCCACCAGTTGGGTCGCCAGCTAATACCACCGGTACATCAGCAGAACAAACAGTATCACTAATGCCATTAATACCAGCAACCACATCCTCCCTGATGTTTACTGTTGCTGTAGCACTGCTTATGCAGGTACCATCGTTACCAGTAACGGTATAAATGGTAGTATCGCTTGGCGATACGGTAATAGAAGCGGTGCTCTCGCCATTATTCCATAAATAGCTGGCAGTGCCACTAGCAGTGATGGTAACGCTTTCTCCTTCGCAAATGCTGGTGTCAGCCACATCAACGGATACGCCGCTTACGGTAACTTGCTGGACAGTGGTAAAGGTGCACGATGCTGGTGTAAATCTTACGCTACCGCCCGCTGAGCTCCAATTGGTATTGTTGCGGCCCGGCACTACAAAAGCAGCGGTACCAGTAGCGTTCTCAATACCTTGAGTAGATAGCTCCCCAAGTGCATCGGCTTGGCAGCTAATGCAATTAATGGTTATCTCATTGGTGGTTTCTTGCAATACCAATTGGGCATTTACCACACTTGGGCTAAAAAAGTGGAAAGCGGTAAAGTTGATTACAAAAGAACGGTTCGGAGCAGTGCCACTTACGAAGTACTCAAAATCGGATAACTCCAAATCATCCCACATTAAGGCTACCAAGTTATTTGGGGCGGCAGCATTGGGCAACACTTGGTTAGTAAATGCGGAGGTATTAGTAGCTGTATTGAAGGTAATAAAACCATTGGTGCTTACGAGCAATTGGCTATAATCTTGCCCAAAGAAGTTGAAGTTGAAGCCAATAGGAATGGCGGTTGAAAGCTCCTCATCATCGTCCGCAAAAGTATATTGCACAGGGGTATTAGCTGGGCTTACTACATTGAAGGCAAAATTGGCATTTACAGTATAGCCTAGTACCGAATCATAAGCATAGGTTACATCATGCAAGCCTGGGCCAGCCAACGATGGGTTGAATACACCACCAGTTACACCAGGACCGCTGAAGTTGCCACCCGCCGGCGTTGCTGTTAAGGTAATTGGCGTATTGTCAGACGCGCAATAACTGCTGCCAAAGTTAGTAATAGTAGGCTCAAAATCAATTACATTGTATACATAGGTTACGGTATTGCTGCAGCCCGCTGGGCTAGTATAGCTGTAGGTGATAGTATGCGTACCAGCCCCTACAGCAGTAGGGTTGAATTGGCCACCGCTTACGCCAGGGCCACTGAAGGTACCACCAGCAGGGAGTGCAGCCAAAGTAATCGCAGGCTCATCAACACAATAATAACTGGTAATGCTTTGGAAAGTTAGGGTAGGTATTGGCTCTACCGTTACGGTGATGGTATCACGGCCGGTACAACCTAGGCCGGAATCGAAGTAAGCATACACTACATCGTGCGCGCCCACCCCTGCATCGGCAGGGTTAAACTGGTTGCCTGTAACACCGGGGCCACTAAATGTACCGCCCGATGGGGTGCCAGTGAGGGTAAAATCATTATTTACGTTCTCGCAATAGTTCGCAGCAATACCACTAAGGGTAACAGTGGGCGATTGGTTAACGGTTACTACTATTGTGTCGCTTTTGCTACAACCATTTGCCGTGGCCGTTAGTACATAGGCGGTGTTACTAAGGGGCCGAACAACAGTAATTGGCGAAGTAGGGTTGGCTACACCTGCAGTTGGTGACCAGGAATATACGTTGTTAGGAACACCAACAATCAGGAAGTTGTCGATACCTGCCCACCATTCATAGCCGCCTAAGTCGTCATAAAAAAACCGTAGGTGTAGGTTGGTGTTAGCGTATGGTGCCAAATCAAAAGTTTCGTTGCGGAAACTCGCCCAGGTGGTGCCGTTAGTATTATTAGTGTACAATGCCAATGGCTGGTAAGCGGCACCGTCCCAAACTTGAATGCTGAACTGGCTGGTATCAAACTTACGGAAATGAACATCAAGGTTAACTAACAAAACACTATAACCGGTAGCATCAAACCCTGGCGAAAGCAACTCCAACCGGTTAACTTGATTGCCAGCATCATCATCATTATAATGGGCCAAGCAAGTATTGTTTATGCCACCAGTACCACCATAGGCAGGAATGCTGAAACTCCAATTGGCAGTACCAGCAAGGATATTTGCCTGCCAACCAGTTGGCAATGAGCAAGCATTAAAGGTTTGGTTTTGAACCACCTCTAAATCTACACTATCTGCTGTGCCCAGTATAATTGCATCGCCAGCGCAGATGGTGGCATCGGCGCCAGCACCTACAGGAGGCAAGGTGGCCGAGGTAACCACGGCTGCATCGTTTCCGCTACATGAGCCATCGGTTACGGTTACGCTGTACGTACCAGGTATGGTCACGGTAATGGTTCGGCTCGTTGCGGAATTGCTCCACAAATAAGTAGCTCCCGGGTAGCCCGCATCCAAAGTGGCACTACCGCCAGGGCAGATGGCTGCATCAGCCACTGTAACTATCAAGCTAGAGACAATGTTCGCATCGCCCGAAGCGGCATTTTGGCAGCCATTAGCATCCGTAACGGTTACGGTATAAGTACCGCTTGCGGATACGGTGGTGGTTTGGGTGGCATCGGTATTGCTCCAGAGATACGCCGTAAAGCCCGGGCCGGCATCTAGCGTGGCCGTGCCTGTGCCGCAAGTGGTTACATCTGGTACATTTACTACTGGCAGAGCCAATGCTACTGCACGGGCAGTATCTACAGCCACGCATCCGTTAGCATCTGTAACTGTTACACTCGCCACAAAGCTGCCAGCAATAGGTAAGGTACCGGTAGTGGTGGCTGTTTGCGAACCTGTATTCCATAAGTAGCTTACGCCTCCGGTGGCAGTAAGGGTGGAAGGTTGGCCGAAGCAAACCGTATCATTAGGCCCAGCATCAGCAACGGGTGCAGGGTTTACGGTAATGGTTACGTTATCAGTTGATGAGCATGAGCCAGAGGTAACTGTAACAGTGTAGGTAGTAGTGATTAATGGGCTTACCGTTACGTTTGCGGTGTTGCCAGCATTGTTGCTCCAAGAATAGTTGGCACCGCCACTAGCGGTTAAAGTTACTGTACGACCCGCGCAAATGGTTTGCGGTGCACCTGCATCGGCTACTGGTGCTGCTACCACCGTTATGGTTTTTGTTTCGGTGTTGGTTAGGGTTCCATCGCCTACTGTAAGGGTTATGGTTTTGGTTCCGGCGGTGCCATAGGTTACGCTGTGGGGGCCAACAGTGGCAGCCACGCCAGGGGTAGCGCCAGCACCAAAGTTCCAGCTATAAGTGGTGATAGTACCGGTACTAGTATTGGTAAAAGTTACAGGATCGCCAATACAAACGGTGCTATTGCTAATGCTGAAATCAGCATTAATGTTGGCTGGCTGGCCTTGCCCACTAAATATCAACGTGTCCAGATAAGTTTGGTCGCCCAGCACGGTTCCGTTGTTGTTAGCACCTAAGCCAGCAATATAAAAGGTTACCGGGCCCACAAAGGCTGTTGGCTTCCATTTGAAAGCCCATGCATTGGTAGAGTTGGCATTGTTGTGCCCCACATACTGCCTTCCGTTGGCCGCAGTATTGAGCGAAGTGGTGGTGGTGCTGTTCAGCACAAAGTTGCCTGCTCGGTTGCCGTTGGCATCAATTGCGGTAACCTCAAAACCATACATCGGCGTACCAGCACTATTGTTTACAAACAAATTATAAGTAATAGCCGTATCGTATGCTACCGGACGGCTAAGAATATCCATCCTAAAAATACCGCGGTTGTTTACCGGTGTGCTCACATGGCAGCCAGCTGCAGAGCAAGTAGCTTCGCCAGGTGCGCCAGTGTAGCCAGTTGGCGGCTGTGTCTGGTTGTTGAACGCCTCCGGTATTATTACCAGTAAAAACGCCAAACTGAAAACTGCTAATAGTAAAGCTCTTTTACGCATGAGTTAGGTTGTGTGTGTTTCAAATATTGTAGTAAAAATAACTTTTTGTAATGAAAGAGTTGTTATTGGTTATTGGTTAATGGTTATTAGCTAAGGATAAGCGTTATTGATGCATCAACACATTACCAATAGAATTGGTACATCAGTACATTGGTACATTAGCACATCAAGCTTACTCTTCTTGCATAAACGGGTACCTATAATCATGCGGCGGATTAAATGTTTCTTTAATAGTTCGGGCTGATACCCAACGGTATAGGTTCAATATCGAACCTGCCTTATCATTAGTACCCGAGCCACGCGCACCGCCAAATGGCTGCTGGCCCACTACTGCACCGGTAGGCTTATCGTTAATGTAATAGTTGCCCGCAGCGTGTTTTAGTTTGCGGTTGGCTACCTCTAAGGCGTAGCGATCTTGACTGAACACCGCACCCGTAAGCGCATACGGCGAGGTGCTGTTTACCAAGTCGAGCGTCTCTTCCCACTTGTCATCCTCATACACATAAAGGGTAAGCACCGGCCCGAAAAGTTCCTCGCACATGGTGGTATACTTCGGGTCTTTAGTAACGATAACGGTAGGCTCAATAAAGTACCCTTTCGATTTATCGTAACCGCCGCCCACGGCTATTTCTTGTCCTTCTGCCTTTGCTGTGTCAATGTATTTGGCAAGTTTATCAAAAGAGGTCTCGTCGATAACCGCGTTGATGAAGTTCCTAAAATCTTCCACTGTACCCGTCTTGAAGCCCTTTACATCAGCCACCAAGCGCTCTTTCACCTGCGGCCAGATGCTAGCCGGTATATAGGCGCGTGAAGCCGCCGAGCACTTCTGCCCTTGGTATTCAAAGGCACCACGGGCCAAGGCCACTGCTACTGCCACAGGGTTGGCACTGGGGTGAGCAATCACGAAATCCTTACCGCCCGTCTCCCCTACTATGCGCGGGTAATTGCGGTAGTTGGCCATATTGGCACCAATGGTCTTCCACATGTAGTTGAAGGTACCCGTTGAGCCAGTAAAGTGGATACCTGCAAAATCAGGGTGGTCAAATATTACCCTGCCCGCAACGGGGCCGGGTGCATATATCAGGTTGATAACGCCATCAGGCAGGCCCGCTTCGCGCAATACTTCCATAATAAACCAAGCAGAATATACCTGCGTGCCCGATGGTTTCCAAACCACCGTGTTGCCCATCAAGGCAGGCGCAGTGGGCAAATTGCCACCGATAGAGGTAAAGTTAAACGGCGTAAGCGCAAACACAAACCCTTCCAAAGGGCGATACTCTGAGCGGTTCCACATGCCGAGCGGCGAAAGCGGCTGCTCCGCGTAAATC
>JAIXUD010000021.1 GCA_027483645.1 Sphingobacteriales bacterium
CGAATCCAAACCGTACACGCCGAAACCAACCCACGTTTCCATAATTTGTTGGAGGCTTTTAAGGCGCAAACGGGTTGTAGCGTGCTGGTAAACACCAGTTTCAATGTACGCGGCGAGCCGATAGTATGCACTACCGAAGATGCCTACCGCTGCTTTATGCGCACGGATATGGACTATCTGGTAATCAACGATTACCTCTTTACCAAAACCGCACAGCCCGCTTGGCAGGAGAAGGATAATTGGAAAGAGGAGTTTGTGTTGGATTAGGAAATTCGTCTGAATAAGAGTTTGCAGAATTTAAGAATTTTAGAACTTTTTGCGTATTTCTACCAATAACTAGTAACCAATAATCAACCATGAATAAGCATACAACCACAGAGCGCTACCAAAATATGCTCATCATCAGTGCCGGGTTTACCGTGCTGGGGCTGGGCTTTGGCTGGGAGCCGCTGCTGTTTGCGGCCTTAGCGGTGGCGCTTGTTGGCCTGGTATCGGGCTGGTTGAGCGATAGGGTTATCTTTGGCTGGCACAAGCTGGGCCACGCACTAGGCTATGTAAACAGCCGCATCATCCTCTCTGTTATCTTTATCGTGGTGCTTACGCCTATTGCCCTACTCTACCGTGCCACCCGCAAAAAGGTTGAGAACACTGGCTCTTTCTTTGTTATCCGCAACCATACTTATGTGGGTAAGGATTTGGAGAAGGGCTGGTAAAATTCATAACGACATAACAAATATATTTTTTTAATTTTCTAAGAAGCAAATAGCCCATTGTGTCATGCTGAGCGTAGTCGAAGCCGAAACAATAGCGCACCGTGGCCGTTGATATAAACTTACGGCAAGATATAAATAAGGATTTAACTTTGGGCAATTATTTATCAAACCCTCGTTCCTATGAATGTTTCAAAGTTGCAGTTGACCCGGGAGAGTAGTATTCTTATTATTGCTAAAGCCCTTGAGGTTGCCACAGGCAAATCTAATTGGGGATTTGCAAGTGTTTCTGACAGAGGAACGCTGATTTTTGAAATTGGCTTCACTTTGAATGTTGTGGAAATAGACAGGTATGATTTTCGTCTATCAAACCTGCCCGATTCTCAGAAAATGCTATATACACAAGAGCTATATGATTTAGGATATCGTGATTCTGAATAATCTTCTCAAAAACCCTTGCTAGCTTTACGCCATGAATTTCACCCAACAACTCTCCTTGGGCTGGGGTACCTATAGCGAGGCGCACCGGTTTATTAAGCAGCACAAGCTTTACAAGCTTTTTATATTGCCAGTGCTCATCAATGTGGCGTTGTTTGGCCTAATGGTTTGGCTGGGCGTGGGCTGGGCGCAATCGTTTACAGACACTATGTATGCTTGGTTCGGGGTAAACGATGCCCAATGGGATAGCTTTGATTGGCTGAAAACAGTTATCTACTGGTCACTGTCGATCCTCATCAACTTGGTTATCCTCATCCTTTATCTCAGTACCATCCGCTACATAATGCTTATACTCATTGCCCCCATACTGGCCTACGTATCAGAGCGAACAGAGGAACTAGCTACCGGCCGCTCCTACCCCTTCAGCCTATCGCAATTGCTTAAAGATGCTTGGCGCGGCATTGGCATAGCGGTTCGCAACGGCATTGCCGAGTTGCTGCTTACCATCTTGTTGCTAGCCCTTGGTTTTATACCAGTTATCGGTTGGATAACCCCTTTTTTCCTGTTTATCGTTCAGAGCTATTTCTTCGGCTTTTCGATGCTGGATTATTACTTCGAGCGCCAAAAACTAAGCGGCACTGAAAGCCGCCGGTTGATATATAGCTACAAATGGGTGGCCGTGGGCAACGGCGCTTACTTCAACGGGCTGGTTTATTTGTTTACCGTGCTGGCCGCGGCATTGCCTTTAGTATTAGCTTTGCTTACCAAGGTGCTGTTTATTGTACCTGTAGTGTTCCTATCCATATTGCCTATATACAGCGTGGTGGCAGGTACGCTTGCCGCCCTAAAACTTGACGAAAACAAACGACTCAATGGCCAAATTCGGTAAACTATACCTCATACCCGCCCCGCTTGGCGAAAATGCCTATGCCCCGATACCAGAGTACGTAAAGCCTGCCGTGGCGCACCTCACCCACTTCATAGTGGAGCAGGAAAAGACCGCCCGCCGCTACCTAAAAGCCTACGGCTACCCCCACCCCCTCAACGACCTGATACTGTACCCGCTCAACAAACACACCGACGAGGCCGATTTGATTACCTACATCAAACCCTTGCTGGAAGGTACCTCCATGGGATTGATTAGTGAAGCGGGTATGCCCTGCATTGCCGACCCCGGCGCGGCTATTGTGGAGCTTGCCCACCAAAACCGCATACACGTGGTGCCACTTTCTGGGCCGTCCTCTATCCTACTCGCTCTAGTGGCATCGGGATTTAATGGACAGGAGTTTGCCTTTAATGGCTACCTCCCCATCAAGCACCCTGAGCGCAAACAGAAGCTACAAGCTTTGGAAAGACTGGCACTGGGCGGCCAAACACAGCTGTTTATGGATACGCCTTTCCGCAACCAACAGCTACTGGAAGACCTGCTAGCTTGCTGCCGACCCGATACGCGACTGTGCATAGCCTGCGACATTACCTTGCCTTCGGAATACATTAAAACACAAAGCCTTACCGAATGGAAAAAGAACAAGGAAAGCTTGCATAAACGCCCGGCCATATTCATTTTAGGTAAATAAATGAACATACGCCGAAAAACAACCTTACCTCTAATTTTTCAGTCTATAAATCATTACATTAGCCACCGTTTTGCCCAATTCACTTACACTAACAGCATCAACATGACTCGTTTATTTGCCTCTTGGGGCCTCATTGCCGCCCTTACACTATTAAGTTGGGATGCTTTTGCACAAGTCCCACAAGCTATCCAGTACCAAGCAGTAGCCCGTAACCCTTCAGGAGCTTTGATTACCAACGCACCCATCGGTATCCGAGTTACCATTATCGATGGCCCCATAAACGGCACGCCCGTTTATACCGAAACCCATATTGCTACTACCAGCGATTATGGTGTATTCACCCTACAACTAGGCCGTGGCAGTAACCAAGTAGGCACCTTTGCCAACATTACTTGGAGTGCAGGCAACAAGTGGGTAAAACTTGAAGTTGACCCTGCGGGCGGCACCGCTTACCTAGACTTTGGCACATACCAATTTTTGAGCGTACCATACGCTTTGTATGCCGTAAATGCTGGCAGCGGCGGCGGTGGCGGTAGCCAAACCCTTACCCTTACGGGTAACACCCTTACTATAAGCGGTGGTAACACAGTGGATCTATCCAGCATTGCTGGCACTCAAGGTGCTACTGGTCCTGCGGGACCTGCTGGCCCAACTGGTTCAACAGGCCCAGTGGGTGCTGACGGAGCTACTGGTGCTACTGGACCCGCCGGCCCTGCGGGTGGCCCTGCTGGCCCTACTGGTGCCGCTGGTCCAATTGGCCCTGCCGGACCTACAGGCCCTGCGGGCGCAACTGGTGCTGGTGTAGCTGGCCCCACCGGCCCAGCGGGTGCTACTGGCCCTACTGGTGCAACAGGTGTTACTGGCCCAACTGGTGTTGGCGGCGGTACGCTCGATCAAGCTTATGATTTCAACACCCCTGGTGGTGGCCGCACCATTACTGCCGATGCGGGTGCCGTAACCATTAATACTTCTGGCTCAGGCGTTTCCGCTTTTACTATTGCTCACAGTGGCACGGGTACTGCCATTAATGCTTCAGGCACCAATGCTGGCAACACCTTTTCAGTAGTACAAGCAACTACCAACGGGGCTACAGGTACTGGCGCTATTATCGGCAACTCAAATAGTGCCGCATACGGTGTAGTAGCTCAATTGGAAAGCACCGGCACTGCCGAAAGCGCCCTGTATGGCTCTAACTTGCGCACCAATGGCGGGCATGGTGTACTTGGCCGCGGTTTCAATGGTGTGGTAGGCGAAACTAGCCGCAACAATGGCAACGCGGTTTTTGGCTTAAACAACAGCACAGGCCCCTTCAGTATACCCAATGCCCAAATAGCAGCAGGGGTTACTGGCCAAGGTTTTTATGGTAGTATTGGGCAGACTGTTAATGACGGTGGCAATGGTGTTTTTGGGTTAAATGCCGTTACCAATGGCACCAATAACGATAACCCGGGCGTGAGTGGCTTAGGTAATGTAGGCGTGCTAGGTACTTCCAACAATGCCACTGGCTTTGGCCTATTATCGGCTGATGATGTGGGTGCAGTAGGCGGCCTTTTTGCAAATGGCAATCTTGCGGTTGGTGGTACTAAGAACTTCCGTATCGATTTGCCTTCTGACCCTGCTAACAAATACCTGTATCACTTCTCTATTGAGTCTGATGAAGTATTGAACATATACCGCGGCAACATTGTTTTGGATGCCAATGGACAAGCTACCGTTACCCTAGCCGATTATGTGGCAGATGTAAATACTAACTTTAGCTACAACCTTACCGCTATTGGTGGTTCGGCCCCGGGCTTGTATGTTGCAAGCGAGTTTAACAACGGTACTTTCCAGATTGCTGGTGGTGTACCTGGCCAAAAAATCTCTTGGCAGCTTACCGGTGAGCGCAACGACCCTTACCTCCAACAAAACCCACAGCAGAAACTAGCGGTGCGTAACAAACCTGCCCACGAGGTTGGTTTCTATGTTCACCCACAAGCTTATGGATTTGATGCCAGCAAAGGGGTTATCCGCACCAAGAGCAGTTTCATTACCAATCCACTAGAAGTACCTACTTTAGCTACACAAAAACCAATTGGTTTGGTTAAATAAGTAATAAAGTATTTACTGGATTTCCATAATAACAAAAGCGTCTGCCCCATAATGAGGCAGGCGCTTTTGTTTTCTATTTAATATAACACAGGTAATGCTATTCTACCCGTTCTTCTCTTCGCAGGATATCTTCCAGCTTATGCCTGATCTATCGATAACCTCGCCTAAGTAGTGCACCCATAAGTTATCTTCCTGCAAGATACCCACCTTGCCTGCTGGCGCCAACACCAATAACAAAGTATTACCTGAAACCATTAAGAAAATTACAGTATAAAGCCCGACTGATTACAGGAGCAGCTACAATAAGGAGGCGCTAACGGTAGTGTAATGTGGTTATTGGTTAATGGTTATAATTGCAAACTTAAAACGTACATCATTGCCACAGGCCGTTGGAGCTTATCACTCCCCTGCAACACCGTGTAGGCCTTCGAAATGACGTTCGTTTTGTATTTTTTTTAATGGTCCATCGTCCATGGTCTACCCCCGCAATATCATATCCGCCGCCTTCTCCGCTATCATAATCGTTGGGGCATTGGTGTTGCCGCGGATGATAGTAGGCATTATGGATGCATCCACCACGCGCAAGCCTTCCAAGCCGTGCACCTTTAGGGTATGATCCACAACTGCCATGCGGTCGTTGCCCATTTTGCAGGTACCTACTGGATGATACATCGCTTCCATATTGAAGCGGATATGCTCCTTTATTTCACTAACGCTGTTCAGGCGGTCGTGCGGGCGATAGTAGTTGCGGAAGTAAGGCTTAAATGCTTTGCTATGCAACAGCTTGGCGGCTATTTTATAGCCCTCAATCATCGCATTCATGTCCTCCTCGTGCGCCAAGTAATTAGGGTTAATCAGCGGGTGCTCGTGCGGGTCGGCGCTCTTTAGGCGTAATTCACCCACGCTCTTTGGTTTAACCAAACAAGGAGCAAGAGTAAACCCATCGCCGCCGGGCCTTACAAAACCATGTTCCACTAAAAACGATGGGGAGAAAAATACTTGCATATCGGGCACATTAAGTTCCGGCTTTGTTTTTACAAAACCGCAAGCCTCTGCAATAGTGCTGGTAAGCGGCCCGCGGCGCAGCACGTAGTATTTTAGCATGTTCAGCCAGTTTTCGGCACTATCAAGGGTCTTCCCTTTTCCTAAACGGGCAGCAATAATTACGAACGGGTGGTCGCGAAGGTTTTCGCCTACCCCAGGCAGGTCGTGTTTTACTTCAATACCCAACTCCTTCAAATGCGCCGCAGGGCCAATGCCCGATAGCATCAATACTTGCGGGCTGTTGATGGTACCAGCGGAAAGGATAACCTCTTTGGCAGCTTTGGCAGTATGGGTTTGCCCGTTTTGCTCGTAGGTTACGCCCGTTACCCGTTTGCCCTCCAGCTCCAGCTTCAATACGGTTGCATGGGTGGCAATGGTAAGGTTAGTGCGCTTTTTAAGAATCGGCTTTAAAAAAGCAGCGGCGGTGCTAGCCCTCCTACCCTTTTTAACCGTACGCTGAAACATACCAAAACCTTCTTGCTTTTCTGCATTAAAATCCGCGTTCAACGGGTACTGCATTTCTTGTGAGGCCTGTAAAAACAGGTGACTCATAAAGTTAGGCGAAATAGGGTCACTCACACTTAGTAGTCCACCTTTGCCATGGTATTCGTTTTCGCCACGCTGCTGGTCTTCCGATTTCTTAAAATATGGCAACACTTCGTTGTAGCTCCAGCCCGGGTTGCCAAGTGCCGCCCATTCGTTATAGTCTTCTTTGTTACCACGGATGTAAATCATGGCATTGATACTGCTTGAGCCGCCCAGCACCTTGCCACGAGGCATAAAAATGCGACGGCCTAGCAACGGCTCCTGGGCAGTGGTATAATAGCCCCAATCCAGAGCTGTGCGGAAAAGCTTATAAAATGCCGTGGGTATATGGATGTACTTATCCTTATCGGGCCCACCCGCTTCTAGCAGTAGCACTTTGGTGGCGGCGTTCTCCGACAACCTATTGGCCAACACGCACCCTGCAGAACCCCCACCTATAATGACATAGTCGAACATATTTCAGGTTTTGGAACCCGATGCAAAAATAACTAAAGCCACGTAGGCTTTATCAAGGCTTGGGGCACTGTTGATAAATTCCGTAAGTTGTTAACAATAGCAATTGGGTATTGGTGAAAAGTTATTTATCATGGGTTTATTAATAAAGTAGTACAAAGAAACACAGTGGCTATCAGGTGGTTTGGTATTGAGGTTTCTCATCGTTTACTTCACAAGCCCGTAATAAACCCACACGATAAATACAATAGCCAAGGATAAAAGAGCGGGAGTACTACCAAACACGTAAGTTTACCATGTGTACCATCTTACTCGCCTTACCCAACCAAACATTAATCAAGTAATGTGTGTTGTTTCCAAGACCAACATATTACCCTTAACCCCCTACTATACCGCTTTCCAGCATTATTCCGTATTTTTACACGCCCAGATAAATACTACCTACATCAATGCAACACATATCCCAAATTACAATTAACGACCCTGTACTGAGCGAGCGCCCACTTAGCGCTACTGACCGGTTTATCATGCGGTTCATCAATGACGAGCGAGACCTGCCTTTCATTTACCTTTTTGCGGGCCTTTCAGCATTGATATTGCCGGTGGCGGTTACCTTGTACTTGTGGTTTACTTGGTGGTTAGCGGTGCCTTATTTGTTGGTGTTGTTTGCGTTGTTATTGGGTCCATATATATTGATGCTGCACAACATTTGCCACCGTAAGCTCTTTAAGAAGGATTATGAATGGATGAACAACATCATTCCCTGGTTCTTAGGTCCATTCTTTGGCGAAACACCCGAAACCTACTACGCCCACCACATTTGCATGCACCACACCGAGGGCAATCTTCGCGACGACCTAAGCAGCACCATGAAGTACCAGCGCGACAGCTTCCTGGGCTTTATGCATTACTTTGGCACATTCTTTTTCTTAGGTATCTACTCGCTTTCACAGTATTTCGTTAAGAAGAATCGCAAGGAATGGATGCACAACATCATTATTGGCGAGTTCTCGTTCTTCCTTTTGGTAGCAGTAATGTCATTGCTTAGTTGGAAGGCAACACTGGTAATGTTTGTAATACCGTTTTGCCTTACCCGTTTCCTGATGATGGCGGGCAACTGGGGCCAGCACGCATTTGTAGATGCAACCGACCCAGGCAACAGCTACAAAAACAGCATTACCTGCATCAACAGCCGGTACAACAAAACCTGCTTTAACGATGGCTATCACATAGGCCACCACGTGCGCCCAGCTATGCACTGGACGGATATGCCAAAAGAGTTTCAAGACAATATAGCCCGCTACCGTGAGCAGGGAGCTATTGTTTTCCGAAGTATCGATTTCTTTGCCGTTTGGCTGTTTTTAATGACCAAGCAATACCGCACCTTAGCAAGCTTTTATGTTGATTTGGATGAAGCCCCAGTCAAAACCAAAGAGGAAGTAATAGCCCTACTGAAAAGCCGCATTACCCGCATCGACAACGCAACCATTGAGAAGTACAGCGGCCAAGATTACATGAGGGAATTGAGGAAGAAGAAACTGTAGTTTTTTTGGACCATGGACAATGGACCATAGTTAAATACCTTGCAGATAATCAATTACAAAAAAAAGAAAGAGGCTATCTCACATTTGAGATGGCCTCTTTCTTTTTATTTGGAAACCGTTGTTCCGCATCTGTTTTGAAACAGTCCATCATTCGTACACAGTCAATTCTGAAGTAAATTGTGGTCCGTGGTCTGTCGTCAGTGGTCCATTTTTAAAGCAATCCATGGTCCTTAGTCCTTCGTCTTTGGTCTCAACGATTCTTACACTTATCAAACAGTCTGGTTCTCTCAAGTTCTGTTTCTTTAATGTATTGTGTAGGAGCCGTGGTATCGTTAATATCGAACATGGAGCGCAATACACACTGGTTTACGTCTTCGGGGCAGGAAGCAAACTCCCGCACCAAGCAGAAGCTTTGATTCTCAATTGTTTTCACTTCGCCATTGGTAAAGGTGGCAATAAGGTTGTAGTTGTACACGCCCGACTGCGCCGGCAACTGGCTTGTGGCTATGTTGCCATCCCAAGTAATCGGGGGCACACCCTCGTATAGCCAAATTACATCTTCGTTTAAGCGAATTTCAATATTGTAGCTAGCCACGCCAAGCTCGGTAGAGCTAAAAAACTTGTTAGCATCTTCGCTGCCTGGGTTAAACACCTGTGGCAAAAAGAAGTAGCTGGCAGGGCCTGTATCGTTGGCGCTCTGCATCAATACCCATTGGGTTTCTTCGCTGTTGCAACAGTTTTTCTCAATGTAGCGTGGGCTGGTAGGCTTGTTGCAAGCGGTAGCCATTAAAGCCAAAAGCAAGGCTGATAATACAAATTTCATTGGGCCAATTTTGGGGCGAAGATAAAAGAAACTATCAAAATGGTATGGGAATATAGACGAATAGCTTAAGCGTTTATTTGCTGAAACTCGTCAGAACCTTCAATTCTTTCCAGCTCAATACCATATGCCAGCTTTAAGTATGGCACCATGGCAATGTCATAATTGGCAACCGTATTTACATCGTATATCTTGCTATTGAGGCCATTATCCATATAATCGTCGTCCTCATCGCCAGCTAAAAAACGCCAGCCGCTATCGCCTTCAAACTCGGGGCGTTCGCGGTACATAAAGCCCACGGGTAAGCCATCTTTAATAATGCGGTTGGTAGCAATGCACGAGCCAAGCCCCACTACTATGTCTTGTATCGCATCTGGATTTTCAAGGAAATTTGTCATGGCTCAAAATTAGACATAAGACACAAGACATAAGACACAAGACTGCTTCAATTTTTATTCCGTGTTTTTCCGTGCCTTTTTCCGTGCGCTCTGTTAAATATTTTCGTAGTATGTAAGTCCCTCTCCTTTTGGGAGAGGCTAGGTGAGGGATAACCTACATCCGTATTATTCGCCCATCATCCATCTCAATGATCCTATCTGTTTTCTCCGCAAAGTCTTGGTCATGAGTAACGATTAGCAGCGATTGGCCCTGCGCCGCCAAATCCTTAAAGATATCGAACACCAGCCTACCATTCTTACTATCCAAGTTCCCCGTCGGTTCATCGCCCATAATAATCAGCGGGTTATTTATCAAAGCCCTAGCAATGGCCACACGCTGTTTTTGTCCGCCCGATAGCTGGTTGGCCTGTTTTTTCGCTTGGTCTTCGATGCCGAGCATCTGCAGCTTTTCCATGGCATTTTGCTCCACCTCTTTCGGGCCCAGCTTAGCTAGTTTTAGGCCGGGCAACATTACATTCTTCAATACGGTAAACTCTGGCAATAAATAATGAAACTGGAATACGAAGCCGATTTTCTCATTGCGCACTTGTGCCAGTTGGTTATGCGTTTTGCTACGCATCAGCTCGCCATCAAATACCAAGTCTCCCTCATAATCAGTGTCCATAGTAGAGAGGATGTATAGCAATGTCGATTTGCCGCAACCCGATTTACCGATTACGGACACAAACTCGCCCTTATTGACGGCAAACGTAACCTCCTTAAGTACCTGCACCTTTACCGGGTCGTGAAAGTATTTTACAATTTTGCTCGCTTCAATTATCGTATTGCCCATGGTTATTTCCCCCTTATTATTACAACCGGGTCTATTTTGCTGGCTTTGCGGGCAGGTAGCCACCCGGCAAGAAAAGTAGTAACCATGGCGAAGCCTATGCCAATTAGATAATAACTCGCACTGTAGTTGATGGGGTAGGTTTTGATAGTAGGTAAAGCATCAGTTTCAAAAGGCACTTGATCAATCAATAGCTGAAACACAAAACCTAGCAATAGACCAAACAACCCACCGGTAATACCGATAATGAGCGAAAGGCTGATGAAGATGTTCCGCACATCCTTTCCCGAAAATCCCGTAGCCTTAAGGATAGCAATGCTGTCCATCTTTTCGTAAATCATCATATTGAGGATGTTGTAAATGCCGAAACCCGCAACCACCAGCAAGGTAATGCTCACAGCATAAGTAATAATGTTTCTTACATTGGTTCCAGTCTCAAATTGGGCATTTGCTGCTTGTATATCAACAGCCTCGGTACCAAACTTGGCCTCAAACTCTTTGGCCAATTCCGGCGCTAGCTCAACGTCATACAGTTTTACTTGTATATCCGTAAGGTAGCTATTGGTTTTGCCTAGCAGTTTTTGTGCCGTAGCAAGCGATGCGTAGCTCTGCATATTATCAATATCCGCAACACCACTTTGAAAGTAGCCTACTACTTTCAGGTTCATCCGCTGGCCACGGGCGGTGGTTACCGGTACTACATCGCCAATGTCAGCAAGCATTTTTTCAGCCAAGCCCTTGCCCAACAGCACGCTGTTGTTTATGTTCTCCAAATCGGTAATGTTGCCCTGTGGCACGTAAGTGCTAAGGGCAAAGAGCGCTTCCTCGTTTATCACCTCTATACCGTGTATGGAGCCTCCCAAATCAGTTACACCTACATTAAAAAACACCTGTGCCACAGCTTTTGGTGCCACGCCCAGTACGCGAGGGTCGGCACGCAGGGCTTTTACGATGGCTGGGCCATTGTATATTTCCTTGCCGTCATCTTGTGGCTTAACGGAGCGAACAATATTGATTTCGCCGGCATAGTCGGGGCTGAGGTTGATGGGCTGCTCCTCGCTGGCCTTTATCTCATTATATAGCCTTACGTGCGGCGTGCGGTTCAGCATTAGCCCATCCAGCATGCTGTTTAGCCCTGTCATAAAACCCATGAGCGTAATAAACATGGCAATACCAAATGTAACCCCTGCCGCGGCCACAATACTCTGCTTCAACCTAGCCAGCAGCAACGTTTTCGATATGCTTAATATTAGCCTAGAAACTGCCATTAGGGTTTATAAATGGTTTGGCCTTCGGCAGCGCCGTTGGTAATTTCTACAAACTCATAGTTCTTTAGCCCAGTAGCTACTTTGGTAGATTCTTCCTCGGCAGTTAATATCAACGAATCGCGGATGAGGTAGCTGCGCGGAATGACGAGGGCATCCTTGTGCGTTTCGAGGACTATATTGGCCTCTAAGGTTAGGTTCGGGTATAGTACTTTAGGTTGTTGGGTAAAGGTCGCCTCCACCAAAAAAGTGCGGCTAGATTCACTCATAATCGGGTTGATTCGGCTCACCACCGCCTCGAAAGCCTCGCCTTTATAGCTATCCATACTCACCAGCACCTTCTGCCCAATCTTTACTTGAGTTATGTCATATTCATCTACCTGCAGTTCCAATATAAAACTATCAGCACTACCTACAATCGCCAATGGGCTTTGTGGGCTCACTAGTTCGCCGGGGTCTTTCAATATATCGAACACCTGCCCATCCAGTTCGCTTCTTACAATAAAGTCAGCTACGTTCCTTTGGCTAATGGCTAGGTTGTTTCGGGCGATGTTGCGTTCGCTTTCCAATTGCAGTTGCGCTTGGTTAAGACGATTAATGGCGCTAGTGTAGTTCGCATTTGAGGTTTGATAGGCCAGTTCGGCTTGTTCCACTTGGGTTTTGGAACCGATGTTCTGTTTCCAAAGGTTTTGTTGGCGCACCATCATCATGCTATCCTCCCGCATCCTTTTATGTGCCAGATCTAGCGCTGTTTTAAACTCCTGCAACCTATCGGAGTTCAGGCCAGCGTTCTTTTGCGAAAGCTCATAGGCCAATGCTGCATTCTCTGCGCTCAGAGCGGTGCCACGGTTGTCAATAACAAATAGGATGTCGCCCGCTTTTACGGTATCGCCCTCGGCTACACGTATCTCCTTCAATATGCCGTTCACCAAAGCAAACGCTTGGTATTGGCCCTTCGCCTTCACCACCCCCGATGCATATACCGATTCGGTAATACTGTTGCGCGATACCTTTACCGATTCCTTGCCGTTTTTGCACCCCATAATCAATAGCAGAGGGATACAATAATATAGTAGTCTCATATTTTAAAGTTACACAAATATAGAGACCGAAAGTAGACTTGGGGATATGATAATAATCAGGCGTAAGCGAAAATAAAATGACAATATTGCTTGCCAACAACTAAGCTAACCGATAGCACCGAAACCACTCAAGATGGTACATCAGAGCCCAATTACCATGAGCTTCGGCAACTGGGCAGGTTAGGGTAAAGAATAAGCCTACTAGAAATTTATGTTGATAACCCCTTGAATGTTAATGTAAAAGGCATCACTATCCATACCTTCAATGTAAGCACACGCATCATCAGTAAACTTTACAGTTTCTGGTAGATGCACTTTAAGATTTGGTATACAGGCCGTAGTAATTAGCCTATCTTCTGCATCATTAGTATAAAGATGGATCTTATTTGCCACACAATAATCTCTAAAAAATTGATAGCCAGATATAACTCCTGCTAGTATAACCGTTCCATGTGCGGCACCCATAGTAGGGTCGCCGTGCTCTAGCTTAGTGGTGCCTATTAGGTGGCCATCCAATGTTACGTTGTACATAAGTAGAAACTGGCTTAGTTAGGCAAATTCGCAAAGGCATCATTCACATCCAGCGTTATGGCGCAATCACCATGTATCTTGAAACTGCTGGTTTCGTTGCGCTCTTCGTATCTGCCGTTTTCAAGCACAAAAACGCTGAAGCTATTTCTGATGGGGTCCAAAAGAATGTAATATGGCACTAGTTGTTCTTCGTAAAAGCCGTATTTAGTATGTCGGTCTTTGAGGCCAGATGAAGGTGAGATAATTTCGATGATAATTACTGGTGGCTTATTGATAACGTTTCCTTCATCATCGTTGCAGATAACAGCAATATCTGGGCGAAAAACGGTATTATTATTTACCTCCCAATCGGTTTCATACACCACCCGACAAATACCGCAGCTATCTTTTTGATTTTTTAATTCTAGGCTTATCAAAAAGTTGATTTCCGAAGCCACCATTTGATGGCGCTTGGTGGGGGCTGGAGTCATAGCCGAAGGTACACCATCAATGAGCTCCCAGTCCCCTTCCCAAAGGCGGTAATCAGCTACGGTATAGTTGGGAAGGTATCTTTGCGCACGCATATAACAAAGATAGCAGAAAAACACAGCGATGCGTATTTGTTCATTGAAAAGGTATACACATTTTTCCTTATCATTACCGCTCAAATTAAACTCTCTTATGCGTGTCGCGGCTATCCTTTGTGCATTCCTACTCTGGCAAAACCTAGCCGCCCAAGAGATTCGCGAGTATATGGATCTACAGTGCCACGGCACCATGCACTTTCCGCATGCGCTGTTCCACCAGAACCTCCTGTATTTTGACCCGGCCAATCCTCCTAAACTTAGCTATAGCCATACGCTTACCAATGTAAACTATGCCAACTATTGGGAGGATAACAAGGGGGTACGCATCATCCTGAACGGGGCATTGGTGCCCGAGCTTTGGACTACCCGTTGGGAGGCGCGCAAATCTATCTTGGAGCAGCTAAAGTATGTAAACGATTTTGCCGCTAAGTACCCGGACAAGTTTGTGGTAGCACGCACGCCAAAAGAGGTACGGCACTATGTAAGCACTACCAACAAAACCGTAATCGTGCATTGTATTGAAGGAGCAGAAAGATTGGTATACAACCAAGCCGATGCCTGCTTTTGGGCCGACCAAGGCATTGCGTTTATGACGCTGATACACTTGATTGATTGCCGCTTTGGGGGGGCGGCTACCTTGCCGATGATACCCACGAAACTCATTAACTTCAGGGGAAGTTTTAGGAGCATCTTCCATCCAAACACTACAAAGGGCCTAACCGAAGAAGGTCGAAAAGCGATTGTATGGCTGGCCAATGCCGGCATTATGACGGACATAACCCACATGTCGCCGCAAACGCGTGCCGATGTCCTAGCTTTTATGGATGAGAAGGGGATACCGCCGCTATCTACCCATGAGAGCTTCCAGCCGATCCAGAACAACACCCGTGCGCTTACCCCTGAGCAGATATTGTTGATTTACCGTTTGGGTGGGTTGGTATCGCTGCCGATTGCCATTTCGGAATACAACCCTTATCCGGAGTATCAGGCCCGCATTGATGCATTGCCCAACTTTTGTCCTGGCTCTATCGATTCCTATAAGTTTACCTATGAGATTGTGGACAGCATTATCCGAAGCTATTCTGAAGCCATATTGGGTAAGCCATTTAATGAACTTACCGAGGCGCAAAAGGTATTGCTGAGCATCGGCTTCCAAACCGACTTCAACGGCTGGACGGACCACGAACGCCCGCGATATGGTCCAGAGGGATGTTACCCCATAGAGCCGGGAGTTGCTTACACAGCCCTAGATACGCAAGGTATGGCACACCCAGGCATGTTGCACGAACATTGGCAATGGCTGGAAAAGGAAGGTGTTGACCTCAACCCCATTAAGCGCAGCAGTGAGCGCTTCCTACAAATGTGGGAGCTTTTTATGGAGAAACGAGGTTCGTTTTAGTATAGCTTGTTTAACCACGAAGAGCACTAAGGAATCTCACTAAGAACACAAAGCTAATGTTTCGTCCTTAGTGTTCTTTGTGTCTTTTTCTTGGTGTCCTTAGTGTTTAAACTTAACTGCAACGAACGCAAAGAAATTTACATCTCTCCACCAATAACCAATCAACCATTTCTGCAGCATCCATGGTCCATCGTCTATCATCCATGGTCTAGTACCTAAATCCCTTCTGCGGCTTGTTCAGCAAGTCAACATCCTGCTCGTTTTTGAGGAGAGCACCCAAGTGGGGTAGCTTGTCTTTGTGTAGGGTAAGATCGCCGAGGGCATCGGCGCTGGCTCCTTCGGAGATGAGTAATTGAATCCAGTCAATCAGTTCACTGGTGCTAGGGCGCTTTTTGATGCCGCGCACGTCGCGCAGGTCATAAAACAATCGCATCGATTGCAGCACCAAGCTTTCGGCTAAGTTTGGGAAGTGTACTTTTACAATGGCCTGCATGGTTTCCTTCTCTGGAAAGGCAATGAAGTGGAACAAGCAACGGCGCAAAAAGGCATCGGGCAGTTCTTTCTCGTTGTTGCTGGTAATGATAACAATGGGTCGGGTGCGGGCTTTAATGGTCTTTTGTAGCTCGTAGCAATAGAACTCCATTTTGTCCAGCTCCAGCAGCAAGTCGTTCGGGAACTCAATATCCGCCTTGTCGATTTCATCAATCAACAATACCATCTGCTCATCGCTATCGAAGGCCTCCCACAGCTTGCCTTTCTTTATGTAGTTGGCAATATCTTCCACGCCATCGCTGCCCAGTTGGCTATCGCGAAGGCGGCTCACGGCATCATACTCATACAAGCCTTGTTGTGCCAGGGTGGTGGACTTGATGTGCCAAGTAATCAGCTTTTTATCCAGCGCTTTGGCTATCTCGTGCGCCAGCAGCGTTTTGCCCGTGCCGGGCTCGCCCTTTACCAAAAGCGGCTTCTGTAACTTAATGGCCGCATTAACGGCTATCTGCAATTCCCTTGTGGCCACATACTGCTCGGTACCCTGAAAATTCATGCTTTGCTGTTTTGTGCTAAGATAATCTGTTGAACCTCCGCCACAAAGCGGGCAGGCTTTGATTCATATAATTTATAGGATTGGAAAAGGATGTTATGAAGAAGCTTAATCATTTATACCTTCCCAAATTCTCAAGGGCTTATGTCTAGTGTCAAACAAGGACGCTATTATAATTTTCTCTTCCTCTATATAATAGATAATCTTCCAATGACTATATACAATATAGCGATACTCGATGGTTTCATTAAGTATATATTCAACAGGGCCACGTCTTGGAAAAGTCTTTAAAGTATTGGGCGCATCAATTATTTCATCCACTATCTTATCCACATAGGTAGGAGCTTCTATTCGTAGATAAGCATCAATAAAATCTAACTGGTCGGATGCTTTATCCGACCAAATAATTTGATTGCTCATTATTTCTTATTTCGAAAGCGCTCTTTTAATTCTTCTGATGTATGGACTCGACCTGACTTCACGTCAGCAGTTCCTTCTCTAACCATGTTGATTAAAGATGCTTCACTACCATCACCTAAGATTTGTTGATATTGTTGAATATGGGTTTCTCTTACAAGCTTTTCTATTTTAGCTAACAAGTACTCATCCTGCAACTTAGCAAGCCTTTCTATTAACTGTAATTTCCGCGTCTCGATATTCATACAACTAATTTAACCAAAACAATTGAAATTTAAGTTCATTACTCCCTATCCTCGTTCACATAATAATTGCCTTTGTACCAATACGCCACCGGTATAAATAAGATGGCTACGCCAAGTAGCAACCCCACGAAAATGAAGTAGTACTGCGAGCCTAGGAAACGATTGTAATCCATGGTTACGTCCTTTAATTGCGCCGGGTGGGTGGCGGCGGTTTGGTATTGAACGGGTTGCCCATCAATGTCTAATAGTTCAACGGAATTATCAGCTGGATTGGTTGCGCCCGCTATAAAGGTGCCGCTGAAGTACGTGGTATCTATATTGCCGTCGTCATTGGTCTTTACATTGTAGAGTGTGCCTACTTTCGGCAAATCAATGCGGTGGCCAGGCTCAAGGGTTTTGCCCTGCTCAATGCTGATAAAGGTACCCTCCTTATTTGGGGAGATTGCTTGTACTGTTATCGGTTGTAAAATAGCCAGGTTTACCACAATGGTAATGGCGTTACCTAGTGTTACACTAAAGTAAAACATAGCCATCACCAGCGATTTAATAGCAGGCGGCGCTTGCGTATAGGCAAACTCCAGCGCAGTGATGCTCACCATCACCTCGCCGGTGGTAATAATGAGGTAGGCCAAGCACTGCCAAGCCACATGCACGGTGTGGCCAGCCTCCATTTGCATATCAATCCAACCGCTTACCACAAATGCTAAAGAGGTAATAAACAACCCCATGCCAATTTTGCGCAGGGCTGTAAGTTTAAAAACTTTGTTGATGAGCGGGTAGCCCACAAAAGCGAAGAACGGCGTGAGGGTAATGATGAAGAAGGCGTTGATGGCCTGTATTTGTGAAGGCAGCACCTCAAAACTCCAAGAACCAATGGAAACGGTTTTATCCATTAGCGCACGGCTGGCTTGTAACACCCAAGTGCTCATAGTTTGGTCAAACAAGCTCCAGAAAACAGAGACAAAAAGGAAGAAAATAATGCTGAGGCGAAGCAAAATTTTGCCCGTGGCAGCGGTAAACATAGTTTCGAGATAAGCTTCTAGGCCCACCGGCTCTACGGTTGTAAAGTCTTTTCTGCCTAGCCAAAATACCCAGGTAGCTAAAAGCATCAATGCACCTGGTACGCCAAAAGCCACTTGTGGCCCATAAGCCTCTAACAGCCAAGGGGTGAGCAATGCCGAGATAAATGCACCGATATTAATAGCGAGATAGAAGAACCCAAATGCCTTGTCGAGCAAATTACTGTTGCGGGAGGTAAACTGGTCGCCGAGGTGCGAGGCTACGTTGGGCTTGATACCGCCAGAGCCCACGGCAATGAGCATTAGGCCCATGGCCAGCCCCGTCTGCGTTTCGTAAATGGCCAGCACCAGATGCCCCAGGCAATAGATAATGCTTAGGCCAATAATGGTTCTGTACTTACCCAGCACAGCATCGGCTAAAAACGCGCCGGCCAAAGGCAGAAAGTATACCGCCATGCCAAACGAATGTATCCAATTAATGGCCGTACCTTCGCCCATCAGCAGGTATTGTGTCATAAACACCATGAGGATGGCCTTCATGCCATAATAGCTAAACCGCTCGGCCGCTTCGTTGCCGATTATGTAGGGAATGCCTTTGGGCATTGTTTTCGGGTGATCAGTTGACTGGATAATCGGTATTTAGTTAAATGGTTAATCTATAAATCTTTGGATCAATTAAGCAGTTTTGTATAGGCAATAATTTAAACTGTTGGTTAATTCAATAACCCGTGCTAAGTTAGCCACGAATATACCGATTAACTAATCAACCAATCAACTGATTAACCGATCAAACCGCCATCATGCTCGATATTACCTCCAACAAAGCCACCCGCTTGTTCCTGATCCTTGGTGGCATTTTTATTACCAATGCCCTAGTGGCGGAGTTTATTGGGGTGAAGATTTTCCAGTTGGAGGATAGTTTGGGCTTAGAGCGCGCTAGTATAAAGGTGTTTGGTTTTGACCTCTCCTTTCAATTGACAGCAGGCGTGCTGCTGTGGCCAGTGGTGTTTATCCTTACCGATGTTATCAATGAGTACTATGGTAAAAAAGGGGTGCGATTGCTCTCCTTTCTAACCGCTGGATTGATTGCTTATTCGTTTTTGATGATATCGCTTGGCATTGGCACTACTCCTGCTGATTGGTGGGTAGGTAGCGCGCAAGACAAAGGCGTGGATGATTACAACCTTGCTTACAAAACCGTTTTTGGCCAAGGGCGGTGGATTATTATCGGCTCATTGGTTGCATTTTTGGTTGGTCAGATATTGGATGTTTTGGTATTTCATCAAATAAAACGTGCCACTGGCGAGAAATATGTGTGGATACGCGCTACGGGTTCCACATTAGTTTCGCAATTAGTGGATAGCTATGTGGTGTTGTTTATTGCTTTTTACGTTGGTGGAGATTGGTCTATGGCGCAAGTGTTGGCGGTGTGTACGGTAAATTACATTTACAAAGTAGCCATGGCCATAAGCCTCACCCCCGCCATTTACCTCATGCACGGCATCATCGACCGCCACCTAGGTGAACCACTAGCCCACAAAATGAAACAAGAAGCAATGGATAGAAGTGGGGGAGTAATATAGACCATGGACCAAGGACGATGGACCATGGATGCTGCAATTTGGTTGATGGCAATACGTTTGATATTATGTCGGTGTGGTGTGGGCATTAGAGACGCAATGTCCGTTACATCCTCGTTTGAAACGAGGACGAGTTGACACGAAATTCATTGCCTGAGACGCATTGCGTCCGGAGGTCGTTGCCACTCCGCTAACAATCTTATGCCCCTTTGGGGCGTACTGGATAGCAACGATTAAGGATTTTATCCTGCAGAAAGTCTTGATACTTGATACTCAGTACTTGATACTACTTATCAATCTTATTCTTAAAATACCCCCTCCATTTTTCAATCACCGCTTCCATATCGGCTGGCAATACGCTTTCGAAAAGCATTTCTTTTTTGAGTACAGGGTGGTAGAAACCTAATACCTTGGCGTGCAGCGCTTGGCGGGGTATCAACTTGAAACAATTGTCAACAAACTGCTTGTACTTGCTGTAGATAGTACCTTTCATTATCTCGTCGCCGCCGTAAGTTGCATCATTAAATAGCGGGTGGCCTATGGATTTCATGTGTACGCGTATCTGGTGGGTGCGGCCGGTTTCAAGCTTGCACTCTACGAGCGTTACATAACCGAACCGCTCCAAAACCTTGTAGTGGGTTATGGCATGCTTGCTGCCGCTATCACCATCGGGGAACACGTCCATCTTCTTGCGGAAACGCAGATTGCGGCCTAGGTTTACGTTGATGGTGCCTTCGTCTTCCTTTACATCCCCCCAAACGAGGGCAACATAGCGGCGCTGTATAGTGTGGTCATAAAATTGTTTGGCCAGCTGCGCCATTACCAGTTCATCTTTGGCGATAATCATAAGGCCAGTGGTGTCCTTATCAATACGGTGAACTAGGCCTGGGCGTATATCGCTGCTGTTCTTACCTGTTGGCAGGTTCTTACCGAAGTGGTATAGAATGGCATTAACCAAAGTACCAGTGTGGTTGCCCGAACCAGGGTGTACCACAAGCCCAGCTTGTTTGTTAAGAATTACAATCCACTCGTCTTCGTAAACAATATCCAGAGGAATATTCTCAGGATCAAGGGAGTATTCATGCGAAGCTCTAGTAACTAAAACGGTAATTACATCCAGTGGTTTTACCTTGTAGTTTACCTTAACGGGTAGGCCGTTTACCTTTACCAAGCCAGCCTCTGCCACGTTTTGAATGCGGCTGCGGCTCACGTTCTCCAATCGGTTCAGTAAGAATTTGTCAATGCGTAAAGGGTCTTGGCCTTTGTCAACTTTAATGGTGGTATGCAGGAAAAGCTCTTCGGGGCCTTCTTCTAATTCGTCAGCGCCATCAATAGTGGTATCGTCTTGTAACATGGGTGCAAAAGTACGCAATTTAGTTGCGGGTTTCGAGTTCCGGGTTACGGGTTGAAATATTCCCTTATATCGTTAGGGTGAAGAACATTACCAAAACCATTGGATAACCAGGAGAATGGTACGCGCTGGAGGGGGAATTAGAACATTAGCGTGAGGCAACACCAAACGTATGTAATGCGTTTCAGGCAATACGTTTTCGGAAGATCATAAATCTTAGAAAATATTACCCCTGCTCAGTCTCGCGCACGTGCTGTGCCGAAGGTTGTTTCTTTGGTAGGTTGGTATCAAACACTTTGTCCCAGATGTCGGAAGTAAAGCCATAGCCATAATCTGGGTCGCGGAAGTGGTGGTCCATGTGGTGCTTCTTGATGCGCTGGAAGTAAGACCATTTCCAGTTGTAATGGTGCACCGCGTAGTGCGACATGTCATAAATCAAGTAGCCCATCAAAAAGCCAGCAAATGCAGGTGCCATCATCAATGGGCCAAGCAAAGCATAAAACGTAAAGAAGAACAGCACCGCCAATGGCAAACTTACTGATGGGGGCATTACCAAGCGGGTACTATCTTGCGGATAATCGTGGTGCACGCCATGGCTAAGAAAGTGGAAACGCTTGCCTAGCTCGCTAGTAGCATGGTAATGGAAGATGAAGCGGTGCACCGCATACTCAAAAAATGTCCAAGTAAATACCCCGGCAAACCAAAGACCCACTCGTGCTAGTACGGATACTTCAGCCACTGGTATTTGGAAGAAGGTAACATAGAGAAAATACAAGATAGGCGGTAGGTACAAATAAAGCGGCACCGAGTAATGCACTTTGGATAGGGCATTGATGGTATCGTTCTTAAACATCCTGGCGGACTCGTTCTTGGTATGTACAAACAGTTTCTTACTCATACTAATTGATGCTTTGCGGGTACAAAGTTAATGAAAAGATGTAAGCATGGTGAGAAATCGGCACAAAAATGGCTAGTCGATAATTACCGCTAGCCATCTATTCATATCTATCTAATTTCTAGTGGATTATATACTAACTAAAGGAAGAACCATTTTCTAGGAGGTTTGCCCTACGGATACATCCCGATTTATTATGTTGGTAAAGCTTCTCCTGAAAATGACCCTAATCGCTTGCTATAATTTAAGCTTTTACTTTGCCGTGCTCGCCTTCATATTGCTGCCCAGTAACAATGGCTTTTGCTATTTTGAATACCTCCACCATGGTACTTGCTGAGCCATCCCAATATGCGGCCGATTCTATGTCAACCTTTAACAGGCTTATCCCCGGCGTTTCCAAGCCATGAGGGTACCAAGCTTTCATTATGGGCGACCATAGTTCTTCCATTTTGGCTTTGTCTTTCACCACATCAGCTTTACCGCTCACGCTTACAAAGTTACTGTAGTTGCTATCAGCATAACTGATGTTCACCAGCGAATCTTTCTTGATTTCGTAGTCCTTTCCGGTATTTTCATTGCTGAAAAACCAAAGACATCCGTCCTCATCCATTTGCTGGGTCTGCATCGGGCGGGCAAATAATGCTTCACCATCAGGGGCTTGGGTTACCAGCATGCCTACTTTTACAGAAAGTATCAATTCTTGTACCTTAGTCAACTGGGGTTTGTTCTGTTTAGCCGTTTTCATACTTAGTGTTTTTTATTTTTTGCCAATTGGGAAACCCACGCCTACCGAAAAGGTAAGGGCACCGTTACGCACATTATAGTTATCAGCAATGTTTAGCAACCCAAGGTTGTAGCGCAACTCAGGATTTATCCAAATACGGTCAGCCACCCGTATGTTCACGCCACCACCGGCGTTTAAGCCAACGTCGAATTTGTGAGTAGTTTCACTGTCGTAAAAGTTGTTAACTTCCGATTCGATGGGTTCTAAGGTTTTGCTACGCCCTAAAACCAGAAAACCGACAGATGGGCCGATGGATACATGCGGACGTACAGCTCCTTCTTTAACAAAAAAGAAGCGGAACAATAGCGGTATTTCCAAGTAATCCATACGGGTTACCGATTTAACGTCGCCAAAAGGAGAATCAATCCTAAAGCGGCTACCCTTGGCTGAATAAAGCAACTCGCCCGATACGGCAAACCAGCTATCGTTGCTCCAGGTGAAGAATCCTCCAAATTGCGGTCCTACCTTCATTTTGGCATCATCGTTATCAAAATCGTTGCCCCAGAAATGGGTTAGGTTTACACCTACTTTTGGCCCGATGGTCCAGCGGCTAACTTTTGCTTTTTTCGGTGTGTCTTGTGCTTGCGCAGGGTTGATAGCAGCCACTATCATGAAAGCGGCTAATACTAATGCTGTGGAAAGTGTTCTCATAATTTATATGGGGTTAGTGGTTTTCACTCACCCCACTCCAACTAAATACTGTTCCAATTGTACAACATGGTTGTTATTCAACCATTTGCACCATGCTAAGAGAAAACAGGTTGGGGCATACTTGACACAGCATGCTCGTGCAGTTCCCCAATAGAAGAAGTTACTTACTTAAAAATGCTGCACCAGCAGCCAGTGCTTTGGCATGTACTATACAAGTACTTTGGTGGGCACCTGGCAGATAGCCAGTACTCATAAGGAATTCGTTTACAATTTCGCCACCTGTAAACTTGAAGGTCTTTTTAAACAGTTTTACCCACTCTTCCTTGGTTTTGGGGTGGTGGTGCTCAATCCATAGTTTGAAAGAGCCGCACTCCTTTTGCAAGCCTTGTATTACTTGTGCATTGTGTATGGCAGCGTTTATCTTCAAGCGGTTGCGTATGATGCCCGCATCACCCATTAGGCGGTTAAACTCTACCTCATCGTACTTGGCTATCTTATTAATATTGAAGCTATGGTAAGCCTTGCGGAAGTTTTCTTGTTTATTGAGGATGGTGGTCCAGCTTAGGCCAGCTTGGTTTATCTCCAGTATCAACCTGCCAAACAGCTCGTTATCATTATCGATAGGGAACCCGTATTGCTTATCATGGTAATGAATGTGCGGGTTGTTGGGCTCGCTCTGGCGGATGCTTTGAACGTAAGTGCAGTAGCTCATGGCTGGTGTTCGGCTAATTTGTGATAAATGGTAAAGTATTCATCGATGGTATCAGCTGAACATAAAAGATTTGGCAAAGCGTACCCGAATCTTTTAACCTCCTCATTTAATGTGACAGGGTCTACCACTAAAATGTCATAGTAAACTGATATTTGGTTGCGGCTACTATGGAATATTAGCCACCCCTTCACACAGCTCCAAGGGATAATTTCAGTGGATATGGTGAGCGTTTCGCGGGAAAATACCAAAGGATGCTGATCCTTGATTTTCCAGAATTTGTAAATATCCTTGCCCATAAATATCACTGGTAAATAAAAGCAAATACTAAGGAATATTAAAGGTTTTGTAGCAACCCCAACCAAATAAAATACAATTGGGGTACATAAGAAAAATATAGCACCTGCCACGTTCTCCCAAAACTGCTTTTTTGAATAACCGATATACACTATCCCATCTTCAGGTACTAGATAGCCTAAGCTCAATAAATCACCATCGTTGGAAGTTAATTGCCAGCAATGGTTTAGCACTTGTTGGGTTACCCCAATCCGTGGATATACCTTATTTAATAAGCTGCCCTGAGGATACAAAACCCCACTTCGCAGTAAACGATGATATAACAACTTGGGTGTTGCAACATTTGCCATTGCCCACACAAACCACCGCCAAAAAGAGCATATATACCAGCCAATGCCTAAGAAAAAACCAACTACTACAAAGAGAAGTCCCCATAATTCATTGGTAATGAATAGGAGGGAAAATCCAATTGCCAGCCCAGAGAACATAATGGCAAGCATCGGCCTTGTGAGCATTTTATTGTAACGCTCATAAGCTTGGCTGATTGTTATATTGTCTTGAAAGCTCATAAATTATTAAAGGTGCTATATTGGTTTCGATACTGTTCAAACAACTTCTTAATCTCCCCAGCAGTTTTTTCTAAGTGGGCTACGCTTTCCTTTATAATTATAGGCTCCCCAACTCTACCTAATATTTTCTTTTGAAGTGTAAGGATAAGGTATACCGTTCGGTTACCATGCTCTATGCTCAAATCACTTACTTCATACCACTCAAATGTATGGTCAAAGAATTTAGAGCCTGTGGGCGAGAGTATAATCTCCGTCTTCTTGCCATTGTACCACCAAAAGTAAATGTTCATTAAGAAAATAAGGAAAGCAATGATGGTGACTGCC
This sequence comes from Sphingobacteriales bacterium, assembly GCA_027483645.1. Classification (GTDB taxonomy): domain Bacteria; phylum Bacteroidota; class Bacteroidia; order Chitinophagales; family CAIOSU01; genus CAIOSU01. Next base: position 25,177 of record JAIXUD010000021.1, read on the forward strand.
AGGTCGGCCTTGAAGTTGTAAAGGTACTCTGGGCTAGTCAGTAGATTATAAAGCAAGTAGCCGAACAGCACAAGTGCGATAAAACCTTTTATCTTAAACCCGAGGGTTTTGGCTTTGATGATAATAGAAGCGGAAGAAACAATAGGTTGTGCATACATAACAACGCAAAGTTAGGTATTATTTGCTCTGCCTTTAGCCTATTACCCCTTGCATACTCTTCAAATGGTGCCGGTTGTGGTACAAAGTAAAGTGTGCCAACTCCCTCAAGGTGAGCTTGCCCAGTAAGGGGTGCTTTACTTGCAAGGTGTCTAGCTCCTTATCAGTTTTAGTGGCTAGGGCGGTAAGGTAGGCCTTGCCTATATCAGTATATTTAGCTAATAGCTTTTGCTTGTCCAATGGAAGGGCAAGTTTTGGCTCATACTCTTTCGTCGATTTGGCTCCGTTGGCTAGGTGGCGTTGGTAATCGGCAACCACTTCCTCGTAGCTTCGGGAGCCCTTGGTACTTTTACCATATATTAAGGCTAGTGCGACCCCTGGCATAGTATAAGCCAAATTAGTCCCCTTTTGCGAAATGATGAGGTGAAGCAGCTGCTGGGCGCTGTTCCATCTGCCACTAGGGCCTTGTAGCAGCTGCATATCGTTATGGTTAGCCACAAAGGCCTGTATCTCGGCAAATACTTGGCGGGTTTCGGCGATGGTTTGCTGTAGTTTCATAGCGGTTGGGTAGTGTTTCAGTAAATTTAAAGAATCCTTTTCTTACTTTTTAGGTTGATAATGATGTACCTTGAAGCTGTCTTGTGTCTTACGTCTTGTGTCTTGCGTCTCATAATAAGCCTTATATTTGCTTACAGTGTTGAAACGAATCCTTCCCATAATGTTGCTACTGGCCTTCCTGCTGCCATTTGCGGGTAGGTATACCAGTATTAAGTATCAGGCACACCAAGTGAAGAAGAAAGTAAAGTGGAACATGATTGCCGGCTTGGATTGTGCCGAGTTGGTGCAGTTTACTTTTTCCAAAAAGGATGCGAAAAACCTCAACTGGAAGCATAGCAGGGAGTTTGAGCATGAGGGCGAATGGTACGACATTGTGTATACCGATACAATAGGTACTGATAGCCTACAATACTGGCTCTTTTGGGATCATGAGGAGACAAAGCTCAATCGCCAATTGGCCGACTTGATAGCCAATGCCCTGGGCGACGACCCTGCCACCAAGGACAAAAACAACCGTTTCAACCACTTTACTAAGGACCTTTTGTGCATACAGCTTACCACGCTTAATAAGCCTGCCGCTGCTATTAACGAACTGATATTTTCCTCGTTAGGAGCTATAATTCACCGCCCCAGCGTGCCATCCAATCCTCCGCCACAGTTTGTAGGATAATTTGACCTTTCGATACCGATATAACCCATCCTGCTAGCCTAAGCTAATGTCTTAGGAGGAAGGTGGTTTAAGGATATGTCGGCTATTGAACAAATTTTCTCTTACAAACTCGATGCTTTTCATGAAGAAGATTTATAGTATAGTGCCATTATTACTGGCATATTGCTTTGTTTTTGGCCAAACCATTACCATCCAAAACCAAGAGGATTTGCACCCGCTGGAGGGGGTTATTTTAACCACTACCAACTCCCTAACAACGGCTACCACCAACGCACGTGGACAAGTCGATGTGTCGGCCTTGGCGGGTGCCGATACCATTGTGGTGCAGCGATTAGGTTATGGCACCAAAGCGGTTGCCTATACCCAGCTCACGTCGCAACCCCAGTTTTACCTTACCGCTACCAACATTACGCTGGATGGCGTGGTGATAGGCGCATCGCGCTGGGAGGAAACCCGTAGCGAGGTGCCTAACAAGGTAGTGAGCCTAAACCAGCGGTTTATTGAGCTGCAACAGCCTCAAACCACAGCCGACTTACTGGCACAATCGGGTGAGGTATTTATACAAAAAAGCCAATATGGCGGCGGCAGCCCGATAATAAGGGGTTTTGCCACCAACCGCTTGTTGCTAACCATTGATGGGGTGCGCATGAATACAGCCATTTTCCGCAGCGGAAATGTACAGAATATTCTGTCGCTGGATGCTTTTGCCACGGAGCGGGTGGATGTGATTTTCGGCCCTGGCTCGGTTATCTATGGTAGTGATGCCATTGCGGGCGTTATGAGCTTCTACACCTTAACTCCCAAGCTGTCCACCACGGCTGATCCGCTTGTGTTCGGTAGTGCCACCACTCGTTACTCATCGGCGGCCAACGAAATGACTGGGCACTTTGATGTAGGGGTAGGCTGGAAGAAGTTCTCCATGGTTACCAGCTTTACCTATTCCAACTTTGGCGACCTGCGTATGGGCACCAAAGGCCCCGACGAGTACCTAAGGAATGAGTATGTAGTGCGCATGGATAGCATAGACCGTGTATTAACCAACGACGACCCGCTAGTGCAGCGAAACTCACGCTACAGCCAAATAAACCTGTTGCAGAAGCTGCGCTTTAAGCCGAACGAGAAATGGGATTTTGGTTACACCTTCCAATACTCCACCACCAGCAGCTACAACCGCTACGACCGCCTGCTGCGCTACCGCAGAGGCTTGCCACGCAGTGCTGAGTGGTACTATGGTCCTCAGGAGTGGATGATGAACCTATTGAGCATCACCAACACCATGACCAAAGGCCCTTACGACCAAATGACCATTCGCTTAGCGCACCAACGATTTGGTGAGAGCCGCATTGATCGCGACTTTAATGATTCCGAGCGCCGGACGCGAGTGGAGGAAGTGATTGCCCTTTCGGCAAACATCGATTTCGTGAAGCGCTTGGCTTTTAAGCACAAGTTGTATTATGGTTTGGAAGGGGTTTTTAATGACGTAACTTCCACAGGTACCGACCAGGATATTGTTACTGGCGACATAATAAACGGCCCTGCGCGCTACCCACAAAGCACTTGGAGCAGCTATGCCGTGTATGCCAGCTACCAGTATAAGCCGATTACGAAATTGGCCATCTCCGCGGGCGTGCGCTACAGCCACTATGTGCTGGACGCCAAGTTCGATACTACGTTCTACCCATTCCCCTACACTACTGCCAACCTTAGCAACGGTGCGGTTTCGGGCAACGTGGGCGTGGTATACAATCCAACACCTAAGTGGGCGATTAGCGCCAACTTCTCTACCGGTTTCCGAGCGCCGAATGTGGATGATTTGGGTAAAGTGTTCGATAGCGAACCAGGCGCCGTAATTGTTCCAAATCCCGATTTGAGCACTGAGTTTGCTTACAACTTTGAGGTAGGGGCTACGAAAGTGTTTGGTGACTTTTTAGAAGTAGATGTAACCGGCTTTTATACCATCCTACAAAACGCCATGGTTCGCCGCGACTTCACTTTGAACGGCTTAGATAGCATTTTTTATGATGGTGAATTGAGCAAGGTTTTGGCGATACAGAATGCTGCTTCGGCAACGGTTTATGGTATACAAGCTGGTTTTAGTTTAACGTTGCCCAAAGGTATCGGGTTGAGTAGCCGTGTTAATTGGCAGTACGGCGAGGAAGAGTTGGATAATGGTGAGGTGGCCCCTTTGCGCCACGCCGCGCCGTTGTTTGGGGTTAGCCACATAACCTATACTGCTCGCAAGTTGCACTTGGATTTGTATGCCATGTATAGCACGGAAGTAAGCTTTGAGGATATGGCACCCGAAGAGCAAGGCAAAATGGAGATATACGCTGTAGATGAGAATGGCAATCCTTATTCGCCAGCTTGGTATACGCTCAACTTTAAGGCCAGTTATCAATTAACTGATTTCCTTGCCATAACCGCTGGTGTTGAGAACCTTACCGATGTGCGCTACCGCCCCTACAGCTCGGGCATCGTATCGCCAGGCCGTAACTTTATCTTGGCATTGAGGGCCCATTTTTAATCTGGGTTTTTAGTACCTTTATTTCTTTTTTTCCGCCACAGCCTGCAAGGGTTGTGGCGGTTTTGTTTTTGAGACATCCGCAATGCTGTAATTCTAACTCATATACTCTTATCTTTACCGCACAACAAGTCATCGGCATGAAATCAACTTATCTAGTATTGGTAATTGTAACCTTGGTTACCGTATTCACCTCTTGTAAAAAGGATTTCTGCGTGAGCGTGGTTGACCCGCAAGGCAATATTTGCTGCCAGCGCTGCTTTGATACCCAAGAACAGCTGGATTTGTTCAACTCCACCTATACCAGCACTACCTGCGCACAGAAGTGCCAGGATTAATCAAACAGTTTCTTTAAACGGATTCCGTTGATGCCAAGGCTTGTTGCTGCTTAAGCGCTTTACTATTGGCAACAGTATTCGGTTTTTCCAGCCGCTTACGTGGCGGGTATAGAGGTACATATCGTGCGGTTTAGCACCTACGGAGCTCTTTATCTCCATCGCCGTGCGACCATATACCGCTTGTTTCATCCCATGCTCAATGGCTCGGCGGGCTACCAGTAGCAATACGTTTAGGTACAAATCAAAGGTGCGTTGCGAGGAGCGGTCCATGCCCATCATGCCCGCTACTAGTTGGTTTTGGTGCTTATAGAAGGAGATAAACGCCACCAATTTACCCTCTAACCAAAAACCATCCACCCAAAACTGTTCGGTTGTTAGTGTCTTCAACAAGTTTGGCACATGGTCCAGGTCGAAGGTGGCCATTTTGAAGGAAGCGGTATTAATGATTTCCTGGTATAGGCGCTCCATTTCGGGCATGTTGGCCGTTACCTCATCAATGGTCATCTGGCGTATTTCCACACCGTTCATATCCTTAATAGCTTTGCGCATACGCACCCGGTACTTTGAGCTCATAGCGCCTAGGTAATCGTCAAAGGTCTTCCAGGCAGGCTCAATATCCAATATCATATCAGGCTGCACGGGGAACTGCAAGAACCCCTGCTGTTGTAGTTGCGGCAATGCGCCCAGGTTATCGGTAAACACATCCTTAACCAATAATGCGCTCACCGATTGTTTGGTTTGCTTAGCTTCTTTTAATAGTTGGTGGGTAGCTTGCTGCAGGGCTGCCAGTTCGGCCTCGCCCAGTACCTTGGCATCGGTAAAGTACCAGCCATATTCACCGGTCATAAAGGTGTTGCCTAGCACCAGTATGCGCAGTTTCATGCGGTTTACCAGGCCGTTTAGTATGTTTGTCCACCAGGTTTGCTCCTTCTTGCTGTCCTCATTGCCAATGTTGTTGCCATCAAACAATATCAATTGGTAGGTAGCCACACCAGCCAAGCGGCCATCTTTACGGAACACCACATAGCGGAAGCTCATATTGCCGCTGCAAGAGGTTTCGAAAGCCTTGAGGTAATCGTAGTGTAGAAAAGTATGACCTGCTGGTACCACTTGGTACCACATTGCTAGCGGAACATCCGCTATGCTATTGAATATTTCTATTGTATAACCAGTAGTTGCTGACAAACAGATACTCCCCCCGAAGTAATTGGTAACCGTACAGCTACTCTCCATAAAGATAAAAATAAGTTGACTGGTGTTGCTTATGCATGCATGACGGGTAAGTAAAAGGAATATTGTTTCTCCTTAGTTACCGACTTGAAGTTTCCTAAACAACGCTTGCCCTTCCATGGTTTCAAGCCTCAATAAATATAATCCTTGAGGGCATGTTGGCAGCTGAATGGCGAACTGTTTACCGCTAGCCACTTGCTCTTGATACAATAGGCGGCCATCAAGCGCAACCAAGGCTACGCTATTGATGGTTAGGGCACAGTTAATATTGATTTGGCCTTGGGTAGGATTGGGGTAAACGGTAAGGTTTACTTCGAAATAATCATCAAAAATACCATCTGGTATGCTGTCAAATATGGTATCGAACCCTACCACCAGCGTTTGTGGCAATAGCGGGAAAGCATTGGTATAGCCAGTAAGTAAAAACTCCCCAGGCGCCGCTTCGGTAACAGTGCGCAGCAGGCCATTCCAATTTTTGCCCCAAACGATGTTTCCATACCTATCTAGTTTAAAAAGATGGCTGTTGCAGCCAGTCATTCCATCCAAGCAAGCCAAAAAGCCGTAGTTCAAATCTAGCATTTGGAACGCCCTAAAGTACTGCCCACCCGATGGAATACCCAAGCTGCGCTGCCACTCTAGCGTAAAACTGCTATCGAATTTGCGAGCGTAGATGCTGTCGCCATAGTCAAGAGTGATAAAGCCTCCATCAGTGGTCAAGTCAAACCCATACCCAAATATATCGCCCGCGTTATTTCCTATATAGGTTGTAAGTGAGTCGCCATTGGCATTGGTTACCAGCAGCCATGGTACTGTTGTGCCGCTATTTCGGTTCCAGCCATAGTACCAAAGGTCGCCATTGGGTCTTTCTCGCACAGTAAACAACTCATCATCGCTAGCGCCCCCATAGCTTCGCTGCCAAAGCACCTCGCCATCGGTATCCAGCTTAGCGGCAAATGATTGGTATGATGCATTTCCACCCGAACAGATAGTTTCGGAGAAGATGCCAGTAAGCACATAGCCATCGGCTACTTCAATAAGGTCGTACACTTGGTTGTTACAAATGGGTATGAAGAGGGGTGTGGACCATACCGTATCGAGTTGTGGCGTAACTTTGACAATCAACATAGTGTCGTAAGCCAAGCCCGCACGGTTGCCGCCGAGGAAGATATAATCGCCGCTATTTAGGGTACGGATGTAGCCATTGTAAGGAACTGGAGAGGTGAAACCAATGGAATCACCGTTGGCATTTAATTGCAATAAACCTGCTTGCCAGCCACTGTTGCATAGTTGGGCTGTGCTTACTAGGTAGCCGCTGGCATTGGGGACAATAGAGTAGCCCTCGTCGTAGCACAACGTATCGCCAAATGCCTGCCTAAAAACCGTTTGCCCTTGCGTGGTATGGCCCCAAACCAACACCACCATCAGCCAGAAACACCGTTGCCACATAGTATGAGCGAAAATAGGGATATTTTTAGAGTATCAAGACACCAGTATTAAGTATCAAGACTGCTGCAATTTTCGAAACACGGAAGACTTTCTTACAATTTACCAGTTATGCACGCAAAGCATTACGGTACAACCAGTAATTAACAATCAGTAACCAATTAACCAAATTTGAAACAGCAATGGTCCATCGTATATGATCCTTGGTCCATCAAAAGACTTTCTCATACATTTCCTTTTTAGGTTCTTCTGCTACTGGGTTACGGGCTTCAAGGATTTCGAATACGTTGTTTTTGATATTGTGGGCAATGTCGCCAGTAGGGAGGTCATTGCAATCAAGGCCGAAAGGGTCTTCAATCTCGGCGGCCATCATCTCAAGCCCAATAAAGGCAAAGAACACAATCATCACAATCGGTATGGTAAAGTACCCAAACGTAGCCACCAACCCAAACGGCAAAAAGATGCCATAAAGCATGATAAACAGCTTAATATAAACGGCGTAGGAGAAAGGGATGGGCGTTTTTTTTATTCGTTCGCAAGCACCTAGTATATCAAATAGATTAGTAATCTGCGGCTTTAGATTGAGGATGTCCATTTCCTTTATCTCGCCCTTGTGATACGCCTCTTCAATTCGGTCAAAAATTTGTACCAAAATATGGTTAGGGATGTGGTTTTTGGTTAGGTAATGCTCTCTTTCGGCAGGTTGTAGCAGTATCAGTTCCTCCACTTTCACCCCCGTGCGCAAGTGGTCTCGAAGGGCGATGCAGAAGTTGGCTATTTGTTTAGCGAAAAACTTGCGGCTCTCTCCATCCTGTTTCGGGAAGGTAACTTGCAAGGTTGCGGCCAGGTCTCGGCAGGTATTAACCAAGGCGCCCCATTGCTTTCGGCCTTCCCACCAGCGGTCGTAGGCGGTATTGGTGCGGTACACCAAAACTATACTTAGGGCAATACCCAGCAGCGAATACACCCCTGTGTTGCCTTCCAAGTAATGCATTGCGTCGCAGAAGTCCATCACTACACAGAACGCTGCAGTAAGCGCGCCCATAATTAATACCGAGCGCACTATTTTCTGCAGCGTCCAGCTACGGCTTAGGTGGGTTATATCGCGCCACCAGTTTTTGTTGGGTTCGTAGATAATCATTTTTGCTTGATTACTGGTTATTAGTTATTGGTTATTGTTGGCAATATGTATGATTGCAAAATTATTTATTCCGGACTATTGAACACTTAAAGTTATGCACTAATTCAGCCTATGCTTCAAACTATCGTTACCTTTGATAGACTGATTGTTAGCATTACAGCAAAAGTGTTAATTATTAACAATTTCAGCCCCTCGCCGAAGGCAAGGTAATAACCAATAACCAATAGCCCAAAAAAAATGCGCCGTAGCAGCAACGATACCAGTTTAAAAGAGGCCATCAAAAACCTGCTTAACGCCTACAAGCTAAAAGGCAAGGTATTGGAAACCCGGCTGCTAGGGGAGTGGGAAAACTTAGTAGGCGGCACCGTGGCACGATACACCGAAGACATATATATCCGCGAAAGGAAATTGTATATCAAGGTTTCCAATGCTACCGTTCGGCAGGAACTGCTGTATTCCAAAGCTGAGTTGCTTAAGCAAGTAAACACTTTTGCTGGCGAAATAGCTATTGACGATATTGTGGTAAGGTGAGTTGATTATACCTAATTAATTGCTCTAAGTAATTGTTGTAAATAATTGATTTTAAATTGTTAGTGCATTGGTTTGCTCAAGTAAATAGTGATTTTTATCAATTATAATACTACTATAATTTTCGCACAAAAAACTTTTCTTGCTTCTTTCTCAATATAATGCAACCTTACGGGAGGCTAGTTGGTCTATTAATAAATAGGGTGGTAGATTCTTTTCTCAAATCAATTAATAATGCAAATATGTTTTCGCGATACCTGGCGTTGGGGCTGGTGCTGTTTTTGGTGAGTTGTGGTTCTGCCGGTAAAATGCTAAGGTATGGTGTACCTAATGTAACTGATCATCAAATTTTCCCTAAGGCCGCTTTGGTGCCTTCTGCAACGCCTTTTAAATTCCATAAAGTATCTGAAGAATATCAGTTGCCCCCAGCGGATTTGTGGGCATGTGGCGATAAGCCATCTTATAAGTTGGTGTCAGATTATGCCCCGGAGAAGTTTCTAGAAGAAACTGGCACCCTAGCCCTTATTGTTATCCGCCGCGATTCTATCCTTTATGAGTACTACGGCAATGGCCACAGCCGAGACTCTTACTCTACCGTATTTTCAATTACCAAGTCGTTTTTATCAACCATGGTGGGCATTGCGATTACGGAAGGAAAATTTACCAGCGTAAATCAACCCGTAAGCGATTTTCTGCCAGAGTTTGCTGAAGGCGATAAAGCTAAGATTACTATTGGCCACTTGCTGCAAATGACCAGCGGCATGAACTTTAGCGACTATGACAACCTGATAAAGTTGGGCCGCTTGTATTACTCCAAAAATCAAGATAATCTGCTAAAAACGATTAAAGTAAAATACACGCCCGGAAGCCATTTTGCTTACAGCTCTCTGAGTAGCTATGTGCTGGAGCTTTGCTTGGAGAAAGCTACCGGAGTGCCTGTTGCAGAGTACATGCAAGAAAAAATATGGACCAAGTTGGGTATGGAATACCCTGCGTACCTGAACATGGATCGTGAGGATGGTAGGCCGAAAATGTATGCTGGCCTTTCGGCTACGGCTATTGATTTGGCCAAGCTAGGTAGGTTGTTTTTGCACAACGGTGTATGGAACGGAACCGATGTGGTTTCTAACGATTGGACCAACGCTTGCCGTACCCGAAACTGCGATGAAGATGGCGGTAAAGTTTGGAACTACAGCAACCATTGGTGGTTGGATACTTATAGTGGCCACGTAAACGCAGAAGATAAAAACGACTTTTTTGCTGGCGGTTTTCATGGGCAGATAGTATATGTAAACCCGCAGGATAGCACCATTATTGTTCGTGTAGGTACAACCGAGAAAGAACTGTTTTGGGGTCGTACTATTTCTAAGTTGGCTATGCTGCCACTAGGCCCTGATGGCGACGAGTTTATGCAATTGGGTGATGAGTTGTTATTTAGCCTGATGGATGGCAACTACCGCAACAAAAAGAAGAACCGCAACTTTAAGGTCCACTTTGAAATGGGTAAGCTTATGGTGGAGAACTTGATTACGGATGGTCCGATAGAGTTGGTAAAAGATGGCATGTTTAGCTTCTCGAATGTTGAGAATGACGTTAAGCTAATTGTAAACTACAGCCAACATCATGTACAAGGTATTATTGTGCAAAACGCCGGCGAGCAGACTTTCTTTTATAAGTCGGAACCTGCAGCGGAGTAATTATTTGGTCGATAGTCGACAGTCCACGGTAAAATGGTTATTGGTTACTTCGGTCGACTTTGTGGTAATTGAAAAGTTAAACCACTAGGCTCAATAATTACATATTACTAGCATCTTGCCCTTGTTGATTTCTTTATGCACGTAGTGGTTAAAGTCTTTACCTTTTTTCTGATTTCATATTTCTCATCTCATATTTACCATTTTTATCTCCCTATGCGCTCGCTGCTGCTACTTTTTTTGCTACTACCATTTGCTACCGTATTAGCCCAGCACAACGTATACCATACCCCTTTGCGTAAGATTATTCCTTCGGGGCAGTTGCCGGAAGGGGTGGAGACTATGCATAGTAATAATAACCTTGACCTAGCATTCTACAACGGCCGCTACTATCTGGCTTTCCGAACGGCACCCACGCATTTCGCATCTGCTAAGGCACACATTTATCTAGTGAGTTCTACGGATATGAACACATGGAGGCTTGAACAAGACATCTGCCTAAAAGCCGATTTGCGTGAACCTAGGTTCTTGGAAATGAACGGTAATTTGCACCTGTACTTTTTTGAAGGAGGTACGAAGATGCTCAAATTTGAGCCTCGGTACGTTTGGCTGAGTATCCCCGATAGTACAGGGACTTGGAACATCAACAAAGTTGAAGGCTTGGATGGCTTTGTGCCTTGGCGCTTGCGCGAGCATAATGGCATTGCATACCTATCGGCCTATTATGGCAAGGGGCTTTACCAAGCCTCTCACCAAGGCAATTTAAGGCTCTTTACCTCCGTTAATGGCCGAGATTGGGCACCATTGCATACCCGTGCGCAAGTAACCACCCCAGGAGCCGAGGAGGGTGAATTTGAGTTTGACAAAGACGGTAACCTTTGGGCTACAGTAAGGCTGGAGGGCATTGGGGCTTATATTGCCTATGCCAGTAAGGATAGCCTGCATGCTTGGCAATTGTTCCCCACCAAAAAGAAGTATGATAGTGCCTGTATGTTTAAACACGGCGATGACATCTACCTACTTTCGCGCCGCAACTTGGATGGTGATTTCAGCAAACTGCCTAAATGGATACCCTACAAATTTTCGCAAAAGTTTAACCTCGTCCGATACTCTGTTACTGCCAAGGTGACCGCCCTGTTTAAACTCAATCCCATCACCAAAGAGATGGACCATATTATGGACTTCCCCAGTACGGGAGACAATGCTTACCCTGCAGTGGTACAGATAAGCGAGGATAAGTACATGATGCTAAACTACTCCAGCGATTTCACCGACGGCCAAAAGAACTGGATAAGGGGCCAACTGGGTAGGACTAATATTTACCTTACAGAGATAATTTTTAATTGAGGTTATTAGTTGCTGGTTATTGATAAGTAAACGGTAGCCGTTTTATCTTTAATTTCACTGGCAACTGCACCGCACCATGCCCTATTTGCAACTCCAGATATTGCCCACCATAATCTTGCCTATTACCACAACCTGCGCAAGCTAGGCCTAGAATATGACCAATTGGACTACTCCCAAGCCCTACCGTTTTTATTGATGTTGCCGAAGTCGTTGGGCTAAGAAATTGCTTTAGTAAATAAGACTTCGTATATTAGTAAAAACGTTATCATGAAAGGGGTATTTCTATCAATCGCAATTACAGTATTTATCTTGCAACTACTTGTTGCTCAAGAGGCTACCACCCCTCCACCGGCCTTTAAAAGGCATATGGTGGGTGTGAATTACAGCAACGATATTACTTCGCAGATTAACAATTTAAACATTAGTGAGCCCTATAAGGCGGAAGTTCGGTATGGCTTTGCCGCGGCATTACTTTATCAATACAGGGCCACTAAATGGCTTTCGGTAGAAACGGGCATTGAAATAAACAATACAACCTACTATTTGGATGACCCAAACTCCGACATTATGACCGCCTGGAATGGCGAGAGTTTTGACCCTGCTATCAGTAGTAGGATTGATTATGGCTGGCGTACTACTAGAATTGGCGTGCCTATCAACTTACGGGGATATTACCACAAAGAAAAATGGAGCCTATATGGAATGGCTGGTGTAGTACTCACCACTGACTATCTTCACAAAACCATTTATGAAATATCGGAATGGACGTTTACTGATAACTTAGTTGGGCAAGAAAAATTTAAAGACCTATTTGGCGTGGGCGTAAGTGCGGGCATAGGTGCCGAATACGAAGTGACTAAAACATTGGTGTTAAGAATGGAGCCACGCTTTAGGGTTTATGATATCATTAAACCAAATAGGCGTACTGCCTACAATTCTAGTAAGGAGATTATAGAGCGCGACTGGGCTGTTGGCCTTAACCTTGGCATCTACTACGGTTTTGGAAAGAAATAATCTCTTTCAAAAGCACATCCCAACCGTTAACCCAAACCTTCTATACGTGCGCTTCTCGGTAGTGAAGCTGCCATTGTTGCCCCACCAATTATTGTAATAGCTTCGCTCGGCTTTGTGCTGGCGGTAAGTCATGTTCAGTGTCCAATAAATGCGGCTGGCCGTGCGGAAGGTAACGCCTACCCCACCCTCGTAAAAGGCGCCACCCTTGGCATCAAAGTACTCCTCAGGGGTGTTGAACGGAAATGCATAGCCGCTGGCGAAGTAATAGCTAGGGCTTACACGAGTTTTCATGACATCGCCCCCAATGCGCAGGTACACGGGTGCAAACATATCGCCACTTCCGTAAACATCGGCACCGCCGCCGCCCGACAAATGTAGCTGCGGGAAAAACCGATAGCCAATAGCTGCGCCGCTGGTAAACGAAACGGGATCTTGCTCAATACTACCAAACAGAAAGCCAGTGTTAATGGTAGCATACAACCCTTTCGACTGCACTTGGTGAGGTTTTCGAGGTGCGCGATAGTCGCGCGGCATATCCTTCCTAATCTCGGCAATACTCTCAATGGGGAACTCCACCTCGGTGCCATCTTTCATGCGCAACCTTACATAACCAGACTTGGTGGCTTCTATGCGCTCACCTTTGATAATGCTGCCATCGTTCAGCACCAACACATCAGCCGCGGCAGTGTCTTTGGTTTGCGCTTGGGCACAATATAGCGTGCCAAACATGATGGAAATAATTAGCAATAGAGCCTTCATAATCATATCTTTAACCTAACAAACTGCAAACGTAAAATTATTTTCGTTTCGGCGGGTAACCGAGGCAACCCTCCCGAAATTCGTATCGTTATTAGTCTTGAATATGCCAACCCACTAAACCCAAATGGCTATGAAAACCAACTCTCACCGCATCTTGCTACTGCTTACCGCGCTGGTGGCCATTACTTTGCAAAGCTGCATAAAAGATAAGTGCCAAACCGAGTATACTTATTATACTTACGAGCCGGTCTATATCACATACGAAGAATTGCGGGCATCCGTTGCCTCGGAGTCTCCAAGGGCGCTAAAAAACCCCGGTAAGATATGGTTTAGCAACAACTACATCTTCATCAACGAAAAGAACGAAGGCATACATATAATCAACAATACCAACCCTGCTAGCCCAATCAACGAGGCGTTTATCAAAATACCAGGTAACTTGGACTTGGCCGTGCGCGGAAACATCCTATTTGCCGATAACTACATCGATTTGATAGCGCTGGACATCAGCAACCCGTCATCAGTATCGGTTGCCAAGCGCATCGAAAATGCCTTACCGCAGCGTGGTACCAACGGCTTTAGCAATAGCAGTTGGGATTTTCAGCAAACCGATCCTAATGGCGTTATTACCCACTACAACGAAATTGCGGTAACCGAAGAGGTAGAAATGGATTGTGGGGGTGGCTTGATGGGTGGTGGTAATGTGGCTTTCGAAGGTGATGTGATAACCAGTGCCCCAGTTGCTAATGGCCCACAAAACTTCACCGATAACGCTACTAGAGGCGAAAGCAGTGATGTAGGCAGCAGGGGCGGCTCAATGGCGCGCTTTGCCATGCACCAAAACTACTTGTACATAGTGGATAATAGCACCATGCACCTGTACGACATTACTAACCCTGCCAACCTTTCTTTCAGTACCCAATTGCAAGTGGGCTGGGAGATTGAGACCATATTTATGAACCGCGACCACATCTATTTGGGCAGCACCACGGGTATGCACATATACGACAATACCAACCCGAGTAGCCCAGTTTGGGTATCAACCTACAGCCACGTAAACAGCTGCGATCCGGTTGTGGTGCAGGGCAACTACGCCTACGTAACCCTGCGCAGCGGCACCGAGTGCGACGGCTTTACCAACCAACTGGATGTAATAGACATAAGCAACAAGGCCAACCCTACCCTAGTGGCCACCTATGAAATGGTAAACCCACATGGCTTAGGCATAGAAGGTAGTACCCTGTTTATTTGCGACGGTGCTGCTGGCTTAAAGGTATATGACGCTACCGACCCGCTTGCCATTGGTGCCAACCAATTGCAGAGCTTCCCTGGAGTGAATGCTTACGACGTAATACCTTTCCAGAAGCGCCTGTTTATGATTGGCGACAATGGATTTTACCAATATGATTATTCTAACCCTAATAATTTAGTGCTGCTAAGCACAATAGCTGTGCAATGATAAGTTTATCTTTGTCCATGCCCGGCAAGCAGCCGGCAAGTTATATGACCACAGAGGAAATCATCAAAGGCTGTATCGAAGGCAAACGTGCTGCGCAGAACAAGCTATACGAGCACTACCATGGCCGTATGCTGGGTGTTTGCCTGCGCTATGCTGGAAGCAAGGATGAGGCCAAAGAGATAATGAACATGGGCTTCCTTAAGGTGTTCCAAACCATAAGCCGGTTTCAAGATGGTACCGGGAATATTGATGCTTGGATTTACCGGGTGATGGTAAATACCGCTATAGACTACTACCGCAAGGAGCTGAAACACCGCTACCAAGACGATATAGACAACCACTACCACATAAAAGATGAAAGCGCGGATGCGGTAAGCGAAATGAGGGCTGAGGAGCTACTGCAACTAGTACAAAAGCTAAGCCCCGCCTACCGTACTGTATTCAATCTATATGCCATTGATGGGTTTTCGCACAAGGAGATAGCCGAACAGTTGGGCATAAACGAAGGCACCTCAAAATCTAACCTGGCCAAAGCCAAGATGAACCTGCAAGAGATGATACGCAAAAGTGAAACTTTTAAATCCACCAGCTATGCAGGATAACTTCGAAAAAGCCTGGAGGGATAAGCTTGGTGGTTACCAAGCACCTGCCGACCCACAAGACTGGGCCGCCATGACTGCTATGCTAGATGCAAAGGAGGATAAGCGTGCCAGTTTTTTCTGGTGGGGCATATTGGCCTTGGCGCTGTTGTTTACCACGGGTGGTATTGCGTATCGCTACCTAAGCACCACTGAAAGCGGCACTGGTACTGCAGTTGCCAATAATACGCCGAATGATAATAACGGCAGCGATACCGAAAACGCAAGCCTGGTAGTGGGCAATAGTGAAAACACCTCCGGCAGTAACACTGGTGGCGAAAACAGCTCTGACGCCAGCACACTTGCCAATAGCGGAAAAAGCAATACATCCTCTGATACTGGCACCAACTTAAACAGCTCAAGTAACAATACTAATGCAGCAACTAGCAGCAACGGAAACGGCGTAATTAGCGATGCTACTTCATCTACCACCAAACAACAAAACAAAGGCGGCAAGAGGAAAAACAAAGCCACAGATACCAACGGTAGCGCTAACGACAAAGCGGGTAACGGCATTGGCAGCGGCAGCACCGCAAATACCGCCGCTGCTGGTACTAGCAAAAGCAGCGGTAGAAAAGGTAATGGTGGGAAGAAGGCCACCAACAATAACACTGGCAACAGCAACGCCAACCAAGGCAATAGCAGCGGTAATGGTATAGCTGGAAATATAGTTGGCAGCTATAATGGCACTAGAACTAGCAAGGGAAACGGCAATGGCAATGGAACGGCAACCGTAAGTGGAACTGGAGGTGGAACAACCGCTACTGGCACCCTCAATAGCCCCAACACGGCAACTTACAACGAACCGGTTGCCACGCTGAGCCTTAGGCAAATTAATAGGCTGCCCCATACTACAGCACTTACCTTTACCAAAGACACTGGCGACATTAAGCTGAAGTTTGCCAAGCCTAGCAAAGTAAGTCATTACATTGGTTTTGGTACGGGCATTAATAACTCTAGGGTAGACCGCTCTGGCGATTATAGTACTGGCTTTAATGTAGGCTTGCAATATACTATGATGGTAAAAAATAGGGTGGGCATACACGTGGGCACGGCTTTCCGCCAATATAATTATTCCACTAACTTGGTGGCCTGCAATTATGATATCTATCAATGCCCTAATGGCTATACCAGCAAACTACAAACCATTGACTTACATGTGGGTGCGCAGGTTAACCTCATAAAGACTAATAAGGTAGAATGGTATGTAATGGGCGGCATGAGCAACCAATTTATGTTGGAAGAAACCTTTGAATACGACTTGCCAACGAGGGATACCGCAACACCTGGCCAACCAATTCCAGTTGAGCCGCCACGCAACACCAGTTTTACAGGTGCAGGCGTAAGTAGTTTTGAGGAGAGCTTGTCCACTAGCGATGCATTTAACCCAACCCTGGGCACCAATTTAGACCCTACAGGGGAAGGTAAATTCCTTCGTGAGCGCTACTTGGGCGCATGGTATGTGGGCACAGGCGTTACTTGGAACTTTGCCTACCGCATGAACCTACAGGTAGAGCCCACTATTGGCCGCAGCTTGCAGTTTGTAGGCATACAAGATAAAAAGCTTTGGAATACTGGCGTAAATGTTCGCTTGAATGTGAAGCTTAGCCGATAATAAAGTAAATGGACCCACGAGAGAGGTGCCCTGACTTTTAGCTGGGGCATTTTTTTATGCCATAGTGACCAAAACGACCTTAATAAGCACCATGTAACTATTCTATTCGTTACGTTCGTTGCGGTTAAACACACATTACAGGATTTAAAATAAAGGAAGGTATTGCTCTGGGTGCAAAACGCAGGCGTACTATTATTGTTCCTTCGTAAACCTAGCTTCAATCTCTTCCATCCGTTTACCATTTACTCCCAAATCGCTCCTGCCTAGGCGAGAGGCGCTACGGTAGTGTATCACCCCATTTTGGGCATCAATATAGAACTCAACATCATCAATATACCGCATGGCAAGGGTGCGGAACTCAACGTAAAGGTAAGTATCCGTGTTTTCGATGATAGTAGTGCGGGGCATACCTTTAATAATGGCAACCAACCTATCTATTGCTTGATTTGCAGGGATGTCCAAACCAATGGGTTGTCGCTTCTCGTAAGCATCGTCACGTGTAGATTGGGTACTTATGCAATTGGGCGTGCCAGGGCAAGGCTTTAGTTGACCATTGGTTACACCCAACCCGTCAGGCCGTGGGCTGACGCGGGGTATGGCAATTAATGCGGCAAGGTAAAGCACCAATACCACCAACCCTATGCCGAATATCCATTTTTTCATGGGCCCAAGTTAATGGAAAAATTGAAAACAATGGTAAACCTAATATAGATGGATAGCTGCTATTACTTCTTTTTGCTAGGCAAGTACAGTGTAGTATCTACTGCGGGGGTTTGGAAGTTTTTGTAAGTACCAACAAAGCCTTGCACTTCCACTGCCACAGTCTTTCCGGTGGTAGTTACAGTATAGGTAGGTTCAATAAGCACATCGCCGTTACTTTTGAAAAGGGCATCGTTTACTGCCATATTCTTAGCGTAATCAACCGATACTTTTTGCCAGTTAAGGAAACTATTTCAAATATCAATATAAGAGCACTGCTTACCACTAAACAACCGGAGATGGAGAAAATATCGGTTATCGTAGATGTGCCTGTTGATTACTTTCTCAATTATAGCGACTGGCAGTGTATCAGGTGTGGTGCTATACAACGTATCCCCCGAAATTATAAACGGGCCTGATAATACGTCGGCTATGCCCGTGCCTTCATAATACTTCCAATTTCTTGAGTTAAGTATATCATGATAATGCCATGGGGCAACCAATTTTGTTACAATTACCATTGTAAGGGAACATGCCAGCACCACCAACCCTAAACCGAAAATCCATTTTTTCATAAAACCCAAGTTAGGGAAAATTCAAAATTGTGTAGCTTGCTATACTTGTGCTTACCGCAAATGGTAAATCCTATCAATCATATCCACTACAGCTAAGCCTTCTTGTGGGGTGGCAGTTGCGGTGGTTTCGCCTTTTAGTGAGCGGATTACATTGTCCACCATTTGTAGGTGGTTGCTGGCGCTGCCTTGGTAGCCGTTCGGGTACAAATTGGGTGGGGATGATGGGGCCAGCTCGGGCATGGTGTAGCCTTCAATTAGGCAATGCTCCACCCTATCCATATACTGGCCGCTTACTTTTATGGTACCTTTCTCGGCAAGAATGGTAATACTGCTCTCGAGGTTTTTATCAAAGCACGAGGTAGAGTAATTAATCGCCCCTGCCCCACCCTGCTTGAATTTGAACTGCACCAACCCACTATCCTCAAACTCGGTATTGCTTTGATGGTTGAAGTTGTAAAACTGTGCTTTGATGTCGTTAATATCCCCAAAGAGCCAATACAACAAATCAACAAAGTGGCTGAACTGGGTAAAGAGTGGCCCGCCATCCAGTTCCAGCGTACCACGCCAACCATCAGGCGTGTAATAGCGGTGGTCGCGATTCCAGAAAAGGTCGGTTTTCACTAGGTAAATCTCGCCTAAAACCCCTTGCTCCATCACACTTTTTAGCCATTGGCTGGGCGGACTGTAACGGTTCTGCATAACACAGAATATTTGGCGATCTACTGTTTTCGCCAAGTCAATCATGGCTTGGCAATCACTGGGTTTCAAGGCCATAGGCTTTTCGCAAACCACATGGCTATAGAAGTTGAGCGCCTGCAAACTCAACTGTGCATGGAATCCATTTGGGGTGCAAATACTGATTACATCCGCCTCGAAAGACGACAACATAAACGCATCCAGTGAATTGAAAAACGGCACAGGATAAGCCTTCCAAGCCTGCTTTTCCTTGCTTTCATCAATATCGCAAATGGCAACCAGCTTCGCATCGGGGTGGCGTGCAATCTCCTCACAGTGGCGCTTGCCAATGTTTCCGAAACCTACTACTACGAAGCGAATGGACATTTGTTGATTGGTTATTGGTTATTGGTTAACGTGGATTTGTTGCTTATTGATATGCAGTGTTTCGTGGGCGTCTGGAGACGCAGTGTCCGTTACATCCGCGTCTGGAGACGCAGACGAGTGTAACATCTTTTTTCGTGGTCCATTGTCTGTCTTCTTGAAGCAATCCATGGTCTATCATCCTTGGTCCAACTCTAGCAAACCAAAAACGAAGGGTTCAACAAATCCTCCTTGTTGTACATTAATGGTTCGGCGGTGCCGGCTTTGTATACGTGTCTACCCGCTCCCAAGGCTACCGCGTGCGCCGCTGCAGTGTCCCACTCCATAGTTGGACCAAAGCGTGGATATACATCAGCTTTACCTTCCGCCACCAAGCAAAACTTTAACGAGCTGCCTGATGAGAGATAGTCAACACTTTTACCTTTTGTTTTCAAGTCCTCAACAAAATCCTCTGTTTCTTTGGTAAGGTGCGAGCGGCTGGCTACCACCACTACATGCTCCTTCTGGGTATATAGCACGGGGGTTTTGCCCATAGCCTTAGCCTCTTCACCGGGCTGAATGCAATACGAACCTTCGCCCACAATACCATAGTAAGTAACTCCACTAGCAGGTATATGTACCACGCCGAATGCCGGGCTACCCTCCTCTATTAGTGCTATGTTTACCGTAAACTCACCATTTTTCTTTATAAACTCCTTGGTACCATCCAGCGGATCAACCAACCAAAAGCGGCTCCAGTACTTGCGCTCCTCATATAGTATCATCTTGTTCTCTTCGGAGATGATAGGGATGTTCGGATAATGCTCTGCCAAAGCTTTTACAATAATATCATTGGCCTTTTGGTCAGCTTCAGTGAGGGGGCTTTTATCGTCTTTGGTGAAAACCTCAAAGTCGTGCGCGTACACTTCCATAATGGCTTGTCCGGCCTGTTTCGCGATTTCTACCAGTAAATGATGGTCAATCTTATTTCTCATGGTCCAATGTTTCTATGCAGGCTTTCAAGCTATCGCGCCAGTATGGTATCGTGGTACCAAAGGTCTCTTTAAACTTGCGCTTATCCAGCACGCTATAGTGTGGCCGTGCTGCTGGTGTAGGGTACTCAAAGGTGTTAATAGGCTGCACTTTACATGCCAAACTACTCATTTCCATGATGGCTTGGGCGAAATCGTACCAGCTAGCAACACCCTCGTTGCTAAAATGGAAAACACCGAATTCGTTTAGTGCATTGCCGCTATTAATGCCCTCTAGCATAGCCTTAGCTAAGTCTCGTGCATAGGTTGGCGTTCCCACTTGATCAAATATCACATTTAGTTCATGGCGTTCGCTACCCAAGCGGCGCATTGTTTTCACAAAGTTTGATCCAAAGCTGCTATACAGCCAAGAGGTACGGAAAATCAAACATTCTGGGTTAGCCTCTATCGCTAAGTGTTCGCCCTGCTCTTTACTCGCACCATACACGCTGAGTGGGTGTGTTTCGTCTTCCTCGGTATATGGACGATGGCCCTTACCATCAAAAACGAAATCGGTGGAAATTTGTATCAGTTTTACCCCATACCGGGCACAGGCGGTGGCAAGGGTTTGCGCTGCTGTAGCGTTAATAGCATAAGCTCTGTCCGGTTCACTCTCGGCCTTATCAACTGCCGTATATGCCGCGCAATTAATGAGGTATTGATAATTCACAGCGGCTAGCGCATTGTCCACATCAGTCGGGTTAGTAATATCCAGCCCATGCAAATCGGTAAAATTTAATTGCAAGCCATCAAACCTGGTTGCCAAAAATTTCAGTTCACTGCCCAATTGGCCTTCGCCGCCTGTTACCAATATTTGGATTGCTGTAGTCATAATTAATATTGGAAATTATTACGGGCATCACCAAAAGCGGGCAGCACCTTGTCTTTATCAGATAGTTGTACTTGGCTCAGGTCGAAACTCCAATCGATGTTCAGGGTAGGGTCGTCAAACTTAATACCGCCTTCCGACTCCTTATTATATAAATTGTCGCACTTGTAAGTAAACTCAGCCGACTCCGTAATCACCACAAAACCATGGGCAAATCCACGCGGCACCAGCAACTGTTTATTGTTCTCCGCACTCAGTTCCTCGGCATGCCATTTACCATAAGTAGGCGAGCCTTTGCGAATGTCCACCGCCACATCCAACACTGCACCGCGGATAACGCGCACCAATTTGGCTTGGCTGTAAGGGTTTAGTTGATAGTGCAGCCCGCGCAACACACCATATACCGACTGCGATTGGTTGTCTTGCACCCAATCATAGAACAGCCCATGCTCTTCGAAGCGCTGCTTGTTGTAGCTTTCAAAAAAGTACCCGCGGCTATCGCGAAATACAGTTGGTTCTATCACTACCAAGCCCGGTATGCCCGTTTCTATAACTTTCATAGGTGGCAAAAATAAGGTTTAGTATCAAGATGTGAGTATCAAGTATCAAGACTTTTTGTTCCTGAGATAATTGAGGTAAGATATACAATGTACAAAGTACAATGGATAAAAGATTTACGATTACATCAACCAATTAACCAATAACCAATCAACCAATAACCTTCTTTTGGAGGCCATGCACTATCAACCAAAAACGCTAATTTTACGCCTCCAAAAGAACAAACATGAGCAAGATAAAATTTGGCACCGACGGCTGGAGGGCCATTATAGCGAAGGACTATACCGTAGAAAACGTAGCGCGCGTGGCAGAGGCTACCGCACTGTGGGTAAAGAAAAACAATAAATACAACGCTATTGTGCTGGGCTACGATTGCCGCTTCGGCGGTGAACTGTTTGCCGAGACTACCGCCTTGGTAGTAGCTGCACATGGCATTAAAGTGAAACTGGCCAAAGGCTTCGTGAGCACCCCGATGATTTCTTTTGGAGCGAACCGATTGGGTACCGATATTGGCGTTATCATTACCGCCAGCCACAACCCACCAACTTACAACGGCTACAAACTGAAAAGTAACGCTGGAGGCCCAAGCAGCCCAGCAGTGATTGCTGAAGTGGAGGACTTGATACCCGATACTGCGCCTGCCATCAAAGGCAACTTGGTGGAACTGGAGCAACAAGGCCTATTGGAATGGGTGAATTTGGAAGATATGTATATCGACCATGTGAAGGCCAATTTCGATTTTGAGGCGATTGAGGAGTCGGGCATTTCGTTGGCTTATGATGCCATGTACGGCGCGGGCCAGAACGTTATCCGCCGCTTGCTGCCAAACGCTGCTTTGCTACATTGCGATTACAACCCAGGTTTCCATGGTCGTGCGCCGGAGCCTTTGCACCGAAACTTGCAGGAGCTTTCTGCTTTGATAAAAAGCGATGTATCCATCGATGCCGGCCTAGCCACCGATGGCGATGCCGACCGCATTGGTATGTACGACGAGAACGGCAATTTTGTGGATTCTCACCACTTACTATTATTGCTGGTACACTACTTGCACAAGTACAAAGGCCTCACGGGCAAGGTGGTAATCGCCTTCTCGGTGAGCAACAAATTAAAGAAGCTTTGCCAAGCATACGGCATCGAGATAGAAGTAACCAAAATCGGATTTAAGTACATCAGCGAGATTATGGTGAAAGAAGACGTGCTAGTAGGTGGCGAAGAGAGTGGCGGTATAGCCGTGAAGGGCCACATCCCTGAGCGCGACGGTATTTGGGATGGCTTGGTAATATTGGAGTTTATGGCCAAAACTGGCAAAACGCTAACTCAGCTAATCCAAGAAGTGTACGATGTGGTAGGCCCGTTCTCCTACGACCGCTACGACCTACACCTTACCGAAGAGAAGAAACAGAGCATCATTACCAACTGCACCAACAATACCTACACCGCGTTTGCAGGCACTACCATCGCGCAGCTGGAAGACATTGATGGCTTTAAATACTACCTAGGTGAGGACGAAACCTTGATGATACGACCAAGCGGCACCGAGCCGGTGTTGCGTGTATACGCTGAAGCCGCTACGCCAGAAAGGGTAAAGCAAATGTTGGAGGAAACGAAGGCGGCGCTTTTGAGTTGATGTACCAATGTGTATATATAACAATGTGCTAATTATTTCTTCAGAAAAATGGGAATGATATTTTTAAAGCATTGGTACATCAGCACATTTACATATTAGCACATTAAAACCATGACCACCATTCGCCAAATAACCCAATACCTAGAAAGCATAGCCCCGCTAAGCTATCAGGAGAGTTATGATAATTGCGGGCTGATAGTGGGCAACCCTGATGCGGTGGTTACTGGCATAATGCTTTGCCTAGATAGCACCGAGGAGGTAATTAGCGAAGCCATTGCCAAAGGCTGCAACCTGGTTGTTGCCCATCACCCTATTGTGTTCAAGGGTTTGAAGAAATTCAACGGGCGCAATTATGTGGAGCGTACCATTATTAAAGCCATCAAGCACGATGTGGCCATCTATGCCATCCATACCAACCTCGACCATATACATGCTGGCGTAAATGCCAAGATTGGCGAAAAGCTTGGGTTGAAGAACCTGCAAATACTACAACCTAAGCGCCAACTGCTGCGCAAATTGGCCACTTTTGTGCCACATGCAGATGCCGACAAAGTTCGCGATGCTTTGTTTGCCGCCGGTGCGGGCCACATTGGCGACTATAGCGAAACCAGCTACAACTTAGAAGGCAGCGGTACATTTAAAGGTAGCGAAACCACCAACCCACATGTGGGCGAGAAAGGCCAGCGCCATCAAGAGCCCGAAACGCGTATCGAGACCATTTTCCCGGCACACCTAGAAGGGCAAGTAATTGCCGCTTTATTGCAAGCGCACCCTTATGAAGAGGTAGCTTACGATATTTTCTCGCTGGAAAATGAGCATAAACAGGTTGGTGCAGGAATGATTGGCGAGCTGGAAACGCCAATGAACGAGACCGATTTCATTCAACACATTAAGCAAAACCTAAAAACACCGGTGGTGCGCCACACGGCATTACTTGGTAAGCCAGTAACGAAAGTAGCGTGGTGTGGCGGTTCTGGTAGTTTTTTGTTGCAAGATGCCATTAGGGCCGGGGCGCAGGTTTACATTACTGGCGACTTTAAATACCACGAGTTTTTCGATGCCGATAACAAGATTGTCATCGCCGATATCGGGCATTACGAAAGCGAACAATTTACCCCCGAAATAATACATACGCTTTTGCAAAAAAAATTCAGTAATTTTGCACTCTATTTTACCCAAGTCAACACGAACCCTATAAAATACGCTTAAGTATGGCAGTGAAAGAACTCACCGTAGAAGAAAAGCTGAAAGCACTCGCAAAACTACAAATCATAGATTCCAAGATTGACGAGATTGAGACCCTCCGCGGGGAACTGCCTATTGAAGTGAACGATCTTGAAGACGAGCTAACCGGCTTGAACACCCGCATCGGCAAAATCAACGATGAGATGAAGGAGTACACGGATGAGATTGCGAACCGCAAGAACGCAACTAAAACCGCCGAGACCCTAATCCAAAAGTACTTGGAGCAGCAAAACAACGTGAAAAACAACCGTGAGTTTGAAGCCCTAAGCAAAGAGATAGAGCTACAGAAGCTGGAGATGCAGTTGGCCGAAAAGAAGATTAAAGAAGCCCACTACAGCATCGACGCTAAGAAAGACTACTTGAAAGATAGCGAAACTGCCATCGAAAACAAAAAGCTTGACCTAGTTGCCAAGAAAGAAGAGCTTGAGCGCATTGTACAAGAAACCAGCAAAGAAGAGCAGGTATTGCGCAAGCAATCGGATGCCGCTAAGGTGGATATTGAAGAGCGCTTGATGAAAGCTTATGAGCGTGTTCGCAAAAACTACGTAAACGGCCTAGCTGTGGTAGCTATTGAGCGTAACTCATGCGGTGGTTGCTTTAACCGTATACCACCACAACGCCAAAGCGAAATTGCACAACGCAAGAAAGTAATTGTTTGCGAACACTGCGGCCGTATCTTGGTAGACCCTGTTTTGCTTGACGAAGTGAAAGACGAAGCTGCATTGTAATACCAATAAGCTTAACAAACCATATTGAAATCCCTGCGGCCTGCCGTGGGGATTTTTTTGTTGGTAAAGGGTAAGCCAACGATATTATGATAGTAATTTTTTACATTATTTTCCTATTAATAATAAGTTACTGCTTTGCATTCGTCGCCAGCAAATCTGGCAAAACAAGTTTAACATCGACGAACTTAACCAAAAATCAAAAAGTGTTTGTAGGTCTAAAGTGCATAAGTTTTAGCGTAGAAAATGCATGACACATTTCTTTAATTATATGGAAATCCATCCATCAACTTTCAAAAACCAAGAGGCTGCAGCAAAAACAAACCATAAGCCCGGAGGCTTATAGTAGCAAGACCAATCAACCAATAACTAAAATCCGTCCAAAATCCCCTACAACTCCCCCGCCCCATGGTATATAAACCATAGTGCCTATGCGGCATGAAGGGCTAGCTTTACAACGTTATAGTGTATGTTGGCACTATTTATTTACGTATAAACTATACATCCACACTATGGATATGCTGTTTCTGCAAACTACCGTGGGTACACCCGCTGTGGCAAACGACAAAATTGCGCTTATTGCCCTGTTGCTGAAGGGCGGTTGGGCCATGATACCCATTGCGCTGCTTTTTGTAGTGGCGCTATACGTTTGCGTGGAGCGGTATTTGAGCATAGGCAAGGCGGCGAATGTGGAGAAAGATTTCATGCACAGCATTAAGGATTTGCTGGTAACAGGTAAGATTGTGGCCGCGCGAGACCTATGCAAAAAGACCGATACGCCCGTGGCGCACATGATGGACAAGGGTATAGCCAAAATAGGCAAGCCGATAGAGCAGATTGAGGTGGCCATACGCAATGTGGCCCGTATGGAGGTGTACCGCCTGGAGCGTGGACTGGCTACGTTGGCTACCATCAGCCGAGCGGCGCCACTGGTAGGTGCGCTGGGTACGGTAATGGGCTTGATAACGGTGTTGTATGCCATGAGTAAGGTGGCAAGCCCGATTGATTTGGGGATGTTTGCCAGTGAGCTGTACGAAGCGCTGGTACCCTCCTTTGCAGGCTTGGTGGTTGGCATAGTGGCCTATTTAGGGCACAACGTACTGAGCCGTATGGTGGACAGGGCGGCGCACCAAATGGACGCTTCTGCAGTAGAGTTTATTGACCTACTACAAGAACCTGCAGGCTAACCGTATACCAGAAACAACTAAATAACCGTTTTATATAAACTTGGTAGGATTATTGGAAGGCATGATGCAGCAGAAATTTAGCGAAATGGCTAGGGGTTTTATGGAAAACACGAACCGCCCGCATCATATTATCGTTAACACTACCAAGGCTAGGTGACAAATTATAAAGCTATGAGCACAACGGACTTGAAATACCATGATGAGTACGAATACGAGCGCGAGAACCGCCGTATTTCGCTCATTATTACTACCACCATTATGGTGGCCTTGCTGCTGTTATTGTATTTCCTAAACCAAGGCGAAAGCGGCGGTGGTGGCGGTGGCGGTAACGGCGAGGTAGGTATTATGTTTGGCGCTATTGATGCTGGTACCGGCGAAGTGGTGGCTATGGATATGTCGCCCACCGTAGCGGCCAATGCGGCCATACCGCCGCCAGAAAGCCAACCGGCTACGGCACCATTAACTGCCGATAACAATGATGTGGTAACCCAAAGCCATGAGGAAGCGCCTGTAATTGCAGAGCCTAACAAGCCGAAGCCTACCACTACCCCACCGGTAAAACCAGTGGAAACCCCAAAACCAACGCCTACCCCAACCAAACCGGTAGAAACGCCTAAGCCTACCCCAAAACCAGTAGAAACACCAAAACCTGCACCCCCGATACCTGCTGAACCTACGGTAATTCCGGGTTCTACCTTCCCGAAAGGGGGTGGTAAAGGCACTGGCGGAGGTGCTGGAAACCAAGGTAGCCCAAGCGGTACAGGTACAGGTACCAGTGGTACTGGTGGCGGTGATGGTGGCAATGGCCCAGGCAGCGGCGGCGGCAGTGGTAGCGGTAATGGAACCGGATCTGGCATTGGCGATGGCCCAGGTAGTGGCCCGGGTAGCGGCGGTGGATCGGGTGGAGGTACAGGATATTCACTAGGCAACCGTAAGCCAACCAAGCAAATAGCCCCAGTAAGCGACCAGAACAAATTTGGTACCGTGCGCATCAAGATATTTGTAAACAGCCAGGGCAAGGTTATTAATGCCGTGTACAGTGCCAGTGGCTCTACCACTACTGATAGCTATTTGGTGGCCAAGGCTAAGGAGGCAGCTATGAAATGGGAATGGAGCCCCGACCCGAACAACAACCCAGAGCAAATTGGCTATATCGATTTTGTATATAAACAGAAGTAACCACCTAAACACCACCACATGGGGTATGCTACTAGTTTGAATCCGGAAGTTGCTGAACGGCGGTTGAAAGGCAACCAGCGCAAATCGGCCATCTTTACTACGTTATTGGCAGCGCTGCTGTTGGTTACATTACTGGTGCTGGGCTTTTATCAGCCTAACCAAGAACCTAAGCCAGAGCATAATTTTGTGGCAATTGGTACCATGGAGGCCAACCTTAACGAAGATGCTGCTTCTGCTGCGGCACCGGGAACATCTACCGCTGCAATTGCGCCTTCCGTGGGAACTCCTGTAAATAGTCAAACGGTTTCCACCGTAACCCAAACTGTGGAAGATGCTCCAACAATAGCGGCTTCTACCAGCAATACTGCAACTATTACACCACCTTTATTGCCAGGTTTTATGGGCTTCCAAAACCATACACCAACCAATGGCAACAACACTGGTACTGATGACTTTGCAGGCAAACCAGGTGGAACAGGCATTAACCCCAATGGCGGTACGAACGACAACAGCGATGGTGTGTTGGATGGGCGTTCGCCAATATTCAAGGAAAGACCTTTGGCCAAAAACGATGTGTCGGGCACGGTGCGCGTAAAGATTACCGTAAACAGTAAAGGCAAGGTTATCAAGGCCATTTACAGCGCCGAAGGCTCCACCTCCAACGATGCTTACCTTAAGCAGCTTTCGATAGAAGCGGCCCAAAAATGGGAATGGAGCGCTGATAGCCAAAACAGGCCTGAGCAAATGGGTTTTATTGATTTTAAATATGCGGCACAGTGAGGTTTTTAGGGTTAGTTCTATAATATAGGCCTAACATGGCACTTTGTACATTGTATATCGTACATCAACAGCTTGCTTTTGTAACTTTGCCTTATGGATTATGCACAAACGGTGCAGTGGCTGTTTGCCCAACTGCCCATGTTCCAGCGCATAGGTGCGGCTGCCTTCAAAAAAGACCTTACCAATACGCTAAAGCTTACCGCCCTAATGGGCGAGCCTCAGCGACATTTCAAGAGTGTGCATATTGCCGGCACTAATGGCAAGGGCACCACTGCCCATACTCTGGCAGCCATCTTTACTACGGCAGGCTACAAAACCGGCCTCTATATATCGCCTCATTACAAAGATTTTAGGGAGCGCATCAAGATTGACGGGCAGTATATAAGCGAGGCAGAAGTGATAGACTTTGTAGCGAAATACCAAGAAGATTTTATAGCCATAGAGCCCAGCTTTTTTGAAATGACGGTGGCTATGGCTTTCGATCACTTTGCCCGCCACCAAGTGGATATAGCCATTATTGAAACCGGAATGGGTGGTAGATTTGATTCAACCAATGTCATCATCCCAGAGCTTTCCATAATTACCAATATTGGGTATGACCATACCCAATTTCTAGGCGATACCTTACCGTTGATTGCGTTTGAAAAGGCAGGCATTATTAAGCCCGGTGTACCAGCAGTAATAGGCGAAACTCATCTGGAAACCCAAGCCGTATTTACAGAGGCGGCAGTTGAACGGCAATG
This sequence comes from Sphingobacteriales bacterium, assembly GCA_027483645.1. Taxonomy (GTDB): domain Bacteria; phylum Bacteroidota; class Bacteroidia; order Chitinophagales; family CAIOSU01; genus CAIOSU01. Next base: position 54,504 of record JAIXUD010000021.1, read on the forward strand.
CCCAATCACCTTTGCCGACCATTCGTATCAAGTTGTGCGCATCGACAGCGAGATTGGTAGCATGACGGTGGATGTATTGAAAGATGGCAAAACCTACATACAAAAATTGGTAACCGACCTTTATGGCAACTACCAACTAAAGAATCTTGCCACAGTGTTCGGTGCGGTGGAGCAATTACAACTACAAGGGTACAAAATAGATGAAGTAATACTTCGTAAAGGGCTAGCTAATGTGCAGCAAATCAGCAGTTTTATGGGTAGGTGCCAAGTACTGCGGCGCAAACCACTCGTACTGGTAGATAGCGGGCATAATGAAGCAGGCTTTAAAGAAATATTCAGCCAAATAAAAGAGCTTAACTTCCCAAAAGTGCATGTGGTTATCGGCACGGTCAATGATAAAGACCTTACTAAAATGCTGCCCTTGTTGCCGAAGGATGCCACCTACTACTTCTGCCGGCCAGACTTGCCCCGGGGCCGCAGCGCCGAAGAACTGAGAGGCGCGGCAGTAGCGTATGATTTGAATGGTGATTCGTACCCAAGCGTACAGGCTGCTTACAAAGCGGCACTGGCTGCGGCAAACCAGGATGAAATGGTGTTTGTGGGGGGAAGTGTGTTTGTGGTAGCGGAGGTGATTTGAACTGCTTGTTTGCCTAGTGCATATTTACAGGGTAACTATTACGCAATCCTTCTCAAACTATCGCCGCTTACATTGTAAGGTCCTTCAGGGTTAGTAAGATGGGCAATGCCACGGGCTGTTATTTTAATGAATACCTCATCTTTCTCCACCCTACTGATTGCTAAGCCATTGTTTTGCATATAGTGGCATATTTCAGCTGCAACGGCAACAGTTTTCGGTAGATATTTAAGGTGATTTACTACCGGATAAAAGTGCTCCGGGTCGTTTTTTAAACCGTCAAGTAACTGGTTGATCTCGTACTTCACATCTCGCGATACCAGATCAATGCCCAATATGCTAATAGAGGCTTTAAACGATTCGTAACCCTGTCCATTAAACACCCTCAAGTGGCCCGACTTCTTTAAGGCATTGCCGAACTCTATAATGCTGGCGACGGCACTAATGCCATGCTCTTCCATAAACGGACCGATATCCCACTTTGCAGCAGGTTGCTTTTTGTAGGCTTCGTAAAGCCAAGCCAACAGGTCATATTTTATAGAGCGAACGCGCATAATTGATGAAACAATATAAATGTACTTACTGTTCACTAAAAATGCTGGGTTTCGGTTTATCTTAACAAATGTTTAATGCAAAGTACCAATGCTCAGCAGCTGCGATAAAACAACTTGGTAAGCAAATTATACTTGTACTACAGCTAAAAAAATAAAATTAACTTACGTGCCTTTTAATATCGCACTGTCCAGCCACTTAACACCCACCCTGCTTATCACTTATTTAACAAAAATAGCGATACAGGCAGCACCTGCAATAGCCATCATCAGTACGCCATTTTTAATGGACAACAAAGTTATTGTTTAGCGGTGGAATCGGCAACAGGGGCGGCCAAGCTATCTTGTGCGGCCTGCATTTGCTGGAACTCTTCAATGATCTGCTCAGGCGTTTTGCCCAAGTTATTCAAAGAGAACTGTACATCGCGGGCAAGCTGATGCTGAGGATATTGTTGGATGAAGTATTCATAACGCTCTTTGGCTTTAGGTAGGTCTTTCAAGTCATTCTCATAGATAAACCCTTGCAAGAACACGGTTTGCGGTACTTTGGCATAATCAGGGTATTCCTTACCTACCCTATCAAATGTGCTGATTGCGGTTGGGAAATCTTGCTTGGCGCGGTACAAATCGGCCGCTTTGAACAAATATTCGGGAGAGGCGCTATCTTTAGGGAATTGCTTTACAAACTCCAGGTAAGCATCGAGCGTAATGTTTGCCAGTGAGTCGTTGAACATAAATGCGCCTTCCTTGGCATACAAATTGTCTTCAGCGGTTTTAACGGTTTGTAAGGCTTCCTCGCGGTTGGCGCCGCAAGAGGCAAACAATAATGCAGATAAAGTAAGTGCGATGATGTATTTCATGGTTTCGGCTCCTTTTGAAAAGCGGGATAAAATTAGTGTTATTTCCAATGATACGGATGAAAGCTTATAAAAATCTTCTGGTAGTAGGTGTGTTTTGTTGTACACTGTTTGTAGCCTGCTCGCCAAAGGTATGGCAGGTGTTTGTTAGCGGTCCCGAGGCGGTGTACCTATCGCCAATCGACAAGGCTCCTTTAAACCCCTGCAAACAATCCATTAACTACGCCCCTAGCATTGAATACCCCAACCACACGCCCATGCGGTATGTGAGGGTGCGGTTTATGGTGGTGCAGGCCGTTAAAGACGACCCCAACACCCTGCTGCCGCATGAGGCACCCGCTTATATTAAAAGGCTGATTGAGATTGTAAACTATAAGCTCAGCATTACAGAGCAGATGAAGCTACCAATAGGCAACAATACCCCCGCAATCCCTCGCAATTATCGCTTTTTATTGTACCTAGACCCCACCGAACCCAACGACATCGGCGTGGATTATGCAGTTGACAGCAGCCTAGCCTACTTCAACCGTAGTAGTAACATTAGTGGCTCATACGATAGGCGCGCATACGACAAGTACGCTAAATACAAAGGCCAAGTGCTTACAGTGGTGCTGCAGGAGCATCACCCAGATAGCATTACATCAAAAACCTATAACGACAACTCCACTGGTACGGGTTTCCCTGATTGGTTTAAGATTGCAGGTGCCAAGCAAAACTATGATACCATTTGGCACGCCGACGGCACTTTTGAAACAACCGGTTATGCCGCCGACCTGTTCGTGCACGAAACCGGCCATTCCTTCGGCCTTATGCACACATGGAGCGGCAACGATGGCTGCGACGATACCCCCAATCACCCAAATTGTTGGGATGCCAACTCAGGCCCGTGCAAGCACGATGGCATATACAGCAACAACATGATGGACTATAACAATAACAAAAGTGCCCTTACGCCCTGCCAGCTTGGTATTGTAAACTACAACTTTAGCCGAGATGGTAGCCCCCAGCGCAAATACCTGGAACCCATGTGGTGCGAATACAAAAAAGATAGTATCATCAACATCTACACCGACGTGGAGTGGAACGGCAGCAAAGACCTCGAAGGAGACATCATTATACAAAATGGCGGCAGGCTTACCATCCGCTGCCGGGTATCGTTGCCCGCAGGTGCCCGCATCATCATCAAGCCCCGAGGTACCCTCGTGCTTGATGGTGCGCACCTCACCAACCTCTGCAACCAGCAATGGGAAGGCATAGAGCAATGGGGCAACAGTAAAGAGCAGGGCAGCCTAGTGCTTTATAGTGCTTCTACCATTGATAAAGTATTACATGAAGTGGCTTTGCCTAGTAGATAAGGAGCATGAGGGCTTTGGAAGTGGGAATATTATAGAAGCCCACACATTTTAAACAGCACTCTGGCACCTACGTTTGCGTCCCACTCGTCTTCGCCGGGGGATACTTCGTTGAGGTCGAAACCGATGATTTCGCGGTCGCTTTCCATTAAGAGTTTGAATAGGTAAAAGACCTGCTCCGTTTCGAAACCACCTGATACGGGTGTGCCTGTATTTGGGCAAAGCTTTGGGTCGAGGCCATCAATGTCAAAACTGATGTAAACCTTCTTCGGCAAGCTGCTAATAATGTCGCGGCAAATACCTTCCCAATGCTCACCACGAAATTGGCGGCGCTTTATATCCCAATCATAGTACGTTTTAATCCGGCCATTGCTGCCATTGATTACATCCACCTCATCTTGGCAAATATCGCGGATGCCGACTTGTACCAGTTTTTCTATATGTGCCAGTTTCAACGCATTGAACATAATAGAGGCGTGGCTATACTCAAAGCCCTCGTAAGCATCGCGAAGGTCGGCATGGGCATCAATTTGCAATATGCCAAAGTTGCCATGTGCCTCACCCAAAGCACGGATGTAGCCCAGCGGTGTGCTGTGGTCGCCCCCTACAAGGCCTACTTTCTTACCTTGTTTTAGCAAATCCAGCGTTTGCTCATATACCCACTGGTGCAGTTGTGCGCACACTTCGTTAATATCGTGCAAGGTGCGAAGCAGACCAGGGCTATCAATTACCTCCTTACCCATCGCTTGCTCGTGAATAAGCATTTGCGCCTCCACTTTATACTTATGGCTTATTTGCTTCCACTGCTCACTTATCTCGGGCATGTAAAGGCCCTTCTTCCAAGTATCAGGCGAGTCGTGGTCGTACAGGTCCACTTGGTAGCTGGCTTCCATAATCGCTTCTGGGCCATCAATAGTACCACCGCCGTAGCTAGTAGTTACTTCAAAAGGTACAGGGAACAGGATGATATCAGCTTCTTCGAAAGTAAATGGTAATCCATATATATTAAGCTCTTGCTGGCCCACGCCATTCGGGTCGAAAGAGGCTATTTTTTCCAATTTGCTCTGTAACATGTTCAAGGTTTAGTGGCGCGAAATTAATGTTTTTTGGTCGACAGACCACAGTCAACAGTCCACGGTATATGAAGTTCTGCGAAATAAAGTAGTTGAATTACTGCTCTTTCATTATGTGCAAAGTACGCGTCCGCAGTTTCTCGGCAAGCTCCAGTGCCCGTTTCACTCGGGTATCAATACGCTTGGCAGAGTTGGCGTAGTGGCAAAGGGAACGCTGCGCGCCAGTTGTAAGGCTGTAGAACACTTTGTGGGCCTCTTCATCCAAATCTAGCGCTACCTCCAGCTCCTCTGGCATATTGATGTCGGAAGGATTAGGGTCAAGGGTAATAGATACGGTTACTGGTTTGAGGCTATCTCTAATGCCTGTATCCCTACGCAAGGGTTGGCCAAGATGCAGAAAGTACTGACCTTCGCCATTGCTGATGGCCGCTAGCTTAAAGGTGTGGCCTTTAATGTCTACTAGCAAACGCATATTGGCCTGAAGGCCAAGCTCTTTGGCGGTATCATCAGGAATAAATACCACGTGGCGTTTCATGCCCTTATCGTATATTTCTACTGGTGCGGCGAAGGTGAGGTTCATGCTGTTAAAATACAAAATAGAATGGTGTGTTTTAACCGCAACGAACACAAAAAAACAAATGCAACGTTCGCAAAGTAAAACAAAAAGGGTTGACCGTAGCCAACCCTTTATATGCATGAAGCAAATCTTGTGTCTTGTGTCTGCTATCTTGTGTCTAGCAACTAATAGTACCTCAACCTTATCACATTGCACAAATACTTGGCCAAGCGCACCACTTGGCGGGTGTAGCCAAACTCATTGTCGTACCAAGCATATATTACCACGCTCCTATTGTCGGCAGAGCCGACGGTAGCTGGGGCATCGATAACACTGGCGTGCGGGTTGCCGATAATGTCGGTTGATACCAGTTCATTAGAAATGGAGTAATCCAATTGCTCGCACAGTTCACCTTGCAAACTGGCTTGACGAAGGATTTCGTTTACCTCGTCTTTTGTAGCTGACGATTTCAACTGCAAGTTTAAGATGGCTAACGATACGTTTGGGGTCGGCACGCGCACGGCATTGCCGGTAATATCCTGCGTAAGGCCCGGCAATACTTTTTTAATGGCACTGGCGGCACCAGTTTCGGTTATTACCATGTTCATTGCTGCCGATTTGCCCCTACGGTACTTTTTGTGGTAGTTGTCCAGCAGGTTCTGGTCGTTGGTGTAGCTATGTACCGTTTCAATGTGGCCTTTCACTATGCCCAACTTGTCCTCAATCACCTTCAATACCGGTGTAATGGCATTGGTGGTGCAGCTAGCAGCGCTATAAATCTTGTCGTTCTTCGGATCGAATTTCTCGTGGTTAACCCCATGTACTATATTCGGGATGTCGCCTTTGCCCGGTGCTGTAAGCAATACTTGGCTTATGCCTGGGCTGTTAAGGTGTTTCTCCAAACCTGCACGATCTCGCCATACACCGGTATTATCAATCAACAAAGCATCTTCAATACCATATTGGGTAAAGTCGACAGTACCAGGGGCATTGCTATAAATCATCTTTACCACTTGCCCATTGATGATAAGGGATTCATTCTCCAAATCATCAATAATGGTACCGTGCATTTTGCCGTGGACGCTATCCTTACGTAATAAGCTAGCACGCTTTAAGATGTCCTCACCACTATTCTCACGGGTCACTATGGCTTTCAGGCGCAATTGTTCGCCCTTACCGGCCTCGGCTATCAAAATCCGAGCAGCCAAACGGCCTATACGGCCAAAGCCATACAGCACCACATCTTTTGGCTTGAGGGTAAACTCTGTATTGCCTACAATACCGGTAAGCTTATCTTTTACAAAATCGGTTTGGTTGGCGTAGTTGCCACCCTCTTTTACCCACTCAGCACCCAAACGGCCAATATCAATACGGGCTGGCGGCACTTGCAAAGAAGCAATAGTTTTCGCCAAATCGACACTAATGTCGATGCTAAGAGGCAAGTTGGTAAATTTCTGGGCGTATAAGTGGTCGTTCAATATCTCGCTCACACTGTTATCAAATATTTTCCTCCGGAAAATAATCAACTCAATAGAACGATCAAGCCATAGTTCACCTACTACTTTGGTAAGCTCAATGGCGAGCTTTTCTTGGCGGATCCAATCATTGAACTCCGACTCATATTGTTTAGCCATAAAACGTTGTCCGATTTAATATCGGCTGCAAAGTTAATGACCTAAGTACTCTTTTAAAAGCTTTGAGCGAGAAGTTGTGCGAAGTTTATTTATCGCCTTGTCTTTTATCTGCCTCACACGCTCGCGGGTAAGGTCAAATCGGTCACCAATATCTTCAAGCGACATGCTGTTATCAGCTCCGATACCGAAGTACAGATTGATTACATCGCGCTGCCTATCAGTAAGGCCTGCCAACGATCTACGTATTTCCTCGCGCAACGATTCCATGTGATCGAGGGTCTGGTCGGTTTTATCGCTATTAGGGTTTTCAAGTATATCGATTAGGGCGTTATCCTCCCCATCAACAAAAGGTGCATCCATAGAAATATGCCTAGCACTTACGCCCAAAGTGGTGCGCACCTCCTCCACGCCAAGATCTAGCAGGTCGGCCAACTCGTCAGCGGTTGGTTCCCTTTCGTACTCTTGCTCTAAGGCTGAAAATGCCTTATTTATTTTATTTAGGGAACCTACTTTATTAAGCGGCAGGCGCACAATTCGCGATTGCTCAGCCAAAGACTGTAGGATGCTTTGGCGAATCCACCATACGGCATAAGAAATAAACTTGAAGCCACGGGTTTCATCAAAACGCTGTGCGGCTTTAATAAGACCTAGATTACCTTCGTTAATAAGGTCGCTAAGCGATAGTCCTTGGTTTTGGTATTGTTTGGCCACGGAAACCACAAATCGTAGATTCGATTTAGTGAGTTTTTCCAAGGCCACTTGGTCGCCGTTGCGTATACGGCGAGCTAAATCTACTTCCTCGTCGGGCTTAATCAGCTCCACACGGCCGATTTCTTGTAGATACTTCTCGAGAGAAGGGCTCTCACGATTAGTGATAGATTTGGTAATCTTTAACTGACGCATATATGGAAGGTTTAGAGGTAGTTATGGTCTTCTATAGTTTCTATCAGCGGGCTATCAACCAAAATTATAGGTTGTTTTCCACATTATCAACTATTTATCCACAACTTGTTGATAAACGTGCTTCATGTACTTAACAATAATTAACGGATCGGATACAATAAGTAAATAAAACTGCCCATCAAAAAGTTCTGATAAACGGAAATTTTTTTTCGATAGAACTAGTAAATGGGGGAAAACCTATAAAAAATTGAGGTATGCATAGGTCATTGCGGTGCAGAGTAGCACCACGTTGATGCCGATAAAAATGGATTGAGCGCGTTTTTTAGCATTGTCATCATCCATATTACTAACAAAGGTGCTGAAGCTAATGGCCAATACTATATACGCAATAGTTACGCCCATAACAATAAGCAGATTGGTGTTCATATATTGCTTAATTAATTGTGCGCCGAAAAGATAGTGAATAGATATTGTATTATGGCTATTCAAATCTAAAAAAAATCTAGCGATACTGTATAGTTAACTAGATTTTGCGCATTGGCATATTAATTGCCGAATTGTGGGACGTAATTATTAACACTAATATTACATTGCATGAAAAAGGTATTGCTCGTTTGCCTAATGATATTGCCTTTAGTGGTATTGCTGGCCCAACCGCCCAACAAGCCGCCATTCGATATTGATGATGCCTACGTAAAGCCTTATACCTTTGAGCAGGCCAAGCACTTGGAGTGGGATTGGGAGTTTGACAAAGCCATTTGGTACTACATCAACCTAGTGCCGCTGGATATAAAGCAGGCCGCATTGCGAATCAAGAACCTTAAAAACCATATCGGCAACCCGGTAATCTTTATCAATACCACTTTTAAAAACTTTGCCGTGTATGACCCAGAGATAAACTTTATACGTGCCGATACCTTGGTAACCAATAAAGATGTATGGGATAAAAAACGTGCTTGGGCCGATCAGTTGATTACTGCCGTTAGTAAATAAATATAAGCTCCTTATATTTGCATTCTCATCAGAACCCGAATTGGGCAATGCGCATGCGGAAGTACTACCTATTTGCTTTACTTTTCCTGTTTTCTTGCGCAAAGTATAACGACAAGAGAGTGCAAGGCGTATGGCTATTGGAGAAAGTGAAAGTATGCACTATAAACGGCTGCTGGGATTCACTTGTAGAACGTGGCACACGCAACCTATATGATAAAATAGAGCTGCGATTGAACCGTGACCGCAGTGCCAATGGTAGGTATTACAACATCGGTATCTTACAATACCAAGTTGACTTTGAGTACATATTGGATGAGAAAACTGGCCGTATTTCTTTTATTGGGCCTAATGATGTACAGCTACCTTACTTTTTCGGGAGCTATGTGGAAATTGAGCAATTAAGCAACACCGAGTTAACGTATGTTGCTATTGAAGATTTTCCGGATGATAAGACAACCTACATCTTCACGAGGCTTCAATAAGCATCGCCCATTGGGAAGAAGGCATCCTCAATATGTAATATCTCTGCCACCTTACCTTTAGCCAACATTATTGATACAATATCAAATCGTACATCGGTATGGATGTCGAACTGCATGATGTAGGCATTCGCTCCACGTGCTAGGTGCTTCTGCTTCGCAATGGTTACGCCTTCTTCGGGCCTGCCGAAATTTGAACCGCGGCGGGTTTTTACTTCTACAAATATGGTGCTGCCATCTTTATAGCATACAATATCGAGTTCGGCTTTATTAAACCGCCAGTTGCGTGCTACCACCTCATAGCCCTTGGCCTGCAGGTACTCCGTGGCCAGTTGCTCGCCTTGGTTGCCGGTAGGGATGTTGTTTTGTTTAACCACGGAGTACACGGAAAAAGTCACTGAAAAAAAACAGAAGCCATTAAAAATTAAAAATACACTCTTTATATGTGGCGCTGAAATACTTATTGTTAAATTTTATGGCAAGCTATACCTACAGTATTTGTTGGCCAATCAAAAAATATGATTCCTACACCAATAACCAATCAACCAATAACCAATAACCCTTTAATCCGTTGACTGTCGACCAAATCCCGTATCTTTGCAGCCTTATTTACAATCACCCCAAAATCACGATGCCAGTATGACCATCGAGTACTATAAGGAGCTTAAGAGCAAGTTGCTCGCTCTGAGGAGGTATCTTTGACGTCGATAAACGAGTTTATCAGATAGAAGAGAACGAAAAAATTAGCACCCAATCCGATTTTTGGACCAATCCAAAAAAAGCAGAATTGGTGATGAAGCGCATTAAGCTGGACAAAGGCTGGGTGAAGGACTACAAAAGCACTGAGGCCGCAGTGGAGGAAGTTGAAGTACTCCTGGAATTCTACAAAGAAGGTGAAGTAACCGAGAAAGAATTAAAAGACCAGTTTGCCCGTGCAGAAGATGCGCTGGAAGAGCTGGAAATGAAATCAACCCTGAACACTCCTGAAGATGCGCTGGCTTGTGTGCTAGAAATAAACTCTGGCGCTGGTGGTACCGAAAGCTGCGATTGGGCATCGATATTGATGCGCATGTACGTAATGTGGGGCGAAAGCCATGGCATGAAAGTTACAGAGCTGGACAAAGTAGATGGCGATGTGGCAGGTATCAAATCCGTATCGCTGCAGTTTGAGGGCGAATTTGCCTACGGCTACCTTAAAGCTGAAAATGGCGTGCACCGCTTGGTGCGCATTTCCCCTTTCGATTCGGCTAAGCGCAGGCATACCTCGTTTGCGTCGGTGTTTATTTATCCGATGATTGACGACACTATCGAAATCAACATCAACCCAAGCGACTTGGATTGGGATACCTTTAGAAGTAGCGGTGCGGGCGGACAGAACGTAAATAAAGTGGAAACGGCCGTGCGCGTGCGCCACGCGCCATCAGGCTTGGTAGTAGAGTGCCAAGAAACCCGTAGCCAGGGCCAAAACCGCGAACGCGCCCTACAGATGCTAAAAAGCCGCCTATACGATATAGAGATGCGCAAACGCAACGAGGAGCGCGACAAGGTGGAAGGCAACAAGATGAAGATTGAGTGGGGCTCGCAAATACGGTCTTATGTACTGCACCCCTATAAACTGGTAAAAGATGCCCGCACAGGCTTTGAAGTAGGCAATGCCCAAGCAGTGCTTGATGGTGGATTGGATGGCTTTATCAAAGCCTTCTTGCTAGACAAAACCTTTGAAGGTAGCGGAAAAATTGAGGATTAAGTTTAGATGATTGGTTATTGGTTATTAGTTATTGGTTAGTTATTGGCTATTAGCTGTTAGTCGTTTATTACTGGTTACTAATTATTAGTATTGATAGCGATAGTAGTTGACTGGTTATTAGGTTAATTGTTACTTCAAGACTTAGCGGGGTTATCAATAACTGAAAACAATAGCTATTTTGAGTTCTTTATTGAATGGTACTATCTAGCTTATTTTCACCAATAACTAATAATCCATCAACCAGTAACCACCCCCCATGCTTCACGCCAAAAAAAATAGTGTTTCCTATCTCGCTGGGCTGAGCATACCAATTATTGTAGTATGCGCTATACTAGAGTTTGGCTATCCCGAGCAGTTCTTCTCTGGCTATGGGTTTATTGTAGCGGTTATTCTTACCTACTTCGCCAATAGGCGCATTTTCCCGATCATCATTGCCGGTATATCTGCCCTTGTTATTGTTTCCAGCTTGTTGTTTACCGGCAGCTTTAGCGACCTTTTTTCTATACTCAACCAAGTAAGTGCACTACTAGGGGTGCTAATGACACTTTACTTCGTATTATACATCTCGACGGTAGAAATACAAAAGGATACTAATAACAAGCAGGTAAGCTCACTAATTAACTACGCTACCGAAGGCATCATTCTTACCAACCAAAGAGGTACCATTATATTAGCCAATCCCCATGCACAGGAGCTATTTGGTTATAATGAAGCAGAACTTATTGGCAACCAAATAGAAATGCTATTGCCCGATGCCATTCGCCCACGGCATGTGGACCATGTAAAGCACTTTCACCAAGCACCCTCCAATCGCTCCATGGGGGCCGGTAGGGATTTGTTTGCCAAACGAAAGGATAACAGCGTTTTCCCTGTTGAGATAAGCCTGAGCCACTACACTTCAGGAAACGAAGCGTTTGTTATTGCCTTTATTATCGATATTACTATACGCAAACAAAGCGAACAAATACTCAAGGAACAAACACTTGAGCTGCAATCTGTAACACGCAAGGTAACCCAACTGAATACCGAACTGGAGCAAAAAGTGCAAGACCGCACCACGATGCTGCGCGAAACCCTGGCACAACTAGAACGCAACAAAAATGAACTGGCCGAATCGCTGGAAAAAGAAAAGGAACTGGGCGATTTAAAATCACGGTTTGTATCCACAGTGTCGCACGAGTTCCGCACCCCGCTTAGTACTATATTGTCTTCGGCAGCGCTTATTGGTAGGTATCTTAAGGATGATGAGCAAGATAAGCGCGACCGCCACATAGCCCGAATAAAGGAGCAAGTAAAGCACATGAACACCCTGCTGGAAGATTTATTGCTGCTCGGCAAGCTGGAGGAGGGCCTCACCGAACTGAAACCAGAAACATTTAACCTAGCTGATTTTATTACCGACCTGGTGAGTGAAATGCAGGAAATAGCCAAAACAGGGCAGCAGATATTGGTGCATCCGTTTGAGATAGATGATTTTATTACGGATAAACGGCTGCTTAAAAACATTTTGATCAATTTGATATCCAATGCGATCAAGTTTTCGCCAGAAAGCTCAATTATACACATTACCCTTTCCATTAACCAGCAATTGCTAAGCATAGCAGTAAAAGATAGCGGCATCGGCATACCCGATGAGGACCGGCAACATCTGTTTGAACGATTTTTTAGGGCTCGAGGGGCGCACAACATACCCGGTACTGGCCTTGGGCTTCACATAGTAAGCCGCTACTTGGAAATAATGAAAGGCAGCATAGAGTTGCAGAGCGAGGCCGAAGTAGGGTCGACCTTTACCATACATATACCTTTACAACCAATAGAACCAACACAAAATGAAACGCATACTACTGATTGAAGACAATACGGCCGTACGCGAAAATATAGCGGAAATACTGGAACTATCTCACTACCAGGTACTTACAGCCGAAAACGGTAAAGTGGGTGTAAAACTGGCTACGGCAGAGAAGCCCGACTTGATTATTTGCGACATAATGATGCCAGAAATGGACGGATATGGCGTGCTGCATGTGCTGAGCAAAAATGAAAGTACCTCCAACATCCCCTTTATTTTCTTAACTGCAAAAGCTGATAGATCGGATTTTAGGAAAGGGATGGAAATGGGCGCTGACGACTATATAACTAAGCCATTTGATGATATTGAACTGCTCAATGCGGTAGAAGCCCGCCTAAAGCGCAGTGCCTTGCTGAAAGCCGACCTGCCCCCAACCACTGAGGCGGTGAACGAGTTTCTTCGGACCGCGGGCTATGGCGCCAAAGTAACCACCGATGCATACGAAACCCAAGAATTTAAAAAGAAGCAATTAGTGTATCACCACGGTAAGCGCCCGCTATACCTATACTTTGTTACCCAAGGTAAGGTAAAAACCTTTAAGATAAATGACGACGGTAAAGAACTAATTACCGCCATACTTAAAGAAGGTGAATTTATTGGTTACACTGCTTTGCTTGAGGATACCATGTACCAAGATAGTGCTGAGGCGCTGGAGGAAACGGAGGTGCTGCTGATACCTAAAGCGGAGTTCATCAACATAGTGGGTAGCGATAATGTGGTGGCACGCAAGTTTATAAAGCTGCTGGCTCAAAACGTGCAAGAAAAGGAGGAACAATTGGTCAACCTAGCTTACAACTCGCTTAGGAAGCGTGTGGCCACCGGCCTATTGAGTGTAAACGAGAAATTTAAAAGCGCTGACAATAGCAAACCTAAACTGGAAATATCGAGAGAGGATTTGGCTCAAGTGGTGGGTACTGCTACCGAATCTCTGATACGGGTATTGAGCGATTTTAAGGGTGAAAGACTGATTGAGGTAGTAGAGGGAAAGATATACTTGCTGGAAGAACAAAAGCTGCGCGACCTGCTCAACTAAGCTTATTCCACTTGGTCGCGGTCGGTTACGTCCATATTTGCACAGTACTCATATACGGGGCTAGTCATTTGCTCGCCTTCTAGGTTTTGTTGCTTCAGTGTCCACGAATCGGTAAGGCTGGTTTCAATCCAAAGCGAACCCGATTTACGGAATACTTGCGCCGACAAGCCAAATCCGGTCCAAAGTTCCTGCTCTAGTTGCGCTACCGTTTGCTGTGGCGACAGCACTAAATCACCCTCTTGATTGCTTTTTCTGCACTGTGCAATACTGGCGCTGTGCCTAATGAGCTTATCGTTGCTGAACAACTTGGACGGTAAGTAGGACACACTATAAAATTCAATCTTCAGGAACGGAAATACCTGGTTGAATTCTGCTATCAGCTCGTGTACGGCTTTGTCATTTGATATTTGCATAGATGCTAGGTAATGGTGTATGGAAACGCATTTATCGACCTAGCAAATTTACCGCTGTTACATGGCCTACAACATGACTAAAATCAGGCGAAAGGCAATTTTTGGTCAATTTCTGGTAGGGAGGGGAAGGAAAGGATAAAACACAAAACAGGCTAAACCTTACGCATTGAGCTAAAAATCAAAAAGCCCCTCATTGCTGAGAGGCTTTTTGCGGTCCGGACGGGACTCGAACCCGCGACCACATGCGTGACAGGCACGTATTCTAACCAACTGAACTACCGAACCATGCAATTGGGACTGCAAATATAATCGACATTCCTCGTTAAAGAAATTATTTTGCGTCTTTTTTCGATAAATTGTTTGAAGCTATTGGTATTCAACGCTTATTAATTGTCCTCTCGCTATTGGCAGCATCTTCATTGGTAGAATACTTCCAAACTCTCCCCACATACATCACAGCTATTTATTAACAGCATGCAACGTCACTTGTTGAAAATAACTCTAAATATTACGTTAGACACAATATATAATTACCTACCTTTGAACTACCAACTAACCAGACCATTTATGAACCACCTCTACCTTTCTCTCACCCTACTTTTTTTTCTAGCCTATAGCTCGCTAAGCGCCCAAGTTACGGGCAACGTAAATGCTTGCGAGAACGATGTAGAAGTTTATAATGTGCCTGTAGTTGCAGGTGCTAGCTACTCATGGAGCGTTACGGGCGGCCTAGTGCAAGGCGCCGCTAATGTTGATAGCGCATCCATAAAATGGGGATTGCCTGGCACTGGCACCATAATAGTAACCGTAAACAACCCTAGCGGCCCACCAACGTACCACACGCTGAACGTAACGGTACATGCAAAGCCCGACCCTGCTATTTCGCATGCGCCCTACCCTACTTGCCCACCCAATTTTGAGCCGGTAGGTCCGACGGGACAGGTACGCGGCCCCATTTGCGAAAATGTTTGCAAAGGTGCTACCATTATCTATACTACCCCCTTCAATGCGCTTAGCACATACCAATGGGTGGTTACGGGCGCATCGGCAGTTGTAGGCGCTACTACCAATACCGCTACTATTACTTGGGACAATACCGGCATAGGTAACATCATAGTTTACGAAACCAACCAATGGGGATGCGTAGATTCTTCAACCATTTGTATCAAAAAGCAAGATTTACCCGTCGCAGCATTCAGTCATCAAGCATCGGTATGTAAGTTTTCCAATACCTTGTTCACCAATCTCTCCACAGGGGCCAACTCGTATCAATGGACCTTTGGCGATGGCGGTACTTCAACCTTAACAAACCCTACCCATCAATATACTACTGCGGGCACTTACACCATCACATTGGTAGCACTCACTGATTGCTACTGTACAGATACATTCCAAAGCACCATAGTGGTGGATTCGTTACCCGGCCCAACTATTACCTGCCCAGCGACTTTGTGCGGCAACGATACGGCAACTTATAGCACGCCTTCGGTAACGGGTTGTACCTACAACTGGTTTGCCATTGGTGGAACTATTATATCCGGTTTGGGCACCCCTAATGTAACTGTAGCTTGGGGTCCAGGCCAAATAGGAACTTTGGGGCTTACCCTTAGCGGTTGTGGCGGCGTATGTGCCGATACCACCTTGATACAAATACCACTGGTACCCGCAACCGCCACTATTACAGGTGCGCCAAAAGTTTGCCCGGGCGATTGCGAGTACTATACCCTACCCCGCTTTAGTGGCGGTACTTACAACTGGAGCCTGGCCACCAGCGGCTGCGGTATACTGCAAGACTCCACCTGTTGCGAAACGGTGAAAATATGCTGGTCGAACTTCTTGTTTTCATGTAATGATACCTTGAACGTAGCCTATTACGATTCCTTCCTTAATTGCGGAGGGACTGCCCAATATGTTATTAGGCTTAGGCCAAGGCTTGAGATTATTGGCAATTCACCTGCTTGCGCTAACAGCAGCTCGTTTTTCTCAGCATTAGGCGGCATTCCATGCAACTGGACGGTATCGCCCGCGGGGCCAACCATTACTGGTTCTCCCGGTGCTGGCATTTCCGTAAATTGGAACAATTTGCCAGGCACTTACACTATCAAAGCCATACCAGTCAACCCGAATCAAAGCTGTACCGACTCCGCGTTCTACAGTGTAAAAGTAGTTGCTCCACCGGCAGCACCTGTTATAACCGGTGATACCATTATTTGCCCTAGCAGCACCCTATCTTATTGTGCTACGGGAGGTGGAGAAATAAATTGGATAATTACTGGCGGTACACCGGCAACCTCCATCGGAAATTGCATAACCGTACTTTGGGGCAATACGCCACCATTCATTGTTCAGGCATATCAAAAAGGTACTTCAGCACCATTCTGCAACTCTGATACCACTACACAGAATATTTATCCTTTCACCCCAATACCGCCAGCACTTACCGGGCCTGTTGCCAGTTGCGCCAATTCAACCAACTTGTATACTACCACCACTCTTTACCCTGCTGGCACCACTTATAATTGGACAATAACACCAGCCAACGCTGGCGCAATATTTTCGCCGGGCAGTTCTTCTACCCAGATTGAATGGGGTAATAATGCGCCACAGAACGTGACGGTAACCTTGACGGTAACTGCTTGCGGCACTATCTTGTCAAACAATATCATAACTGCCCTTAGCCCAATACCTACACCAGTAATTAATCAGCCTACGCCGCTTTGTGCTGGCGGGTCTGCTACCTTGTTGGTTACTGGCGGCGCTTACACTTCCTACAGCTGGACTGGGCCAGGCGCATACACCAGTGCCTCAAACCCAGCCACTATTACCCAAGATGGCCTTTACCAAGTAACGGTTACCGATGGCTCGGGCTGTATAGGCAATACCCAGTATACGGTTACATACGTATCTGGCCCGACAGCTAGCATCAGCACGGCAGATTTCACCACGTACTGCCTAGGTACTAGTTTCGTGGTAAACATTTGCGCACTGGGCAACCCGAACTACACTTACAACTGGTCTCCAGCCGCAATTACACAGTGTGTTACCACTAGCACGCCAGGTAGTTTTGTAGTGACCGTTACCGATGTAAGCAATGGTTGCACAGCTACTTCGAATATAATTACCGTGAGCCAAACAACCTGTAACCCTACCCCTCCTTGCACGCCAAATGCGGCTGCAAACATCAGCTTTACCCATACAGGCTGTAATCCAGTAGCGTTTACCAATACCTCGGTTAGTGGCAGCAACTTCCTATGGAATTTTGGCGATTTAACTACTTCAAACCTTACGAGCCCAACCCACACGTATGCGCAGGCTGGTTTTTATTTAGTGGTATTAGATGGAGATGTGCCTAACTCCACTGGCACCGGTTTCTGTAGATTGCGCGATACTGCTCAAATTGAAATTCCGCTGGCTGCTAAGTTTGATGTAGTGGTAGGTTGTGATGGCGCGCCGGTTTGCTTTACTGATAAAAGCACCTACACAGCTGGTAACAATATAACCAGTTGGAGCTGGAACTTTGGTGATGCCAATACTTCGGCTTTGCAGAATCCTTGCCATACTTACGCTTTGCCAGGCACCTACACCGTGGTGCTTACTATAAGCAATGGTCCTTGTTCAACTACCTTTACCAAAACTGTGGTAATTGCCCCTCGCCCAACCGCAGCGTTCACCTTTACCAACCCTAACTGTTTGAATACCGCAGTGGGCTTTACCGATGCTTCGTTTGCCAGCATCAATTCTTGGAACTGGAATTTTGGAGACTTGGGTACCTCGCTCAACCAAAACCCATCACATAGCTACAACCTGCCCATCATCTATCCAGTAACGTTGATTGTAAGTGATATTTTTGGATGTAAGGATACGGTGACAAACCCTGTAACCGTGGTTGCCCCAAGCTTGTCGGGCAATATTACTGCCTTCCCTGATACTATTGTATGCACCGGCACAGCAGTAACCTTGGCAGCACCGGCTTGCGGCACCTGTACTTACCTTTGGAACACCGGCTCAACCAACGATAGCATTATCACAACTACCACGGGAATCTATACCGTTAACATTACCGATGCTAACGGTTGCGCTTATACTACCTTCATTCGCATTATTGTAAATAACGGCCCACCAGCGGTCATTTTTAACAATGGCAGTAATGCCATTTGTTTGGGTGGTAATTACAACTTATTTGCAAACAGTAATATCAATTGGTCATATCAATGGCTTAGCAACGATGGCGTAAATAATGGAGCCACGACCTCCGGTGTGGGCTATGCGCCTGTAAGCCCGGGTGTGTTTACCTATCAAGTAATCATAACTGATACCACCACCGGCTGTAGCGATACTTCACTACCTTATGTAATGACCATAAGTGGACCACCAGTTCCGCCTACCATCACCCCTATTACCCCTACTACTGTGTGTGAAGGTGATACCATTATATTAGTGGCTACACACCCTGACCCGACAGTTAATTTAATATGGGAAACCGGGGAGACAAACGACACCCTATACGTAACCGAAGGTGGCTGCTATATGGTACAAGCTACGGATACTAACGGTTGTACAAATCTGGCCAACTATTGTGTAACCGTAAACCCGCTGCCTGACGTATGCTCGTTTTATGAGGGTTGCTTGGATACCTGCCGCCCGTATACCATGTGGGCACCAGTTGGCGCTAGCTATCAATGGCTAATGAACGGCGGCATACTAGTTGGGGATACCAACCAAAGCTATACCGCAACTTTAAACGGCGCTTACTCCGTAATTGTAACCAATAGTTTCGGTTGTACGGATACCACTGGCGAACTGGACCTAAGCCTTCGCGATTGCGATAGTATTTGTGGCGATATGTTTGTGGATTCAATCTATTGCGACCCTGCTGGCAATTATGTAATGGTTTACCATGTAGTAAACCAAAGCATATATCCGCTTACTCAATTGGATTTGGATATTTTGGCCCCGAACCTTAATCTGCCTTTTGCGCCAAGTGTGGTATATACCAGTGTGCCACCGGGCGGCACCTCTGGCCAATTCTCTACCACTATTTATAATGCTACAGCGGGCGATACGCTGTGTTTCCGGACGCACTTGGGTAACTATGACTCGCTAGGAACTGAAATACTATGCTGCTATACCGATACTGTTTGCGTACCGCTGCCGCCTTGCCCAGTTGATTCAGCTTGTTGTTATTTCAACTTAGTGAGCGACTCCATCTGGTGTGAACAAACTCCAGTAGGGCCGAAATTCAATTTCAACTTACAGATTAACGGTTGCGGCAATTTAAATATCACTACTTTAAACCTTGGAGTGCTTAACGTTATCAATCCTTACACTTTGGTGGCGGGTCTAAACACTGTATCGGGCAGTTACATACCTATTTCGCCTACCGACACACTCCTTTGCCTATTGTTTGTGGTGGATGATGGATTGGGTAATTATTGTAAAGACACCGTAATGTGTTTCCCAATAACTTGCGGAAATCATCCATTGCCTTGTGATTGGGATTATAAGCGCACCATTTGCGAAGACCAAGCTGGAACCTTTGTTTATAATGGAAACCCTGCGGGGCTTACCATCAATTGGAGCTTCCCTAGCGGTATTCCCTCTACGGCCACTGGCCCAGGCCCGCACAATATAACCTATAATACCCCTGGCACCTACTCGGTGAGCATGACGCTGAGCAACAGCCAAGGTACTACCACCTGTCGCGATAGCATTGTGGTGGTGGCCGCCCCAGTGGCAGGTATAACGCAAAGCGGCAACACGCTGTTTGCTTCGCCTGCTGGTATGAATTACCAGTGGAACACCGGCCCACCAGCATACACGCCAGTGACAGGTGCCAACAACCAGTTTTTTACCCCGTCATTCTCCACATTGTATTGTGTAATCGTAACTGACCAATACGGCTGTAGCGATACTACTTGTAGAGACCATATTTGGAATGGCATTGACGATTTGGAAGTAGACGATTGGAACATCTACCCGAACCCTAACGGCGGCTCGTTTACGCTAGCGCTTACCGCTGCTAAAAATGAACTGGTGGAGATGAAGCTTGTAAACACGTTGGGCGAGGTGGTTGACACCCGCACCTTTGATGTACATACTGGCCAGCAAAGCTTCTACATAGGCAATACTGGCTTGGCAACAGGGGTTTACTTTATACAGCTCACCACCGAGGGCGGCATCAGTATCCGCAGGGTTGTGGTGCGATAGAATAGACTATTGAGAAAGATAGCAGCCGGAACGTTGGTCGTTCCGGCTGTTTTTATTTTAACGTTCGGAAGGCGATGCCACTCCGCTAGCATAATCTTGCCCCATTGGGCAATGCCGTTAAGTTAAGGATTCAGGGAAGTCGCTGAGCGGTCTGACGACTTCGGTGCGATGGGTATGAAAGTTGAAAATGTCCCAAGCTCTGCCCTCAAATAGTCGTCCGAACGCTTTCGCCAGGGTATCTCCAATGCGCAGAAAAAAGTGTTCGGACGGCCCTTATGGCAAAATCATCGCGGTAATTGCAAATTCCTGATTCTATATAGCGAACCCGTCAGACCACTCATGACCGAAAAATTATTTTGGGCTTGACTTAACGGCATTGCCCATTGGGGCGTGCACAACTTGATACGTATTTGCGCTACGGTACGGCCCAAAGAGGCATCAGAATATTAGCCTGGGGCCTTTTCGCCATCGGGACGAAGTGATTTTCAGTAAGCAAAAAACATCACGGTGTTTTCCCTTCCTTACTCAACTCTTTCCTGATGCCATCCATAATCAGCCGTTGGGTAACAGCTTTCAGTTTTTTTTGTTTTAGCCAAATTGCCACATATCGCAGCACGTTAATGATGGCACCACCAGCCATTTCGTGATCGTTGGCAATTTTCTCAAAATCGATTTTATCATCAAGCGGCAGGCCGTCGAAAGCTTTTTGCCAAAGCGTGAGCCTATCGGGCGGCTCGGGCATGGGGAAGAAAACGAATGATTGAAAACGGCGCGAGAACGCATCATCCATATTCGATTTCAAGTTGGTGGCCAGTATCGCCACACCTGGGAAATCCTCGATACGCTGCAAAAGAAACGATATCTCTTGGTTAGCATAGCGGTCGTGAGCATCCTTGGTTTGGGTACGTTTTCCGAAGAGGGCATCGGCCTCATCAAAGAACAGAATCCAATTCTTGTTCTCGGCCATATCAAACACTCCGGCGAGGTTCTTCTCCGTTTCACCGATAAATTTGGAAACAATCATCGAAAGGTCGATACGATAGACATCCAATCCTGTAGCTTTTCCCAACAGCGAGGCGGTAAGCGTTTTACCCGTTCCCGGCGGGCCGTGAAACAGCGTGCGGTAGCCCGGCTTTATCTTCTTTATCAGGTTCCAATCATTCAAGAGGAAATCACCGTGCTCAATCCAAGCCTTAATTTCTTCTAGTTCAGTAAGGGTTTGGTCAGGCAATACCAAGTCTTCCCAACCAAGGCGTGTGGTAAGCAACTTTGCAGGGAAATCACCACTGAAATCGGGCTTATTGACGTGGCCAGTGGTAAAGTAGCCCAAGTACTCTTTGGAAAGCGACAACTGCCCTGCCAGCGGCGGCTCATCGTGGTCTACCTTATTTAAGCGTAGTATGTTGTGTCGGTTAAAGTAGTGGTCTTTCTCGAATAGGCCCATTACCTCCAAGCGTTGCTCTAGGTCATTACCAGCTAACAGGAACACCAATGTTTCGCCCGTAGGTAGAAAACCACTGTGCGCCTGCCCACGCAGACCGCCAAACTCACTAAAGCCCCTATCGTAAGTGGCGTTCTTCACAAAAAATGGATCGAGCAACTGCGGCCTTAACTGTGGTGCTGCGGCCAACAGCAGCGCAATACGCTCGTACGGGCCCATATCATAATGCAGCACAGCTCGCGAGTACAAAGAGGTGTCGTCAGTTATCTTCGGCGGCGTTATCTCGTAGATGTCCTTATAAGGGTTATCCCTACCGAGGTAAAGCGCCAACCGCGTCTCGATTACTTGGCCAAGCCAATATAAGTCTTTCGCCAGCACATCAGCATTGGCTTTGGTTTTGTTTATCTCCATTCTACGTAAAGCACTTTTTCCATGTATCTAAGCTTAATCATCCCGATGGTCCACGGCAGGGTATCCAGTAGCATATCATAGCTCACTTGATCAACCCGCAAAGTCCAACTCACATCGTTTTCCACTAGCCTGCCACTACGTTTCAAAAAAGAATCGCGGAAGGCGGCCACCGAAAGTTTGTTCATTTTTTCCCAATTCTGCACTGCGGCTTTCAGCATGTGGTCGGCTTCATCGCGCTCTTGGGCCGTTAAGATAACATCTCTCTCGACAGCTTCAAAAACCGGGATGCCACAAAGTATCTTATTTAGCACCAATTCGTGCTCTGGGGCCTGCTCCTCCCCCGTTACCATGTATTGCAGCAGGTGTATGGCGCGGTTGGCCATGCCCATATCCTTGAACAATCCTTTCTCGGTATAGCCCAAGGCACTAAAGCACCGGCCAATAAACGGCCAAACCAGCACCAAGCCCGCATTATCAATAAACACTGGCTCTTCTAGCGGTGCCATAGGTTCTTCTCGGGTAAAGGGATCTTGAGGACGAACCAGCTTCTTTTGCTTTACCTTTTCAGGCATCTTTTGGCGGTTGATGCGCTCTATTTTCTGACGAAGGGTTTTCTGTTCTATCTCTGGAAGGTCTTGCTCTGTGGCATCCTCATGCTCCATCACCGTTTGCGAATCGTTGAAAGGCAAAGTTGCCGAAAGGGAAATGCGGTAATCTTCCGTAGCGTTGACTTCCTGAATTACCTCGTCATTGATAATTTCTGCATGATCGTCAGTTAAGCTAGTACTTATAGAGTCTTCGTTTGCTTTGGAACTATTGACTTTTGGGGTTATTGTTTCTGGGGTTGGTGATTCCTTTAACTTCCCCGCATCCGCACTATTATCTCCTACCTCAGTTTTATCCTTATCAGCGGAAATATTTTTTTCAGTTAAAGAAGTGAGTTCCTTAGATGTTTCTAGCTCCTTTAACGACCCCTTCGCACTTTCCAATTTGCTTTCAGGATCATTTGAATCTAAGTAGTTTTGATCAACTTCACTCTTGTCCGCTCCGATGCTTTCAGCCTGTGGTTTTGGTGCAATCTCGTTTTCCTCGGCGGCCTTTCCAATGTCTTTCAATTGATTGGGTGGATCAGCCAATCGTTCACTTTCACTGGAAGCGGATGATCCTCGATGCGATTCGGTTCCTTGGGTATTTTTTCCCAGTTCTAAATCTTTATTTTTAGCATCTGAAACAGGATCAGCTTCTTGTGCTGATGCAGCCCTTTCCGCCTCCCGAATTTGTTTTAAGAATAGGTTTTCCTCAATATTATCTGATTCAATAAATTCACTGTTAACACTTTGACTAGTATTACTTAAAGTGTCATTGGGGGTAGCGTCTAATTCATCCTCCCGACCCTCTTGCAGTAAAGCAGCTATCAACAAATCGCTTTCCTTGCTCGTATTTTCTGCATCGGTCGAGGTGTTTCTGCCTGTTGTGGCAATGGCTTTACTTGCTTGTTCAATTTCATCTAAAGAGGCGGTTAACAGCTGGCTAAGGGCAATTGGAAGAACTGCTTGGCTTTTGATGGCTTCAGTAACAGTCTTAGTAAACTCCACCTCACCCACCTCGCTCAACCCCTGCCAATATTGCAAAAACTGTGTGGTAAATGCTTGGGCATTGCGCACCTTCGGTTCTTCATAAAGGAGCGTAAGTATAAAGGTTTTAAGCGCTGTGGCCACATTGGGTAGCGATGCCACTGACTGAAACTGCAGCATGAGCGGCTGTAACTGCTGGTAGTAGCTTTCAAAGCGAGCAGTGGGCGGGTGCATACTGCTAAAAGCAGCAATAACCTCGTGAAATACCGCATCACTCAACTGGTACACCAGCCGCTCCCGCACCCTTACGGATACAAGCATCGGAAACAGGCCCGCTAATACCTCTAATGGCTTATCTTTCAACAACTGCGATAAGATAGCTTCTGGAATGAAGATACCAGGCTGCATATCCATTTCACCATCTGGAACAAAGTTGCTCGCAGTAGCGTCCAGCGTCTCTGGCCATACACCAAACCGCAAGAAGTACAACAACGCTTCCAATTGGTTTTTAGGGACTTGCGCGGTAGGCTCCGACTCTTCGTCGGTGTTCGAATAAGCGCTGCTCATTTCCTGTTGGTTCTGCTTGTATTCTTCAGGTATATCTTTAAATAGCGATTTCGGGATAATAGGTTTTGGATGGTTTCTGCGAGAATCTATATTTGTATCGTTCGCTTCGACGCCATTCATTTCTACATTATCCGGACGGAGGTTAGATAGCGAAGAGTTAAGTAAACCTAGCCTTTCAGCCTCCCTAAATGCTTGTATCACTTGGTTTGAGAATGCTTTAATCTCACCAATTACAGCAGGGGAACCTACGCCCATCGGAGCATTTACCAATTTAGCAACTTCCTCCATAACAGTTTCTGGCAACTGCGCCGCTGTCCACACTGCCAATCGTTCTTGGTATTGCTGTGCGGTTGGCTGCGTTGTGCCACCCTCTATTTCTAGTAGCTCTAACAATTGGTTGCGTATCAAATGTGGGGTTTGCAATTGGGCTTGCACCGTTATTGGCATCGCTTTAATCCATTGCTGCCAAAACACTAGTGATTGGTGCATTTGTGGGAAGGCGCTTTCTACCACCTTCTTCAGCTGCTCTTGCCTCAGTTGGTATACCATTCGCTTGCGGGCGGTGGCGTATGCTAAAGTTTCGCGCAGCACATTGCGAATTTCAAGCGGATACGATTGCAGTAGTTGAATAATGTATTCCCCCAAATCCACCTCCGCCTCGGGCTTGGTAGCTCCCGCCGCCCAATAGCCATAGAACAACAGATATTGCAACACTTTTGCATTACTCCAATCACCGCTCTCGGCTACTTGCTCCCCCATTTCTGGCAATGGCGACTGGATGGCTACCTTAAGTTCTTCTTGAAGGGTAGCCAGTGTTTTGACTTTTGCTTGCTCTTTAGAGTTGGGTTCAAACCCATATCGCCCCCAATGCTTGATCAGGTTTTGGGTGATTATCTTTTTGATAGCTGCCGATACCGCAGCGCTGGTAGTTTTTTTAGTGCTTAGTTGTGTTACTGCTTGCTCCACAATTTGGACTATCCAACGCTCCAAATCATTGCGATTTTCGCCAAACAAAAGTTTTATCAACTCGGGCAAATCCTCTGCTTCCAACTGGCCCAGCATTCGCTCCATTACCGCGTTTTTACCTACCAAGGTTACTAAACGGCTGCGCAGTTCGGCCACTTCTGTAGTGGAAAGGTGCTTTAGTATTTCGGTTATCGAAACAGCTTTAGCATTATCGTGCCATCTGCGGATGCCGTGTTGCAAGTAGTACAGCCAATCTTCCAGCGCCCCTTGCGAATAACTCAGGGTCTCCACCTCAACCAGCGGATCATATTGGCGGCGAATCATCATTTGGCCTAGCTCATCGCGAAGGGCTTGTTCCAGCATCAAAGGGAACAGCGTTTCAAAATCAGCATCTTCAATACTGCCCAAATCTAGGTGCAGCGATTGTATCCGCACTATCTCCCCCGTTACCTCAAACTCATCCATTACCCGCTCCATGATACGCTCCAAATGGCTCCGCTGCAAGGCACTCACCCGGTCTTGCAACCGGTATGCGGTATCCGGGTCGTTGTACGACAACTGGATTACTTGGCTGAGGATTTTATGAGGTTGGGTGGACATTGGGTTGTGTACGTGTTATGTTCGAGCGGCAGTGCCCCTCATTAGCATTCTAATGCTCTAACTAAGGCAGACGTTAAATTTGTATTATTCGATACCAGTAACACCATCCTCCAACGGCAACAGAATAGTGATGGTGGTACCAAAACCGGGTTTGCTATCTACTTGGATGCTGCCTCCCTGTGCAGCTATCATATCGTGGGCCACGCTCAAACCGAGGCCAATATGGCCGCTACCCGCGGGTTTGGTGGTATAAAATGGA
Source organism: Sphingobacteriales bacterium (assembly GCA_027483645.1). Classification (GTDB taxonomy): domain Bacteria; phylum Bacteroidota; class Bacteroidia; order Chitinophagales; family CAIOSU01; genus CAIOSU01. The sequence goes on from JAIXUD010000021.1 coordinate 80,603, forward strand.
TCGAATATCAGGGCCAACTGTTCGGCTGGAATGCCTTGTGCATTGTCGGCTACTGTTATGGCCACATTAGGGCCCACCCGGTCCATGCCTATCTTCACCGTTGGGGTAAAGAAGCTGCCGTGGGAGGTTTGCGCCTCCTGCAATGCATCAAAGGCATTACTTAATAGGTTCACCAACGCTCGGCCCACATCCATCATTATCACCCGTGAGGATAGCGTTTTGTCGTAAGGCTTTACCTCAATCTGCACATGTAGGTCAGGGTTTTTGAAACGATAACTGTGCCAAGCCAGCGGTACAAACTCCTCCAATATCCGGCCAAGCTCTATTGCCTGCGATACCCCACTGCCATCGCGCTTAAACTCGAACATGCCTTTCACAATACCACTGGCACGCTTGCCATGGGTGCTAATTTTTTTGATATTCTCCAGTATATCATGAATTATCTCAGTGCGTTCCTCCTCGTCCTCGGTTTCGTTCAGCTCGTCAATCAAATCAATGCTCAAGGAGGAGAAGTTGGTTACGAAGTTGAGCGGGTTCTGTAGCTCGTGGGCAATTCCCGTTACCAATCGGCCCAGCGATGCCAGTTTTTCTTGTTGCACCAACCTATCCTGTGCGGTTTTCAGCTCGTCGTAAGCCTTTTTAAGCTCTATGTTTTTCAGTCGTTGTATTTCTGCCTCTTGGGTCTTTTGGTCGAGTTGGTGGCTCAACTCCAACGAGGCGATGTGACGGGCACTACCTTCCCCTCGCAATTGCTGGTCTTTCGTATGGAACCGCTTATAATAGGTCAATGCTAAACCTGCATCGCCCATCTGCTCATAGCACTCCGAAAGCAGCAGCGTTACTTTGCTCCAATCATCCTCCAGCCCTAATTGTTTGGAAAGCTCCTCCCCTTCTACCAAAAAAGGCAAGGCATCCTCGGGTCTATTCCGGGCTACTTCAAGCTTGCCGCTGTATTGCAGAAACTTGCTGTGCAGGTGCTTGTGGCCAGCGGCAGTAGCCAGCTCCTTAACGGTTTGCAAAGCTTCCCAAGCATCTTGGTAGCGCTCTTGAAGGATATATAGCCCACCCAATTCCAAGTACACCATGGATAGCAGCACGCTATAGCCTTCGTTCTCGCATATCTCGCGGGCATGCAATAGGTGCTCGGCGGCCTCGTCATATTGCCCTTGCAACGCCAGTACACTTCCTAAATGGTGGTATGAGGTGGCCTGGCCAAAGGTATCTTTTGCCTTCTCCCGTAGCTCCAATGCCTGCTGATAGTATTGCGCCGCATCAACTGGCTGCCTGAGGTCTTTATAGATGTCGCCCAACAAGCCAAAGGCATAGCTGGTGTTTTGCTCATCATCCAAACCTTGGTAAATACCCAGCGCCCTCAATACAAACTCCAGCGCCTTGGGGTAATTACCTTGGCCTGTATATAGGTTTCCTATATTGATGCACGTAAGCGCCTCGCCCAACTGGTGGCCGCTTTCTTGGCTTTCAGCAAGGGTGTTATTGAAGTGTTGCAATGCCCTTGCAAAGTCACCCTTCAACATATAAGCAATGCCTAAGTTGCTATAGATAGGGTAATTAAGCACTTCCGAGCGCACCACTTCCGATTGCTTTAGTGCTTCATCTAAGTACTCTAATGCCCCATCTACATCGCCCTGTTGTAGCTTCAACGAGCCGAAATGGTTGCAAGTAGTGGCTATGCCCTTGGCATAATCCGCTTCTTGCGAAAGCTGAAATGCCTCGGTGGCCAGGGCCATGCTTTGGTTGGCATCGCCGGTTTTTAGTGCCATACCCGCTAGGCTCACCATGCAATCAATATACACGGGCAATGCGCCCACTTCTTCTTTAGCTGCATCCAGCGTTTCAATCATTAAGTACCATGCCTGCTCTACCTCCCCATGGTTGGCCAGCGCCCGGGCTACAAAGTATTGACCACGCAACTTGGGCTCTGCCAACTTTGCTGTATCGGTAAGCCGCTCGGCTACACCGAGCAATTCCGGCCGGCGTTGCAAATCCAGTACTTCGCACAAACGCACCAACGCCTCTACCGAAAGCTTAGCAGGCGCTCGCAAGCCCACCTCTATTATTTGGTCGTATTTCTTACCCACAAGCTAAAAATACTATTTGTACAGCACATCGCACAGGGTAGGCATACCCAATTGTGGGGTTTTTACAATGAGTTGACATTACTAGCAGGGCTTTGTGTAATTTTGAACCTTGTAATACCCACGGGTGTTATCTGTTTCTATAAAAAATAACTAAAGTACCATGAGCGTAATTACTGCCAATGATGCCGATTTTGAAACCTTGTTGAAGGATAACACCAAAGTGATTGTGAAATACTATGCCGACTGGTGCGGTAGCTGCCGGTTGTTTACTCCAAAATTCAAGAGATTGAGTGATGACGAGCGTTTTCAAGGGGTGACTTTTATAGAGGTGAACGCCGAAAAAAGTCCGAACGCCCGCAAATTGGCTGCGGTGGATAACTTACCATTTATTGCCGTTTTTAAAAATGGTGAACTAGTGGAAGGTGCTAGCACTAGTAAAGAGGAGTATGTGACAGCCATGATGGACAAACTGAATTAAGAAACTACCATGAAACTACCTGTAATAAAACAATTGGTTGAAACCTATACCCTGGAGCAATTGATCGCTGCTGAGGAAAGCCTGTTGAACGAACAAGTGCCCGCCATTGAAATAGAAGGCTATGATGAGGGTGAGCAGCTTACCCACGCCTTTGCTGCTATTTCCATATTGCAAGATGTGCAAGATAATGGGGTGGATGTGCGCACGGCACTGCGGAATTATACGCAGCGGGTACGGAGTTCAATTTCGTAGCTTTTTTTACCCCTTGTACCCCAACACCACACCATAATTTGGTACTTCAACCTTTGGGGAGGCTATTGCCTCCCGTACCCGTTTTTTGGCTGAGCTTGGTATAGGGCACAGCCCCTAATGCCATAACCCATATGGCCTATTGGTGTATGAGTTAGAAACCATTTTATCGACAAGGGCCAGTCAAATGAAGCCTGGCTTAAAATGGCCAAAAAACCAAGAAGCCACTGCTGAAACAAAATGATCTCAACCGATTACAAGAAAACCAAATCCGATAAGACGGATGAGCAGCTAATAGAACTTATAGGCATAGGCAAAACCAAATAGAATACCATGGCCAGCTTAGTAAAACAAGATGAATAATAATAGCTAGAGAAAGATGCCAAGAACTAGATAACAGTGCTGCTATAATCGCTTTTGCGCAGATGGTTTTTATTCTACCTTACGGAATATTTAAAATAAAATTACTTGCCTTCTTTTTTCAATCTTTTAGCCTCTTTCTTTTGTTTCATTTTCTCATAATTGGCAAGTGTAAACACGCGATTTACATTGAAACCAATATGAATATCCCCATCTAGCCACTTACCATTGGTAGCACTGGTAAAGTATTGATGCTCGCTCATACCTAAGTTATTAGTAGCCATTATTTGAAAAACGTGCCCGCCGGTTTCCAAATCGATTCCGATAGAGAACGAATGGTCGGTTTTAGGGGCATCAATGGGGCTTACAATTCTATCAGGTATTAAGTAATGGTATTCCATAGTCACCCCAAAACTGCGAGTCAAAAGGTAGCGGCCGCTGGCACCCACCATAAACAGGTCATTTTTATCTGCACGGCTTCTTACCAAGTTTTTGTGCAGCATAGTAGGCATTATTTGCAATGATAGGTTGCGGGTTATTTTACGTGCCAATATCAATTGGTATACATAAGATGCCCTGCTACTTATCTTATTGTCCCTCTCGGGTTGAGACCATTGGCCACTAGTCATGGCTACACTGGCCAACAATTGCAAGGTAACTGGCATCTTCAGTTTTCCGGTACTTTGACGCAACACGTTGGCACGAACAAAACCATCCCACATTTTAAACACGTTGCTCCTGCCCCAGCCTACACTTAGCCAATCGGTAATGCCATACTCAAACTCGAAGCGGATATTGGCTTGGTCAAGCCCAAAAAAGTCTCTCCAGCCACCATTCACCCGGCCAAAGCGGTGGGCAATTAAAAACTGCATATCTCCACCAGCGGGCGTTTGCACCGAGCGGCTGGTAATAACGCGGGTAGTTTTAAAGGTTGCGGGTGTGTACTCTATCCCTTTGGGCTCATCAATGCTATCTAGCAAGCCCAGCAAGTCATCATCTTGTGCGTTAGCAAGGTTGGAAACAAAGAGTGCCAGCAATAGAAAGCTACTGGTAAGTATGGAACGTAGCATATTGTTTTTGTTGGTAGTTTGTAGATGGGGCAATTATTATTTATTCAACACGGCATAGTCAGCATTCACGGTTACATCCACCGTTTCAGAGATATTGTCTTTCACAGCTCCAGGTATTTTCACCCCGTGGTCGGCCAATTTGATTGGGAATTTTGCCAATAAGGTTACTTTGCCACCACTTACGGTTATGGTACCGGTGGTGCTATAGTTTTTGGTTACACCATGTATGGTAAGGTCGCCCTTTACGTTTACCTTATAGTTGCCGTCTTTAGTAGGGTCAACAGCACCACTAACTATCTTACCTTTAAAATCTGCCTGAGGGAATTTATCACTCTCCAGATATTTTTCGTTGAAATGCTCTTGCATCAGCGCTTTCGGAAACTGGAACGTCTTTACTTGCATCTTAAACACCACATCGCCCGTACCGAAATCAATAATACTGGTTACTTGACTGCTGGCAGCCTTGATGTCTTCCATATCGGTATGCGAGAAGAAATCAATCTTAGCGGTTTTAGTAAAGTATTTTTGGGCCGATACGCTCGTGGTAACAAAAGCGAGGGCTAAGCACATCAATATCGTTTTCATGTTACTTGTCATTTAGAGCAGTTAGTTGTTTTGGGCTCCACGGGCTACCCAAGTTTTTATCTGTAATATTTGGCATTCTGGTAATCTTGCTCCACCCTTAGGCATAGGGCAACAACCCGTGTGCTCAATAGAGGTAACTAACCGGCCATTGAGTGCCCAGCCCTGTAGGCTGTTAAAGTCTTCTAAATTGATACCAGCCCCTGCACCTGCAGCAGCAGATGCACTGTGGCAGCCATAGCAATTACCGACAAGAATAGGCTCCACAACAGCCCCAAGTGGGGTAGCGGTAGTATCGCACACGCCCTTAAACGGGTACAAATCCTCTTCGTTGTTATACTTGCAACCGGTGTTCATAATGCCGCAGTAAACCAAAACAATGCCAAAAAGCGACAATAACAAAACATTTTTCATAAATGGTAAATTAATCTAGTACTGTGCAATATAGTAGAAAGCAATTGTAGCCGTCATCATCAGCCAATGCATACAGAAAATAACAACATTGACGCGGGCTTTATTGTTCGATGTTAAAGTTAACAGAAATATTGTTTCGTACCTTTGCTAGCTCAACATAAAACTAACTTTAAACTATGAATAACGGAATCAAAATAGCCTTGATCGTACTATTAATAGGCGCAATTGTTGGCGGCGGGGTTGCATATTATATGTACAATAAGCCACACCAAGAGGTAATTGAGACGAAACCATTTGCCACCTATAACGCTGCCGACTTGGTAGACGAGCTGGCTAGGGACACCGCTACCCTAAAGCAAAAAATTAACGGACAGGTAATACAGGTAAATGGAACCGTAAGAATAGTAATACCTGATGACAATGGCGGTGCAGTAGTACAATTGGAAGCCGGCAACTATGGCCTGAACGATGTAAGCCTGCAAATGGACAGTGCATACATGGATGGCGTGCTTACCCTACCTGAAGGTAAAGACATAAGCGTGAAAGGCATATACACTGGCCACCAATATGAGGATGCACTAGAAAGCTGGACGGTATACTTGAACCGTTGTGTGCTGGTGAAGTAGATAATGGTGCAGCAAGATGTAAGCCTGCCTGCTAGCAGGCAGGTATCAAAGCCTGTCCCGCATTTCAGCGGGATGTCAAGTATTTTACTAATGATTCCCCAAAGAGCCTGTTTTCAGTGGTGAAGGCAGGCTCTTATATTTTTGTGTTGATGCTTTGATAGTTAGTTTGACAATAGAAAAAAGAACCTTCGCATCTAAATTGCCTGTAGAGCAACGAAGCTAGAAATTATTAGCAAAAAACCTTTGTTAACTTTTCCTATTTATGGCTAATTGATAATGAGCGATTAGGTTTTAAATTTTACCATAACAATAATTTCTAGCGAAATTCGTTAGACAGCATTGCTTCTTAGTGTAAGTAGAATTACGTATTATTACAGCAATCACCATAATTGCGCATTATATAACCTTACACCAATACGCCAAATGCTACGTTACACAGCCGACCGAAAAACCCTCCTTTGGGCATTAGTTATCACTGTATGTTTCGCCCTACAATGGTACCTTGGCGAAATTGTTTGGCCACTTTACCTGTTCTATCTATATCTTTCCGTTACGGTTTCGGTTATTGCGCACAATCATAACCACCTGCCTATTTGGAAAAACGATACGCTAAACTTGATTAGCGAATATTGGATAACGGTGTTCTACGGTTTCCCAACCTTTGCCTGGATACCCACCCACAATCGCAACCATCACAAATACAACAACAAAGAGGAAGATTATACCAAAACCTACCGCTTTACCGAATCCAACAACTTCTTTACGTTTATCTCCTACCCTACCATCAGCGGCTACTTTCAGCAAAGTGCGCTGGCGCAATACTTAAAAGAAGTACGGGAGCGCAACCCTAAAAAATTTCGTGCAGCTATCTCGCAAATAGTGGTGCTAGTATTGTGGTTGGCTGTTTGGCTAGTGTTGGATTGGAAGAAAGCACTTATTTATGTAGTACTACCGCAGCAGTTTTCGGTATTTATGGTTTTGATATTCAATTACATACAACATGTACATGCCGATGAGGAATCGAAGTGGAACCACTCTCGTAACATTATAGGCTCGCTCAACTTTTTTATGTTCAACAATGGTTTGCATACTGTACACCACCAAAATGCCGCCCTACACTGGAGCTTGTTGCCTGAGGCACATGCCAAAATAGAGCACGAAATAGACGAATCATTAAAGGTGAAGAGCTTTTGGTGGTTCTTGTTCAGCACTTACATCTTGGGCATTTTCATCCCATCTTTCCGAACCAAATCAATGAGGGTGGAAAGGATACAACGCCAACAGCTACAAGCTGGTGCGGCTGCCGCATAAATACTAATGAATACAACTAACCAACACTATAAAACTAGCTAATAGCATGGCGAAAATCTCCGATTTCGTAAAAGTGAAGAAAGACAGTCTTTCATCACGCTACCTGAAGAAAAAAGTATCAGCAGGTCATTTTATTGAAGACTACATGGCAGGCCATATTGATGTGGTTGGCGACTTCAAAGACCTCATGAAGCACAAAAACGAAGTGTGGGAGTATGATTTTACTGCCGATCACTGGAAATTCTTCTTTACCCGGTTTATACCCGAAGTGGTAATGCACACCAAGAGTCAAGATGAGCGTATTGTGCGCACCCACTATGATAACAAAAACGACCTGTTCAACTGGTTTCTAGGGCCACGCATGGTGTATACCACCGGCTTTTACAAAAACGGCCAAGAAGCATTGGAAGAAGCACAGGACAATAAAATGGACCTGATTGCCCAAAAGCTACAGTTTCAAGCAGGCGAAAAGATGCTTGACATTGGTTGTGGTTGGGGTACTTTTGTAATGCACGCCGCCAAACACTATGGCATGGATGCGACCGGTGTAACCATAGCACAAGCCGGTGCCGACTGGGGCAACAACCAGATAAAAGCCAACTCAGTAGAAGATAAGGCCCGCATTTTGCGCATGGATTATCGTGATATCCCCCATGCTAAGTACGACAAGATTACTTGCCTAGAGATGGCCGAGCACGTGGGTATTAAGAACTTCAGCACCTTTATGGAGCAGATATATGGCCTTTTGAAAGACGACGGTTTGTTCTACCTACAAATTGCCGCCCTTCGTGAGCGCACCAGCCCACTTTGGGGCCCTAACATGGAAGACATTGTTTGGGGTTTGTTTATGAATAAGTACATCTTTAGCGGTGCCGATGCAAGTATGCCACTAAACTGGGATTTGAAACGCCTAGAATCAGTTGGTTTTGAAGTGCACAGCGTGGAAAACGTAGGTATACATTATAGCCGCACCATCGACCATTGGTACCAGAACTGGATGCGCAACGAGGAGAAAGTAATGGCCAAGTACGGTTTGGAAACCTTCCGCATGTACCAGATTTTCTTGGGCTGGTCGGTTGAGATTGCCCGTCAAGGCAGCTCTACTGCTTATCAGATTGTTTGTAACAAGAACTTGGATAAATATAACCGCGAACGCTTTGTAGGCGCTACACAGTTTGGTGAGTTGAGCAACTTCAAGAAAAACGCCAACGTAGCTCCGGTTTTTGCGGAAGAGAACGCGTAGGTTGGTTATTAGTTATTGGTAACCATCTTTACAGGTATCCATAAAAAAAGAGAAGCTAGGCAAAACCTAGCTTCTTTTTTTATTAAATCAACCAAACAAGAGGCCGATCATTTCCTTATTTTGGTCATCGATATTGGTTGAGGTATTTGCTTTTTCGGCAAGCCAGTTTTCATAGATTTGCTCAAAACGTTCCATGGCAGTAAAACCAAGCCATTTAAAGTTTAGGCGCACGTGCGCGGGGGCGTGGGCGCTAAAGGTGTTTTGTAAATGCCTGCGAAAACCGGCATCTTGAAAACGGGCAGGCCAAGCCGGCACCACTACTGTGGCATTGAAACTATAAAAATCATCAGGCACGTGCGTAATCTCATCAATATGGGTATATAAACGCATCTGCGAAAGGCTGCGCTCTGGGTGCTCGTTAAGGAAAGCGATATTGCGCATCATCCGTTTCACTTCACGCTCCGCCTCTGGGCCACCATAATTGGCAATCGGGAAGGATTTGGCGCTTTTCGCTATTGGCTCGTCATTATCGTTGTGTATTACCACCCTAAACTCACGGGCATTGATGCGGTCCATGTAATAATTTTCGCGCAGTGCACCATAGTTTAGTACGTCCTTAGCATGCGGGTAGCGGTCGTAATAGCGCATTGGCTTATAGTTGCTCAAGAACTCCTCCCCTCGCCTATTCACCAACGAAAATCCAAACTTTAGCTCTTCCAAATCAGTTTGAAGCAATGTATGCTCAATCAAGTAAAAGCCTTCGCTTTCCACGCTTTGCTGTGTAAGGAAGTTGGTTAGTTTACGTAATGCACCTACCGCATCACTGGCTTTATCATGCAGGCTTATTAGTTGCCACTGTATAGCATCGGGTGTTTTAAACACAATCGCATGGCGTTTCTCCCCATTTACCTCAAGTGGGCCAACCTTATAGTTCTTGGTATCAATGCCATGGTAAAGCGTCTGACTGATAACTAGGTCTTTCGGGCCTTTAAACACAAAGTTGCTGATAGGGGATGCTGCTTTATCAATAGGCAATTTATCCAAGCTATCTTCCAAGCTTAAGTCTACCATGTCATCTCCCCAAGTAAGCGTTTCGGTTTGCTTTTGCTCTTTCTTTTGAGCAGGCTTTACTTGGGCTTTCTTCTCGCCTGGCATGATGGCCAGCTTACGCCGCTTGGGGCTAAAGCCCAATAAAAGTGCTACTCTACGCTCTAGGCCTGAAATACTTTCATTAGTACCAAAAGCGGCATCAGTATTCGCAGCGCATGCACGATTATAGCCAAGGCTTACATATTGTTGTAAGAAGGTAGATTTCAGCTTCAACGTCTGCTCCAGCGGGTTTTCCGACTCATTACCATAGTAAGACCTGTATGACGAGATGGAATAATCATCAATATGCTCACCAAACCGGGCCAGCAAATGATCGAGCACCCGGTTTTTACGAGCAAGATACTCATCCTTGCTTTCCAGGGCCGTTTCCAAATATTGGCTATATGGATTATCGTTTGCCTCCGTAAACGCATCCCAACGCTCGGATAGCTGAAATTTATTTTCCTTAACCAATGCCTTCTGCTCAAACGACTTAATCAATCGGTTTGCATCGGGTACATTATATAACGTTTGGGAGAAGTACGTTTTAGGCGGGACATTGTCTATATCAATAGCAAAAAATTCTCCTGTAGATTGTAACTGCACAAAGTAGTTGGCCAGTATCTGTTCATAAAACAACAGGTACGTTTTTAACTGGTTGGCCTGAGCCTTTCGCAGCGCTGGTGCCGATGCCGGCAAGCCTTGCTTATCAATCATATATACTTTCGGGAAATCGTTTTGGATGGAGCTGTACACATCCAACTCTTGGTATTCACTAGGGCGCACTTGCAAGTATTCGTGGGAGCGCTCGCTCAAAGTATAAGTACGGTGGCTTACCGCCCGCAGCTCCCGCAGATTGTTCTCTACTCGTTGTCTAGCTACTGGGTATTCAAAGTTCTCCTTAAACACCTGTATGGAAAATCCGTCCTTTACATCCTGATAACTAGTTATCAGCAATGGATATTCCATTTCTTTAAGCAGCAGCAAATCTTGCCCTGGTTGATTGGGGCCTTCGCTTACATTCAGGTTTTTTACGTGCTCCACCCCTTCCACACCCATTATTATCTTGTTAATGGTGGAGATGGATACCTGTCTTGCACGGGGTTTCAAGTCCTCCTCCAGCATAAAGCCGTTATTCAACTTCGGACCGCTTACTATATGGTTAAGGGGTATGCCCTTCGCCAACAACTCTTGCAAGGTATAGAAACTTACCTGTCCACTTAAGTGGTTTTCCACGGCATGGTATATGGCAGCCAATACTTCCTCGGCATTTGCCTTCGGGTTTATCAGCACCTTTGCATTCACCATTACTTCTTTGGGCTGCAGTATGCGTATCTCGTTAAACACCTCGCACAAGTTGCGCTCGGCATTTAATAGCTTTCTTACCTTGTCTACTATCTGGTCTCGAAGGGCTGGGTCGCGCTTTATCTCTGCTTCGGTTTTCTTGTTGGTTTGAAGCAACACCGTATAATGCCCATTAAGCGATCGCTTGCGCGGTATCATCGATACCGATTCAATCCAAGCATTCTCCACTTCAGGTATCCTATCAATTATAACACGCCTGAAGTCGTTAATAGTAATGGGCTTAGTACTAAGTATATTGAGCAAAGGATATAGCGCATTATTGGCGTCGGGGGTATTGTATCCGGTTTTCAATAAATCTTGCACCGGGTACTCAATGCGGTATGCCAAGTCGGTAAGCGCATAGCAAAGCTGCTCAAGGATAGTGATACCCGGGTCGTGAGCGTTAAAGTCCGTCCAGTTTCGGCCTGTTAGTTGCTGCAAATACTCCAAACCCTTTTGGCGCAGCAATTCAAAGTCCATATCCGGCAAGCGGTCGGCTTTATTTATCGTTATGGGCTTTACTGCTTGCATGGGCGCTTACAAATCAATGGTTGTCAGTATTGGCAGGCGGCTCGTTGCCAGCTTTTACTTGTTGGTTTACTTGGCTATTGATGTTTCCTATTAACTCATACACTTCTTCAAATGGCAGCTTGCCTAGTCCTTTAAACAATAGGCTTACTTCTTCAATGGAAAGATGCAGACTCACTTTTTGTTGCTTGCTCATTGCCTAATGTAGAGTTCGTTGTTTGGCAATAGGGTTTCATCTTCCCATAGCTTGGTGATGTAGTACCTAATCATAATATCGCGGCCATCCTCGTCCTCTCCATAGTTCATCCAGGTTTTCAATTGAAGCTGGTAGTTGAAAGTATTACCTGTAAAGCGGATGCTGATTTTGTGCCAAAAGAACCGAAAGTAGGCAGAGCTGGTGCGGATGCAGGTGCTACTATCGCCACCAAATGTTGCAAATGCCATAGCATGTAGCATAGCGTGCTTACCCGTGGTTTTGCGGCCTACACGGCTTATTACTTCAAATGCCTGTGCGTGGTTTAGGTTGCCAGCTATGGTGTGCCAGCGGCCATTGGCAGGCACCTCGCCAGAAAGAAAGGTGCCAATGCGACCCTTCATGCCAACAAATCCATCCACTTCTAGCTTATGCTGTGGCTTTTCGGTACCAATACCCACATTACCGCCCGATTGCAAAAACATACGGGTAATACCATCGCCTTCGCCAATGTGCAAGCCTGGGTTATCTTTGGTTCCTTTCTCTAGGTACCAAGCAGGACTCTTTTCATCAATGCTCTCAAAAAAACTAATCAACTTTTCTGAACGGCCCGTGGGTGCTATCATTAACCCATGTTCTTCCTCCTTACTGAAACCATCGTCCAGCTTATTGGCCATCGATTCAATGAGAAAATTGAAGTGGTTCTCTACTGGCACGGTTCCGTTCTTGAAGTACTTCTTCAATTGCGACCGCCCCATTAAGTGGAACTTCTCTTTCTTAATTATAGTACTCATACGCTAGTATTAGTCAATGTCGTGCGGAATAATAAAGGTAACAAATTCATCGCCCTCATCAGTAGTGCTGGTACCATCTATTGATGGTACTTTCGATTCGCGTGGTTCTACGGCCCTTACTTCGCCCACTACTAAGTCGTCTTTTATTTTCATAAAGCCAAGGCTAGTTCGGCCGGGTTTCATGTATTCTTCTTCTTCAATCACCTCAATATCGTGGCTGGTGGCCGAAATCAACACTGCAAATGGCGAGGATGCTACTAATAATTCGATGTTACTGCTCTCATCAGCAGTATCCACCAAATGATAGCGGAACTCATCTCCCGAAGCCTCGTAGCTACGGTAAATCTGTATCACCGAAAAACGGGTGACATACCGAACATAAGGCCTGTTCTCAATAAAGGTAAGAATCTCTGAGCGATTGATAAAGCCACCCAACCTCAAATCGGCATTACTATCAAACATCCATGGCGAAAGGAAGTGGCGCAACTCTTCGTTGAGCTTTTGTACCAAGTGGCCCATGTTCTCGCTTCTGCCAAACCGTACACTGCATTTTACCTTTACCCGCTCATAGATGGGGTTGCTTACATCGGCATTGATGAAATGGCTGCTATGCCCTTCTACAAATTCCTTTATCTCAGTAAGCCTAGTATACGCTATTTTGGGTATATCCACTTCAATTACGGCCCTGCTAAGTGCCCTCGGAATTACAATTATCTGGATGTTGTTGCCAGGCAGCAGCTCTTGGTCTTCGTTTATCTTACCGATGCATTTGGCAATAAATAGCTCAGGAAACTTCTCCAGTATCAACCTTTCGTAGTCGTTTACGTTTACTGCTCTTAGCTTGTGGTTTAGGTTCTCGCTTACACGCGCATAAAACTCTTCTTCTGTTTCACCTCGGCGGCCATCAAATGATGGGTATGGCTGGTAGATAGCGTTAATGCGAAGCAAGTCGCCCATGGCATTAGTTACATTGTTTGGCGGGAGTATTTGAAGCTCATACTGTTCATTAGTTTCGCTCAATATACGGGTGGCCTTTACCGCATGCGGTTTCACATCCAACACTCGGCGCATAATGGTAGCGTTGCCAGGCACAAATGCCGATATCCAAAATTTACCCTCAGGCATCAATGTATTGGTATCGGATATGTCAGATGGGATGTTAATAGTTACAATGCCGGTGTTCACTAAGTTTCCAGTAGTATCAGACAGTATTCGGCGTGCCTCAATTGGCCTCCAAATGTTATCGGCCAAGTAGCTCCATTGTACTTCACGAGGGCTGGTAGCCTGGGTATATACCACATCCCTCAACTGGAACAAGATAGACAATACTTCTGGCGTATCAAGCTTTTCAAATCCAATGTACAGCGTACCGCCAGCATCCATCTGCGGCAAAATATGCTTGTTAAACTGTTTTGTACTCGGGTAAATATTGTTGTTTCCGAAAGGATACAAATGTATCAACCGCAGCCCTTGCTCGCTCTCTTCTCTCGTGCCGCCGCTATTCATATCCTCGCTAACTCTAGCGGTATAATTAACCTCTATGGATTTAATATTGGGCGTATATGGGATGTCTGGTAGATCCTTCTGCTTCTTTTTGTTTACCGAGTTGAGCATGGCTACCTTAGAGAATATCTTCGGGAAAAGGTTGTGCCCAAAACTGGTATATGGGTGTACCAAAGCAAAGCGCAAGTACCCATCCTGCAATCGCACATTGAAATCTTCAGGCGGCGCTTGATGTTTGTTTTTAATAGGAAGCTTGGTAAAATCGATATCGCGTATCTTAGTATTATCGCTCAACGGTTGTGCATTGGGCTCCTTGTACATGCTTTGGAAAAGCTTGAACAGTTGCCGCTTTGCCGGCTCGGGCTGGTATTGGTTGCCGTTTACCACACTTACGTCAATCTCAAAAGAGTCGTTATCCAACTCAATGTCATAATTTTTGTAGAAGCCTTTGAAACCTTGAGGGTCGGTTGGTAAATCGAGCCAGTCAATTTTTAAGGTGAGGTTTTGCAAGTATCGGTTTACAATACGAGGGTCGCCAATGGCAAAATAAGACCCTATCATGGGCGCCGGCCCAAATGCCAAAAACGGCGTATCGGTATTCACAGGCCCCACATTGGTCATTACCGACATGTTGTGGTAGCCTTTCACCTCTGTATTTACCGTAACTTGCTTAATAAGCAGTGGCTTAATGGCTGCATAGCCATTGAAGGTGGCATAATTATTTAATACCAACCTCAAAGCTGGCCAGGTAAGCTCAAATTTTTCCTGGTACAATTCTTCATTATAAACGGCAAAGCTAGGTTCGCCGGGCCTAAACCTCATTTCCACCAGCAAGCCATACTCATTCTCTTCTTCATCAATATATGGTAGTAGGTCGGGCGATGTATACTCTGTCCAGCCTTCTATACCCGTAAAGTATACTTCAAACACATCGTGCACCAATCGGTGGAAACCGTGTTTCCAGGTAATATCATTTAGCTGTGCATACTCAGTTACGTATTCATCCAATTCTCGGTACGATGCTTCATCGACCTCTAGCCTCACCTGTACCAATCTATCGCCTTCGGGCAGTTCCAGTATCGGGCACGATACTATGAGCCCTAATATTGCATCATCCATGGTGCGCTCTTCTGCTGCCAGTTCAAACTGATCTTCACCAACTAATGGCCAATCTCGGCTTTCCTCATCGAGCGCTTCGCCAAGCCCGTCGCGTGAGTTGGCAATAGGTGCAGCATAAAGGTTATTGCCGAAGATGTTATCCTCGCCATCCTCATCATACACCATCGGGTAGCTGCTTACATAGGTGGTTTTAAGGTCGGTAATTTTGGCAGCGCTTACTTGCAGCTGGTTGGTGGTATCAAATAGAATTGGGCTGCCGTTAACATCTTGTCCGGCTACAAAACGTGTACCGCTATCTACCAAAGTTTTACCCGATATCGCTTCCAGTAATAGGTGTATGTGGTCGGGTGTGGCTTTGCGCCTATTTTGCTTTAAGATGTTGTAATAGTAGTGGTCAAGGTGTCGCTTAGTGATGCCGTTAATGTGCTCATCAGTATACTTTAGCAACTTTAAAAACGCTATAAACAAGCCAATGTGCGGCAAGTGATCTTGACGCTTTTCCAGTGTTTCTTTAAATACAATATCTGCATATTGCACCAAGAAGGTGATGGACTTGAAGAAGGTATTAAACTCATCATCAATGGCACCAATGGCACTTTCAAGCCTAGCGGTGGCGTTTTTGCCTACATATATATTGGGGATGGTCACTTCCTTACTGTACCACTCTGGCGAAAGGCCCGCTATATCTAGCTCCACTTTAGCATTTAGGCTATCGTTTTTCTCCGCTTCATCAGCATACATTTTCAGCGCAAGCAAATGTTCGGAAAGGTGGCTTAGTGCGTTTTTGAGCTCCGCAAAAAACTCGGAGAAGTATGAGTATCGCTTAAAGATGATGTACCAATCGTCAACCAATTTTGCCTGCCGAAAAATTAATTGGTACAAATCCCTTAACCCTTGCACCCTATCCTTATGGGTAATGCCAAAGCGCGCACGTTGCATAATAGCATCATATTCTCTGCTTATTTGCCTTACATCGGTATTGGATATGATGGAGAGTATTACACTTTCGTCTTTTTCAAAGAATGACGTCCAATCTCCTTCTGCCTCATTATTCGCATTGAAGTAATTAAAGTGTTCGGCAAGCTGCTTAACAAAAATGAGGTGCGCCGATATGGATTTATCCATAATACGCACATGGGTAGGCAACAAGGCATCCTTCAACCGGCCACTCTGGCTGGTTCCATCCTTGAGGTCAAGCTCAACACTATCGGTTTCTGTATAAAAAAAGCTCATGTTGGCTAGCTTGCTACCGTGGTGTTTCTGTCAGGTATATTAGTACCCTCTTCAATATAAAACGGGAATACCATGTTGCTCCTGCTGTTGGTTACAATAATCGTATAATAAAGTTTAATATCTACTATGCCATCTACCCAGCGGCTGTTGTCCAGTTGTATATCTTCCAGCACAATGCGCGGTTCAAAATAAAGTACAGCCTCACGTATGGCTCGCTTTACCTGCGCCTCAAAAGCGGCGGTATAGTTGTCAAAAATACGCTCTCGCAAAGCACAACCGAAAGTGGGATTCATGATACGCTCGCCAGGGCTTGTATGCAGCAATATATTCAGGCTCTGGCGAATGTCTTCCTCGTCAGATACCATGAGCACCCCAAACGATCTATCGAACGTTGGCGGGAAACCCCACCCGGTGCCTAAGAATGTTTTGTCCTCGTTCATCCGCCTATCATTACAGTTGGGCATCCTAAAACAATAGTACCACCGTGGGCGCAAGTATCACCCATGCGCGCGGCTGGCTTCCCACCTATCATTACCGTAGCAGAACCCTTTACGATGCTATCAGGTGGGCCCACACATACGGCCATGTCTCCCATTACGGCAGCAGGCAATCCTCCAATTAATACTGTTGGCGAACCTGGTCCTGATATGGGCCCACCCACATGTGGTATCGGCGGTACGCCTGGTGTTACCATCGGGCATACATGCATATCAGTAAGTCTTGCTGCCATCATAGTTTATCAGTTTATCATTACTATTGCGCCCTTAACCACTGTTTGCCCAGCTGCCGATATCTCAGCACCTGCTGTCCCTTTCACGGTCGCCTTTGCTTGTGCCTCTGCATTTATATTTATACCTGCCATTTTCACATCACCCCCACTGGCTTTTATCTCTACATTCTGGGTAGCTTCCATGGTTATTTTTCCTTTTGCCTTTATAGTCACATCCTTGGGGGTATCCAAAGTTATACCCTTATCGTCAAGCGTTACTGTGTTTTTGTTAGCATCAGTAAGGGTAATACTTTTTTTGTCATCATCTAGTACAATGCTGTTTTTACCGGGTGTTTCTACGGTTATTATTTTCTTCTCCTCATCAAAGGTTACCTTCAACTTTGAGCGGGTTACTATGCTTTTGGTATTATTTGCAGCTTCTGGAGTAAACGGGGGAGCATTTTTTCCATAAAGGGCACCTAGTACTATTGCGTCGTGCGGGTCGTCGTTCACAAAACCAACAATAACCTCATCCCCTACTTCGGGGTAAAAAAATACCCCAAATTGGTTACTAGCATACAGGGAGCTTAGCCTTGCCCATAATAACACCTCTTTATTGCCAACTGGAAACTTAACCTGTATCCTATGGAGGCTTTCTGGGTCAGCATCCAACTTTGCAACTATTGCTATTTGCAGGCCATTCACGCCTGGCGCCAGTCCACCTGCCTGCAAATCACTTACTTTTTGCTCTTCGTAATAGGGAACGTTGTTTAAGCCAAGGGTAAGTGTAGTGTTCCAGATACCATCTGCTATACTGTGGTTTACACCGTTAATATATGCTGCACCATTAAAGCGCTGCGACAATTTATTTAGCTTTACTACTTTACCTACTTCCGCAAGCTTAGTACCAAAGAGCTTTACGCTGCCTTGTATACGCGAAAGCCTTGACCGAGTAAGCCTGGCTTTCGACCATAAATCCAACGTGTCTTTGGTTTGGTAGCCTGCCGCAAACTGGTGGTAGGGTGTTGACGACAATACTTGTGCTAGTTGTGCGCCACTCATTGAACCTTGTGCGTTCACTGTGGGCTCTGATGAATTGCCAACAACCAACTGCATCTGCGAAAGGTCCCAGCCAAAAGAGCTTACACTACTGTACTGTCCGCGTGCGTCCAAATCAAGGTCGGCGGCAATAAGGTCAACACCATACTCTACTTGTAGCACCTCATTACCAAAATCGGGTTTTCCAATTTTAATGGATGTGGGAGTTACAAACAGATACATGCCGTTTACTTCTGCCCTCGTCATTATATAATCCCAGCTAGTGCTATGATGTTGGTAGCTCTGTTTATGCGAAGTAGAAGTGGCCTCTACGGTTACCGAAAGCCCTGTCTCGCCTATCAAGGCATTAATTATGTCACTATCTGTTTTGTCAGTAAATATTTCATTTTTCTTGTCCAACGTTAGCTTAGCAAGACTATGACGGCAATCTAAAATCATTTGAGAACCCTCATTGCCATCTATCTTCAAGCTACATTTAACAATCAAGCCTTTGAAAATGGTGTCGTTGGTATCGCCATAGCCTGCCAATATTTCAATTTCAGCACCAGGATTAAAAAAAGCGCCATCTATGGGGTAGGTATCGTTTGCTATATCAATAACCTCGGCCACCGTTACCTGCGCCATCGGTATCCTATTTATAGTATAGGTTACCTCAACGCGCATCACCAAATAATCGCCACGCAACTCCGTGCCGTTAAGTCTAACGACAAGGTTTAGCGTTGCTGAATCCATGTTGGCTATTACACCTGGCATAGTAAGGGTACCTATTTTTTAAGGGGAGGAAAAGTAAGGCGATCGCCAGGCTTTATATCCCTAAAGTTTTTCAAGTTGTTTACACGCGCTACCTCAAGGTAGTAGGTGCTGTCACCATATATTCGGTAGGCCATCAGGGGCAGTGTATCGCCCTCTGTTACCACCCGTATGTGCGACATGTCGGGCGAGCTCTGCTTAGCTTCGCTCGTAATCTTTTTAGGCGATTTCGATTCTATCAGGTTCAAATTTACGGTAGCCCTAAGCGGCACTCCGTTGGGCTTAAACAAGGTAAAACTGATGTCGAAACTAGTAATTACCCCTTCAAAAAAATCGCTCCTGCCCCATATCAATACCAAGTGGTTGGGTTGGTGGGCAGTTCCGTTGTAGCTATAGATGAGTTTTTTGAAATCCTCGATTTGTTCGGCAACGTCTTTGTTACTTTTGTATACTATGCCAGTACCATCAAATATCAATTGAAAATCGCAAGTCGGGGAGTTCACCTGGCCTAAAACTTGCGTACTACCGGCACCACTTGCGGCCGATTGACTGTTGTATGTTACCGAGTATTTGGTTGAATACTTACTCGGGTTAATACCTACCTCTATCTCGCCCACTTTTGACGTGCGGGCAATATCCTTGTACGCTAATATCTTCAGCTTTTCCATGGTAGTGGCTAGCGTTCCTTTCTCTTTTGCAGTTCCTGCATTACTTTACGCACACAATCATCGGTAATCTCGCGCTTTAAGCGCTTAAGCTCGTCGCTGGGCAAAGCGGTCTGTTGGGACTTTTCGTTCCCCACATTCACCTTTATTACCAGCTCCCTTATTTCTATCGGCATTATTTCTTCCTTGCAAATCGGGTGAAAGCAATCTCGATGGTTTCAATAGCCAGCTCATTACCCATTGCATTCAGGTTGGATAGGTTCCAACCGATGGGGTAAGCATCAGAAAATTCCCATACGGCAAGCGGTTTCGATCCGGAGCTGTTCGAGTCTAGATGGAGAAGTTTTACGGTAACGGTCTTAAGTTTGAAATCGAAGTTTTCGATTGCATCCTTGCACCACGTTATCAGCTCGCTATCCACATTTAGGGCACGTTTCAGCACCAGGTTTTGGTATACAGCACCAGTGGGCAACCGGTATTTAAAACCGTTCTCGCCGCCTTGTACTATATCCTCTGTATTGATTTTAACGGACAGACCCGATACCTCCTTGAAGCTACTGAACTTCTTGGTGGAGCCGTCATAAAAATCAACACTGAAAAAGAAACCGGTTGGTGGTATGTAGTTTTGCTCTTTGTTGGCCATATCACCTTGCTTAATAAAAGTTTAGAAGCAGTCTAGAACCCGCAAGGGGTTTCAGACTGCTTCTTACTTTAAGCTTACCCTACTTGAATGGTCAAGCCTTCGTGAGCCCACTCGATGGTCTCAACAGCAATCTCGTTGCCGTCAGATTTCAAGTCGGTTGATACGATTTTGGTTGGCCAAGCGTTCTCCAGGGTCCAAATCATCGCGTCGTTTCCTTCCGGATCCAACAGCTTGATGGTAATGGTGATGCGCTCTACTTTTTTACCGGTAAAGTAGTTTACATAGTACTCATCCCATAGGGTATTATCACCTTGGATAACGCCACGCTTCATGGTTACGTTGCTACTCTTAATTACTCCAGGTATTTTCATAGTGCCAAAGCTTGGGCTATCGCCGTGGCGATACTCAATCGCTTGGGTCTCGTGGTCCAGGCCTGATACTTCCTGAAATGACATTTCTGTTCCACCTATGTCTACTTTGAAGTAAAACTTAGTTAGTGGATATGCTACTTCTGACATCGTTATGTGTTTTAACTATGTTCTTTAAAAATTTGATACAATTATTCAGCCGATGCTGCTGCGCTCTCTTGTACTTTCTGTTGGAAAGTGATCACGATAAACTCAGCCGGACGAGAAATGGCAACCTTAACGGTAATGCGCATGATACCTTCCAACACATCGTTAGGGGTCATGGTGCTACCTAGGCCGATTGATACTTGGTAAGCATCGCTAGGGGCAACGCCAACCAAAGCACCTTCTTTCCATAGGCCGTTCAAGTAGCTTTCAATCATGCTGCGAACCGAGAACCAAGTACCGCCATCGTTAGGCTCAAATACATAGGTTTTGGCTGCATTCTTAACCGATTGCTCAATCATGATAAGCGTGCGGCGAACGTTCAAATAACGCCAGTCTTGGCTGTTGCCATCCAAGGTGCGGGCACCCCAAACAATAACACCAGCGCCTGGGAACGAACGGATAACGTTGATAGATTTGCCTGTACGGCCATCTACGTTCAAGTCTTCCTGCTCATCGTTGTTCAAACCAACAGAAGGCGCTACTACTGAGCTCAAGCTTACGTTTGCTGGGGCTTTCCATACACCACGGGTGCTATCAACCATTGCATACACACCGGCCATAGCGGCTGATGGAGGCAATACGTTCAGCTGGCGGCGAACTTCGTTCAACAAACTCTTGAAGGTTGGGCTGGTGGCAAGCAACGCTTGGTTAAGCAAACGCTTCTGCTCGTCGTCACCATCAGCGGCCTTTTTCAAGTCGCCAAGTAGTTCTTGAGCTACATCTTCCACCAAAGTATCTTCTAATACTTTTAGGCCATCAAAGTTGCGGTAATCCAACTCGTTAGCTTGTACAATAGTGGTCTCTACAAACGGGAAGTAGGCAGTAGCATAGTTCAATGCATTGATGCCAATACCACCACGGAAACGGTCGATAACATCAGCCTCATCGTAAGTGCGGCCAACGGTACCATTGTACACATCCAAAATAGCGATACGGCTCTGCAAGCGGGCGCAATGCGCCACCATAGCTTGGTAGAAGCTAAATGCATCAGCCTCTGCAAACAAAACTGCCTCAGGGGCTACTAACAAGGTTGGCTCGTGCTCTTTAATCAAAGAAGTTAAAGCAGCATCAAAGTCCGATTTTTGAGGAGTAACAGAAGTTGCGCTACCATAAGTACCAGCTGATACTATGTAAGCTGCGCCACCACCGTTGTCAAAAAACAAACGAATGCTGTTGAAGAAATAGGCTGTGTTGTTGTCAGCACGGCTTACTTTGTAGTAGTTACCATTCAAGATAAAAGCTTCCGGGTCTTTGTCGTTGCTTTTATCCACGGTAAAGCGGGCACGGAAATCGCCACCGAAGTACTGTACATACTCGGCAAGCGAGCTGATGCGGGTTGGTTTCAGCAAAAGGCTTTTGCCACCGCGCTCGGCTTTTTCAGTGTACCCAATAAATGCTGGCACCGCTGTGGCCACCTGCACTATGGAGCTCGGAAAAGCATTCTTTTCCTGTATATAAACTCCTGGGGTTTTTAATGTTAATGCCATCGGTTATTTAGGTGTTTTAATGGTTAGTAAATGAAAATTTCGGTATAGTATTGTCCTGGTTTGCCATCCATGGGTTTCAACTGCTCGGGTGCAGGGTTGGGCAGCGATTTGATAACCGGCTTACCGTTTCCCTTCTGCTTGTCAAAGTTTTTATGGAGCTGAAACTTGTATGTTCTGCTTTCTGTAAAATCTAGCGCCCTATCGGAGATAAAAGTTTCCGACTCATGCTTCCCAAGAACCTGCTCTTTCTCAGGGCCAATAAATACCGGGCCACTCTTGCCATTTGCTATAGCCAAACCTTCCAGTTCGCGCAAATGGCCACTCATAATATAGTACTTCCAAAATACGGAACGCCTATTAAAATTCAATACGTAGTTTACCAGCTTGGTCGTAAAATCATCTTGAATTGGTCTATTTGATGGTTTAACTGTTTTGCTCAGGAATATTTCTATTACAGCAAACGGCTTTTGCCATCCAAAATGCCTATCTACAAAGAACGGGTACTCAGCTTTTCCGTCATTCCACACATAGTAACCGCCATCTTCGTCGAACCCCGTTACCCCGAATCCATCCGGTTTCACGTCTACCGCACCTGTCGGTTTGTTAAATATATCAAGAATGTCCGTCTTATTATCTTTTTTGTTCTCCCTAAGCAGAAATATAGCGTTGCCTTGATAAAGGGCCGCTATATCGCTACCACTCACAAACTTATCTTTTGATAGGCTTACTTGATCTCCATCTGGTTTTGATACCGCCAGAGCATTACTGAAATAGTATATCCTATCGTCTTTTTGGCTGTAGGGCAATTCAGTATAATTCAAAAAAGCAGCATCTTCCAAGTAAATCCAAAACTGCAGTTTTACATCATCTGCCAACAAGGCAGCCAGCTTATCTTGGCTGTGATAGTCCTCGGTATCATAAAGCACGGCAAACTGGTCTTTCACATGTTTCCAGGCTAGGCCATAGTTTTTCAATACCTGCTCGGTACCCGGCGATGGAACCACACCCACACGGCTAAGCGCACCACTACTGTAGTAGTTGTGTTGCAGGCTAACCCTGAAAAGTGTTTTATAATTAAAATCCAACGCCATGCTATGTATGCTTATTTAACTATCGAACCCAAACCACTAATTGATGACGATGTGCCATCTACATAATCTTCTTCAAAATGAATATACCGTACCAAGTACACCACCGAAGGGGCATATTTGGCACCAAGGTATGCCCATATATTACTCAGCTCATGAAAGCTCAGTTTCGCTATCTCAAAGTGTAATTGCCTTACGCGGTGGTCCAAATCAGAATTCTGCGGGGTAAATACGTTCTTGTATTGAAAGAAGCTCAATATATGCGACAAAAACTTCAATGATTCCTCGTAATTGCTGTCATCAAAGCTAGACGTAAACATTACGTACAAGTTCAGTTTGATGGGTACCTTACCATGCGAAAACGCCCCACCGAGTCCTCCCCCACCACCTGATTGGTTGATGATGCCCTCGCGGGCTACGTTTACAATAGTTGCCACTACTTTGTTCTCATTGCCAATAGGGATGGAGCCATCAGGATTAATCAATGCCGATAGCACTACCCTATCTTCAAATAGACCAATGCGAGCACCGAGGTGCTCGTTAATCTCATTCAAAACCACTGACAACGACTCGTATATCATACGCCCTACTGCTTATGGCAGCTCCTTGTTTTTAAGCCATTTTGGCAATATCCACAATATAAATATCACGGCAGCAATGATGCCTATTATCAAGCCAATAGTAAACAGGAAGCTAGAGCTGTGGTATACCCGCTCAAAGAACTGCGTGATTCTTGCCCACATTAGCAAACTTATGGTGAGTATAGCAATGCCCGTTATCATTACATACAAGTACGGCTTGGTGGCGCGATATTGCTGGCCCATTTGCAACCTACGGATTACAAATTGGGCACGGCTTACAATAAACATGAAGCCACCAATCATCATAAATGTCCGCAACCAATTATCAAAGTTGGATGTAGCAGGGTTGAAGGTAGATGGTCTACGAAGTACACTTAACAGGCGGTTAAACCTTGACTTGAACCAACTGCCAACCCCCGGGCCACTTTGTGCTTTCGAAATTTCGATGGTATCAATCGGCACGGGTACAATCTGAAGAAATTTATCCTCCAGCACATTCCAAAACTCCTTGTTACCCCCATCCATGCCCAATGCCCAGATACCCACGCCGCCCAGTTCTTTATTCACTATCAGGTCAAATTTCATCCCAAGGCTGCGGGCATTGTCAAACCATATCTGATCGAACATGTTGTATCTGCCTGCTATCGGTGAATTAAAGTAAGGGGTGAGGCTGGCTTCATAAAACAACGGCTCCCTATCTGGGAACATGGCCTTAATCTGCGCATAGCTCAAACTACGGATGAACTTGATTGATTTACCTGGCACTTCTTTACCTTCCACTTCCCACTGCACACCGAAGTATGGTATGGCCAATATCAGTTTCTTTGCCGGTACTTTGTTTTTCAGGTAAGCATCAATAGATGATTCCAAGCCATATTGTGCATACTTTGCACCACCATTCATGGGCGAAGTGGGGCCTGTACTGCTGCTATAGCTGCCAGTATATTCGTAACCCATCATAACAAATAGGTCAACAAAAGGCTCCATAGCCTCTACATCATAAGCACCCGCATAATCAATAGCGGGTACGGTTATGCTTATCTGGTAGTCAGGGTTCAACGCATCAAAAGCATTGCGCAGCTTCTCCATCAAGTTCACCAGCTCGCGCTTGTAACGATAGTTCAGCTTCTCAAAATTGATATTCACCCCATTGGCATTGCGCTCAACTATTAACCCACGAATGGTTTTCACGAAATTATCTTGCGCCGCAGGGTTGGCCAAAAACAGCGAAAGGTCTTTCTCGTTCAGGCAAGTTACGGTTAGCACTACTTTGCAACCTTTATCTTGCGCCAGCTCAACCACGTCGGTTTCGTTCCAATCATGAATGGTTTTGTAGCCGCCTGTATTAGGGTTCAACTCATAAGAAAAGTAAGCCAAGGTAGTCAACAAGCTATAGTCATACTTGCGGTAGCTATCGCCCATCCAGTGTGGGTGCCAACCGAAAATTTCGTGGTTAAGGGCAAACTTATGTTCGCGCACTACATAAGAATCCGAACCTTCCAGCTTTATCGTATCCTTCTTGCCGAGGTCGCCTTGCAGTTTGGCTTCCTTTTTAATCTGGCGTTGCTGATCAACCTGTCCTTCCAGTTTATCGCGCAACATCAGCTTTTCGTCAAGCTCTACTTGCAATTGCTCGTTTAGTTTGCGCAGCTCCTCTATGCTATCGTTCACCGTAAGCACTGGCGGCAAAGGCACGGTAGCCGTATCCGCTTTTGGCGGTGCGATAGCCGAAACAGGCAATTGGCCAGCTGTAGACTTGCTTACTTCCTCTTGAATCAACTTTCGAATGGTATCCAGCGTGATGGGCGCAGGCGCTGGTTCGTCTTCCTTCTTTTTGTCTTTCTTTTTGTCGTCTTTCTTTGCTTCTGGCTTTGGGTCTTGTATGGTTTCTGCCTCTGGCGTTGGCTCCACATCGGCACCCGATTGAATGAAATCCGTAAGTGCGGAAGGCTTCGGTTTCGGTACGGTATCTTGGGGCAGTTGCGCACCCCCTTGTTTTGATAAGGCAAATACGAAGTTTGCCGGTGGAGCCTTTATGGGTCCCTTCTCTGGCCTGTTTGCAATAGTAGAGTTTACCGTAGATGGGTGCGGTGGCGCCAGGTTGTAATTTAGCCTGGTCATCACTGGCTTGCCATCGGGCTTCACCCTAAGAGGCACTGGCACAGCAGCTATAACTGGTACACTGGAAATTTTCACTTTCTCAGGCCTTGGGGTTGGTATCGGTTTTGCGTCCGCATCCACCAACTTTGAGGCTACAGTTACATTCGGCCTATTGTTGGTTACCACTGGCATTGAGGCCATTACTGGCTTGTTGGCCACAACTGGTGCAATGGAAGTTGAAGGCTTGTTGGTAACAATTGGCTTATCTTCCTTAATTACTGGCTTAGTCTCAGTTTTTGCCAAGTTTGGTGTAACTGCTGTATTGGGTTTATCGTTGGTCACTACTGGCATTGGGACCATCACTGGCTTGTTAACCGGTACTCGATCCACAATTGATGCTGGTTTGCTTGCCACTACCGGCTTGTCTTCTTTTACTACCGGCTTAGTTTCCGTCTTTACTAAAGCAGGCGCTTCGGTTACATTAGGCTTGTTGGTAGTAGCAGTTGGACTTGTAAAAGGTTTTGTAACCGGCTTTGCAGCAGGTGCTGCATCATGCACTACCACCGGGGTTTTTGAAGGTGCGGGTATTACCAGTGTTCTAGTAGTCGACTTTTTAACTGGTGCAGGAGTAGGCGCGGCAACGGGGGTAACCGCAGGTTTAGAAACCTCTTTAGCTACCACAGGGGCAATAGTTACAGGCTCTTTGTCTGCAATTGGCTTGTTGATTTCCTTCACCACAGGCACGCTTTTCACCTGATTATTGATGATAGGCTTATCGGCTGCTGGGAGCGTAATGGATTTGGTAGGTACGTTGGCTGTTTTGTTGGTGCCCAGGTCCTTCTCTAGTTTTGAAGATGGCGGTTGCTGTACAACTGCAACCACTTCGCCGCTGGCGGTTTCGGTAGTAGTTACTTTAGCTGGGGAAGTAAGCTCTGCTGTCAGACCCTCGGCTGGTGCGTCCGGCTTACCTGCCAAGCGCTCTAGTGGGAGGTTCACCTTGGTTATGCGCGCGCCTTTTACATCTTCTTCCACCATGTCCGTCTTTACCCACATAATACCGTTGTGGTAAAACAATGGGCTGCTGGTAGCTGCGGTATCTACTACCTCTGGTTGCGCCTCCATGGCCAGCAGTGCCGTGGTCCATTCGCTTCCATTGTAAAAATGTATGGTTGCGTCTTTCTCGTTGCCCCCGCCACTAGTGCCGATAGTGGAGCGCCCGAAATATACAGATGCCACCAGCTCAGCGCTGGGCATGAACATAGCTAAGATAAGGCTGTAAACAAACAGCCCTCTCAGTATGCTATTTTGCAGCCTGAAGCGATCAATAATAGTATTGGTTTTATATGGGCTGCTCATCGCAGGATGATAAGTTTTTGGGTTCGAACAATTTCACCGGTTACCATGCGGCAATAGTATATGCCGTTTGGCAAGCTGTGGTTACTAATTTCAACTTGGTGTTCGCCCGGCGAATAGCTGCCCTGGCCCATCATCATCACTTCCTTCCCCGATATATCGAACAGAGAGATACGCACTTCTGCAGAGCGTGTCAACACAAAAGGTATCACTGTAAAATCTCTAAATGGATTTGGCCTTGCCGGCAACAAACTTGCTGCTTCATTTTCCACCGCATCAATGCCGTTAACCAACACCAACCTCACCTCTACCGAGCCCGTAACAGTGCATCCGTTTGCATCTGCAACAGTTACGGAGTAAGTGCCCGGTAACAGACCACTGATTGTTTTGGTTGACTGCCCATTGCTCCACTGGTAGGTCGCAAAGTTCTCGGTTACTGTTGCCGTGCCGTTGGCGTTGCCGTTTCTTGATGCCTGAGATGTCAAGGTAGGGGGCAATGCTGGCAAGGGTTCATCCACCGTATCAAGCAAAGTAATGGTGCACAAGCTATCATCCACCACTATCAAATTGAATGTTGATGGGGCACCAGCAGGCAAGGTAAGCGAGTATACCGAGTCGGGTGCACTCACTAGTGGCAATATCACGTTGCCGTTTACATCATTAACCCCATAACGGAACGGGCCATAACCACCCGAAACCGAAAAATCGATACGGGGGGTAAAGGTAGATCCACAGCCAAAGCTAGCATCAGTTACTTGTGCAGTAAGGGCGCGGGCGGCATTCACGATACCATTGCCACTTACCAAACAACCGTTGGCATCGCGTAGCTCAACCGTATAGGTTCCTGGAGGGATGTTGCTTATTATCGGGCCATTAGCAATGGGGTTCAACCAAGTGAAGCTATATGGCAAGGTTCCACCAAAAGCTTGTGCCTCCAGCGTACCGCGTGGCGATCCGGTGCAAGGCACCACATCATCTACCAAGAAAACATCCAATAGGTTTGGCTCGAAAATAAAGAAGTTAGAGTCTGCCAATTCGCAACCGTAGCGGTCTTGTACCACAATCTTGTAGGTACCCGTCTCTAAGTTTAAGATGGTATCGTTCAACGTAGTATCGGTAACACCAGCGTCTAGATTGGTATAGATATAGGTGAATGGGCTAGTACCGCCAAGTACTTCTGGTATAATTAGTCCATCATTTTCGCCAAAGCAAGTTATCCCTTTTATATTGGCAGCACTAACATCAAACGCAAAGGGCTGACTGCGGTTAGAGCTATCCGGTAAAATTACTTCTATTTCGCGCCTGCAACCGCTTAACACATCTTCAATAGTGAGCGTAAAAGTATCAGGCACCAAGCTGGTATACAAGGCTTGCGGGGTGGTAGTATCACTACCCAAAGAGTAATTGTAGCCCAAGTTCGGATTTAATTCAATGGCACCTTGTACTTTCGGGAAACAGTAGTTCGGGGTCACGCTGATTACTACACCCGCGGTATCGGGCAGGTTTGACGGAGCAACTACAAGTGTATCACTGTTAATAGGGCCGCAGCCATCGTGGCTGGTAATGGTGTATACAGCGGTGAGGCGGCGCTGCTCAGTAACGGCGAACACAGGGAAAGCAACCGTACCAGCGGGCAAGCTGTTCCATCCAGTTGCTGCAGTGCTATCATACAATAACACTGAGCCTGTTACATTTGGGTTGGATACAAATACCGAAACCGGACCAAAATTAGACCCATCGCATAATATAGTTGGTACTATGGTACTAAAATTAAGCGTTGGGCGAGCGATAACCTCGATGTCTACAACCTGGTCATCATCAGTACAGCCAACGCCCGAGCAATTAGTAATGCCTTTTATCTTGGTATTTCGGGTAAGGGTATCAAGGGTAATTTGGGTAAGGTTGCTGGCCAATGGAAGCCAAGTGCTGCCGCCATTCTGCGATATTTCCCAATCTACTTGGCAACCCACACCACCGGTAAGGGCAGAACCTACCGTTACGGTAGAGTTTGCACAGATTTTACCGGATGATGGAGTCAAGGTTAATGCGATGGTGGGTTGGCCGCTTACGCTAATTTCAATGGGTGCCGAGAGTTGTGCCACGGGACAGGCACTGGCTGAACAACTGTAACTAACCTGTATAAAGCGGTTGCCACTACCTAGCACCACATTGCAATTGGCGGTTAAGCAAGTGCTTATGGCCGTAAATGTTCCAGGCAAACCAGTTGGGCTGGCAAACCATTGATAGCCGCAGGTACCAGCTCCAGGAACGCCCACCGCTTGCAAAGAAACCAAAGCAGCGTCGCAAACAGATGCAGGATAAGTGGCCTGAACAGTTACCGTAGGGTTTTGGGCAACTTTTATCAATACGGGTGCACTTTCGCTGCGGGTACAACCGCTAGATGCACCACATTCAATGTAAGCTCTGTAGTAGGTTGAAGTGGTAGCTGTAAATGCGTAGGTAGCACCTGTGTGCAACACCGCACCACTCCAAGTAGTGCCGTTGATACTCGATTCCCACTTAACATCGGCGGCATTGCAGCTTATACCACCAGCTAGGTTTGCGGTAAGTGATATGGGTGCTGAAGTACAAACCGAATCTACAGTAGCTGGAGTGATAGTTATGCTTGGTTGTGCAGTTACCGTGATGGTAATGTTTTGGCTAGGGCTGGTACATCCACCAGAGGCTGCGCAATTGTAAGTAGCCCTATAGGTGGTGCTGGTACTTGGAGTTACAGTGATGCTTGAAGTAGTCTGAGGCAAAGTGGTTGCGCTGCCGCCTACAGGTGTGGCGGTCCAAGTGAAATCGGTACAACCGGTGCCGGTAGTCAATATGTTGGTAGTGAGAACCACTTGGCTGCCGGCGCAAGAGTTGGTTTTGTCGGCAGTTAGGGTTAAAGACGGTTGCAACTCACCAGTAACCTCCACCGCGGCGGTGCGAACCAATCCACAACCGGGGGTAGATGAGCAGGTGATAGAAGCGCTGTAATAGCGAACGCCCGATGCCACCGTCACTGTTGCATTGCTACCGGTTTGCCCACCTACTGGCGACCAAGGTCCTGATGCAGAAAGCGCTTGCTCCCATATAATGTTGGAAGCGCTGCACCCGGTTGGGTTGCCGCTCAAAGTGGCGCTTAGGGCTAAGCTACTGCCAATACAACGGGTGTGTGGGCCAGCAGTGGCTGGGGTAATGGTGAGTGTAGGCAAACCGATTACAGAAATGTTTTGGCTTGAAGTACTGTAACTGTTGCAAACGCTACCCGTGCAACCCAAAGTTACCCGATACTCGTAAGAACCGATAGTACCTGTAGGAACAGTAAATACATGCGAGGTAGTAGCACCAGATACTGTTACGGGAGCACCTATGGCCACCCAAGTGCCGCCGTTATTCTCTTCTAATTGTAAGCTGTTGCAAGTGGCGCGGCCGTTGAAAGTAAAGTTTGCAGTGAGCGATACGCTGGCATTCTCACAAACGGTTCCGGGCAAAGTGGTGGAAAGTGATACATTAGGGTTCGATAGAAACTCAATAGTTTGCCCAGTAGTGGTATAGCTATTGCAGCTTCCTGAAGTACAAACCAAACGTGCGCGGTATTGGTAAGTGCCCGCAGTGCCACTAGGGATAGAAAAGCTATGCGAAGTAGCGCCGCTGAGGGTAACACTGGAGCCTACTTGGTTCCAAGCCGCTCCATCAAATGACTCTAAACGAAGTGAGCCGCAGGTAGTGCGGCCATTGTAATTTATACCTACCAGCAATGATACGCTGCCGCCCACACAAGCTTGTGCAGGCAAGGTATTTGTTATGGTTACTACTGGATTAGCTAATACTTCTATGCTAGCAGCCGAAGATGATGCCGTGGCACAACCTGTATTGGTACAGCTTAGGGTTACCCTATAATTGGAAGTAGCAGCGGTAGTAGTAGGAATGGTGAAAGTGTGTGTGGTTATGCCTGCTCCTAAGGTAACTGCTGCACCTACCAAATCCCAATTGGCACCGTTTTCAACTTCAAGCCTCAAAGTATTGCAATCAGTTCGTCCATTGTAGTTTATAGAGGTATTGATGGTAACCGCATCGCCAACGCAAGCGGTAGATGGCAAGCCAGCAAACGATACGGTGGGTGCCGTTAATAGCTGAATGGTTTGCGTGGTGGTTGATACGTAACTGTTGCAGCCACTTAAGCTACAGGTAAGCCGTGCCCTATATTGAAAAGTTCCAGCGGTAGCAGTAGGTATGGTAAAGGTATGTGAAGTACCCGTGCCGATGGCAGCTGCTGCGCCTACTTGGTTCCAAGCTGCACCGTCAAAAGATTCCAAAAACAAAGTGTTGCAACTGGAGCGGCCATTTTGATTAATGCCAACTACAAGGCTTTGGGTAGAACCAACACAAGCAGCCGAGGGTAACGTGCTGGTAAGGGTAACCACAGGGTTAGCTATAACCTGTATAGTGCTAGTACCTGAAGAAAGAGCATTGCAACCAGCACTGCTACAAGCTAATGTTACCCTATAGGTTGTAGTACCAGCAGTGGTAGTAGGTATAGTAAAGTTGTGGGTAGTAACCCCAGCACCTAGCGTTATGGCTGTGCCTACCAAATCCCAAGCAGCGCCGTTTTGTGCTTCAAGCCTGAGTGTGTTGCAATCAGTACGCCCGTTGTAGTTAATAGTAACGTTAATGCTCTCGGCATCGCCCACACAAGCTTCTGATGGAAGACCAGTGAAAGCAACTATTGGCTTGCCCAACACTGTTACGGTTATGGTATTGGTGGAATCGTTATTTGTAGCAGTACTACACGATACCTTCTCTACAAACATTACATAGGTGCCAGCAGCAGAATTATTAAAGGTGAAGTCATCATCATTGCCACCACTTAAAGAGCCCGATCGGGTTTCGGCACCACCGTTGAATGTAGTAACCAACACAAAGTTGCAACCTCCCGTACCACCCCCGAAATCGCGGGTAAGGGTTAGGTCATCGCCTGTACAAATGGTGGCAGTTGCAGGTGTTAAGGTTTGGCCCCAAGCGGAAATACACGGCACCAGCAATATTGCTGCAATTATAGTCCTAATGGTTATGGCTAGCCTCTTCATCGTACTATCAGCAATTTGGTAGTAAATAATCCCTCCTCCGTTTGCAGAACGCCAATATACATTCCTGCTGGTACTTCCTGAATATTCCAAGTAATGAATTGACTATTATTCAAAGTCAATTGCTCATTTATTAATGAGGCTATTTCCTTGCCTTGAAGGTCAAACACCTTCAACGAAACCTGCCCTGCTTTTGGCAATTGAAAACTAAAGTTCACTTGCTCGTTAGCCGGGTTAGGATAACTCACTAAACCGCCTACGTTACCCACTGGCAAATCAGCTTCACCCACAAGGTTAACATCTCGCAAAGTGAGTCTCATATTCCAGTTTCTGTTGAACGCACCAAGGCTTGAAAGCGCTACCCCATTAGGATTGCTTAGGTTGAATAGGAACGCGCCGTTAGGGTCTGGCTGAACACCAGCATCCAAGCCCAAAATTTGCACAGTGCCGTCTTTCAGCAAAAACTCTATTTCGATGATGTATTTACGGCCAGTCTCCAAAACCAGCGGAGCACCTACTAGCTTCACGCACTTAAACCCATTGATGCCTTTTAATTGGCTGGTTACATTGTCTTCGTATACTTTGGTCCAGTGGCTGCCAGCAATAAACGGCCTCTGCGTATCGGTTACATCCTTTCGTACCCTTAATATCGCTTCCACAATGTTGGTGTCTTCATCGGAAATATAAGCCGACACATACTCTATGAAGTGGGTTTCGTAATAAGGAGTAAGCTTGTTGGCATCATAAATTACAAACGCCGACCATAATTCAGAATTAGCTCCAAATGAGGTATTGCGCTCACTATCATAATTCAATGGAACGCTACCAGCTATAAAATTAATCGCAATCGTGTCGCTTAGGGCACAACCATTATTATCAGTAAGGGAAAGTACATACACATCTGGCGACAACTCGCTGAAAGTATCAATCGTTGAGGTCAGGTTTGAGTCTAGCATAGTGCCCGATGCGGTGCTCCAATCATATACATAAGGTAAGCGCCCGCCACTTAATACTGTTTCTAGTCTACCAGTGGGTTCTCCATTACAAATAATGCTATCCAGGTAGTTCAATTGTATGTCCAACGGCTCTGGCTCGGTAATGGTAATGCTATCTAAAGTCGATTTGCAGTTGTTATCATCTTGCACTAATACCGTGTATGAACCATATGGGGTGTTTATTAAGCTGTGCAGCGAATCAAAAGTACCTAATTCAGTTGAAACGCTGTTTCCATTCTCATCAGTCCAATACACATCATAAGGCAATCTGCCCCCTGAAAGCTTAATATCAATATTGTCCGCAACATCGCCCGCACACGATACGTAGGATGTATCCAAAATAGTAATAAACGTTCGGGCAAAAGTATCTACCTGCACCGTATCTTGCCGGATGCAATCGGCAAAACCAGGTACAGGTATAGTCACTTCCACAATGAAAATATCGCGGTTGCTTACCTGTATCTGCGGGGTGGTTTGCTGCCCTTTTGGCCAGAAATAGGTAGGATTAACTGCATTTACCGTAGCATCCAGCGTAATAACGGTATCCTGGCAAACCTTCCTACTAAAAAACCCGAGAATGGGCTGGGTGTTTACATATGTGGTAACAGGCAAGCGGGCACTAACACTATCGTTGCTTATTTGCAGCACCTTCCAATCATAAAAGAAGTATAAATAATCAGTAAGGCCATTGATAGTGCCTGTAACGGAAAGCACTGGGGTACTAGTAACTTGGTCGATTGCCGAATAAGGATAAACGGCCCCCGAAAAATTCCTCAGCAGGCCATTGCCACCTGAGCCTTCTGCAGTGATGGTATAACCAATACCGGGTAGTAAACGGGCATTAAGGAACACTTCTTCTTGACCATCCAGCAGCCCAGTTGGGTTAGGTACATTGGTGGTATTCACAATGTTGCCAAGGTTATCTTTAATCACCACCACAACATTGAACATATTGTTGAAGTACATTACTACACTTTCCAGCACAACTGGCTCTATCACATCAAATACCTGCCCATCAAAGTAGTAGGAATATGGCTGCGCATTCACGTTTTCGATTGGGTTGCTGTAGACAAACGTATCATAAACCGTGGTATCGCCAGGCAAAAGTGTAGCGGCATAGTAAGTTACGGTAGCAGTATCAAAAACAGTAAGGTTGCTATCGGTTATTGCATAAGGGACCGTGGTAACGGCGTTCGTATACCAAATGATTTTTTCATCCAGCAAGTTGCTGGCAGGTTTGGCATATAGTTTAACTGAATCGCGGGTGCTGCTGCAGAGCGATGTATCTTGCACTATTGGTGGAAGCACCTGTGCATGTAGTGTGGCATCTGTGGCTAAGGCCAACAACACCCAAAAGATGATATGTTTGGTAAACCTTAGCATTATTTCACAAAATTTCCGTCAGGGAATATCTCCATCAAAACCATATCGCGGTATTGTGTAAAGCCAAAGCTGTGCTTACTGCACAATGCCAAATACCGGTCGCCTTCCAGCTCCACTATATCGTTTCCGTGCAATCCAAAAGAGCTTTCAATGATCACGCGACGAACAGGAGTTCCGTCAGCTTCGGGGGTAATCTCCAGCATGTATAGGTTAGTGCCTTCTGTATGCGAATCGATAGAGCCATTAGATGCATAATCGCTCTGGTCGCCTACTAGTAAAAAGTTACCGTTCCGAAGCGGAGTAATTGCCCTAGCTACGTTTGCATCTGCCTTAATGGTATTGTTGGGGTTATTATCTACATCGCGGTACCGTACCTCTTTTAGCACATCGCCATTGGTGTTATCTATAATCATTACCAAAAAGTCATCGTCATTTTTCACTGCTCCCCTATCCAAATAACCCGCTTGGCAAAGTATCATCAACCTATTGCCAGGCATTTCAGCAAAATCAATTAGGTTTTTAGCCTCGTTGACCGAGCGGTGATAAAAGCGCCACTGCTCGTTTAGGGTATTATCGGTTTTAATAACAAAACCATTGTGGGCGGTGCGGTTGCCAGGGGCTAAAATGACAAATCCGTTATCGCTTGTAGGCTTTATCTGTATTAAATCGGTTGAAATAGTACCGCTAAAACCGCTAATGAAGTAATTCTGTAATGAGTTGGCAATCGGCGTTGCGTTGGCCGCCAAATTAAAGTTGGCATCGAGAGGATACTGCACTACACCTATACCCTTTAAGCTACCGGTTGTGGTAATGCCAACCAGTGACAACGCATAACCGCCCGCATTACTTGGGGTAACGGCAAGTTTGGCAAAAGAGATGTTATCGATGCCGCTATTTTGAAATGGATTGGGTATACTCACGCTTTGCACCGTTGCGCCATCAGCATTTACTTTAATAAACTTAAGCACTGGCGGCATGCCTACCCCCAGTGGGTCGAGCTCTTCAACCAATACGAGCGCCAATTTATCAGGCGTTTCGGCAATGTTTACAAAGTTCTTCACTACCGTGCGCGATTCGGCATTGGGAGAGTTATAATCCAAGAAAACCTGCCAATCCTTCTCACCCTGTGCGTTTACTTTAATAGCATTGCGCCTGTTGTCGTATACATTATCAGTGGTTATTACCAAAAAGCCACCATCTGATGTTTTGATGGTCTTGCCAAATATCACAAAGTCATTATAAACCTTCACAAAGCCTTCATCTTGAGGCTCGGTTTTTTCGCAGGCTGAAAACAGCACTGCGACAATGATTAAGCTCAATATACACACCAGATTGCGCTGCATTAATACTGCTGTTTAATTTGGTGAATAAAATTGTAGGTAAAGCCCAATGATAACGACAGGTTGGTAAACCTAGAGTCGGCATCTAGATAGTAATAATCTACCAACAAAGTATTGTCGTAGCGGGTATCTGCTTTTTCAAATTTGGGCAAATCTATCATGTACCGCACATCGGCAAAAACAGTGAAATACCGTACTTGGTAAGTTAGCGCTATACCGGCCAATGGGCCATATTGGTGCCTGTTGCGCATCGGGCGCATATCAATACCCAGCGCCGAAGCATCGGTAGTTATAAAATCCGATTCGTTCACTTCGCTAAAGTCTTGGCCGATAAATCGGTTCATTTGGCCATTTAGGTTGCTTTTTGCGGTTACTGTATACCGGTAGAAAAAGCCTCCGTAAAAAGCTGGAACAAACTTTGACTTACCAACGGCCAAGTTGAAACGGGCGTACAACGGCACGTTCAGCTGGTTCAAGTTTTCGTCGAAGGTGATGCTGCTGTTCCTAAAGCCATCAAAATATTCGGCTATATTATTATCAGCAAAAATGGTGCGCTCATAGTGGGTTTGCAGGTAGTTGGCCTCGGTATGTAGCGAAAGGTATTTAAACAAGTTGTATTGCAAACTCACCCCTGCATGAAACGAAGGCAACGCTTTATGTTTGGTACTCTGGGTGCGAAGCAGCTTATCGTCTATTATATTGTAGTAATTATCCACCAAGAAAAAAGGTAGGTCGTACCCTACATTTACCCCTATCGCCATTACTGGCTTTACCTTAAACTTATTTAAGTTGGTAAGAAAAGGCTCTAAGCTGTATGTAGATGAGCCCGCATCATAATAGTGGTTGTTCTTAAAAATTCTACGGATGTAATCTAACCCTTCCTCTAGCTTATCAATCTCCAAATAGGCACTAGAAATTACCTCATACAACAGTTCTTTCTGTTTACTATCGCATTGGCTCATCTTGCTTTCGCCACCTTCTACCAGCGCGATTAACTGATCGTATTTGCCTGCTTCAAAAAGGCGTACATACTCGCGGAGCGTCTCCTCGCAATTGCGGTTTTGGGCAAGTGCAACTGTTGGCAGGGCCATCCACATCCCCAATAGTAGCAACAGGGCTTTATATGTCTTATCTATCCTCATTATTGCTGCGCTGGCTTACAGGTTTCTACATAAGGTATATCCTCCCCTACTTCGCGTATCCACTCTTCTTGCGAAAGGTTTCGGTTCAGTTGCTGGCACATATCCTTGGCCAGTTTATTTACATCAGTTTCCCAGAAGCGCATTTGGTTATCACGACAAAGGGCGTAAATACGGCCATCCTCATGGAATGCCAGTGTCTGCACTTTTTTCTTATGGTCGGTAATAGTTATTGGCTGCAGGTTAAGATTCTTTAAGCGGTACACCTTAATCGTTCCTGCCGCATTGGCAATCGCCATCATCGATGAGGTTTTGTCCACCGTAATGTGCTCAATACCAATATCCCCGGCATTGTTTATTGGTGTAATCAGTTTAAGGGTTGTTAAATCATACAATTCAAGCAAACCATTGCTATACCCAACTGCCAAAATCTTGTTATCTGGCGTTAAGCTTAATGAAAGTGCTCGTTTACCAGCCTGGGTTGATAGTGAGTCTTGCGTGCCAGTAAGTACATTATTGCGCATCACCATACCCGATTCGTCAGCCGTAAATATGTAGTTGCCATCGGTAGTAAACTCCAAGCTGCGTATACTACCGCCCAAGCTAAAGGTTTGTACGGGTACTTCTGGCGCTGAAATATTCCAAAGCAACAGCTTATTATCCCTACCACCAGTTGCCACTTTTTGATGGTCGGGGCTAATATCGGCGGCACGTATCATGCCTTCATGGCCTACCATAGGAGCGGTTACCAGTTTGTCGGTACCCAGCTTATTCAAATACAAGCTGCCATCTTCATAACCCAATAGCACCAAACCCGCCATAGGAAACAAGAAAGAACGGTTTACAGGCACGCTGGTTTTGTTTTTTATTTTGCGTTGGCCTATAATCTTGTTACTCTTCATGTCATACAACACCAAGTCGCTTCCAAGGGTCATGGCTATCAAGGTGTTATCCTCCGCAAAAACAAAAGAAGACAACAGCTCGGCATCGAGCTTAAAGTTGTTTTTATAGCTGCTGTCCACCATGGTTTTGGCATTGCGAACGGCCTCATAAATAGCGGCATCGTATGGGCTGCCGCCATTTTCACTATTAAAGTTGAACGATTGCATGGCTAGCAAGCCGTTCACTTGTGGGTCATCATAGTTTAAGGTTGCCTTAAATGCCAATGACTGTGCGGTAGAAAGTCTGCTTAAGCGTATAGCTTCTAACTCTTGCTGGCGAGCTATCTCGGCCTGGTCTTCAGCAATCAAGCGCTGTTGGTCGGCCAATATTTTCAGCTTTTCTGCCTCCAATCGGTTGCGTTCTGCTTCTAGTCGAGCCACCTCTGCAAAGTCTCGCTGGCGTTCGGCTTCTTTTAGGGCTATCTCAAGCTCTTCTTGTGCGATAGCCAGTTTCTGCAAGTTTTCCTCAGCGGTCTTTCTTAGTCCGTCGGCTATTACGGTCTGCTCTTCGGCTTTATCCTTTTCCTCAAGCGCTACTATGGTTTGTGCATCAGCAATCTCCTTTTGTGCTAAGGCATATATGGCAGCATAAACGGATAATATAAGAAGCAAACCCGCCAATATGAGCATCAATATCAATATACGGCGCTTTTTGCGCTCTTCCTCTTTTTCAACCCTACGGCTAAACTCCAAGAAACGTTTCTCCAATGGCGACAAATCATCCCTATCGCTAGCCCAGGTAAGGGCTTGGCGTAATACTTCCCCTTTCAGGGCTGCTGAACGAGATTTGTTAAGGGAAAGCCAACGGTTCAAGTCAGCAGAAAATGGGCGGTCGAATTTCTTCAATTGCTGCCCGATCCACTCTAGGTCAAACTTGGTTTTGTAGATGTTGTTGTTTACCGCTAAGTGCCCCGATACAACGCGCACCAAGCCCGAAAGCATCATGTGACGATGGGTAAGATCATCGGGATTGTATACTACAAACTGCTTATTGTATAGCTCTTGGTATAGGCCAAGTATCTTGGTATTGTATTGGGAGCGCAATATCTTGTTTTGTATCGCAAGCAAATGCGGGTCAGACTCAATGGTATTGGCCTTCTTCAGGTATAGCTCGTTGGTGTAAGCATATACCACTTCCTTGTTGTTGGCAATTTTGTCCTCACCCTTTACTATCGCCTCACAAATGCGCTGGGTAAGAAATGGTTGACCACTGGTCCAATAAAAAACCTCTTGCAAAAAAGCCCTACGATCGATCTCAAAGTACTCAAGCCCAGCTTCCAGCGGCTCGCTCTCTTCCAAGCTTATATTTTCCAGCAGAAACTCCTTACCTATAAGGAAAGGACTACGCTCTTGGTCTTTTACCAACTCTTGCGGGGTGGAAATACCCATCACCACAAAGTTCAACCTTACTAAATCAGGGTTATCAGTCCTGGCATTGTATAGGCTCCTAATGATGGCGAAGAAATCATCGGTATTGAAAAAGTTCTCATCAAGGTTCAGCACTGCTTCCACCTCATCAATCCACACCACTATATTCTCGGGCACTTCTTTTAGTACAACCGTTTGGAAGAACTCTATCACCCTATCCACCGGTGTAGTGCCTGTGTCTTCGCGCCACCAACTTTTTAGCTTTGAGGTAAGACCCAAGCCTCTGCATATTTGAAAGAGGTAAGTATAGTACCATTGATCGGGTGAAATGATGTTGGTGCCCAAGGCACTCATATCGGCAAAGGTGCACACTACCCCTTCGCTCTGCAGTTGGTCGCTCAGCCTAATGCGAAGGCTTGTTTTACCCATATCGCGGGCGGTAAACATATAGCTGAAATGCCCATCCAGGATTGACTGATGCAGTTGATGGTCTATTTGCCTCGGTACATAGGTAGGCTTATCCAAAGGAATGCTACCTCTGGAATGGAATACACCGGTACTGCTAATGCTGTCTAGATAGGTAGTAGGCATTCGTAATGTTCCGCGATTAAAAACTAAACCTAAACATAGCTTAAGTGAAATTTTGGTTGTTAAATATAGGCATCATTTGGCGTAAACCAATCAAATGATAAAAATTTAAGAGAAATTTCTAGTGTCACTTTTTGCAAGGCCTCTTTGACTTTTTAACATTTCGAATTTGGAAGAATTTCCACAAAATTTTTAATCTAAAATATGAATTTGCAAACCAGTTGTAGAAAATCAAGTGTGAATTGCGAAAAGAAGTATCTTTCAAAATTGAACTTTTACGTGTAAAATTTTAATATTACACTATGGGAAAAGCTAAACTAAGGGCCCAGAAGCGGGCTACCACACCTACAGCAACAAACGAGGAGCTAGAAAAAACCAAGCAATCGCCTGCGGCAGATATTGCCAGAAGCGGTTTATCTGCTTTAGCTACGGCAAGTGAGAGCACCCAAAGACCAGCACAACTGAAGGCTGAAATGGGCAACGCCATGAATGCTGATTTCAGCGATGTTACCTTCCACCCAAACTCTACCAGTGCAACCAATATAGGCGCACATGCCTACACGCAAGAAAATGATATACACTTTGCCCCGGGTCAATTTGACACCAGCACCACCCAAGGTAAGGAGCTAATTGGCCATGAATTGGCGCACGTGGTTCAGCAGCGCCAAGGCAAAGTGCAGCCTACCACACAGGCCAAGGGTTTGCAAGTAAACGATAGCGAACAACTAGAAAACGAGGCCGACCAACTAGGGGCAAAAGCCGCCAGAACCCCATTTGGCAATACCCTAAACACTACCGTAGCGCCCGCACAAATGAAGGCAGCCAGCGTAGTGCAGATGTGGAACCCGTTTAAAAGAAAGAAGAAAACGGACCTGAACGATGGGTTAACACTTGATAACCCGACAGAGGCAATTGCCAATACCCAAAAAACTGCCAATCCCACTACTAAGGTTACTTTTGGCAACAACATAGGCAATAGCGGCTCCAACAAGGGCTTCTTCAAAGGCGATACAGGTATGAAGGGAGAAGATGGCGGCGGATACCAACAAGGTATATCGGTGGATGATAACGGCAAGTCGCGCTCATCGGCAAGGGCAGTGGCCTCATCAAGGTTAGATAAGGCCATTGGCACTAATGTGCTATCAGAAGAATACTTTGCTAATGTGAACGGTGAAAAAGGCTCCGTTTCGGGCAATGTGGATGGAAAGCAATTGGTTAGCGAAACAGGTGGGCAGTATAGCATTAACCACTTCGACATGAAAAACCCTAATACGCAAAAAGGCTTGTCGGACCTGCAAATGATGGACTACCTATCTAACCAAACCGACCGCCACGGTGGCAATATATTTATTGACAACGGGGGCAAAGTAAAAGGCATTGATAATGACGTAGCCTTTGGAAAAATCAATCCGCAAGGCCTTGAAATGGGGCCAAGTAAAGAAGAAAAAGGTGAAGGGAAAGAAGGCCCTAGGGTGGGTAAAGACAATTATTTAGGATTGCCATCGCAAGTTGATGCCCAAACGGCCAAAAAGATACTTGGCATGAAAGCAAAAAACTTGGGCAAAATTCTAAACGACCCAACCAAAGGGCCAGATGAGCAATTGAGCCCTGAGGAAGTAAAGGCCGCCCAAATACGTTTCCGTGCAGCTAAAGCCCATATTAAAGGTCTTAAAAAAACCGGTGGCATCGTAAAGAATTGGAATGACGAATCATACCAAAAATCCTCATCGGATTATACGGTTGACCCTAAAGGCTACAACCCTAAAACCCAGGGAATAGAAGAAGGCCACGATGGCAGAAACTACCTATCACGACATGAGGCTTACAGGGAAAACCCCCAAGTAAATGCCATGGTAGCATTGAAAAATGCCGATGTAGAACAAGCACCGCAACCTACCACTACAGCCTCATCAGGCGGTATGAATTCGCGCATGGCCAAAAAACTTCAGTTTGAGACAGAGAAATTTGACAACAAACAATCTGGTGGCATGAACCCTAGGATGGCAAAAAAGATGCAATTTGAAACGGAGAAGTATAACAAACGCGAGCAGTTGGAGGACACACTAAAGGAGTCATTTCCGTTCTATTAAGCACTTCAATCATCTCTTGCAACGGCAAACTAACTTTTTAACACAATTGGTTTATTATTTTTTGAATTTACCCCAGCAATACGCTATAATTACAGCATGGGAAGCACCTCTGCACCGCCTATCCAAACCCAAAGCAGCAAACCTACATCCGCTAGTAAAGAAGCTGAGAATAAGCCTGTTGCCACTGGTGCAGAAGCGCTTACTGGTAGCTGGGCGTCTGCACCACCCGCCGGGCCACCTTCGGCATCAACCAACAACAATAGTGGCAGTGCACAGCTAAAGAGTAGCGGAGCGGCTAGTTTTGGTCAATCAATATCTAAGCCCATCCAAGCAAAATCCGAAAACGCAGTAAGCCCTTCGGGCGATGTAAAAGCGGATATGGGGCAATCGATGGGCGCCGATTTCTCGAATGTAAATTTCCATACCAACTCTAGCAAGGCATCAGAAATTGGTGCCCAAGCATATACTCAGGGTAGCGATGTACATTTTGCCCCAGGGAAGTTCAACCCATCGTCTAGTTCAGGTAAAGAGCTGATAGGACACGAGCTTACGCACGTAGTGCAACAGCGCGAAGGGCGGGTGCAAGCCACTACTCAAGCTAAAGGAATACCAGTAAATGATGATTCGGGCTTGGAAAAGGAAGCTGATGTAGCAGGTGCCAAAGCAGCCCGAGGCGAAGCGGCACCCGTGCAACGCAAAGCAAACAATGCTACAACCATTGGCCCAATGCCCCTGCAACGCAAAGCAGAAGTTGCTCAATTGGAAGGTGGGGAAGGCAGCGAGAGCGAAGGAGAAGAAGTTGCAATTGATTTTGGACAGCAAGAAGCGGAGGCGGGCGAAGTAGAAGACCCAGCCGAAGAGGCAGAAGTGCCAATACCGCCATTCCCAGCATATAGTCCTGATGCGTCATCTGAAGGACCGGAAGAACAAGCTCCAACGTTACCTGGGCCAAAAGAAGTGGAACAAGCGCCACCGCTACCACCTAGGCCAAAGCCAAAGGATGTAGAACAGGCACCACCGCTACCACCTAGGCCAAAACCGAAGGATGTAGAACAGGCTCCGCCGTTGCCGCCAAGGCCTGCACCGAAAAATGTAGAGGAAGCGCCACCGTTACCACCAAGGCCAAAGCCCAAGGATGTAGAAGTGGCACCACCGTTGCCGCCAAGACCAAAACCAAAGGATGTTGACGTGGCACCACCACTGCCGCCAAGGCCAGCACCGAAAGATGTAGCGCCTTCAGATGGAGCACCGCCGTTGCCGCCTAGGCCAGCGCCGAAAGTCAGTTCCAAGGCAAATCCAGGCGTTGCCCCATCCCCATCGGGAGAGGACCGCGTAAACTATAATGCTGACAACAAACAAGACTATACCGAATATGGCATACTAGGTGTAGGTGGCGCCGCAGCAGGTGCATCAGCAGCTACCAAGAGTGCGATGTACGGCGATACTTTCGCTAAGGGCGCGTACGATTTTGGTAGTGCACTCAACGGTAAAGCCCCAACTGCCAGTGCATTTGGTGAAACCGCAAGTGCCGTATCAGGTTTGGGCGTAGCTGGTGGTGCCCTAGGTACCATTGGTGCCGTGGCTGATGGCGTAAGGGCTGGCGAAATGATGGCGGATAGCAACCGTGAAACCAGCGACCGCGCAATAGGCGGTGGCGGAGCCATGTTAAGCGCGGCAGGCAGCGGCCTTAAAGAAAGCTCATCCATGACCTTCCATGCGGCCAACCTAGCGGGCAATGCCGCAGTAGCAGGCAGTGCGGCTCTATTGGCCGGTGCCGGTAGCGTGGCCATGGGCGCCGCGGATGTATTACGAGGAGGTTATAACTTGGGTACGGCTAGAGCAAGAGAAGATAGATTGAACCTAGCTGCCCAAGACACAGATTCCGCAGGGGTGCTTAGTGCAGCTACACAAGCTGCAAGCACCCAGGTTATGCGAGGTAACCATGCCAAAGGCACCATATTCAAGGGCCTATTGCTGATAGCGGGCGGCACCACACTAATCCTTATGGGCTCAAACCCTATTGGATGGGGCTTGCTTGCTGGTGCAGCCATAGTTGGTGGCATTACTAGCCTAAGGCGTTTCTTGGCCAAGAAGGCGCGCAAAAAAGAAGTCGCCATAAGAGAGTTGGGTGTGGAAAAAGACTACGCCACGTACCTTGCAGCTAAGAAAACGCATAGCAAATTTAATAGACAGGCCAAGGTACCGATACCACCAAATCCGTTGGATAGGGAAATGGAATCGCATGGCTACAAGCCTAAAGAGTATGGTAAATTCTATGCCGACTATATACATGATACCGCTTGGATCATGTACAACTTAGGCGTGTTGGGAGACCAACGCGTAAAAGAAAACAGCGAAATGCGTGGCATAATT
The DNA here is from genome assembly GCA_027483645.1 of Sphingobacteriales bacterium. Classification (GTDB taxonomy): domain Bacteria; phylum Bacteroidota; class Bacteroidia; order Chitinophagales; family CAIOSU01; genus CAIOSU01. The sequence continues at coordinate 125,143 of JAIXUD010000021.1, forward strand.
ACCGATATGGGCTTGAAAGTGGTACAGGGCGAAGCACCATTGCCAGCCGCAATTGCATCGGCCTTGCACAAATAACATGGAATGGCAATCTTTCAATAATCTATGGCTGCAATCACAATTTGAGTACTTAAATAATTACTACTTTCGAACGTAGTACATACAAATAAACATGGCAACAAACATTACACCCAAACACCAGCAGCAATTCCTTCAAGATTTTTTGGCTTACTTAAAAGAGCTTCAATATAGCACTGCGCTAATAGAAACCCCAGCAGGTGAAGACCATAACTACTCAACTCTCAACATAGTACTCGATATCTCCAGCGAGATGTTACAAGGCGAAAACTTTTTGCAAATGGAAGCGGCTTTCCTCCCACAGGTGGAAGACGATTTAGACGGACAATCCATCCTACAAATGATGGTACCCATATTGGTGGCTGATGAAAACGTAGATAAAAAGGAGCTCTTTGCCCTAATTATAAAACTCAATACCTTTATGCCGATGGGGAGCTTTGGCTACTGGGAAGAGCAGAACATGATATACCACAAGCAAAACAACATTATCGGCAAAAAAACCGATGCAGAACATTATGCAACTTATGAAGAACAGGTGGGCATGATACAATATGTGCTTACCAGCTTTGTGCCCAGCATAGCAGCAGTAGCCATTGATGGAGCCAACATGCAAAAAGCTTTGGAAGACAACCCATTTGCAAGGGTATTTGTATCATAAAAAAATTCACTAGAGAAAGTTTGTAACGACCGCTACAACCCACTTACAAAATACTACACTTGATATGCGAAGTAATAATTTTTGTCTTGCACATTAAGCTGAATTTAAATACCTTTAACAACCTCATCATGTATACGGGTTGTGGTGTTTAATAATCGTAAAGCGGCTCAAAAAAGCTAGATGCAGGCCTCTAGGGGATAATTACATGATAGACAGATTGCAAGCAGATAAGGTTATCGCATACACACTATTTATAGGCTTCTACCAAATTACACCCATTGAAAAGCGCCGCTGATCAATCTAAAACCACTACCACGCAACCAGCGGCTACGGCTCAGTTGCAAAAAAAAGAGATAGCCGCGGCATCTGCTGAAACAGCAGGTATGGCATTGACGGCAAACCCTCCCATCGCACCAAGTGCGCCACCCGGTGGTAGTGGAGGTACAGCCCAACGGAAATCGAGTACCAATGCGGGAAGTTTTAGTGCTGCTGTAGCCCAAATGAAAGGCGATGGTCCTGGACTACCTGATAAGCTTAAAGCTGGGGTGGAAAACCTCTCAGGCCATTCGATGGATGACGTGAAGGTGCACTACAATTCAGCCCAGCCAGCAAATCTGCAAGCCCATGCGTATGCCCAAGGCAGCGATGTACATGTAGCCAATGGCCAAGAGAAACACTTGCCGCATGAAGCATGGCATGCGGTACAACAGGCACAAGGTAGGGTAAAACCCGAGATGCAGATGAAAATGCAACCGGTTATAAGTGTAGCACAGCGAAGCGAGAGTGAAGGCGAAGAACAGGAAAGTAATGAGCCACTGCAACTGAAAGCCCAACCAGGCGCAGTTGCACAGCGAGAGAGTGAAGGAGGAGAGCTTGAGGAAGAAGAACTGCAAATGAAAGCCCAGCCCGGCGCAGTTGCACAGCGCGAAAGCGAAGGTGGAGCGTTGGAAGAGGAAGAACTCCAAATGAAAGCACAACCGGGCGCTGTTGCACAGCGAGAGAGCGAAGGCGGAGCATTGGAGGAAGAAGAACTGCAAATGAAAGCCCAACCAGGCGCAGTTGCTCAACGTGAAAGCGAAGGTGGAGCCTTGGAGGAAGAAGAACTACAAATGAAAGTGCAATCTGGCGCAGTTGCACAACGCGAGAGCGAAGGTGGAGCATTAGAGGAAGAAGAAGAATTGCAAATGAAAGCCCAACCAGGCGCAGTTGCTCAACGAAAAGAGACTTCAAGTGCCAGTAGCAGCGGCAACAGTATGCCTGCCGAAGTGCAGAGCAAAATGGAAAGCTCGATGGGCGCTGATTTCAGTGATGTGAACATCCATGCCAATTCATCCAAAGCCAGCGACCTAGGCGCACAAGCATACGCCCAAGGCAGCGATATACACATGGCCCCTGGCAAATACGACCCCGCATCCACCAGCGGACAGGAGTTGTTGGGCCACGAGCTTGCGCACGTTATACAACAGCGCGAAGGTCGAGTAAAGCCAACCATACAGGCAAAAGGCGTACCCGTAAACGATGATGCAGGGCTAGAAAGGGAGGCTGATGTAATAGGGGCTAAAGCCGCCCGCTCAGCAGCCCCAGTGCAAAAAAAGCCCAACCACGCCACAACTATAGGCCCGATGCCCCTGCAACGGAAAGGTGTCGCGCAACTGGCTGGTGGAGAGTCCAACGTGGCCGAACCTGAAGTAGAAGGCAATGAACGAGACGAAGAGGAAGATGCCGGTAACGACGTACCAATACCCGATTTTCCTTCAGTAAATGCACAAGAAGTAGAAGAGAACGAGGCAGAGGCGCAAGAAGGCCCCCAAGAGCAAGCACCACCGCTTCCGCCAAGGCCACAAGCACCACAGGAACAGGCACCACGGCTTCCGCCAAGACCACAAAAGGCATCTCAGGCACCGCCGCTTCCTCTGAGACCGCAAGTGCAATCGGTACAACAAGCGCCGCCTTTGCCCCCAAGGCCGCAAGCACAACAGGCGCCACCGTTGCCCCCAAGGCCTCAGGCAACACCACAAGCTCAACAGGCACCCCCACCACCTCCTCCTGGACGAATGATTAAACCCGAGGCAGGAAAGGGACAGGTAAACTATAACGACGACGGCAAACAAGATTACGCGGAGTATGGCATTCTGGGGTCGGGTGGAGCTGCGGCAGGCGCTTCTGCCACTACTAAAGGTCTACAATACGGAGATACGTTAGTAAACAAAGGCTACGATTTAGGCAATGCACTTAAAGGCACCGTTCCCGAAGCCAGCCAATTTGGCGAAACTGCCAGTGCCGTATCAGGCCTGGGTATTGCTGGTGGCGCTTTAGGCACCATTGGCGCAGTAGCCGATGGTGTAAGGGCTGGCCAATACATTGCCAATAAAGATAAAGTTGCGAGCGATAGGGTAATGGGCGGAGGTGGTGCAATGCTAAGCGCTGGGGGCAGCGCGCTTAAAGAAAGTTCCACCATGGCATTTCACGCGGCAACCTTAGCCAAAGACGCTACTGCCATGGGCGGCGCGGCGGCAGCGGCAGGCATTGGCAGCGTAGCTATGGGCGGTGCGGATATTATACGCGGTACCTACGGCGCAGTGCGGGCCGACCAACGCGCAACCCGCTTACGCGGCGTAGCCGAATGGACGGAAAGCGAGGATGTATACAGCGCAGCCAAACAGGCTGAAAGTACCCAAGAAATACGTAAGGCACATGCTAAGGGCACCATTTTTAAAGGTCTATTATTAGTAGGCGGCGGTGCCACCCTTATTATAATGGGTGCCAACCCAATCGGATGGGGTTTGCTTGCAGGTGCTGCAATAGTGGGTGGCATTATTGCCCTGCGCCGCTACTTGGCGAAGCGTGCCCGCAAAAAAGACGTGGCAGTTCGCGAATTGGGAGTAACGGCAGAGTACAACAAATACAAGGAGGAGAAGAAAGCCCGAAGTATGTTTACCAGAAATAAACCACCTTTGGTAAACCCATTGGATAAAGCGATGACAGAACGTGGCTACAAGCCCAAGGATTATGGTAAATTCTATGCCGATTATATACACGATACCGCATGGGTAATGTATAACTTGGGCGTATTGGGAGACCAAGGCATACCAGAAAACAAACAGATGCGAGAGGTTATACTAAACATGGGCTTGAAGGTTCAAGGAAAGGAAAGCCCTAAACCAATGGAAATAGCTAAAAACTTACACGCTTAGTAATGTCCAGCTGAGGCAATTGCCAAAGCTTTACACGCTTAGGATTACGATTTAAAAAGCAAACATTGGCAACTACAGATAAAGCGCAAAATACTAGTACAGCAGCACCTGCCTTAGCAGCAGCTGAGCCTATAAAAGAATCAAACCCATCTGCTTTGTCCGCCTATGCGGCACAGAGTGCAGCCGCACCTTCTTCGGGTAGCGGGCAAGGTAGCGGCCCTTTACAATTGAAAGCCAATGCATCCGAAAGCTTCGCTAAGGCCGCAGCCCAGCGTAAAGCTGATAGCCCTGCTTCGCCACAACAGGCGCAATCGGTAGCTGGTAATTTCAGAAAAGCAGTGGCACAATTTGCCGAAAGTGCCCCGAGCACCAGCGTTAATACTCCTTCGAGAATGCCTTTACAACTTAAAGTAGCTGGTGAAGATGAAAAAGAAGGAGCAGGACAAAATGTCGTAGCAAACATGATTGGTGCAGGCAACCAAAACAGCGAGGGTGGTGAAGATGAGAAGGAAGGTGCCAAGAAAAAAGTACTCCGACAAGTGGTAAATGCTATGGCAGGTAACTCGGGTGGTGCTGGTGAAGACCTTAAAGATGGCGCTGCCCAAGAGGTAATTGCACAAGTGGCTGGAAATGTTGGTGCGGGAAACTCAAATGGCGCTGGCGAAGATGTGAAGGATGATGGCAATAATGCTAACGTACAAGCAATAATTGGTGCTACCAACACCAGAAGCGCAGGCGATGATGGTAAAGATGGTGCGGAAGAAGAAGCACCTGAGCAGGAAGTGGGCGAACAGTTAGCTCAAATTATAACTGGCGCTGGTAATTCAGGCGGCGCTGGTGAAGACCTGAAAGAGGGAGGCAATCAAGAACAGGACCAAAATGAACAGGAATCACAAGATGATAGTAAGGACAATTGACGCATAAATTTCAATTCCCCAGCTACTTAAAATACTTTTTATAAATTGGTTTCCGCAAGGCAAACTGTGCATACACCGCTGGATAGAATATGGGGTATAATAGCGGCGATGCAAAGGCTAGTGTTATATCATCAATGATGGTAGAACCCTTCTTTTCCTTACGCACGCGGTGGCGGTGCTCCCAATACTTTAAGAAAGAAGGTAGCTGCACACCTTTATCCACAAACACATGCTCCTCCTCCCCTAGCGTTCGTTCGGTAATCACGCTTTTCCATACTTCATTTTTGAAGCCTGTAAAAAGCTTGATGTGTACCTCGTTGCCTACCTCGCTGCCATCAAATCGCAATACCTCAGCTGGCGGAAACGGTGGTTGCAGTGCCTCGAACAGCTTTGCATCAAACTGATTGAAAACCTGGGTATAATCTTGCGCTACGTGCGTGGATATAATGATGTGGTGTAGGGTCATACTTAATAGTTCTTTACATAAACGTAGCTATTCTTCACCTCTACGCCTAGTTTATCGCTGGTACTTACACGCTTAATGTCTATTTGCGGTACATCGTAGGTTTGCCAGCCTTTTACCTCCACCGCTAGTTTATCGGTAGTTTCAATGTCTTTAATATTTACGGGTATCAAACCACCAAAAATGCTCTGCCCATTAATGGCAACAATGTTAACATCGGTAGTAGCGGTATTGTTTGGAGGTAACGCTACCGGCCCTGCCGCATAAGTGGATGGAATAACATCAAATTGCTTAAACGTAATCAACGTGAGGTTGATGGCAATAAGGGTAAGGATAAACTGGAGGTACGGGCTAGTTTTCATAGCGGTTACTTTTACTGCAATATACAAAACCAGTAATTATAATAGCGCTACACGTTTACTGCATCTCTTACAACGCCCGGCTCTTTGTGTCGTAAATCAATACCACCTTCCAATATCGATTTCAGGTTGGCTAGATAGAAGGTCCAGCCTTGGGTACAGCCTATATGGTACTTGGCTTTATGCTCATCATCGGTGGGAATGTTTTCTTGTACCAGTTCCACCAGTGTACCTATACCTTGCTCGGTAAATGTAACCGTCACTTTGCAAGGGTCGGCAAAGGTAAATACTAGGCGGTCTTTGCCGTTGGCTTCCAATATGGTGCCGCTGTCATTCCCATCCTTGCCATACCAGCGCCAAGCATAGGTATCACCCACTTGAATGGGTGAATCCTTATCCCTATCGTGGTGAAAGGAGTTAACAAAACTGGCCTCGCTAAGGAACCAACTTTCCAACGCAAAACTCGATGCCCAAGCCAAATAAACTTCTTGTACAGGTGCGTTTACTGCAATCCGTTTAGTAAATCGGCTCCAATCATAATCTGCCATCATCTATTTCTTTTGTTTTAATCTATGGCTAATATAGTAATAGTGAATGCATGGTGGAAAAGTATTTTCATTTTACCTGTGGAAGACACAAGACGGAAACCACCACCCAGTGGTTTCCGCCTCTTTCTTTACGCCCTTATGCTTCAAGAAGCCAACTTACCTTTGTAGCCTATTACTTGTTTCAGTTCATCGAGGGTTTTAGGCAATTCGGTTATTACCTCCATCTCAAACTTTAGCTTGCCTTGCTGTTTGAGCAATTGGTTGGGTTTCATTACGGCCAGGTTTCCATCGCGGGTCATGCCCCATACCAGATTCTGCTTGGCAGGGTTGTACTGGAAACGGTCGAAAGTCTTATTCCAGTAAGTATATAGAATGTTTCTGCCAACTTCCACCAAATACACATGCGGAAAGTTGAGTTCTTTGCCTGCTTCATCCACAAATTCGGCACTTACCAATGCACCGGTCGGCAGCATTTGTGGGCTATCGCTGTTCCAAAACCCAAACTGGTCTATCTGGAAAGTGCGCACTATTGAGGCTTCCGTTTGCCGAGCTATTACTTCCTTTTCGTACTGCTTTTGTCGAGCTACAATTTCCTCCTGCTTACGTTTTTCCTCGGCTTGCTTTTGTTTGAGGGTGGTTTGGTAAGTAGCGTACTTTTGGTCGAATTGCTTTTTAGCGTCCGCAAAGCTTTTCCCCTCTAGCACTGGGTGTACAATAATCTTTACCTGCTGATTACCCTTGATAAAGGTTAACTCATAGTTCACGCTATCTTCTAAGCGCCTTAGGCTCATATCCTCCCAAGTAATGGTGTACCACTCATCCTTAAACTCCTTGTTCAAATCCGAAACCTCGAAGAATACACCCTTGTACACCGCTGCCTCCGGGAATTCTTCGGGCCTTACATCCACATCAAAGCGGTTTTTCTTAGGGTCTGCCTTTTCGGGTTTGGTTGGTTCGGTTTGTTTGATTTCAACAATTTCTTTCTGGATTTGCTTGAGTTCTTTTTGTAGAACAGGTACTGGATTAACATTAGAGGGATTGTCCCAAGCTGCCGGTGCGGACGTACCATTAATTAACTCTCCGCCAGAAATCACATCTTTCCCCTTCAATCTCCATTCACCCGTACCCTCATTAAGCGAGTAGATATTATAAGCAGCACTGGCATTGTAAGAGCGCATCTCCATGGTTATGGGCGCATTGGGGTTGGTGTACAGTCTCTGGCGGCCTTGGTAGGCCGCTATCTCCATCATCCCTGCCGACTCAAAGTGGTAGTTTACCTTGGCCGAATCGTAGCCCATCGGTATACCTGCTGCAAAGAATGCCACTGGGTCATGAAATTCGCGGTAGCGTACTTCCACTTCGCCAGTAACTACTTGTCCTGCTCGGTTTACAAAAGCATTGCCGGGGATGATAATCTGGGTGCCCGTTGGATACGTAAGGATTTTACCCATATCCGCCTGTACCGTGTACTCGCTATAAGGTATGTCGATACCGCTTAAAGGGGCCACTATTACACTAGTGTCGTTCGTTTGCGTGGTATCCCCACCCAATATTTCCGTTGTCTGGGTAATGGTTTGGGTAGCAAGTTCATTTGCATCCTTATTTCCGGTAAAATACCAGATGGTAAGCGCTACTGTGGTTATGACAATACCAGTGGCCAAGTATACCGTTTTGGTAAAGAAGCCGCTGCTGGCACCTCCTCCCCCACCACTTGGTGGCTGAAAACCCTGTTGCAAAGCGCCAAAGTCTTTATGCGCAGCAATGTGGTTGCTGCTCATTTCAGGCCTGTTGATGTATATTTTCTTTTTCATCGTTTGTCCCTCCGTTATTTGGCTAAGATTAACTTCTTCAATTTCTCCAGTATGCGGTAGGTCTTCACCTTCGCATTGTTCTCCGTCATCTCCAGTATCTCGCCTATTTCTTTATAAGCGCGCTTCTCGAAATAGCGCATTTCTATCATTTGCAGGTCTTCCTCGGGCAGGTCGCCGATAGCCTCGATCATCTTGTCCATGTAAGGCTCCAGGCTGTGCTCCTCCATTTCCTCGGCCATGGAGCCAATTTCCTGCGTTTCCATGCTAACAGCGCGGGTTTCGGGTGCTTTCTTAAAGTGGGTATACAGCTCGTTTCGGGCAATGCGGAACAACCACGACCCAAAAGGCAGACCGCGCTGCTCGTACTTAGGCAGGTTTTGCATCGCTTTAAGGAAAGTTTGCGATGCCAGGTCAAACGCCTGTTCTTGGTCATCGAGCCTACGGGCAAGGAAACGCACCACCGGCTCATAGTAGTGGTTGTACAGCGGCTCGAAGCGGCTGATATCCTTTTGTGCCGCGGCTACCAGTTGCGCTTCGCTGGGCGGCGGCGCGGCTGTATGCGGTTGGTTGGTTTGGGGAATTTGCATAACAAACATGGTTTTCTAGCTGTTTTACCCAGGCTTCAACTGGCCATTAAATTGCCATTTTGCCCTTTTTATCAGCTACAATCCATTAACCCGAAAAAGATACAAGTATTGTGGGAAATTATTTTTGATCAGAATTACGCCTTGTTACGCTCATCCTTATGTTCCAATGCTTTCGTAGGTTCTTCCTTGCTGTCGGCAGCTTCATTTTGGCTGTCAGTTTCTTCTACTACCGTTTTCACAAAAACGGCATGCGCAGATGGCTGTATTCGATAGCCTTTGTTACGAGAGTATACCTCGGTAAACTCCGCGCCATATATAACTATCAGGCAAGAATAGTTAATCCACAAAAGCAATAGTACTACCGAACCAGCAGCGCCATAGGTGGAAGATGGGTCGGCCCATCCAAAATACAAGCCTAGTAGAAACTTGCCTACTAGAAACAGAAACGTGGTTAAACCCGCGCCCGTCCAAACCGATTTCCACCGGATTTTGGCATCGGGCAAAAGTTTGAATATTAAAGCAAATAGCACCATGATAACCGCAAACGATACTGCGAAATCAAGTATAAAGAACAAGAAAGTCATAAACTCGGGCAGGAAACTCATCATCCAATCACTAAGTGCCGATAATAAAGCAGTAAGTACTAAAGATATCAATAGTAAGAAACCCAGAATAAGGATTACCCCAAGCCCCGTAGCCCGGTCAATCAACATCTTTACCAATGCTCGTTTGGGCCTAGGCTCTAAACCCCACACACGGTTCAATGATTTCTGTAATTGGAAAAACACCCCCGTGGCACCAAAAAGCAAGGTTCCTACACTGATGGCAACTGCATACCACTTACCTTCTATCTTGCTGGTATTGGCAATGGATTCTTGAACCGTTTTAGCGCTGTCGGCACCTACAATACCTTCAATCTGTCCAGCAACTTGGCCTTGTATAGCCTCGGGGCCGAAGAACCAACCCGCCACGGTAATAACAATTACCAAAAGCGCGGGAATAGAGAAGATTGCATAATAAGCAATGGTGGCGCTCATTTCAAAAGCATCATCCTTGTTCCACCGGATGCCCGCTTCTTTGAGGATGTTCCAAGTATTGACAAACCATTTCTTCATACCCTGTGATTTTTGTGTTTTTCAACCTTCCGAAAAAGTAAAAACCGTGCCAGCGTGATAATGGGGTATTTTAAATGGATTTGACTATCGTATTGGGGAATCGGGTTGGGATGTGGGGCGGGATGGGTACAACCAGGTTGAAATAATTTGACATTACTATGACTTTTCATAGGTGAAAAGATGATTTTCCAATAGTATATTTATGAAATGAAAAAGACACTACTATTATTAATAGTTATCGTTGGCAATTGGACGGCAAATGCTCAGACAGGGCTTTTCGAAACTGTTGTTACCACTCCTTTCAATAATAATATAAATGACCTAACCTCGCATCTACAAGGTTGGATAGGCGTAGGTGCAGAGGGCGATTGTTATACTCCGTATATATTGCGGTTAGACAGCCAAGGGAAAGTTACTTGGGAACATAGAAAGCCATTCTTCTTTGGATATGCCTATTATTCAACAATTGCCGAATTTGCTAATGGCTATTACATAGCAGGCAATAATATGATAGCTGACGATTTCCCCGCTAGCGAAGCAAATGGCTTTGTAGATAGGCTCGACCTAAATGATAGCGTGGTAAATATAATAACTGATACAGCTTATAAAGGTGGCTTTCATAAACTAACTACAAACGATTCACTTATTTTGGTATCTGCCGCTAAAGCACATCAAAGCAATCAGATACCGTTAGTCGTTTGTTATGATACCGCAGGCAATTGGCTTTGGGATTACGAGTTTGCCAATAGAAATATTGTTAACATTCATTTTATGGATACACTAATATGGGTGGTTACCGATTCCTTTACCTACCAAATCAATTTTCAAGGCCAATTGATTGGCCCTCAAATATCCCAATACAGCATTTCAAGCTATATATATCAAGACACGTTAATAACACTGATTGACAATTACAACGACGGATATTGGTATAATAGAAGTGGTGTTAGTAATGGCTGGATAAATTTCGGGGGTAGTGCTTTTCAATTTATCGATTTGTTTTCGAATTCAATAGGTGAATCTTTTGTGTTAATGGAAGACACCACCAGCAATAACTTTGCATTATCACAATTACGAGGTTCACCTATAAATCGGGTCTCGCTTCCAACCAAATGTGTACGAGGGAAATGCTTAGCAGTAAAAGACACTATATATGCCATAGGAGGCAACTTGTTGATAAGTGAAGCTAATGCAATAGTGGCTAGAACAATCAGTTTTAATGAACTCGTGCCACAACACCAATCAGCAGTGGAAATTTTAGCGTGTAGCTTAATTGTGGATAGCATAATAGAAATTAGTACTTATGCGCCCCAAAACATTATTTCAATTACTTTTAATGGTCACTTAATTGTTTCAGCCATAAATACTGGCCAAGACACGCTTGCTTCAGTTACGCTCCAAAGTGAATTGCTGGGCCGATTCAATTGCTCCCAAAGTTATGGATTTAGTTATTTTGATTCTGTCAACCTAGCTCCTGGAGATACAATAACTGACACCTTTTTCTTCTACTATGCGAACAAAACGCTTATAAATACTAACGTAATGGATTACGAAGTATATGCGTTTGCCCCAAACAACAAACTGTCTTCCAGTTGCACAGTACCATTCAAGTCAACACCTTATTTTGTTGTAGGCATCGATGACCCCACCCTCGCTGAATCCATCACCTTACATCCCAATCCATTCAGCAGCACAGTATCATTTACCAATCTTCCATACGGTTCTTCAATTGGCATCTACAATCTTCAAGGGCAACAATTGGTGAAGGCAGCAAATCCCGAGGCAATAGATCTATCTCATCTGTCCCAAGGCATGTACCTGTATCGAATTATAGGATCGAATGGGGGTTTGATAAAAACTGGGAAGTTGGTGAAGGAGTTGTAGGGCTTACTCATTCAAACTTTAAAGGGGATAGATATTTTACCCCATCCTTTTCACTGCCCGGTTTCCATCTGGGCATAGTTAGATAATATTGAATGATTGCTACATCTAGTAGTTCTATCCCAGAACTAGTTTTTAGTTTAACAAAACCAACACAACCAGTAGTATCTACTTCAAATGATACCATAACCTGCCCTTTAAAAGTGATACTGTCAGGCATATGAAAGTTCTCCATAAATTTCATCAAAGAATCATACCATCCCGGAAATTCAGGCATTGAAGGGCGCAAGCAAATAATTGGCTCAGAACTATCTTGCGCTCTAACACAGCATGTCATTAGCATGAATATAACTATTATAAAGCCCCTCATCTAACTCACAACAATAAAAGGTAACAACATCACCTCACTTCCACCACATCCACATAAAACAGCTCATCTGCTGTCTCAAACTCGGTAGGTTCCTTAATATCGAGGATAGTTTTTTGCCACTCATTGGTAGGGAAGATGAACTCATATTTGCCAGGCGCTACCAATACTTTAAAGGGCATGTGGAAGTCTTTTACATCCGTTACCCAACGGTAGCGTAGTGTATGTTTTTTCTTCTTTTTGATGAGCTGATACTCAAAATCAGGTATGTTGGGATAGCGCAGGTATTGGTCGAAGAAGTACGTAAAATCTTGCCCGGTGCGACGGTTTATGTAGGTCACAATTTCGTTAGTAGTGGTGGTTTTCATACCAAACTCTTGCTGTATACCACGAATAATGCTCCACCAAAGCGAGTCATTGTTTACCACATGGCGCAGGGTGTTCAGCATCAGCATACCTTTGTTGTACATGTCGCCCGCGCCTTCGTGGTTTACATCGTAAGTACCAATGATAGGCTCTTCATTATCTATTCCCGGTTTCTTGGCATTTACATAAGCTATTGCAGTATCGTACCCAAACATACACTCTACATATATGGCTTCGCTATAGGTACAAAAACCCTCATGAATCCACATATCGGCAATGTCCTTCATACTCACGTGGTTGCCCCACCATTCGTGGCCGGTTTCATGTATAATGATGTAATCAAACTTCAGCCCGATGCGTGAGTAATCGGTGCCGTTGTAGCCACTTTTGTAGTTATTACCATAAGCAATAGCGCTCTGGTGCTCCATACCAAGGTAGGGCGTTTCCACCAGCTTAAAACCATCTTTATAAAACGGGTAGGGACCCATATACTCCTCAAAGCAGGCCATCATCGGTACCGCTTGCTTAAAGTGCTGCTTGGCCTTATCCAAGCTGTATGGCAGCACGTAGTAATCTAAGTCAAGCGTGTCGCCGTCTTTATTGATGTGTACATCATGGAAATGGGCATACTCGGCAATGTTGAGGGTGACGTTGTAGTTATTAATCGGGTTGGCTACAAAGTAATCGAATCGTGTCCAAGCAGTATCCAACTGAACGGTGTTGCGCAGTCGGCCATTGCTTACATTGGTAAGGCCATTAGGCACGGTGGCGCGTATCATCATGCTATCCGGCTCATCGCTCAGGTGGTCTTTATTGGGCCACCAAAGGCTGGCACCGATACCTTCGCAAGCTACGCCCACAAAGGGTTTGTCGTTTTTATCCTTACGCCAAACCAGTCCTCCATCCCATGGTGGGGTTTTGGCAGCAATGGGCGTACCGCTATAATAAACCCTAAAACTATCAACCGCATCCCTATTGATGGGCGCTTTAAAATCAACAAACACGGCATTGAACTCACGGGTGTACGGCAGTGTATCGCCATGGTATACCACCGCGTTCACCTGCATGTTATCAAACAAATCGAACTGAAGTCTATTGAAGTTTTGAGTGGCGCGAAACACAAATAGGTTGGAGCCCGATAGGCGCTTGTTCTCAATATCCACTTTTACGTCCAAGTCGTAATACGTAACATCATAACAGGTGCGCAAGGGGGTAAGCATACCGCGCAGGGTATCACCTTTGGTAAAGGTTTGCCCATGGGCAACCACCACCAATGCCATCATTATCAAACTCAACAATATTTTTCTCATCGGTCCGTCAACTGTTTAGTGAGGTAAGCCCTTTTTTGATGGGTGACACAAAAATACGATACTTTTGTACCTCGTCGAACATTTTTATACCAGACTCGGTTATTCGTCCATGAGAAGATTTGCCATAGGCTACATTATATTCACCGTTTTCGTTTTAGCTATTGACACCTATGTGTTTCAAGCAGTGCGAACGGCCGTGCGCGATAGCTCTGACCTTACCAAGAAGATAACGTATGCTGTTTATTGGGGCTTCACCATTTTTGCCCTCCTGTCCGTCTATTCCACTATATTCTTCCAACTGCACGACTGGCCCAAGGGGTTGCGCAATGTTATGATGGGTAGCATAACTGTTGTTTACTCCGCTAAACTGTTCGTTATCGTCTTCTTGTTAATTGACGATATCCAGCGCTTCTTCCGTTGGGTGTTCTCTTTGTTTACCCCAGCAGGCGAAGGGCCAGAGAGCATCGGTAGGGCTAAGTTTTTAAGCCAAGCGGGTTTGTTGGTGGCGACCTTTCCATTAGTGGCTGGTTTGTGGGGTGTATTGAAAGGCGCGCACGATTATAAGATACACCGTGTGAAAGTAAAGCTGGCCAACCTACCAGCAGCTTTTCATGGTTTGAAAATTGTGCAGTTAAGCGACATTCATTCTGGTAGCTTTCCATCTCAAGAACCTTTGAAGAAGGCCATTTCAATGATTAACGCCGAGCAGCCCGACCTCATCTTTTTTACCGGCGACTTGGTAAACAACGTGGCAGAGGAAGTGCTGCCGTTTGTACCGCTCTTTAGCCAGATGAAGGCCAAAATAGGCAAGTACTCGGTTTTCGGCAACCACGATTATGGCGATTATGCTCAATGGAATAGTGCCCAGGAGAAGGTCGCCAATTTAAACACCCTAAAGAAAGCACATGCGGACATGGGCTGGCGACTGCTATGGGACGAGCACGTGTACCTAGAAAAAGACGGAGAAAAGATTGCCCTTATTGGTATACAAAACAGCAGCGCTAAGAATAGCTTTAAAACCTATGGCGACCTTGATAAGGCCTGCCTAGGTTGCGAAGCGCCTGTAAAGCTGCTCCTTTCTCACGACCCGAGCTTTTGGGATGCGAAAATACGCAGCAAAGAGGATATCGATATTACGTTTGCCGGCCATACGCACGGTGCACAGTTGGGCATAGAGATGGGCGGCATCCGCTGGAGCCCCGCGCAGTACATTTATGAGCAGTGGGCCGGCCTATACCAAAAAGGCAAACAATACATCTACGTAAACCGTGGCTTTGGCTACCTAGGCTTCCCTGGCCGGGTGGGGATATTACCGGAAATAACGGTGATGGAGCTGGAAAAAGCTTAGCTTTTAGACATAAGATTTTTAGATGCAAGACACAAGACTTGCTTCAAAAAAATTAATCTTGTGTCTTGTGTCTTATGTCTTGTGTCTTTGCGAGAGCATCCAGCCATCTAATAAACAGCAGCAGCCCCACTATCAACAATATCTCCCAAACGATGCCAAATTTGCCATCGGTATTGTCGGGCAAGTGAGTGTGCAGTAGCGAAAAAGGCGGTAGGTTGTCGGTTATTTTATGAAGCGCTTCGTGTATGCGGCCATACTGATACCAACTTGGGTGCTCGCCCAATAATGCCTTACTGCCGTGCAGTATCACCCAATCAAAGTCGGGCAATATACTGAAGGTGATGCCAATAGGGTATTTACGCCAGTATTTTACCAGCATATATATGGTAAGGCTATAAATGATCAAGTGCCAACCCACCCAAAACGGGTCGTGATAGCGGGCATCGGGCGGATGATAAGTGATGCGCGCAATACGATCGAATACACTGTGCAGGAACAGGGCTAACACCGCAATCACCACAAACCGAAGCACCGGCTGCATCCGCTCCTTCTTGAATATCTTCTCCAAGCTTATGCCAACAAGTATGTGGGTTGCTCCCTGCATTTTTTTTAGGAATTAGGTTTATAGAGGGTAAATAAACAGTTTACATATTGGTCCATCGTCCATCGTCCTTGGTCTATCGTCCAGCCCATGCTTCTGCCAAGTCCTTTTCCATTTTGTAATGGGGTATGGTTACCTCTTCATACTCATCGCCTACGGTTTGATAGCCCAGCTTCAGGTAGAAAGGCACGGCTGTTTTACGGGCACTCATTTCCATAATATTGTAACCCAGGTCAAGTGCGTATGCCTCGGCATATTCCACCATCTTGCTCCCTATTCCTGCCCCTTGGTATTGTTCATCAATAGCCACTTGCCGCATTTTTATACGCCCGTTTTCTAGTGGTGTTAGCATCATGGTGCCAAGTACCATCGAGTCGGTAAAATACACCAAATGGATGTCTTTATCTTCGGCCAACAGTTGCTCGCGGGTATAGTTTAGGCCAAGCGGTTCGCGCAATACGGCATAGCGCAAATCCACAGCCAGCCAGTAGTTGCGGCTACCATGGGGCACTACACTTATATATCGATGCCCTTTAAGCTTGTGTATATAATACATTGCTATTTTGCTCCTCTATTTCTTATCGGCTAATATAAACGCTATTTTTGGCGTTAGATAATTGAACACTGCTGCTATGAAAAATTCTCCGCTTTATCTTTTGATGCTGTTGCTTGCCTGTAGCTTTGCTTTTACTTCTTGCGATAAAGACAAGGACAAGGACCAAGAACCAGATGGACCTGTGCTACGCTTCAAGTTTAAGCTAGACCCAACCCAAGAGCGCCTTGGCAACTTGGGTAACCCTACCGCGGTGCCAGCAGGCAATGCCGGCCAAAACCCTGATTTTAACGGCATCAGCGCACACTACGTAGAGCTGGCACAAACCGAATACACCCAAATTGGCGAAGGTGATGTACTCTTCAAAAATGAAGAAACCACCCAAGGTGGCAGCCAAGCCATCGTTTTTAATAAAAAAAAAAAAAAAAATGATGGAGAGGTGTTTCTAGAAGTGCCCCTGAAAGATGTAAACCCAGGCACCTACCGTTGGTTGCGCACCTCACTTGCATACCAAAACTATAATGTGCAGTTTGATGCCATAGGGCAAAGCTTTACCGGCACCTTAGCCTCGTTCGTAGGCTACAATACTTATATAGAAAGCTACAAAGTAAAAGACAGTACCGTAATATTAAACAGCAACAAGGCACAGGGCTATTGGGCTTTCGAAACCATATACAGCCTCAATACCGGCCAAGCACCCGTAACTACCGTACCTAACCCTATTGCCGCCACTTCTCCAATACCTCCAGGGTCTTGTTTGGTTACTGGCGAGTTCGAAAATCCGCTGGTAATTACTGGCAACGAAACCGAGGATATTACCATTGTGGTATCGCTTTCTACCAACAAAAGTTTTGAGTGGACCGATACCGATAATGACGGCAAATGGGACCCATTAGACGGCGAAAACGTCGTGGATATGGGATTAAGGGGCTTGAAGGCGTTTAAGGAGTAAGTTCTTGGTTGTCTGAATCAGAATTTGCAGAATTTTAGAATTATAGAATTAATCACCGAAATAACGTGCCGGTTAATTAGTATGGTGCCGCAATCAGAAATTCAGAGAGTTTTCAAAAAGCATTTTACATAATGATTCGGAAATTTTTAAATTCTGTAAATTCTGATTCAGACAAGAAGCAAACTATGGTCCATCGTCCATCGTCTATGGTCCAACAACATTAGTCTAAATTTATTGGCTGTCTGCAGCATAAGCCATAATCTTGTAGTGCTCTATTGCATAAAACATTCCCGTGGCCGAACCGATTATCCGCATCAACAACCTCCGCAAGTCCTACAAAATGGGGCACAATAACTTACCTGTGCTCAAAGGCATCAACATGGAGGTACAGCAGGGCGAGCTTGTGTCTATTATGGGTTCTTCAGGTTCGGGTAAATCAACACTGCTCAACATCCTCGGTATACTAGACCAATACGATAGTGGCGAGTACCACTTGGGCGAATACTTAGTAAAGGGCCTTTCGCAAACCAAGGCGGCCCAATACCGAAGCAAGCTGGTGGGCTTCGTGTTCCAATCGTTCAATCTATTGAGTTTCAAAACGGCCATGGAGAACGTAGCCCTACCGCTCTACTACCAAAAAGTAAGCCGCAGTCAGCGCGAGAAAATGGCCCTTGAATACCTAGAGAAAGTAGGCCTTCGCGAATGGGCAAACCACCTACCTACCGAAATGAGCGGCGGCCAACAACAGCGTGTAGCCATTGCTCGTGCCCTCATTAGCAACCCTAAAGTAATATTGGCAGACGAGCCAACCGGTGCGCTAGATACCCAAACCAGCTACGAGGTAATGGAGCTCTTCAAAGCCGTTCATAGGGAGGGCAAAACCATCGTCATTGTTACCCACGAAAACGATATAGCCGCCCTAACCCAAAGGGTGATTAGGTTAAAGGATGGATTGATTGTGGATTAGTCGACAGTCCACAGACGACGGTCGACAGTTGCTTCAAATAGAATTATAGGCTATCGGTTATTGACTTAACAAGAAGAATAATCAACAATACCGTTGACCGTCGACCATGGACCATCAAAAAAAACTATTTTCTATTCAACAAACAAGTGTTCGTAAGGCTTTGATTAGGGTAAGTGGTTGGTTGCGTTAAAATAGCATCAATAGATTATTAACTTTCAGGTAGTTGGTTTAAATTTAAGAGCCGAATACACGAACCAACCTGCTATCCCCCTAATGAAAACCTACCCATCGCTACTCCTTGTTGCTGCTTTATGTTTGATTACTGGTGTGTTTTATTCTCAAAACCATAAAAATACGCGCCAAGAAAATATCGCATCAAAAGAAATATCTGCTGTAGTTGACACCCCTGTTTCGGAGGAAGTTGCTACTAGGGGGCCAATGAAACTCGACGAAAACAGCACTATTGGCAGTGTATGGCAGATGAATATGCTTGCCAAAAGCTTTATTGAAAACCAAGGCCAATTTAACGATCGCTTTGCCGGGGCTGATTCTACTATACGCTTTGCTATTGATGGCGGCGGAACCCAGATATTCTTCAAACCTAATGGGGTGCATTACTTTCTGGTGGAAAGGATTAAAAACCCTGATAGGAAGAAAGGCGACCAAACAAGACCTAAAAAAATAAGTAACGATGACCTAGTAGGTTTTGTATGGGAAGGTTCCAATACCGCTGTAGCTATAAAAGGAGAGCAAGAAACGCCCGATTATTATACTTATGTAATGCCCAAAAGGGGTGCGGAGATAAACCCAAGCTTTAACAATGTAAAAGGCTTCAAAAAAATCATCTACCAATCGTTGTATTCTGGTATTGATGTAGAGTATGTTTTTCACCCTGAAGACGGCATTAAATATTCACTGAATTTAGCGCCTGGCTCAGATGCTGGCCAAGTGAAAATGGCCTACCCAGTAGGCAGGCAAATGAGGATAGACGAAAATGGAAACCTTGTAATACCAACCATTTATGGTGACATAGTGGAACACGCCCCGGTAACCTTCTATGCAGGTTCGCCCAATGAGGTTATTCAATCCAAATTTAAACTTGAAGGTAATACCGTATCATTTGTGTTAGGTAATTACGACACCAAGCGCGCCATCGTGATTGACCCATGGGTACAAAGCCCAACACTAGCCAGCTCTAATTGTATTTGGGAGTGTGAACGCGATGCCGCAGGTAACGTATATGTAATTGGAGGCGACGCCCCCATGAAGCTTTTGAAATACAGCCCTGCCGGTGTACTTCAATGGACTTACAACACCCCTTGGGATGCTACACCGTCAGCACCTGGCGAGTCGGACGGAGATTGGCTAGGGGGACTGGCTACTGATAGAAACGGTATCAGTTATATTACCCGCGGATCAATAGCAGCCATTCAAAAAGTAAGTACCGCTGGTACAATAGTTTGGAGTGCCGCACCACCTGTTGGATTGACTAGTTATGAATATTGGACTATTGCCTTCAACTGCGATCAAACTAAACTTGTTGTAGGCGGAACCGTGGGTGCCGGTTTTCCAGTTCCAGACCTAAAAGGAGCCATCTTTGATATTAATACCACTAACGGCAGTATAACGGCCTCTAGAATAGTTGGTACCAACCGCCCATCTATATTGCCAGGGGTTTTCAATGATGCTATGGAAGTGCGTACCATCAGTTCGTCCAAAAATGGAAGGTATTATTTCCTCACACTAGATTCTATTGGTTCTATCAACCAAAATTTTAGCATATGCAGCAACGAGCCACTATTTAATGATAGCCACGGATACAGGTTTGGGTACAAATCGGAGCAATACCGCCCAAGTACTGGCAACGGACCCAATTGCGCGATAAGGGCCAACGATAAATTTGTATATACCCATGGGGGCAATATTGTTCACAAAAGAAATTTATCGAATGGCGCTATCTTGGGCTCAGCTGCTATACCGGGTGGCATCGTTACCACAACCGCTGGCTTCAGCCAGCCAGGTAACAATGGTATTGATATTGATACCTGTGGAAACGTATATGTAGGGTCAGGTGACAGGGTCATCAAATATGATGCAGACCTCAATATTATTACTTCTGTAAACTTACCATTTAGGGCATTTGATGTTGCAGTAACCACTAATGGTGAGATTATAGTTTGCGGCGGCACGGGTACCTCATCAAGCACTACGCGTACAGGCTACGTACAAGTGGTTAACATGAATGCCTGCCCTCAGTTTACTTTAGTGTGTTGCGATGCAACAGTATGCCCAGCAGGCCCAATTTGCAACAATGCCCCGCCAGTTACATTAGTATCAGCAACACCGGGCGGTGTTTGGAGCGGAACAGGCATTACCAATACCAGTACAGGGGTGTTTAATCCTACAGTGGCAGGCCTCGGCATACATAAAATAATATATACACTGCCCTGCGGTGCCGATTCCATCTTTATAACCGTAAATGCCTGTGCCTCTTTAGTGGTTTGTGTAGAAACCAATGGTAACTATACCGTATCGGGCGGCACTCCTGGCTATACTTGGCAGAAGGGCACACCCTTTCAAAACTGCAATGCTTGCTTTGGTGGGAACTGTATTCCCTTTATCTGCCCTGGCTTTGCCGATACCACTTGGACAACCATCTCTACCACTGCAACTGTAACACCACCGGGCACTTTCCCCATCCGTGTTACTGATTCAGCAGGTAACAGACTTCGCTTGACAAGTGCCGCTGGCCTCCTTCCTTGCACTACCTGCCCAAACATTACTACCACTGTTACTTCCCAAACCAACATTACCTGCACACAGCCTACGGGCAGCGCTACAGTGAACGCTAGCGGTGGCTTAGCACCATACACCTACAACTGGACGCCGGGGAACCTGAGCGGTGCTACGCAGAGTGGTTTAGCGGCTGGCCCATACACAGTAATCTCTACAGATGCCAATACTTGCAAAGATACCATAACTGTAACCATTACCAGCAGCGGCTCAATACCTACCGTAACCGTAACCACCACGCCAACCACCTGCGGATTAAACAACGGTACCGCCACGGCCAACGTTTCGGGTGGAACGGCGCCATTTACTTACGCTTGGAGCCCAGGCACGGGCAGTACTGCCACCATTAGCAATCTTGCTGCAACTACCTATACCGTAATTGTAATCGGCACTGGCGGTTGTACCGCCACCGCAAGCGGCACGGTTGCGGCTTCTACTGGCTTTACTACTGCGGCAACCACTACCCCATCCACCTGTACAGCCAACAACGGCACTGCAACCGCCACCAACACGGGCGGCGCTGCACCCTTCATTTATACCTGGACCCCCAACGTAGGCAGTACCGCAACGGTAAGCAGCTTGGCACCTGGCCCTTATAGTGTGGTGGTAAGGGATTTAAACAACTGCACGGCAACCGCATCTGGCACTGTTACACAATCGCCTGGCAGTTTGGCCCTTAGCCTTACCAACCCTGTAAACCCTACGTGCGCCGGAAACAATGGCAGTATAACCGCTGGCCTAACCGGTGGCACGGCTCCCTATACGGTAACTATTGATACAGGTGGAACGCCAATTGTTATCACCTTACCAGCAGCCATTACCCAAACCATCGGCAACTTGCCCGATGGCACCGTAACCGTAACAGTTTTGGATGCGCAGGGTTGCCAAGTAATCAATTCGGCTACGCTTACGGCCCCAAATTGCTGCACCTTTACTGTGAGCGCTGCCATTACCCAACCAACCTGCGCGCAAAGCAACGGGCAGATTGCCATTACTTCCGCTAATGGCTCGGGCAACTACACCTACGTATGGAGCCCCAACGCAAGTGCTACCAGCACCGCTAGCAACCTAGCCGCGGGCAATTATAATGTAACCATTACTGACAATGGTTTTGCCAACTGCTTTATTGATACCTCATTTGTATTGAACTCTAACAGCAGCCTCAACCTAAACCTTACCAACCCAATAAACCCAACATGTGCCGGAAACGACGGCAGCATAACGGTAACACTGGGCGGTGGCACGCCCCCTTATACGGTAACAATAGATACTGGCGGCACTCCTATAGTAATCAATGTACCAATTGGCTTTACGCAAACCTTTGGCAACTTGCCTGACGGTGCAGTGAACGTAACGGTGGTAGACGCTCAAAACTGCCAAGTGAACAACTCGGTTACATTGGCGGCGCCAAATTGCTGCGCGATAACCGCAACAGCGGCCATTACCCAACCTACCTGCGCACAAAGCAACGGACAGATTATAATTACCCCAGCCAACGGCTCAGGTAACTACACCTATACTTGGAACCCGAATGCAAGTGCCACCAATACGGCCACTGGCCTTGGTGCAGGTACCTATGATGTAACTATTACCGATAACGGTTTTGCGAACTGCTTTATCGATACCTCATTTGTATTGAACTCCAACGGTAGCCTTAACCTGAGCATTACCAACCCTGTAAACCCAACTTGTGCGGGTAACGACGGTAGCATAACGGTAACCTTGGGCGGTGGTACGGCCCCATACACGGTAACTATAGATACTGGCGGTACCCCGATTGTGATTACCGTACCGATTGGCTTTACCCAAACCTTTGGCAGCCTGCCTGATGGCGGGGTGAACGTAACGGTGGTAGATGCGCAAAACTGCCAAGTAAACAACTCAGCAACCCTGGTGCTACCAGCCAATTGCTGTGCTTTTACAATTTCAGCAGCATTAACCCCGCCGACCTGCGGCGCAATTGATGGCAGCATTGTAATTACCCCTAGCAATGGCTCAGGAAACTATACGTATAACTGGGCCAACGGGGCGGGTACGGGCAATACTGCCAATCAACTTGGCACTGGTACCTATCCAGTTACCATTACTGATAATGGTTTTGCAAACTGCTTTATTGATACTGTTTTCGGTATGGCTAACCAAGGCGCACCCAACATCATCCTTACCAGCCAAACTAATGTGGCTTGCTTTGGCGATACTACGGGCAGCATTGTGGTTAAAGTTTCTTTCGGCCTAGGCCCATACAATGTAATATGGAGTAATGGCGATACTACGCAAACCATTACCGGCCTGGCAGCGGGCACTTATACTATAGATGTACTAGATGCTAATAGCTGCGCTGCAACTGCTACTTACACCATTACCGAGCCACAAGCTATAAGTTTGGCTATGAGCTCTACCCCTATCGCTTGCAACGACCCACAATCGGGAAGTGCCAGCGTGGTACCAAGTAATGGCACAAGCCCATACACTTACCTATGGAGCAACGCAGCCACTAGCGCCAACTTAACCGATGTGCAAGTGGGCACCTACACCGTAACAGTAACGGATGCTCAAGGCTGCACCGTAGTTGATTCTATTGCAGTTACGGGTGATGTAGTTTCCTCATTCGACTTGGGCCCTAACCAAAATATCTGCCAAGGCGATACCGTTACCTTGGGCACCGGCGTTGCAGGCACCATATGGTCAACCGGCGATACTGCCGGTTACTTGTTGGTTTCTGACGGTGGTGTGTATTGGGGCAGCATCAGCAGTGGAAGCTGTGCCGCTAGCGATACGGTAACCGTGTTTGAAGAACTACCGCCAGCTACTCCAGAGTTGAATGTATACGATACCATTATTTGCGAAGACGAGTCGTTGATTTTGATAGTAGGCGATTCAGGCCATTTGTATGTTTGGTCAACGGGCGATACGTCGGAGCAGATTGTAGTGGATACCCCAGGCATTTATGTGGTTACCGCCATCAACGAATGCGGCGAAGCTACCGCAGAAGCTTTGGTAATAGACAGTAACTGCGCTTGCCGAATTTATTTACCTAATGCCTTCTCGCCCAACAATGATGGAGCGAATGATGTATTTAAAGCATACAGCGTTTGTAACGAAATTGAAGGCTATACCTTGAGCATTTTCGACCGTTGGGGCGGACTTGTATATCGGTCTCAAGATTTTAACGAAGTATGGGATGGCACCAGCAAGAGTAAAAATTGTATAGGGGGCGTATACGTCTACAGCATTAGCTACCTTTCTCGTGAAAACGGTGTGCGCCAAATCCAACGGCAAAAAGGTAGCGTAACGCTACTGAGATAAGCCCGAAACCTAGGAAACTCAAAAACAAGCCATCACTTACTTTACAGTAGGTGGTGGCTTTTTGGTTTATAAAGGAGTTTACTAGCTTACCCTAACTCCTACTAGCATCCTATCCTTTCCCTGCATGTCGGTTACAATTTCGGTATGGTAACCGGCATCCGTGAATAACTGAGCTGTTTCGTATGCGTAGTTGGGGTTCATTTCTAGAAATACATATTGTGGCTGATAGAGGGTAGCATAGCCAGCCAGCTTTTTATAGAACAGCATCGTGTCATCTCCCGGTGGAAAAAGCGCAATCATTGGTTCATGGTCCAGCACTTGCTTTGTCATGTGCTGTGCCTCTTCTTGGGCAATATATGGTGGGTTGCTTATCAGCACCTCTGGCTTTACCCAACCTTCCCATTGGGACTCGTTCAAAAAATCGCCTTGCAAAAAATGCAGAGATGCCCCTAAGGCTGCAGCGTTCCATTTAGCTACAGCCAGCGCTGTAGATGATACATCCAATGCATAAACATTTAGCTCTGGCCTAGATAATTGCAAGCTGATAGATATACATCCGCTGCCGGTACCCACATCCATCACCTTGAAAAATTGTGAAGGAGGCAAGGTTTTTATGATCAGATCTACCAACTCTTCCGTTTCAGGCCTAGGTATAAGCACCTCTGGCCCAACCCTAAACTCATGCCTGTGAAACATAGCTATTTCGGTAACATATTGCAAGGGTTCGCCAAGCTCTAAGCGGCCTAGTTGGTGGTTAAGCAATACTTGCTCGTGCTCCGTTAGGGGCTTATTCAACCGCAGTTGAAAAGTAGTACGGTTAAGCTTTAAGGTATCTTCCAGTAACCACTGCACTACATTGGCAGCTTCGCGCTCATCATACCAATCCAATAGGCGCTTTCGCGCGTCAATCCACCACTGTTGCAAAGTCATAGGTGGCAAAGGTATCGCAAAATGGATGGAATAGTCAAGTAAATTAATACGCTATTTGTTACGGATTGGCTCTTATCATTTACGCTTAAAATCACCATCTCGCCAAGCCTGTACAAACTTCGCCCAGGCAATGGGGTTA
Source organism: Sphingobacteriales bacterium (assembly GCA_027483645.1). Taxonomy (GTDB): domain Bacteria; phylum Bacteroidota; class Bacteroidia; order Chitinophagales; family CAIOSU01; genus CAIOSU01. The sequence goes on from JAIXUD010000021.1 coordinate 150,383, forward strand.
AAGATGTTCATTGGCGGTGCTTGCCCACCATAATAGAACTTGGTAGCTTCGCTTCGTAGATATAGGCTAGCCACTTCTGAAGGGTCGTAGGCCAAGGTCTCACCCAACTCCATCATGCGTTGTTTTTCCAAGTTACGCTTGGCAATTTCGATATCACCAGGCGGTACATCCAATGCCAAAAACTCCCTTCGGAAGTCGGCTGGCGTAGGCCAAGGAAAAATCATGGTTTCGGGTAAATAAATGGCATCTGGGGTCATTAGCTGTACAATGCTATAGCGGCTCAGGTCTAACGTATCACTTATTTTATAAGTGCCCGTCACAAACCCGATTGAGGAAAAAACCAACACATCGCCTTGCTCTGCCACTATAGAGAAGAAGCCTTGCCCATTACTAATAGTACCGCGGCCTGTACCCTGCACTACCACGGTAGTATACGGCACACCAATGAGGCTATCGCTAGTAAGTACCAAACCCGAGAGCTGTACGAGGGTTTTCCCATCGTTTTGAGCAGAGGCATTTAAAGAAGCTACGGCTATGCAAGCGAGTGTAAGCAGTGCTAAAAATGTGGCTTTAATAGAATCCATAAAGCAAAATAAAGCATTTAAACGGTTTGCACCAATGATTAACATCATTTAACCAGCCAAAATCATGCCTTAAATCTTTGCTTTGCTAGTTAACCGCCAAATACCTGAGTGGCATAGATCCGGGGAATGTTCTTATTGCCCTGCGATTGGGGCTCCACATGCACGCCGCAACCCAAATATTTAAAGTCTTTGTAAAGCAAGTTGGCCCGGTGGTCAGGGGAGTTTATCCAAGCTTTCACTATACTTTGGCCCAAGCTGAGGTAGCTATGCAACGGCACATACCCTTTATTGGTGCGGTTGTCGCCATAGTAATATTTGTAATCGCCCGACCGTGACAACTCATACCAATACTTGGTTTGGCCTTTGTAGTTTAAAAGAAATTCCAGCGCAATGTTTTCACCTACCATACTGCCATCAAACCCGTACTTTTTAGCACGGTCCATAGCAGTGCGCATAGAGCGGTCGTAAGGGTTGGTATGGTCGTAAAATCGTTTCTCTGCCATTTGTGATGACTGGTAAATGGCGGCGCTGCCCAGTGTGGGTTGGTACTGTAATAGGTTGAGTTTTTTGCTTACCCGATATTGATTGGTATAATAGAAAACAGCTGCCTGCAAGAGGCTGTAATCTACATTGTTGGCATCGATCTTCTCATTTATCGGTGCCCAACTCTCAAAGGTGGACCAATCGAACTGTTGGTAATAGCTGTCAGGAAAGGCATAGGGTACCGGCTCATCTGGCTTCGCAAATACACACAAAGGCAGGGCGAACAGTAGTAGCAAAAGTGAGCTTTTCATATCTTTCTCCTCCTCGTTTCGTTCTATTACAAAACGAAGAAAAGGGCTTGTAAATTGTGATATGGCTCTAGGGCTTAGAAGGAGTAAAGTTTAAGCCAACCCTTCTAAATACCCCATCACCAATGCTGTAGCCCCTTGGTTGGTGGAAGTATACTCCCTAGCAACTTCTGAGGAGCTTTTCAATGCCACTGGGTTCTCCAGAAAGAATTTAACTAAGGCTGTAAGTTCGGTAACATCTTTTATCGGCCAAGCACCTCCCATTTCCACCAAATCCTGGGCTTCTTTAAACCTATCATAGTTCGGCCCAAAGATAACGGGAAGGCCATTTGCCGCAGCTTCGAGGGTATTGTGGATGCCTTTACCAAAACCACCGCCTATGTAGGCAAGTTTACCATACTTATAAATATGTGCCAGTAACCCAACACTATCAATAATAAGGATGTCTTTCTGTTGAGACACGGAGCTTTCGGCGGCGGAATAGGTAATGGCCATATCACCCAAAGACCTTTGTAGTTGTTGAATATGAGCGGCATGGATATCATGCGGAGCAATGATTACCTTCCAACCCTTATTGATTAATTGTGGTAATATGGATAGCAGCATCTCGTCATCAGCTGGCCAGGTGCTGCCTGCAACAAATACGGGAGCGCTGCCTACAAAGCTCTCGACAATGGTAAATGGTTTCGGTTTTAGTAGGATATCTCCTACCCTATCAAAACGAGTATCCCCACTAACAATTACATTTTGAAACCCGATGCCCTTGAGCAATTCCTCTGAAGCAGCATCTTGAACAAATAAATGCTCAAAGCTCGCCAGCATTTGCCGATGCAATCCACCCCAAGGTTTAAAAAATGGCTGCCCTTTTCTGAAAATACCTGAAACTAGCAAGGTAGGTACTTGGTTTTGGTTGAGCTGGGAAAGATAATGGTACCAAAACTCATACTTGATAAAGATGGCCAACTGCGGCTTTAGGATACTCAGAAACCGCTCTGCATTATTGGCACTATCAGGTGGCAAATAAATGATGGCCCGCTGAGGTTCGCGGAGCTTGACTACCCCATAGCCCGAGGGAGAGTAAAAACTAACCAGCACCTGCTTTTGTGGATATAACACCTCCAAGGCATCAATTACCGGTTTGCCTTGCTCGTACTCTCCCAATGAGGCACAATGCACCCAAATAACAGGTTTACCATTCAACAGCCTCTGCAACTGTGCATGCCAATCCTTACGGCCTGCTACCCACTTTTGAGCTTTAGGATTAAACGGTGCTGAAAACTGGATACCCATGTGGTATGCACCTAAGCCAATATTATATATCAGGAGGCTGATGCCCATTAGTAATAATAGTATTTCTCGGTATGGGCAACATAACGGGTAATGATCCAGCCTCCTTTAAAGCCAATCAACATATCGGTTCTGCGGCCATCACCCGGGGTATTGGTATCATAATTCCAGGCACGGCGTCCCTTGGTAAGCCCTAGATGGAACTCTATACCACCGTAAAAGTTAATCCGTTTGTTGAGCGACATGTATTGATAACCCAAGTACGGCGTTAGTAAAAAGCCCGAAGTAAGCCTATCATAACCCTTCAGGTAATCGCCCGAAATTTGCGGAAGGTACTCTTTGTCGCCAATCAGGCGTATTTTATGTTGAATGGCACCGACGCCTAATTTCACAACCAGGCCGGAATTTACATTCGGTTTTTTGAAGGAAATCATCTTCCCGATAAAACCTTGAACAGTAAAGCCGCGCTCTACCAAAAAAATCGACTCCAACCTACCATCGGAACGGATAAGCACATTCCCCCCCAAGGAAATATTCTCCAACTGGCCAATATCCTTCACATTATTGCTGAACAAATAGCTGCCCTCAACGCCAAACATCCAGTTTTTGCCGTTCTTGAAACCGAAGATACCACCAATGGCAGAGTTGCCGCCAAACCGGTCGGCCATATCGCCCAAGGGCAATTGGTAACTATAGTGAGGGCTTATCATCCACACTGCCATCACCGAATCTTTCAACAACGACTGCGCCTGTAGCCCTCCAAAAGAGGTTAAAAAAAGCAGCAGCAAGCCGATTTTAGCAATTGTTTTAACCATGATAGCCAAAATTACGGTTTTTTAATTCCCGCAACCGTTCTCGTGGTGCATTTATCTCTATATTTGCAGCCGTATCAAACTCCCAAGGCAAGGATGCGAACCATACAAATGGTTGATTTACAAACCCAGTACCAACGGATACAAAGCGAGGTAGAATCCGCTTTCGCCGAGATTATACGTACTGGCGCATTCATCAATGGCCCTGCGGTCAAAACTTTTCAGCAAAACCTTGCGGCTTACTTAGATTGTAAGTACGTGGTTGCCTGTGGTAACGGTACCGATGCCCTGCAAATTGCCTTAATGGCACTTGAGCTGCAGCCGGGCGACGAAGTTATTACCTCCCCCTTTACATTTGTTGCTACTGCCGAGGTAATAAAGCTACTAGGCTTGGTACCCGTATTTGTTGATGTAGAGGCAGACAGCTTCAATATCAACCCTCAACTCATTGAGGCCGCTATTACTCCAAAAACCCGTTGCATCATCCCGGTGCACATGTTTGGCCGTGCAAGCAATATGCAAGCCATTATGGATATTGCGGGTCGTCACCAGCTATTTGTGGTGGAAGATAATGCCCAAGCCATAGGTGCTACTTATGTAGTAGATGGCGTAGAGCGCAAAACCGGCACGATTGGCGATATTGGTTGTACGTCCTTTTACCCTAGCAAGAACTTAGGCGCCTTTGGCGACGGCGGTGCCATCAATACTAGCAGCGAAGAACTATACCATAAGATATTCCGCATCTGCAACCACGGGTCGGAGAAGAAATACTACTACGAAACCGTGGGTGTAAACTCGCGTTTGGATAGCTTGCAAGCTGTGTTGCTGGATATTAAGCTGAAGCATTTAACAGGCTATATTAAATCGAGAAACAAGCTGGCCGACTATTACGATATTGCCTTGGCAGGTGCTGGCGATTTGATTTTGCCTGCCCGCCCTGAAACTGGCCACCACGTGTTTCACCAGTACACTTTGCGCACGCCGAGCAGGGATGCGTTGCAACAATTCCTTAACGAACAGGAAATTCCTACAATGGTGTATTATCCTGTACCTTTGCACGTACAAAAGCCCTACTTGGATGGGCGCCATGCTGAGGGAATGCTGCCAGTGAGCGAAAAACTTTGCCGTGAGGTGCTTTCGCTACCCATGCATACTGAGATGGAAACCGAGCAAGCAGCATATATTATTAAACAAGTGATCAATTTTTATAAAAGCTAAGGATGAAAGTTTCAGTTATCGGTACCGGTTATGTTGGATTGGTATCCGGAATTTGTTTTGCAGAAACAGGTAACACGGTAATATGCGTGGACAACAATGCAAAGAAAGTGGAAATGCTTAAGGATGGTAAAATCCCTATTTACGAGCCAGGTTTGGATGTTTTGTTCGATCGCAACTTTAAAGAGGGTCGATTGACTTTCACTACCAACTTGGCTGAGGCCATTGCCGCTACCGATATCGTTTTCTTGGCACTACCTACCCCCCCAGGAGAAGATGGCTCTGCCGACCTTTCATACATCCTCGGCGTATCTAAGCAACTGGGTACATTGATTGATAAGTACAAGGTAATTGTTGATAAAAGTACCGTACCAGTAGGCACTGCCGAAAAAGTACATGCAGCCATCGTCCAAAATTGCGACCCATCATTGTTTGATGTGGTATCAAACCCTGAATTTCTTCGCGAAGGTAAGGCTGTGGAAGACTTTATGAAGCCCGACCGTGTGGTGATTGGTACCAGTAGCGAAAAGGCCCGCAACGTAATGGGCAAGCTGTACGAGCCGTTTTTGCGCCAAGGCAACCCCATCTATTATATGGATGAGCGCTCTGCAGAAATGACCAAGTATGCCGCCAACTCATACCTTGCTACCCGCATTACCTTTATGAACGAGATTGCCAACCTGTGCGAGCTGGTTGGCGCCAATGTGGACAATGTGCGCCTTGGTATGGGTAGCGACAACCGTATCGGCAAACGTTTCCTTTTCCCAGGTGTGGGCTACGGTGGTAGCTGTTTCCCTAAAGATGTGCAGGCCCTGGCCAAAACCGCAGGAGAGAACCACTACGATTTCCAACTACTGAAATCGGTAATGCATGTTAACGAGCTGCAAAAGACGGTTTTGGTAAAGAAAATTAAAGCATATTATAACAACGATCTAGCTGGCAAGCATTTCGCCGTATGGGGTTTAGCATTTAAGCCAGACACTGACGACATCCGCGAAGCACCGGCCCTTTATATTATCGAGGAGTTGTTGGCAGCAGGTGCAACCATTACTGCTTTCGACCCCGAGGCTATGCCGAACGTGAAGAAGGAGTTTAACGACACCATTCAATACGCCGATACCCAGTATGAGGCCCTGCCAGATGCTGATGCACTATTGATTATTACCGAGTGGAGCGAATTCCGCAACCCGGATTTTGATAAAATAGGTGCGCTATTGAACGACAAAGTAATATTTGATGGCCGTAACCTTTACGAGCCATCCAACATACAAGAACTAGGCTTTTACTACAACAGTATTGGCCGCACAACTGTAACTAAATGACCAAACAGAAACGCATCCTAATTACTGGCGCGGCTGGTTTTCTAGGTTCTCACTTGGCTGATAGGGCTATTAAGGAAGGCTACCATGTTATCGGCATGGATAACCTGATTACTGGCAACATCCGCAACATTGAGCACTTGTTCCCGCTGCCGAACTTTGAGTTTTACCACCACGATATCACCAAGTTCATCCACATACCGGGCGAGTTGGATTATATCCTGCACTTTGCCTCACCAGCCAGCCCTATCGACTATTTGAAAATGCCTATCCAAACCCTTAAAGTGGGTTCTTTGGGCACGCACAACTGCTTGGGTTTGGCTAAAGCCAAAGGCGCGCGTATGCTCATTGCTTCTACATCAGAAGTTTACGGCGACCCACTGGTACACCCACAAACCGAGGAATATTGGGGCAATGTAAACCCAGTGGGCCCACGTGGTGTGTACGATGAGGCCAAGCGCTTTCAAGAAGCGATCACCATGGCTTACCACACCTTCCATGGCGTAGAGACGCGTATTGTGCGCATCTTCAACACTTATGGCCCCCGTATGAGGTTAGATGACGGTCGTGCTTTGCCAGCATTTGTAAGCCAAGCATTAAGCGGAAACGACATTACCGTATTTGGTGATGGCAGCCAAACCCGGTCTTTCTGCTACGTAAGCGACTTGGTCGATGGCATTTACCGTTTGCTTTGGAGCGATTACCACTTGCCGGTTAACATTGGCAACCCAGTGGAAATCACCATAAAGCAATTTGCTGACGAGATTATCAAGTTGACTGGTACCGATCAAAAAGTAGTTTACCATCCACTACCCACCGACGACCCAAAACAACGCCAACCGGACATTACCAAAGCCCGCACATTGTTGGGCTGGGAACCGAAGGTTAGCCGTGAGGAAGGTTTGAAGGTGACTTTGGATTATTTTAAGAGCGTATTGGCGTGAGGTTGATGTGGCAAGATAAAATTAACCACAAAGTACACTAAGAAAAAGGCACTAAGAACACAAGGATACATAATACGGGCTTAGTGTTCTTTGTGATTTTCTTTGAGTTCTTAATGGTTTAATAAAACGAAACACAAGCATTTGGCTATATACATACATCCTACGGCAATAGTTGACGAGGGCGCAACCCTCGGAGAAGGGACAAGTGTATGGCACTTTTGCCACATTATGCCAAAGGTTAGTTTAGGCGAAAAATGTAACCTAGGCCAAAACGTATTTGTTGCCAATGGCGTAAAGCTCGGCAACAATGTGAAGGTACAGAACAACGTATCGATATACGAAGGGGTGATTTGTGAAGATGATGTGTTCTTGGGGCCATCGATGGTGTTTACGAACATATTGATACCGAGGAGCGCGATAGTGAGGAAGGGGCAGTACATAGAAACCATGGTGCGCAAAGGAGCCAGCATAGGCGCCAATGCCACCATAGTTTGTGGGCACGAAATTGGCGCTTATGCCATGATTGGCGCTGGCGCGGTGGTGACTAAAAACATAAAGCCTTATGCACTGGTATTGGGCAACCCTGCCAAGCAAGTAGGCTGGGTAAGCGAATATGGCCACCGGTTACAGTTTAATGAACAGAACGAAGCCGTTTGCCCGGAAAGCGGACAGCAATATAGATTGATTAACGAAGCAGTACAACGCATATCTTAATGTATCAACAACTACTCGCTAAAAAGACTAAACTGGCCGTAATTGGCTTAGGTTATGTTGGATTGCCTATTGCATTGGAGTTTGCCAAGAAGATTTCGGTTGTCGGTTTCGATATCAACCAGAAACGGGTGGACTTGATGAAACAAGGTATCGACCCGAGCAACGAGCTGGAGCACGAAGACTTTGTTGATAGGGACATCCTATTTACTGCCAATGTGGAAGACCTTCGCGATGTTACCTTCTTTATAGTAGCCGTGCCAACCCCTGTTGATACGCACCGCGTACCTGACCTTACGCCTTTGACCAAGGCTACCGAAACCCTCTCAAAAGTATTGAAGCAAGGGGACTATGTAGTCTATGAATCAACGGTTTATCCGGGTTGCACCGAGGAAGATTGCATCCCTATTCTGGAGAAAAATACAGGGCTAAAATTTGTACAAGATTTCAAAGTAGGTTACTCCCCCGAGCGCATTAACCCGGGCGATAAAGAACATACGCTTACCAAAATAACCAAAGTAGTTTCTGGCTGCGATGCCGAATCATTGGATGTGATTGCCAAGGTTTATGAGATTGTAGTGGAAGCCGGTGTTTACCGCGCTGCGTCCATTCAAGTGGCCGAGGCTGCCAAAATCATCGAGAATACCCAGCGTGACTTGAACATCGCCTTGATGAACGAGCTTTCGAAGATATTCGAGAAAATGGGCATCAATACGTTTGATGTATTGGAGGCTGCCGGTACCAAGTGGAACTTCTTGCCATTTCGTCCAGGTTTGGTTGGCGGCCACTGCATCGGGGTGGACCCATACTACCTTACGCACAAAGCCATCTCCGTAGGTTATACTCCTGAGGTAATACTGAGCGGCCGCCACATTAACGACAGTATGGGCGAATGGGTAGCGAAGAACATCGTACAACGCCTTATTAAAACCGGTAAAACCGTACAGAACTGTAAAGTGTTGGTACTGGGCGCTACCTTTAAAGAGAATGTGAGCGACATCCGTAACTCTAAAGTGGCCGATGTTATCAACGAGCTAAAATCATACTCTATAGATGTACAAGTGGCTGATGCCTACGCCGATAGCGATGAGCTAAACCATGAGTATGGCTTCGAGCTGGTAACCGACATAGCTAAAGATTATGATGCCGTGGTGGTTGCCGTAAACCATAAGCCATACCTAAACTACACAGAAGCAGACTTTAAAAACATGCTGAAAGATGGCAAAGGCGTCATTGCTGATTTGAAAGGCATCTACCGTGGCAAGATAAATGAACTGACCTACTGGTCGTTATAAAAGCTTAACTATCCATGAGCGATTTCTCCAAACATATATTAGTTACCGGCGGGGCAGGCTTTATTGGCTCGCACGTTATCCGGCTGTTGGTTGATAAATACCCTGATTACCATGTAATTAACTTAGATAAGTTAACGTACGCTGGCAACTTAGAGAACCTAACAGATGTAGAAAACGCGCCTAACTATACCTTTGTAAAAGGCGACATTACCGACGCCGATTTCATTTTGGAATTGTTCCGCGACCATGATATTACCGATGTAATACACCTTGCTGCCGAAAGCCATGTAGACCGTTCCATCCTTAACCCGATGGAGTTCATTATGACTAATGTGGTAGGTACGGTAGTGTTGTTGAATGCTGCCAAATCACACTGGGGCAATGATTTCAAGGGCCACTTGTTCTACCACGTATCCACTGATGAGGTGTACGGCTCTTTGGGCGAAACTGGTTTGTTTACCGAAGAAACCAGCTACGACCCACACTCGCCATATTCGGCATCAAAAGCCAGCAGCGACCACTTTGTACGCGCTTATCATGATACTTATGGTATTGAGGTGGTGATAAGCAACTGTAGCAACAACTACGGTAGCCACCAGTTCCCGGAGAAGCTAATACCGCTGTTCATCCACAACATTCGCAACAACAAGTCTTTACCTGTTTATGGCGACGGCAAATACACTCGCGATTGGCTTTGGGTAAACGACCATGCCCGGGCGATTGACGTTATCTTCCACGAAGGAAAGATTGGCCAAACTTACAACATTGGCGGCTTTAACGAGTGGCAGAATATTGACCTTATCAAAGTGCTTTGCAAGGTTATGGACGAGAAGCTGAACCGCGAGGCCGGCTCATCGGAGAAACTGATTACTTACGTAAAAGACCGTCCAGGCCACGACTTACGTTATGCCATCGACTCTACAAAACTGAAGAACGAGCTGGGCTGGGAGCCTTCACTGCAGTTTGAGGAAGGTTTGGAAAAAACCGTAGATTGGTACTTGGCCAACGAGGCTTGGCTGCACAACGTAACCAGCGGTAACTATAAAGAATATTACGAAAAACAATACGCACACCGCTAAGAGCACAAGATGTACGAGAACAGTTACCATGGCAACGCCGATATAAGTGGATACACCTTTCTAGTGACGGGTGGTGCCGGGTTTATTGGCTCGCACATTACGGAGTACCTGCTGCGCCAAGGCGCCGGCGAGGTACGCGTGCTGGACAACCTTGCCACAGGCTTTTTGCAAAACATCAAACACCTGCAAAACCTTGGCGACGTTAAGTTTCTACAAGGCGACATTACCGACTTGGAAACTTGCAAAAAAGCCTGTGAAGGAGTTGACTTTGTGCTGCACCAAGCGGCATTAGGCTCAGTACCACGTTCATTGGCCCACCCTGAACTGACTACCGCTGCCAACGTGGGCGGTTTTGTAAACATATTGATAGCTGCGAAAGATGCTGGCGTAAAGCGTTTGGTGTATGCTTCCTCCTCTTCCGTTTATGGAGATATCGAGGATTCGCCAAAAGTAGAGCAACGTATTGGGCAACAGTTGTCGCCTTATGCGGTAAGCAAGTATACCAATGAGCTGTACGCCCAGGTATTCCACCGTTGCTATGGTTTGGAGATAATCGGCTTGCGCTATTTTAACGTATTCGGCCCAAGGCAAAACCCTAATGGTGCCTATGCTGCGGTAATACCCAAATTTATTGATGCCCTGCTGAAAGAACAAGAGATAAACATTGATGGCGACGGAGGCCAAACCCGCGACTTTACCTTTGTGGCGAATGCAGTACAAGCCAACATCCGTGCACTATTCGCACCGCAAGAAGCCATAAACGAAGTATACAATGTAGCCGTAGGTGCCAACTTCTCGGTAAACCAGATGTATACCTTCCTACAAGAATTGACCGGCAAAAACCACCCCGCCAACCACCGCGAAACCCGTGCAGGTGATGTACGCAATGCCTTAGCCGATATCTCTAAAGCAAAACGCTTGCTGGGCTACAACCCTGAGTACACCTTCAAGCAAGGATTGGATAAGACGGTGGCGTATTTTATGAGTTTGTAGGAGCTTATAATTCTCGGCAAACAATTCAAACCCTGGCTAGCTTCAGTACTTATTGACGGCACTTTGCCTTCAAATCCCAATTTTTTAAATTTCCTCATTTTCAATGGGTTTAATTAAAACCCTTGGCAAAGATCAATTGGTGGACGACATAACTCGCCTTGCTCAAGGGTTGTGATTAGCATTTAAACTGATTTATCTTTGTCTACTTAATCTAACTCAACTATAACCGCCATGAAGCATTTCTATCAATTTTTGCTGCTCTCTTTGTTTTGCCTGGCCAGTAATTCTAGCTTCGCCCAAGAGGGACTTAAATTCAGCAAAACCTTTATCATTGAAGTGCCAAAAGATGGTTATGCCTTTACCGTGCCCGATGGGAAGATTTGGAGAATAGAGGCTGCGGGTTCGGGGGGTGCTGTGGATGCTATTTGGATAGAGAATGTTGCAGGCGAATCAATGTTTGCTATCGCACAACGACCGAATATCGCAACTGCTCCATCAGTTTCCTCACACTTCAATTTGGCTTCCAATTTTATTGGAAAATTTACACTTTTAGGCTTGGGCAAAAATATTAAGGGTTTTGTTAGTATCACCGAATACATCATTACCCCTTAAACATAATTAGCACATTGGTACATCCGCACATTGGTACATCGCTATCATTGATTATCTTTGCAGTCCCAATTATAACAGGATAAAGAGCTATTGCTATGTTTGAGAATCTGTCGGATAGGCTGGAAGGCGCGTTTAAGGTACTGAAAGGCCAGCATAAGATTACCGATGTTAACATCTCCTCTTCGCTGAAAGAGATACGCCGCGCCCTAGTGGATGCCGACGTAAACTACAAGATAGCCAAGGAGTTTACCGACAAGGTGAAGGACAAAGCCTTGGGCGAATCGGTAATTACCGCCGTGCAGCCAGGCCAGTTGATGGTGAAGATTGTGCAAGATGAGCTGACCGCGCTGATGGGCGGTACTGCTGCCGATTTCAACGCCGAGGGCAAACCAGCTGTGATTTTGATGGCAGGCTTGCAGGGTTCGGGTAAAACCACCCACTCAGGCAAGTTGGCGCTCTTCCTAAAGACCAAAAAGAACAAGAAGCCGCTACTGGTAGCGTGCGACGTATACCGCCCTGCGGCTATTAACCAGTTGAAAGTATTGGGCGAGCAGCTTGGCGTAGAAGTATACACCGAAGTAGATAGCAAAAACCCGGTACAGATTGCCCAAAATGCCATAGCCCACGCCAAAAGCAAAGGCCACGATGTAGTGATAGTGGATACCGCGGGCCGCTTGGCCGTGGATGAGGACATGATGACGGAGATAGCCAACATCAAGCGAGCCATCAGCCCACAGGAGATTTTGTTTGTAGTGGATAGCATGACAGGCCAAGATGCTGTGAACACCGCCAAAGCCTTCAACGACCGCTTGAACTTCGACGGGGTTATATTGACCAAGTTGGACGGTGATACCCGTGGTGGTGCGGCGCTTACCATCCGCTACACCGTTGAGAAGCCTATCAAGTTTGTAGGTACCGGCGAGAAGATGGATGCCCTAGAGGTGTTCCACCCTGATAGGATGGCACAGCGTATCTTGGGTATGGGTGATATCGTATCGTTTGTAGAGCGCGCCCAAGAGCAGTATGATGCAGAGCAAGCTGCCAAGCTACAGGCCAAAATCAGCAAGAACACTTTCGATTTCAACGACTTCCTTACCCAGCTCAACCAAATCCGCAAGATGGGCAACATCAAGGATTTGCTGGGCATGATACCGGGCATGGGCAAGGCGTTGAAAGACATCGATATCGACGACAACTCGTTTAAGAAAATTGAGGCTATCATCCTTTCCATGACCCCCGAAGAGCGCAGCAACCCTGACCTGATCAACGGCAAGCGCCGCGAGCGCCTGGCTAAAGGTAGCGGCAACACGGTGCAGGAGGTTAACCAGTTCCTGAAACAGTTTGAAGAGATGAAGAAGATGATGCGCAACTTCACCAAAATGAACGCCAGCGGTGGCATGAAAGCCATGCCGAGGCGGTAGATTGATTTTGGTTATTGGTTACTGGTTATTGGTAAAAATTGTAAAAAAGAGGTCCGTTTTTGGCCTCTTTTTTTATTTGTATCCACTTATAAATTCTTTGTTTTGGAATCTCCTTCGGTAACAAATAGCAAAGACTATCGAAGAAATTGCAATACAACGATGCCTCCAAATAGTAAGTACCTTAGCAGCATTATGAAATTCACTAGCACATCGTTACATTCGCACATTATCAATTAACCACCTCCATGCCCGCCTTCCAAATCAACTTCCCAAAATACGACCTTAAATTCCGCGTGGCGGATAACAGGCGGGAAGTGTGGGATATCATCAGGAAGAAGTATGTAGCACTTACGCCCGAAGAATGGGTAAGACAGTTGATCATCCATCACCTAACCACAGAGAAAGGCTACCCCGCACAACTTTTAGCTGTAGAAAAAGGCATCAACCTAAACGGCACCCAAAAGCGCTGCGATCTGGTGGCCTATAATAACACTGGGGCACCACAGCTCATTGTAGAGTGCAAGGCCCCAGAAGTACAATTAACGGATGCCGTTATGGAACAAACCGCCCGTTATAATCTAGTATTAAAAGTCCCATACCTGCTAGTAGGCAATGGCCACGATTTCTATTGTGTAGCTGTTGATTTGGCTAATAGCAGTTATCAGTTTTTGCCGGGAATCCCTAGCTTCTTGGAACTGTGAAATTGATGTACAATGTACGATGTACAAAGTACAATGTAAAAAAATGTGATTGAAAGTATGGTTAACCTCCAATCACATTATACTAGTTTACATCAAAAATCAAATTGTACATTGTACATTGTACATTGTACATCGTACATAAAAATCACGGGAAAATACCCATCGCCATGTACGAATCGGATATCTTCTGTATGGCTACCACAAATGCCGCTGTGCGCATGCTCTTCATATCCTTGTGCTTCTTAGCTACTTCGCGTATCTGGCGGTAAGCCTCAATCATGGTTTCTTCCAAACCTGAGTTTACAATATCAATCTCATCGGCACCACGGGTAATCATACCACGCTCCTTATCGGCCAATTGACGGCCAGTAAGTCGCTCAACTGTGCTGATAATATTGAGGTAAGACGACTCATCACTACGCTTCTGCATTCGGCCAAAGCGCACGTGACTTAGGTTTTTCAACCACTCGAAATATGATACGGTTACACCACCGGCGTTGATGTACATATCTGGGATGATTAAAACACCATTGGCTAACAAAATCTCTTCTGCACCTGGGGTAACCGGCCCATTGGCCGCTTCTGCAAGAATCTTACATTTAATGCGCGGGGCATTATCCTCGGTAATTTGGCTTTCCAAAGCTGCTGGAATTAGGATGTCGCACTCCAATTCCATACCTGCTGCGCTAATCTCAATATTGGTAGCACCTTCAAAGTTCATGATGGAGCCAGTGTCTTTACGGTGCTTAAACAATTTAGGAATATCCAAACCATTCGGATCGTGAATAGCACCTTCCAATTCGCAGATAGCGATGATTTTGCAACCTTCTTCCTGTAGAAATTTTGAAGCATAGTAGCCCACGTTTCCCAAACCTTGCACTACTACAGTTTTATCCTTTAGGCCCACGGTAAGACCCAGCGCCTTCATGTCGTCTTTGTAGCTTACAATCTCGCGCAAGCCATACATTACGCCACGTCCAGTAGCCTCAGTACGCCCGCGGATACCGCCTTGGCTTACTGGCTTACCGGTTACACAGCCGTAGCCGTCAATTTGGCCCGGGTGGTAGCTCATGTAAGTATCTAGTATCCAAGCCATTTCTCGCTCACCGGTACCATAATCTGGCGCTGGTACGTCGATGCCTGGGCCAATGAAGTTCTTCTTAATCAGTTCAACAGTGTAGCGGCGGGTAATTCGCTCCAACTGCTTAGCAGTGGTATTGCGCGGGCTGATTTTGATGCCACCTTTAGCACCACCAAATGGCACGTCAACAATAGCACACTTGTACGTCATAAGGGCAGCAAGTGCCATCACCTCATCTTGGTTTACGTGGATGCTGTAGCGGATACCGCCCTTAGTAGGCATACGGTGGTGGCTGTGCTGAGCACGGTAAGCTTCAATAACTTGGTATTCGTTGCCCATTTTCACGGGGAAGTGCATAGTGTAAACAGCGTTACACACTTTAATTTGCTCCAGCAGGCCTTTCGGCAGCTTAGTAAATACTGCTGCCTTGTCAAAGTACATCTCTACGTTTTGGTAAAAGCTATACTTGGCAATCTTTGCATTAGGGTCATTTGCCATAATTGTCGTTTTTTCACCATCTCCTCAACCGGTTGGGGAAACGTTCTGTTTAGCGGGTTTACTTATTGTTTTTGTTAATATCTCCTTCAAGCTGGGTAATCCGGTGTTCCAAATGTAGGAGAAAAGCGGTGATTCCAAAAAATATTAGCGTGATTACTGATATTACCACAAATACCTTGCCCGTTGTCCACAAGTTATCATTGTTGATGGCGTACTGGCCCGTGGCCGCCAAATAAATGGCAGTGCCAGCCAGGGCAATAAAGCCCACGGCCAATAATACTTTAGGAAGCCAAGCTGTCATAGGTCTTGTCGTTTTCTGTTAATTCATCAGCCTTATCTTTAATTAAGGCGGTACGTATGCTTATTGACATCAGCCAATAACCAAGCAATATAAAGCCTAGCGATGCGGCATAAAACACAATGCGCAGGCGGTTATTCAAATCGTATACCGCAAACTGGTCGTTGCCGCCGCTGCCAGGGTGCAACGAATCGTTCAACCGGGGCAACACAAAAATAAACACGATGAAAATTACGTAAGCGAAGATGCCATATACCGCCGCTACCCTTGCGCGCTGCTCGCGCTGGGTAAGCGAGCCCCTAAGGACAAAGTATGCAAAGTAGATAAGCATGCCCACGGCGGCGCCGTTAAGCTTCGGGTCGGGCGGCCAATAGGCGCCCCAAGTAAATTTGGCCCACAGCATTCCGGTTACAATGCCTAGCGCGCCAAACAACAGGCCGACCAAGGCCGAATGATTGGCAAAAGTATCGTACACCAGCTTACCGGTGCGCAGGTAAGCTATGCTGCTACCAAAAGAGAACAGCAACAGCATCACCATGGTAAACCACATCGGTACATGGAAAAACAGGTTGCGGATGCTCTCATATAGCATAATGCGGTACGGGAAGTTGAACGTAGCACTCTCCAAGTTCTCTATCTTGTTTACACAAGGCTCATAGGCTGCTAGGGGGTTGCCAAAAGCCGTTAACGCAAAGGCATCGCCCAAGCGGAAGGTGCCTAGCGTGCTATCTACCACAATTACATCCAGCAGTTCGCTTTTACGCTTCAATTGGCCAGCAGGTAAATCGAAAGTGGCGGCAAGGGTGCGCTCGTTGATAACTTGGATGCTCTTAGCGCAAAATACTATGGAATCGCCGCTGAGATATACAGCGGGTGCGGATGTGGCGGTGAAATGGGTGTTGTAGGTTTCAATCTGTAAATCGAAGGTATTGCCTTCTTCCAGCTTCTCTGGCGATACGGACGTGATGCCAGAGCTCAACGGAAAATACAATCCGCCCACCAGAGTAAATAGTAGCAAGGCTACTGAAGCGTACTTCCACCAACGTTTCCTGAGCAGGTTTAGCATAGGTTTCTCAGTCCCTCCAAAGATATGGAAATAATATGAACGACAGCGCCACAAGCATGGCATCTAGCGCCGTCAAGGTTATCAATAAGTTCGAAACATCGGCAAATGATGCCTCCGAAACGAATGCAAACCTAGACAACTTTTGCAAGATCATTATCAAAGGTAGTATCAGCGGGAAACTTAGCACCGCCATAAGCGTGGCATTGTTGCCCGCCTTGGCCGCTATGGCGCTTATCATGCTCAGCACAAAACTAAAGCCTAAGCTGCCCAGCAGCACGATTACAGCAAAAATAGCCCACTGCTCCACAGCACTGCCAATCATTACCGTGAACACCACCAAAGCAATAAAGGTGAGTAAAATCATCAGCCCTGCGTTGTACAGCATCTTTGCCAATATCACCGCCTGCGGACTCATTAAGGTATAATAGTAGAGGTTGCGCTCCCTGTTTTCTTGGGTAAAGCTCTTGGCAATGGCGTTTACGGCCGTAAACAATATGGTAATCCAGAACAACACGTTCCAAGTACTTTTGGCCAGCTCCTCCCCTGCTTGCTGCAGGCTGGTATACACCACAAACACGGTACTCACCACATATAGCACAATACCCCCCAAAGCATACTTCTGCCGCCACTCCAGCAGCAACTCTTTAGCCACCAAAAACCGTACTTCCTTTGCGAGGTTCATTAAGGGGCAAAGGTAGCTTATTTAGACACAAGACGCGAGACACAAGACACAAGACTTAATAACAGAATTTCCTTGTAATGCCCTACAAAACGGGCTTCATTGCTATAAAGTATAAACCTTAAGGCGGCACGTCTGAAAGCGGAGATAACATTCCTGTGGAAACGAGCTGTCATCCTGAGCCGTGTCGAAGGGTGCCAGCGATTGCTAAGCGAGCCGGAGTTTCTCACGAAGGCGAGCCATGGACGAGTAATACCCTTGCAATTAGCAAACTTTTGCCTCGAAATAGAACCGTTTAAAACAAAACACAATTCTCTAACCCTTAAAATTCTATATCATCCTGAGCTTTCCGTTGAAGGGCTGATTCAGACACCCGCAATACTTGCCCGCACAACGTCCCGAGGGCGAAAAGGCCCCCGGCTAGCATTCTTGTGCCCCGTTGGGGCGTACCGTGTTGTGAATCACAAATGGACACACCGAATTCTAAAATTCTTAAATTCTGCAAATTCTGATTCAGACACCCGCAGCACCCAGTGCCTGCTCAATCCGCCTACTATTATTCATCTTCTGGTAAAAATCAACCACCTGCGGGCGTACAAACACATCCTTGGGTGTAAGCGGGCGGCGGAGCACCAGCCCCTCCAGCGTGGTGCAGCGGCTTAGTGCCACGTACACCTGCCCGGCGGCAAATGCCCCGTTGCCAAGGTCGATGATAACACGCGTAAACGTAAGCCCCTGGCTCTTGTGTATCGTTATCGCCCACGCCAGCTTCACGGGGAACTGCGTGAACGTGCCCACTATCTGCTCCTTAATGGCGCTCTTCAGGTTATCGAAATCGTAGCGGGTGTTGTCCCACGTTACGGTGGTTACCTTGTGGTCTTTGCCGTCAATCTCTATCAGTATCTCCTCGCGGTTAATCTCCTTTACTCGGCCAATGGAGCCGTTTACCCAGCGCTTCTCTAGGTCGTTCTTCACCATCATTACCTGCGCGCCCACCTTTAGTTTCAGGTTCATATCGGTCGGCATCAGGTCGGGGTGGAACTCCCCTACCGTTTTGCCCGTCAGCGTTATCTCGCTAGCGTTCAAGCTACTTAGTTTAAAGTCGTTGGTTTGCTGCGCGGTTTGGCGCGTGGCGCATAGGGTTATATACAGCTCCTCCTCCGGCGCGTGGCCGTTGTGGCGCACGTTCAGTTCGGCCAGCGTGTCCTCGTCCATCTCATTGTTGCGTATGCGGTTCAGCAGGTTCACAAAGCGCTCATCTTGCTGGCGGTACACCGTGGTCAGCTCAATCTGCACCGGGTCAAGCTCCTTGTAAGCCGCGCTACTAAAAAAGAATGGCGTATCGTAATGGTCGCGCAGCAGCGGCCAATCGTTTTGGGTTACTACCGGCTCTAATTGAAACAAGTCGCCCACCAGCAACACCTGCACCCCGCCGAACGGCAGGCGAGGTTGGTCTCTCACCGCGCGCAGCGTGCTATCAATGGCATCCATCAGGTCGGCGCGCACCATACTCACCTCATCTATAATAAGGAGGTCGAGCTTTTGCATGATTTTGGCCTTGTTGCCGCGGATGCGCTTATGGTCCAACCGGTTATCGCCCGGCGGCAGCGGACCGAACGGTAACTGGAAAAACGAGTGGATAGTAGCCCCCTTTACATTGAGCGCCGCCACACCCGTAGGCGCGGTAAGCACCATACGCTTGGCGCTGCTGGCAGCCACCTCTTTAATAAACGTACTCTTACCCGTACCGGCCTTACCCGTAAGGAAAACCGAGCTCACCGTCTGCTCAATTATCGCCCTTGCCTGATGCTGTAAACTGTTTTCGTGCATAGGTAGTAAAGATAAGATTTTTAGTAATTGCGCGGGAGGAATTAGCAAATAGGAATGAGGAATTAGATTGGAAAGCACCTCACAATCAAACAAAACGAGCGTCATTGCGAAACAAAAAGTGCGTCATCGCGAAACAAAAAGCATGTCATTGCAAAACATAACGAACGTCATTGCGAAGGCATACTTGATGTTGCGGTTCCTGCTATATTTCAATGGCCTGTGGCTACTTTCTCACTGCTTTTGCAGTAATCCCCTGAGTCGAAGTATGGTGCTCACCAACCAATGCCTCTGGAAACGAAACATAAGGCAGCAATAGGTGTGCTTCACTCGCGGTCGTAAATGGATTACTGCCAAGGCAGTGAGAAAAGTAGCTTCGTCGCATCTAAGCTCCTTTCTGGAAGCAAGATCATGCTGCTCCTCGCAATGACGATTAGGGAGGGGTGATAATGAATACCCTGCGTGGGCATTTACCGTATTACGTGCGCCAGTGGATACTGACGGCCATACAAAGCAGTTGAAACTTGCGCTAGATGGGATATTTACTGGCATCAATTTAACAAAGTAACCCCACCTAGCTAAACTCATTATTAGATAAGTAGTAGTAGTATTAGTAAACGCAAATAGAGTTTGTTTTCATTTTACAGGAAAAATCAACGGTTCAACATACAATATTTTAAAATTGTAATCGTCTGCCGAGGTAAAACAACCAATTAACCCATGGCAAAAACCATCGTAATTACTGGTGCCAGTAGCGGCATCGGCAAAGCAACCGCAATATTTTTCCACCAAAAAGGCTGGAATGTAGTGGCAACTATGCGCAACCCTGACAACGAGAAAGACCTAAAGCCCGACGCAAGGATGAAACTGTTGCGCCTTGACGTGGAAGACAAGCCAAGTATTGACGAAACCATAAAAAATGCAATCAGCCTATTTGGTAAAATAGATGTATGGCTTAACAATGCGGGCTACGGGGCATACGGACCATTAGAAGCGGGCACCGATGCTGAGATACGCCGCCAATATGATGTGAATTTTTTTGGAGTAATTGATTGTATCAAAGGCATTTTGCCACACTTTAAAGCCAATAAAGCGGGCACTATTATCAACGTTACCTCTATTGGTGGGCTAATGACCTTACCACTTTTTGGCGTTTACAACAGCAGCAAGTTTGCCCTTGAGGGCCTATCAGAAGGCCTTTGGTTCGATTTGCAACCCTTCGGCATTCAAGTAAAAGTAGTGGAGCCTGGTGGCATACAAACCGATTTTGCAGGCCGCTCACTTACCCAGTTCGATTTAAGCAACTTCCCTGAATACCATACTTACAGCAAAGGTATCGTTCAAAAGTTTACCGACCCTAAATATGCCAAGAACTTTGGCACGCCCGAAATGGTAGCTGGGGTAATATACACGGCTGCCACAGATGGTAAGGATACCTTACGCTACTTAGCAGGCAAAGATGCAAAGCAGTTTTGGTTTGCCCGCCGCTGGTTTGGCCATCGCTTTCAAATGGCGCAGGTGAAGAAGTATTTTGGTATTTAACGGTTCCATTTTCTGCCAAGTTCTATGGTAATGTAAAAATGGCAATGATAGACGGGGCTTATAAAAAACGAGATCGAGATAAAATTTATGAAAGAAAATGACCAAAGTCATTTTCTTCGAACCTTTAGGTCGCTACCTTTAAGCTTTAATTCACCCAAAACCAATTTCATTATGAAACCAATCTTTTTTGCTCTTGGCTTAGTTGCCGTATTATTTTTATCTAGTTGTGGTGTTCACTTCCCACTTGCTCACAATCTCAACCAAACCGTTACCAATGTAGACCTCAACCAGAAAAACTTTACAGTAGTAAAAACCGTAGCGGGCGAGGCAGAAACCAAATATGTACTTGGTTTTGGCGGGCTAAAAAAGCGTTCATTATTGGAGGTGGCCAAAAAGCAGATGATTGCTGAGGCCGAAATGGATGGCAAAAGCCGCGCTCTGGTAAATGTAACCGTAGAGGAGTACGTAAGAAACTATGTATTCGTTATCCGCCGCAAGGTAGTAGTATCAGGCCAAGTGGTGGAGTTTAATGATTAAGTTCGCTTCACTATTATGTTAAACAGTTTTCGCGCTTGTGTGCACCACTAAAACGCATGTACCGTATTACGTATTAGTGGTGCAGACGAGGCAATGAAGGAAGACCATTACAAATTCTAAAAGCTCATCTCACATCAACCTACTCGTCCTACCACATGGAGGGTGCAATTCCCATGCACCTTGGTACACCGGCACATCAAGCATATCGAGACATTTTGAAGCAAAAAACCGTCGACTGTCGACCATGGACTATCGACCTTTTTCCCGTAATTTTGCCCTCCGCATAAACGCTACCTTGCCTTGAAGCTTACCAGTCTAGAAATTAAGGGTTTCAAAAGTTTTGCCGATAAAACGGTGATCAACTTTAATGAGAACATTACGGGCGTGGTGGGCCCCAACGGTAGCGGCAAAAGCAACGTGGTGGATGCCATCCGCTGGGTGATAGGCGAGCAGCGCACCAGCAACCTGCGCTCGGAAAAGATGAGCAACCTGATTTTCAATGGCTCGCGCAACCGCAAGCCTAGCGGCATGGCCGAGGTGTCGCTCAGTTTCGAGAACAACCGCGGGCTGCTGTCCACGGAGTTTACCCATGTAACCATCACGCGCATATTGCACCGCAGCGGCGACAGTGAATACCGCTTGAACGACGTGCCATGCCGTCTAAAAGACATCAGCAACCTCTTCCTCGATACCGGCATCAGCAGCGATAGCTATGCCATTATTGAGCTGAAGATGATTGACGAAATATTGAACGACCGCGACAACAGCCGTAGGAGGCTGTTTGAGCAGGCCGCCGGGGTATCGAAATTCAAAACGAGAAAGAAGGAAACCCTCGCCAAGCTACAAGGCACCGATGGGGATTTGGCGCGGGTAGAGGACTTGTTGTTTGAGATAAGCAACAACCTAAAACTGCTGGAGAACCAAGCCAAGAAAACCAAACGATTTTATAAGCTGCGCGAGGAATATAAGGAGCTGAGCGTAGAGCTGGCGAAGTACCACGTGGCGGCCTTTAGAAAGGGATTTGATGAGCTGGAGGTGAAGCGCAAGCAAGACCACAACACCAAGCTGGAGATTGAGGTGCGCCTGCGAGAACTGGAGGCCGAACTGGAAAAGGAAAAGTTGGCGATACTGGAGAAGGAAAAGCACCTGAACAGTAGGCAAAAGGAGCTGAACGACCTGATAAATAACATCAACAAAAAGGAAAGCGAGAAGAACGGCGCGATACAGCAGAAGAGCTTCCTAAACGATAAAATAGCCAGCCTTGCCCACCAGGAGGGCGAGGCCAGCCAAGTGTTGGGCGATTTACAAAAGAAACAACAAGAACTCTACGAACGCAAAACGGTGCAAGAAACGGCCATACAAACCGTAACCGCCGAGTTGGAAACGCTCAAGCAAACCCAAGAATACGCCCGCGAGGCACAAGAAGCGGCACGGAAGATACTAGACACCGTGGCCAACCAACGCCAAGAACTGGAAAAGAAGATATACCAGAACGAGAAGGACGCGGCGATACAGCAAAGCCAAAAGGAACAGTTCTACAAATCGATTGAGCAGAATATTACCGATGTAAAGGATAGGGAAACCAGCCTGGGCATATTAAAGCAAGACCTGGAGGCCCTGCAAACCCAGCGCAATGAGCAGCAGCTGCTGCTGGAGCAACTGATAAAAGAGGAAGAAGGCATACAGAAAGAGCTGGCGGAAACGATACAGATATTGGAGACCACGCGCCAACTGGCAGCCAAAGAGCAGCGTAGCCTGGATAGCAAGCAGAATGAGTACAACCTCAACAAAAGCTTGATTGAGAACTTGGAGGGTTTCCCGGATAGTATCAAATTCCTGAAAAAGCAGAACCATAAGCTGGCGCAGGCACCTGTGCTGTCGGACATCATTTATTGTAAAGAAGAATACCGTGTAACGGTGGAGAGCTACTTGGAGCCGTTCCTCAACTACTTAGTGGCCGAAACCTTGGAGCCTACACAAGATGCCATTGGCCTCTTGAACCAAGCCAGCAAAGGTCGAATCAACTGCTTCTTGTTGTCGGATTTTGAGCATTACCAGCCCGATTCGCCGATGATGATGGCCAACGCCATACCGGCAACTGAGGTAATTGAAACCGATCCGCAATACCGCAAGCTGGCGGCCTTTTTGCTAGAGCACGTGTACATAGTAAACGAGAGCGACATAGCCGAACTGCAGCAGCAAAATGGCCCGCAAAGCAAGGCCATCTTCCTCTCCAAAAACGGAAAAATCATCCGAACCCCTCATAGTATTTCGGGTGGTTCGGTGGGGTTGTTTGAAGGGATGCGCATAGGCCGTAGCAAAACGCTGGAGAAGCTGAAAGTAGAGATTGAGGAGCTACAGGAAAAGCGCCGCAATACCGACCGCAACCTAAAGCAACTGGAGCAGACCCAGCAGAAGCTGCGCCAAAACACCAAGCAGCAGCCCATACAGCAAGCCCGCCAAAACGTGAACCAAGCCGACCAGAAGTTGGCCAGTATGAAAACCCGCATCGAGAACTATCAAACGTTCTTGGATGAGTTTCATAAAAAGAACACCAGCATACAGGAGAAGATTGACGGTATAGAAGCCCTTTTGCAAGGCCACTTGCAAACGGCTGAAACGCTAAGAGGTGAGAAGACCGCCATCGACCAGCAATATGCACAGTTGCAGGAGCAGTTTGGCAAAACATCGCAAACGGCCAGCGATGCCTCTGCGAAATTCAACGAGCAGAATATCAAGTTTCACCAACAACAAAACTTGCTTACCCAGCTTACGCAGGAGGAGCAGTTTACCCAAAACCGCCTGAAAGAAGTTACCCAGCGAAACCTCAGCAACAAGGAGGAATACCAGATTGCTACGCAGAAGATTGCAGGCTTGGACGAGGTAGTGGTTAAAGCTGATGCAGAGCTGAGCGAGCTATACAACCAGCGCACCAATAGCAGCACTGGGTTGACGGAGTACGAGGCGGCCTTTTTTAAAAGTCGGGAGCATATTCAGAGCATTGAAGACCATATACGCAACTGGCAGAAGCAACAGGTGGAAGTGTTGGCAAGGCTGGACCAAACCAAGGATAAAACCAATGAGCTAAAGCTGGAACTGGGCGGATTGAAAGAGCGCCTTTCGGTTGAGTTTAATATGGACATCAACGACCTGCTGGATGCCCAGCCTGATGCCGAGCGCAGCCTAAAAGATGTTCAGGAAGAAGTGGCCCGCATGCGCCACCGCATCGAAACCTTTGGCGAGATAAACCCGATGGCAGTAGAGGCATTTGATGAAATGCAGCAGCGCCATGTATTTATCACTGCCCAGCGCGAGGATTTGATTAAGGCCCGCGAATCGCTCATGTCCACCATGAACGAAATTGAGGTGCTGGCAAAGGGCAAGTTTATGGATGCGTTTACGGCAGTGCGCAACAACTTCCAAATGGTATTCCGCAGCTTGTTTACAGAGGACGATACTTGCGACCTTACCCTTACGCAACCCGACAACCCGCTGGAAAGCCCCATCGAGATCATCGCCCGCCCCAAAGGCAAGCGCCCATTGGTCATCGATCAGCTCTCGGGCGGAGAGAAGACCCTTACCGCATTGGCTATCCTATTCGCGCTATATCTATTAAAGCCTGCGCCCTTTTGCGTGTTGGATGAGGTGGATGCCCCGCTGGACGATACCAACATCGGTAAGTTCAACCATGCCATCCGCCAATTCTCGCAGGAGTCACAATTCATCATGGTAACCCACAACAAGCAAACCATGGCCGCAGTGGACGTTATCTACGGGGTTACCATGCAAGAGCCTGGGGTGAGCAAGGTGGTGCCGGTGGATTTTAGGAGTCTCTCGTAGACCATGGACAATGGTCGATGGACCATGGATGCTTCAAAAAAGACCAAGGACGACGGACGAAGGACCACCAAAACAAACGAACCCCTATAATTTTTCTTACTTTTACCCCGTAATCAACCCTACCCCTATGTACGCCAGCCTGCTTGCCCTCGTCTTTGCCTTTTCCATTGTTGCCGACTGGGTGGATTATACCAATACCGAGGGCAAATACAGGTTATCATACCCTAGCACTTGGACCCAAACTTCCACCGAATCGGGCATTATCTTTTTAACGCCGGCAGAAGGGGAAGACGACCAATTTCAAGAGAACGTGAACATCCTATTACAAGATTTGTCGGCACAGCCAATGACTTTGGAGGAGTTCACCAAACTGAGCACCGACCAATATGACGCCATGAAAGAAAGTGTGGAAGTGCTCTCAGTGGACAATGCCACCGTTGCTGCTAACAAGGCAAAAAAAGTAATGCTAACATTAGATTACAGTGGCAGACCCCTAAAGTTGATGCAGTACTGGTTTATCAAAAATGATACGGCATATGTACTCACTTACACCGCCGAGGTGGGCAAGTATACCAAGTACGAAGCTGATGCCAATAAAATGATGACTAGCATCGCACTCATTAAGTAAACAGCAATAATCCATCTTATCTTAAGTAAGGGCTGCCCAGTGGGTGGCCCTTCTTTTTTTGAGCACGTTGTTGCCGTATTTGTGGTGATTCTTCCATAAATGTTTTTGGGCTATTTGTCATAACCATCTCATTAGCAATTGGATATTGGCGTTGGCATGGTATTCGGGTATAGTAAGTTGTGAAATCAGTTATTCCACCCAAAATCGTAACGTTATGTGCCCAATAAAAGATAATAGTAAAGAGCTGGATCAAAACAGCAAAGCGCTGCTAGGCCAGCATGGCGACCAAAATGGTGGCAACCATGCAAAACCTGAAAAAGGTAACCAACAAGCCCGTACCAGAAACAATGGGAACAACGGTAAAAGCCCCCTAGAGATAGGCCATGGTGGCCAGCCGGGCACTCGAAATAAATAAACTGTTGATGACCAGTATATTGCTCTCTAGCGCGCCCATACCTCAAAACCGGCATGTTTCAGGCGCAATATAGTTCAACAGTTTTTAAAGCCGAAAGCGAACCTTCATGGTGCTTTCGGCTTTTTTATATGCATCAGTTTTAGTGGTCATTAATTACACAGCACTTCCCCAAAGCAGCACTGCTGCTACCTTAGTCGCAATATCGATGGGCAAATAAACCAGCAAGAAATAAACGCCCAAAAAGGCGTATTTTTGCAAAATGGAAACCCCTGCCCCACACCGCGCCGGATTCATCAATATTATCGGTAGGCCCAATGTGGGCAAGAGTACCCTTATGAACGCCATGGTGGGTGAGCAGCTTTCCGTTATTAGCCCGAAGGCGCAAACCACTCGCCACCGCATATTGGGTTTGGTAAATGGCGCCGACTACCAATTGGTTTTTAGCGATACGCCTGGCATCATTCGCGAGCCGCAATATGGCCTTCACAAGGCTATGAATGAGTTTGTGCGCACTAGCTTGGAAGATGCCGATGTGCTGTTGTTCCTTACCGAAATATATGAGCACCCAAATGACTTGGCGGATATCCTGCAATCTTTGAAAGCAGTAGAAGCTAAGAAGCTTTTGCTATTGAATAAGGTTGACCAAGCCAAGGGCGACCGTGAAGCTGAGTTGAAAGCTGCTTGGGAGGCTACAGGCATATTTGATAAAGTGTTGCCCATTTCGGCTTTGGAAGGCTTGGGATTGAACGAAGTGATGAGGCAGATAGTGGCGCACCTACCCGTGAGCCCGCCCTACTACCCCAAAGATGAACTAACCGATAGACCGGAGCGGTTCTTTGTTGCGGAAATTATCCGTGGCAAGATTTTCACCAATTATAGCAAAGAGATACCTTATTGCACGGAGGTGGTAATAGATAGCTTTAAAGATGAGCCAGATATTACCCGCATAAGTGCCGTCATATTTGTGGAGCGACAAAGCCAAAAACCAATAGTGATAG
Source organism: Sphingobacteriales bacterium (assembly GCA_027483645.1). Taxonomy (GTDB): domain Bacteria; phylum Bacteroidota; class Bacteroidia; order Chitinophagales; family CAIOSU01; genus CAIOSU01. Next base: position 177,556 of record JAIXUD010000021.1, read on the forward strand.
GCAAGGGCGGCGATAAGTTGAAGAAAGTAGGCACCGAAGCCAGGCTGGAGATGGAAGAGTTTTTGGGGCGAAAGGTGTTCTTGGAAATGTTTGTAAAAGTAAAAGAGAATTGGCGCAACGACCCCCGCATATTGAAGGGGCTAGGATACGACCTAAGCAAGTGAAATTGAAAATTCAAAATTGAAAATTTAAAATTGGCATCCGCACATTTCAGTAGCTATTACGCCTTGTTTTAGTCTTGTGTCTTGTGTCTTATGTCTTGAGTCTAATAACATAACAATGGGTTTTACAGTAGCAATAGTAGGTCGCCCGAACGTAGGGAAATCGACCTTTTTTAACCGCTTAGTTGGCGACAGGCAGGCAATTATTGAAGATATAAGCGGCGTAACCCGCGATAGGCAATACGGTACCAGTTACTGGAACGGCAAGAACTTTGATGTGGTAGATACTGGCGGTTTTGTGCTGCACAGTGAAGATGTGTTCGAAAAGGCCATCCGCCAGCAGGTGAAGATTGCCATTGAAGAGGCTTCGGCCATCATCTTCTTGGTTGATACCACTACGGGCATTACCGATTTGGATATGGAACTGGCCAACTTGTTGCGCAAATCGCCCAAGAAGGTATTCCTAACCGTAAACAAGTGCGACAATGCCCAGCGCCTGCTGGATGCCAATGAGTTTTACTCTTTAGGTTTCGAGGAAATTTATCCATTGGCCGCCATCAGCGGTACCGGTACCGGTGAGCTGCTTGACGAATTGACCAAACTGATAACCGATGAGCAACCTGAGGACCAGTTTGAAGGTATGCCCAAAATAGCGATAGTAGGCCAACCTAACGTAGGCAAATCATCGCTATTGAATGCCTTGGTAGGGCACGAGCGCAATATTGTAACCCCAATAGCAGGTACTACACGCGACGCTACACACACCCACTACAATATGTACGGGAAGGACTTGGTATTGCTGGATACTGCCGGTATACGCAAGAAGAGCAAGGTGTTCGAGCAATTAGAGTTTTATAGCGTTATCCGTGCTATTAAAGCCATTGAAGAGGCTGACGTGTGTATAGTAGTGCTTGATGCGACGCTAGGTATCGAAGGTCAGGACTTGAGCATTATTGGCCAAGTAGAACGCAAAAAGAAAGGCCTAGTAATTGCTGTGAACAAGTGGGACTTGATAGAAGAGAAGGAAACCAACACCAGCAAAAAGTTTGAAGAGGCCATACTACACCGTTTGAAGCCGTTTACCGATGTGCCCATCCTGTTTATCTCTGCTTTGGAGAAACAGCGCATACACAAGGTACTTGATACCGCGCTGGAGGTTTATAAGAACCGTGCACGCCGCGTACCAGGTAGCCAACTGAACGAGGTAATGCTGGATGCAATTGAGAAGAACCACCCACCATCTTACAAGGGCAAGTTCATCAAGATAAAGTATGTGAGCCAGTTGCCTACGCAATCGCCGAACTTTGCATTCTTTGGCAACAACGTGAAGTATATACGCGAAGGATACAAGAATTATTTGGAGAACCGCTTGCGGGAATCGTTTGATTTCAACGGCGTGCCTATCATCTTGGTATTTAGGGATAAGGCCAACTAATTGTACACGGAAATGTAATATTGGTGGAAAACTCTGTGCACTGGCAGTAGAGATTAATATTAATATTGTATTGCCGCTCGGTTGCCTGTGTAGTTTTAGTAGGTAGCTTTTCTGCAAACGAACCCTATTTTAAACGACAAAAAAGCAACCCAATGAAAAAATTGATGCAACTTACCTTTACACTATTGTGTATGGCTATCATGTTTGCTAGCTGCGGAAACCAAGTAGACAAGGATATTGCCAAAGCTAAAGACTACATGTGCAAAGCAAATGCCTTGAGCGAAAAAGCCCAAGCTGGTGATGCAGCTGCCATGGAAGAAGGCAAAAAACTTGTTGAAGACATGCAGACTTGGATGAAAGAGATTGAACCCAACTACCCTGAAGGCTCTGAAAACGCCATTAAGTTTGAAGAAGAACTGAAAAAAGTGATGATGGACCCTGCTACTGCCTGCGCCACAAAATAGTTTCCACTCAACCTAAACGCAAAGCCCCACTCCTCAAAAAAGTGGGGCTTTGTTATTTTTTAGAGGTATTACGATAACCAAATGCTTGTCTTGCGTCTTGTGTCTTGTGTCTTCCGTCTTGTGTCTTTAAAAAGGATAACTTTGTATTGAAACTGCGCTGCGTATGAAAACCAAAGAGGATATTGTAACCAACTGGCTGCCCCGCTATACCGGCCTTGCACTGGATGAATTTGGTGAGTACATACTGCTCACCAACTTTACCAACTACGTACAAATGTTTGCCGACTGGCACGGAGTGGTAATCAAAGGGCTCGACAAACCTTTCCCCAATGCTACTGCCGAGGGTATTACCATTATCAACTTTAGCATGGGTAGTGCCAATGCCGCTACGGTAATGGATTTGTTGAGCGCCATCAAACCTAAAGCCTGTTTGTTTTTGGGCAAGTGTGGCGGATTGAAAGACAAAAACAAACTGGGCGACCTAATACTACCCATTGCTGCCATTCGTGGTGAAGGTACCAGTTTGGACTACTTCCCCAAAGAAGTGCCTGCCCTACCCTCTTTTGCATTGCAAAAAGCCATTTCCACCACTATTCGAGATTACCAGCAAGATTACTGGACCGGCACTGTATACACCACCAACCGCCGGGTATGGGAGCACGACGAGCAATTTAAAAAATACCTGCGGAAGATACGCGCCATGGCCATCGACATGGAAACGGCCACTATATTTATGACTGGTTTCGCCAACAAAATACCCGTAGGCGCTTTGCTACTAGTAAGCGACCAACCCATGACCCCAGAAGGCGTTAAAACCGCAGAAAGCGATGCCAAAGTAACCAAAGAGTATGTTGAGCGGCACATCAAAATTGGCATCGACTCGCTCAAGCAACTCATCAATGATGGATTGACAGTGAGGCACTTGAAGTTTTAGAGTCCACTTAACATTGCAGTGTAAGATAAATAGTTCAACCTATTGTTTTATGCTATCCCTTTTGTTAGCTTTAGGTGTTATTGAAAACTAACATTATGAAAAAGGGAACCTTCTTATTGCTGCTAATGCTATTGGCATTTGGCGGCAAATTGCAAGCACAATTTGTAACCATACCTGACAATACTTTTGCTAACTGGCTTCGCACTAATGGTTATTCCAGTTGTTTGGTAGGTAATCAATTGGATACAACCTGCCCAGCGGTGATAAACACCACTACTATATCTTGTTGGGGTGTAGGAATCGATAGCTTGGAAGGCATCCAATATTTCGATAATCTAGACACCTTGATATGTGGTGGTAATTCATTGACCGCGCTGCCAAGGTTGCCTAGGGGTCTAACTCACCTAGAGTGTGGCGCCAACTATATTACCGCTCTTGACGATTTACCATTGGGTTTGGTGCGTCTTGATTTCACCTCAAACCGGCTAACTTCTTGGCCTCAGCTTGAATATCATTATGATTTAGTGTATTTAAGAGCTTCTGATAATTTGTTGACAAATACCCCTCCTTACCTACCCAGTGGTATAGAATACTTTTATTGTAACAATAATAGGATTACCACTATTAGCTATCTCCCTCAAGGTCTCAGGGAATTCTACTGTTTTGAAAACTTGATTACCACAATACCCATCCAATTACCACAATACCTCGAAGTTTTTGATGCATCATATAATTACTTGACCGAAATTCCCGAATTACCTGCTAGCGTTTTTTGGACCACCGGATTAACATATATGGACTTAAAGAACAATTTAATTGATACTTTACCTTCAACTTGGCCTCCATTCCTAAATCGTCTAGATTTAAGTTACAACCGCATCACAAATACTCCTATCAACTTACCTGCAAACCTTTCACATTTAAACATTCGAAATAACCAGATAACGTCATTCCCGGTAGTTAATAATGGATTACGCACCCTATATGTTGATTACAATAATTTCAATACTATCCCTGGCCCTCTTCCTTTTTATTTAGATACGTTTTCTTGTGCAGGCTTAGGGCTTGACTCTTTGCCACAAATAATTGGGGCAAGATATTTGGACTGTGGATATAACAATCTTTCTGAAATTCGGGTCTTTTACAATAACGTATGGATGAATTATTTGGATTGTAGCCATAACAATATTTCCTATTTGCCTGTGAGGGTTTCTAAAACGTTGTTGTGTAATGATAATCCTACCCTTACCTGTCTACCAGAGCTACCGCATTTTTCGATAAATAATCCCATGCTTAGGCTAAACTTTACCAACACTGCGGTCAATTGTTTGCCCAATTATGGCATTGTTAACGTCAGCACACCCCCTCAGCAATCGTTGCCTCTATGTGATGTGATTAATCCTAACAATTGCCCGCCGCTTTGGAATATACAAGGCACGGTATTTACTGATGACAACAGTAATTGTGTAAGGAACCCGGGAGAAAGCGCCTTTAGAAACGTTAAAATAAATGTGTTCCAAGGTGGTGTGCTAAAGCAGCAAGCCTTTACCATTGATAGTGGGTTGTATTCCATTGATTTGAATGGAGTTGCAGGAACCTATATAACCAGTATTGATACAAGTGATTTGCCGTTTGTGGTTACTTGCCCTCCATCAGGAAATCAGTCTTCGGTAATTACGGCGGTTAACTTATTCTATACAGGGAAAAATTTTGCTATGGAATGTAAAACGGGCTATGATATAGGTACATTAACGAGTTTCTGTGAAAATGTTTTTAGGCCAGCGAGGGTAGCAAAGGTAAATTTCCGTACTGGTGATCTTTCCAATATTTACTATGCCGATTGTGCGGCAGGGATTTCGGGTCAGGTAAGGATTGTATACAGTGGGCCAATAACTTATACAGGTTCTGCAGCGGGTGCGTTGAGCCCTACTAATATTAGCGGCGATACCGTGACGTGGAACATTGTAGACTTTAATACTACTGATATTTACAGCTCGTTTTCGTTATTCTTTACCACCGATACCTTTGCACAAATAGGTGACAGTGCCTGTTTTGAAATATTGGTTACATCCAGTATTGCCGGCGACTACGATTTAAGTAACAACACTTACTATCGCTGTTTCCCAATCGTAAATTCTTACGATCCCAACAACAAAGAGGTGGTACCTGCGGTGGTAAATGATGATAGCGAATGGCTGTACTATACCATCAATTTTCAAAACTTGGGCACCGCACCTGCTGAGCATATTGTGGTGCGCGATACCTTGGATGGGGATCTCGATGCTTCAACATTCCAACTATTGGCATATAGCCATGATAACATTACCCAAGTATTCAATGGCGGCATTGTTAATTTTAACTTTCCTGAAATTAACCTAATCGATAGTTTGACGGATGAGCCAGGTAGCCACGGATTTGTTCAGTACCGCATTAAATTAAAGCCAAATATGCCATGGGGTACTATAATAGAAAATACAGCCCACATTTACTTTGATTTTAATCCGGCAGTGGTTACAAACACTACACAAAATGCCTTACTTCCACTACCTGTACCGGCACCTACAGTTACGGCTAGCACTCAAACAACTTGTGCTGGCGATACTATTACTATCCAAACAACATTGAACCCTATCTACACTGCCTATCAGTGGTTTAAAAATGGCGATTCTATTACCAATGCTAACAATGCGGTATTGCTTGTCTTTGAACCGGGTACCTATACCCTGCGGGCTACCGATGGTTTTAGCAGTGCCGTTTCCAATCCCATTGCCATTACTTTCCAATCGCCAGCGGTAAGCCTTTTTGCGGCTTCCAATACGGTATGTGTGGATGGTTCAGTAGTGCCATTATCGGTTTCGCCTGCGGGCGGCAACCTAAATGGCACGGGAATCTCCGGCAATGGTTTTAATGCGGCTAATGCAGGTGTGGGCCCGCACATATTAGTATACAGTTATACCGACACGAACGGTTGCACCAATAGCGACACGACCACTATCACAGTTAGCGCTAAACCAAACGTCACCCTCACCCCAACTAGCAATGCAGTGTGCGAAGATGCGCCTGCCGTTACCCTTACGGCAGGCCCACAAGGCGGCACCTACAGCGGTGCGGTGGTATCCGGCAACAGCTTCAACCCAAGCGCTAATGCGCTAGGTGTAAACAACATCCAATACGAGTTTACAGATGCCAACGGCTGCTCCGATGTTGCTACAACCAGCATCACCGTGAATGCAAAACCAAATGCAACACTCACTCCAGCCAGCAATGCCATATGCGAAGATGCACCTGCTGTTACCCTTACCGCTAGTCCAGCCAGCGGTACCTACAGCGGCGCGGTGATATCGGGCAACAGCTTTAACCCTAGTGCCAACAACTTAGGCATAAACACCATCCAATACGAGTACACCGATTCGAACGGCTGCTCTGATGTTGCTACGGCAAGCATTACCGTAAATGCAAACCCTACCGCCAGCCTTACTCCAGCCAGCAATGCCGTCTGTGAAGATGCACCAGCCGTTATCCTTACAGCAAATCCTCAGGGTGGTACCTACAGCGGCGCAGTAGTATCTGGCAACAGCTTTGACCCTAGTGCCAACACGGTAGGCGTAAACAGTATCCAATACGAGTACACCGATTCGAACGGCTGCGCGGATATTGCAACAACCAGCATTACCGTGAATGCAAACCCTACCGCCAGCCTTACTCCAGCCAGCAATGCCGTCTGTGAAGATGCACCAGCCGTTATCCTTACACCAAATCCTCAGGGTGGTACCTACAGCGGTGCAGTAGTATCTGGCAATAGCTTTGACCCTAGCGACAATACCGTGGGAGTAAACAACATACAATACGAGTACACCGACGCCAATGGCTGCAGTGATGTTGCTTCGGCAAGCATTACCATAAATGCAAAACCAAATGCTACACTTACCCCAGCAAGCAACACCGTATGTGAAAATGCTTCTGCAATAGCTATAGCTATTGCACCAACAGGTGGCACTTTAACGGGCAATGGTATTAGCGGCAACAGCTTTTCTCCCTCCAACGGCCCTGGCCAATTTGTACTTACTTACAACTATACTGATGCTAATGGCTGTAGTGATATAGAAACGGCCAACATTGCCGTAAACGCCTTGCCAACCCCTAGCATAGCCCTACCCACCTCGCCGTTCTGCAAAGCTGACGGGCTGGAGGCCCTAGCGGATTACGTAAACCTTGCGGGGGGTACCTTCTCTGGCGATGTGGTGGCATCCAATGGCGACTTCGATCTATCTGCCGTTGGTAGCTATGCCATAGAGTATACCTATGCCGATGCAAATGGCTGCGAAGCTACAGCCCAAGCGACTGTGGTAATAGACGAGTGCATTGGTATTACATCCATTGCAGGGCCAGCCATTAGCGTTTATCCTAACCCAGCTTCAAGCCACGTAGTTGTGGTTGCAGATGTAACCTTGATAGGCAGCACGATTAGCTTGGTAAGTATAGATGGCAAAGTATTGATGAAGGAAATAGCACAAGGCAAAACCCATACCTTATCCACAGCCGACATTGCCCCAGGCATCTATTTCATAACCTTGCAAAGCAGAAGCTTAACTTCAAGAACCCGCGTGGCAATTGTAAGATGAGACTCACCTTTTTCATAAAACGAAGAGGCCACAAATATTTGTGGCCTCTTCGTTTTATGATTTGGTAAGGAGCTGTACAATTACATGCCTACCACAAACTTCTTCACCACCATACCTTGCGGCACGGTTAAGCGCAGGTAGTATACCCCTTTGGCCCAAGTAGCAACAGTGATGTTATTGCTAGCATCAAGTGTTGCGGTTTGGTATACTATGCGGCCAAGGTTGTCATACACTTGCAGCAAGCCCTCGGTTGGCTTAGTGAGAGTAAGGGTAATCCGCTCAGTAGCAGGATTTGGGAACAACTGTACACCCAAACTGGCCTCCAAGCCATCAATGCCCACCAAACCGCTGGCGATAGTTACCGCTTGGCTCACCGAACAACCTGCTGCATCGGTAACCGTAACCGTGTAGGTTCCTGCTGCTAGGCCAGTGATGGTAGCGGTGGTACCGCCGTTGCTCCAAACATAGGTAAGTGGGGCTACACCGGTTGCGGTAGCAGTGGCTTCGCCATCAACAGCACCTGCTGTGCTGGTGTTGGTGCGGCTTACGCTTAGGGTAGGCACATCCCTTACCACTACGGCTAGGGTAATGGTATCAGCACCACCAGCGCCTGTTACCACCAAGGTGGCATTGTAAGTACCGGCAGCACCATACGTTACCGTAGGGTTGGCGGTAGTGGCAATTGATGGGCTGCCACCTGGGAACTGCCATGCCGTGGTGGTTACAATACCCGTGCTGGTATTGGTATAGGTTACCGGCGCACCTACACAAGTAGTATCGCTACTCACGCTTGCCGCAGCCACCAAAGGCCCAAGGCTGGTAATGCAGAAATTGGTACTTTGGGAACTGTTGAAGTTTCCGCCTTGAACTACCTGCACACCATCAGCATTTGTGACGGTGTACGAGCCATTGCCATAACTGCAACAAATACCATCTCCTTCGCTATCCAATATGGTAAAGGTATAGCAGCCAACAGCCAAGCATGGGTTCAAGGTATAATTGGTATTGCTAGAAAATCCCGTCTCTTCCCAAACAACCAAACCATTGTTGTTGACTATACGCAATGTGGTTTCGCCGCCATAAAAATCTGTTCGCAAGCCTACCGTAATGCTCCTACCAGCCACTACGGTAAAGGCGAAATCAGCATTATCGTTACTATTATCTAAATCTGTTTGGCCATTTACCAGCAGCACCTCTGCCTCCATAGTGTAAGCGCCAGCAGGCAAGGTGGTGGTAGGTAGGGCGATGCTTCCAGCGTTGCCAAAAGCGATATTACCCGTCCAAGTTAGGGTATCCCATGGCCCAGGGTTTGCCCGGTAGCGGTAAGTAAAGCTGGTAAGCGCATCACCACCGCGGTTCAGAAAGCGCAGCGTAGCGCTAACGGTGCCATTGCAGCTATATGCGTCTATACCAGCTATATCAGTCAATTGCACATCGCGCGTGGTGGTAGGTACATTAAACGTCGCACCATCTAGTACCGTAGCACCAGTATTATCTGGGTCTAACCAATCCTTTAACCGGTTGGAGGCTGAAGAACCATTCCAGCTAATGGCAAATTTGCCGTAACTATCCTCCAAGCTATTGCCACAAGCGGCACCACCGCCATGTAACTGACCTACTACACGCTTATTTTGATCAAAAAGTGGCGAGCCCGAGCTTCCACCTTCCGTGGTACCCGAATCCCAATCACCAACTTCCCAGTGGCTATTAGCCGGCGCACCGCCGAAAGTCGAGGCGGTAGCAGGGTCGTTGTCCACGCTAAACTTCTTTACGTCCAAGGCAGGGTGGTGTATGCCTACCGAAGAAGTAGGTGCCGTATTCACATTACTCCATCCAGCATAATATACGTTGTAAGAAAGTGGTGGGGTGGTGCTCAACTCATAAAGGGCAAAATCGGAGTTAGCACTACGTGCCCTCAATATGCTACCCGATACGGTTTGAGTTAAAGGTCCATTCTGGTTCGGTGTGCAAGTAGGGCTTTGATAATTGAAACGGAATATCCAAGTAGCGTAATCGCCGCTGTAGCAATGGTTAGCGCTAAGGAAATAGGGTGTTCCATCGCCCCTTACGTTATTCACCATAGCACCACTGCATATTTCATCATTGGTGCCCGAAAGATACATAAGGCTGGAATTAACCTGATTTTCCCAGCCAGCAGAGATGGGGCACACCACATTGTTGTTGCATGAGCCCGACTGACCAAAGCTGCGGCCATCGCCCTCCTCCCTAAAGAAGATGTTATAATAGGCGTGTATCACTTTATTTACCGCTATGCGGCCTTGCCCGCGCACGGCGGCAGGCTCGTAGTATTCAATAATGGTATGGTCGCCCTTTACCACATCGGTGGAGAACTTACCGTGGTCTTTATTATTGAAGGGTGTAAAGGCACCCAGTACCATACTCTTATCGGCACTGTACACAAACATGCTGGCCCCTTGAGGCATGTAGAATTGGCTATAAATCAGGTTGATAGAATACGCCCCGCTAGACTTGATGCCCATGCGCCAAATACGGTCGCCATTCTTTAACGTGTGCCATTGGCCGCTGTTGGCAAGGTTGAAATCAACATCCATAGCTTTGCCAAAGCGGAACGCATTTCCCTTTACGTTTCGGGTTTCGTCTTCGGCCATCAAGGTCGCCACATCTACAGGGGGCATGGTTGCCACTGGCATGTCATCACCTATATATACCTTGCCAAAACTTGCCGGTGTGCCGCCTGCACTAACTTGTGCCTGTGTGCTAACTGCAACCGACACCAATACCAATAGCCAAAAAATGTGTTTCATAAGTAACCGTTAAACAACTTAGACGCGCTAAAGTTACCAAACCTGCGCCTTGGGAGGAAATATTTTTCTACCTTGAAACACTTAGTGGCTACATATTCATTTTCATCATTAGTTGGTGGCGTGGTTATTGGTTATGGGTGGGTGATGTTAGGGTAATTGACACACGCCCCTTCGGATATTCACATCAAAATGACTGAGCATGCGAGGGGGAGTTGGAGGGATAAATATTAGTGATTGGAACATACACTAAGTTATTGTATTATAAATTAAATCCATTACCGCTAATTTACCACATCGTTAGTTAACTCATTTATCAGTTCCTGATTTCTATCATAATCAAATAAACCCTTGCTACACCATAGCGATAGCTGGTCCGATTCAAGGTACATCTTCAGCAGTTTGTTTTTGTCATCTCGCTTAAAGCGGATATAGTAAGTACCAGCAAAAACCTCATTCTTAGATTGAATGATTAATTGGTTAGTTTTTGCACCATTATGTATTAGTTTCCATTCTCCTTTCTCCGACAATGCCTCTGGGAGACCTGCACAGTAACCTGGTAGTTCAGGAAGGCTACAGGTTCCATCAGAATGAAACCGCAATGAGTTCATTGCTAGGCACATGGTAATATCTTGCTGCTTAAAAAAAATAGCATACTGATCGATGGACCACCATCCAGTCACGGTCTTTTCTACAGGACTACCGCATGAGGATAGAGCCAATAATAAAACGACCAGTTTACTTATCTTTCTCATCCTCTTGAGTTATAGTAGTTTCCCCCTGCCACCCGCCCCTTCGGATGTCCACATCCGAATGACCGAGCTGCGGATTTGCAATCCGCCACGTAACACCAATCAAACCAGCCCCTAGCCCAAGCCTTCAATTCCGACAGCAATACATAAATTTATAACAAAAACACGATGGGGCAAAAGCGGCCAATAGCTAACCGTGTTGCGTGACCGTGTTACGTGTCGGATTGCAAATCCGCATGCTCTGTAGCGACGGATTAAAAATCCGTCGCGGCGCTTTAGGAACTTCCGCAAGGGCGAGGTGGTAATCCCTCAATAAAACACCGCCACCTCATCCAAACCTTTACGCTTAATGTCAGGCACTTGGGCGTTGGGGGCTGGGTAGCCAACGGGTATTAATAGAAACGGCTTTTCGTTGCTGGGGCGTCGCAATATATCGCTAAGGAAATTCATAGGGCTGGGCGTATGCGTAAGTGCCACCAAACCCGCTTGGTGTATGGCGGTAAGCAAAAAGCCACAGGCCAGCCCCACTGACTCCTGCACATAATAGTTGTTGCGCTTGCCCTCATCGGTAAGGTCGTAGCTTTTACGGAAGACGATAATGAGCCACGGCGCTATCTCCAGAAAAGGCTTATTGGCATCGGTGCCAAATTGAGCTAGGTCTGCCAGCCATTCATCGCTCATACGGCCAGCGTAGTTGCGGCGCTCCTCTTCTTCGGCTGCTTCGCGTATTTTCCGTTTTATATCGGCATCGCCCACCACACAAAACGTCCAAGGCTGCTTGTGCGCGCCCGATGGGGCAGATGATGCCGCGAGTATGAGTTGCTCTATCACTTCCTTGGGTACGGGTGTATCGGCAAACTCTCGAACCGTCCGCCGCGTATCAAGCTCTTGATAATACCGCTTTGCCCGCTCCAACATCTCGGTTGAGGCATACATTGGGCGATTATAAGGGATATGGTTGGGCAACGACATTGCGAAAAGCAAAAATAGTACTCGATGAAATTAGGTAAAAGTTACTTTCAGAGGTAATCAAATCCCCGCCTCTTCGGATGTTCACATCCGAATGACCAACGAAATCCGTCGCGGCGCTTATCAAATATCCGCAACGTCATTGATAGTTACAATCCTTTTCGCTGAAGTTATACAAAACCCAGATAGAACTTATAGTTTCATAAATTGTTAAGAAAAACAGCACACCAATAACCAATAACTAATCAACAACCAACCATGCTTGCACACTTGGTAAAAATAAGCGGACTGCTGCAGATATTGTGCAACCTCTCCATCAACCTTGTGTACATTATCTATTTAGTTATAGAAGAGGCCATACCTAGCGGAAACATACCACGGTATTTGGCACTTAATATCCTTATCTTGCTATGCATTATACCCGGCTATATTTCCATGCAAGCCATTAACGATAAGCCATTGAAGATTATACTGCTCATCGTTAACTTAATCATTACCAGCGTATTGTTTGTTATGTACTACAACGTTTTCAAAAACTTTGGGCCCCATGCTTAGTATGCTACATACCTTAATTGATAGCAAACTATCGGCTCGCTTTGTTTTGCGCCCTTTAGTATTCAATAAGCCCAGCGGTACTAGTCGCGGTGTGCTTACCGAAAAAGCCTGCTGGTATCTGATAGTGGAAAATGAACACGGACAAAGCGGCATTGGCGAGTGCAGCCCCATTTGGGGCCTAAGCCCAGAAAACCCCGATGATTACGAGCCAGAACTGCAGCGGGTGGTAACAATGATAAACGACTTCCCGCTGCTGTTTGAAGATGGTACCTTGGATGCCTACCCTTCCATTAAGTTTGGCTTGGAAACCGCACTACTCGACTTGTCCACAGGCGGTAGGCGTACCCCCTACCCTTCCCCCCTTACCGAAGGAGCCGACGGTATAAGGATAAATGGATTGATATGGATGGGTAGCCGGGAGTATATGCTTGGGCAAATAATGGATAAACTGAAAGCTGGAAATACGTGCTTAAAGCTCAAAATTGGGGCGATTGATTGGCAAACCGAAATGCAGATACTAGAGGGCATCCGGCAGCAATTTTCCTCAAATCAATTGGAACTGCGGGTGGATGCCAACGGTGCCTTCTCTACGGAAACCGCCGCTAAAAAGCTACAACAGCTTGCCTCATTACAAATACACAGTATTGAACAGCCCATACAGGCGGGCAATTGGGAGGCCATGGCAGCACTCTGCAAATCTTCTCGCGTGCCAATTGCTTTGGATGAGGAGTTGATAGGCGTGCATGGCAGCCACCGAGAGGAATTGCTGGATATCATTCACCCGCATTACATCATCTTGAAGCCGAGCCTTTTGGGTGGTATTGAAGCATGCGAACAATGGATAAAGCTTGCCGAGGAGCGCAATATTGGCTGGTGGGTAACATCGATGTTGGAAAGTAACCTGGGGCTAAACACCATCGCGCAATGGACTTATACGCTCAACAACCCATTGCCACAAGGTTTGGGTACTGGGCAGCTATTTACCAATAATCCCAATAGCCCCCTATACCTTGATGGTGAGCATCTAAAGGTAGACCCTACCGCAGCTTGGGATTTAGATGTAATTTTAGGGTAAATTCCCCGCGAGTTTATGCCATTCCACTTCAACGGACAACCATTTACCAAACCCCAGCTGCGGCAATATGCAACAGAACAATTGCGCCAAAACTTACAAGTTTGGGAAGCAGACGTTTGGAAGTTTGTTGGCGAATGGCTGAATGACGAAACACATATTACCGTTCATACTTCGGGCTCAACCGGTACGCCCAAAGCCATACAACTACCCAAGGATAAGGTACGCAATAGTGCATTAATGACGGCCAATTATTTGGGCTTGGGCGAGGGAAGTAATGCGCTACTAAGCCTATCTGCTAATTACATTGCAGGGAAAATGATGATAGTGCGGGCCATTGAAAACCGATGGCATCTGTGGGCAACGGAACCCAGCAACCAACCACTTAAGGATGTTCCCGATACGCTAACTATTGACCTGGTAGCTTGGGTGCCCAGCCAGTTGCAGGCCATGCTGGATTTGAACGATGCCCCCCTCAACCAACGGATACATGCCATCTGCAATATCATTTTAGGGGGCAGCCCTGTATTGCCAGCATTAGCGAGTACTTTAAAAGATTTCCCGAACCGCGTTTTCGAAACGTTCGGCATGACGGAAACCATCAGCCACATCGCCATGAAACGCTTGAGCGGTGCCAATGCCACTGATGTTTTTGAAACCACCGATGAAAACATCATCCTCGGGCAAGATGATAGGGATTGCCTGGTTATCATTGCACATCACCTGGCTGACCAGCCAGTTGTGACCAACGATATTGTTGAGTTTATTGATGAGCGCCATTTCCGCTGGCTGGGCAGGGTGGATAATGTGGTAAACTCTGGCGGCATCAAGCTCTTCCCCGAAGCACTCGAGCAAAAGGTGCAGCACCTACTTTCGCAAAGGTTCTTTATGGCTGGTGTGCCCGATGTGCAACTTGGCCAAAAACTCATTATGGTGATAGAAGGCCCTGCCCTCAACCACCCGCAACTGGAGCAACTGCGCAATCATCTTCAAACCATCCTCACCCGCTACGAGTTACCCCGCAACATCTACTCGGTAACCCGCTTGGAAGAAACCGCCACCCATAAGGTAAATAGACTGGCTACTTTGAAAAAGTTGGCCTTGGCACAATAACGGGTTTTCGACAAACGATACAATACGCAAACCCCGATAGCGTTTTTCTAGCAAATCTGAAAAACCCTACTCGTTATGACCAAAGTATTGAGCATGGCCGCACTGGCCACTACCCTATTGCTTACCAGCACATCTTGCACCAAAAAGCATTGTATCACCTTCACCGATGCCAATGGCGTGGACTGTTGCGAAAAGTGCTTCGCCACCCAAAAACGCTTGAATGATTTTGTGGCAACCAATACCAAAATGTGCCCTGAAGTGTGTGATTGAAGTATTAAATAACTCATTAGAAGCACGTCATCGCAACAAAAATGGACGTCATTGCGAATATTAATCGCGGCGCGGCACGTCCGGAAAAGGAGATGACATTTTTGCGGAAGCAAGCTGTCATCCTGAGCTTTTTGTCGAAGGGTGCCAGCGATTGCTAAGCGAGCCGAAGTTTTTCACGAAGGCAAGCCACGGACGAGCACTGCACTTGCAATTAGCCTAATATTCTTCGAAGCTAATAACCTCATCGTTACTCACTTTTGTTCTCTCACAAGATTTATGTCATAGGTAGGCCTACTTGCTCTTGCGGCTACCCAGTAAACTTCAATGGCCTGTGGCTACTTTTTCACTGCTTTTGCAGTAATCCCCTGCCAAAAGGAGTGGATTTAACCTTCCGATGAAATAGCCTTATTATATACTTTTGAGTATTGGTCAGCGTACATCATTCTTCTTAGCATGGGATTGCTTCGTCATTTCACTTCGCGAAAAGCTCCGTTTCATTCCTCGCAATGACGTTCATTTTGTTAATAACATAAAAACAAGCAAGCCTCAACTTTCGTTGAGGCTTGCCATATAAACCTTACATTGTACTTTGTACTTCGTACATTGTATATCGTTGAATTCCTCAAAAATACCTCGGGCTCTTCTGCACAAGCACTTTCTCTACAAAGCCTGGGAATTTGGCGATGATGGTGAGCTCGTGGGAGCCGCTGTTATTGGTGCGCAATGCGCCAAAGTCGAAATCGAAGGAGTAGCTGGCCAAAACGTTTTTCACGATATAGACACCCAATAAAGCAGCCATATCATCAGTGTTGCGGTAGCTGGCACCTACCACCACGCGTTTGTTCCAAGTGGCACTCAAGTTTAAATCAACCTGCGAAATAAAGCCCGCACTACGGAAAAATACTGCTGGGCTCAATTGCCACTTATCGGTCAATTTCCAATCATATTTAGCATGGGCGTAGTAGTGGCGAGGTGTTTTCCAAACATCGGAATTCCCTATTGATTGTTGCAAATGCGTAAACGACACACCCACAGTCAAGCCCTTACCGCTAAATTCCACCCCCAAACCGATATCAGGTTTCACCTGTCCATCGCCCACCATTAGCTGGCTTTGGTCGCCAGTTTGCTGGTAGCGCAGCTCGCTACCTTTCACATAGTTGTTGGCAATACCGAAGTTCAAGCCTGCGGAGATGTACATCCTGTCGCCCACGCGCTGGCGGTACGCATAGCCTAAGCGAACGCTAGTAGTGCGCTGCTTGCCCAGCATATCGTTTACCACGGTAAGGCCTACACCGCCACGCAGCTTAGGTATATAGCCATAAGCATTGAGTAATTGGGTTGATGGTGCCTCCTCGAAACCCACCCATTGTTGGCGGGCCAAAAGACCCACAGTAATACCATCGCTGTTGCCCGCGGTTGCTGGGTTGTACAGGTTGGTATGGTACATAAAGTGCGTAAACAACGCATCGTTTTGGGCAAAGCCAATAAACGGTAATAATGTTAGTATGGTAAGCAGTATCCTGGTCTTCATGGCTCTTATTGGTTAACTACTTTAAAAGTGGTTCTACGGTTCTGTTGGTGTTCTTCTTCTGTTACGGCTTTCTTTACTAGCAAAGTGGTTTCGCCCCATCCTTTGCTGGTTAGGCGGGTTGGGTTGATGCCTTTGCTAATCAAATAATCCACTACCGATTTGGCACGCTCTTCTGATAAAGTGAGGTTGTATTGGTCGTCTCCCCTATCATCACTATGTGAGTTAATCATCACTTGCACCTCTGGCGAATCTTCTAGCAGTTTCGCCAGCTTATCCAAGTTGCCCAGCGATTCGGGCCTTAGTATCGCGCTATTGTAATCATAATAGATGTCATCAATGGTAATTTCCGTTTTCGGTATGCGCATCAGGGCAAAGTCGAAATCGTAACCCGTGGACTTAGAGAACTCTTTACTGTACAACTCACCTTGGGTACTCAACGTCCGCGAATCGCCGAAGTACTCTGGCAATATCACGTTGATTTTGTAATCCAAGTTTTTGTTGAGGGTAAAGCTGTAGTTACCGTTGGCATCGGTTAGGGTACTATCAACCGTGCCATCGCTGGCAGTCAATATTACCTTAACACCGCTCAATGGAGTCATGCCATCCACATCCTTTACGGTACCCTTTACGGTAATAAAAACGGGTGTCGTATAAAACGAATAGATATCATCCGAACCTTTGCCGCCATTCCGGTTGGAAGAGAAGTAACCCTCTTCCTTGTTCTTTCCGTGTACCAGCAAGAAGTCATCCGCATTGGAGTTGAACGGGGTGCGCATATTGGTAGGTTTGCTCCACTGGCCGTTACGTTTAATTGAAACAAACAAATCCAAGCCACCCATACCCACATGCCCGTTGCTGGAAAAGTACAAGGTGGTATCATTGGCATAAACCGGGTAAGCTTCATCAAACTCTGTGTTGATGCCCTCCACGTTTACCGGGGCATGCCAGCCAAGGCCTTGGCGCTCTAGCAGCCAAATATCGCTGCCACCCTTGCCTTCTGCTTTGCGGCTGGTTACCCATAGCCAATTACCATCTTTCGATACGGTTGGGTGAACCATCTCCACCTGGTCGCCCGAAAATTGGATAGGCTTTGGCTCGCTCCAAGTTTTAGCACCAGCATCGTAGCGGCTTTCCATCACGCGGCATTTTTCGCCTTTATCGCCGCTGCACTGGGAAAAATACGCAGTTTTAGTATCAGGGCTAAAGGTAAATACGCCATCGTTAAAAGCACTACTTACGCCACTTAACTGGCTAGGCTTATCCCAAGTTTTGTTTTCATTATTGTACTTCACCGCATAGAAGTGCGAAAACCCTTGCCCATCTACTTTGTAGGTTTTCGGGTCTCCGCCTTCTTCCATACGTGAAGAAGTGAAAATCACCTTATCCTCAAAATAGTAAGCACCATAATCGCTCATCGAGGTGTTGAGCAATTGCTCATTAACCACGGTAAACAATGGCTGTGGGTCGTTCTTTACGCTCAAGGCAAAGTCTACATTGTTTTTCACCCGCAAGCCATCCTTATCATTAGGTTGCAGCGCTAAAAACTTATCCAACGATTCCTTTGCCTTGGCATACTCGCCCAAGTTCAACAATACCCTACCTTTTTGAAAATGCAGGTGGGGTAATGCGTATTGTGCGCCCTCGGCTTTGTTGTACCAGTCCAACGCCTCTTTGTATTGAAGCAAGTTGCGGTGGCTTTCACCCAAATTGAAAAACACTTCTGCATCTTTCTCTGGCTGTTTGCTCTTCTCCAAGTGCTTTTGGTAAAGCTCGATGGCGGTATAATACTCTTTATGTTCAAAGGCTTGGTCGGCCAATTCTTTTTTTGATTGTCCCCAAACCGTGCAAACGGTAAGCAGCATCAATATGATGATAATTGTCGATTTCATAGCTAGCTAGTTGAGGAGATTAATAGTGAACCATTACTGAACCCTTCAAAACCTTGTCGGTGTCAGTAATATCCGGCACGCGCACAATGTAGAAGTAGGTACCCGGCGAAACCCTGTCGCCATTGAAGGTACCGTCCCAGCCATCTTTACCAGTGTACAGCTCTTGTCCCCAACGATTAACAATCACCAGTTCAAAGCCTTCCAAAAACAACTCGTTCCTGCCATCGCCGTTAGGGGTAAAGGCGTTCGGGTAATCAGTGACAACAACCGTAAGCTCCGTTTCCTCGCCAACGCAACTGCCATCAGTAGCAATCACCGAAATCACATCGCCATCGTTCAGCGAGCTGGAGCGCCAAGTGTTGATGCTATCAATCTGCACCGATACACCATTCAAGAACCATTCGTAAGACGAATAATCATCTGGCTCAGCAGTAGCTATCAATGCTTGGTTGATGAAGATGGTGTTATTGAGTGCATCACTAGTGAGTAACACAGTTGGCTGCTCGGCCACCTCAACGGTTACCGGTACACGGCCGGTAAGGCTACCGCAACCATTACTACTGGTTGCTTGCGCAAAGAAGGTGGTAGTGCTGGTAAGGTTGCCCGTTACTAGCGAGTTGCCCGTACCTACTTGGGTACCGCCGGTTGCCGCGTTCCACCAGGTAATGTTGCCACCATTGCTTGATGTTGCCGTAAGCGTAGTGCTTTCATTGAAACACACCGCGGGGTCGGTACCTTGTATAACTGGTGCCGAAGGAGCAGGCGATACCGTTACAGTTACCGGCAAGCGGCCACCACTGTAGCGGCAACCATCGCTGTTAATTACCTCCACATAATAAGTGGTGGTAACCGCAGGCGCTACCGTAAGCGGCGAAACACCCAGTAAACTTCCACCAGTTTGGCTATCGAAAATGTTGTAGGTAATGTTGCTGCCACCGGTAGAGTTGCTGGCGGTTATCTCCGCATCGTCTCCTTCGCAAATAGTATCGCCACCTGTTACAATAATGGTTGGGGCGGTTGGGCTAGGATTTACGGTTACATTAAGGGTCTGCGCTGTTGAGCTGCCGCATGTATTAGTGGCAACTACGCTTACCAAGTAAGGGCCGCCACTGGTAGTCCAGTTTACGGTTACGGCATTGGTGCCTTGGCCGGTGGCAATAGTGCCGCCACCGCTTAGGGTCCAAGTATAACCGGTAGCATTGGCTACGGCAGGCACGCTGTAATTTTCGATACCTGGGCACACATTACCGTCGCCAGTAATGTTGCTAGGTTGCGCAGGCGCACCTGGGGTAATGGTAACGTTGATGGTGGATGCCGTGCTGGTACCGCAAGCATTGCCAGCAGTTACCGAAACGGTATAGTTGCCGGGGCCCGCAGTCCAATCAATCGTAACTGAGGTAGTACCTTGACCACCCGAAACAGCCCCACCAGAACTGACCGACCATGTATAGGTAGTAGCATCAGTAACGGCATTGATGCTATATGCCAAACCAGTACCTTCACCTTCGCATATGCTATTTGGGCCATTTATTGCACCAGGTATAGCAGGTGGGCCAGGCTCTACGTTTACAGTATAAGTAGTTGGGCTGCTAGAGCCACAAGCATTATTCGCAACTACGCTCAAAATATATGGCCCGCCCGCGGTGGTCCAGTTTACGGTTAAGGTAGCAGTGCCTTGGCCGCCAGTGATGGTGCCGCCGCCGCTCAAGGTCCAAGTGTAACCTGTTGAATTAGGAACGGTGCTTACAGTGTAGCTTTGTGAGCCAGGGCAAGGGGTATCGTCTCCAGTGATGGTTGCCGCGCCAATTACTGGTGGGCCATCTACGGTTACATCAAGGGTAGCCACTGTGCCGTTTCCGCACAAGTTAGAAGGGGTTACTTCCAATGTGTAAGGTCCACCAGTGGTAGTCCAGTCAACAGTGATGCTGGCTGTGCCTTGGCCGGTTTGAATAGTACCGCCACCGGTTAAAGTCCAAGCATAGCTTGTGGCGCCAGTTACACCGCTTATCGTATAGGTTTGCGCCCCTGGACAAGGAGTAGCGCTGCCCACTATAGCTGGCGTGCCAGTTGGTGGGCCGGGGGTTACCGTAACTTGTATGCTCGATTGTGGGCTGCTTCCGCATTGGTTGTCGGCTGTTACGGCAACGGTATAGGTGCCGCTTACCGATGCCCAATCAACATCAATGCTGGTGGTGCCTTGGCCACTCACTATGGTGCCGCCTACGCCTACCGTCCAAGTATAGCCTGATGTAGCTGGAACTGCAGGGATGCTAAAAGTTTCAGTTCCTGGACAAACCGCAGTGGTACCGCTGATATTGCCTGGAGTAGCTGGATTGGCTGGCAATACTACTACTGTGAGGGTGGTAGCGGTGCTGCTTCCGCACTGGTTTTGTGCAGTTACTGATACGGTCCAAGTGCCTTGGGTAGTCCAGTTGATGCCTGCCGTTGCAGTGCCTTGGCCAGTGGCAATAGTGCCACCACCGCTTACGCTCCAAGTATACCCTGTAGCGCCTGGTACTGCATCGGCAGTATAGCTTTCAGTGCCGTTACACACGGGGGTGTTACCTGTAATGCTGGCCGGTGCTGGTGGATTTAGCGGCAATACTGTTACACTCAACGTAGCTGCACCGCCGTTACCGCACTGGTTGCTTGGCACCACGGAAATTGTATATGGTCCGCCTGCTGCTGTCCAGTCGATAGTGATACCGGCAGTTCCCTGGCCTGCGGTGATGGTTCCACCACCGGTTACGGTCCAAGCATAGTTTGTTGCAGCGGGTAAGGTAGTAATGCTATAGTTTTCTGAGCCTGGGCAAGCACTGGTAGTACCTACAATAGTACCTGCATTGCCTGGGTTAGCTGGCAATACAGTCACCGTGCGGGTTGATGCTGCGCTGGCACCGCAAATGTTGCTAGCGGTTACTGATATCGTCCAAGTTCCGGCAGTGGTCCAGTCAATGTCCACACCGGTAGTGCCTTGGCCAGCGCTGATGCTGCCACCACTGCTGATACTCCAAGTGTAGCTGCTAGCACCACTTACTGCAGTTATGCTGTAGGCTTCGGTGCCTGGGCAAGCAGGGCTGGTGCCTGCAATGGCACCTGGTACTGGCGGGTTTGCTGGCAAAACTTGTACACTCAATGTAGTTGGGGTGCTGCTGCCGCAAATATTGTTCGCAGTAACTGATACGGTCCAGGTACCTGCGGTAGTCCAATTGATACCCGCTGTTGCAGTACCTTGCCCGCTGGCAATGGCTCCGCCACCGCTTACGCTCCAAGTATAGCTGCTGGCACCGGCAACGGTAGCGGCAGTGTAGCTTTGGGTGCTGATACAAACCGGATCAGGACCTACAATGTTAGCAGGGGGTAATATGGTACCTGCCAATACGGTTACTTGCAAATCCGAAGAAGTACCGTTTCCGCATACGTTGGTAGGGATAACTGATACGGTGTAGGGTCCGCCTGGGGTGGCCCAAGTTACGGTTACGTTGCTAGTGCCTTGGCCAGTGGTAATAGTACCACCGCCGCTCACGCTCCAAGTATACCCGGTTGCACCTGCTACAGCGCCTACGCTATATGCTTGGGCGCCCGCGCATGCCGTGGTTTGGCCGGTTATTGGGCCAGGTACTGGTGGTACGGTGGTGCTTACGGTAACTTGTGTAGTTGCTGGGCTGCTGGTTCCGCAAGCGTTGGTAGCTGTTACCGATACGGTATGCGTTCCGGCCGCAGTCCAGTTTACGGTGAAACTGGTGCTATTAGCGCCCGATACAGGTGTACCGCCACCACTAATGCTCCAAGTGTAGCTGGCTGCATTTGCCACTGGGCTAATGGTATAGGTTTGGTTGCCCAAAGTAGAACATGCCGTTGTGCTGCCAGTAATGGCGCCCGGCGTTGCCGGAGCTGCACCCAAAACGGTTACAGTGATAGGTGTGGCGCTCACGTTGCCGCAACCGTTTGATGCGGTTACTGATATGGTATGGGTACCGGCTGTGCTCCAGTTAATGCTGATGTTGGCATTGCCTTGGCCGGTAATGCTTCCGCCGCCGCTCACGCTCCAAGTATAAGTGGTTGCACCTGCTACTGTTGGTACGCTATATGGTTGACTACCTAAGCATACGTTGGTTTGTCCGTTAATGGCTCCGATGGTGGTTGGTGGGCCTGGCTGCACGTTTACAGTAAGTGTACGCGCGGTGCTGGTGCCGCAACTATTGGTTGCCGTTACCGATATGGTGTAAGGTCCGCCACTGGTGCTCCATACCACGCTAGCGGTGGTGCCGCTGCCGGTTATGGTTCCGCCGCCGCTTATGCTCCAATTGTAACTAGTGGCATTGGTTACCGCAGCTATGCTGTAGCCTTCGGTACCGGGGCAGGGGTTAATTAAGCCAGTGATTGCTCCTGGCTGTGCTGGGGCTGGTGGGTCTACCACCACCGAAAGGGTACGTGCCGTGCTGGTGCCACAAGTATTGGTTGCAGTTACCGAAACGGTATAGGTACCTGGGGTGGTCCAATTGATGTTAATGGAAGTTCCACTACCAGTAATAGCACCGCCACCGCTTACGCTCCAAGTGTAGCTGGTTGCGTTGGCAACTGCGGATATGCTGTAGCCTTGGCTGCCAAGGCAAGTAGGTGTAGCGCCTGTAATAGCTCCCGGTTGCAGGGGTGCACCTGGGAATACGGTAATGGTAATGGGCGTGCGGGTAGTGCTACGGCAAGAAGAGTAATCCGTTTCGAAGGTTTCGACATAGTAGGTAGTGGTAGTGGCTGGGCTTACTAATCTAGGAGTGTTGCCCAATGTGGTACCGCCGCTGCTTTGGGTATATACTGCATAGGTACTACCCGGTGTTGGGCCACTTGCATTGATGGTGGTTGATGCCCCAGCGCAGAAATTATTGTTGGTAGCGGTTACGTTAGTAGCGGCCGCGGGCGGTATACAAACTTTACAGGTAATGTACCTATCGGTACTAGGGGTAGTAATTACCACAGTTATTGGTGATGAAACGAGGCTGGAAACCACCAACGGCGTAAACGAAACCAGCGCGGGATTATAGCTACTACGGCTCAATGAAATGGAACCTTCAGGACACACCACGTTATTTAGTTGGCCATTTTTATTGGTTTTGATGAGCTCATAATCAAAAGCGTTTCCACCTGTAAGATCTCCCGTACCCATGGTGATAATATAATAAGCCGAATCAGCAACACCTTGATAGCCTTTAGGTAATAGGCTGGCCGGTAATGTATTAGGTGGTGGTGGGTAAGACCGCTGAAAAGTGATTGCACCGTTTGTTGGATTAATCTTTAACAAAGCAGTAGACAATGAAAATGATGGAGGGAAAATACTGATGTTTAAGTAGTTACCCAAAAGACCATATTGCCCGTCATTTGTAAAAAATAGCTCAGTTCCAAAAGCCTCATTTATACTAAAACCTCCTTGTGCGTACCTATTACCTGTGGTAATGGCGCCTGCCGCGGTCATCTGTACATAGCTCATGCCAGTACCATCGGCCCCTACTATCAACACGTTGGTAGCGTTCAGTCGCTTCACGGCTTCTGCCCCTTGACTACTAGTGGGGAACCTAAATGTCCACTGGCGTGTACCTGTTAAATTGGTTTTTAAAGCAATTGCATCCGTTGGTGCATCCTCTCCGGCACTTTCACTTACTGAGCCTACAAAAATGTATCCATCAGATACCTCTGCAACATCAGTAAAAAAGTGGTTGTTTTGAAAAGCGGTAGTAGTAAAGAAAACATTACCCCACTCCAGCGTACCTGCGGAGTTTACTTTCACACAGAACATATTGGTAGAGTCTTGCCTTACTAAGGCCCCTGCTCCATCAGGGTCTACCCTACTGATCGAACCAGCTACTACAAAACCCCCATCCGAAGTTTCCAGTATCCTGTTGCCCGAGCTGGTACCACCTGTTACGTTATAGGTTTGAGCCCAGGTTACGTTACCTAAGGCGTCCATCCTCATAATCATCAAGTTAGAGCCGTTAGAGCCTGTCACCACATACCCCCCAGCGGTTACCCTCTTAAGGTCATTGAAGTTAGTAGCTAACGAGAGTGCATTGTATCGCCTGCTCCACTGTATAAAACCAGCAGTATCCACCTCTGTCAATGTGCCCGATATAGGAAAGAAGTTGGTATTGGTTCCGGCAAATACCGGGTTACCTGTGGCGGAAGGTACCAAGCCGCCTGGCAAATCCAAGACGGAAATGTCATAATTAATCCGGAAAGGACTTGGTGATTGCTGGGCGTGTAACGCAAATGTGCATAACAACAGCACTGGCAATGCCATGGCGGCAATGCCTCTTCTTAAATAATGGGCCATTCTCATAACCTGGTCTGGGGATTCTGGTTGGTTAGTTTAGTTGTTTCTCTCGGTTGTTATGTGCTCAATCTGTAAAGCAACGGTAGGGTGCGTTTTAGAAAACACCTTACCATTTTCTTCATATTATAGGGTCAGGTCATTGAAAGCGTTAAATTAAATTATTTCAGTAATAATACACTGCCTTTTTTGCGCTGTGCAGGAATTTTTGTGTTTAAAAACTCCACATACATATCCCATACGTAAACTCCGTCTTGCGCAGCTACGCCTTTGTACGTACCATCCCAGTATCCATCCTTATCATCGCTCTCAAACACCTTCTCTCCCCAGCGGTTGTGCACCCTAAATACTAGGCGCTTCACCCCAGCATAGTACACCCGGAAAACCTCGTTGGTACCGTCGCCATTAGGGCTGAATGCATTGGGCAATATCGCAAAATATTCCCCTGGCAATACCGTAACCGTTACCGTATCATTGGCAGAGCATCCTAGTGCTGTAGTATAAGTAAGCACATAAATAGTGGTGCTATCTGGCGACAAACTTGGGTTGGCACAATCATCACATGTCAAGAAATCCGTCGGGGTCCAAGTAAAGGCTCCTCCGCTGGCACCGTTCACCGAACCGTTGAGCTGTATAATGCTCTCGTATTGAATGATAGTAGTATCCACGCCAGCATCAACGGTAAAGATTGGGGTTACATCCACCAGTACCTCATCGGTAGCAGTACAGCCACCAGCATTAGTAACTGTTACACTATAAGTACCACTTGTAAGTGCCGAAATGGTTTGAGTTGTATCGCCCGTGCTCCATACATAATTATCGGCTGCACCAGCATCCAGCACTGCATCTTGGCCTTCGCAAAGCTCCCAATCGGCACCCAAATCCACCGCTAGAGGTGCAGGGTCAGTTAGGGTTATGGTGCCAAATGCTCTGCAATTGGTTTGATCGGTCACCGTTACGCCATAGGTACCTGCTATTAAATTGGTAATGCTAGTTGTAGTTGCTCCATTCGACCAAACACAGATCACTGGAGCTGTCCCGCCAGAAATAATGGCTTCGGCAGCACCGTCGCTTAATCCAGTACAGGTAGGGTCAGTGCCGACGGTTGACAACAAAATGGTATTGTTAGCTTCCGAAACCACTACTTGCAACGTAGTATCGCAGCCATTTACGTCTCTGGCCGTTACACTGTAGTTACCGCCAGCAACCGTAAAGGTATTGCTAGGGCCAAATACACCACTGTTGAGGCTATACTCAAATGGCGCAGTACCCGAGGCAGCAACTACCGTAACGGTAATGTTGCCATCAGCAGCGCCACAACTAGCGGCACTGGTAGTTGCAGAAGCATCGAGGCTACAGCATTGCGGGCCTGCTGCTATTACTATAAAGCTAGTAACTGCACAACCTAGGTCATCAGTCACGGTCACGGTATAGTTGCCCGGTGCTAGGTCGGTTAGGTCCTCGGTGGTTTCGGCATTGCTCCATACGATAGTATACGGTGGGGTACCACCACTAATGGTCATGTTTGCCGCGCCATCCTCATCGCCCAAGCAGGTTTCAGCAGTAGCAACTATGGTGTCAATTACTGGAGCATTGGGGTTGCTTAGGTTGATGGTGCTATCGCGCTCGCAGTTAGGGTAAGCAAGGTCGGTAACGGTTACGGTATATGTACCCGCTGGTATCGCACCATTCAATGCCGTACTAGGCGAATTGCTCCAGGCATAGGTATAAGGGCCAGTACCGGTAACGTTTACCACCTCAGCCGAGCCATTGTTTGCCCCGCAGCTTGGGTTTACTAATGCAATCCCAAAATTCACATTGCAACAGTTTGGCCCAGCAGGTACTACTATAGCACCTGTTACTTGGCAACCGTTGTCGTCGGTTACGGTTACCGTGTAGTTGCCTGGTGCTAATCCTGATGGGTCTTCCACGTTCTGTCCGTTACTCCAAATAGGGTCATAAGGTGCAGTTCCTCCGCTTATAGTTAAATCTATGGAGCCATCGTTATCGCCTAAGCAGGTTTCGGCAGTAGCAGTTATGTTGTTAATTATTGGGGCATTAGGGTTCACCAAAGTTATGGTGGTATCGCGTTGGCAGTTTGGATATCGGGCATCGGTAATGGTAACGGTGTAGATACCGGCTGGCTGGCTAGTTATGCTTTGCGAGGTTTGGCTACCACCCCACAAGAAGGTGTAGCCAGGGTGACCGATATTGGAAATGGTAACTGCACCGTTGCTTTGTGCGCAAGCCGGGTTGGTACCCACAATATCGTACGTAATATTGCAGCAATTAGGGCCTGCAGCCACGTTCACGTTGCCCACAGCCTCGCAGCCCAATGCATCGGTTACGGTTACCGAATAATTTCCAGGGGTAAGACCCGCAACACTAGCGGTAGTTTGGGTAGGATTCGTGTTCCATTCATAACTCAATAAACCAGAACCACCACTAGCGGTAACTGTTG
The DNA here is from genome assembly GCA_027483645.1 of Sphingobacteriales bacterium. Lineage (GTDB taxonomy): Bacteria > Bacteroidota > Bacteroidia > Chitinophagales > CAIOSU01 > CAIOSU01. The sequence continues at coordinate 204,889 of JAIXUD010000021.1, forward strand.
CCGTGCCATCATCATCACCTAAGCAGGTTTCGTTCGTGGCTGCAATGTTAGTTATTGTCGGTGCATTAGCACTACTTATTGATATGGTAGTATCGCGGTCGCAACCTTGGGTAATATCAGTAACGGTAACACTGTAAGTACCTGCTCCTAAGCCCGATGCAGTATTGGTGGTACTGCTACTTCCCGTCCATGCATAAGTATAATTGCCCGCACCCGATGTTACGGTTATGGTAATGGAACCGTTGGTGCCGCCACAAGTTGGGGCTATGCTGCTGGCGGTAAAGGCAAGAGTACAACAGACTGGCCCAGCATTGAGCGTGGTATTGCTGGTTGCACTGCAACCGTTAGCATCAGTTACGGTAACTGAATAAGGGCCGGGAGTCAAATTGGTTCGTGTGGCGCCGCTGCCAGCAGGTGTCCAATTATAGGTTAGTGAGCCGGTTCCGCCACTTGCGTTTACGGCAATGCTACCACTGTTTTGCCCTGCACACAACTCTGGTGTCGGGGTAATGCTATTGATTATCGGGTTGCTAGTAGTAGTAAGTACTATTGTAGTATCGCGCTGGCAGTTAGGCTGGCCATTGTCGCGTATAGTTATGGTATAGCTACCTGCTTGTAATCCGGTTCTAGATGCACCCAACACCCCACCTGGCGCCCAAGTATAGGTATACGGCCCCACGCCTGCGGTAGGGGTTATAGTAATGCTACCATTACTTTGGCCACAAGTTGGATTGGTGCGTGCGCCTGTAAAGGCCAAGTTGCAGCAGCTAGGCAGTACGGTAACAGCTACTTGATCAGTAACAGTTACGCAGCCTGCCGTATCGGTAGCAGAAAGAGTGTAGATAGTTGTACCCGCTGATGGGCATACTTGTGGGGTAAGCGTAGTGGAACCCGTCATATTTGTAGTAGGGCTCCAGGTAATGTCGGCTGGGTAGCTTATCTCGGGGTCGTTAAAAGTAATATTCCAGTTAAAGAAAAAACCTGTTCCGAAAGCTAACGTAGGAGCTAGCCTCACCCTAAGCGACCATACCCCGTTGGAAGAACACCCATTAAGGTTTGTAAATGGTTGATTGGGCGAAAAGCTACCGGTATATGGGGTTGCCCCCGTAGTGATGCTCGGCCCTGCCAGCACAAAGCAAGTATTGGTGATGGTATTATTAGCACTAATAGTGTTTTCAGGCAATAAAAGCAAAACTGTGCCATCAGGACATATTAACTCAAACCGCAGGTTACGGGTAGTAAAGTTGGTTGGGGTAAACGGTGGAACGATACCAAAGCCAAAGTAAGTAAGAGAGCCTATACATACCCTTTCAATTACTACCGGATTAATGGTAAGGTTGTTAAGTCCAGCTACATTAATGTTAATTACCGCTGGTGTACCAGGCTCCAATACTTGAAACTCGTTGTTAGAGTAAGTGCGGGTTTGCTGAGCGCTTTTAATAACCTTCGCAGTACCGTTTAGGTTAGCGCAGGTACCTGGGCAAATAGAAGTATCGTTGCCAGCATTAACCTGTATGGTAGGGTTTGCTACCGTCAATCTTACAGTATCTCTGCAAACAGTAGTGCCATTAGTCATTACCACTACATAGTCAGTAGTAACTTGTGGGCACACTCGGTTTGGGCTAGCGCCACCAGAGCTACCTTGCGGGTATGAGTACCCATCATGGGGGTAAGATATTACATAAGTTGGGTCATTGTAATAAATGGCAACGTTATCAATACCCCAGTGGTCATAATCAGCACCCGAATCGGCATCTTGAAACCAACGTATCTTAGTATTTGGGCCAATAGCACCCGGGGGCAATTGAAAGCACCAGTTGCGCCAGTTTACCAAATCTGGGTCGTTACCCCCATTGGGGTCGAAGTAGTTAATAGTAATCCAAGTGGCGCCGTTGTTAGTTGAATATTGCAAAAATACACCCTCTTGCGGTTCATCAGGGCCTTCGCAGGGTGCGGCATCCCCTTGTTCTGCGAAAAGCATATCGAAACAAACCGTTACGCCGGAAGTAGCCGTGGAGAAATTGTAAGCATTGGTTTCTAATGCCCGTGGAACTGCCGATGCGCTACCCATCCATAAGTGTGGCGTGCCATTTACCCCCCCAGGGCTGCAAGGGTTGGTATAAGTGGCCTGTTGGGTAAAGGCCCAACCTGATGGCGAGCCACTATTAAAATTTTCGCTAAACACCTGTTGACCTTGGCCTTGGCCAAAAGCCGTAAGCGTAACGCAATCGCCGCAAACACTGCTCTGTGGCGAGGCTGATACGGATACATTACATTGCCCAAACGCTTGTGCAGCAACAAACAGCAGTGAGCAGGCTAGTAGTAGTGATTTGTGAGCCATGGGGAGAAGATTTTTTTAGTTCTGGGTCACTTTAATGTTCACCAAATCAAATGCAGTCAATACGGATTGTGAGGTGCCGTCAAGCATCTTCACGAAAATGTATAGCCTTTTGTCTTTGAGGCCGCAACTGCCTTCTAGTACTTCTCCGGGCTTGAGGGTAACTACAAAGGTATTCTCCGCGCTTGGCGCGTTAGCAGGTTTATTATTATAAGCTATTTGCTTATGATAGCTTATCGTAATGGTAGCTTGGGTGTGGTTGGTAAAGCGCAGATAAATATCCTGCGTGTGGATGCCCACCTCGGGGCGGTGGCAATCAAAATAGCGGTACTCAATAGTGGCTATTTGGTCATCGTAATAATTCTTCCAGTTCGTTTGTGCTAACGAATGGAACGATGTAAGCAGTGCCCCTATGAGCACTGTAAACAGCAGTTTCAGCATGGTAGTTGTTGGTTCTTGCGTTAATTAACCTGTTTCTAATGTTAAGCAATTAGACGGGCAGTGCTAATTTTGCGATAAGTTAATGCATATTACTAAATTAACCTAATGACTGTTAGGCGCAATTGTGTATTAATAGTTCACTATACTCCTAAAACCTTGGTACTTATTAGCATTTGGTTATCATAAGCGTGTGCAAAAATATTTTATGAATAACTGCATATTTGAAAGCTTAGGGGGTGGATTGTGTACCAGAAGGGAAATTAGGACTGGCTTGCAATCGCAAAGCAGGGTAACACGCCTTATTTGCAATTATTGGCTATTTCTATCCCATACTATTTTTTTATTAATTCATGACGGTATAAAAGCCTTGCCAATGTTTGGACTTGATAGGTGGTATGTAAGGAATGCAAATCCGCAGGCTCGGTCATTCGGTTGTGAACATCGGAAGGGGCGGGTAATAACGCCATCAATTTACTTACAGCTAAACTGGCTTGATTCACTTAAAAAACTTACAGCATCTTTGTAAATGATATTGCCTGAGCAGTGGGTAAGCATGTTGAATTTCGCAAGGGAGGAAAGGCTGAATAACTATTAATCGAATTTTAATGGATATATTTATAGATGATCTAATTACAAAATCTTCCTTTCTCCATTTTGAGATAGGCACCAAGCTTAATATAGGCGACTATACTTTCGAGATAGATTATACTATCATAAATAATAATTGTTACTACTTCTATAATCAAGGAATAGATGTTGAAGTATCCTTACTGAACGGAGTGATTCATTCTTTTGATGTATTGCCAAAGAATCAAGAAAATCGCCTTTTCTTAGGTTCTATAGCTGGGGAAAGCTTGAATTTAGCTCAGTTTTTTCTTGATGATTTTTTAAGGTTCCTAAATGCCACTAAATTGGAATGGCAAGTCGAAAAAATCGACAACAACAATGTATGCTATATCCTGTATGGTGTGCTTACAATGAGGATATACGTTGACCTTAATGGTGTTCCTTCTGTTGCATTACTAAATTTATCATAAGTGCCGGGTGGATTTTATTTCAATATAACAGGGCTGGAGCCTTTCCATTATAACATCACCACATACCCCTGCCCCTTCGGATGTTCACATCCGAATGGCTGAGCTGCGAATTTGCAATTCGCTACGCAACACTCATCAACCCCCACATACAAGGCCAGAGGCTCACTAGGCAACGATATACGTAGTGCTTCCCATTTATGATATTGCTTGTTTGCCATTCTGTGGCGTTTGCACTAAAGCTCTCACAAAAAAATATCATTAAAACTTATAACACTCAAAATCAGTTGTTTGTAGGAAATCTAAAAATAAACGAAATTTATATTTTGCGGAAATGAAACCGGGTATTAACTTAGTATTTATCAATACCGAAGTAGTGGCGGCAATAGTGGTGGCCTACGTGGGGGTGCAATGCCCCGAGCGGTGAACCAGAGGTTCAAGCCAAGTCTTCCCTTTTGCAGTGATACCCATTGCAATTAAACATTTCTAATTTTTTACTTGCTTACAAAGGTATTTAATGGCCTACGTGGGGGCATAGCCCCGAGCGGTGAACCAGAGGTTCAAGCCATGAGCATTTATTGGTAAAAATTCGCCAATATGGAGAAGGTCCTCGACCGGATGTCTTTGCAAGCGCTATTAAGCATCCAATAGCCGTAAGGTAGGTACATGCTGGAAAAAAAATACCCATACAGCCATAAATTAGGTTTCCGAAAAAACCTCTAAAAATCAGGATTAGAGGAGCTGCTGGAGTTTTGTAATCCCGTTGTCTCCGTGGAGAATCGATAACCGAAGCTACCGAGCCGGGCCCGCCATTACTCTAACAAACCGACCTCGTTGTGATAAAATGTTAAGTTTTCGAAACAAAATATTTATGACCGTATGGGCCGACGCAAGCGTCTGTATTTTTGGAAAAGAACGTTCGTTTTGGTAATTCTAAGGTACGGAATCAATAAGTGAGGCGCAACCCAAAACCGAAATATTTTGCTTGCTGTGGATAACTTTTGGCATAAACGGGTGTTAAAGAAAATAGTCAAACCCCGCTTATCCATATACCAGATGTCTTACATTCCATACATTTCTACCCAAAATTAAGTGCCTCTGTGGGTTGCGGGACATTAATTGCTTGTGAAGATTTTGCTATTTTGTGCATACAAGGCGAAGTACGATTTATGAAGTTAACATTAAAAGAAGTAAGCAGGTTTTTTTTAGGCCTTTCATTGGTGCTATTTGTCTGTATAAATAGCCAAGCACAGCAGCTGGAAGGGGAAGACGACGACACGGTGGTGGTTGCTACCTCGCAAGTGGATGTATCGCCCATTTTGCAACAGGCCAAAACCTTTTACGAGGCGGCCAACTATACCAGCGCCATCTCGTTTTTAGATTCGGCGGTTACTTTGCTCAATGGCACTACCCTCGATATACAATACTGGCTGGCAAAGAGCAACAATGCCCTAACCAGGTTCAAGCAAGCCCAGGTGGATGTAGAGAAATTCCTGGCCCTGCCCGATGCCAATGTACACCTAGGCTACAATGAAATGCTAGAGCTAAAGGCTACCCTCGACAAGAACCTTGGCGTGGCCGATACTACCGAGCGTGATGTATCGAAGCTAGTAGGCGGTGGCTTTACCGAAAGCGAAACTTGGGATTATGCCCGTAAAACCGGTAGCCTCAATGCCTACCGAAACTACCTGAAGTTTTACCCCAACGGACCCCATGCGGCAGAGGCTAAGCAAGTAGTTGAATATCAAGAAAAGCTGACGCAAGAGCCCAGCAAGCTATTGGTAGAAGCCGTGAAACGCGGCGATATGAACCTGGTACGCGACCTGCTGAACCGTGGGGCTGACGTAAACTATGCCGATAGCTACACCCGCGTTTTCGAGCGATCGGAAGGGAAGGCTTATGAAGTGAGCTACGAGATGCCGCTATACGCCGCGCTGATGAAGATGGACTATGCCATGACCAAGTTTCTGCTGGAGAACGGTGCCGACCCTAACCGGTTTGTATACCGTAAAGTATATACCTACCGGGGAGGTGGCAAAACCAAGACCATACTGGAGAGCTTGATAATTGTAACTTCACAAAATGGGCGCTACCCCAATAGCGACGACCGATTGATTGAATTTATTGACTTGCTACTGCAGCACGGGCTAGAGATAAACTTCTACAACGGCTCGCCCCTAAGTGCTGCCGTGTACTATCACGATGCCAAGAAGTACAAGCGTACCAAGCTTATACGCTACCTATTGCGTAAGGGCGCCGACCCCAAACTACCCGGTTGGAACGATGGCGAGCGCAGCGCGGTTGATATTGCCAAAGAACGTAAAGACAAGCGCCTACTAGAAACCCTGAATGAAAAGCGATATAAAACGGTAAGAAAAGAGCTGGCCAAAAAACGCCAACAAGAGCTAAAAGATTATCGCAAGGCAGAAAAAGAAAAGGCCAAGCAAGAAAAGCTGGAACAAAAGAACAGCACTACCACAACTGAGCCTACTGATGCACCTAAAAAATAGATAGTGGTACACGGTTTGCTGCTGTTCGTTTTAATTAAAACCTAATGCAATGAGCCAACAGTACACCCCCATTAACTGCGACTTATACGACCGCCTAGAAGCGCAAGCTACCCTGTGCAAAGCCGTACACCTTACGCTGCTGGAAGATGATGGCAGTACCTATGAAGAAATCGGCCTTATCAAAACATTCCAAGCGCACAATGGCGTAGAGCACTTGATTATGGAAAATGGCAAAAGGATACGGTTAGACAAAATTACGCACCTGAACGGGGAGCTCTTCTCCACCGACAATATCTGCTAGTATTACCTGCTTTCCGTTTACAGATTAAGCAGCCAATACCACAAGGCCAGTGTAACAAATGAGAGTGGTATGCCCACCCCTACCAACAAATTGGCCAAACGTGGGTTAAGCCCGTGTTGTGCTGCTAAAATAGCGCCTGTTATCATGGGTGCCATCGCGGCTTCCATCACACTTACCTGCGCGGGGATGCCCGTAAGGCCGAAACCCAATATCAATATCGCAAAGATGGCGGCAGGCGCTAAGAGTAGCTTGTAAGCCAAACCGGCACCGAGGGAACTGCCCAAGCCATTTAAGGGCTCGAAACGCAGTTGTAAGCCCACGGACACCAAAGCCACCAGCGTAATGGTTTGCCCGAGTGGTTTTAAGATGGCGGTGGTAAGCTCGGTATGGTGAAAGTCGAAAGCCATTAACAGTAAGGCCGCAATAAAGGCCAGCATGGGCGGAAAGGTAAGCAGTTTGCGTGCCATAGCCGATGTGGATGGCTTGCCCGAACTGTACCATACTGCCACCCAAATACCCAGCGTGCTCAATACTAAAAACGACCCTGGCTGATCAACCAACAGGGCCTGTTGCAAACCTTCTTCGCCATAGAGGGCCGTTATAACCGGAAAGCCCACAAACGATGAGTTGAACAAACCGCAACATAGTATGATGCAGCCAATGGTAGCCCTATCAAAACCCATCCACCGGCCACCAATACCGAAAATGACCCAAGCCAGTATAAATACTATCCACGCTGTGGAGATGGATGCTAGGCTGGCAAGGCTCAATTCCATCTCGGGCAAGTAAAGCAAGGTCAATGCCGGCAAAGATATGCCTAGCACAAACTGGTTGAGTGCCACGTGTGCATCTGCCCCAAACCAACCCGTGCGCCGCAAAATGATGCCGAGCGATAGGCTAATGAAGATAAGGAGCAAATTGTGCATTGCTTTGGTTAATCAGTTAATCGGTTGATTGGTTAATCGGTACACTTTGCCCAAAATTACCGAAAGCATATTAGTTAACGTACTTCTACGGTATTTACCTGTTGATAGATAACAAATCACACCCAATCAACCCATCAACCGATTAACTGATCAACCGATTAACCAATCAACCAAAACAAAAAGTGGTTTTACTGAAAATAATCTTGAATCTTTGGTTGCCACCAACTATATTACAGATGCAACAAGAGCCAAACTATAAGATGAGGAGCATCCTGAAATCTACTTTTCTATTTACTGTGCTTATTTCTTTCTGTGCATTTGTAGATGTTTCGGCACCTGCCATCAATAGGCAAGAGCTTACTGCGCCTAGCATGATGCCTAAGAAGCCTAGCTTTGTGCTCAACAAACAAGAACCATTGCACCCGCTGCTAATAGAAGTACTGTTGCCTGCTAAGGGGGGCTTAATACGCGGCATTGATTTCGGGATGACGCGCCAAGGCATTGCTTCGGTTGAAGAGGCCTGTGCCACCGAAGATGCCGATTTCCGCACCCGCTATTCCATTAACTGTTCCATACCCGAAATGGATGCCTTTGCCGATGTGGTGTACGATTTTCAGCCCGATGGACAGATGGATATGGTTACTATCGACTACTTTCTGCAAGACCCTTACATTACCAAAGCCATTTACCACGACTTGCTACAATATTACGCCAAGCAATTCGGCTCTAAGTATTATACCGATACCGATGGCTATGTAATATGGGAAACCGAGCGCGTAACCAAAGACGGTAGCCGCCACAATATGTCAGTCTATCTAAAGAAAATGGGCCGTGGCGAAGATTCTGGAATCAGCATCCAGTTTGTGAAGAATGGTATTTAGTCGTCATTGCGAGGAACGACTTTCGAGCTTTTCGCGAGATTGGAGTGACGCGGCAATCCCCTGCAAAGAGGAGTAAATTACCTATACCACTATTTAATAATTATTTATTTATTTGTCACCGAACATCATTCTTTGCTGTTAGGGATTGCTTCGTTGCTCCAATGCCGATGAAAAATCGGCAAAGTCGCTCCTCGCAATGACGCACATTTATCCTACTGCTGCCCGAATTCGAAGCCCACCCTTGCCCCAAATTGTCGTAAATCTTTGCCGAAACCGCTTACAAAGTCAATACGCAGCACACGGAAGATGTTCTCAATACCCACGTTAATTTCTCCATAGTTGCCATACTCTGGGGTATATACAAAATGGCCACCAGTTACCAATTGCCACTTTAGCTTGCGGATGCCCGGTATCTTGTTGAAAATAAACCCATCGAAGTGATGTACATAGTGTGCCTCGGCAAACCAATTATTGGTGCTGTTTACATAATAATTAAGCAGTAAGAAACCATCTAAATAGTTTTTGCCGAAAATAGTACGGTCGCCTACGAAGTGCCTGTAATCTTGAAACGGCACCAGCTTATTGTTAAGGAAACCACCTGCTTTAAAAATGTACCTGGAAGTACCTGCTAGGCCCAACCGGATGTCATGCGATATCTGCCCTTCTAAGTAATCGAAGTTAGTAATACTGCCACCCACGTTGGGTATCCCTTTCCGGTAGGATAAGTAGAATGTAGGCCATTTACTACCCAATACTATCTTTTGGTCGGGCCTGGAGATGTACTTGCTACCAGGAGTCCACCGTAGTCGTATATTAAAGGAGAAAGACCGATGATCATCGAAATTAGACCGCTCGTACTCTTTACTATTCGGCGTATTTGCTTCAAATTCGCGACTCTTGATAGGTAGAATTGAAAGTAAGTGGGTGTTTTTTAGGTTGTAGCGCTCCGCAAAATCAGTCCCTGCCCAAAGCATCAACCCGTTGGCTATCTCAATACGGTGCCCTACCCTAACAAAGCGTTCCTCGTAGGCTTTCAAAAAATTGCGTTTAATAAACAGCGTGTAAAACGTATTCATCAAATCGGTAACCGGCTCATCCCTATTAAACTGGTACACATACTGGCCAATTTCAAAACTGGTATAGGCGTACTTAGCCCTATTGTAATGATACTGAGTAGCCAGGTAACCGTTCCAATGTTGGTTGGTAAAACCATACCTTACGGCAGGGGTTATCACCAGCAACCTTCGCTTCTCAAACTCTTTGGTAAGGGTAGGCCTTATGCGCAAGTTCCAACCCTCCATGGTATTAAAGTGGATTAAATCCTCGGCAATTGAATTGGTTTGAAAGTTAAACTTTTTATAAAAGTTGTTCCAGTTGTAACCCAATAGAATAGACAATGGCTTAAACTTATTCGACTTTCGGCTAAGCGAATCCAGATAGGGCTTGCTATTCATCAGCACCTCCAGGCTATCTTTCCGCACATAGTCGGCTACCTCGGTTTCCGTAAGGGGTATCGGGCGGTTCTCATCCCAATACGTGCTGTCCTTTTCATTTGATTCTTCAGTAACCAACAGAATCTCATTACTAAAGTCTTTTTTGGTTACGGGCGGGTTCAGCACATAATCACGATATACTGCTACAAAATATCCCTCCCCATTGATGCCTAATATGCCAAACGTAAAATCGATGTATTGCGAAACCGGCATCCACACGCTATCGTTTACAGGCACATAGGTATAGGTAAAATTGAGCGTATCCAGATAGTTTATTTGCGATTCCTTTACCAAAGTAAGCTCAGTACTATGTATGCGCCATTCACCTTCTACAATATATATGTGCCCACGGAAAGCCGGATCACCAAGGCGCTTGGGTATCACTGCAATCTTGTTTACCAATCTGCCATCCTCTAAAAAAGCGCCTTCCAGCTTAAATTTGTAGAACATAAAAGCATTATCGGACAGCGGGGAGATAAAGATTCGCTCACTCAAAAAATCGATACGCAAGCTAGATTGGTAAAAGTCGAATTCTGCCAAATCACTAGCGCGGTTCCAACTAAAGGTGCGGCTGTCGCCACTTACCTTGCTGCTTATCATCACTTCTTTTACCAGGTCGGGCTTCATTACCGTTAGCTCCGAGATTGATTCGGAAAGGTAAACGATACCTGCATTGTTGCTATCTAGGGTTCCATCAAAGTTCACCTCGAATCCAAAAACCTTATCGGGCGCGCTGGTAAGGCGCTGCATGCCTTTTACATAAGCCTGGCATTGAAAAGCCTTTACCATATTGTAATACCGGTCTCGCTCGGCAATGGCATTGCGCATAATGGCATAGGCAGGGTCTTCACCCGTAGCGTCAACCACTACTTCTTCTAATCGTATTTCTTCGGCTTCTAGCACCATATCTTGGCGAAGGGTTCCCTCTCCTACTACCAGCTCCAGGGTTTTCTTTTTGTAGCCGATATATTGGTAAACGATTTGGTAGGTGCCAGCCTTAAGCTCCAAGCGGTAGTTGCCCTCACCATTGGTGGTGGTTCCTAGCGTGGTACCTTGTATATACACGTTGGCAAACGGCAATGGCTCGCCGCCTATGCTGGTTACAATACCGGTAACTACACCCGCATGTAAACCACCCACAGCACAAAGCAATAAACATAAAAATAAAAGCTGCCTTTTCATCAAGTGGGTTTAATAACGCAGGTACGTGGTATAAAGTTATGAAAAGGGCTTAATATAATACGCTGCGCACAATTCTAAATGTAATGGATTTACTTAGCAAAGCGAATGCCAGAATGTTTGTTGGGGGGGTAATTCCATGACTATTGACATTTCAAGCATTATTCAGGTCGCTGTATATAAACTACGCCCGCTTGCCTTGCTCGGCTAGCAAGTACAGCACCGCCATGCGAATGGCCACACCGTTCTCTACCTGTTGTAGTATGATGGATTGGTCGCTATCGGCAGCGTCGCTGCTCAACTCCACACCGCGGTTGATGGGCCCTGGGTGCATTATTACAATTTTTTTGTTGAGGCTGTCCAGTAACTCTTTGTTTACGCCGTAGTACAGGCTATACTCCCGCAAGCTGGGGAAGTATTTAATATCCTGCCGCTCCAATTGTATACGCAGCACGTTGGCAACGTCGCACCAGTTTAGGGCTTCCTTTACGTTGTGGGTTACCCGCACGCCGAGGGCTTCAATGTGCTTGGGTATCAAAGTAGGCGGGCCGCAAAGCAATACTTCGGCACCCAGTTTCTTTAAGCAGAAGATGTTGGAAAGCGCCACACGGCTATGGGTTATGTCGCCCAGGATGGCTACGCGAAGGCCTTTAAAATCTGTTAAGCCAAGTTTCTCGCGCATACTGAAGGCATCCAGCAGCGCCTGCGTGGGGTGCTCGTGCGTGCCGTCACCTGCATTTACTATCTGTGCTTTGATGTGCTTGCTGAGGAACACGCAGGCACCAGGGCTAGCGTGGCGCATTACCACCATATCCACCTTCATTGCCAATATGTTGTTCACGGTATCTATCAGCGTCTCGCCTTTTTTGGTAGATGAGTTGGAGGCGGAGAAGTTAATGGTATCGGCACTTAGGCGTTTTTCAGCCAGCTCGAAAGATATGCGGGTACGGGTAGAGTTCTCGAAAAAGAGGTTGGCAATGGTAACGTCTCGCAACGAGGGGACTTTCTTTATCGGACGGTTTAATACGTCCTTAAATTGGTCGGCAGTTTTAAAAATAAGGTCAATGTCTTCGTTGTTGAGGTACTGTATACCGAGCAGGTGGTTGACACTGAGGGCTGCCATTAATTTTCTTTATTTGTGGTGAGTATCCAAACTTTATCGGCGCCATCCTGGTCGTGCCACTCCACGCGCACAAGTTCAGAGGCAATAGAATCAACTTTTTTGCCCACGTAATTAGCCTCAATCGGCAAGTGGCGGGTGTAGCGGCGGTCAATAAGCACCAGTAGTTCTACTTGTTTCGGCCTGCCAAAATCGAGCAGTGCATCCATTGCCGAACGTATGGTACGGCCAGTGTACAGCACATCATCAACCAGTATCACTTTCTTGCCTTCAATCTGCACAAAGTCTAGTTCGGTCGTGCTAGCCTCTAGCGGCTTTTCGCGGCGGCGAAAATCGTCGCGGTAAAAGGTAATATCGAGTTTACCGTATTGAAACTGCGAATCGGGGCGTAATACCTTTAGCCGCTCATTGATGCGGTTTGACAGGTAGATGCCCCTCGGCTGTATGCCAATGAGCACCGTATCTTTAAAATCGTTGTGGTTTTCAATTAATTGATAGCAAAGCCTATCGATGGTAAGGGCAAACTGGGGTGTATTGAGTATTACACGTGGTTGCATGGGCTAGCGGCTATCGGAGGTAAAGATAGTAAAACTTGCTTTGTCTGAAACAGAATTTACAGAATTATAGAATTTCCGAATTCTAATGTCATTAATTGAACGATGTATCTGTGGCTTTTATATAGTAATACACTAATAGTAATTCTATAATCCTAAAATTCTGTGAATTCTGATTCAGACAATCATTTCCCCCACACCTCTGGTGCCTTGCGCCACTCTTGCAACAGCGCCAGTTGGCTCTCCTGTATCAAGCCTTCTTTTATAGCGGCTGGCAGCAAGCTTTCATAATTGCTTAGGGTGTAGTATGGTATGCCGGCCTCTTCAAAAGCCTTTACCGCGGTCTCAAAACCGTAATCGAATATGGCAATTACGCCCAGTACCTCCAGCCCCGCATCGCGCAAAGCTTTGGCTGCTTTTAAGGAACTACCACCTGTGGAAATCAAATCTTCTACCAGTACTACCTTTTGCCCAGCCTCTGCACGCCCTTCAATCTGTTGGCCGGTGCCATGGCTTTTAGGCTCAGGGCGCACATATGCGTATGGCAGTCGCATACCATCTGCTACCATTGCTCCTTGGGCAATACCCGCAGTAGCTACACCTGCTATGAGCTGCACGCTAGAGAAGTGCTGTACTACCAATTCAGCTAGGCTCTCCTTAATATAAGTGCGGATACCGGGGTCTGATAAAGTTACACGGTTGTCGCAGTAAATGGGCGATTTCCAGCCGCTAGACCAAGTGAAGGGGTTTTGCGGTTGTAGTTTGATTGCCTTAATTTGCAGTAACCGGGCCGCTACTTCGGCGGCAATAGCTTTATTGATGACCATGATACAAAACTATACAATCTTTAGCAATACGAGTAAGCTGGTGCTAGGGCACAATGCCAAGTACGCGTTTTTTAATGGCGACCTGCCCGATACGGTTCTTGAATTTGAAGAGGGCTTGGAAGATGAAATTATCCTCAACTGTGAAGACCTAGAGGCTGGGCTGGAACAGGTAAAAGCCTGCTACCACCAAGTAATACTGGCTGCAGGCGGATTGGTAAAAACCCCCGAGGGCAAAACCCTGTTCATCAACCGCCTCGGCAAGTGGGACCTACCCAAAGGCAAAGTAGAACACGGCGAAACCATGGATACCGCCGCCCTGCGCGAAGTGGAAGAGGAAACAGGCCTACAAAACATCACCCTTGGCCCACTACTGCTCAAAACCTACCATACCTATGGCTACCATGGCCACCAAGTAATAAAAGAAACGTGGTGGTACGCCATGACCGCCCCCGAACAACGCCTTACAGCCCAATCCGAAGAAGACATTACGCAAGCGCTGTGGATAGCCCCTGCGGAATTAGATAACACGCTGGCCGATACTTATGGGAATATATTGCTGGTGGTGGAAGCGGGGCGTTAAACTGCGTAAATAAAGGGCATGAAAAAAATTTTATTCTATACTATAATACTGTTGCTTGCAGCGACCGTTCTAGTATTAAGGTATTTTGACTTTTGTTCTTATTGCGCTGATGATTGGGGCGAGGAAGCAAAGACTGCCTTGGCAGATTTCAAGAAAGTAGACAGCGAACTTCGGGCCAATGGTCTTGTACCTAGTGACTTTTATTTCTTACATGCGCGAGACTCATCAACGCATGAAGGTCTACCCAATACTATGCATTGGTTAAGAACATACCCTGGCTATATCTCTTATAATGGGGATTTAGTTACGATTAGTTACGCCACTTGTAGAGTTGGCGATAACACAGGTCACGCACACCTTTATCACTCCCCTACTGGCATCCAGCCATCTTTTACGAAAAACCTAATTGCAGAGATAAATGATAGCTTTAATGTAGAGGGTAATTGGTACTTTATTGCCACTAGTTGTTTGGGTTGTGGCGATTGAGGGCTAAAAATACTCAATAGTCCGCTCCAATATAAAGGTAGGCTCTCCTTCTAGGTATACATATTGTTGCACCCAGTTGCCGTGTTGGTCGTAAACGAACTGGTAGGTATAAGTAGCCTGTACTTTGCCCTCCCCATCAACCTGAATAAATTTTACCACGTCGTGCTTAGTGTTATACTCCCTAACTATCTTGGTAATGGGCTTACAATCGCTATCGCAAATAATCCATTCAATGGTGTTGCCGTGGCTATCTCTTTTATATTGGTTGCAATCGCGCAGGGTATCATCGGCTCTATAGGTTGTTTCCTTGCGTTCAGCTATATACCCATTTTTATCATAGCTCAATTGTTCCAGCACCATTAAGTGACCAGTACTGTCGTACATATAGCTCTCCGCCAATTGGCCTTGCTTGTTATAGGTATAACTATGGTAATAGCCATACTGCCCCCCGGTTTGCTTTATCTTCTGGTTGGCGGCATTGTATTCGGAATTGAAAGCGTAGCTTAATTCTTTACCGGTTTCTAAGTCTCGGTAGTGGTGTATGGCCTCGCCCGTTTTGTTACCTTTTTCATCGTATGATATTGTTACATGCGATACCAAAAAAGTATCATTCATATCATAGTAAAACACTTCCAATTCCCTGCCCGCGCTATCGCGGGTGGTTATGGTTTTGTTGCCTATAGTGCCATCTGCAGTATAGTTGTGCTCTTCCACAACATATCCTTGTCTATTATAAACAAGCAATTTGTTGTAAGTGCCCCACTCTTCCCACCTAGGTAAGCCCTTCAAAATCTCTTTGCCTTGCTTTTTGGCAACAAAAGATGTGAGATACACCGATTTAACCGGTCCGATTAAATGCTCCTCTTGCAAATCGGTTGGCTGTGCAGTTACGGTTAGGTCACCAACCATTGACAAAAGCAACCAGATGAAAGTGTGGGTGAAGAGCCTTTTTTTCATAGGAATGATATGTTATTCCTCCTTCAACCCATCCATCAACTGCTGGCTAACACCCGTGGTGCTGAAACCGCCATCGTGGTATAGGTTTTGCATGGTTACCATGCGGGTAAGGTCGCTAAACATGGCTACTACAAAGTTCGCGCAGTCGGTTGAGCTGGCGTTGCCGAGTGGCGATATTTTGTCGGCATAGGTAAAGAACCCATCAAAACCCTTCACACCAGAGCCCGCCGTAGTATAGGTGGGGCTCTGCGAAATGGTATTGATGCGCACCTTCTTCTCGAAGCCATAGTAATAGCCAAAGCTGCGGGCTATGCTTTCCAACAGCGCCTTGGCATCGGCCATATCGTTGTAGCCAGGGAAGGCGCGCTGGGCGGCAATGTAGGTAAGCGCCACTACCGATGCCCATTCGTTCAAGGCATCGTGTTTGCGACAGGTTTGCAATACTTTATGGAAACTGCCTGCGGAAATATCCAAAGTCTTTTGATAGAACTCATAGTTAATCTCTGGGTAATCCTTACCCTTGCGCACGTTTAGCGACATACCGATGGAGTGCAATACAAAATCAAGTTTACCACCCAATATCTCCACGCTTTTGGTAACCAGGTTATCCAAATCCTCCAAGCTGGTAGCATCGGCCATAATTACTTCGCTGCCAGTAATAGCCGCTAACTCATTTATCTTGCCGAAGCGTAAGGCCACTGGAGCGTTGCTCAGTACAAAGGTTGCGCCTTCTTCATGTGCCTTCAAGGCCACTTTCCAAGCAATCGAGTTCTCATCCAGTGCGCCGAAAATGATACCACGCTTTCCTTTTAGTAAGTTGTACATTCGTTTATTGGTTATTGGTTGATTGGTTATTGGTTTTTTGGACCACAAACCGCAGACAACAGACCACAGGTGCTGCCTCTATTCAATACAAAGAAGGCAAAGTTTTTTCAGAAAGCGAACACAAAGGATGCTTTGTGTTTTTCAATAGCTATTTCAATCTCAATAAATCCTGCCTAGTTTACTGTATATTCTAAAAGCAATCTTGATAGCTCCTTGGTCTTGAAGCGCGTCCAGCATCAGGCCCTCCGGAAAACCGTATTGAGGCCCAGTCTCAATATTAGAACAAATGGCCTCAATAAATTTTATAGTCTTAGCATCTTCACAATGCCAAACTCCATATTTGTATTTAGCCCTCACGCCATTCAGTTCTACCTCTAGCATTACATACCTTATCACCAATCAACCAATAACCAATAACTAATAACCAATAACTAGCCCCTCAGCCAAAGGAAATCGGGTATGCTCTTAATCAATTGGGCCACTATCCACCAGCGCTTGGTTATGTAGGCTACCCTTTTCTTGTTTTTAATGGCAAGGTATATTTGTTCCGCAGCCTTGGTAGATGGGGCTACCCAAAACATGCCTTTGTTCGCTTGGGTCATAGGTGTGGCCACAAATCCTGGGCGAATGTCGGTAATGGTAATGCCTTGCCTCTTTTTATTACTGCGCTGTTGCAAACCTTCCATATAGCTGCTTATATAGGCTTTACTTGCCGAGTAAACCGTGGCTATATGTGTGCCCCTAATACTTGCTACCGAAGATACGCCCGCTATCTGCCCGCCGCCCTTGGCCTCAAAGTAGGCCACTGCCCAGTTGCCCAAAGCAGTAAAACCGGCAATATTTACATTAATTATCTGTATTTCCAGCTCCCAACTAGGCTTGCTGTCGCCAATGCCAGCGTTCAGAATCAATATGTCCATACCGCCCATTTCTTCTACTAGTTCAGCCAGTACCTGGCGGGCAGCATAGGGGTCGGCCACATCCATCTTTTTAATGTAGCACTTATTGGGGAGCTCCTTTTGCAGGTTTTCGAGGAAATCATATCTACGGGCGGTAATGCCTACTTCATATCCGCGCTGGGAATATACTTTGGCAAGGTCCCAGCCGATACCGGAAGAAGCGCCAACTATTACTACTTTTTTCATGCTAGAAATTTACTAAATATAGGTGAAGGTGAGTAGAAAAATGGGCAATTAATAAATGTTTCACTAAAATGGACATTTTTTAAAAAATTATCATACTGATAATGAAGCAATTACACTTCAAATACGGATAATTGATTAAGTTTTGCAAAAAAATAATTGACAAAAGGATTCGCTAAGGCTACATTACTTCTCGGTTAATTGTAAATAATTGTAAGATGTGGTATTGCGATGTAATATAGTTTGTTGTACCTTCATCGTCCCTTCTGACCAAAGGAAGATAGTTTTCTTTTACCAGATATAAATTTTACCAAACTCGTTAACTAATAAACCAAACTAAATGAAACTTAACCGTCTGCTATTGGCAGCGTGTCTATTGGCATGTTGTCTATTCTCATGGCGTGAGGCAAGTGCGTCTCACGCGGCAGGGGCCGATCTTACGTACACCTGTTTAGGAAACAACCAGTACCGGATTCGCCTTAGCTTTTATCGTGACTGCGCAGGTATTGATGCCCCAGCAAATGCCAGTGTTACTATCGCAAACGGATGTACCGGGGGCACTGTAAATCTTAACTTGGCCCGCCAAGGTTTTACAGAGGTAACCCAACTTTGTCCATCGCAAATTGCTAATAGCACTTGCAATGGCGGTAACCTACCAGGCATACAGGAGTACACCTATGAAGGAACTTACACGTTTCCTACCAGTTGTACTAATTACACCATACGGTACGGTCTCAATGCCCGCAACGATGCAATTACAAACTTAACCAACCCTGGTTTTGTTGACTTGTATGTTGAGGCGAACTTGTTTGGCATTAATCCGAACGTTTGCAACAACTCGTCTTTCTTCACCTCATTGCCGGTGCCGTTTATTTGCGTAGGCAATCAATTTTTTTATAATCATGGCGCTGTAGATATCGATGGTGACTCATTGGTTTATACCCTCATTCAGCCATTGCAAGACCCAGGTACAGTAGTTCCTTGGGCACCTGGCTTCAGCGTAGCCAATCCGATGGCAACTACCGGTGGTTTCTCTTTCAATAACAATACTGGTCAAATATCTGCTACCCCTAGCGTAGCTCAAAATGCTGCCATCGCAGTTCGTGTTGACGAGTATCGCAACGGTGTTTTAATTGGTTCTACCATCCGCGATATGCAGTTCATTGCTGTAGCTTGCCCTAACAATACCGCCCCTACCGCATCTGGAGTTAATGGTAGCAGCAACTACAGCATCAATGTTTGTGCAGGAAACAACTTCTGCTTCGATATTGCAACCGCCGATGCTAACGCGGGAGATAGCACAACAATTACCTGGAACTCTGGCATCAATGGTGCTACCTTCACTACTAACGTAGCCCGCAATCAAATTGGTACTTTCTGCTGGACACCAACTATCAGCCAAGCTCGCCCAGCACCTTATGTATTTACCGTAACTGTGCTGGATAACGCTTGCCCAAGCGTAGCCAGCCAAGTTTACTCATTCGAAATATTTGTTGGTGGCTTGGATGTTGATCTAGGCAATGACACCACGCTTTGCGCTTCTAGTTTCACCATTGTACCTACTTTACCTCCTAGCCCCATTCCATATACCTACATTTGGAGCAACGGCAGCAGCGACCCTGCAATATTGGTTACCCAGTCGGGCACTTATTCGGTTACGGTATTTGATGGTTTGCAGTGCCGTGGTACCGACCAAGTAACAGTTACTCTTAACCCTAACGGAAATCGTGATTTAATATCTTATACTGATACTTCGGTATGCCCAGGCGCAAGCGTAACATTGGATGCCGGCCCGGGTTTTGCCACCTATGAGTGGAGTAATGGTGCTACTAGCCAATCAATCACTACCAACACTGCTGGTACTTTTACTGTAATTGCTACTGACGCTAGCGGCTGTTTTTCAGTTGATACCGTTACTATCAATACTTCCAACGGCCCAGCCCTAAGCCTAGGCCCAGATGTAGAGATTTGCGCTGGCAACTCTTTTACTTTTGAGGCAACCACTGGTTTCGCTCAATACCTATGGAATACCGGTGCTACTACACAAACGCTTACGGTTAACACTTCTGGAACTTACTCGGTAGTTGCTACTGATGCCGGTGGTTGTTTTGCTACCGATACGGTAGAATTTACCGTTAAGGCTTTGCCTCCATTTAGCTTAGGCCCTGATGTAGTTACCTGTAACAATCCATACAACATCTCCCTGCGTATAGCTGGTACTTTTACCTTGCTATGGAATACTGGTGTTACCATGCCTAGAATAAGTATTACCCAAACTGGCTTGTACACACTTACCGTTACCGATACCTTTAGCCGTTGCTCTCGTACCGATAGCATTTTTGTGACCATCAGCGATTTGAGCAATACCAACATCATCCCTGATGCATCAATCTCGGTTTGTGGTGGCGGTGCGGCAACTCTGAACGCCATTACTGGTTTGGCTAGTTATACTTGGAGCACTGGCGAAACAACTTCCTCCATTACTGTTAACCAGTCAGGCATTTATACTTTGACGGTAACTGATAGCATTGGTTGTACTAAGAGCGACACTATAGAAGTATTCAATAGCGCCCCAATCACACTTTCTGAAACCAGTTTAAGCCCTTGCATACCAGCATTTGCCTCTATCGACCTTACGGTAGCGGGTGGTATTGCACCTTATACATATGCTTGGAGTGGCCCGAATGGCTATACTGCATCGTCAGAAGACATATTTAACCTTAACATAGGTACTTATGAAGTAACTGTAACTGATGCCGCAGGCTGTATTGCCACACGCAGCGTAACACTGGCATTGCCAAGCATCACTGTTGATGCTGGTGCCGATACCGTGAATATTTGTGCTGGTAGCAGTGCTACTTTAACTGCCAATGGAGCCACCTTCTATACTTGGAATGGCGGCGCATTAGTAAACGAAACAGGCGCAACGGTAACCGTTTCTCCTACCCAAACCACTACTTATACTGTGGTAGGCCAACAGCCGGGTCAAGAATTGGTAGCCAATGGTGATTTCGAATCTGGAAACACAGGGTTTACTACCAACTACCAATATACTACTACCGACCTAGTTCCTGAGGGCAGGTATGCAGTGGTAACCGACCCGAACCCATTGCACCCAGCATTTGTTGGTAGCGACCATACAACTGGTACTACCAACTTTATGGCCATCAATGGTTCTATCAACCCAGGTTTCCGTGTATGGTGCCAAACGGTAGCAGTTATTCCTAATACTGACTACAACTTCTCTACTTGGATAAGCACACTGGTTGTAAGCAGCCCTGCCCAATTGGAATTCTCTATTGATGGTCAATTGTTGGGTACCCCAATTACCGCGCCATCAACATTGAATGATTGGACCCAGTTCTTCTCAACCTGGAATTCAGGAAACGCAACATCGGTAGAAATCTGTATCGTAAATGCTAATACCGCTGCTGGTGGTAATGACTTTGGCTTAGATGACATCTCATTTACCCCAATATGTACCGGCATTGACCAAGTTACTGTAGTGGTTAACCCTGCCCCAGTAGTTAATTTGGGCCCTGATGATAGCCTATGCCTAGGTTCTAGCACTGTGCTAGATGCTGGCCCAGGTTTTACCCGATATGTATGGAGCGATGGCTCAACTGGCCAAACTTTGTTGGTATCTGCAGCAGGTACCTATACCGTATTGGTTAGTGATTCAGCTGGTTGTTCCAATACTGATACCATTGTATTGGCATCTAAATTGTGTTGTTTCCCTGCCAACTTTGGTAGCCTGTTTACTTTGATAGATGCTAGCAATAACAATATTACCAGTGACCAGGTTTGGGATGGTAAATATTATGCAACGGTTGACATTAATGTAAGTGGCAGTGCAACGCTAGACTTAACTAATGTTGACATTGTATTCTTGCCTGGTACCGGCATCACCTTTAATGACGACAGCCGTATACGAGCAAACAACTCAGTATTCCGCACTTGCGAACTTGACCAGTATTGGGATGGCTTTACCTTCTTGGATAACAGCACCGGTACTTTCAATGAGAACATAGTAAAGAATGCCGAAATTGGTTTGAACATTCAATCGACCAGCACTTTGAATGTAACCAACAGCGAGTTTTACAACAACGCCACTGGCATCCGTTTTGATGGCGCTACTACTGCCGATGGTGGTGTAACTGGTAACACTTTTGTAAGCAACGAAGACCGTCCTGATTACTTGGATGCTGCCGGTGCCTCTGTTACCGATTTCTTTGGCATAAAAGTTAACAACTCTCAGTTGAGCGGCATCGTTTCGCAAAACGACTTTGTGAACAGTGTAGCCAACGGAACCATCAGTAACTTGTACTATGGTGTATATGTTAATACCTCCTCTGTATCAATAAGTGGTAACAAGTTCACGAATATGTACCGTGCATTCGATCTTACTGGCAATGGCGGAACAGTAACCTTTGAGAACAACACTGTTGAATATACCCGTCGTTCATACTTCGATGTGTACCCACTGCGTGTAACCGACCTTAACGGCCCAGCATTGATTGAGGGTAATACCATAACTTATAGCTTCTTGGCCGATAACAATAACAACCAAGTAGCTTTGTATGTGGACAACGTGCGCAACTTAATAGTATCCAATAATACTGTTAAGGGCTTTAACACTGGTATCCGCATCGGTGGAAACTCTGAGATTGTATACATCTTAGGCAACACCATTAGCGATGCTGATGAGTTTGGTGTATACATTGATGGTGGTAGCAACTATGCTCTAGTAGAGAATAGCATTACCAAAATAGGTACTACAGGTTTTTACTTTAACGATGTGCTTGAACAGTTAGTTGTAGCGGCAAACCAAATTGAGATTGGAACTTATGCCGGCACTTTTGGTATCCGTTATGTTGTTGGTAACAATGCTATCGATGCCAACTCTGTTAGATTTGCTGATAACTGCATAAAAAACAGCTTTACTGCCATCCAATTGCAAACTGCCGTTGCAAACACAGTCCCTATTATCAACAACAACTATCTGTATAACTATGCTGGGCATGGATTGTGGAGCGATGGTTTTACAGGTAGCATAGGTTCTTGCTTGTCTTACCCAGCCAATGCTGGTAGTAACTCATTTATCAGCAACTACTTAGCGCCATTCGGCACTGCGCTTGACGTACGTAGCGATAATGCTACCCTTATTTTGCAAGGCAACTCGGCCAACTTGGTTATCAACTTCCCGAATGTATTGGTAAACACTAGCTGCAACACTACAAGTAACACTGCTTGTGGCAACCAAATCGGTAACAACGAAGGTGGTGGCCGTGGTGCTGGCTTGTTGACCCAAATGCTGATGTTCCAACAGTTGATTGAAGGTAACTACCCAATGACCTTGAACGTTGATGAGTATGTATTGAATGCTGACTTTATGAGCAAAGTTGAGGCTATGGTAGCTGACACTCGCATGGAAGAGGTATTGAGCATGATTGACATTCTTGCGGAGAACGGCAATACTGCCGAGATGACTGCCTTGTACAATGCAGTTAACGCTAGCACTGTACTTACCGCTAATGAGCAAGAGTGGCTGAACTACCACTACAGCATACTTACAGGCAACTATAATGCTGCCGCTGCTGCTTTGGTACGTTTCCAAGCTCAAACTGTTGACCAAGCTGATTTGAAATCCATCGAGACCATCCGCACCCAGTTGTTGATTGACGGCCGCACTGGCTTGCAATTGACCACAAGCGAAGTGGCCATCTTGAAGGGTATCGATGATGCCCGTCGAGTGAACGCTGCTATTGCTCGTGACTTGGTTCACACCGGTATCAGCAACCACGATTACTTCTTCGCAAGCTTGAAAGTAGCTGACAGTGATGCAAGCATCATCAGCGGAAGCGAGCTTAACGAGAACTTTGTAGATGTATACCCTAACCCAGCCAATGGCGAAATAACCATACAGTACAATGCTACTGAAGGTGCCGAAGACGTGAAAATCCGTATGATTGACATGTTGGGCCAAGTGATTTATGAAACCCCAGTAACGTTTACCAACGGCGAAGTTCGCCTGAATGTAAACAGTTTCGCTAGCGGTGCATACATCATTACCATTACTGGTAGCAAAGATGTTTTGGCTCACACCAAATTCATTAAGTACTAATAGTAAAGCTTTAACCCGCTTTATTATGGTCCCCCACCGGTGCAAACTGGAGGGGGATTTTTTTTGTTTTGGGTGTAAGATTATGTTAGGGAATCACCCCTTGCAATTGACATTTTTTTCCGTGTTTTTCCGTGCCTACTCCGTGCCCTCCGTGGTTTGTTTTTTTACAACGGTGAAAACGGAAAAAACCAGGTAGAACCACGGAAGAAGAATTATGTAAACTGACACCCCTTTAACATCTCTTCACCATTCCACCCACAACAATCAATACTAAAAACCGTTATCTTTGCTAACATTACCGTAAAGCGTATGAGAAAGCTTTTACTTCTTTTAATGATGATGGCCAGTGTTGTGGTTTTGCAGGCACAAAGCAAAAGCTACGAGGAAAATGATACCATCAGCTATCCTGAGGGTTTCCAACAGAAGCCGTCGGTTAGAGACCGCCTGCATTTTGGCGTAAGCCTAGGTACCAGTGTAAGTTTTGCCCGTGGACAAGATGCAGTGATGGGTCATTTTATTGCCCCTACCCTTTCATTTCAGGTTACCCCAAAGTTCAGGCTTAGCGGTGGTGTAAGCTTGCAATATAATAGCCTCAACAACCCATGGACCTATGGCAGCGGCGAAAGCGGCAGTAACATTATGCTACAGCGCCCTAAAGTGCAAACCTTTATGTTTGCCCGTGGCGAGTATGCCATAAACCAAAAGCTTACCCTAACCGGTAGCATGTTTGCCAACACTGCTACCCTCAATATTCCTGGCCTAAACCCCCAAACTTATAACCTGAATAGCTACGGTGCCAGTGCCGGATTTTGGTATAAAATTAATGATAAGGCCTCTTTCGGTGCCGAGGTGCAGCTTATACGCAGCAACGACCCATACCAACGCTACAACGGCGGCATGTATAACGATGGCAGCATGATGGGCGGTGGTTTCGGCAACGGGTTGCGCCATCCTTACAGCCCTGCTGGTAATTGGTAATTGCTTCTTATCTTTAACCCTATAAAAATTAAATTACTCAACATGAAAAACACGATGCGTGTATTCAGCTTAACCCTAATGGTACTTATGACCCTTTCATCTATTGCACAAACTGACCCCAAAGACTTGGCCGACGGCCTATATGCCGAAGTAACTACCAACAAAGGCGTAATACTGCTACAACTAGAATACAAAGCCACCCCGCTAACAGTAGCAAACTTTGTAGGTTTATCAGAAGGTGTGATTAAAAACGACGCAAAACCACTTGGCACCCCATTCTATGATGGTATCGTTTTCCACCGGGTGATACCTAACTTTATGATACAAGGCGGCGACCCACAAGGCAGCGGCCAAGGTGGCCCTGGATATAGGTTTAAAGATGAATTTGTAGATACATTGAAACATACCGGCCCCGGTATACTATCAATGGCCAACGCCGGACCCCGTACCAATGGCAGCCAGTTTTTCATTACCCACGTACAGACCTCGTGGTTGGATGGTAAACATACCGTGTTTGGCCATGTAGTTACCGGTCAAGATGTGGTGAACGCAATTGCACAAGGCGATAAAATAGAAAAAGTAACCATCATACGTGTCGGCAAGGATGCCAAGAAATTTGATGCTGCTAAAACATTTGCGGAGCTAAATAAGTAAAATGGACGATGGACCAAGGACGAAAGACCAAGGACCAATAATAACAGAAAGCCATCCCAACTTTTGGGGTGGCTTTTTTATTGGAACGTTGAAGATTTGTAGCCCTGAAGCAAACGATGGTACATTGTCCATTGTCCATCGTCTAATCTTTCTTAACTTTACCCTAACTTAACATTTAGCCATTGAAAGCTTTAATTACCTTCCTACTACTTAGTATTAGCCTTGCCGCCTTCCCGCAACGAAACATGACGCTGTTAGGCAACTTTGATTACCAAGATGACTTAAGCGACTTATGGGGCTATGCGGCCAACGGGCGTGAGTATGCTATTGTAGGTATTGAGAGCGGTGTATCTATTGTTGATATTACCGACCCTACCAACCCAGATGAAATACATTTTATACCTGGTGTCAATACGATTTGGCGGGATGTTTTCACTTTTGGGCAATATGCCTATGTAACTAATGAGGGCGGCGGCGGCTTGCTAATTATTGATCTTTCTGGCTTGCCTGCAACCATCAACAGCGTAAACAGGGCACCTAATGGCCTTACCACCGCACACGATGTGTTTATTGATGAGAACGGGATAGCCTATGTAGTAGGTGGGAATGGCAACAATAGAGGTGCCCTAATGCTTGACCTGAATGTAGACCCTTGGAACCCACCCGTGGTAGGCAATTACACCGCCCGCTACGTGCATGACACCTACGTGCGCAACGATACCATGTGGAGCGCAGAAATTAACGACGGTATTTTCTCGGTGGTTGATGTGCGCAATAAGAGCAATCCAGTGGTGATAACTACCCAAAGCACCACCGGCGATTTCACGCACAACACTTGGCTGAGCGATGATGGCCAATACTTATTTACTACCGATGAGGTAAGCAATGCCAATATTGATGCTTACGATATAAGCGACTTGAGCAATATCCGCCTAGTGGGCACCTTCCAAAGTAATGCAGGTAGCAACGTAATACCACACAACGTTTTTATCAAAGGCAACTTTGGCATTATCTCTTACTATAGGGATGGTGTAGTAATATTTGATGCTACCCAGCCCAACAACATGATTGAGGTTGGCAACTACGATACTTCTCCCCTAGCAGGCAATGGCTTTAATGGTGATTGGGGCGTGTACCCTTACCTGCCATCGGGCAACGTTATAGCCTCGGATATCGAAAGTGGACTGTTTATACTGGGAGTGGAGTACGTACAGGCAGCATACCTTACTGGCTTGGTAACCGATAGCAACACTACCGCGGCCCTTAGCGCTGTGAACGTAACTATACAGCAAACCAATACCAACCGTACCACATCGGCCACTGGGCGCTATAACAGCGGTGTGGCCGATAGCGGGCTGTATACCATCATCTTCTCCAAAACGGGCTACATAAGCAAGGTGGTAAATAATGTGCTGTTGCGAAATGGCCTTACCACTATCCTAAATGTGCAGTTGATACCGCAGTTTACCATCCCAACCCTTAGCGGTACGGTGGTTGATAGCATTACTAACATAGGTATACCGAATGCCAATGTGCGTTTTGAAAGCCTTAGCGGCCAAGTGTATACCGCTACCACCAATGCCCAGGGCGATTTCAGTATTGCCAATTTCCCTGCAGGATATTATGATGCCAATGCGGGCAAATGGGGCTATGTAACCACTGGGCAAAGCGCCACCATCATAACCAACAACATCACTTTCAAAGTACAGCCAGGTTGGTACGATGACTTTATTTTCAGCTTTGGCTGGACCCAAACAGCCACCGCTACCGTTGGCACTTGGACCCGCGGCGTGCCCAACGGTACCGACTACAACGGCAGCCCTGCTAACGCGGATATAGATGCGCAAAATGATTATGGCAAATTTGCCGTAGTTACGGGCAATGCGGCCAATGCCGCCGCTGGCGATGATGATATTGATGGCGGCTATACCCGATTGGTATCGCCCATTTTTGATATTAGCACTTATACCGACCCATACCTTACTTACCAGCGTTGGTATTTTAACGATGGTGGTTCAGGCACGCCAAACGACTACATGCGTGTGCGTATAACCAACGGCACCGATACAGTGCTGCTGGAAGACCTAACCACTACCGCCAATAACTGGACGACCAAACAATACAGAATAACCGATTATGTAACACCGAGCGCTACCATGAAATTGATAGTAGAAGCGGCCGACCTTACCCCTGGCCATTTGGTTGAGGGCGGGTTAGATGCTTTCCGGGCTTGGGATTCTATCGTGCCTCCATCAGCGCCGGTGGCCAACTTTAGTGCCGATGTGCAAACCATCTGCCCTGGCGAAATCATCACGTTTAGTGACCTATCAACTGACGACCCAGCTACTTGGGAGTGGACTTTTGCAGGCGGCATACCTGCATCATCAACAGCACAGAACCCACAGATTACCTACCTTACTGCTGGAACCTATGAAGTAACCTTGGTAACTAGAAACGGCGTGGGTGCTGATACAATTACCTTTACAAATTATATTACTGTTAGGGAAGCGCCAACAGCTACTGCCACTGCATCATCGCCAACCTGTGTTGGTGGCAATGATGGTACTTCCAGCATAACTGCATCGGGCAACTTTGCCCCTTTCAATGTTTTGTGGAGCACTGGCGATACTATCTTCTCTATCAGCAACCTAAATGCGGGTAGCTATACCGCCACAGTAACTGACGATAATGGCTGTATTACCGATGTATTAGTAGATGTTACAGAGCCTTCCCCATTGGCGATTAATATTGATGCCACGCCGCTTTCAGCTTCTGCAGCAAATGATGGTTCTGCAACTGTGAGCCTTGCCAATGGTCTTGCCCCTTATACCTATGAGTGGAGCACTGGTGAAACTACGGACAGCATCGGTGGCCTTGCATTAGGGCAATACCAAATAACGGTAACTGATGCCAATGGCTGCACCGGCACAGCAACCTTTATCATTGACATTAGCAACGGCATCAGCAATGCTTTGGCACAGTCCGTTAAACTATATCCGAACCCGTTTTCGAACAACTTTACTATTGATGTGCCGGCACTAAGCAACCGCAGCACCGAAATACGTATCTATCACATTACTGGGCAGCTAGTAGAGAGCCACAGCCAAATGGCCCCTTTTAAATTAAACGCGGGCACTGCCCTACCCGCTGGCATTTATTTTGTTGAAATAGTGCAAGGCATGGAGAAGGCTGTGCTTCGCGTCATCAAAACAAACCATTGATCAACCAGATTTTATGAAGAAATATTTATGCCTGGCTGTACTGTTCTGCTTTTCAGTTAATGCCATGGCGCAGTTCAATATCGATTTTCGTAGCCTGGTACAGTATAATAAAAGGGCTAGCAACCTATGGGGATATGCCGACTCTGCTGGAAGGGAATATGCGCTTATTGGCCTTACCGATGAGCTGAGCATAGTAGACATTACCAACCCTGATAGCCCCGCCGTAGTGCAATCTATACCAGGCCCATCATCCACCTGGCGAGAAGTAAGAACTTGGGGCCAATATGCTTATGTGACCAACGAAACCGGTAATGGGCTATTGATTATAGACTTAAGGAACTTACCCAACAGCGCGCCATATAAGTATGAAACATTTGGAGGCGAGCTTTTTACCGCACACACCGTATTTGCTGATGAACAAGGCTTTGCTTACCTCTTTGGTTACAACGATTCGCTGCGCTCCATCGGAACCGACCAACGTGGTGCCTACATAATAGACCTACGCACCGACCCGTGGAACCCTACCTACGCGGGCAAATACTCCACCGCCTATGTGCACGATGGTTTTGTAAGAAACGATACCTTGTGGTCTTCGCAGATATATGCTGGTAACTTTGCCGTGGTAGATGTAAGCACCAAAGCCAGCCCCACAGCGCTCTATCAACAAGAAACACCCAGTCGCTTTACACACAATAGCTGGCTTACCGATGATGGCCAAACCTTGCTAACAACTGATGAAGTATCAGGTGCATTTATTACCTTTTATGATGTGAGCGACTTGGAAAACATTACTGAAACGGATAGATACCAATTGAAGCCTGGCTCTGGCCTGATACCGCACAATGCCTATTGGGTGGGCGATTATGTAGTAGCATCTTACTATAAGGAGGGCGTTATTATATTGGATGCAACCAAAAAGAACAACGTCATAGCCGTGGGCCAATTCGATACCTCGCCGTTTATTGCTAGCGATGGGTTTAATGGCTGCTGGGGGGTGGCTCCTTACCTACCATCGGGCAATTTGATAGCCAGCGATATTGAGGAGGGACTTTTTGTACTTACCCCCACCTACCAGCGTGCTTGCTATGTAGAGGGCAATATTACCCAAAGCGGCAACAGCAGCAACTTGGGTAATGTAAAGGTGGATGTATTGGGTACTGAGAATTTCAGTATCACCAATTTTGATGGCAACTATTACACAGGCGTAGGCACTGCCGGCAATTATGATGTACGTTTCACCCGTGCGGGTTGTGGTACGCGCATTTTCTCAGATGTGGCATTAACCCAAGGCCAAACCCTGATACTAGATGCTGCGCTGGAGTGCCAAAACCTAACGGGTATTGACGATGCTAACTTGCCACAACCTTACTTAACTGCCAAGCCATCCGTTTTCAATGGGCAGACTTCCTTGAACTTCTTTACCGGCGAAGCTGGTATAGCCCTGTCCTACCTATCTATATATGACATGAATGGCCGCTTGGTAAGCCAATGGGATTTTGAAACCCCTATGGGCGAAGTAGTAATTGGCGACAACCTACCATCGGGTGTTTACCTAGTTACGCTCAGCAACCCTAGCTACAGCCACAGCATTAAAATCGTGAAAAATTAGTTTTGGACCAAGGACCAAAGACGAAAGACCATAGATGCTTCAAATTGGGTTATTAGTTATTAATTAAATGGTTACTGGTAAACTACAGTATGTAATAGTAGTAATGGTCGTTTATACCCCTAACTAATACCCCCTAATTAGTAATCAATAACCTATAACTAGTAAACAATGAAGCAAACCATGGTCCATGGTCCTTCGTCCTTCGTCCAATAAACAACAATCAACAATTACCTGTGGAATTATACATGACTATTCCACAATTATTTGCTTATATTTGCCCCAAAATCAAGAACCCCCATTAACTACAATCAATGCAAGCAAAAGGATTAATTAGAGTATTTGTCATCGTACTTTTACTAGTTTGCCTCTACCACCTGTCTTTCTCCTTCTTTACCTACAGGATTGAACAACGTGCTGCGGAATATGCGGAAGAGCAAGTAAAGTTGCCCATGTATGCGGGACTTTCAGAGGATTCACTCAGCAATTTAAAGCCGGAGCTGGAAGTTCGTTATCTAGATTCAGTGTACAATACACCGGTGCTAGACCTACTAGTAGTAAGCTACACTTATGAGGACTTAAAGAAATCGCAGTTGGGCCTTGGCCTTGACTTGAACGGTGGTATGAGTATCACCTTGCAAGTTAGGTTGGATGAATTGATGGTTGCCATGAGTGACAAGAGCAAAGATCCAGCTTTTAATGCCGCCCTTGCCGAAGCTCGCGAAAAGCAAAAAACCGCAAACAACGACTTCATCACCTTGTTTGAAGAAGCTTATGAAAAGCAACCGAACAAAAAGCCACTGGCTAGTATCTTCGCCACCCCATCAAACGATGGCAAGATTAAGTATACCGACTCGGATGCTTCCGTAATTGCGGTAATTCGTGAGGAAGCCAATGCTGCTTTCAACAAAACTGTTGAAATTGTGCGCGCCCGTGTGGATGGATTGGGTGTTGCCAACCCTAACATTACGGCCGCTGCCCTTACTCAACGCATCGAGATAGAGCTACCAGGTATTAAAAACCCTGAGCGTGCCCGTAAATTGTTGCAATCAACTGCTGAGCTGGAGTTCTGGGAAACTTTGGACAACCTAGAAGTAGCACAAGACTTTTTCAGCGCGAACGAAGTTGTAAAAGAATCGTTGGGATACGGTACCGATAGCACCGAAACTATTACTGACAGCACTGCTTTAAATGCAGATACTACTACTATTGAAAATGTTGCTGCTACCACCCCTGATACTACGACCATCGCCTCAACCGGCGTAACCGATAGCCTAAATACTGACGACAGCTTGGTTGGCTCATTGACAACCCCTGATACAGGTGCTGCTCTGGGTGGCGACACCACCGCTATGAATGCTGATGAGATTGCGCAAGCCCGCAAGGACTTCCCATTATACGGTTCGGCGTACTCATTATTGATTTATAGCATTGGCCAAGATGCCCAAGGCAAACAAGGCCTAGCAGGTGGCCCAGTAGTAGGCTATGCATACGGCAACAACCGCCAAAAAGTTGACGACTACTTGAATAAGCCGCAAGTAAGGTCTACCCTACCTAAGAATGCCAAATTCCTTTGGGGAGCAAAACCAAATGCTAATGGCCTATATGAATTGTATGCTATTGAATTGCAGAACAACACCGATGAAGCCCGAATGGGTGGCGGTGATGTTGCTACCGCAAGCCGCGAAACCGATCCTACGACTGGCCAGCCCCATGTAAAAATGGTAATGACCAGCGCAGGTGCACAAAAATGGAAAAAACTAACTACGGACAATAAAGGCCAGAACGTAGCGATTGTAATGGACGACAAGGTTTACACCGCACCTACCGTACAAGAGATTATGACCTACGAGTCTCAGATTACTGGCAATTTCACTTTCCGTGAAGCAGAGGATTTGGCGAGTATCATCCGTTCTGGTAAACTTCCTGCACCTGCAGTAATTGTGGAAGAAGCCGTAGTGGGTTCTACCTTGGGTGCTGAGTCCATCAAATCTGGCCTTACCGCCATGTTGGTAGCCTTTGGTTTAGTATTGGCTATTATGTTGTTCTTCTACAACAAAGCAGGTTGGATTACCGACTTGGCCTTGTTTATGAACTTGATATTTACCTTGGGTACCATGGCATCTTTGGGTGCTACCCTTACCATGCCAGGTATTGCTGGTTTGGTGCTCTCCATCGGTATGGCCGTGGATGCGAACGTTATTATCTTTGAGCGTATTAAGGAAGAATTGGCGAAGGGCAAAACTTTGCTCACCTCCATATCAGAGGGCTTTAGCAAATCCTACTCATCTATTATTGATGCGAACATAACCACGTTGCTTACCGGTATCGTACTCTATTCTTTCGGTGTAGGTCCAGTTCGCGGTTTCGCTTTAATCTTGGTTATCGGTATCATTTCTTCATTCGTTACCGCAGTATTGGTATCTCGTTTGATTATCGACCGCATTTTGGCCGGTGGTGGTAATATGACTTTCTTCAACACTGCTACCCGCACGTTCCTTACCAATACCAATTTCCAGTTCATCGAGAAGCGCAAGATTGCTTATGTGATTTCTGCCATCATCATCGGTGCAGGTATCGTTTCATTCGCTACCCGTGGCTTTGAAATGGGCGTGGATCTGCAAGGTGGCCGTAGCTACCAAATCCGTTTCGATCAACCAGTTGACCTTAATAACGTGCGTGAGTCATTGAATGCTACTTTGACAGATGCATCTACCCAAGTGAAAACCATTGGTGACGAGAGCAAGAACCAATTGAAAATCGTTACTTCATACCGTGTTACTGAAACCGGTGCTGATGTAGATAGCCTAGTAGACTTGAAAGTGTACGAAGCATTAAAAGGCTTTTACAGCAAAGATATAACCTATGCTGAGTTTACCGATCCGCAGTACAAAGTAGCCGCTTCAAAAACAGGCCCTACCATTGCTGACGACATCAGGATTTCATCTGTATATGCTACCCTATTCTCTTTCTTAATTATCTTCTTGTATGTACTTCTCCGTTTCAAGCGCCGCGAGTTTGCGATTGCTTCGTTGATTTGTACTATACACGATATCTTGTTGATGTTGAGCGTGTTTACTTTGTTGAAAGGCTTGCTGCCGTTCTCTTTGGAAATCGACCAGAACTTCATCGCGGCACTATTGACCATTGTAGGTTACTCAATTAACGATACGGTAATCGTATTTGACCGTATGCGTGAGTTCTTAACCGAACATCCAAGCAAGAAAGTTGCTGATGTAACCAACGCCGCTATCAACGGTACTTTGAGCCGTACTTCAATGACCTCTGGTACCTTATTGTTAGTAGTATTAATCCTGTTCATCTTTGGTGGCGAAGTTATCCGTGGTTTCTCTTTCGCATTGTTGGTTGGTATCGCTTTCGGTACTTACTCTTCGGTGTTCATAGCCGCCCCTTTAGTTGTGGATATCGAAAGTTTCCGCAGCAAAAGAGCTTTGAAAGCCGGTAATACTGCTGCCCCTGTTGCTACTAAGTAATAGATACTTATAAAACTTGGAACGGGCTGCAGCTAACACTGCGGCCCGTTTTGTTTTTATAAATTTACAAGACAGCACACGATACGATATCAAGCTAATAACCAATAACCATGAAAAACTTAGTAGTACTTACAGGCGCGGGCGTGAGCGCCGAAAGTGGCATACGCACCTTTCGCGATAGCGGTGGCCTTTGGGAAGGATATAGGGTGGAAGACGTGGCCACGCCCCAAGCTTGGCACAAAGACCCTAACACCGTGCTACGCTTCTATAACGAGCGCCGCAAGAACGTACTAGAGGCCCAACCCAATGCGGGCCACTTGGGCTTGTTGGAACTGGAAAAATACTTCAATGTGCAAATCATTACCCAGAATGTAGATGACCTACATGAGCGCGCCGGAAGCCACCACGTACTGCACCTGCACGGCGAACTGTTGAAGGTACGCAGCACCATAAAGGAAGACCTGATATACGATTGCACGGGAGACATTAACCTAGGTGACAACTGTAGCGAAGGACATCAACTGCGGCCACATATAGTATGGTTTGGCGAGGCGGTACCAATGATGGATGACGCTATTGCCCTTACGGATAAGGCCGACATTTTCGTAGTAGTCGGCACTTCATTGGTGGTGTACCCGGCGGCTAGCTTGTTGCACTATGTACCTAGACACAAACCAGTGTACATAGTTGACCCGAAACGCCCTGATATAGCCACTTCGCCCAATATGCATTTTATAGAAAAAACGGCCACGGAAGGGGTAACTGAATTAATAAGCATACTTTTGCAGCATGAGCAAAACTGAACTAAAGGACGAAGGTAACCCATGGACACTGTTGGGTAGCAATGTGATGTACGACAACCCTTGGATACACGTGCGGCAGGATGATGTGCTGGACCCAAGCGGCAAAAAAACCATTTACGGCGTAGTATCGGCCAAGCACTTGGCTATTGGCATACTACCGCTAGATGATGAATATAACACCTGGCTAGTGGGCCAATACCGCTACCCACTGGGCAAGTATAGCTGGGAGATAGTGGAAGGCGGCGGCAAATTTGACGTGGACCCCATAGAAAGCGGCAAGCGCGAACTGTTGGAAGAAACCGGCATAACCGCTACCGACTGGCAGCACCTTATGACCATACATACCAGCAACTGCATAGCCGACGAAACCGCACACTTATATGTTGCCAAGGGCCTCACCTTCGGCGAATCTCAACCAGATAGCAACGAGAAACTGCAAGTAGCCAAGGTGCCCTTTAAAGAAGTATACGAAATGGTGCTGGACGGCCGCATTACCGATAGCATGTCGGTAGTAACCATTTTAAGGGCACATGCGCTGATGCAGGAAGGGAAGCTTTGAAAAGTATCAAGACGCAAGTATCAAGTATCAAGTACTGCTTCAATTACTTTTCGTTTAGGGATTATTTTGGTCATGGCGGCCACCATAAACACCCAACGTAATGGTTTCCCCTCCTTCGCTTGGCCTTTTTGAGCATTTGGCCAAGGAGGGGCTAGGGGTGGTTAATCCTTCCTTTCCAACTTCTCCCTCAGCAACGCCAACTCTTGGCTGAGGGTTTTTGTTTGCTGGTGCAGACGAGAAGCAACTTTGGATAAGTGCAACAGATACACCAGCATCACGAAAATAGCCGCCGTGAATACCAAGTTAGGTGCTTCGTATACACCAAGTGCATTGGCTACAATCTCCAATCCATCTCGCCAGAATGAGAATATCAGCAACACCACGGTACTGAAAATCCAAACAAACGAGTACTCCTCGCGCAACTTACCTTTAATGATTTGCCGGCTGATGTATAACAAAAATAACAAGCTGGCAACGATGGCGAGTATCTGGATGGGTGGCATCGGTATTGGTTTTAGCGAAACGTTAAACGGATGTAGGTATACAGGATAGCAATGGTAACCTTGGCCATATAATACACTGAGCGCACCCCGTCAATTGATGATACGCCGCCCTGTCGTTCGCGCATCTCCACCTGCACCTCCCCTATTTTCAGACCGTTCTTTACATACAGTATTACCGCTTCGGGCTCTGGGTATTCATCGGGGTAATCCTTGCTCACCACCTTCAGTGCATTTTGGTTGAGCATCCGTAGCCCTGAAGTGCTATCATTAATGGTAACCCCTACCAGCAACTTGTTAAGCCTCATAAAGTACTTGATGCCGAAGCGTCGCATGGCAGAAGATTGGAAACCCTTCCCTTCCAAAAACCGGGAGCCGATAACCACATCATTGCCAGAAGCATTCATGTAGTTATACATTTTGAGCAACTCTACCGGCGGGTGCTGTCCATCGCCATCAACCTGCACCGCATGGGTATAGCCATTAAGCAAGGCGAACTTAAAGCCAGTTTGCACCGCGCCACCAATGCCGAGGTTAATAGGCAATTGCAGGGCCGTACACGGCAGCTCGCTAATGATTTGGCCAGTGCGGTCTTTACTGCAATCGTTCACCACCACGGGCCAGTAATGCACGCCCGCCTCTTTTGAGGCCTGATGCACGTCCGCCACCACCGCAGCGATGGAGGCTTCTTCATTGTAAGCGGGAATGATTACTGCGATTTTATCCATTTCTCTTTAGACACAAGATATGAGACACAAGACACAAGACATAAAAATAATAACACCTACAAAGGTAAAACTCGCAACCCGTAACTCGTAACCCGTAACTATTTTGCAGTGAGGCCTTTCTTGTACCGCCTAGTAAACACTAGCAACCCCACAATACCCGCTATTATAAAGCACACGGCGATTATCTCGGCTTGTTTGATGCCAATGCCTAGTTTTTCGGTAATCCGCACCTGCTCAATGGCGAAACGCTCTAGCCCGTTTACGATTAGATAAAGCGAGAGGATAACGCCAGGTATCTTGATGCGCTTGCGTATACTCCAAAGAATAGCAAAAAGCCCTACCAACATAGCGAACTCGTACAACGGTGTAGGAAACACCGGTGTGGCTAATACATTGCAATAATCTTCAGTACAACCAGGGATAAATACTTCCCTATCCCAGCGGTTTACATTGTGGGCATAATCAAACGACCACCAGCGATCGGGCAACCAACTAAGCCAATCGGGCTTGGGCGAAGTGTTGGGTCCACCCCAATCACCGTCACCGGCTACGTGGCAACCAATACGGCCAATACCACCCGCTAAAAGCAAAGTGGGCGTTGCAGAGTCGGCCAATTGTATAATATCCAATCCCCGCTTACGGGCAAACCATATTACCAATATAGCACCACAAATCAAGCCACCGTAGATGGTCAATCCTCCAAAGAAAGAGCCTAATGGGTCTTTCAAAAACTCGGTTAAATTACCTGGCGATTCAAACAAATAAAACAGCTTAGCACCCAAAATGCCCCCAATGGCAGCCATCATTACAATGTCGCCTATCTGTTTTTGGGGAAGTACTTCTACCCGTAATTTTTGGGGTTTATCAAGCTTTTCTTTATTCTTTTCGTACCAGCGTTGGGCGCCCATCAATACAGCACCCACCAAGCCACCAATCCACGAACCCGTGGCAGATAGCAACCAGGCTTGCGGGTTGCTAGTAACCTCATCCATATTACCAAACAAATAAAACACCTTGAAGCCGATTACAAAACCTAGTAAGGCATTTACGGCCAGCTCCCAGGGGGTGGCGGGTGCACCTACCTCTACTTCGGTAATGTAACTTTTCAGCAAGCCAAGCTCATACTTACGCTTTAGGTCGCGGTATAGGAAGAATGCAGCAGCCAAAAAGGCCATCGCCATAATAAAACCAAAACTCTGTACGAGTTTCAGTAAAGGTATTTCAATGCCAAACAGGTCTGAAAAAAGGTAGTATAAGTTGGCATAACTCCGCTCGAACATAAGTGGTGGTTCTTATAGTGTGATTTGGTGGTTCTCGGTGAAGCTCTTCAGGAGCACATCGCCGCTATCATCAATGGTGGTAAGGTTGACAGTTTCAATAGCATTAGCCCTTTTCGGGTCGTACGGGCGTTTTACCTTTACGTAGTTGTCGGTAAAACCTTGCATATGCATGCCGTCGGCTTCACTCTCCCAAAGTACGCTTCGGGTGCTGCCCAAATGCTGTGCGTAGAAGGAGCGGCGCTTCTTCTCGCTAAGGATGCGCAGCATCTCATTGCGGCGCTTGCGCTCGTTCATCGGTACTACTTCGCCCATTTCGGCGGCTGGCGTGTTTTGGCGCTCGCTATAGGTAAACACGTGGAGGTAGCTCACATCCAGCTCGTTCACGAAATTGTATGTCTCTAAAAAGTCTTCCTCCGTTTCGCCAGGGAAGCCCACAATTACATCCACTCCAATGCAGCAATGTGGCATCAATTGCTTGATGGTAGCCACCCGCTCAGTATACAGCTCGCGCAAATAACGGCGGCGCATGGCCTTCAATATCTTGTTGCTGCCCGATTGTAGCGGGATATGGAAGTGTGGCATAAACCGCTTACTACCAGCCACAAAGGCAATAATCTCATCAGTAAGCAAATTGGGCTCGATGGACGAAATGCGGAACCGTTCAATGCCTTCCACCTGGTCAATCTCCCGTATCAAATCAATAAACGCTTCCTCGCTCTTTTTGGCACCGCTTACGCCTTTGCCAAAGTCGCCAATGTTTACACCAGTAAGCACCACCTCTTTGGCAGTGCTTTGGGCAATCTCACGGGCTTGCTTCAATACGGCTTCAATACGCGGGCTACGGCTGCGGCCACGGGCCAGCGGTATGGTGCAAAAGGTACAGCTATAGTCGCAGCCATCTTGCACTTTCAAGAAGGTACGGGTACGGTCGCCAAAGGAATAGGCATCGGTAAAGAAGTCCACTTCCTCAATGGCGCAGGCATGCACTTCGGCAGCAGTTTGCTCTGGTGCCAAGGCTAACACGTGCTGTACAACATTGAATTTTTCTTTCGCCCCCAGCACCAAGTCCACGCCTTTAAAAGCGGCAATTTCCTCGGGCTTCAATTGGGCGTAGCAACCTACCACAACTATCTTGGCATCTGGTGCTTGGCGGCGGGTTTTGTTTACCAAGTGGCGACATTTGCGATCGGCAAACTCGGTTACGCTGCAGGTATTGATAACATACACACTTGCATCTTCAGTAAACTCCACCTTCTGATAGCCCGCATCAGCAAAGCTGCGGCTAAGTGCGGAGGTTTCCGAGTAGTTCAGCTTACAGCCGAACGTGTAAAATGCAACGCTTTTATTCATTGGTGCAAAGATAACGGTTTTTTGGACGACAGACCACGGACAACAGACCACCTAAAGTTATGGGTTACGAATTACGAGTTATTCTTTTGGAGTAATGTGTGGTCGGACCAATATGGTGGCTGTGGGTGGTGAATT
Source organism: Sphingobacteriales bacterium (assembly GCA_027483645.1). Classification (GTDB taxonomy): domain Bacteria; phylum Bacteroidota; class Bacteroidia; order Chitinophagales; family CAIOSU01; genus CAIOSU01. The sequence continues at coordinate 243,915 of JAIXUD010000021.1, forward strand.
AGTTATTTTAACTTCCGGTGCTTAATCTGTTGGTCTGACCACTAAACGTAATGTGGGAATTTAGATACTACTGGCGAAGGTACACATGCTTGATATCCCATACTTTTTTTCCATCAATTTCTAGCTCACAGCTATCATCTATTACCATTTTATTGTCACTCAATTCTACCAGATAGTCATCCTTATATCGATTGCCATAAAATTGAAGGGAAATTCTGCTTATCACATCCCGCGCCACAGGATAGTAAGTGTCAATTACCTTACAACTATCCTCGAAAGCCTGAACCTTAACATTCTTCAATATGTTCGTTTTACGCATATGCACCACCGAGAGTGGCATTGACTTCAATTCCTTGACATCATTACATGCGCTATATACAAGCTTATACGGTCGTCTAAACTTATCAAAGGACATCTGCTTTATTTCGCCTTCCACAATTGAGTGATCATACAGCCAAGTACCCATAATGCGGGTAGGTAATTCGTTAAAATCCAAATGTTGGCCAAGCATATTTATGCTGAAAGCAAAGAAGATAATTATGCTAAAGAGAGTTATTCTGGCTAACATAATTTATAAATTGTATTCTTACTATTTCCTTCCACCAGCATAAGAAGCTACTAAACGTGTCAGTAGAGAAAATAATTATCTATATTTAACGAATTTAAAAGCTTTAACATACAAGCCTCACTCAATTGGCCATAGTACCTGGAATCCAAAAGAAAACCAAGTAGATAGTAACTGGGTTAGTAGTTAAGACGAAAATGATAATAGCAAACTTGTTATCCAAAAATATACCCTTCCTTAAAGCATAAAGCAACCCTAAGCCCACAATGCTTGCAAGTGATACCATAACGCCAAGAAGCAAACTTGCTACATTGTCATCGTATGGAAGGGATGGCGCGCGAACCACCAACATCCAAATCACCACAAACAATATGGACAGCAACCACTTTAGCATAGTTATTTACCGTTAGGGTATGCCTTTTCCGCCAAAGCCATAATGACCTCTGTAGCATCCACAATGCCTTTATAGTAATCTCCGCCCTTAAAGGCAGGAATAAGCTGATTATCGACTATCCGTTTAGCAAGGGTGTCAGGCAGCCAGACTTCGGTGCCAGTGCCCGTTGCGATGTACGTTTGACGCTCTTGTGGGTCGATAAACAAAAGCACGCCATTGTCTCTATCGGCTTGCCCGATGCCCCACGTTTGGGCAATGTTGGTGCAGTACTTATTCAGGTCTTCCTTGATGCCGTTTTGGGTGAGCACTACTATTTGGGTACCGTTGGTATTGCTGAAATCTGCTAGTGTTTTTTCTAAGTCGGTGCGTTGGGATAGGGACAGTATTTGGGCTTCGTCGTTAACCAATCTGTCGGGAACGGGTGCCTTGCGGATGGATTGTGCACAAGAAGTAACCAGCACTAATAATAACGATAATAGTAGCAGGTGGTATTTACGATTGATCATTGGAAAGATGCCCTTTGGTGATATGCCAAATTACAGAAAGTGTTTGACAATATCGTATGGCGCCTGCTGGATACAATTTTGCATAGAGTGTAGCCTTTTTCCCACATGGCGATTTGTGGTACAGACGAGGGCTATGGGTAGCTTCTTTCAGAATCGTAAAACCCTGGCTCACAACGAAGTACTCGTCCGACCACTCACTACGGCAAACATTAAACGTGTGCGCATAGTGTCGGTAGTAAGCACTTCACACCAGTAACCAATAACTAATAACTAATAACTAATAACCAGAATCAACCAAACTAGAATCCTTTAATCGCAATTACCACCGACTTATTGAACGGCGCGGGGTTGTTTTTGTTTGGCATGTGTATGCTCAAGAACATGGTTTTGCCATCAGGAGTAAAATAAGCTCCAGTGGTTTCACAACCTTCTGGGCCGATTACGAAACGCTTCAAATCATTAAGCGTAGGATTGGGATTGCTCAAATCTAAAAAGTAGACCTCGTTATAGACTTCCTCTTTGCTAACACCCGGTTCGCCTACTCGGTTTTCGGTAATACCAATCAAATCTTCGCTAATGATGAGGTAGTTTTTACCATTTATCTGCTTCAAAGTAAGCCCATCAGGGTTAGAAAAGTTACCAGCTAGCGTACCAGTTATATCTCCACCCGGCACCAGGGGGCGCATCTTCAAGGTGTTCAAATCCAATTCCAACAGCCTGCCATAAGGGTCGTGGTATTTGTTGCCGCCTTCGCTACAGCAATCTACTAAGTATTTTACTTGCTTGCCTCCAAGGCCCACATGGTAATCTAAATTATAATGGTCTTTTCCTGTTTCGGTTATGTAAATTTTGTCGCCGATGCCGTCCACCCATTCATGTCTTACAAAAAGCGTTGCGCCCATACGAGCAGCCACATCGCGAATGATAATCAATGAATCCATCTCACGGGGCAAAGTAAGCCACTCGCCACTTTCTCCATCAGCCGATTGCTTGTATGCGTACAATTGGCCAGCGGTATATACCCCAGCCGTATCAGCTACAAACTTGAAGAACACTGCCGGGGTATTATCGTCAGTTAAATAGATGGTTTTGTTGTCGGGCATCACATGTGCATCCTCATGCTGGAACCGGCCCATGGCATATATTTTATGCATGGCCTGGCCAGTCATTGGATTTACCTCAACCATCCAACCGAAATTCTCGTACCGTTTACGGCCATTAAAGTTAGTGGTATCGCGGTATTGATCATTGAGTTCGGCATTGTTAACCGGCTCGGTTTCTTCAGCGGTAAGGATGGTGTTTTGTGGGGTTAGGGTGCCTCCGCAGTTGCGCAGGGTTCCGCCCACATTGCTGAAATCGACGTGTTTGCGGCTCAAGGTTTTCCAAGTGCCATTTTCCATTTTCACCTCTAGTACTGTAGCCCCACCGCCATCGCCTAGGTTGTCGTTTAGGGCTTTGCTTTCATGGTTCACAAATAAGTAACCATGCTCGCTACTGCCCTCAATAGGTATATAGGCGGTAAAGTCCGCATGATCTTTTGCAGGAAATTTCTTTCCATCAGCCCGCTCTACAGAGTCAATAAATGCACTAAATATGGTATCGTAAGTAAACCCTTCCGGCAATATCACCGTGCGGTTATCAAAGTTGGACGCTATTGGGTTAAATAGCGAAAAGCTATCCACCGTCTCAGTAGCTACCGGTGCTGGTTGGTCGGTGTTACCACTGCAAGAATACAAAAGGGGAAGGGCAAGTAGGCAAGAATAGGCAAAGCGCATCGAGGTAAAATGTTTGGCACAAAAATACACTATCGTTACTTTCTAGGTACATTAACGTTGTGTTAAGCATATTGTTCGATGACCTTTTTAATCTGCTGGCCAGGCACCACGCCCGATTGCTGCCAGAGGATTTTACCGTTTTTGAAAAGCATGAGCGTAGGTACGCCGCGTATTTGGTATTGGGCAGCTACTTGCGGGTTTTTATCCACGTCAATTTTAATAATTCGGGCATGTTCGCCGACTTCGGTGGCGACTTCATCAAGTATTGGGGCCATAGTTTTGCACGGGCCGCACCATGTGGCAAAAAAGTCTACTAATACAAGGGTGTCGCTATTAACAATATCGTTGAAATTGCCCTTCATATCGGGTGGTTTTAGGTTATAAATGTAGAACAACAGGTGTTGGGCTAACGTTCCATTGGGCTAGCAGCCACTTGGCTGTAATGCAATGCTACTTTTGTTTTAAATTGTGAAGGACTATTTATATCTAGGCAGGGATACTATAAAAACTAACACATCATGTTTAGGCACCAAGGGCTGAAAAGGACCCATGCACACAACTTGAAAATTGCTACCATACTCTCGTTTGTAGCTGGACTAGTAAATGTAGTGGGCTTTATTTCCATTGGGCGATTAACCACCAACGTAACAGGTCACTTTGCGTTTTTAGTTAACGACTTCCTGAATTTTGATTTCATTGATGGGTTAATACTGTTTCTGTATTTGTTTGCGTTCTTTTTGGGGTCGTTTGTATCCAGCACCATCATCGAGATTACCAGTAAGAAATCGGACAAAAACATCTTTGTAGTTCCTGTTGCTATAGAGGTACTGATATTACTGTATTTGGCTTTTGAAGGTACCAATTTAGTATCTACCGCCCCTAACATTATTGCTTTGCTGCTGCTTTTTGCTATGGGGCTGCAAAACTCACTGGTAACTAGAATAAGCAATGCCGTGGTAAGAACCACCCACCTTACAGGGCTCTTTACTGATTTGGGTATTGAGGTTTCGCAGTTGTTTTTTTACAAGGAAGTTGCACAAAGGGCCAAGCTATTATCCAACATCCAGTTGAGGTTTTCCATTATTACCTTCTTTTTTATCGGGGGCATCTGCGGTGGGTTGCTTTACAAGCAAGTAGGGTATTATGTTTTGTTTCTACCTTCTGGGCTTTTGGTGCTTGGTTTAATCTACGACCAGTTAAAGTTGAATGTACTGAAGCTGAGAAGGAAGTTGGGTACCCATGGGTAGTATCGCAAATAAAAAAGGCACAAAGCCTGTACAGCCTTGTGCCTTCAAAAGTATCTCAATTAAAATGTGCCTAGATTAAGGGCGCTCCAATTTGCTAAAGAAGAAATCGCCTTCGATAGTAGCGTTCTCGTCAGAATCAGAACCATGCATAGCGTTGGCTTCGATGCTCTTGGCAAACAAGTTGCGCAAGGTACCTGGCTCAGCTTTGGTAGGGTCGGTAGCGCCAATCAATTTGCGGAAATCTTCCACAGCATTATCTTTCTCCAAGATGGCGGCAACGATAGGGCCAGAAGACATAAAGCCAACCAACTCGCCATAAAAGCCACGCTCTTTGTGTACTTCGTAAAACTTGCCAGCAGTTTCTGCGGTCAGTTTGGTGTATTTAAGGGCAACGATGCGGAAACCAGCTTCGTTGATTTTTGCCAAAATTGGGCCGATGTAGTTGTTTGCAACAGCATCAGGCTTAATCATTGTAAAGGTATATTTACCAGCCATAACAGTTTGTATATTTTGTGGCGCAAAAATAGCCATTTGTGGCACATATCCATAATAGGGCTGGCAAAAGTTTTGAGGGTTAACGAAAAATTAGCACATTCGCTTTATGGCAGTAATGACGAACTTAGAAGAACTGAAGGGATTTTTAGCGGAACCGAGGCGGATAGTTATTACCTCCCACATAAACCCCGATGGCGATGCCATGGGCTCTTCGCTGGGCTTATACAATTATCTGCAGCCACTTGGGCACAAGGTAAGCGTGATAGTACCTAGCAATTACCCCGACTTCCTAAAATGGATGCCAAGCGATAGCAAGGTTTATATCTTCCCGTACCAGCTATCCGAATCGCAGCGTTTGATAGCCGAGGCGGAACTGATATTCTGTTTGGATTATAATGCACTCAACCGTATTGGCGATGTGGGCACTGCGGTAGCGGCCAACCCTTGCCCAAAGGTCCTGATTGACCACCACTTGTTCCCAGAGGATTTTGCACGCTATGTGTTGCATCGGGTAGAGGCGAGCAGCACCGCTGAACTGGTGTATGAGTTCTTTGAGCAACTGGGAGTGACTGATAAAGTAGATGCGGATATTGCTGCGTGTCTTTATACTGGTATACTTACCGATACCGGTGGCTTCCAATATCCCAACACCAGCAGCAAAGTACACCGCATAGTAGCCAACTTATTGGATACCGGCATTGACCACAACAAAATCTACCGCGACGTATTCAATAGCTTTACCGAAATGCGCCTGCGCCTGTTTGGCTATAGCATTACCGAAAAGCTGCGGATATACCCCGAATACAAAGCGGCATTAATCAGCTTAAACAAAGAGGAATTGCAGCGCTTTCAAGTACGCTCTGGTGATACAGAAGGCATCGTAAATTATCCGCTCAAGATTCAAGGCATCAACTTTGCGGCATTTGTGGCAGATAGAAACGAGGTGATAAAGCTTTCTTTCCGCTCGGTGGGTAGTTTTGATGTAAATCAATTCAGCCGCTCGCACTTCAATGGTGGAGGACACGTTAACGCTGCCGGTGGGCAAAGCAAAGAGTCGCTGGATAAGGTGATTGCCAGATTTGAAGAGGTGCTGCCACAGTATAAGGAGCAGTTAATGTATTGATGATAGTTGCGGGTGTCTGAATCAGAATTTTCACAATTTAACAATTGTAGAATTCCGCGTGTCACAATTAATTCGCAATACGTTACGCCCCAACGGGGCATAAGAATGTTAGCCTAGGGCTTTTTCGCCCTAGGGACGTATTGTATTTCCGAAAACACTAATAAAATTTGAAGTCTAGGTGAGGCTAATTCGGCACATTATCGCCGGGAGGCCCCCCATTCCATTCGTCAGGACAGGCTCCCAAAACTCGGGATGACAGATGTTTTGGAGGAAATAACTCACAACTGCCCTTTCAACTCTACCAGCAACTCCCTGATATTCAGCAGCGTTTCGCGCACGCGGTGGTTGTCTACCGAGCTTTCAGGATTCTCTTTGAGCTTCTTTTTAGCGCCATCGAGGGTAAAGCCCCTTTCCTTTACCAAGTTGTAAATCAGCTTCAGATTGTCCAGGTCTTCTGGGGTGAAAAGGCGGTTACCTTTATTGTTCTTCTTGGGCTTGAGGATGTCGAATTCCTGTTCCCAATAGCGGATAAGCGATGCGGAAACATCGAACATTTTGGCCACTTCCCCAATGGAATAGTACAGCCGCGTGATTTCTTTTTCTTTGTAAGGCAAGCTGGTTAGCGTTATGGTTTCCTTAAAATTAAGTTATCTCCGCTAAACTGCAATTTTGTTTCCGGAAAATCACTTTCGGTAAGGCGCCTTAATTGTGTATAACTCTGCGATTTATCATCCAATGTAGGCCCGCCTTCACCTAGCTGTACGAAGTTATGCACTTTGGCATATAGAAAATTTCCGGTTGAGTCGGTAAATACCTCAACAATAGGCGCCAAATGCTTGGGAGCACTCAGGCTAAAGCGGGCATAGGTGGCAAAGTTGCCCAGGCTATAGCATATCAAGCGGTCTTTGTAAAGCTCAACGGCACGTAGCAAGTGTGGGCCATGGCCAAAGATAACATCGGCACCTGCATCAATCATTCGGTGGCTAAACTCGTACACGTTGCCGCGGTCTTCGTTATAGAAAATCTCCGTTTTGCGGGTAATGTGCTGGTGGTCGGTACCCTCGGCCCCGCCATGGAAGGATACGATGAGGATATCGCAGATGCTATCCAATTGCCTTACCAAACTATCGGCAAGTGCGAGGTCGGTTATTTGCAGGTTATTATTATTGGGCGAGAAAGCAATGAAGCCATACTTAATGCCACCGTGAAGGAAAGTGGTATAAGGCCGCACTACTTGCCCTGCGTGGTGTATGCCCAATGTATCTAGCAAGGCCATGGTTATTCTGCGACCCGGTTCGCCGAAGTCGCCGGCATGGTTGTTGGCCAGCGACATCATATCGAAGCCCGCATCTTTCAAATACGGCGCATACCGTTCCGGCATACGGAACACGTAGCATTTAGTACTATCCTTGCAAACCTTACTGGGGTCACCCTCATTGCGGAAACAGCCTTCGAGGTTACCAAAAGCAATACTGGCATTGGTAAGTATATCCTTAACCGGCTTAAGTAAATCCCGGCCGTCATTGGGCGGCAAGTAGCTGGCAGATGGAAATGCTGTGCCCAGCATGATATCGCCGACGCCAGCAATGCTAATGGTATCGGGTTTGATGATGGAATCCATCGCTAAGGCTAGGGAATCTTCAATCATAAGATCAATGGTGACTTCTGGCAATGCAATGGTTCCGGGCGGCTTGATGGTATCTTGCGCTAGGGCAGCTGTTGAGAGTAGGAGGAGTAAAAGAGTGGGGTAAAGGTGGCGCATATGGTAGAGGTAGGGTTAGTATGTTAGACAGCCTTACTTTATGCCTAACTTCTCTTTCAATTCTTCAAAAGTAATTACATTATCTGGGTTGGCTTTATATTCTTTCCAAGCCTTATCCAGATCCTTTTTGTCTTCATCAGTTAGGATGAAATCTTCATTATTAATCCACTATGCTATGTTTCTTTTCGTTGATATCCTTGGTAATTGATTTTCTTACTCCAGACAAATTAATGCTTTTCCCACAAAAATCATCCCAATGAGTACAATGCAAAGTAGTAGTGCGTAACTTTAGCAAGCAATGATAACGGAGTTTAACCGTTTTAGTTGGAGTTAAATCAAAAAACCAAACAAACCCTTTGTATGAAAGCACTATTTACCTTAATGATAGTAGTAGGCTCTTTCTCTTTTTTTGCGCAAGCACAAGGAGCTGCTAAGCAGGCGGAAGTATTAATCAAAACGGAAGTTTTCTGCAATCACTGCGACCATTGCGAAAGCTGTAAGCCCCGCATTGAGACGGCGCTATTTGAAATAACCGGAGTAAAACAGGCAAAGCTGAACATTGAGACCCAAACCATCAAGGTGGTTTACAACCCTAAGAAAACCACCGAAAACGAAATTAAGGAAGCAGTACTGAAAAGCGGCTACTCAGCCGATGGCGTGCAACCCACCGCCGAAGCCTACGGTAAGCTGGATGGCTGCTGCAAACGTAAATAGTAGATTGGTTGATAGGTTCATCAGTTAATCGGTTCATCAGGTAATACTTAAACCAATAAACCAAATAACTGTTCCCACCCACCAATTACTTGCTATAGCAAATACTTATTGCCAGAAGCATTTTATGCTTCCTTAAACGATAAAACAAAAGGTGTGCAAGCATGTTAGCGAAGTAGTACCTCCCGTTGCTGAACGCTTTTTATTAGCCCCGCAATTCCCTACTTTCGCCATATGCTACTCCCCGAACACGACCCCATGGGCCAAGCCATGCTCGATTACCTGCGCGAGCCTGATGATTCGGCCAATATTATTGTGCATTGCAACATAGCTGATGATGATGTGATACCGGTGCCGTTGCTTTTTCGCAATTGGGAAGGCATGGGCAATGTAGAACAAACCGCCATTGAACATTGCTATGGCCGATTACTCGACCTAGGGGCTGGGGCCGGCAGCCATGCATTGGAACTGCAAAAAAGAGGAATGGAGGTTGTGGCCGCCGATATTTCGCCAGGTGCGATTGAAACGATGAAGGCCAGAGGAGTTAATGACATCCGCCTAACCGACATAGCTGGGCTGGCGGGGGAGCAGTTCGATACTATTTTGTTGATGATGAACGGCATCGGCCTTACCGGTACATTGGAAGGATTAAAGCAATGGCTGGCCCAAGTGAAACCTATGCTGCTACCAGGCGGGCAGATAATCTTTGATACCTCCGATATTGAGTATCTGTATATGGATGACGAGGGTAACAGCCACATACCCGAGGACATGAGCTACTATGGTGAGGTAAAGTACCAAATGGAATACAAAGAAAGCCTAAGCGAGGAATTCCCTTGGCTGTTTATCGATAGCATTACCCTTACCGATTTGGCTTATGACGGTGGCTTTGACGTGGAGCTGCTAGACACAGGTGAAAACTTTACCTACTTGGTAAGGTTGGTTCGCTTGTGATTTCTAGCAAACTTGTTTCCCTATTTCCCCATTTGTCACCCTAAAACAACACTCCTGTATTTAGGGATGAAAGTCTTGCTTTACAAAAACAGCGGTATACGGTAGTTGTAGGCAATTTCACTTGGCATAGTGCCCCATGGCACAGTACTTGCCATATTAATACTATAACCAAAAACAACCAGAAATGATACGAGGACTTTTGAAATTGGCAGCCGCTGCAGGGATTGCACGGTATGCTTACCTAAAATACAAAGAGAAAGCTACCACTAAAACTAGTGAAAGCTAAAAGCGCTAATCCGCTGAATTGAAGGCCATTACAAGCCTTATAGAAAGGAACAACACTTCGGTATTGTTCCTTTTTTTATTTACCAGAAACCGATGTTGGACTAAAACCATAGTATTTACTATATTCGGAAGTAAGAATGATGCTATGACAAGTCAGCACCTAATTTTTTTGATGGCTGAGGATAACGAAGGTGATTCACTATTGCTCACCCGTGCCTTGAAACAATTGTTCGATGGAAGCTTTACGCTTATCGAAAACCAATCGCTTGGTGGGGTTAGGGATTACCTAGATAATGGCCAGCAAGCTGATATTTTATTACTGGATATCAATCTACCCGACAGCAATGAGGACATAACGTTCGAGTTTATAAGGGAGTATAAAAGTAAATTGCCTATCATCGTGTTCTCTGGTCACCAAACCGAAGAGCTCCGTCGGGCTGCCATTAAATCTGGCGCTCAGGATTTCATCGTAAAAGGCCAGCACGACTATCGCCAGCTTGATAGGGCCATTTATTATGCCATCGAGCGGTTTACCCTACAGCACCAAGTAGAGCGCTATGCCAACGAGATAAAAGCATACAAGGATAAACTGATAGAAGCACAAGCTATTGCCCAACTTGGGCATTGGGAGTATGACCCTTTTAATATGATGTTTCTGTGGTCGTTGGAGGCGTTGGGTATACTGGAGCTACCCATTAACCGCAAGCGGATGACCATCCGTGATGTACTGGAGATGGTGGCAGAAACTGACAGGCGCACCGTAATGGAGACCTTCAGGCAGGCCATTGAAGATAATAGCGATTTCAATATCGACATTGCCATGCTCATGCCCGACCTTACCATAAAGCACATCAACCTGCGTGTACGCAGCAACCATGAGCTTAGCTTGGATAGGAAGATAATAGTAGGAACGCTACAAGACATTACCGGCCGAAAGCGCATCGAAGATGCCCTAAAGAAGAGCGAAGAGAAATACCACAGCTTATTTGAGCAAAGCCGAGATGCCATCTACATCACCAGCCGCGATGGCCACTTTGTGGACTTCAACAAGGCCACGATGGAGATATTCGGGTACGACCATGATGAGATGAAGCGACTGAATGTGCGCGAGATTTACCTAAATCCCTTTGAACGGGTGAAGTTTAAGAAGGAGATTGAGGAGAAAGGCTTCGTCCGCGATTTTGAGTTGAAACTTCGTCGCCGGGATGGTACTAAAATCGATTGTGTAATTACCGCATCATTATGGTATAGCAACGAAGGTAAGCTGATGGGCTACCAAGGTACGATTAGGGATATTACCGAGAAACGCCATAGCGAAGAACTGGTGAAAGAGAAGGAGATTGCCCAGCGCTCAGCGAAGATGAAAGAACGTTTCTTGGCCAACATGAGCCACGAAATACGAACACCTATCAACGCCATCAACGGCCTTACGCACCTTCTGCAACAAACCATAGTAGATGAGAAGCAGCGTGAGTACATCAGTGGCATCCGCTCGTCATCAGAGCATCTGATGGAGTTGATTAATGATATTCTCGATTTCACGAAGATTGAAGCGGGTAAGGTAATCTTTGAGTCGGTTGATTTCCATTTGGGCAGCCTGTTGCAGCAAGTTATAAATACCCTTCGGTTTAAAGCTACCGATAAAAAGATAGAGCTAAAGCTAGAAGCTGATTTATCGCTACCGGATTCATTGCTGGGCGACCCGCTGAGATTAAAACAGATATTGATAAACCTATTGAGCAATGCTGTAAAGTTTACGGATAATGGCCACGTAAAGCTCACCACTAAATTGATAGAGCAAGGCGCTGAAGGATATGCCATATCATTCACCGTAGAAGATACGGGCATCGGCATACCTGCGGATAAGATTGATAGCGTTTTCAGCAGTTTTACCCAGCTCAACCAAGAACTAAACCGTAAGGCAGAAGGTACAGGCTTGGGGCTTACCATTACCCGTCAATTAGTAGAGGCGCAAGGCGGCACCATATCTGTAAAAAGCAAACTGGGCCAAGGCTCGACTTTTAATGTAGTGTTGAAGTATAAAGAAGGTGGCGCTGTGGCAGCCGGCCAGCCGGGTGAGTCCATCAATGGTTTCCAAGCTATGAACATAGGCTATAAGCGCATATTAATTGTAGAAGATAAAAAGCTTAACCAATTGGTAGCCAAAGAGATGCTACACCATTGGTGGAAGGAAATCGAAACTGATATTGCGGATAATGGCAGGATAGCTGTTGAGATGCTGCAACAGCGCGATTATGATATTGTGCTGATGGATATACAAATGCCAGAGATGGACGGGCTGGAAGCTACGCGCTACATACGCAAGCGCTTTGTGCCACCTGCCAGCGATGTGCCAATATTGGCCATGACGGCTTTCGCCACCACGGGCGAAGCCGATAAGTGTATTGAGGCAGGTATGAACGACTATATCTCCAAACCATTTGAGCCACGACACCTGCATGATAAGATAGTAGCCTTGCTCTACTACAAGGATGGTGTAAAGCCTGGCCCGGTGCAGGCCCCACGCAACAGGGAAGAAGCCCAGTCAGGCGAAATGCTAAACCTCAATTATCTAGACCGCATTACCGGCGGCAATGACAACCTGCGCCGCCAGATACTTGAACTGCTATTGTCGGAAACGCCAGAGGAACTGCAACGGCTGGAAGAGCATACCCGGGAGCAAAACTGGCCCCGGGTGCGCGGCGTAGCCCACAAAATGAAGTCATCGGCTACTTATATGGGCTTGAGCCAAACCTTGGCCAACCTTAAGCAAATTGAGGAGAACGCTAACGCACAGATAAACGTAGAGGTAATACCCAGCCTAGTAAGCGAAGCCAGCAAGAACCTGAATAGGGCGCTGCAGGAGTTGAAGGCTGGGGTGTAGGTGGTGATGTGTGATGTACAATGTATGATGTTTTGAAACCCACCTTGTTGTCGTTTGATTGCAATATCCTACACCTCCATTCGTCTTTTGTAAAAGCACAGCTAAAATTCCGTAGCTTGTGCTTTACTATCAACCCAAAAAACTAAAAACAACACATTAACATGAGCAATGGCTTAAAAATAGGTTTGGTAATACTCGTATTGATTTTGGCCTTTGCCGGTTGCGGCGGCTGCGGGTACAACTCCATCGTGAATTCTGAACTGGGTGTGGACGAGGCTTGGGCAAACGTAGAAACCCAATACCAGCGCCGTGCTGATTTGATTCCCAACTTGGTAGCCACCATCAAAGGGTCTGGCGAGTTTGAGCAATCAACCCTTAATGGCGTTATCGAGGCGCGTAGCAAAGCTACCAGTATCAACTTAACTACCAACGACTTAACCCCAGAGAATTTGGCGAAATTTGAAGCGGCACAGGCTGAGCTGAGCTCGTCTCTTTCACGTCTATTGGTAACTGTAGAGCGCTACCCTGATTTAAAAACCACCAAAGCGTATCAAGATTTGATGGTGACGCTTGAAGGCTCGGAAAATAGGATTACCAAAGCCCGTGAGGACTTTAATGGCGCCGTGAAAAACTACAATAGCAACGTGCGTACCTTCCCTAAAAACTTGCTTGCTGGCATATTCGGCTTCCAACCAAAAGGATCGTTCCAAGCTAAGGAAGGCGCCGAAAACGTACCTGAAGTTACTTTTTAACCATGCCGAAAGCTAAAGATTTTTTTACCGAAGCCGAGCGCGAACAGATTGTACAAGCCATTCGCGATGCGGAGAAAGCCACTAGTGGCGAGATACGCGTTCACCTAGAAGAGCATTGCAAAGGCGAAGCGCTGGAACGTGCCATAGAGCTCTTTGCTGAGCTAAAGATGGATGCTACCGAACAACACAATGGCGTGATATTCTACCTCGCCGTGGCCGACCATAAGTTTGCCATATATGGCGGTGCCGGCATCAACGAAAAGGTACCTGCCGACTTTTGGCAGCACACCCGCGACTTGATGCAAACGCATTTTAAAGCTGGCCGGTTTGCCCAAGGCTTATCCGAAGGCATATTATTGGCAGGGCAACAATTGAAAGCTTTTTTCCCTTATCATGACGAGGATACAAACGAATTGAATGACGATATTTCCTACAAGCATGATTAGGGGTTTGATGATATGGGGCTTGATGCTGATGCTAACCGCATCGGTTATCGCGCAAATACCTGCACGGCCTAGCCCGCCCGTATTGGTTAATGACTTTGCAAACTTATTTTCCTCTGATCAGAAGGCTGCTCTGGAACGTAAACTGGTAGCGTTCAATGATACCAAATCGGTACAAATAGTAGTAATAACCCAAGATGGCGTAAAGCAGGAACTGAACCAATATACTACAGAGATTGGTGAACAATGGGGTATTGGCCAGGACGGAATTGACAACGGGGTGCTGATATTTATAGATAGAAAGAGCCGCAAATTCTACATCGCTACCGGTAGCGGTACGGAAGGCTGGCTACCTGATTTATTGGTAAGGCGCATAGAAGAGAACTATTTTGTGGAAGCATTTAGGGCAGAACAATACTATAAAGGCGTAGATGATGCTACCAATGTTATCATGGGCCTCGCAACAGGCGAATATACTGCGGAAGACGTAAAATCCCCAAAAAGCGGACAAGGTAGAAACAAATCACCATGGCGGTTTTTGCCATTTGCTTTAATACTGCTGGCATTCTTTTTCTTCCGTCGTAAGGGCGGTGGTGGCGGTCGGGGTGGCGGTATGGCTGCTGGTGGCTGGATGTTTACCGGTGGTGGCTTCGGTGGTTACTCTGGCGGCGGTGGCGGCGGCGGTGGTAGTTTCGGCGGCTTCGGCGGTGGCGGCTTTAGCGGCGGCGGTGCCGGCGGAAGCTGGTAGCCTTGACAAATAAAACAAGTAGTACCTACAAGTCTAGATGGTTTCACAGCATTTTTAGTGTTCAGACGAGCGCACTGATGGAGATTTTCGACACGAGATTGGAAAGTAATGCTAATCCGAAAGTACTCGTCCGACCACTCGATACGTGAAAACACCAATTAACTAATTAACCAATTAACCAATCAACTAAATTACTCCCACCTGAATAGTAGTATCCCCAATGGTGATGATATCCTCTGGGTGCAGCATGATGCCGCGGTCGTCTACTGGCATGGAGTTTACGAGTACGCCGTTGGTGGAGCGGTACCAGCCAGCCACATTGTCTTTAGTGCGCCACTGTCCATCGCGTATGTACCAATAGTTGCTGGCTTTGTCGTATTCCATGGTAGCATGGAAATTGGATACGTAATTGGTGAATTGCTCCACAATGCCGATATCGTTTGAGAAAGGGCTATCCGGATTAAACCAACCCATGGTAAGCAAAGTCTTCCCTTGCAGGCGCAATAGATTGGAGAGATTGTAGGTACGGCCAATCTCGTCGCCGTTCATTACTTTCATCACCCACTGGTGGTGCGGCAATACTTGTATTTTAGGTTTTTGAAGGCTGCTATTGCTTAAGTTTAGTTTGCTGATAATGTCCTCAGAAAACTGATACCGATCGGTGGCTTCAGGCTTTAGGCACTTTTCAACTACTTCTACCCAAACCCTATCGGCGCCGCTCCGCTCAAGCGATTGGCGGTCCCACTGGCCTTGTTTCTTCCGGTTCTCGTAGCCAGCCATATCGGTCATATAGGCTTCGAAATCACCAAAGGGCATCATGCCCTTGGTAAGCAATTCATACATCACCACGCCAAAAGCATAAATGTCATTGGTGTTGCCCATTACTTTAAACGCCTTGGTGGGGTCGCTCTGCTCTGGTGGGGAGTAGGTACCCGTTGCAAAAACTTGCTTGGCATGGCCACGGAAGTTGGTAATGGTATGGCGCTTTTTGATGGAGGCCGAAATGCCAAAATCCGCCAAGGCAGGATTATCGTTTTCGTTGAAAAGAATATTCTCCGGCTTTATATCGCGGTGGATGATACCTTTAGTATGTAGTGCTGAAAGACCCTTCAATATACCATAAGCTATACGGTTCACTTCGCTCAGTGGCAGGTTCTCCCCTACTTTATCGCGCAATGAGCCGCCTGGGCACAGGTCCATCAACATATACGGGTTGCCGCCCACGTGGTGAAAATCGTGGCTTCGCACGACATATTCCGAATCGAGGTTGCTGCCGTGCTCATACTCCTGCCTAAAGCGCTTGGCATACTCCTGTCTTTCTTGGGGCAGGAAGTTCCACATCTTGGTTATCTTCAGCGCAAGCTTTTTGCCAGTATTAGTTTCTACCAAGTAAACACTTCCAAAACCACCTTCGCCCAGTTCTTTAATGGTTTTATAGCTGCCGCGGTCGCTGGTAAATACATAGCCAGGAACGATATCGACTTTTTCAGGTGAGAAGCTGGGAGTGGTCACAATTACTTGCTTTGGAAAGTATAAATGCGGTTGCCAATCAAAATCTTGGTGCCTTCGGTCAGCTCTACCTTACCGGTAACTTGAAGGAAGGTAGCGCCGTTGCTGCTGTGATCGCTCAAGTACCATTTACCATCCTCAAACACAAACTTGGCGTGTTCTTGACCGCTGATGCTCATGTTGCCGGCATCCAGGTTATCGCGGTTAACGGATACCTCTTCGCCTGTAAACTCCTTAGCATTTTGGCTACGCTCGTCAACAAGGGCAAACTCAGGCTTTTTCTCTTCTTCCGGGCTCAAATCTCCCAAACGCATGGTTTTTTGTGCGCCTGATGCCTTCTGTATCTGGTGGCTGGCTGCAGGTTGTGCCTGCGCCGCTGGTGTATAGGCTTCTGGCTGTTTTACGTCGGTGGCAGTTGCGTTGCCCTTATCGCCACAGTTAGGGCAAGGATGGCTTGCTGAAACCTCGTTACGCAATGGGTAGAAGCCACATGCCCCACACTTGGCTACATTGCCGGTTGCCGCTGCTCCACCGCTGCCGCTTATTACGGTTGGGTTTGATGGTGCACTGGGGCCACCGCCAGCAGGTGCTGAACTGTTCTCATCCCAAGCGGGCATATTGCTACGGTTACCAATAACGGTTGGGTGCGAAACTCGTCCGCCAGCTGGGGGGGTAGGGTTGCTGCTGCCGCTATCCCAGGCTGGGGCCGATGCTGCACCGCCAATCATGGTTGGGTTACCACCGCCAGCATTACCTTTCGGTGCTTCGGCTCCGGCTTCGGAACCTTCCTGCTTTGAACCACATTTCTTACAAACCGCACTGCCCGGCTCGTTGGTAAATCCACATTCTTGACAACGTATCATAGCAATTAGTTTAGTTGGTTGGGTGTATATTAGCCTCGTTTACTAGTGTCTTTCGGTTCGCCACCAGGAGGGTTGATGGGGGTAAGGCCCCGTGGTTTATCAGTTTTACTGGTATCTTTTGGAGGCAATTGGTTCCTAATAGAACCAGTGGTATCCTTCGGGGGCGTTTGCGTACCCTGACCTGGGTTTTCACCAGAGGTTCCTGGAGGGGAAATACTACCAGGCCTTGGTGCGGGCCTATTAGGATTGTTAGGTGCAGATGGTGTAGCACTGGGCGTAGTTACCGGAGCTGAAACGGGTGCAGTTACCTCTTCAATTGGTACCAATGGTTCCGTCACTGGGGTATCTATTACGGTAGTGAGAGAGGTGTCAATCGGGTTGCCCAGGCTATCCAATCCAGCCTCTTCGCCTTCTCCTGCACCCGGCTTAAGTACAAAGAACGCCGCAGCTGCTATCAAAGCAATTACTACTATTATACCGATAATCAAACCTTTGCCTGGCCCACTTTTGGAGGCCACTGTGTTAATAGGCACAGCCCCTTTACCGATGGTAGTTTTCATCCCACCCGTAGAGGATGCACTCGATGATTCTGGACGTGTTACCGCAGGCACAGCGTTGCCATCCAATACATCCAGCAACAATACAGTAATGTTATCAGTACCGCCACCGTCGTTGGCGGCATATATCAATTCCTTGCAAGTTTCAGCAGTGCTCAAGCGGCCACTCAATATGCCGGCCAACTTGTTATCGCTTACCATACCACTCAAGCCATCACTGCAAAGCATTACCCTATCGCCAGTATGCAATTGTACCATACGGGCATCAGGCTTCGGCGGGCGGGCCTCGTCACCAAGGCTTTGGGTTATAATGTTACTATTCTCATGCAGTCGAGCATCCTCAGGGCTTATCTGGCCAGCCTTTACCAATTCCCAAACTAACGAATGGTCATCGGTAATCGGCGAAAACTCCGCGCCATCTCGGTACAGGTACATCCGGCTGTCACCGCTCCAAGCTACATAAGCTTTATCGTTTACCACCCAGCATAACACAGCCGTGGTACCCATACCAGCAGTTGTGGGGTCTTCGTGGGTGCGGTGCACTATGTTTTGGTGCGCTTTTACTATTACCTTTTTTACCAAGTCCATCATGGCTTGGTCGCCATTGGGCATGGCGGTAATCTTTTTAAATTCTTCGTCTACAGTAGCCTGAGCAATCTCAGATGCTACTTCACCTGCATTGGTGCCACCCATGCCGTCGGCAACAAACAATACCGCACCCAATGGGCCGAGATCAAACTGCTCGTCGCGCTTATAGGTCCAGTCTTGGCTAGCGAGGTCTTTGCATAACACAAAGTTGTCCTCGTTATGATCTCGAACTAAGCCGACATCAGTACTGCCGAAAATTTCTACTTTCATGGGCAGGGGTTATTTCTTTTTTTTCTCAATAGGATTGAGGCCACTAGCAGGCGACTGCTTAAAATCAATCGCCCTAAGTACCCATGTACCGTTTATGTTCTCATAAAAAGCTATGGGCTGGTACAATACTTTTCCAAAACTCACCTCCTCATGAAACAACACACCGCCCAGCACATTTAACTTACCAATCAATAGGTTTTTCGGGCTAGCTATCCCTTTATCGTCCCATGTTAGGTCCATCACTTGTATTATGTTTGTCTTGGGCACTTCTCCGTCCAGTTTACCAGCATCATCAGCCATTACAATCACCAGCTTTCCTTCTTTCACATCCTTAAAGTGCTTAATCGGGAAAAAGTCGTTTTCAGCAGGTTGGTTTATCCTAGGTATTTCTGCTTGCAAATCGGCTATCTTAATCTCACTGTATTTCAAGCTATCAACCAAGCGCATTTTTAAAGCACTGGTTCGGGTGGTATAGCCCA
The DNA here is from genome assembly GCA_027483645.1 of Sphingobacteriales bacterium. Classification (GTDB taxonomy): domain Bacteria; phylum Bacteroidota; class Bacteroidia; order Chitinophagales; family CAIOSU01; genus CAIOSU01. The sequence continues at coordinate 262,825 of JAIXUD010000021.1, forward strand.
CCTTGTATGGCTCAAAATTGGGATCGCTAGAACCAGGCGTGTTAAATGTGGAAGGCAATACAATACCCTCCTTAATCCTTACTCCTACGCTATAAACCGTACCAAAATTATCCTGATTATTAAAGCCATACTCTTTGCCGGCAGAGTCTACCACAGTATACTGCTGCTGTACTAAATACAAGCCAGGCCCAACGGCGTTCTTAATAGTCTGGTTTCGGTCCTTAAATAAGTCCAAATCCAAACCCTTACCAGTTTGCCCTATCGCAAAGCCAGCAATCATTAATAAAATGGAAAGTAGTAAACTTCTGTGCATGGTGGTAGTTGTGTTAATCAATTTCGCCAATGGGTACTATGAAGCCAATTTCGGCACCCATGCCAGCAGAAACTATACCAATTGCTCTATATCCATCGGGGGTACTTATTAATACGGGGCCACCTGAATTTCCTTGTCCGAAATTGCGGTTGGTAAGGCTAATAGAGCCCTCTCCATTTACGCCATTTTGCGCCACTGTTGATTCGGAAAGTAAGGGTGCAACGTTGGCGCTGTTCCCGCTGCCACCCAAGCCGTATGAATAGCCTAGCACTACCACCTTATCGCCTGCTTTCAGGTTTTTAGATAATGCTCGGTCATACTTTAAGTTAGAACTCCTGCTCGTAGGCACATAGGCCCAGTCGTTGTTATCCAATGCTGCCAGTTTCACCCTTATAGTGCCGCCTTCGCCATCATCGCCTTCTATCTCTTCGTCCTTCTTATCGTTCAGCTTGGTATCCTTATAGCTAATTTGGAAGCTGTTGGTTGGCGAGGTACAATCAATCACTACATCAAACACTACTCCTTCTTGCTCCAGCGAATTCAAGAAAATCATAGCCTCTGGCGATTCCGCATTAATAAAACGCCAACCCTGTATGCAGTGGCGCGCCGTAACAAACTTACCATCATCCACCAAGAAACCGGTGCAAGTCCAACCGAAGTCAATGGCTTCCTTTTCGCCACCACCGTAGTCCAGCTCAAACTTGCTCACACTCATAAAGTACACATTCTCCTTCACCGCATCATATACTTCTGATAGGGTTTGTCCTGATGGCGCAGTGGCCACTACGGTCACGTCCTCTTGTATTTGCCTGTTTTGCGAGCCGAGGTTTTGCACCATGGAAGCTAAGCTGGCGTTTTCGCTGCGCAGCTTTTTTAAGTCTTCCATGCTCTTAGCCTCCAAAGAGGCTATAGTTGCTTGAAATTCCTCCTTGGCACGCTTTTGCTCAGCTGCGGTAGAATCGGCCTGTGCTTGCAGTTCTTCGTTCTGCTCGGCCAATACCGTAATATCCTGGCTCTGGCGGAATATAAAAAACGCGCCTATGCTGCCCGCCACCACGAATGCCATAGCCAACCCTGCCACCGCGGCACGGTAAGGGCGCACGGCCTGTTGCATTACCAGGTTCATGCGCTGGGTTACACCCATTTTGGCCGTGCCTGTTGAGGTTACGTTGTATCGCACCCTCGGGCCTTCCAACGACAGTTGTATCTCGTCTCCGTTGTTAAGGAAGTATTGGTTTTTTACCGGCCTGCCATTTACCAGCGTAGGGTTGCTAGCACTTAGATTTTTTACTATTATATCGCTTCCGTTGCGCTCAATGGCTGCGTGCCTGCGGCTCACCGTGCCCATATCATCACTATAACTTATAGCGCAGGTGGCATCGCGGCCAAGCTCAATGTAGGGTATTACTATGGTTTCAAATGTGCCAGCCTTATGTTTGCGGCTATTGGTTAGGTGTTCAAGGGTATAAGCGGGTACATTACCACCGCCTAGCACTTTCATGCCGGTGGTAAGTGCTTTGGTTACTCTTGCTGCCATAGGGTTTGTTTGTGTGTAGTACAATCAAAAATACGGAAAATCCATATAGGACAAGTACGGGCTAATACTGATTTTCACCCAGCTAAAAACAATCGCCCTATAGATTTAGGGTACCTCTGCAATCGGTACCAAAAACCCTAAATCGCCTATACCCATGCTGGTGGGGCTCCATGATACAATTCCGACAACCTTATATTCCCCGTTTACTTTGGTAAATAAAGGGCCGCCAGAGTTACCACTGCCCCAGCCTTTGTTGCTCACGCTAATGTTTCCAGCGGCAGTAAGGCCATTTTGAGCTACGGTTGCCTCCCCAATAAGCGGAGAAACCTCGTTGGTATTGCCGCTGCCACCAAAACCATTGGTATAACCCAATGCAAACACTTTTGAGCCAGCCTTCATATTTTTTGATAGCTCCTCATCAAACTTAAGCCCACCGCTCTCTTTTGTTTTTACATAGGCCCAATCATACTTATCCATGCCGGCAAGCATTACTTGCCCTTCCATACCCTGGTCGGCTAAGTCTTCTTTAATATCGTGGCTGTCATCAACCAAAAAATCCTTGTAACGAAAAGTAAATTGATTGGTTGGCGAAGTACACCTAAACTCTACATCGAACTGCACACCAGCCTGCTCCAAGGCATTAATAATTATATTATCGCCCTGTGGCTGAAACCGCCAGCCCTGCACGCAGTGCCTAGCGGTAACAAAATTGCCGTTATCTATTAAAAAGCCTGTGCACAACCAACCCATCGGTACTTCTTCAACAGAACCATCAGGAAAAATAAGGTTGAACTTTACGATATCCATAAAATACACGTTGCCTTTCAGCTGCTCATAAACTGCTGTCAGTTCATCGCTGGCATTGGGCGGTGCAGTAGCCAGCATGGTTACATCACTCAATAGTTGCTGGTTTTGGGCACTTAGGCTGTTCAGTTTACTTTTGAGGCTAGTATTTTTTTCTGATAAGGCAGCGATGGCATTGTCACCATTCTTCTTCATATCGGCTATGGTAGCATCAAATGCAGCTTTGGTTTGGTAAGTTGCGGTTAGCAAAGAATCCGACCGAGTGTCGAGCTCTTGGTTCTTTTGTGCCACACCCGATAAGCCTTGATATGTAAAAAACCCGCCAACGGCTGATAAGAGTATTACCACGGCTACCATGCTCACAACGGCGGCACGGTATGGCCGCACGGCTTGCTGCATTACCAAATTCATCCGACGGGTTACCCCCATTTGCGCCGTACCTGTTGAAGATAGGTTGAAGCGCATGCGAGGGCCCTCAGCCGAAAGCTGTATCTCATCTCCATTTTGTAGGAAATAAGTACTTTTTACAATGCGGCCATTAACCAGCGTAGCGTTGCTTGTAGATAGGCTTTTAAGCACTACATCGTTTCCGCTGCGCTCTATGGCTGCGTGCTTACGGCTTACTGTAGCCATATCGTCACCAAAGCTCACGGCATTGTTGCCAGCCCTACCCAACTCAATGTAGGGGATGATGATGGTATCAAAAGAGCCTGCTGGGTGCTTTCGGGTGTTGGTAAGGTGCTCAAGTGTATAGGCTGCCACGTTGCCACCGCCTAGCACTTTCATGCCTGTAGTTAATGCCTGTGATGCTCCTGCCATTGGTAGTAGGTTAGGGTGATTGATGACGATAAAGGTTAAGAAATGCCTGCGTGGTTATTATTTAACTTCGGCAATAGGTACCAAAAAGCCAATGTCGCCTTTAATATGAGGGCCCCATGATACAATGCCTACCACCACATAATCGCTACCGCGCTTTGTAAGTACTGGGCCGCCTGAGTTGCCTGCACCCCAGCCTTTGCTGGTTACGCTTATATTGCCATCAGCAGTTACCCCCGATTGGCCAACCGTAGCCTCACCTAGCATAGGCGAAACCTGGTTAGTATTGCTACTAGAACCATAACCCTGTGTAAAGCCTAATGCAAATACTTTGGTAGCTGCCTTCATTTTCAAAGAAAGATCTTTATCGAATTTCATACCACCTTTTTGGGTAGTTTGTACATAAGCCCAATCATATCTATCCATTGGGGCAACCATAGAAACACCAGGTACACCCTCTTCGTAATCTTCAATCAGCTGGTCGTTCTTGTCGTTGTAAATAAAATCTTTGTACGATACCGTAAATTGGTTATTGGGCGATGTGCAACGGAAATCGACATTGATTACCAAACCCTGCTGCTCCATCATATTGAGCGTGTTCACCCCCCCAGAAGGTTCAAAGCGCCACCCCTGCACGCAGTGCCGTGCGGTAATAAACTTACCATCATCGGTAAGAAAGCCTGTGCCGGTCCAGCCAAAGTCCAATTCTTCCTTTGCGCCATCAGGCCATATTATTTCGAAACGGGTTACTTCAAAATAGTAAACATCGTTTTTCAACACTTCATAAGCGGCCACTAATTCTGCGTTAGCATCTTTAGGGGCTGCGGAGAGAACGGTTACATCCTCCATCAACTTCCTGTTCTGGGCGCTTAAGTTATTGAGCCTGCCAGTAAGCGCATCATTGTTTTTACCCAACTCGGCCAATGCGGAATCGCTTTGGCTCCTCACGGCAGCAAGATTGGCCTCAAATTCTTGTTTTGCTTTTATCTGTGCTAGTTCCAGAGAGTCTGTCTTACCCACCAGTACTTGATTGTCTGCATTTAAATCGGTTACTTTCCAATATGTTAAAGTACCGCCCAAACCAGCAATAACCACAATCATCGCAGCCAAACCAGCCACAGCAGCGCGGTAAGGCTTCACTGCCTGCTGCATCACTAGGTTCATCCTTTGTGTAACGCCCATTTTGGCGGTACCGGTTGCCGAACGGTTGAAACGCAGGCGCGGGCCTTCCATAGAAAGCTGAATCTCGTCGCCATTGTTTAGAAAGTATTCCGCTTTTACGGGCCTACTGTTTACCAATGTAGGGTTGCTGGTGGATAGGTTTTTGATAATAATGTCCTCTCCACGGCGCTCAATGGCGGCGTGCTTTCGGCTTACCGTGCCCATGTCATCGCCATAACTTATGGCGTTGGTGCCATCACGCCCCAACTCAATGTAGGGGATAATAATGGTTTCGAATGACCCTGCAGGGTGCTTGCGGGTATTGGATAAGTGCTCTAGCGTGTATGCCGGCACATTGCCCCCACCCATTACTTTCATTCCGGTGGTAAGGGCTTGGGTTACTTTAGCTGCCATAGTTTATAAGTAGTTGCAGCATCAAAAATAGATTAAAATGTGATGTGAAGCTGTACGGGTTAATACTGATTTTTAAATTAGACCATGGACGATGGACGATGGTCTATTGCACAGCACCCCAAAAACGGCTACTTTTGCGATGCTGCCACCTATGGTAGTGGGTGAAATAATAAAAACTATACGCGATGCCAGTTGTAGAGCTGATAATGCCTAAAATGGGTGAGAGTATTACTGAGGCTACCATCCTGAAATGGTTGAAGAAAGAAGGTGATACCGTGGAAGCTGAGGAATCGGTACTGGAAATCGCAACCGATAAAGTAGACTCTGAAGTACCTGCATCGCACGGTGGTGTAGTTACTAAATTGTTGTTTAACGAAGGCGATGTAGTGGCTGTAGGTAAAGCTATTGCCTTAATCAACACTGGCGGCGATGCCGAGGCACCTAAGCCTACCCAAGCCGTGGCCATGCAAGAATCCAAGACTGAGCCGGCCGCTGCTGCTAAAGTAGCCGAAGCAGCGCCTAGCCAACCCGAAGAATATACCAGCAACAGTGCAGACCGCTTCTATTCGCCATTGGTGATGAGCATTGCCCGCGAGGAAAAGATAAGCATGACCGAACTGGAGCGCATACCCGGCAGCGGTAAAGACCAGCGCGTAACCAAGGCCGATATATTGGCTTATGTAGAGAACCGTGGCAACCAGCCACAAAAAACTACCCAGCAACCGGCAGACCAGCCAGCGGCGCAACCGCAAGAGCAACCTACTGCTAAAGCAGAAGCGCCTAAATCACAACCTAGTAGCATTTCCGTTAGCGGGAATGTGGAGATAATTGAGATGGACCGTATGCGCAAACTAATTGCCGACCACATGGTGCGCTCGGTAGCTACTTCGCCGCACGTTACCTCGTTTGTTGAGGCGGACGTAACAAATATGGTACTGTGGCGCAATAAGGTAAAAGACAAATTCCTGAAACAAGAGGGAGAGAAAATCACCTTTACGCCATTGTTTATTGAAGCCGTGGCGAAGGCACTGAAGGAGTTCCCTTATGTAAATGCCTCTATTGATGGCACTAACATCATAGTAAGAAAAGACCGCAACATCGGTATGGCTACAGCCCTACCAACTGGCAACTTGATAGTACCGGTAATAAAAGGTGCCGACCAATTGAGCCTTGTAGGCATTACCAAACAGGTAAACCGCCTGGCCGACACCGCTCGCAAAGGCAAGCTAAAGGCTGAGGATATTGAAGGTGGCACGTTTACCATAAGCAACGTAGGTACGTTTGGCAACTTAATGGGCACACCTATCATCAACCAGCCACAAGTAGCCATTATGGCCACGGGGGTGATTAAAAAGAAACCGGTAGTATTGGAAACCCCGAGCGGCGATGTTATCGCCATCCGCCATATGATGTTCTTATCTCTCAGCTATGACCACCGTATTGTTGATGGTGCCATGGGCGGCAGCTTCCTGCGCCGTGTAGCAGATTTGCTAGAGCAATTTGATGCGGACAGGGAATTCTAATTCTTGATATCTGGGATGTCTCAAGGCTCAATTTCTAACTCTGCACGGCATCGCTCTTCGCCTTTTTATAATCGGATGGAGTTAGCCCGGTGTATTGCTTGAAGATACTGTTGAAAGTTGATTTAGAGTTGAAACCACAATCGTAAGCAATAGCTATAATGGTATAGTGGCCATAATCTGGGTTTTCAAACCTCCTGATAACAGCCTTCAAGCGGAATTCATTTACAAAGGCAAAGAAGTTCTTGCCCAAGTGGTTGTTTAAGAGATCAGTAAGCTCATTTTTTGATAAGTTGAGCTGCGACGATAAGTCGTACAAAGTAAGCTCTGGGTTCAGGTATGGCTTTTCCTCCTCCATATGGCGAGTTAGCTTAGCTATCAGCTCTTGCGCTTGCTCGTCAGTAAACCGCGCCTTTGCCTTCTTTTCTGGCTCGTCGTCGTCTTCTGCTACCTGAGGTTGCACGTCTTCCTCGGGAGCCCTATCTTCCCTCCTTATATATAGCGGGCGGAAAAGCGACACCTGTTTCAACCCAAAATAACTGATCGCAAAAGCAATTACCGTAAGCCCAATATGTGATAGCTGTGTGAGCTCGAAAACCTTCTTAAACGAAAACGCATTTATGGCCCCGGTTACAAAATATAGCAGGAACAATAACACAAATAACCCTGGTATAAAATTCAACCAAAGTAGGCGCAATTGGCGGGTCCAGTAGCTGAAGTTAGAGGATATACCTTTTCGGAAACGCCAAAGTTTTACATAAGTAAATACGGTATAGGCAACTATTGAAGTGAAAAAGATAAAGCCATACAAAACCTTCACCCACAAGTATGTATCGTTCTGAAAGTAGTTAACATCCGTAAAGTCAACCACCTCTTTAAAGAAGGCAAAATAGGCAACAGTAGTAAGTAAAAACGGTAGAAAGTGCAGTAAATCCTTGTATTCAAACCGTGCCTTGCGCTCAACCAGGTAAGTTGTGTATAGATATAGGTAAGGGCCGAAAGTAAGTGGCATCAACCCCATGGAGAACGATAAATCGAAGTACTCTGCATGCTCTAGGTGCATTAAGTAGAGTATAAACTTAAAGGCAAACGTGAGCAAACAGGCAATAAGAATCTTATCGGATATCTCTACCCGTTTTTTGGTGGCTAAAACAAATGCCCCAAACAATGATTGCGCAAGCCCTATATATAATACCGACTCAGAAAACACCCCTATGCTACTTTAATCCGTACAATGATTTGTTCTTTACTTTAGTCCACTCTTTGGTATTACCTAGAAACCATAATATACCATAGTACCCCGTCAACTCCAGCACACCATCGTCTATCGTCATTTTGGCATTGTATACATTGCCAGTTTTGAAATTGTAAATAGTGCCCGAGCGCCAATAGCCATCATTATAGCTAAAGTTTAACAACACATCCATCCCTAACACAAATTTCGTGCGACGATGTGGCGCATCATTCAATACATCTCGAAGGGGCTCACCGTATATATCCAGCGAATCTTTTAACCACGCCACTTTACCGAAATATTTACCCTCTTTTTCGTAAATATTCACCACGTAATCCCCTTCCTCGTTAAGCCAATAGCCCTCTATGGCATCGGCATCATTTTGCGCTGAGAGGGCCCATGCCGACAACAGTAACATACCTAAGCTAAGCAATTTCATTTGCGTATTATTTTATTATGACTACTAATAACTAGCTGCGAATGGATGGACCACAAGGTGTACATTTAGTTTATCCCTGCTGGTTGTAGATATTGGCGCACGCTTATTATCGCCTTGCAAAGATAAAAATCGTAAGCTTTAATTGATTTGAAAGTGAGAATCCATCATTTTCGATTCAAAGAAAACTGGCCATAATTACGCCACATACGTCAATAAAATGCCACCCAATCGCTCAAATTGCACCGAGTGGTCTATGGTACCCTTTGGAGTAACAACATGCGCAGAGAACTCTCCCCTCGCGGTAAGCGGCGGCGAACCCAAAGCAATATCTCGGCTAAAGCTCATACCCCGCTGCCCGTAGTATTTGTACACTGCCTCTTTAGCCGACCACATCAATACGGCTTGATCAACTTCATGGGCTGGAAGCAAATAGCCCAATTCCTTTTCGCTTAAAAACTTATTTATTACACGCATCACCCGGGTGTGTATGGGCTCAATATCTATTCCCACGGCACCTTTACGGCTTATCATGGCACCAGCAAAGCCCGCACAATGAGTTAAAGAGATGTGCAGTGGGTGGCCCTTAACCGATGGTTTACCGTGATCATCCTTTACTAAGGTAAACTCCTCCTCAATGCCAGCTAATAGACGCAGGCAATACCTGCTGGCCAAAAACTCTGTAAGCCTACTATCAGAAGTAATGGTGCGGATAACGCTGTAATCGGTTTCGTTTAACTTTAGCTGAGCAATAAAGTAATCCTGCGGCTCTTCAATTTGCCAAACGGCAAGGCGGGTATCTTCATCGATGGTAAGGGAGTGGAATAGAGGCATTGAGGTAATTTGAAAATGTGCTAATTTGAAAATTTTAAAATGACCTCGCTCAACGAACGGGCTGCAAATTAAATGAAATTGCTTGAAAACATTGGGCAAACCGATCTAAATCGGAACTCACCATTTTCAAATTAGCACATTTTCAAATTTTCAAATTACTTGTACTTCCTGCGCCTGATAATAGTGTAGCAAAGCACCAAAAACAGCGCGCCAGCTATGCTGATGCCCGATAGTGTTACTAGTGGCATCCCGTATTGCGACATCCACTCAGGCGCAACAGGCACGGTCATGGTAATAGCCGAACCGATTAGCAACGCACAGATGATAAGCGTGATGGACATGCGGTTGGTAATGCTGTCCATCTTCTTAAGCAAGTAGCCGTAGCCTTGCAGCTCTACCTCAAAGTGTAGCTTACCCCGCTCTGCTTTTTGCAAAAGGCTCTTTATCTCAACCGGTAGGTTACCAAAGAAGGCACTAAATTGGTGGTAGCGGTGGTTTAGCTCCTCCAGTATATTCTCAGGCTTCAAGCGCTCTTTTAGGATTCGGGCACCATAAGGCTTTATAAACTCATAGGTTTTAAAGTCGGGGTACATGGTTTTACCTATGCCCTCCAAAATGGCCAATGCACGAAAGATAAGGAAGATGCTACCGGGCACCTTCATTTCATAGTCGAACATGATTTTCTGTAGCGCGGCTGTCATATCGGCCATGCTGCTTTCGCTCACATCCAACATCGAGTAGTCTTCAATCAACTCCGAAAGGTCGTTGGTGAAGGCACGCATATCACTAATGTTATCCTCAATGGCCAATTTGCGCATGCTTGCTGCCATACCTTTTGCGTCTTGCCTGGCCATGCTGATGAAGATGCCCGCAAAGGCATGCTTCTCGTGGGTCTCCAAGCGGCCAACCATACCAAAGTCCAGTAGGTTGATTACGCCGTTTTTGTTTACCAATACGTTGCCTGGGTGCGGGTCGGCATGGAAGTGGCCGTATTCGAAAATCATAGTTAGGTATATGTTCATACCGTTCTCTACAACTTTCTTTGGGCTCAGCCCCCAAGCTTTTATTTGGGCTACATCACTTATTTTGCAACCCGACACATATTCTATTACGAGCATCCGCTCGGTGGTATAATCTTTATAGACTTTAGGAATGTAGAAGTTGGTATAATCCTTATACATGTTCCGGAAACGCTCAATATTCCGCGCCTCGTTGCGGTAATCCAACTCTTTGTTCATGCTACGCTCAAAGGCGCGCACCACATCCTCAGCATTTAGCAGGCCTTGGCGTTTCAGGTATCTATCGGCTCGGCTCACGCCCTCCTTCAATATTCCTAAGTCGCGCTCCACAATATCTTTCACATTGGGGCGCTGTATTTTTACTACTACATCGGTACCATCCTTTAGCGTAGCGCGGTGTACTTGGCCAATGGAGGCCGATGCCAAAGGCTTTTCGCTAAAGTAGTCGAACATTTCATCTAAGCGCTTGCCGCTTTCAGATTCAATAATCTGCTTTGCCTTGGCGTATGAAAACGGCGGTACTTTATCCTGAAGTTTTTCGAACTCTTTAATTAGCGGCTCAGGCAATAAATCGGGTCGGTTGCTGAGGATTTGTGCCAGTTTTACGAAGGTGGGGCCTAGCTCTTCGGCAACCATGCGTATACGCTCCCAACGAGTGTACTCAAATACCGGCTTTTCTTGCCTTACCCATGTTACCCGGCCACTTTCGGTTACAAAGTTGCGCAATGTGGAGTTGGTGACGATGTCCTCAAAACCATATTTAATAAGCACCTGGATTATTTCCCGGGTGCGGCCTAGATTTCTAAAGGTTTGATTGAACAACATCCCGTGCTACTGCTAGTTAGTTTTCCCTACGAATTTACTAAATTATCCCCGCTAATGATATAAATCGGCAGTATAAACCCAAAGCGAAATTTAATCCTCCTTTGGTTCTTCCCCATTGGGGAACCACTTCTTAATCATTGCCCTGATGTCGTTGATTTTTACGGGCTTTGCAATATAGTCGTTCATACCGACATCCAGACATATATCGCGTGCCTCGCTCATCGCATTGGCAGTCATGGCAACTATTATCGGCTGTTTGGCAATAGGCAATTTCCGTACCACTCTAGTTGCCTGTAGGCCGTCCATCTCGGGCATTTGCATGTCCATAAATACCAAATCGAACTCTTGTTGCTCCATTAATTGAATAGCTTCAAACCCGTTGGTTACCACTTCTACCTGAAAACCAATGTTATTTAATATACTGCGGGCTACTTTTTGGTTTACCAAATTGTCTTCCGCCACCAATATTTTTATATCTTTCCTGAACGAGGCCTGCAACAACTCCGTGTTGTTGTTGTTCATTACCTCCTTCTGCCGCGCATATGCACTGAGCAACCTGCTCACGGTATAATATAACTGAGATTGGCGTGCGGGCTTAGTTATAAATGCCGAGTATAGCTCTCGCTGGTTGGCACCTGGCATATTTCCTAGCGAAGTAAGCATAATTACAGGCAACTCAATTTTAGAGAAATGCTCCCGCAACTTTTGGGTAAAAACATACCCATCCATTTCAGGCATTTGCATATCTACCACTACAAGGTGGGGTTTTCGCACGGCGGTAAGTATAAAGTTTAGCGCATCCTCAGGGTTCTCATAAGCGGCCGTTTCTACGCCCCATTTCCTAAACTGCAACTGTTGTATTTTTAAGTTCGTACGGTTATCGTCAATCAATACCACCAGCTTGCCTATTAAGTCTTGCGCCAGTTCTATCTTTTGGTATACTTCTTCATCTTGATTAGTGTCAATTTGTATAGTAAAGATAAAACTTGACCCCACCCCTTCTTTGCTCTCTACCCGTATATCGCCGCCCATTATCTCAACCAGTTTTTTGCTTATGGCCAAGCCAAGACCAGTGCCGCCATATTTGCGGGTGGTAGATGAATCAACCTGAGAAAAAGACCTGAAGAGTTTACCGATTTTTTCCTGTGGTATACCGATGCCCGTATCGCGTACCGAAAACTCTAAGGTATGCATATTGCTTACCTGGGTAATGTTGCGAATGGAAACCAACACTTCTCCCTTCTCAGTAAACTTAATGGCATTACTTATCAAGTTTACCAATACCTGCCGCAGCCGAGTTGAGTCTCCCAAAATATCAACGCTCACTTCTGGCTCAAAGTAGTATACCAGCTCAAGCCCTTTAGCAAATGCTTTGTGCGCAAGTAACTCAAACACATCCTCAATGGTATCCACCAAGTTGAAAGGATGGTGTTCCAACTCCATAAATCCAGAATCAATTTTGGAATAATCCAGTATATCATTGATGATTTCCAAGAGGTTGTCTCCGCTATTGCGTATGGTCTCCACATAGTCGCGCTGTACCGTACTCAGGTCCGATTCTAGCAGCAAGCCCGTCATACCTATCACAGCGTTCATCGGCGTGCGTATCTCATGGCTCATGGTAGCCAAAAACTCTGCCTTTGCTTTTGCACCTGCTTCGGCTTCTTCTTTAGCTAGCTTAAGCTCTACTTCAGCATGTTTCCTGCTGCTAATGTCACTCTCAATGGCAATATACTTCTGCACATCTCCCTGCTCACTCAATATAGGGGTTACATTTAATTGCAACCAGTAAGAGTGGCCGTCTTTATGATAGTTGAGCAACTCCTCAGTAAACGATTCCTTTAGTTTCAGCTTCTCCCGTATCCGCGTTACCGTTTGTTTATCAGTTTCGGGGCCTTGCAGCAATCGCCCTGGTTTCATGCCGGCTACCTCCCCAAGGGTGTAGCCTGTTGTGCGCGTAAACCCTTCGTTTACCCATTCAATGCGAGCTAAGGCATCGGTTATTATTACACCATTATCTGTTTTGCTAGCTACTAGTGATAGCTTGCGCAGCTCAGCATCAGCTTCTTTCTGCTTAGTAATGTCGCTATAAGTAACCGCGCAACCATCTACATCAAATTTCACACAAACCACAAGCAGACATATCTTGCTGCCGTCAACTTCATACGATACCTCATCGCTAAATGGCTCACCAGTTACAATTACATTCACCATTTTATCAAAAAAACCGGTCCATTTAGCACCAGGGGCTTTTTCCAAAAGCATATCGCCTTTTACTACCCGGCTTTTTTGCGGAGCATTTTCAGCAACTTTGTTTGATAGAATGCAAAGCAAATCATTAACCTGCCCCCCGCTATACACAGCCTTATAAGCCAATATGGAGTTGGGCGAGCTATCCATTACCTGCTGTAGCAAATCATTGGTTTTTTTCCATTCGGTTATATCAGTACTAGAGCCTAACATGCGCACTGCCTTGCCTTGCCCATCGAATATAGCTTTGCCACGTTCAAGCATCCAAATGTAGTTACCGCGCTTATGCTTTATCCTAAATTCAGCTACATACTGGTTAGTTCTACCTTCCAAATAATCGGTAATGGCCTTTTTAGCAGCTACATAATCATCAGGGTGTAGTTTCTCTTCCCACGCTTTTAGGGTATGCTCAAACTCATGGTCTTCGTAGCCTAGCATGTTTTTGTACCTGGTAGAATAAAATAGTTCTCCACTTATTAAATCCCAATCCCAAATACCATCATTACTGCCTTCTAGTGCCAGCCTATAGCGCTCACGGCTTTCCTTTAGTTGGCGTTCTGTTTCCTTTTGGTGGTTTACATCCTTTACTCTTATTAGCAGATATCTGTGTTCATTTTGCCTAATTTCGCTTATACATACATCTCCCCAAAATTGATTGCCCCTAGTGGTGAGGCACAGCATTTCTTCCTGCCATTGGTTTCCACCGCGCACATATTTTACTATTTGCTTTCTTTTATCTTTTGGGGCAGGGAAAAACAGAAAATCATTTACCGTTTTCCCCACAATAGTGGTACCACCTTCTTTTTCAAATAGTTTCGAGGTGTTTTCGTTGCTGTCGATTATGGTGCCATCCATTCGCGAAAGGAAAATTGCATCCTGCGTTTGGTTGAGCATGGCCTTTAAAAACAGGCCTGTAGATACTATACCTTTTTGAGCCGTTAAACGGATGTAGTTGATAATTAAAAGAGCCGCACAAATAAATAGGTTGTTTACAATATTGGAAAACTTAATTTCAGAAGGTATTTCGCTAAACGAGATACCGACGCTATAAAAAACTACAAAAGTGCCTAAAAATGCTAATAACCGCCACTTATTACGAAACACCATGGTGACTGATACAATCATTACTACTAAAGAGATGTAATGATGAATAGAATAATTGCTTGCATGAGTTAAGAAAATACTATGAAGCATGAACAGGTAAAAGATAACCTCTGCTATTGCGCGTTTGGTTTTAGGACCAATGGATGTTACCAACGTTAAACCAAGGCCCGTAAAGCAAATGCCCGAAACCAAGTACCTGCTTATAAGGTACCAAATGTCTTCTTGCCCTTCGTAATCGATGAGCAAACCGAATAAAGTTTTACCTATGCCCCCGATTAAAAGGAGTATTTGGTAAATCTTTAAATCAGTTTCTTCTTGGTTGTTATGGAATACAGACCGTATCATAGCTTAGTATGCAAGTTAAACAAACTAATACGATTGTTTAAACACCTCAAAATTATAAAACCGTACTTCAATAGGATTCCAGTACTACTTTACACTGCTCAGCAAAGTACCGATGCCCTTTGTTGTTAAAGTGCCCATCGGGTAGCGGGTGGAAGAAATCTTTTGGTATCGGGAAAATGTGCAGGTTATCCTCAAGTCCAGCAAATACTTGGTAGTACTGTCTCCTGAAATAATCGCGCACACCCGGTTTATCGAAATCAGTACCCAAGTATGGAATAGGAACAATGACTAAGTGAGCACCCGACTGTATGCAGGCAGCGCTTATAGCCTTGAGGTGTTGGTTGGTGACGTTTGATTGTAATAGCTGTTCCCGCTCACGGCGTTCCTCAAGACGAATCGGCAGCGAATATAGCGCTGTACCTACGGCAGTATAGCAAGCCAATTGGGCAAAGCCGCCTTTTGGCGCATACTGCCGAATATAAAATTGGTATGACTCCTCCAGTGAGCTAAAATACTTACCTTGATAAAAACCGGGAAACCAGCCTAAATTGGTAGGGTAATATAATGCTTGATTGGGCTGATGTTCACGTTTATAAGCCACCACATCGTTGCCTGTGTAAACACAAACCATTACCACTTTTGGCTTCAACTCTTCTATGTATCGTTCCGCAACCAACTGGTATTGTGCAGGGTCGGCGCCGGGGATGCCGGCATTAAATACTTGATAACCCGATTCCCTGGCAAGCCTCGCAGCAAAACTTTGTGATAAAGAATCTGCCCCAGCACCCCAAACGAATGAATCGCCGATAAGCAGTAGGCCCAGCTTACCCGTGGTATCCCACTCCTCACCTAGAAAACCTTGGCTATTGATGGCCACACCGCGTGCCTCCCAGAACTGTTTATCCGCGCGAAACATACCCGTGCTATCAGTATAGTAGGACTGCTCCAAAATTGGCACCTGCCCCTCCTCCACCTGCGGAAACCAGTTGGGAGCAAAGCTGCCAACGGTATATCCTTGTATATGAAATACTATGCGCAGCGCAACCTCTGCTATTACAAGTAAGATGACCAATGTAAGAAGTGTAAACTTGATTTTTTGGGGCATTGCTTGTGTTTGATCAGTTATTCTGTTAATCGTAATCTGGATAGCAAATTAATGCATTTTGAGGTTAATGAATATTTTGCGGCCGAAGGGGTTAAAAATCATAACAGTATTCCCTTATTTTTACGCGAAACCCGACAACCCCATGCCATACGAAAACATCCTTGTTGAGCCGCAACATGCACCGCACATAGCCTTGATACGCCTTAACCGCCCTAAGGAGCTGAACGCCCTAAACCTGCAACTAATGCAGGAATTGCGCAATGCATTGAAAAGCTTAGATGCGGATGAGGATGTGCGTGTAATAGTGCTTACCGGCAACGAGCGTGCTTTTGCCGCTGGTGCCGATATTAAAGAAATGGCTGGCCGCACGGCAATTGATATGCTGAAAATAGACCAGTTTAGCACTTGGGACCAAATTAAAAAAACAAAGAAGCCCTTAATTGCTGCTGTATCGGGCTTCGCCCTAGGTGGCGGCTGCGAGCTGGCCATGACTTGCGATATGATTATAGCATCAGAAACTGCGCAGTTTGGACAGCCCGAGATTAAGATTGGCGTAATGCCCGGTGCCGGTGGCACCCAGCGCCTAACCCGTGCCGTGGGCAAGGCCCTAGCAATGGAAATAGTACTTACTGGGCGATTTATCAACGCCGAAGAAGCCCTAAAAGCTGGCCTAATAAATCGCATCGTACCCGCAGAGATATACCTTGCCGAAGCAATCAAGTTTGCCAACCAAATAGCCCAAATGTCGCCATTAGCAACACAATTGGCAAAGGAATCGGTATTGCGAAGCTACGACGGCAGCCTAGAGGAAGGCTTGCTATACGAGCGCAAAAACTTCTACATGCTTTTTGCCAGCGAAGATCAAAAAGAAGGAATGAATGCCTTTGTAGAAAAACGCAACCCTGAGTTTAAGGGGAAGTAAATTTCAATTTAGCAATTTACATCCCAACAGGCACTTGAATTCTTGCGGCGGGCACCGTCCAGGGCACAATACTTTTCAGGCAATACCCTTTAGCCATGCCAAAAGAAAAGCCCTGTCTCTTTTGTAAGAGACAGGGCTTAAATATTGCTAAACAATCAGATTACCTGACTATTCTGATTTACCGTCTTCCGACTTGTCGTCACCAGTTTCCTCACTCTTGGCAAGTTTCTTGCCCGCCTTGGCTTTCTTAACCACGATGGTCAATTTGTCCTCACCGGCCAAACGGTCCACTTGGAAAATATCTCCTTCTTTCAATTGTGAGCGAAGAATTTCTTCTGCCAACGGGTCTTCCAAATATTTCTGAATGGCACGGTGCAACGGGCGTGCGCCAAATTGCGGGTCGTAACCTTTTTCTGATAGAAAGTCTTTGCCAGCTTCGGTAAGTTCGATGATGTATCCCAACTCTGACAAGCGCTTGTAAACGCCCTTCAGTACAATGTCGATGATTTGGTAGATATCCTCCTTCTTCAATGAGTTGAAAATCACGATATCATCGATACGGTTCAAGAACTCAGGCGAAAAAGTCTTTTTCAAGGCTTTTTCAATTACGCCTTTCTCATAGTCGTCTCCAGTGCTTTCTCGGGTCGCAGTCGCAAAACCGATACCTTTACCGAAGTCTTTCAACTGGCGGGCACCGATGTTGGAGGTCATAATAATCAAGGTATTCTTAAAATCAATTTTACGGCCAAGTCCATCAGTAAGGATACCATCATCCAGCACTTGCAACAATAAGTTGTACACATCAGGGTGAGCTTTCTCTATCTCATCCAAGAGGATAACCGAATATGGTTTACGGCGTACTTTCTCAGTAAGCTGTCCACCTTCTTCATAGCCAACATATCCTGGAGGCGCACCAATTAAGCGCGTAATGGCGAATTTCTCCATGTACTCACTCATATCAATACGTATCAACGAATCTTCGGTATCGAACAAGTAGCGAGAAAGAGCACGGGCCAATTCCGTTTTACCCACACCTGTAGGGCCTAGGAAAATGAATGTACCGATAGGCTTTTTAGGATCTTTCAACCCTACCCTGTTACGCTGTATGGCCTTGGTAATTTTTACAATCGCATCATCTTGGCCAATAACAGCCTTCTGCAAATCGCTAAACATGCTTAATAGCTTGTTGCTTTCGCTTTGGGCAATACGGTTAACTGGTATACCGGTCATCATGGCCACTACTTCAGCAATGTCCTCCTCGTTTACCGGGTATTTCTTGTTCTTGGTTTCCTCTTCCCAATCTACTTTCGCTTTCTCCAAGTCATCCAAAAGCTTCTTCTCACTGTCGCGCAAGCGCGCAGCTTCTTCATACTTCTGGCTCTTTACTACTTGGTTCTTCTGTACCTTAATCTCTTCAATTTTCTTTTCGAGATCGATGATGGTTTCCGGTACGTGTATATTCTTCAAGTGCACGCGGGCACCTACTTCATCCATTACGTCAATCGCCTTATCCGGGAAGAAACGGTCGGTAATATATCTAGCGCTCAACTTTACGGTAGCATCAATCGCATCTTTAGAGTATTCCACGTTGTGGAAGTCCTCATACTTAGGCTTAATGTTGTTAAGGATATGTACGGTCTCCTCAGGAGATGGTGGATCGATAATCACTTTCTGGAACCTGCGGTCCAAAGCACCATCTTTCTCGATGTATTGGCGGTACTCATCCAAAGTTGAAGCACCAATACATTGTAGCTCGCCACGAGCAAGGGCTGGCTTAAATATGTTACTGGCATCCAAAGATCCTGTGGCACCACCCGCACCTACAATAGTATGTATCTCATCAATAAACAAGATAACATCTCGGTTTTTCTCCAACTCGTTCATGATGGCTTTCATGCGCTCCTCAAACTGGCCACGGTACTTGGTACCGGCCACTAGGGCTGCAAGATCAAGCATCACTATACGCTTATCAAACAACACACGCGATACTTGGCGTTTCACAATGCGTAAGGCTAGGCCCTCCACAATTGCAGTTTTACCTACACCAGGCTCTCCTATTAATATAGGGTTATTCTTTTTACGGCGGCTCAATATTTGGCTTACGCGTTCAATCTCAGTAGCACGACCTACGATCGGGTCAAGAGTGCCTTCTTCTGCCAATTTTGTCACATCCCTGCCAAAATTGTCAAGAACGGGAGTTTTACTTTTGGCGGCACCTTGCTTTTTAGCACCGGCACCTCCGCCAGCGCCGTAATTGCGGCGCTCGTCGTCTTCATAGTTTTCCTCGTCCCCTTGGTCGCCGGAAAGCTCGTCTCTAATTTCGTGTTTCACGTAGTCTAGTTCTGCTTTAAAAACATCATAGTCTATATCAAACTGCTTCAGCAGTTGCGTAGCTATGTTGTCAGGGTTTTTTAAGATGGATAGTAGCAAATGCTCGGTGCCTATTACATCGCTCTTCACCACTTTAGCCTCAAGTACAGTAATCTTCAGTACTTTTTCAGCTTGTTTGGTGAGGGGCAGGCTGCCAGCGTTGTAGGCATTTTTGGCCACTTTGTCGCGTATAGCTTCCTCTACGTTCTTGCGTAGGCGGGGCACATCCACGTCCAGCGATTTCATCACCCTTATAGCCATGCCCTCACCCTCACGAATGAGGCCCAGCAACAGGTGTTCTATCCCTATGTAATCGTGTCCCAATCTCAATGCCTCTTCCCTACTAAAGGAAATGACCTCTTTAACCCTCGGTGAAAATTTAGAATCCATATGTGCTGTCTGTGTCTAAAAACTGTGCCATTCCCTCTTGTAACGACATAATGTCAATCCAAGTTACAAAAGTAATGCGGTATTGTAAAGAAATCCTGTTTAATGTACCAATGTGCCAATGTGCAAGTGTATAGTATAATGTACCGATGCTTTAATGCGCTGATGTGCAAATGTGTTGATTTAACAATTGAACGATACTGAGGCGCTTACAAAAAAACAAGAGACCAGGTAGTTAGTTCTGTCTTTATCCATGTTTGATAAATTGCGCCGAATTTGGTAGCCCTTTACAACACCTAGCTTTACATGAATCATTAGGACATTAACACATCGGTACGTGAGCACATTGACTACATTAATTCCATAAAATTATCCTATTATTAGCCTGTGTAGTCAAAATATAGTAATTTTACCCACCAACACACTGATAACACAGGAACCGCCAATGAAGTTTAGCATCGACAAAAAAGACAAATATTGCCTGTTCAAGCTTGAGGACGAGAAACTTAACACCTTGAACGCGCCGAAATTGAAATCGGAACTGGTAATACTTAATGCAGGAGGCGTAAGGAATATTATCCTTGACCTATCTGACGTGAATTTTGTTGATTCTTCTGGCCTGAGCGCTATTTTGATTGGTAACCGCCTGTGCAAGAATGTGAATGGCTCGTTCGTGGTGACCCGAATGAACGATTATGTATCTAAGTTGATCAAGATTTCCCAACTAGATTCTATCCTCAACATTATGCCTACCATCGAAGAGGCTGTTGATTTTGTGTTGATGGAAGAGCTAGAGCGGGATTTGAAAGGAAACTAATTGGATGACCTTTGAGGTAACCATTTTAGGCAGCAACTCCGCAATACCTGCCAACGGCAGGCACCCTACTAGCCAAGTACTGAATTTTAACGAACGTTTGTTTTTAATTGATTGTGGCGAAGGGACGCAAATGCAGTTCAATCGCTACAAGATACGTTCTGGAAAAATCGACCACATATTTATCAGCCATTTGCACGGCGACCATTTTTTCGGCCTCATCGGGCTCATCACTTCTTACAACCTTAACCACCGCACCGCACCGTTGCACGTTTACGGCCCAGCGGGTATCGATCAAATCATCAACTTACAGTTGCAATTTTGCAGCCGCGGGTTGGATTACGAATTGGTATTCCACATCTTCGAGCCACAAAACGGCCTCGTAATATTTGAGGATAAGAATATGGTGGTTACCTCATTGGAGATGAAGCACCGCATTGTTTGCTCGGGCTTTATATTTACTGAGAAGTTTACGGAATTCAACATCCGCAAGGAGAAGATACAGGAGTATAATATCCCGTTCGAGATGATCGGTTCCATCAAAAAAGGCGCTGACCTTACCTTGGCTGACGGCCGTATAATACCCAATGCCGAACTTACACTGCCCTTGCCAAAAGCACGCAGCTATGCTTTCTGCACCGATACCTTATACAATGAAGATCTCCTACCCTACCTAAGCGGGGTAAACCTACTCTACCACGAGGCTACCTTTGACAAAGCCCGCGTTGACCGTGCGTTGGAAACCTTCCACAGTACCAGTGCCCAAGCTGCACAAATAGCCCAAAAGGCCCAAGTAAAAAAACTTATCATCGGGCACTTCTCCTCGCGATACTTTGAACAGGATTTGGATAGCCTGCTTTTGGAGGCGCAAGAGCATTTTGTGGATACCGCACTGGCGCTGGAGGGATATACTTTTGCGGTGGAGCGGTGATTTCTATGTGGAAATTAACCAAGGAGAACACGGAATAAGGCAGGGAAAATAACGGAAGCAATTACAAAACAAAAAAAGCGCGTCATTGCGAAGGCATACTTAGTGTTGAATACAGCACCACTCTCTGAATGCCTGAAGCAATCCCCCTACTTTCGGTGTTGTGTGATTAGGGCAGCGGTAATATGTAAACCATTCTCCGTAGCAGGGGATTGCCACAGGCCATTGTAAGACATCACAAACTGCGAAATCATGTAGGCCTTACCTATGACATAAAACTGAAAGTGCTTTGTGATAACGGTTCTAGCTCGCAGTAAGAAATCTCTAAATTGCAAAAGCATTCCCCGTCCAAGGCTCGCCTTCGTGAAAAACTTCGGCTCGCTAGGCAATTGCTGGCGCCCTTCGACAAAAGCTCAGGGTGACAGCTCGTTTCCACAAATGTCATCTTGCCTTCGGACGCGCCTGCGCGGTTGTTACTCGCAATGACGCGCATTTTATAAGTGCAGTTTGTGTTTACATCGTACTTTGTACATTGTACATCGTACAGAAAAACACCAAACTACATACTTATATGCTCTTCATCCTTAATGGTGCCGTTGCTGCAGCGGATGATGCGGGCGGGGAATTTTTCGATGATGTAATAGTTGTGAGTGGCCATTAGCACTGCCGTATTCAGTTCGCGGTTAAGGCGAATGAGCAGTTGCATAATATCGTCACTAGTGTCGGGGTCGAGATTACCGGTGGGCTCGTCGGCCAGTATCAGTTCGGGGTCGTTCAACAAGGCACGTGCAATGGAAACCCTTTGCTGCTCTCCGCCCGAAAGCTCATGAGGCATACGGAAGCCTTTGGTCTGCAAGCCTACTTTGCTCAGCACATCGTCGGCTTTTTGGTGCATGGCGCGCTCATCTTTCCAGCCAGTTGCCTTCATTACAAACAGCAGGTTATCGGTTACGCTCCTATCTGTAAGCAACTGAAAATCTTGAAACACAATGCCAAGCTTACGACGCAAGTAGGGTATATCTTTGGTTTTGAGGGCATTAAGGTCGTAACCCGCTACTCGGCCAGTGCCTTGGTCAAGCCTTAAGTCGCCGTACAGGGCTTTCATCAGGCTGCTTTTGCCGCTACCGGTTTTGCCAATAAGGTAAACAAACTCGCCCTGGGCTACTTGCAGGCTCACGCCGTTCAGCACCAAGTTGTTGCCTTGGTATACAAAAGCATTATGTAACTCCAGAATGGTTTCTGCGCTCATAGTATGTAGGTGTACTCCGGGCAAAGATAGCAAATCCTCTATTGCACCGGCGTATTAGCCCTGGGCGTTAATAACCAGGTAAACCACCAACGAAATAAGCATAATGATAAACACAGCCAAAACGGCATAGCCGGTTTTAGTGCTCTCCTTAAACTTGGTGGCCAGCTCTTCCTTGTTGATCTCGTGTATTACATTGCGCACTACCAGTTGGGCACGGGCGTATGCTGTTTCGTTTTTAATAATGTAGTCCTTCGCGCCATAGTCGTAGCAGGTTACCGCTACTTCTATCTTGTCTTGGTGAGACATCATTACCACTGGTATCTCAGGGCGCTTGTTTTTTATTTTCTTCAATACATCTACTCCATCAGCAGCCTCGGGGCCTACACCATCAAAGTAATAGTCAAGTATGATCAAATCCGGATTGGCCGGAAGATCCACAAGGGCATCTTCGCCATTAGTATAGGTCCTGATATCTAAGCTATAAGGTAAGTGTTTGCTAAGATGTTCTTTCAATAACAGCAAGTGTTTTGCGTCGTCGTCAACTAAAAATATAAGATACTTGCGATCCTGTGCCATAGTGGTGGGTTTTATAACTCGCTAAAGATTGTAAAAATATGAATCAATTCCAACGACATGTAGTAGGTTATGCAACAAATTTATCAGAGGTAGCAAGCTTTTCCACAAGTTTTCCACCTAACAATTGTTTGCCTTGTATTAATTCGCTATTAAAAAATATAACGCAGCATAGAATTTCTGTGGAATATTGCGTTATATTGTAAGTAGCAAATGGTTGCATGCGCGCTTGCAGAATAACACATTTTTATTTTTACCAAACGAATGCTTATTGATACAAACTTTACATGAAACTACTTTATAGTATCCTAGTAATGGCTTTTTGCTGCGCTATCCCTTTGCTGGTTAGTGGGCAATCGCCACAGCAAACAAACATTTCTGAAGTACGGCATTTCCCTAATCCTGCTGGTAGCGCTGGTGCGGTTATCAGTATTTCATTTACGCTGACCAATACCGCTTTTGTAAATATAAAAGTTTTCAACCCTTTGGGCATCCAGCTTAAAGAACTTACCAATGGCAACTTTGCTGCTGGAGAGCATAGCATACCATTGGACATATCTGCATATAACGATGGCGTATATTTCTACACGGTCCGCGTGGGCGACCACTCCGAAACCAAGAAGCTTACCATTAAGAAATAGCTAGGCCGGGTACTCCACAATATTCCTTTCCGTTTCGAAAAGTTTAATGTGTAGGTCGTACTTTGCATCAATCTTTACCCTCAACCGATTGTAAATTACGTAAGCAACGTGCTCCGCCGTGGGTATCAGATTGGCAAAATCTGTCACATCCAAATTCAGGTTTCGGTGGTCGAAGCGCTCTAATACTTCCTCGTCAATCAGGTCTTTCACAATCTTCAAATCGATTACATAGCCCGTTTCTGGGTCTACCTCGCCAGTAATCTTTACTTCCAAATTATAATTGTGCCCATGGAAATTGGGATTGTTGCACAGCCCGAAAACGGCATTGTTTTGTTCCATACTCCAGTCTGCCCTAAACAGCCTGTGAGCGGCATTAAAGTGAGCTTTGCGGATTACTGATATTCTCATTTGGTGCTTTGTTATTAGCTTGCCTCGCCTTTGGCGAGGGTTACTGGTTAATGGTTATTGGTATACTGATTGACTTAATTTTTTATTATAATGGCTTTCATAAATAACTTACAACCAGTTTACTAAGGCGATTTTAATTAAGTAAAATAGTAAAACTGAACAATGCCAGTAATCCACTTTATTAATTAGATAAGGGGTTAACAAACAGAACTCACTTTCGGTTGGAAAATTACAACAATAAGAGCACTATAGGCTCACACTTCTTTCTAAGAATTGTATAGGACAACCAATTATGGCGGTTTTTGCCTCATTATAATTCAAGCTACTTTAAATAGGAACTCTCATAATAACCAGTAACCAGAACAAACGTCCTGGCCCCTGGCATCCAAAACTTACCCTGAAATTATTTAGCCAGTTATCTTGCGAATATCCTTTTATAGCTATCAGCCCACCATCGCTTAAGCAAACCATACAGTTACTGCATCTCCATAAACCCTAGCTTTTAAGCCTTCCATCCTCGCATAATTGTGATTGTGGTCCGTTTCGTAGGTTGAGCTAAATCGCAATATAAAGGCCAGACCGGGACATTAAAGCGAAATTTAAACTCAATTAAAAGGGGGTAAATCTAATATACCGTGGGTAAAGTGAGTGTAAACACACTGCCTTGACCCAAGTGAGAGTTTACGCTGATGGTACCCTTGTGCAATTTGGCCACCCTATCCACCAACGATAGGCCTATGCCATGGCCGCTAATACTTATAGCAGCACTACTTCGGAAAAATGGCTCAAAAATATGCGGGATGTCATCCTTACTAATGCCTTTGCCGGTATCCTTAAATGATAGGGTAATGTGCTTGGGCATAGTAGCAATTTTCACTTCTACCCTATTATCATCAGAAAACTTACAAGCGTTTTCCATAAGGTTTAGGATGGTAGTTTTAATCAATTGGTCATTTCCTGTTACTATTAGTGCTTTTTCGTCCTCTACTATCTCAGCAAACTCTATTTCAATTTTGTATTCGGGCTTGCGCCGGCGCAGTTCGCCTTCTGCCTGCCAAAGCATATCGTCCACCCTCACTTCAGTAAAGCTTGCTGCAGCATTCTCGGCACTCGCCTGAGCCAGCAGCAACAAGCGGTTGCTTGTCCGGTTTAGGCTGTTTATATCGTCCAATATTGATGCCATGGACTTTTTGTATTCATCGGTAGTTCGCTCTTTCATCAACAACACCTCCAACTGTCCGGATATTGCCGTGAGTGGTGTTCGCAGCTCGTGGCTGGCATTGCTTACAAAATGGCGCTGCATTTTCACCGATGTTTCTAGCCTATCCAACATTTTATTGAAGGTTTGGGTAAGTAGGGCTATCTCGTCTTTTCCGTTACCCTCGCCTAAGCGCTTGTTCATATTTCCGTAATCTATCGATTCAACCTCTTTAATTACGTTAGTAATTGGCTTGAGTACTCTATTGGAGAAAAGACTTCCGGCCAATATTACCATGAACATACTTACACCAAAAACTACCAATAAAACGGTACGCAAGTTTTGGAGCTTACTTAGCCCAAATCGGTCCATGGCAGAGGCAAATACCACAAACCTATCATATTGCGAGGTAAACATAATGCCCACCACCTCTATGCTATCTTCGGTAAACCGCAGCTCCTTTTCTAGCCTTACTTGATCAATCAACTCCGGCGAAATATGCATGGTATTGGCCGTATCAGTAGTGTAGAGGATATCATTTTTGTAGTTGTAGATGCTAATGTTTTCGTACGGTAAAGTACCCGCATCTTTGGCGGCAATAATGCGCAAAAGATCGATACTTACCTCATCTACCTCCAATAGCAAAGTGGCAGTGGTGTTGGCTTTGTTAATTAAGCGGCTATAGAACTCATCCTCTCGAAAATCTGACGAAAAGAAAAAGATAGCTTGCGCAGCTGCTATCATCAGTACAGCGAAAATGGCGATAAACGTAATGGCTAGCCGTGTGCGTATGGGCATAAGCTAGGTTTCTTTAAAAATGTACCCCATGCCTATTTGGGTATGGATAAGTTTGTTCGGAAAGTCTTTGTCTATCTTCTTACGTAGGAAGTTTACATACACATCCACTACATTGGTACCCGTATCAAAGTGTATGTCCCACACCTTTTCGGCTATCTCGTTGCGAGCCAACACACGGCCCTTATTGCGGATGAAATACTCCAAGAGGGCATATTCCTTTGCCGTGAGCATAATTTCTTGCCCACCGCGGTTCACCGTTTTGCGGTCGAGGTTCAGTTCTAAGTCCGCTACTTTCAGGGTATTGGCATTTTGGATAAGGCCTGATGCCCGTTTGGTAAGGGCTTTGATGCGCGCCAGCAGCTCTTGAAACTCGAATGGCTTCACTAGGTAATCATCAGCACCAGCATCAAAGCCCGTTACCTTATCATCGGTAGTGCCTAGCGCAGTAAGCATCAATATGGGTGTTTGCACATCGTGCTCGCGTAGCTCTTTGCATAGTTCCAATCCATTCTGATATGGAATGATTACATCAAGCAAGATAATATCATAATGGTTTTTTAATGCCAGCTTTTTACCTATGAGCCCATCAAAAGCCACTTCAACTTCGTATTGTTGTTCTTCAAGCCCCTGCTTTATAAAGGCTGAAACTTTCGGCTCGTCTTCTATTACCAGTATCTTCATTAGCTGTAAATATAAGAAAGATAGTCCACGGTCGACAGACGATGGTACCGAGTTTGCTTCAGGTTTAATGGCTATTTAATGGTTTGGACCATGGACGATAGACAATGGTCCATGGGTCACTTCAGAATGGCATTATTTTATTCGGAAAGGCGTTATCTTTATTATTCCAGAATCGGTATCCAGTACTTGGTACTTGATACCTGCCTACCGGCAGGCAGGCTCAAATCTTGATACTAGCGACAAATGTTTTTAAACTTCTTCTACCTACTTAAAAAAGATGGCCTGCCGGTAAGCCTGCATGAGTTTCTGGCATTGATGGAGGCCTTGGAGCAACAAGTAGTTGCTCCAACCCTGGAGGACTTTTACTTCCTCAGCCGCACTATTTTGGTAAAGCACGAAAACCAGTTGGATCGGTTCGACCAGCTTTTCGGGCAATACTTTCATGGTAAAGAAGCCGAGAGCCGTGTGCAGGAAGTGAGCCTACCCGAAGAGTGGCTGAAGAAATTCCTCGAGCGCAACCTAACAGATGAAGAGAAGGCCCTGATTGAAGCAATGGGCGGATTGGAAAAATTACAAGAACGCTTTGAGCAACTGCTGCGTGAACAAAAAGAACGCCACGAAGGTGGCAGCAAATGGATAGGTACGGGCGGCACTTCGCCGTTTGGTGCGAATGGCTATAACCCTGAAGGATTTAGGGTAGGCCAAGACAAAAGCCGCAACCGCAGCGCCGTAAAGGTTTGGGACCAACGTAAATACGCCAACCTTGACGATGACTTGGAACTGAATACCCGCAACCTAAAACTGGCCATAAAGCGGCTGCGCATACTTACGCGTGAGGGCATTGCCGAAGAACTAGACTTGGATGGCACCATCAAAAAGACATCGGAGAATGCTGGGATGCTGGATATACATATGGTGCCCAGCAAAAAGAACCGTGTGAAGGTGCTCATGTTTTTGGATATTGGCGGTAGCATGGACGACCATGTGGAGATTTGCGCCCAACTGTTCTCAGCAGCCAAATACGAGTTGAAGCACTTGGAGTTTTTCTATTTCCACAACTGCCTTTACGAGAGCGTTTGGAAGGATAACGACCGCCGCGGCGACCGCACTCCTACTTGGGAGGTACTACACAAATTCAACCGCGACTATAAAGTAATATTTGTGGGCGATGCCGCAATGGGCCCCTACGAAGTATTGTCTGCTGGCGCAAGTGTAGAGCACTACAACCCAGAATCGGGCGCAGTATGGATGCAGCGCATGCTAGAGCACTTCCCATATGCCTGCTGGATAAACCCCAACCACGAAAGTGATTGGAAATACTATGAGTCTACTACCATCCTACGCGACATTATGGGCCAGCGCATGTTCCCAATGACGCTTAAGGGCATCGGCCAGGCCATTAGGAGCTTGAAAGATAAGCGGGTGGTGAATAGTGCGATTTGAACTTTGCCCAAGCTAGTAAAGTGCGGATAGCTTAGTTGGCTTGCAGCCTTACCCTACCGTAATCTGCCCTTCAAATACCTTTACCGCAGGCCCAGTAAGCCAAACATCGGTAGCGCCGCTTCCATCCCAAGTATACGATACGCCCAAATTGCCGCCCAACGTCTCAATTTCAAATGCGTGCTTTC
The DNA here is from genome assembly GCA_027483645.1 of Sphingobacteriales bacterium. Classification (GTDB taxonomy): domain Bacteria; phylum Bacteroidota; class Bacteroidia; order Chitinophagales; family CAIOSU01; genus CAIOSU01. Next base: position 291,139 of record JAIXUD010000021.1, read on the forward strand.
CAGCTTTCAGCCCTAGTATTTTCGATGTTGCAATAGCACATGCGGTAACGCCAGTACCACAGGCATAGGTTTCGTCTTCTACTCCGCGCTCGTAAGTGCGTACCTTAAGGTGCTTTTTATCGGTCACCTCTAAAAAGTTTACGTTAATGCCCTGGGCTTGGTAGGTTGCGCTATAACGCACGGCCTTTCCTTTTTCAAACACATCCACTTCGCCCACCTTACTTACCTGCTGCACATAGTGCGGCGAGCCAGTGTTGAGCACATAGGCTTCTTTATCGGTACTTACGGTTTGCACATCGGCCATCTGTATGCTTACCGTGTCATCGGGCAATATGTTGCCTTGATGGGGCCCATCAATGGCTAAGAACGTGGCAGCGTTTTGTATCAGCCCTAGTTCTTTGGCAAACATTACTACACAACGGCCGCCGTTTCCACACATGGTACTTTCGTTACCATCGGCATTGTAGTATTTCATCTCGAAATCATATCCTGCCTTTTCCTGCAATAATATCAAGCCATCAGCCCCGATGCCGTAGCGTCGGTGGCAAAGTTTCTCATACAGTGTATGTTCGTTTCCCTTCAACAAACCACCACGGTTATCTACCATCACAAAGTCGTTCCCTGCGCCTTGATACTTCAAAAATGTCAGTTCCGTTGCCAACTTGTCTGCCGTGTTTCTGCCTGTTTATCAGGCATTTGGTTAATAATTGTTAAGTACTGTAAAGATATGTCAATAAGGCCAAAACTATAAAATAAAAACGCCGCGCAATCGGTTATACTGTAGTACCGCTTGCATACCTCGGCATCAAATTTGCACCGAAAAGCAAGCAGAACAAAAACGCTAAGGATATGAACACTAAAAACCTACTGATTGTATTTACTGCCTCCATACTTAGTGCCGTAGCAGCTATTGGTGGCTATAAGGTATTTGAAGGCGAAAAAGTTGCACAAACCATTACCTACGAGGCGCAGCAGCCTGTACGCTACACCAACTTTTATGACCAAACCGGCACTGCACCCGTGCCCACTGGGCTCGATTTTACAGTAGCTGCCCGAAACAGCACTCCTGGGGTGGTGCACGTTACCACTACATCAACCGCACAACCCAATAGTGGTTTCCATTCATTTCCATTTGATTTTTTTGAAGGCGGTGGTAGGCAATACCAGCAACAGCCTCAGATGGCTTCAGGCTCGGGGGTGATCATCTCTCCCGACGGATATGTGGTAACCAACAACCACGTGATAGCTGGTGCCAACCAGGTAGAGGTAGTGCTGAACGACAAACGCAAATATATAGCCCAAGTGGTGGGTAGCGACCCATCAACGGATATTGCGCTATTGAAAATTGATGCCAAAAACCTTTCTTATATCCCCTTTGCCAACTCCGACTCAGTATTAGTGGGCCAATGGGTGTTGGCGGTGGGGAACCCGTTTAACCTCGAATCGACCGTAACGGCTGGTATAGTGAGTGCCAAGGGCAGGGCTATTAATATATTGGAAGATAATGCTGCCATTGAATCATTCATTCAAACCGATGCAGCCGTTAACCCTGGCAACAGCGGCGGTGCGCTGGTAGACCTTAACGGGCAATTGATTGGCGTCAATACGGCCATCGCCTCCCCTACCGGCACTTTCGCGGGCTATTCGTTTGCGGTACCCGCGAACTTGGTACGTAAAGTAGTGGGCGACTTGAAGGAGTATGGCTTGGTGCAGCGTGGCTTCTTAGGTGTAACCATCCGCAACGTGGATATTGAGCAAATGGAAAAACTAAACTTGCCCGATGCAAGCGGTGTATATATCAACGATATACTGGATGGTAGTGCCGCTGATGATGCCGGATTGGAACCAGGCGACGTAATTAAGTCTATTAACGGCAATGCCATTATTACCACTGCGCACCTACAAGAAACCGTAGCGCAATATAGCCCTGGCGATAAATTGAAGATGGAGTATATCCGTAACGGCAAGTCTGGAACCATTACGGTGGTATTGAAAAACAAAAACCTCGGCCTAGACTTTTTGAGCAAGGAAAACGTAGAGATTGATGACCTGCTGGGTGTGAAATTCAAAGAGCTTACCGATACCGAAAAACGCCAACTAAATATTAAAGCGGGTGTAATGGTACAGGAAATTGGCAATGGTGCCATTAGGAAGTACACCGATATGCGCGATGGCTTTGTGATAACGCATATTGATAGGCAGCCGGTTACCTCCCAAAAACGGTTGGTAGAGATATTGAAAGAGAAGAAAGGTGGCGTAATGGTTGAAGGCGTATATCCTGATTTTCCCGGTACGTTTTACTATGCCTTTGGAATGTAAAAAAATATTGCGCCCATTGGGACTTAAAACCCTGACAGTGGCGTTATCTATATAGTTGGTTAGTTAGTTGTGTGTTTGCGTAGCGGCCTTGGACCCCCTCCTTGGCCGCTATGTGTTTTTTGGGGGTTAGGTCAATTTGTATCACTGATATAGTCGTCCTGATACTCACCTCCAAAATCAAACCATATGCGAGCTACAGATTTGTTAGATTTCACACCGCCTAACCCATGCCAATAGAACCGTCCAATTTCTTGTATGGATGATTTATCACCTGCTAATGCGCCTCGTAAATACCATTTAAAAGCTTTTGCTTCATTCTTCTTTATTACTTCTCCGTCCTCATAGCATGTGGCTAACCGATAACAGGCCTCACGATGATTTTCTTTAGCTGCAATTCTCAATAGTTTTACTGCTTTGCGACGATTCATCTTTAAGTACTTTCCAAACCAGTACCAGGAAGAAATTGCAACAATTGCATCTGCATTCCCCAATTTCATCGCTTTTTCCAGCAAGTCATAAGTACTTTTTAACTCTTCAGGACTTTTATATGCTAGAGCAAGTGCTTTTTTATAAATCTTTTCGCCTTTCATAACTGAAAAAATGTACTACCTCGTTAGGCACGTTAATACTAACTGGCCTGACCGCCACTAGGCGTATCGCCACTCGGTTGAGAAGGTGGCAATGGCCTACCTACACCGCCGCCGCCATCGCGGCGAGGGCCGCCTTCTTTGCGTGGGCCACGGTCACGATTTCCACCGCCACCGCTAGGCCTGTCACCTCTTGGCGCACCGCCAGACCTGCCGCCACCCGAAGATTGACCACCACTGCCACCTTGGGAGCGTTGACCGCCACCACCGCCACCAGAACGACCTTTGCCACCGCCGCCGCCACCTGGGCGACTGCCGGGTTTCCCGAATTTCTTCTTAGGGTCGTAAACCGGGCCTTCGCCTAGCGCTTCAGGTAATGGTTCTTTAGGTATAACGCGCTCAATCAATCGCTCAATATCACCAAAGCGGCTCATATCAAATTCATTGATGAGCGTAATAGCCACGCCAGTGGTTGATGCACGAGCAGTACGGCCTACACGGTGAACATAGTCCTCCGCATCGCCAGGCACATCGTAATTGATTACGAGGTTAATGTCTTTAATATCGATACCGCGCGAGAGCACATCGGTAGCAACCAATATCTGCAGTTTGCGGTTACGGAAGGCCAACAGCACTTCCTCACGCTCATTCTGCTCCAAATCGGAGCTGATGGCGCGCGACTTCAATCCAGCTTTCTGTAACTCGCGGTTAATTTCCCTTACGGTGTTTTTGCGCGAGCAGAAAACAATAATGCTAGGCAAATCCTTGTCCTTAAGGATGTGCTTGATTACAGGTAGTTTCTGGGTATCGTAAACCAAGTAAGCGCTCTGTAACACCCCTTCGGCGGGTTTGCTCAGGGCAAGGTTTACTTGCACGGGTTCGTTCAAAATCTTATTAGCCATTTCCCTAATCTTCGGCGGCATGGTTGCCGAGAACATCAGGTTTTGGCGCTTGGCGGGCAGCTTGGTAATTATGGACATCAAGTCATCGTAAAAGCCCATATCCAACATACGGTCAGCCTCGTCCAATATCAAAAACTCCACAGTATCCATCTTCACATAACCCATGGCCAAGTGCGCTATCAAGCGGCCCGGTGTGGCTATAATCAAATCCGCTCCTTGCTCTAGGGCTTTGCGCTGTTGGTCCCAGCCCATGCTGTCGCCGCCACCGTAAATGGCCAATGAGCTTAATCCAACGAAATAAGAAAAGCCTTCCATTTGTTGGTCAATCTGCGTAGCCAGCTCGCGGGTAGGCACAATTACCATGGCGCGGATGCCCTTTTCTTTGGATGGATTCTTTACCAAATAATCTATTACTGGCAGCAGAAACGCGGCTGTTTTACCGGTACCGGTTTGCGCGCAGCCTATTAGGTCTTTGCCTGCTATAATTTGTGGTATGGCAAGCTCTTGTATTGGGGTTGCCTTGCTAAAGCCCATTGCGTCCAGGCTCTCCATTAGGCTCTCGTGAAATCCGAGATCTTTAAACTCTATGGGCATGTATTACTTATTGGTAGGTTAACTTCGGTAAATATACAGTTAAGTGCGGGGATAATTTAATGGTTGCGCGGATTCGGTTGCGAGTTGTTACTTAATCTGTTGTAGTAACCCCTTAAGTAGTATACCTGATTTTGTATTGATTTATATACAATCGACTAACCACCACCAAAATCGTCCATACTATCCTACACACTTATTAACCCAAACGACACACATACTAAAAGGCACTAACCGGTAAAATGGTAAAGCGGTAGTTTTGACATTAATAAAGGGCGTAACACCAAATAGTACGATACAAGGGGCAAAAGTTGCGGCTACTTTAAAGCCGCCGTACTGCCGGGCATTACAGGCACTACTCTCACGCTGCGAGTAGTGCCTGTTTTTATTTTGGGCTATATGATCTTTTAGATAAAGATGCCAATTACAGACTTGACGTTGTAAGAAGATTCAACCACTAAGAACGCGAAGAAAAAAGGCACTAAGTACTCAAAGTACATAATATTGGCTTAGTGTTCTTTGTGCTTTCCTTTGGGTACTTCGTGGTTAAAAAAGCCTCCCCATCAAATAGCAAAGGGTAAAGCCAAAAAGAGTTTAGATTTTCCGTTTTAGATCAATCGCTGCGTCAATTTCGCTTTCGCCTAGTAACACCTTCACCAATTGCTCGGCAAAAAATGGGCTCAACGAATACCCCTTGGTACCTAAACCATTAAACAAAACCAATTGCGGGTACTCAGCATGCTGGCCGATTAATGGCCGCCTATCTTTTACGGCGGGGCGCACGGCTGCTTGGTGGTCAACAATTTCATAAGGTAGATTAAGGGCTTTTTGGAGTTTGCGTTCCAGTTCTTCCAGCTTGTGGGGGGAGGGCTTATCGTCAGTAAACACCCACTCATTGGTGCTGCCAATATAATATAGGTCATCGCCCAAAGGCACTAGAAACACGCCCTTTAAGAATACCTCATCGGGCAATAGCCCTTTTATGCGCACTATCAGTGCTTCGCCCTTAGCGGCATTAAAAGGTAAATCTTTAAACCATGGGTTGTTGCGCACGCCCCAACCTTCGCAAAAAATGATTTTTTCAGCAGTAATGTTTTGGTATTGAATACCTTCGGGCAGAATCTCCAGCTGGCTGTGGTCAAAGGTTTCTTCTATAAATCTGCCTTCCTTTTTTAAAAAATCACGCCAGCCGTCCATCAGCTTGATGCCGTATATCTTCAGCGCAGGGTAAATGGTGAAGCCTCCCATAGTATCGTTAATGGCAGGTTCATTTACCTGTAAAGCTTGTATGTATTGCTTAAACCAATCCTGTGTTTCGGCTTGCTCCTCAAACTTTACCTTATCTTCTGGATTGCTGTGATAGCGGTTTACTCGGGTTTGTAGTACTAGCTCCGCTCCTATTAGCTTTCCTATTTCCTGATAAGTCTTTAGGGCGAACGGGTGCAACTCATCCACCCGCCAAGTTTTGGCGAGCTTTTTACCCGTAACAGGATTAACGATACCACCCGCTACTCGTGAGGCATTGCTGGGCAAAGCAGGGTCCATTAACATAAAGTCTAATCCTGCCCTATGCAGGAAATAGCTCATCATGGTGCCGCCAATGCCTTGGCCAATAATTAGGTATTTGGTTGATTGGTTGATGGGTTGATTGGTTGATTAGTTAATTAATTCATGGAAACACACAAATGCGCGTCATTGCGAGGAACGGAACGAAGCTTTTCGCGAAGTGAGTGACGAAGCAATCCCTACCCCCGAAGAATAATGGTCACAAAGCGCTGGAGTAAAAGACATATTATGTATGGATGCCTAGGTTAAGGAAATTCATCTCTTTAAGCATGGGATTGCCGCGTCGCTTCATTGCGCGAAAGGCGCAAAGTCGCTCCTCGCAATGACGCTCGTTTTGTTGTGGTAAATTAAACATCACAACCCACTCGGATACTTGCCCTTCACGTCTTCTACCTGCTTCAGCACCTTGTTCTTCAATTCAATCTTAAACAAACCCAGCTTCGCCGCCACAGCATTATCAAAAGTGCTTACAATACTCGCCGCCAAAATGCCCGCATTTCTGCCCCCATTGAGGGCTACCGTTGCCACGGGGATGCCCGCTGGCATTTGTAAAATTGACAGGATGGAATCCCAGCCATCAATGCTGTTGCTCGATTTTACGGGTACGCCCACCACTGGCAAAGTGGTAAGCGAAGCAACCATACCGGGCAAGTGCGCAGCACCACCGGCACCAGCCACTATTACTTTTATACCACGGTCGCGGGCACCTTGGGCATACTCAATCATACGCTCGGGGGTGCGGTGTGCGCTGATGATAGTGAGCTCAAACGCTACACCCAGTTCAGTCAATACTTCTGCAGCTTCCTGCATTATATGCAGGTCGCTCTGGCTACCCATGATGATACCTACTACTGGCTGGCTCATTTGCTTATTACTTTTAGGGTTTCCTTTACTTGCTTGGCGCGTTTGCGGGCGGTCTGCAAATCAGGGTCGGTTATGGTTACATGCCCCATCTTGCGGAAGGGCTTGGTGGTTTGCTTGCCGTATAAGTGTATGCTTACGCCATCTAGCGCCAGTACCTCTTCCAATCCTTTATATTCTGCTGGACCGCTGTGGCCATCCTCACCTAATAGGTTTACCATTACAGCTGGTTGCTTTACATAGGTATTGCCCAGTGGCATACCCAGTACAGCGCGCAAGTGCTGCTCAAATTGGCTGGTTACGTTGCCCTCAATGGTGTGGTGGCCGCTGTTATGTACGCGTGGTGCCACTTCGTTTACCAGTATGTCGCCCTCTTTGGTAAGGAACATCTCTACCGCCAAGGTGCCTACAATGCCTAGCGCTTCGGCTATTTTTTTAGCGATATCAGCCGCTTTTTTGGCCACCTCCCAATTGATGCTGGCCGGGCAGAACAAGAATTCTACCAAGTTTTTCTCCGGATGAAAATCCATTTCCACCACTGGGAAGGTGCGCATTTCGCCACTGATATTGCGGTGTACTATTACGGCTAGTTCTTTATCGAAAGGAATCAGCTCCTCCACAATCGAAGGCTTATCGAACGCATTGCCGATGTCTTCCCTACTATTCAGTTTCATAACCCCACGGCCATCATAGCCTTCGCGGCGAAGCTTTAGTATACAGGGGAATTTCGTCCACCGCTCGCTTATCTCACTCGGGTGCTCCACCAAAGTGAATGGTGCGGTAGGGATGTTGTGCTCGGCATAAAACTGCTTCTGCAACCCTTTATCTTGTATCAGCTCAATAATATGCGGCTGCGGGTATACAGGTATGCCTTCCAATTCTAACTGCTTAAGAGCATCGCAGTTTACATTCTCAATCTCAATCGTAATTACATCACATCCCTTGCCGAAATGGTAGACGGCATCGTAGTTGGTGAGCTTGCCATTGGCAAACTCGTCGGCGATGTTTTTACATGGGGCATGAGCATCAGGGTCGAGCACGCGGTGGTGCAGGTTGAAGTTGATGCCACTCTGTATAAGCATGCGGCCCAACTGGCCACCGCCCAATATCCCCAGCTTTAAACCATTACGATATAGCATAGGGCAAAGGTAGTAAATTAGACGATGGACCATGGACGATGGACCATGGTTGCTTCAAAAAAGGTTAATTAGTTGATCGGTTTTTGGACAACGGACTACAGACGACGGCAAAAAGGAACGACGAATAAAAATTGTGGTCTGTTGTCTGTCGTCTGTGATCTATTTCGCCAACAAGCCCCTCAAATTCCTTCCCCCAGCAGCAGCAAGCGCGCCCACCAAACCCGCAATGCCGGCAGATACTACCACCAGCAACAAAGGCTCGGGTATAAAGAACATAGGGCCGATTTTATTCGCCAGAAGCGATTCGTTGCCGATGTTAAGCCACATGGCATAAGCAAACCACACACCGCCTGCACCCAACAGACCCGCGCCGAAAGCAGCCCAACCGGTAAGATTGCTCAAATAACCGATGATAAACGCTACGAAGGCCAAGCTCCACCACGGTAGGAAAAACTGCACCACGATGCTAACCAACGCTATTGCTAATGTAATGATTAAGAACCTCATAGCTTATTTGGTGAAGGTTTGGGTGAAGATAATCTGCTCGGTCTGCTGTGGCTCTTTTAGAAATACCAATTCATAATATTCTCCTTTGGCCCAAGCATCAATAAACGGTTCGTAAGAGTGGCTGCCGGGGTTGCCGCTCGGGCCGCCGGGGTAAACGCCCCAAGCCTTTACGTTATCCTCTAGCGAAACTACCATACGCCACGATGCGCCATGCGTGCCATCGGTAGCATTAAGGATGTGCCGGTTGCCGCCTATTTCCACCATCTGTCGGCTGAAGGCTTTTAGGCTAGGCACCCAGTGCGCTATAGTAGTATTTTTATACCGCCACCATTCAGGCTCTTTGCCATAATTAGCTTTCCAATCCAGATAGTTTTCTGCGCCCAGTTTGAAAGCGATGTTTAACAATTGGGCAGCATCTTCTTTACCTTCGGTACTCTTATGGTCTACCCAATCGTGGTTGGGCTGGGCTTTCAAAAATTGTATGGTAACATAGGCATTGGGTCGCGCCAACGCTTTCTCATCGTATGGCTGTAGCTCGTCCCAAACCAGTATCATCAGCGTATCGAACATCATTTCGAAGGCTGTTGCAGGCTTGCTATTGGCGGTATATACATAATCCCAATCCTTTAGCATTGCATATATTTCTTGGTGGCTAGCTTCCAGATTAGTGGTATCTAGGTTTTCCAATAAGAAAGGTAACAGGTCTTTTGCGGCGTAGGAGTAGTTGTCCGTTTGGAACTGCTTCATGTCATCTACCGTGTATTTCCTATCCACGCCCAACAGCTCATTGATGCGGCGGCTGCGGTCATATTCATAATAGCCAGCGTAGTAATAAGGATACGTGCTATCGGTAGGGTGCTGGTTGGTAGAGCTCACAAAGCCACGCGGTGGGTTGAGCACATAAGGGTTCTGCTCGAAAGGGATGTAGCCCTGCCACTCATATTTACTGCTGCTGCCATCCATAATATAGCGTCCCTGCTCCGGCCATTTTTTGGGGAATTTCCCTTGCTGGCGAATGGCAATATCTCCTGTATGGCTTGCAAACACAAAGTTTTGCCCTGGACAAAAGTAGTAGTTCAATGCCTCCAGATAATCAGCGTGACCCTTCGCACGGTTGAGTGTGTAGAAGGTCATCAACTCGTTGGATGGCTCAAGTGCCGTCCAGCGCAAGGCCAGCGGAGTGGCATTGCCCTTCTGCGGGAAGCGCTCATCGTACACCACTGGCCCATGGTGGGTAAAGCGTATAGTATCAATATAATCCGCACCACCCTTGATGCGGATGGTATCATAACGATAAGTAATGGAGCGCTCCTCGCCTTCGTAGCGGTATTTGTGCTCGCCTACTAGTTCAATTTTATACCAGTCGCGCACATCCATGCCGGCGTTGGTTACGCCCCAGGCCACATCCTCATTAAACCCAATAATCACGCACGGCGAACCAGGTAAGGTAGCGCCATAAGTATTAACCCCTGGGGCGGTCAATTGAATTTCGTACCAAATAGATGGCAAGTTTAACCCTAAGTGCGGATCGCTGGCCAACATGGGGAAGCCGGTATTGGTGCGCGTGCCGCTTACCGCCCAGTTGTTACTACCCAGATTTTCGCGCTCAGGGCCGTCAAAGATGGAGCTATGGAAAATGCCTTTCGGTATTTCGTATAGTGGTGTATCAATACCTTCCACCGGAAAGTTGTAGGCCGTACCCAAAGGTATTATCGGGTCGATGCCTGACGAGCGATCAGGGTATAATAAATCCACCATCTCCTTACCGAATAGGTTTAAGGCATTGGTGTATTCAAAATCCTTGTCCATACCCGAAAGGCCATCGCTCATAAACTTGAGCAGCAATGCCGTTTTGAAGGGGGTCCAAAGTTCGGGTTTGTAGTTAATCAGTTTGTACTCTACCGGCAACGAAGCATCGGTAAGGCTGCCGATATAGGCGTTCACCCCAGCGGCATAAGATTCCATAACCAATTTGCTAGTTGGGCTTTCATTGATATACGATACTGCCTTGTCGGCAGCATAAGCCAAGCCTTTGCGGCGCTGGGTGCGGTCGAATTTCAAAGCTACCTCACCCACCAGTTCACTAGCGCGGCCAGCAGCCACGTGCGTGATGAACTCCATTTGCCATAGGCGGTCTTTAGCAGTAATGTAGCCCTGCATGTAGTATAGGTCGGCCTCGTTTTCGGCGAAGATGTGCGGCACCCGGCGGCTATCGTATTGCACGGTTACCTTACCGGTAAGACCATCAAGCTTTACGTCTTTATCCCAGTTGATTTGCTTGGGTTCAGCATTTTGCCAAAAACCTGTAAATGGGCTGAGCAGACTGCCTAGGGGCGGCACTTTAATTTCGCCCAATTTCAATTCCGTATTCAGCACAAAAACCAGCACAACGGCCAGTAGCGTGGGCACTAAAAACTTCACAAACTTCATGGTAGTGGTTATGCGTTGGTGCTGATGCTAAAGTTAGGATGTTTTGGGGAAAAACACATTGCTGGTGTTTGGTGACATGCGTTTCGCTGAAATCACTAGTTTGTAAACAATTGTTATTGCAATCAGTTAGCAATTTAGAGCAGCTCAACACGATAATTATAAAAATAATACACATACCAATAAGCACAACCAAAATATCGAGATCGTTTTCATCAATTTCGGTTTTGGCGTAATTGTTGGTTATCGCTAATTAACAGCAAAAAACCTATTTTGCAAATACCTAATACTACTTATTATGCCTAAACTTTATACACTGCTTTTATTGGCTTTAATGGCAAGTTGCGCCCCTGATAATAACAACCAAGATGCCACCCTACAAGAGCTCAAGGCAATTAGGCAAGAGGTAGCCTCGCTTTCTGATTCGATAGCTACGCTCAAAGATTCTCTACAAGCGGCCAAAACTATACCAACGCTAGACAGCACCATCGTTGAAACGCCCAAAGAAAAGCCTATTGTTCCTCCACCCCCTCCCCCATTGGAAAAACCTAGTAAGCCAGCTACGCCAAAGCCTGTAGTAAATAAGGAAGACAGGGACACCACCTACCATAAATACGTAAATGGCAGGGTGTCGGTAAAGATTACGCCTTGGGTAAATAGTGAGCGTAAGGTATTGTTTTACGACCTACTAGGGAACGAAACGTATAGCATAGATGAGGTAAGGCACAGCTACTCTATAAGGGTAGAACTAAAGTTTGCCCCCAACGGTTCGGTGGGGCTGGCAGTGGTACATATAAACCCTGGCGCCAGCATGTATTGGTACGAAACGGAGATAAAATTCGACACCGACAATACGCCCATCAGCAAGATTGATCATAAATTCCCTCAAGGATTGGATGACATCATGGGTGAGAAATGGGTGTATTGGGATAAAAAGAGCAAGATGTGGAAGGAGCAGGAAGTGATGGATTAGTTGGTCGACAGACGACAGACGATGGTCCACGGTTTGCTTAATGACGATGTAAACTCGACTGTTTCTGGTTGATGAAAGATGGTGTTTTCAACGCCTCAAAGGGCTATGTCGTTAAGATAAGCACGAAATGTTTTTCCGGTAATGAGTGGTCTGACGGCTTTGCTGAGTAGGGCGATGAATTTGTAATTACAGGCTTGGATTTCGCCACAATCGCCGTCCGAACACTTCTTTTCTGCACATTGGGAGTGAAGCACCAAAGCGTTCGGACGACTCTTTGGGGCATAACAATTAGGATAAATTGAAGTTTCTTACCCATCGCACCGAAGTCGTCAGACCGCTCTCAACCTCCCCACACCCTTAACTTAACGGCATTGTCCAAAAGGGCACCCGAATATTTGCCTAGGGCCATTTCGCCCTCGGGACGTAATGGGTTTCCGGAAATGTGATTTGTTAAAATAAGCTTATAGGTAGGGCTAATTCAGTTCATAGTGGCCCGAAGGTCCCTCGTGAAAAACTCGGGATGACAAACGTTTATCTTAAAACGAAAAAGCCCCGCTTTGCAGCAGGGCTTTCCAATGATTAATATGCTTTTTGTATGTGGTGGTTTAGGCCAACTTCACGTCAACAGCATTCAATCCTTTGCGACCTTCTTGAAGTTCGAAGGTCACTTCGTCACCTTCACGAACCTCATCCTTAAGGCCGCTAACGTGTACGAAATACTCTTTGCTGCCATCGGCAGCCTTAATGAAACCAAAACCTTTGGTTTCATTGAAAAATTTGATTGTTCCTTGGTGCATTGCAATTAATTAAAAAAGATGTTATAATACCCCAAAGATACACTTTTCTTAGCAAAATGGTTCAATTGGAAAAAAAATAATTAATTGACTAGAAAATGCTCCTCAACCATCACAAGATATTTATTAGTCGACAAGCAAGCCATACCACTAAAGCTCGGTAATACCCATGGGGTACTCCTGCCCTATCAGTTGTAATAGCCATTGCAGGTCTTCCGGGTTACCATGGAAATCACGGCTTTGGGCATCAATCAATACAATCCGCTGGTTGGTCAGCAGGCGAAGGTGCTTTAAGTAGTTATCTTGAATCTGCTCCAAGTACCCATCCTCAATATCTTGCTCATACGCCCTGCCTCGTTGCTTAATGTGTTGCGATAATTGCGCAGTGCTGCGGTATAGGTATAATATAAGGTCGGGTTGCTTTACCAAATGGGTGAGCCCTTTATAGATACGGCTGAAGATATCCAGCTCAGCGCCCTTTAGTGTTACCTCGGCAAAGTAATAGGATTTGGCCAGCGAATAATCCGCAACTGTGGGCACATCCGGCATTTTTCGCCACTGCTCATACCGCTCAGCCAGAAAAAACAACTCGGTATGGAACGCGTATTGCTCCGGATGGGTATAGAAGTCTTGTAAAAAGGGATTTTGTTCGAACTGCTCCAATATCAACGCCCTGCCTGTAGCTTTGGCTATCAATTGGGCAAGCGTGGTTTTGCCTGCTCCAATATTGCCTTCAATGGCAATTACCTTATGCAGCATTGCTGGTTTTAAGGCGCACTGAGCCGGTATCTTCACAATTATCCAATAGTTCCTGCATAGTGAAACCGTTGACTGGGTGTACCAACTCTGGGGCTATTTCTGCCAATGGCACCAATGCAAAACGGCGCTCTGGCAGACTTACGTGAGGCACCTGAAGATGATCAGTAAAATATACCAACGTATCAATCAAAAGTATGTCAATGTCGATAATCCTTGGCCCCCAACGGAAGCTTTCCGTACGGCCCAGTATAGCTTCTATCTTTTTCAACTCTACCAAAAGCGCCTCTGCCTGTAGGCTGCTATTTACCATTAGGGCTTGGTTCAGGAAATCGTCTTGCTGCTCTTCTCCCCAAGCATCGCTTTCGTAAATAGCTGATACCTTCTGCACGTCGCCTATGCGGTCGTGTATCAACGATATCGCCTTAGCCAAGTGATCTTGGCGGTTGCCCATGTTACTCCCACACAATAAATAGACGTACCTCATCATAGCATAGACCAATTAAAATCAAACTTGCTTCCAAATGTATTATTTTTGCAATCGACAATCCGAATTAGTCACTTCTTAATTATCAACAAACAACATGGGTAATTTCTTCCGTTTAGTGTTCGCTTCCCTTGTCGGGTCGCTGCTATCCTTTGTATTTGCTATACTATTGTTCTTTATCATCATCATCGGCATGGTGTCTGGTTTACAAGACCCTAAGGTGGCGAAGGTGAAAGCTAACTCCGTTTTGCACCTCGACTTATCTTATGAGATAACTGAGCGCACGCAAAAAGGTTTATTCTCCAACTTCGATTTCGGCTCAATGGAGTCATCAGAAAACCTAGGCCTAAACGACCTTATCAAGAACATCAAAAAAGCTGCCGAAGATGACGATATCAAAGGCATCTACCTAGAGTTGGGCATGATGCCCAACGGCCTGGCCACTATTGAGGCAATTCGTAATGAGCTGATTAAGTTCAAAGCATCAGGTAAATTTATAGTAGCCTATGGCGAAGTGGTTACGCAAAAAGCATACTACCTAGCTTCCGTGGCCGATGAACTGTATGTAAACCCAGTTGGGTATGTAGAGTTGAAAGGTTTTGCTGCACAGCTTACTTTCTTCAAAAACATGCTTGATAAGCTGGATATACAAGCACAAGTGTTCTATGCTGGCCAGTTTAAGAGTGCTACCGAGCCTTTCCGCTATGATAAAATGAGTGAGCCAAACCGCGTACAGGTTACTGAATACCTTACCGATGTATACGGCCACTTTATCTCCCAAATTGCCGAAGCCCGCAAAGTTGACGCTAAAGTGCTGGATAGCCTAGTGTACAACTTAGCAGTGCGTGAAGCAGGCGATGCAGTGAAAAATAAGCTGATTACCGATACTATCTACTTCGATATGCTGCAAACAAAGTTGGCTGAGAAAACTGGTACCGAAAAGGTAAAAGACCTAGAGTTTATATCCATCAGCGATTATAACAACGTTGCTGGCAAGGAAAAAGACTTTGAAGACGATAAAATTGCCGTACTATATGCCGAAGGCAACATTGTAGATGGCGACGGCGATGAAACCAACATCGGCTCTGCCCGTTTCCGCAAAGCCCTGCAAGAGATACGTGAAGACGACGATATCAAAGCCTTGGTTATCCGCATCAACTCTGGTGGTGGTAGCGCCTTAGCTTCAGAAATTATCCTTCGCGAAGTGAATTTGGTAAAAGCCAAAGGCATCCCGGTTATCGTATCGATGGGCGATGTGGCTGCATCAGGCGGCTACTACATTGCTGCTTATGCCGATACCATTATTGCCGAGCCAAATACAGTTACTGGTTCAATCGGGGTATTTGGTTTGTTGCCTGATATGGGCGGTTTCTTTAATGATAAGTTGGGTATCACTTTCGATACGGTAAAAATCGGTAAGCACTCCGATTTTGGTACCGTTACCCGCGCCCTTACCGCCGAAGAAATGAGTATATTGCAAGTAGGTGTTGATACCATATACATGAAGTTTAAGCGCCGTGTCGCGGAAGGCCGTGGTATGACGGTGGAGTATGTGGATAGCGTAGGCCAAGGCCGCATCTGGACCGGTATACAAGCCCAAAAAAATGGTCTAGTAGATTTGCTTGGCGGTATGGACCTAGCCTTGGATATTGCCAAAAACAGCGCGGGTATTGAAAAATACCGCGTGGTAGAATACCCTAAACAAAAAGACCCATTGCAAGCTTTGCTTGGCGGCGGTACCGAAGAGGTAGAAGCCCGCTTTATGAAACACCAGTTGGGTGAGTTCTACCCGATGTGGGTGAAAATGGGCGAACTGAAAAATGTACCGAGTGGTGTGCAAATGCGCATTCCGTTTATTATGGAGGTGTACTAAGCAACCATAAAAATACTTTCTAGAAACGACCCGTGCAGCTTGCTGTACGGGTCGTTTCTGTTTTAACTGGCGGGCTAAACTTTTCCTTAAAGAAAAACGCCGACAACTGCTGCTGTAATCCCAACTTTTTGCTAATGTATACGTAAAACTGCTTACTTACACCAAACAAATCCTGTTACCGTGGATATCAAATTCAATAAACGCTTATCCGACAAAAAGGAGCAAAGTATACAGCGCATCTTTGTAATCGGTTGCATGTTGTACGTTAGCGTAGGCTTTGCGTATCAGCTTATCGAGATAAAGGTGAACGATCCATTTTGGTTGCGCTTCCTTGTTGGTACCCTCGGTCTTATGGCACTAATAATGACCCGCCTTTCTAGCTATGTGCAGAAGTACTTCTCCACTGTACTATTAATGACGATGTGCATTTACAACGTCCACTTTTACTACCTACTGTACATCAACGATTTCGAGGCCAACTACCGCATTTCGCTGCTGGTAGTTGTCATCACCACCATTATGTTCATCAACTCAAAGAAAGTACACTTTGGGTTTAACCTGTTTACGGTATTAGCCTATGGAGGGCTGATGATAGTAACCGACCGAATAGATAACGACAGCATGCTACTCGGCTTGCTTATACTTATTGTACTGCTGTTTGGATATATGAAAAACAGCGACAGGTTGGAAGCATTTAGACTGGTAAAAGAGAACCAAACGCTGCTAAACACCGTAAACAATAACATCTACAACGGCATTTTCCGTATCAACACCAATTTCCGATTGTTGTATGCCAACGAATATTTGGCACGTATGCTAGGCTACTCCATTACAGAAGATAGGTTGATAGTGGAAGAAATAAAGCGTGTTTTCCAAAACCATCCGCAGCTATCCAAAAGACTTGAAAAGCTAGAACCAATATTGGATGTGGAGGTAGCCTTTACCCGCAAAAATGGCACTGAGTTTTGGGGGTTGGTAAACATGAACCCCATATCAATGGAAGATGAAGATGTGCCATTTTATGACGGAACCATTCTAGACATTACTGACAAGAAGCTTGCTGAAAATGAGCTGATGCTCTTCAGTGCCGCCATTGACCACACCCCTACTGGCGTAGTAATTACCGACCGATGGGGCAAAATAACCTATGCAAACCCTTACTTTACCAAGCTTACCGGTTTTATGATTGATGAAGTGTTGGGTACCCGCATTGAGCATTACGGCGTAGTAAACGATGCCGAAAGTGCCCTCACCTGGGGCCGCTTAATTAGCGGTGCAGTATGGAAGGGAGAGCTGAACTTCCATAACAAGAAGGGAGAGATACTTACTGAGCTTACCAGTGTAGCACCTATACGCAACGATAAGGGCGAGATACAGAACATAGTAATGCTTACCGAAGACATTACCGAGCGCAAGCATGCCGAAGTAGCTACGCTTGAAGCTAAAGAGAAGGCTGAAGAAGCCACCCGTGCCAAGGAGCAGTTCCTATCCACTATGAGCCATGAGTTGCGCACCCCAATGAATTCGGTAATTGGCATTAGCAACCTATTGCTGGATGATAACCCAAGGCCCGACCAGGAAGAAAACCTGAATATTCTGAAATTTTCAGCCGTAAATTTATTAGCCATTATCAACGATATTCTGGATCTTTCCAAAATAGAAGCTGGAAAGATGGAGTTTTTGAAAGAAGATTTTGACCTACATTACACCCTCATCAATATTAAGCGGGCACATGCACTGCGGGCAGAGGAAAAAGGCATCAAAATTAGCCTGCAAGTAGATGAAAAGCTACCTAACATACTGAATGGCGATGCACACAGACTAAACCAAGTGTTAAATAACCTCGTGTCGAATGCAGTTAAGTTTACAGAGCATGGTACTGTAGGCATACACGTGGGCATACAAGAAGAAACGGAAAACCAGGTGAAACTGAAAATAACCGTGGCCGATACAGGTATCGGTATAGCCAATGATAAGCTAGGGGTCATTTTCCAAAGCTTTGGGCAAGCTTCACCCGAAACAGCCCAAAAATACGGCGGTACTGGCCTTGGCCTCGCCATCACCCAAAAGCTGGTAGAGCTTCAAGGAGGCGAGATTGATGTTACCAGCCACATTGGCAAAGGCACCACTTTTACTGTGAGCCTTAAGTATGAGCGGGGCAATGTACTATATAGGAACGAGAAGCCCATGCTGCCTGCTGAGAGTAGTAAACTGGATAACGTGCGCATATTGTTGGTAGATGATAACCTTATCAACCAGAAGGTGGCTATCAAATTCTTAAGCCGCTGGAAAGCGCAGGTAACCACTGCCGATAATGGGCAAGAAGCAATTGACAAGCATTTGGCCAACGATTTCGACCTAATATTGATGGACTTGCAGATGCCGGTAATGGATGGCCTAGAGGCTACCAACCTCATCCGCCGAATGGCAGAGCCAGTAAAGGCCACTATCCCCATCATTGCCCTTACCGCGGCAGCTATGAACCAAGAGCGAGAGCTGGCCCTGAAACTGGGTGTAAACGACTACGTGTGCAAACCTTTTGTACCCGAGGAACTGTACGATAAGTTGGTGAAATTCTCCCTAAAATCGAAAGAACAGCGGCTATTGCTGGCCAACCAACCTAAAGGCGAGAAAATTCGTAAAGAGGCTTAGCATATAGTTGCTTATTTTTGCCATGCTTCCATAAACAAAACCAGTACAGTCTTGTTACTTGGTTTTAACGGAAGAGTGGTATGGCAGGCAAATCACCGCAAAACAAAGCTATAGTAATAGGTTCTGGAGTGGCAGGCTTGGCAGTTGCCATTCGCCTAAAGGTGAAAGGCTATGCGGTGGAAGTTTTCGAGGCTAACAGTTATCCTGGTGGCAAGCTTACGGAGATATCGGTAAACGGCTTTAGGTTTGATGCGGGTCCATCGCTCTTCACCATGCCTTGGCTAGTGGATGAATTATTCACCCTTTCGGGCGAAAATCCACGGCAGCACTTCAACTACGAGCGACTGCCTGAAATAACCAATTACTTTTATGAGGATGGCACCTGCATTACCTCTGCCGCGGAACCGAAACAATTTGCCCAAGAAATTGAGGATAAAACCGGTGAACCTGCCAAGCATGTACTGCGATACCTTAAGAAAAATGCCGAGCTCTTTGAGCTTACTTCCCACGTGTTTCTAGAATCATCGCTACACCAAGCAGAGTCTTTCCTTACTGGCAAAACGCTAAAAAGCGCGCTGCAACTCTATAAGCTCGATGCCTTTCGTACCATGCATAAGGCCAATAGTAGCACGTTTAAAAATGAAAAAGTAGTACAACTTTTCGATAGGTACGCCACGTATAATGGCTCCGACCCATACTTGGCGCCTGCCACTTTGAACATGATAAGCCACTTGGAGTTTAATACTGGCGCCTATTTCCCGAATGGCGGTATGCACCACATTACCAAGAGCTTGTTTGAGCTGGGTAAACGATTGGGCGTAACTTATAGGTTCAACTCTTTAGTGAAGGGTATCATCGTGCAAGGCGGCAAAGCAACTGGCATCGAAACCGAAGATGGCATTATCCCCGCCGATGTGGTGGTGAGCAATATGGATGCCATCAATACTTATCGAAAACTATTGCCCAACGTAAAAGCGCCCGAACGCTCCTTATCGGAGCCGCGATCCACTTCGGGCATTGTGTTTTATTGGGGCATTAATAAATCGTTTGCCGAGTTGGGTTTGCACAACGTTTTCTTTTCTGCTGATTATAAGGAGGAGTTCAGGCACCTATCAGAACTTAAAGGTATTTACCACGACCCTACCATTTACCTCAACATATCTTCTAAAATGGCCCCAGCCGATGCACCCGAGGGGATGGAGAATTGGTTTGCCATGATAAACGTGCCGCCCAATACCGGGCAAGATTGGGAAGCCTTGAAAGCCCAGGCTAGACGAGATGTAATAAAAAAGCTAAGCAAAATACTGAAAACCGATATAGAACCACTTATAATTGCTGAGGAGATATTAGACCCTGTTGTACTAGAGCGCCGCACCTCGTCTTTCCAAGGGGCCATATATGGCGGCAACAGCAATGGGCGCTTTGCCGCTTTCTTGAAACCGGCCAACTTCCATGCTAGCGTGCGCGGGTTGTACTTTTGTGGTGGTAGTGCCCACCCAGGTGGTGGTATACCGCTGTGCCTGTTATCTGCGCGCATTACTGCCGATTTAATCGCTAAAAGGGAGCCACGCCATGAAGCATAAATGGTTTACCCAGCGCAATGCCATCACTTTATTGGCCATAGTCTATCTCGTAGGTATTTTGGGCTTTATATTGGCACCAGAAATATTTGAACACCTTACGCCTGTAAACCTTATCACCGCTGCATTGGTGGTATTTATGTTTCATAAAAACTGGAGCGGTAAGTTCATTGCTTTTGCTATTACCGCAGCGCTTTGCGGCTTTTGGGTAGAATGGGCAGGGGTAAACACTGGTGTCATTTTCGGTGAATACGCATACGGTGGTGGCTTGGGTTGGAAACTATTCGAGATACCCCCGCTTATAGGGCTCAATTGGTTGCTATTGCTATATTGCTGCGGCACCATTGCCGATTTTGTTAAAGTGCCGTGGTGGGCGCAAGCGGCCATCGGTGCTGGCTTGATGATACTGCTAGATTATTTCATTGAGCCGTTCGCCATCCAATACGATTTATGGGATTGGGCTGGGGGCACCATACCCTTACAAAACTTTGTATCGTGGTATATTGTTTCGCTGTTGCTACTCTTACCATTCCATTATTTTAGATTGGCGGAGCGCAACCGGGTAGCGGTGGCACTGTATATCCTCCAGCTTATTTTTTTCGCATCCCTGCTCCTATTCCTTTAAAACATTGAAATGAAAACGCCAAAAAAAGTAATAGTGATCGGTAGTGGTTTTGCTGGCATCAGCGCGGCGTGTAGCTTGGCACAAAAGGGCTACAAAGTAACCGTGCTAGAGAAGAATGAGTCGCCAGGCGGGCGTGCTTCCAGCTATCAAGAGGCAGGCTTTACTTTTGATATGGGCCCTAGCTGGTATTGGATGCCGGGTGTTTTCGAGACCTTTTTCCACCGCTTCGGCAGCTCTGTAGCCGCCCATTACGATTTAAAGAGGCTCGACCCAGGCTACCGGGTATTTTTTGGGAAAAAGGAGCATTATGATGTGCCAGCTTCCATGGAAGAAATGTATGCGCTGTTCGAAAAGTTGGAGCCTGGCAGTAGTGCCAATCTTACTCGTTTCCTAAAAGAAGCAAGCGAGAAGTACGATGCTGGTATCAACGATTTTGTTTATCGCCCTGGGCTATCCATATTTGAGTTTGCCGACCCTAAGTTGCTCAGCAAACTATTCAAGCTGCAGCTTTTTACCTCGGTAAGGAAGCACGTTTATAGCCTATTTAAAAATGACCGCCTTCGCAAGTTGCTGGAGTTCCCGGTGTACTTTCTGGGTGCATTGCCGCAAAACACCCCAGCCCTGTATACCCTGATGAACTATGCCGACCTGCAACTTGGCACCTGGTACCCTATGGGCGGCATGTATAAGATTGTGGAAGGTATGGTGAACGTGGCGGAATCATTGGGGGTGGAATTCATATACAACCAAGAGGTAACCGAATTGAAGCCTATTGATGGCATAATTACTACAGTTGTAACCGCCAATGCTACCTACGAAGCGGATATTGTAGTGGGTGCCGCCGATTACCACCATGTGGAGCAAAAGCTGCTGCCAGCGCCCTACAGACAATATGATGAGGCATATTGGAACAAGCGGGTGATGGCGCCTTCATCGCTGATTTATTACCTTGGTATCGATAAAAAATTGAACAACCTTCAGCATCACAACCTGTTCTTTGATGCCTCGTTTGAACAGTTTGGCGATGAGATATACACCACGCCCCGTTGGCCAGAGAAACCGCTCTTTTATGTGTGCGCACCATCTGTTACAGATAGCTCTGTAGCACCCGAAGGCAAGGAAAACCTGTTTATCCTTATCCCCTTGGCACCCGGTATGGAGGATACAGAAGTGCTGCGCGAGAAGTGTTACACCCAAGTAATGGAACGGCTAGAGAACCTCACCGGCCAATCTATTGCGCCGCACGTTATCTATAAAAAAAGTTTTGCCATCAACGATTTTAAAGAGCGTTACAATTCCTTTAAAGGCAACGCCTATGGTTTGGCCAACACCTTAATGCAAACCGCCGTTTTCAAGCCAAGCTTAAAAAGTAAGAAGGTGAAAAACCTATTTTACACCGGGCAACTAACAGTACCCGGCCCCGGTGTGCCACCGTCCATTATTTCGGGGTTTGTGGTGGCTGATGAGATAGATAAAAGACAGAAGAAGGGCTAATTAATGCGAAAACATTAATGCCTACTTAAAACCCTCTCCCATACAGGTGACAAAGCTTAACCATACTCAAATACCCACGCACATTCCATAACTTAGTATTGAAATACGAAACGGCATGCGTGATAACGGGTTGAGTATCGCAATAAGCATATTTATTGCTTCCGTCTGGTTGATTAACGGGCTATTTTGCAAGGTATTGAACCTGGTGCCCCGCCACCGCCAAATTGTATCCGAAATATTGGGCGAGGAATATGCACCGCTATTTACCACGCTCATCGGTTTTGCGGAGATTGGGATGGCCGTTTGGATTTTCACTGGCTGGTGGCCGCGCCTCACCGCTGCTGCGCAAATCACAATTATCGCCACCATGAATATCCTAGAGTTTATCTTGGTACCTGATTTGTTGCTTTGGGGCCACGCCAATTCCTTGTTCGCCTTGCTGTTTATCCTGCTAATTGGTTATCATGGGTTTTATTTGAAGCCATCCTTAAAACCCGTAGTGTAATGTTGGACTTCCTCAAAAACCATCCTTTTGCTGTGGCGGCCCATTTCGAGCAGTCGGTAGTGCTTACATTTGCCGTACCGAAGGAGCAGGTGCAATACTTGATACCCGAGTGCCTGCAACTAGATACCTATCAAGACCGATACGCTTTCGTTGCCATTGCGATGGTACAAACTAAAGGACTACGCCCCAAAGGGTTACCGCAGTTTATGGGCAATGACTTCTTTTTGATTGGCTACCGGGTGTTCGTAAAGTACATCAACAATAAAGGTAAGCGGCTGCGTGGACTGTACATATTGAAATCGGAGACGGACAAGAAGAAGATGGAACTGCTGGGCAACATCTTTACCCATTACAACTATACCACTACCGATATTGCCGAACGCACCGAAGGCGAGCATACTCACATCAAATCCATCGCTTCCGATTTTGAGATTGATTGGCAGCGACTAAAGGAAGAAGATGCTACCATACCAGCAGGCTCCCCATTTACAGAGTGGGCCGATGCACGGCGGTTCTCTGGTCCTTTGCCATTTACCTTTACTTACAACCAACCTAAAAAGGAAGTATTGATTATTGAGGGCGTACGTGAGAAGTGGAAGCCACAACCCATCAAAATCAATAACTTCCATATACCTTTCTTGGAAAAGTTAGGCTTAACTGACGCCAAGCTGGCAAGCGCTTTTGTAGTAGAAGACATACCATACTATTGGAAAAAAGGGAGGATAGAGACATGGCAAGGATGAGAACGCCGTTTCAAGGATTGTGGAACGTGGTGCGGTTTAATTGGCACTTTTATGTGCTGGCACTAGTGGTTGTTGCTGTGCTGGCATTGGGAGCATTATTTTCTGACGGCTGGCTGCAGCTAGCGCTATTAATATCAATAATTGGCGCTTCGGTTTTAACGCTTACTTCGCTAATCGTTACTTATTGGGTGTACGATATGTCTAATCTGTACAGCTTGGATTGGCTGGATAAAGTGATTGATGACAAGCCAAACCACATAGTAAATATCAACGCTGGTTTTGATGAAACCAGTGGCCTGCTGCAAGCCAAGTACCCGACTGCTAAGTTAACCGTATTGGATTTTTATGATCCTGTAAAACATACCGAGGTATCCATCAAGCGGGCACGCAAAGCATATCCGCCATATGCAGGTACTGTTACCGTGGCTACTTCCCTCCTACCCTTGACCGATGATTCGGTGGACGACTTTCTCGGAATCCTAGCCATACATGAAATAAGGGATGAGACTGAGCGAATTGATTTCCTAAAGGAAGCATATCGCATATTAAAGCCCAACGGCCAAATCATCATTACCGAGCACTTGCGCGATACAGCCAATTTTATGGCGTACAATATGGGCGCTTTCCACTTTCACCCCAAAGCTACTTGGCTCCGGGCTTTTTTGGCTGCAGGCTTTATCATAGAGCAAGAAACAAAGATTACCCCCTTTATTTCCACCTTTATCCTCCGTAAAAATGGAACTACATCTTAAGGTTATTGGCGTTATGCTAGTGGTGCTGGCATTGGTACACGTTATCTTCCCGCGCTATTTCGATTGGAAGGTGCAGCTTAGTGGCCTTAGCCTTATCAACCGTCAATTGATGTACGTACACACCTTCTTTATTGGGTTGGTGGTATTGCTTATGGGCGTGCTCTGTTTTACTTCTGCTACCGAAATAATCGAGACACCCTTGGGCAGAAAGATTGCCCTTGGTTTAGCCATCTTCTGGATGGCACGGTTGATTACGCAGTTCTTCGGCTACTCATCAGAGCTTTGGAAAGGCAAGCCTTTCGAAACCACCGTGCATGTGCTGTTTACTTTTTTGTGGGTGTATTTGAGCGGGGTGTTTGGGTGGGTGGCTTTGATGTAAGACCTCATTTTCCGAGGATGCGGTCAGACGGCTACGGTCCCACGGGTATTGTGTTCCAAAATGTAGTGGCTTGAATTCGAATAGGCGTCCGACCGCTATTAACCGACCGGTCTCGGCAACAAGCATGTTTTTAGCTGCAAATAATTTACAACACGGTAATCGGGTCATCTTGGGCTTCCTCACACTAGCGGTCGGACGCCCTTTCCGAATATAACAATCCCTAACAGCATATTTACAACTCGCACCATGGTAGTCGTCTGACCGCCTGGGACACCCCATATTCTGTCACAAAAAACAAACGGGGCCCCGCTTTCGCAAGGCCCCGTTCCTAATTTACTAACTTCCTAAATTCGCTTACTTCTTGTCGCTTACTTCCTCAAACTCCACATCGGTTACGTCGCCTTGTTGCGCGCCGCCTTGTGGGCCTTCGGCTTGTCCGTCATTAGGGGCACCAGCTTGCTCGCCTGCAGCACCGCCTTGTTGGGCGTTGTAAAGGTCTTGCGAAGCGCTGTTCCAAGCATCATTCAGCTTTTGGGTAAGGCTATCAATCTGTTCGATATCCTTCGATTCGATAGCGGCACGAAGTTCCTTAGCGGCTTCTTCGATTACGGCTTTCTTCTCAGCTGGCAACTTATCACCAAACTCCTTCAATTGCTTATCCGTTTGGAAAACCAATGAATCGGCTTGGTTCAGCTTCTCCACACGCTCGCGCTCTTTGCGGTCAGCTTCCTCGTTCACCTTGGCTTCGGCACGCATCTTTTCAATCTCCTCCTTGCTCAGGTTGGTAGCGGTGGCAGCATCAATCTTGATGGATTGCTTTTTGCCAGTACCTTTATCCACTGCGCTTACTTCCACCAAGCCATCGGCATTGATGTCGAAGGTCACCTCAATTTGTGGCACGCCGCGTTGGGCTGAAGGAATATCGGTCAAGTGGAAACGGCCAATGGTACGGTTGTCCCTTGCCATGCCGCGCTCGCCTTGCAATACGTGTATCTCTACACTCGTTTGCCCATCGGCAGCGGTGGTAAAGCTCTGGCTCTCTTTCTTAGGAATAGTAGCGTTCGCCTCGATTAGCTTAGTCATTACGCCGCCCATGGTTTCAATACCTAAAGAAAGTGGCGTTACGTCCAACAATACGATATCTTGGTTCACGTCGCCGCTCATGATACCGCCTTGTATGGCAGCACCAACTGCAACTACTTCATCGGGGTTCACACCTTTAGAAGGTTTTTTGCCGAAGAATTTCTCTACTACTTCTTGGATTTTAGGAATACGGGTACTACCGCCTACCAAAATCACTTCATCAATATCCGATGTTTTCAAACCGGCACCTTCCAATGCTTTGCGGCAAGGGCCAAGGGTGCGCTCTACTAGCACATCAACCAACGATTCGAATTTCGCACGGCTCAATTTCTTTACCAAGTGCTTAGGCACACCGTCAACAGCCGTTACATATGGCAAGTTGATTTCGGTTTCGGTGCTACCAGAAAGCTCGATTTTAGCTTTCTCAGCAGCTTCTTTCAAGCGCTGCAAAGCCATAGGGTCTTTACGCAGGTCGATATTCTCGTCGCGCTTAAACTCGTCGGCCAACCAATCGATGATAATCTGGTCAAAGTCATCACCACCCAAGTGTGAGTCACCGCTGGTAGAGTGTACTTCGAATACACCGCCACCCAACTCCAGGATAGATACGTCGAAAGTACCACCACCCAAATCGAATACGGCAATCTTCATATCCTTTTGCGCCTTGTCAAAACCGTATGCCAATGCGGCAGCGGTAGGCTCGTTGATGATACGCTTCACGGTTAAGCCAGCAATTTGTCCAGCCTCTTTAGTGGCTTGGCGTTGGCTATCGTTAAAATATGCCGGTACAGTAATAACCGCTTCGGTAACATCCTGGCCCAGGTAATCTTCGGCCACTTTTTTCATCTTCTGCAATATCATCGCAGATATCTCTTGGGCAGTATACATACGGCCATCGATATCTACTTTCACGGTATCGTTATCACCTTTAATAGCTTTGTAGGCTACGCGCATAGCTTCTTTCTCCACTTCGCTGTAGCGGTGGCCCATGAAACGCTTGATGGACGATACGGTGCGGGTTGGGTTGGTAATAGCTTGGCGCTTAGCCGAATCGCCAATTTTGCGTTCGCCGTTATCCAAAAATGCCACTACCGATGGGGTAGTTCTCCTACCCTCTTCGTTCTGTATTACCACGGGTTCGTTGCCTTCTATTACAGATACGCAACTGTTGGTGGTACCTAGGTCAATTCCAATAATTTTTCCCATTACTAAGGTTTATGTTTTTTGTTTAATCAGGTTCGTACTTGCCTTTTGTCAATAAACATACCAGTACGCCCAGCGTGACAGTAATGCAGCTAAATAGTATAAAATGACACGCTACCGCCCATATTAGTGGCAGAAAGTGGTGACAAAATGGCGTGAATATCAAGACGCAAGACACAAGACGCAAGACACAAGATGCAAGACACAAGATGCAAGATGCAAGACACAAGACATAAAATAATACCCTTAATGCCTTTTAAACATTAAGGGTATATTTTCTAAATATTCCTTGCAAAAGCCTTTTTGAAGCAATCTTGTGTCTTGGGTCTAGCGTCTTGTCTCTATTGACAGCTAGTATTAATATCTACCCTAAAGTTGAGCTCACGTGTGAAGCGGCCGCAGGCTAGGCTGTCTTTGCTATCATCAGTAATACCAACCTCTGGCCGGTTTTTGCTATAACGGCTTGAGAAAAGGCCATAACCACCGTCAATATTGGTAAATATAGGGGTGGCTTCTAAGGCCGTGATGCCCGACTGGCCTTGGCTGCTGCGAAGCAAATCATAAAAAGGTTCGGCACCAGAATAGTATATGTATTCTATTGGCAGCTCTAAGGGCTCGCGGGTAATGTTAGGATTTTTTGATAAGCTATTTCCCAATAGTGAAAGCAATTCTTGGCCTACGTATTTGGCTGAAACTGGGGCAGTAGAGCCACTTGTAGCAGCTGCTAGCACATTTTGGGCAAATAGATACTCTAAATATTTCAGCTCGCCGGGGCCAATAACTGCTCCCTCCCACTCTCTGTAGTGAAATCGTAAGGCTACATCATACACCTTACCGTTTTCTGCCGATTCAAAAGTTACGTCAACCGGTTGCGGGGTGCCGTTGGGCAAAGCACTCACCAAGCTGGTGGTAAATTGTAATTGCAAAAAATCAGATGGCTGCCTTAACCTAAATTCTTTGACCATAGCCGTGGTAGCGGTAAGCACCTTACCAGTAACGGTATCTTCTACGCGCAGGCGGTAGGTTTCATCTTCGTCCAGGCTATCCACCAATACGTATATCAGATGTGGTGAACGAGCGAAAATACCACTGTCTTTCACCAGGCTCCTATCTTCTAAAAACTGCAGCTTGGCACCATCGGATACCCGCTCTATATATACGTTGAGCTGATTAGCCAGGAAATAGATGGAATCGGCCTCTTGCGCAATTTCCAGCGCGCTACGGTCTTCGCTGATATATCCGCGCGAAATACGGATGTATTGCGTATCCTTACTGGCATCCATCAGCCCATATACCACTAGGGTCTCTTCGTAATCCGCGGTTACATCAAAATCGGTACTACACGAATTGAACACTATTGCTGCAAGCGCAAAAAGGATGGCTAACTTCTTCATAAAGGGCAAAGATAATACTTAGCTAAACACTTATTGACTGGTTTTAGACGAATAATGAAGCAACTGTGCAATTCCATTGATAATACCGATCAAATTTAACGTTCGCTTGTAGGCTTTCCGTTTTTTATCTTTGTGTCATGTCAACCCCTCACCACTTCACCACACCACGCACGGCAAGGTATTATACCGATGGCCATGAAAAAACCGATGCCAAGCATTTTTGGTTTGTTTGCCACGGCTATGCACAGCTAGCAGGTGAGTTTATCAAAGAGTTTCAACCATTGGCCGAAATAAATGGCCGCATAGTGGCACCAGAGGCACTTAATCGATTTTATGCCAAAGGCTTTGATGGCAGAGTGGCCGCCACTTGGATGACCCGAGACGACCGAGAAGCTGAAATACAGGATTATATAACCTATCTAGATGGATTGTTTCAACAAGAAACAGATGACCTAAACCCCTTAGCAAGCAGGCACATACTAGGTTTTTCGCAAGGCACCGCAACAGTTTGCCGGTGGGTGGCCATGCGCAAACCCCAATTCAACCACCTTTGGCTGTGCAGCGGCGATATACCGCACGATTTGGATTGGGCAGCCTTTGTACAAGCTATGGAAGGGAAGAAACTTCATTTGGTTGCTGGCAATAACGACCCGCTAATCCCCCCAGGCCGCAAAGAAGAAACACACGCCAAAGTTGCTTCGCATGGCATCAACTATCAGATACACGAATTTGAAGGCGCCCACGAACTGAACATGGGCATATTGAAGAGTGGAGTGATAGAGAAACAGTGACCATACCAAACATAAACGGGCCGCAGCAAAAGCTACGGCCCGTTATAATAAACTTAATACCAAGTACTTGATACTTGATACTCACTACTTGATACTAACTAGTAAGGCTTATTCTTCTTTTCTTCTACCGTTTGCTTAAAGTCTTCTGGTTTTACTTGCTCTTGTTTGCCAAGGTACGTCCATTGGATGGCTTTGGTGTATTTGTCGAACACACGGTTTAGCTCTTTAAGGGTGGTGTTATCTACCTGGGTTGGCAGAGATTCTGCCAGTTTCCAGCTACCCAGGACTTCGTACATACCCAAGGTGAGCGATTGCTCATTAGTGGTTTGCTGCCCCATGTAGTGTTGGGTGAGGAAGGTTTGTTTTTTATCATCTAGCTCACTTTGCAAGAAACCATCGCGCTTGATGTCGTTGATGATGCTGGTCATCACTTCCATCGATTGCTTAGGATCTTGGGTAGAGATGTAAATAGTGTTGTACGGGTTAAGCATCACACCACCTGAATAGAAGGCCGCGGGAGCGTAAGATAGGCTGCGCTTAGTACGCAACTCTAAGAAGAAACGGCTACCCATAATAGACATGCCCAATTGCATTACCGTACCCTCGGCGGTTTCTTTAGTAGGCGCGCTCATCATACCACGTATGTAGTTGGTAGCTATATCGCGATGCTCTACAAAGTGGCCTGGCTTGGTAATTAAGGTTGGCGTCACTTTTTTGTACGGCGTACCGAAAGGCATTTTAGCTAGGCTAGCGCGAATTTTGGCTACCAAGTCGGCCTCGGTAATGTTGCCTACCACCACTAGAAAGCAGCGTTGCTTACCAATGATTTTCTTGTACTGCGCTGTAACATCAGCTAATGAGATATTAGCCAAACTGGCAGGCGTGCCGCTAGGTATACGCTCGTATGGGCTGCCTTTAAATGCATTGCTCAGGGCAAGGTTCTTAAGGTGCTCATCAGGGTCGCTGCTACTAGCAAGTGCATTGGCCACATACTGCTCGCGCATCAAATCAAACTCCTTCGGGTCGAAAGCTGGGTTCAATATGGCATCGGCAAACAAATCCCAGCTTTTATCCCAGAACATCTTTACGCAGGTCATATTTATCTCGCTATACTCTAGCTGAGAGCTGGCGCCCAACTGTGCGCCAATCTTTTCTGCTTCGGTAGCAAAGGTTGTAGCATCGCGGCCACGGGTACCACCGCTCACGGCTAGGTTTACAGTAAGGTCTTCAACACCCTCTTTTTCTTTGGTGTAGTTGTCGGCACCGCCTTTAATAAATAGGCGCACACTTACTACATCCTTAGGGGTTTGTTTCAGTATTACTTTAAGCCCGTCCACCATTATCTCTTTGGTTTGGGCATTGGCAGTGCTGGCGGTAAGCAAACCCACAAACAGCAAAACGGCATATTTATATTTAGTTAGTTTCATGGTTTCTAGGTTTAGCGGATGTTATCAAAGTTTTTTACACCGGTATTCTCAATCAATGCAGGCGAAGTAAGCATGCCATCAACATAATACTTGCCCTTAATGTACTTGCGTACATAGTTCTGTATATCCTGGCGGGTTACTTTGTTCAAATTATCTACATAGTTGGTATAGTAATCAATGCTGGCTGAAGACCACCAGTAGGTAATTAGGCTCACAAACTCTGAAGTGCTTTCTTTGGAATAGGCATCTTGAATGGCCAACATGGTTTTGGCGGTTTCCAACTGCTCATCGGTAAAGTAATCTTCGCTATCCCACATTTCGATATGCTTCAACAGCACTTGGTAAGCCTCTTTGATTTTGGCAGGGTTTGGCACCAAGAAAATTTGGATAGGGCCTACATACTTTTGAGTAGAATAACCAACTTGTACTTGGTAAGCCAAGCCTTTGTCAACCAGCTCTTGCTGTAGTTTCGATGATTTTTGGCTCAGGATAAAAGAGAACACATCGGCAGCGTAGGTAGCTGCTATATCGCCACGGGTATCAGGGCCAAAGTAGCTGCGCAAAATGATCGGTACTTGTGCATTATCATTTTCGGTAACAAAGTATTTGTTCTGCTTAAGCGGGGTAAACTCCGGTATTGGCCATTTTACGAAAGGGTCAAAATCAGAAGGCTTCCAATCGCCATAGATGGTTTTAACTTGGTTGAAAACGTCATCGTGCTTCACATCACCCGCAATAACGATGATGGTGTTGTTGGGGTAGTAATACTTCTGCTGAATTACACGCATCTTTTCAGGCGTAGCGGTAAGGATGATGTCGTGGTCGCCAATAGTGTTCTTGCGGCTGTATAGGGTGTCCCACAATTGGTGGTCCATATCTTTCAACAGGAAGAAAACTGGGTTAGACTCAGCACGTTGAAATTCGCCATCAACCACCGGGTTCTCCTTTTTCATTTCTTCTTCTAAGAACAAAGGATAACGAATGGCCGAATTCATAAACGACAAACCCTCTTGCAACTTGCCAGTACCAAGGGTAATAAAGTAGTTTACACGCTCGGTTGAGGTTGTTCCGTTAAACGAAATACCAAGCTCCTGTACACGCTTCATAAACGCTTCTTGCGAAGGGATGTCCTTATTGGCTTTAAAGAACATGTGCTCATACAAGTGCGAAAGACCATCATAATCAGCTGGCTCGCAGTAGGCACCGTTGTGCACACAAAGCTCAACAGTTGCTAGCGGTACTGAGTTATCTTCTATCACCAGCACTTGCAGGCCATTCTCCAGCGTGGTAAAGAAAAAGTTGGATGGCAAATTTTGCTGGGCAAAGAGCCCCGTAGTGCTCAGCAGCACCGCCATCGCAAAACATAGTTTACTCATAAGTAATCAGTTTAGGGTTATTAGTGTCCGAAAATAGGGGATTTGTGCCAAAACACCGTTATGCATCGACTAATTGGGGTAATTATTGGATGGATGCTAATTAGTATCAAGATGTGAGCTTGCCTGCCGGCAGGCAGGTATCAAGTATCAAGAACTGCTTCAATACCTTATGATGGAAACAAAAAAAGGGAAGCATGCCGTGGCATACTCCCCTATCTATCTTTTATTAGCAACTAGCAAAACCCTAATTCCTGAAAATCACTCCGCAGTCAAATCCTCAATATGGTATCCAGGATACTGCGCAGCGTTGAATGTGAACTTGCCTTCGTCGATCTTAGCATTCGGGGTGAAGGTTACGATTTGCCAGTTGTATTCTACGCCGTCTTTACCAACAATACGCGCCTTGCGGATAACGTCTTGATCGTCAACCAGCAAATAAATGAATGTGTATGGAGACTCTTTCGTATTTGCAGGTATCAATTGTATACGCGTCATTGATTTGCCATCTAGCGTCTCTTTGCCATCCAGCTTATAGTTATAGTTGTTTTTGTAGATGGTAAACAACTGAGATGGGCTTTCGATGTTGTTAGCATCCGGCTCATAAAAATTGATTTGAACTTCTTTTTGTTTGCCTTTCAAAATCATCCAGCGTTTTACATTGTCGCAAATGATTTCTACATCGCCGGTATTTACGCGGTACTTCTGTCCTTTAAGCCATACGTTACCCTTCATACTCTCGTTCAAGTCGTCCACTTTGCTGGTAATGCTCAGGGAAAACACCACTTCTAGCGAGGTGTAGCTTTGGTACTTGGTACTTACCCTATCTAGTATGGTCTTAGCGGCAGGGTCTTTGGTGGTGGTTGTATTAGTATTTGTAGTGGTCTTACCTTTTGGAGGGTTTTGGGCATATACGCTTCCAAAAACCATCATGATTATACTTAGGGTGTAGATAAATTTCATGTCGTTTGTCTAATTTTTCACATTCCGTTCAAAAACTGTTCCAATTGATACAAATCAGGGTATAAAACTTCGCGAGCCTTGCTGCCTTGGCTTGGGCCTACAATACCAGCACGTTCTAGCTGGTCCATCACACGGCCTGCACGGTTGTAGCCCAACTTCAGGCGGCGCTGCAATAGCGAGGTGGAACCCTGCTGTGTCTGCACCACCATACGTGCCGCTTCCTCAAAGTAGTCATCTCGCTCGCTAGGGTCCAACGTTTGGTTACCTTCTTCTTTTTCATCAACATATTCCGGCAGACGGAACGCCTCGGCATAGCCGCGCTGCTGGCCAATGAATTTGCAAATCTCTTCAACTTCGGGCGTATCTACAAATCCGCACTGTAAGCGAATCATATCGCCGCCTTCTGATAGCAGCATATCGCCACGGCCAATTAATTGGTCTGCTCCACCGCCATCCAAAATGGTACGCGAGTCAATTTTGCTGGTCACCTTAAAGGCCACGCGAGCAGGGAAGTTAGCTTTAATGGTACCGGTAATAATGTTCACCGACGGACGCTGTGTAGCAATAATTAAGTGGATACCGATGGCTCGGGCTAGCTGCGCCAAGCGCGCAATGGGGGTTTCCACCTCTTTGCCAGCAGTCATCATCAAGTCGGCAAACTCGTCCACTACCAATACAATGTATGGTAGGTATTGATGGCCCTTATTAGGATTCAAGCGGCGGGCTATGAATTTGGCATTGTATTCCTTAATGTTTCGCACCTGTGCCTCTTTCAGCAAGTCGTAGCGGTTGTCCATCTCAATACAAAGCGCATTGAGGGTATGGATAACCTTTTTGGTATCGGTAATAATGGCCTCTTCCTCGCCTGGCAGTTTGGCCAAGTAGTGTTTCTCAATCATTGCGAAGAGGGTCAATTCCACTTTCTTCGGGTCAACCAACACAAACTTAAGCTGCGACGGATGTTTCTTATACAGCAGCGACACCAATATGGCGTTCAATCCCACCGATTTACCTTGGCCAGTAGCACCTGCCATCAGTAAGTGGGGCATTTTGGCAAGGTCGGTAAGGAATATTTCGTTGGCAATGGTTTTACCTATAACTATAGGCAGCTCAGCTTTGCTATTTTGGAATTTCTCCGAAGCAATCAATGAGTGCATGCTCACCACTTCCTTCTTCACGTTCGGCACCTCAATACCGATGGTACCCTTGCCCGGGATAGGTGCAATAATACGGATGCCCAAAGCCGCTAAACTCAAGGCAATATCATCCTCCAGGTTCTTGATTTTGGAGATACGCACACCTGCTGCAGGTACTATTTCATAAAGGGTAACGGTTGGCCCGATGGTCGCCTTAATCTTTGAAATCTCAATATTGTAATTCTGTAGGGTCTCAACAATCTGGTTCTTATTTTTTTCCAGCTCCTCTGTATCCACCTGTATCTTCTCGCTACCATGCATTTTCAGCAACTCTAGCGGCGGGAACTGGTAATCGCGCAAATCCAAAGTCGGGTCATACTCACCCAAGTCATTGAATATCTCGCCTGCTTCTTTCTCGTCTATAATCGGGCTTACTTCCAGTGGCAACTCTGCCTCTTCAAACACTTCCTCCTGCGGCGTTTCTGGCTGGGTAACCTCAAACGACAAGCCTTCTATCGGGCTAGTAGTAGCTAGCGGAGGAGCAACTGGATGGGTAGGTACAACAGGAATGGTGGGGCTAATAATATCAAAATCAAGCGGGCCGGCTTCTTCCTCATCATCTTCCCAAGGCAAATCTACCTTACTGTTGATGTCGGCCAAGGCATCGTTCTCATCCTCGATGGTTTTGGTCCAGTTTTTTACATCGGTATCATCATCCTCATAGTTGAAGCCTGGCACTTTAGTTTTGTTGGTAGCATCGGTATTGCCCAGCGCACTCTGTACCGATGACGGTATTAACTTACCGGGGCGATAGTTGAATTTGTACACCACGTAAGCCAGCATGCCGAAGCCCAGCAATGCACCGGTGCCTAGCATGCCCATAAAATCGGTAAGCCACTCACTTACCGATTTGCCAAAAGCACCGCCCCAAGGAAAGGCAAAGATTTGAAAGGCAAAGGCTAACGCAACCGAAAAGTACGCTAAACAGATAAAGCCATACTTGATAATGCGGCGCATCTGCATCGGCAAATCGAAGCCCCACTTCAATCCTGCGGAAATAAGCATGCCCACAATGGCCCAAGACGCCACACCAAACAAATTAAAATAAAACTGATGAGCCAGCACTGCCCCAAAGCGGCCCAGCATGTTATCAACGATAATGTCAGTGTCGAAAATAACCTCTAGCCCTTTGTTCAGCACCTTGTCGTCGTCAGCCTTCCAGGTAAAGATGTAGGAAAACATGGCTGCGCCCAATAACAAGCCTAGAAACATACACGCCAAGCCCACGATGCGTGGGGTGCGCTCGTCGGCCAGTATGGCCTTGATACCAGTAGGTTTGGCCGGTGCTACCGATGCCTCGCCTTCAACTGGTTCTTTATCCTTGGGTGCCTTCTTTGCTTTTTCCTTTACTGCCATACCACACTTGTGCGATTGCGAAATTACGGTTTATTTTAGACACAAGACTCAAGACACAAGACACAAGAAATCAACAGAAAAAGGCTAATATCGCCTATTCAGGGCGATTCTATTCTGCTCTTAACCAATCTAAATAATATAGAACGGCAATTTTGAACTTTCAATTTAAAACTTTCATTTTACCCTTCAACTCGTAACCAGCAACTCCTAACCCGCAACACCGCATGTGCACCGTAACCTACCTACCCACTGGCGAAAACAACTACATACTTACCAGTAACCGCGATGAATCGCCCGGTAGGCCAACCAGCCAACCCATAGTGCACGAGCGGAACGACGGGCTAAAGCTGCTATACCCTACTGATGGTATGGCGGGCGGCTCATGGATAGCAGTAAGCAATACGGGCGCAACAGCCTGCCTGCTTAACGGGGCATTTGAGCGCCATGTGCGAAACCCACCTTACCGCCGAAGCCGGGGCTTGGTACTAGTAGATGCCTTTGATTTCGAACGCTTTGAAGACTTTGTAGAGCAGTACAGCTTTAA
Source organism: Sphingobacteriales bacterium (assembly GCA_027483645.1). Classification (GTDB taxonomy): domain Bacteria; phylum Bacteroidota; class Bacteroidia; order Chitinophagales; family CAIOSU01; genus CAIOSU01. The sequence continues at coordinate 326,981 of JAIXUD010000021.1, forward strand.
CCAGATAGAGCCCTTTACACTCCTTTTTTTGACCAATGGGGTGGTACATGAGCTTCGTTGGGACGGCGAGCAAACACACTACCGCCTACCCGACCCAGCAGTGCCTCATATTTGGGCGTCGGCAACGCTATATACCCCAGAATATATAGCTAAAAGGGCTACTTGGTTTGAAGAATGGCTGAGTGCTTATAAATCATATTGGCCAAATGCAATTATTGACTTTCACCATACTGGCGGAGAAGGTAGTAAGTATAATGATATTGTAATGAACCGCGAGGGTATAGTGCAAACAGTAAGTGTTACTTGCGCGGTGCGTACTTCAACTGGTTTTGAAATAATTTATGAGGACCTGCTAAAACGCAAAACCACAAAAAAATATTTCTATCCCAACTCCCCAGTTATTAAAGACCACCTGAGGCTGATAAGTAATGAACTGTACTTGCTAGAGCACAAAACGTTTATGGTAATTACAAAGAAAAATTTCCCCTACTTAAGTCAATATTTAGCAGGTTATTTAGCTGCTCTATCTCAAGTGGGCGGTCTTAACTACAATATCTTATTCTCAGAATGGCTTAGTAATCGTAAAAAAGGTCCTACCAATCTAATTTGGACGGCATACATTGAAAAAATAATGGCTAAGGATAATGATGAAAAGGCTTTTGCTTTAACTATTGATAAATTGAAACAGTTTGTAGAAAGCTTTATTGTTTAAGCTAAAAACCAGCAGATAACGTAACATTTGCTAACCTCCGCAATATAGTGGCCGTAAGGAAGATTCTATTTCCTATTTTACATCTGAACTCATCCCCTCACCGCCAGCTCCATCAGTTCCGCGTGCACGGCCATCACTTGGGGTATTAGTTCTTGTCCATCGTTAGTAATGATGAAGTCGGCTAGTTCAATTTTCTTTTCCTCCGGCCATTGGCTGTTGATGCGGGCCAGCACTTGCTCTTCGGTTACTTTGTCGCGGGCCATTACACGTTTCAGCCTCACATCTAGCGGGGCGGTTACCATCACTATTTTATTAAGGGCTTTATAGGTGCCTACTTCAAATAGCAGTGCGGCTTCCCTCAAAGTGTAGGGTGCATCCAAGTGTTCCATTTGCCAGTTAACGGAGTCTTCGGCCACTGCGGGGTGCACTAAGCTGTTCAGTTTTTCAAGCTTGGCAGTATCATTAAATACCTTGGCTGCTAGCACGGGCCTATCCAATTGTCCGTTTTGGTAAATCTCTTCCCCAAAGGCCTCCTTTAGCGCGGCTACTAACTTTATATTATCGTGCATTAGAAGTTTGGCGCGGTCATCGGCATAATAGATGGGTATGCCCAGCACCTCGAATATTTTGCAAACGGTAGTTTTACCGCTGCCTATGCCGCCTGTTATGCCTACTAGTAGCATCAGTTGTATACTATAAATTCAATGTTGCGCGGCTCATAGCCGTTAATCTTTATGTAGTCGGGGTAGCCGCTCAGCCGTACTTCCACAAAGCGGTCTTTCTTCATGTTCACTTTCTCAAAATCGGCAGTGGCTACTATGGTAGCAGTGCGGGCGGCTTCTAGGTTGCTCAATCCAACATGCACAAATACTTTTACCTTTTTAGGGTAAGGCGTTATCTTTTTATTGCGTGGCACATTAACCAGCTCAATATCAATCTCCCTAGTTATCTGTGTGTACGATTCAACTTCTATCGTATAATCCACCTCGTCCACAGCTAGTGTTACTGATGTGTATTTAGGCTTTTGAAGTTTTACTTTGCCAGTGATGGTTTCTTTAATGTCGGTATGGTTTACTGGCTCGGTGTACCAAGCCATAAGCGTATCAATTGTGCTGTGCGGACCGCTTACCAATACAGAGTCGGGGGCAGTGGTGGGCTTGGAGCGGCTTTCAAATTGCTTAGCAAAGGAAACGTTACCAGCCAACATTACAGGCACTTTCTTCGATAGCTTTTCATCAAACTGCAAGAAAATAGTATCGGGGTAGAAATTCAATAACTTGTACCCTACTGGCATTTCGCCCGCCAATTCGTTTTGTAGATTTCTGGCCAATAAGTATGGAGTTGACTTATTCTCTCGGTAGGAAATAGGCAGGGTAATATCAATAATCCTAAACCTGGCCAGTATCAATTTTATTCCTGTGGCGTTTACTAGCATCTCGCTCTTTCGTGGCAAGTCGCGCACAGGTACTCGGTTATCAGGCAGGTTGGAGTATACTAGGGTAACGGGTACCCGCCAAGTATAAGTATCGCTGAGCTTAATGAGTAGCCATAAAAAAGCGGCGATACCCATGCAAAGCAGGAGTATCGCCGTATTTCGTGAAGTGCCAGCGGTACCGGTTTTTTTGGGTATTCGGTTTTCCGGTTCCTTTGGTGCTTCCATAAATTTGAATTTACTACTTTTCCTCGATAGCGGCAGTAGTTTCTTCCTTTTTGGCACTGACAGTTGCTGTAATGTTAACTGCTTTGGTAAAATCGAACGATATAGCCGACTTCTCCAATTTCAGTTTAGTATTAGCATCAACTTCGATCAAAAACGAATCATCATTAACTTTAAGAATCCTGCCGTGGATACCGCCGATGGTGACAACTTTATCACCCTTCTTTAGATTATCCAAAAAAGTCTTCTGTTCCTTGGCTTTCTTTGACTGTGGGCGAATCATGAAAAAGTAGAAAACTACCATCACAAGTCCCATCATTATCAGCATGGCCGGATTAAAACCCGCGCCCTCTGGACCACCAGCCATCAAAAACAAACGCTGCATATCTATCATCTCTTCAGGTCCTCTGTTATTATTGAGCTGCTGGAGCTGCTGGGCCGCCTTCTACTTCACTGGTAATGTTCAGTACAGTAGTGCTTGGGTCAGTGTTGGCAGTAATGGTTACTTGCTTAGATTGAACACCAGATTTACCTTTGCTATCAAACTCAACCTTGATTTCACCTTTGCCACCTGGAGGAATTGGCTCGGTTGGGTAGTAAGGAACGGTGCAACCGCAAGAACCTTTAGCATTGCTAATGATTAAGTCGTTGGTACCGGTGTTAGTGAAAACGAAAGTGTGTGATTTCTTATCACCTTCTTTGATTTTACCCCAGTTAACTTCCATTTCGTCGAATTTCACCGAAGTGGTTGGGCCTGTAGGTACGGCAGGGTCAGTAACAGCCGTGTTTGGATTGTTTACCGCGTCAGTGCTTACAGCCGTAGAATCAGTCGCTGGAGTAGTTCCATCACCTTCACCACTGTTGCATGATGCGAAGAAAAAGCCGCCAGCTAGCAACACTAAAAATGCTTTTTTCATCTCTTGTAGATTTTGTTTTGATTAAGTTACAATGTGCAAATTTATAAAAACGCCGAACAAAAAAGGCTGTTAGCGTATATTTATTAACCTTTTTTAACCCTGAAGGCCTCGGCCGCTCTTTTTTATGGCACCGCTCTCCTTCAACTCCTTCATTATTTTGTCCAAAATGCCGTTTACGAAGTCCTTACTTTTAGGTGTACTGTACAGTTTGGCTATCTCAATATACTCGTTGATAGTCACTTTCACGGGTATCATCGGGAAGTAAAGTAGTTCGCATAGGGCCATCTTCATCAATATCATATCCAGTATGGCTATGCGCTCCATATCCCAGTTTTCCAACTTAGGCTCTATCAACGTAGAATATTGCGCTTGGTTATCTAAGGTAAACTGGAAAAGCTCCACTACAAATTCCCGGTCGTCCAGCTCAATATTAAGGTCAGCTATCTTGCTTAGGCTTTTGCCGATGGCATAATGATCGAAGAAATCGTTGATGCGGAAAGTAATTACCTGCTGGTCGTCAATCCAGTTGCTGTATTGCTCCTCCAGGTGTTGGGTGAACATATCGCTAGGCAACAGTACCTTATTAAATAAGGTCTTAAGCGCCTTGGCGTGGTCTTTTACGGTAGGGTCGGGTATGGCTAAGTACTCTTGGTATTCTTTAGTGGCAGCAAAATCACGGAAAAACTTGCGATCCGCATCATCCATATCGGTAAGGTGCAGATTGAATTTCTCCAGCTCGGTTTTAAAAGCGCGGTCAGTTTCCATTTCGCGTACCACTTCGTTGTTGGCCAAGCGTGTGTTGAAGTTTAGGTCTTCTGCACTCGGCAAGTGCTTGCCAGCCTTCATGTTGCCTTCCCTTTCGGCATAGCGTGCAATTCGGTAAGCGTAGTATATTATGTATAGGCCTGCCTCATAGGTTTGGTTTACGTTCTGCAACAAAGCCTTCTTAGCGGCAGGCACATTATTGAATGCGCCGCGCTCGTGGGCGTAAATAAACTGCATTACCTTTACGCGCAAATTCCGTCTGCTCAACATACCGGCTGAAAATTAGAAAAGAACAATAGTGCTATCATCTTAGAGGGTGCAAAAGTCGGCATTATTTTATGGAAATGCAATTGTTTGTTGCAATGAATTGGCCTATTCAACCACAAAATACGCGAAGGATTGACCAAAAACGCTAAGGCACGGTGTGCAAGCAATGACTTTGCGGTAATAGCTTTCTGCATTCACAAAAATAAACAAGTAAAGCGCTACGCAGAAACCGCAGTACACCAAATAAACCGCTAAGTATTTCCATGTATCAGCTTGATTTTTAGCATTTTTTACTCTAAATATTTACCTGCACAAGATGAGCGTGTTATGTATATACTTACCGGTTTTACGGTGTTTATGCACCCTTCACAGCAACCAAAAATGGGCATAGGCGTATTAATGCATAATTACATTACCCAGAAAAGCTAAAACATAATAATAATAACAAGCGGGGATAAGATACTAGTAGTGAGAAAGAATAGCAGCGAGAGCGGCGAAAGATAATGATGGGCTTTTCATGGTTGGTTGAACCAATGGGCCATACTACCACGGGCGGTTGTATGGCCCTTGGTTATTTTTGGGTGGGGCGTTATTGAAATGCATTACGTCCGGAGGGCGTTGCCACTCCGCTAACATTATGGTGCCCCTTTGGGGCGTACCGTTCAATTAACGACTAACTGTGCTTTCCGTTGCTTACATAGGGCGGAATAGCCCTATGCTAAATACAAACCCGCTGGGGAACCCGCATTACGGTTCTCCCCAACTTGGTAATGCTGTTAAGTTAAGCACGAAATGTTTTTCAGGAAATGAGTGGTCTGACGGCTTTGATGAGTAGAGTCATGAACTTGCAATTTTAATCTAGGCTTTTGCCACAAGCGCCGTCCGAACACTTCTTTTCTGCACATTGGAAGTTCCTAGGCGAAGCATTCGGACGACTAATTGGGAATAGAAGTAAGGACATATTATATTTCCATGCCCATCACACTGAAGTCGTCAGAGAGTTTATCCTGAGCTTTTGTCGAAGGGCTCCCAACTTCCTTACACCTTTAACTTAACTGTCCGCCCCAAGGGGGCATAGTAATTTTAGCGGAGCCCTCCGGACGATAGTTTGTCTAGATATTATTTTTAGTATTTTCTACTACATTATGTAGTTTTATCGAAGCGAATTACTATTTTTAATCCGTGAGCGAAGAACTAATCTATTATATTTGGCAGCATCGGCTGTTCGACCATGGGGCGCTGTTGACGCGGGAGGGCGAGGCTATTGAGATAATGATGCCCGGCCAACGCAACAACGATGCAGGGCCAGACTTTACCAATGCCCGCATCCGTATTGGCGACACGCTTTGGGCTGGCAATGTGGAGATTCATCAAAAGAGCTCCGACTGGTTATACCACAAGCACCAATACGACCCCAGCTTCGCCAACATCATCTTGCACGTGGTATATGAGGACGATAAGGCAGGCGTAACCGGTAGCCCCACCCTAGAGCTAAAAGGCCGCATACAGGAAAGCCTGCTGAGCCGCTACCACTATCTGCTGAACAACACGCAATGGATACCTTGCGAAAAGATGCTGCGTGATGTAGATGAGTTTACTTTTACCCTGTGCCTGGAGCGTATGGTAATTGAGCGCCTTGAACAAAAGACGCTGGCCATTGAAGCCCTGCTGACTCGCAGCGTAAACAGTTGGGAAGAAACCATGTACCAGCTTACAGCTCGCGGCTTTGGCTTGAAGGTGAACCGTGAGCCGTTTGAACTGCTAGCCTGTTCGCTACCGCTAAATATTATTGCCAAGCAAAAACTTGATTTAGGGAGTATTGAAGCGCTACTGTTCGGGCAAGCGGGGATGCTCAACGACCAACCGCTAGATGAATACCAAGCCAAACTGCAACGGGAATACCGCTATTTGCAGCACAAATACCAATTGCGCCCCATACAAAGCCATAGCTGGAAGTTTATGCGGTTGCGGCCCCCCTCCTTCCCTACTGTGAGGTTGGCGCAGTTTGCTATGCTGCTGCACCGCTCAGTACATTTGTTTAGTAAGGTACTGGAGATAAAAGGGCTGGACGATATTGAGGAGCTGTTTAAAGTTTCGACCTCTGAATATTGGGAAACGCACTACACCTTTGGTAAGGAAAGCCCGCGGAAGGTGAAGGAACTGGGCAGTGAAACGTTGCACTTGCTGGTGATCAATACCATAGCCCCTATCCTATTTACCTACGCAAGGCACAAAGGCGATATGGACCTTCAAGACCGTGCGCTGGAATGGCTGGAACAGATAAAGGCGGAGCAAAACGAGATAACCAAACACTGGGCCGACCTGGGCCGGAAGTCAAAAAGTGCTTACGAAAGCCAAGCACTAATTCAACTAAAAAATGAGCATTGCGACCATAAAAAATGCTTAAACTGCGCTATTGGAAATAACTTATTGCGCAAACCAGTTGAAACAAGCATAGTAAATATCGCAACAATTGCTTAACTTCGTTTCTATGCTGAATTTAAGGTCGTTTCTAGAAACTAGGTTCTTTGGGGTATGCAGCTACCTCGGCGACAAGCTATTAATGCCTTCTGGGCGCATCAGGCTGTTCTTTATATACAGCTCTTTTATTACTGTAGGCTCCCCGCTTATCATCTATCTCATTATGGCTTTCGTAATTAAGTTGCGCGATTACGTAAGAGGCCGCCGCAGCCCTGTTTGGGATCTGTAAGCCAATTTTCAAAATTATTTCCTCATGATACCCGAAAAGAAAATACTAGGTGTTTGCGCTTGGCTATCGGTAAAGTTTGATATTGATCTTTCCACCTTGCGTCTCCTATTTGTTGCGGCAGCTATACTGGGCTTAGGTTCGCCTATCGTCATCTACCTGATTTTAGCAATAGTAAAACCTCAAAACGGAATTTAAGAGCGCATAATTAATTAATACCCCTCAACCAATTAACCAATCAACCAATTAACCAATTACTAAATCACAGTTCTTTATTCTTAAACTCGTGCTTGGCCAATACCTGCCTGAATTTTTTATCGTGTAAGGCACGAGTAATGTAACCAAGATGTTTCTCCCCGTGAAGGTCACTACCTAGATAGGATACCAAGCCGGCATCTATCATTTGGTAAGCAGCCTTTTGCAGTTGGGGGCCATATATACCGGTGAAGGTGCCAATGTTTACTTGCATTTCTACACCCATGTTTACTAGCTCCTCCACATCGCTCAAGCCCTTCTCGTATAAGTATGGATAACGCTCCACGTGCGCCAATACTGGTGTAATGCCCCTGCAAGTAAGTGCAAAAACGGTATGGCGAAGCATTTGCGGCTCATGCATATTGGGTAGCTCAAACAAAATGCGCTTACCGCCGAACATCAGCAGGTCATCCTCTTTAGCCATTTCCTCAAAAGTCTCGTCGTAATAGTATTCGCCAGCCGCCTCAATAGTAACCCCAAGCCCTTCCGCCGCGATCGCTTGCCTCACCAGCGCTAAGCCCGGCATAATAGATGCCGCGGAGTTGTTGTACATACCTGGCAATATATGTGGCGTGGTAATAAACCTGCGGTAACCGAACGCCATTAAGCCTTTTATCATGGCTATGGATTGCTCCACAGTCTCCACCCCATCATCAATTCCCGGTATAAGGTGCGAATGCATATCGGTATGCAGCACACTCAAGTCATGCAGCTCTGGTGCTTTGGGGCCAAAAAGGTTGCTGAATATACCCATAGTAAGTAAAGATAGGGTAAGGAGATTGCAAAAAGCAATTAGGAAAGAGGAATTAAGGATGGAGAGCGATTTAAATCCGAAACTATACATAACATTGACAGTGTGGCAATAGCATGTGCATAAGTGGTAGTGCGCCTATTACCCAAATGCGGTTTTTGGGTGTAAATTAGCCTTATGAAAATACGTGGCATTGGCCTGTTAATACTTGCATGGATATTAGTATCCGCCTCTTGCGGACCTTTCCAGAAGCTCGATAGCCGTTCTAAACTCATTGCAGCCCGTAAGGATGGGCTGATAAGGGGCGTGACTTTCGACATAAGCCCGGATTCCATCAAGCGACTAGAAGATACTCAACCAACTATTGATAAAGCCGGATACCTTCGCTACTCCTTTGTGCCCGAAGACTACCCTAATGATACCCTTAAGGTGGACTATATGTTCAATGAAAAGGAGCGGTTGGACATTATCGCCATCGATTACCTTACCAAGGATACCGAGGCGATAAAGGAAATAAACGAAAACCTAAAGGGTTATTTTAAAAATAAATATGGCGACGGTAGGCAAGACCAACGTGGCTGGAGCATCTGGGACTTTAAAGACACCATCGGCCTCCCCGGCACGGTGGAAATAGTCCTCCTCATAGAAAACGACCCCGATTACCAAGGGGTGAAGTTGGAGATGGTGAAGTATTTTGAGGGGGAGTAGCTTTTGTTATCTGCAATCTTCGAAATACGGCGGCATTGCCAAAAAGTGCGCGTCATTGCGAGGAATGAAACGAAGCTTTTCGCGAAGTTGAATGACGCGGCAATCCCCTGCTCCGAAGAATCATTTGCGATGACCAAGAAACCAAGTAAATAACACAATAAACGTAACGGCAAATATAATTCACTCCCCACCGCAGGGGATTGCCGCGGGACATTGCAGCTCATCACTTAATTGCAAAACCGTGTTGTCCCTCGCAATGACGCGCATTTTTAATTGTGTCAGTAAAACAAAACGCCCGCAGCACATGCCACCGGCGTTTATAATTACTAATTCCTAAAACCTACAAAGCACCCGTCCTTACCACTTGCACCCATTTGCCCGCTTTGGCACTGGTGATGGTGTTATCGTACATGGCTTCGCAATATGGGCCGCTCAGATAGTACTCGCCTTGGTAGGCGGCGTTGAGCAACACCCTAAAGGTGACCTGCTTTTGCGGCCAAACGCTGAAGTAAGTGTACACCCTATCGTCACGGATGTCCTCATAATCAGGGTGGTCGGCAGTGTGGATGTTCTCAAAGCCATCCATGCGGATGTTGTGGATTTCCCAGCCCGACGGGAAGATTTGCGACAGCGCCATATCCTTATACAACTGCACCGGGTCGGGGTTGCGAATGGTAACCTCGGCCATAAAGTCGGTGCCCTGCTCCAAGCGGGTGGGGTCTATTACGCGGCCATCCAGGTTTTTGTAACTCACGTTCATCACCAAGTTATTCTCAAACGCTTTCTCTAGACCTGTTAGCGGCAAGCCTTCCAATACAATCCGTGCATACAGCACGCCCTGGCCTGAATTGGTCACCTTTACCTTGCCATTGTCCTTATTTTTAATGGCGATGTTATATTGCGCCAGCGGTTTGTTGCCCGATACCTTTTGTGGCGCTGAACCATTGATGCTATAGGTATAAGTAAACCCACCCTGCTTGGCATATTTACCCGCATACTTGCTTACCGCTATCAAGCAATACGCTGTGCTCTGCGTGCTCATCCACTGCTTACCGTTCAGGGATTTCGATAGGTTTTGCAACAGTTTAAATGCCCGGGTATTATCACCCAAAAGTACCATGGTTTCCAATATCATCGCTTCGTCTCTCTCAATAGAGCCGTAGTTGTAATAGTAGTAATTGCGGTCGTGCTTTTCGGGGCCGTAAGTGGCGGTGCTTACTAGCTTTCTGGCAGCCTCTGGCTGACCAGCAATAACATACGCCGCAGCCAAGCGCCAGCGAGCTTCTACACTAATATCAGGCCGCTCTTTTAAGCGGTTCATAGCACCTATCTCCGGTTTTTTGGCGAGGGCCAAGGTGTATAAGCGGTATGCTTGGGTAAAGTCCGTCTCATTCCAGTAGTTGCTACTGTTTCTATGGCCGGTCCAGTTGCGGGCGCGGTTGGTTTGATATACAATCCAGTTTTCCTTCATGCCGATAGGTGGCGTATAGCCCTTAACCTCCGCCTCTAGCATAAAGTGACCGGCATACGTGGTTGCCCAATCGTTATAGTAGCTGCCACCTGGCCAGTAGCTAAAGCCGCCATCGTGCACTTGAAACGCTCTTAACTTATTTAAAGCCGCTCTTACATTGTCGGAAATATTGAACTTCTGCTTCTCCGTCAAAGCCGCTACCCCATCCAAATACAATTGCGGGAAAGCAGCGGAAACCGTCTGCTCAATACATCCGTGGGGGTATTGAATAAGGTACTCCAACCTACCCGCCAAATCAATCGGCGGCATGCCGGAAAGCTCCAGTGTGCCTTTGTTAGTGCCGTCCATTCCCACAGGGGTGTAGTCAGTCTCCCAAGTTTCGCCAGGTTTCAGGGCGATGTCTTTAAAGGTAGTAACTGGCGGGTTCGGGTTACGCACGTTCAACTCAATCTCGTAAGTAGCACGGTGCTTACCGCTAGTAACGATTACTTGTACTTTGCCGATTCCCAGTTTCTCCGCAACATTAATATCGAAATCCACAATCTGGTCGCCCAACTCCTTAAAGGTGATGGTCTTTTTAGTGCCGCCCGGCATCAGCAGCAAGCCATTAGCCTTCACTTCTACCTGCACGGTTTTCACATCCTTCTCCATGGCAAATACCGTTACCGGCAGCTTCACTTTCTCTCCTGGGCCTACCACGCGTGGCAGGGTTGCCAATACCATCAGCGGTTTGCGCACTGGCGTGGTTACTTCCGTTTTGCCATAAGCACCTTCATAAGAAGCCACCACCATGGTACGCACTGAGCCGATGTAATTGGGCACCTTGATTTTATGGCTAGCTATTTCGCCGGGCTTCAGTTCAAATGGGCCGATAAAACGCACCATAGGCTTAAAGCGTTGTGCGGTGTTGTTGGCCTTTCCGCTCACCTCGCCATCGCCACCAAGGCTGAGCAGGGTGTTAAGCTTACCAGCCAGTGCACCTATTACTTGGTCGTACATATCCCAAGTTTTCACACCCAAAGCCTCACGGGCATAGAATACCGGCCAAGGATCGGGGGTTTTAAAGCGGGTTAGGTCAAGGATACCATCATCCACAATGGCAACGGTATAGGTCATTTTTTTGCCCTTGGCTTCTTTTACTTTGAGGGTAAACTCCGTTTCAGGTTCTAGTACCTTGGGCATCTCGACTATGGGCGATAGGCGGGTATTCGGGTCTTCCACAAACAGCGGAATCACTCCATACATGCGTATCGGCAAGTCGTTGGCGGTTTGGGCATGGGGTTGAATTAGGGTAATGTTTATGTACACGTTTGGCGCCATTTCGGGCGTGGCCTTGAATTTGAACTTGGTCTCGCCCTTGCCTACTTCCACCCAATAGTTTTCCAGCACCTTACTGCCCGACTCAACACTTACCAACGCACGGCCCACGCCGCTAGATGGGAAGGTAACCGCTACCTCCTCCCCTACTTGGTACTTCTCCTTATCGGTAGCAAACACCAACATCGATGCGCCCGATGGGTTCTCGCTTTGCGAGCGGCTCGCCCAGCCTGGCCAATCCACATATACTATTTTACCGGTGCAGTGGCCGCTTACGGGGTCGCACACTTTTAACAGGTACCGGCCCCAATCGCCATTGGTTACACGCAGATTGTAAAAGCCTTTGCCGCCTTTTGTGTTTACCCGTTTAAAATCGCGGCGGTCGGTAGTATTACTGCTGTTGTAGCGCGAGCTATAGTCGCTACTGCCTTCCCACCACCAACGCCAGTCCATCTTAAAAAGGTACACTTCCAACGAGTCGCGGTTGATGGGCTTGCCCTGCGCATCCACGCTCACAATATCAACTTTGTGCGTGGTATCGGTATAGATAATGCTGCGCCATTTGGTGCCTTCCGGCACGCGCACGCCCACAAAACTTTGGTATGGCGCATAGTCCACACTAAATCTATCGATGCTAAAGTCGCCACTTTCCTCAAACACACGGCTTACAAAGTTGGCCCTTAACATGCCCGGCGCACTGCCTGTGGCATCAAAGCTGGCATTCAACACCGCTTCGCCTTTTTCATTCACCGAACCTTCAAACAAGGTTTGCTCATCACTTTGGAAGGTGCGCGATGGGTCGTCAAACGTGTAATCTTTATACTTCTCGAAGGTAGTATTTACTTCGTTTAGCGTAACCTTAATATTAGCCCTCAGGTTGCGTGCCACAGCACCGTGCAGCCAAGTAACTTTCAATTTGCCCTTGGCATCCTTATCCATTACCGAGAGCACCTCGGTACCGAAATCAATCATGATTTTTAGGCGGTTGGGCTTGATGGTTTCAATTTTTAAGGTTTTGGTGAAAACGCTGCCACCAACCTTCACCCTAGCGCTCCAGTTGCCCGTCGGGGCATCGGCAAGCGTTGCGGTGCGGAAGTCGTACACGCCATTCAATCCGCTATTGCGCACGGTGCGCTCCACCAGTTGGCCTTGCGGGTCGAGCAATTCAAACGTTACCGGGTGCTCCTTGGGCAACACCTTATTCTTATCCTCCAGCACAAAAGTGAGAAACAGTGAGTCACCCGGCCTCCATACGCCACGTTCCCCATAAATATAGCCTTTCACGCCCTTCTGCACCACTTCGCCACTCACATCAAACTTACTGAGCGATAGCGATGAGCCATCATCCAAACGCAAGTAACCGCGCTGGTTGCCGTTCTTGGCAATCAATAAGTATGGTTTACCGTTGGCTTTGATTTGTGCTAGACCCTGCCCATCGGTTTTAGTAGTACCCAGCAATTGGTTTTGGTAGTTGTAAAACTCCAGAGTAACGCCCGCCATAGGCTTGGTGGTAACCAAATCAGCCACGGCAATATCATACTGCCTGTCTATACCGCCCTTGGCAATAATACCGATATCCGAGGCCAAGATGAACTGCTTCTTGGTATGGTGCTGGCCATAATACGCTTTATTGCAGGGGTTTTCCCGCTCGGTGTAATCATAGTCATCATAATAGTAGTCATCATACTCCTCGTAGTAATCGTAGTCGTAGTAGTATGATTCGGCGGCATCCCAATAATCATCATCCTCAATACCTTCCTCCCAACTGTTGTCAAAGTTTTGTAGGCCAGCATTGGTGGCAGTATCATCGGAGCAGGTATACAAGCTATGCTGCTGCCTAAAGCCTAGCTGCACTTGGTAAATAGCGCCCGGCTCGCTCTTCAGCAACTTGTTCATATCAAGCGCAAAGGTGTTCCAAGTACCTAGGTCTTTGCCTTGGTCATCAAGGCGCACGGTTTTGCGCAACACGGGCCGGCCCACACGCTTCAGCTCGCGGCTATCACCCAATTGGTTTACTTGCAGGTACTGGGCAATGTTGTTTTCGTAAATGCGGATAATGGTTACGTCCACTGCCTTCAAGTTCACCGCCTCAAAGGGGAAATGCAGTCCATTGGAATTCGGCAATATCACCCCATCGCCTAGCGACAATTTTATCTCTGGCTTAATCTCTTCAAACGATACGCTCAAATTAATTACCTCACCGAGCTTGTAGCCCAGTACGTTTTTTAAACCCTCATAAACCAAGAGCGTTTTGGTACCGTACTCGCGGCGCTTAGGGAAGATTTGTAGCTCGTTGGCATCGTGGGTAAACTTAAGGTCGGTAGTGTTGCCCAACTTTATCAAGCCCTTAAACTCTTGGTTCTCCAGCAATGGATCAGAGAACTGTAGCGAGATATATTGCTCCGGCTGCTGCACCACATAAAAGTGCATCAGGCTGAATTCTTTGATAGAAGGGATGCGCAGTTGCTCCGTGCCTTTCTTCTCAATATCCAGCGGCTTGCCGTCATAGTTTATCAGCACCGAGCTTTCCACCTCGCCTCTAAAGATGCTATCCACTATAAAAGTGTGCATGCGGCCATTCACGTCATGGTTCCAGGTTATGCGCAGCTTCTTGCCTTGCTGCGTGGCATCTACTACCTGCTCCAGCTTGGCGTTGTCCACCACATCAGAAGTGTTCATTTGGCCCGAAATGGTCATCCAGTCCATTTTTTTAGGGTCGATGCTGCGCACCTTGCCGAGGCTAAAGTCGAAGCTGAGTACCTGCGTCTGGAACTGGAAATTAAACGTCTCAAACTGCTCGGGTACCGCTTTAAGCTTTGAAAGATAAAACTCTGCCTTATAGATGGTTGCATAAGTTAGCAACGCTTCTGGTTTAAAGTCGATGGTGCGGTTATCCACCCAAGTAGCAGTACCTTTTATCGGCGGGTCGAATTTGAAAAGCGTCTCCTTAATCGGCTCCCCAATTTTCTTTTCCCCATCGTATTCATCCGTTAGCAAAATACGGATGGTGGCATCGCGACTTACCACCCCCGCCGTGAAGGCTGAGATGTACTCGCTAAAGCCTGAATCGATTTTGGGAGGGGCGGTATCTTTGTCTTTGCACGAGGCAAAAATAGTGATTAGAGCTAGGGCGAAGCCTAGCCAAACAGTGGCTGAGTAGCGGTGGTTCATAAAGATAAAGTTAATATTTTCCAGCGATGGGAGGTAGAGATTTCTGGATGCTGTATTAACATTACAGGGTATGCGTTTATTATGTGCAGGGGTAGAAATATTTTTTGGATTTGGATTAGGGCGATTTTCGAAAAGGATGGGTCGTTTTTAAGGATGATAGTAAAACGAATATCTATTTCGTAGCGCGATTGAATATTTCTTCTAAATAGCTAAAAAGGCTTGCGTATGCGCGCATCTTAAACTTGAGTTTGCAATAAGTACTAAGTTGCCATTTTAGCTAGGAAGCGGCAGATGCCCTCTTGGGAGGGTCGCTGCCAAACAGGTCTTCATTCGTTGGTTGAAAATCTAAACTACTTGGTTATTTTGCAACGAGAATGCAAGGCAGCGGGGTGGGTTGGTGCCATGGGTTGAAAGTAAGCAAACTGGTAGTGGATTTGCCACAAAATTGGAAATACCTAGCCACTAATGACCCACCTTAATGCGCGGAAAATCCGTTCCTTGATTGCGAGAGTTGTTTGCGCGTCGGTCCTCCGAAGCTGCAAGTCCCGCTTTTCGCGGGGGAGGACATCTCGCACTTCACTACTCGATGCAAAATTCTAGTCAATGCCTACCTTAATGCGTTTTTTGTCTTGATTATATGGTTGATTACCCAACTTGCCCTGAATGGATTCAGGCCATATTGCGCATACGGCGCAGGTGCTCCCAAAGCATCAAACCAAAGCTCAAGATCAAAATAGTTGCAGTTTATTTTTTTAATTATTGTTGCGATAGGTGGGCACTACTTATTATTAGCCAAGTCCCTTAAAATTCCAATATCCTCATTAATCGATTGATAAAGCCCTTCGTTACCTTCTATATCAATATACAATACCAGGCGCTGGTCTTTTCTCGCAGTGCCATCAGCATCAACAATCTCTATACATTCGCAATCGGTGGAAAACATAGCTTCAATAGGGCCGTTCCAATCACAACCATCAAAGAATTCAGTTGTCATTCCTAATCCCATAATGTATTTCATAGGGATTATGGCCTGATACGCTTCGCTGCTTTCCCTCAGCATACTTTTTCTAGTTTGCTTATTGAGGGTCTCAGATTTAGAGTTAAGTTTTACATCAACTAGCAGCAAATGCTTTACCGTATCATAAGAGAAGATAAGCGATTGGTCGCGGGTGATGGTCATCTTTTCGTCAGGGCAATCTTTTACCAATACTGTAGTTCCTTTATAGGCATACTTGTTTAGGTTGCTCACCAGCACATCGCTCACTTTATCTTTTGTGGGCGCTGCAGATAATAATTGAGTTGACAATAGTAGAAAACTAGCAAACAGGAACGGCTTCATGGTGCGTTAAGTTTTGGGCATGAAAGCTAAGATATGCTTACCCTATAAAGATAAAAAATGTAGGTTGTAAAAGTGGTTACAGGCGATGAGTCATCTCCAAATTCCGCATACGGCGCAGGTGCTCCCAAAGCATCAAACCAAGGCTAAAGGCCACACTTACAATAGGTATAGCGATGCTAACAGGGCCAACAATGCTTTGCAGCAACATACCCGGCAACAAGGCCAATGAGCCTATCAAAACCACGGTAGCTTGGTTGCCCATATAATCCAGCTTTTTATTCGGCATCCACATAATGCCCGGCACAAGCGCCAGTACCCAACTACTGCCCACCAGTACCCAAACTTGCAGCGTGCTAATAGCCACAGGCAAATAAGCCGATAAACTACCCGCAAACCCAAAACCGATAGCCAGCGACACCATAAAGGCGAACACGAAGTAAGCGGTGCGGTAAGTAAGGTTTACATCGGGCGTGCAATCAATGCCTTGTTTGGCCTTGGCGGTACCGGCAATCACCCTACGGTTGTATGAAATGAAATGGTAAAACTGTGTGAAGAAAGCATTGATAGGCTTAATACCCAACAACCACTTCACCAGCGGAAAGCGGCTGCCGATGATGTGCACCATGGCATCCAAACCATACAGCGTGGGGCCGCTGTTGGTATCTACCAGCGGTATTTCGTGGCGAGCTCGGTTAAGGTCTAGCTGCGGGAGGAGGTTGCTTTGCGCCACCTCCGTAAAGCCCATTCGGCCATAGGGCGGCAGCATTTGGTTATTAATAAAAATGCCCGTGTACCAAGCGCACATCGGGCAACTGTCGTCATAGATTATGACTTTGGTATCGGTAGCTCTGGTGTCCATAGCTGATGTGTTTTGTTATATTAAAGCTACGGATTTGTTTTGGAAGTTTCAAATAATTTTGAAAGATTTTGATTGACTTGATAACTTTATTTCCATAAAAGGCTTCAAAATGATAGCCTTTTTTTATGCTCCTCTTTGTTTTTATATACTGCCTTTTTTTGCTTTCCAATATTCAGTTTGAGCATTCTCTAATACTTTTAATACATCCTTTGGTGGGATACTCATCAAATAAGCGGGAATATTGAACCCATTGTCAAATGTCATCTTTAACAATACTAAAAATGACCAAATATGGTCATACCATCTAATGTATTTGTGCTCACTACTGCAGTAAATTTCTACAATTACTGATGGATATCGCGAATTCTCCTGAAAAAGGAGACAATTTACATCCTCCCATTTGAAATAATAACTCCTTCTAAAAAAACCATTGACCAACAATCCATCTTCCTTTATTTCTACTGCGGCTTTATTAACGATAACTTTTATTGCAGTGTAAATAAAAATTAGCAAGGTTAGCACATTCGCCGTGCCGAATGCGTCTTTCATTGACTCGGTAAAAGCAAGAGTAACTATAAAAAAAACAAAATAGTAAAAAAAACACCCTTGTGAAACTCTCCCGATTGCTTTCAAAATGGAGTAATGAAGTATCTTATTCATAAAGATGATGAAATATAATATTAAAGATGTTTTACAGACTCTCAAATAAGGTATTGTGAGAGTCAATTACACCTCCATCACAGTCCCCCCAGCACTCTGCTGAAATTATACTTCTGCAGCATTAAAGCTAATATTTTATACTTAGGCACAATAAACAGGTTTTCATTATTCCCTCACCCCTTTTTCCGCATTCTTTCAAAACTAAACCATCTTTTACAGATTTTAAAACCCTTGCAATACACAGCACTCTGCGGAAGCTCTACTTCAGCAGCACTAGAGGTAAGAGGCTAAGCCTCACTCATACAACCCTCGCCAATACTCAATTCGTGGACGACAAAACTCGGTTATGCACTTAATCGCTAGCTTTATCACCCTTCGCACCGACCCCCTCCCAACCTCCCCCTGACCCTTCGACAAAAGTTCAGGGTAAAATCCTAGGGAGGAGCTTAAGAACCTTTCTACAAGCCTTACTATTACTCACTTCGTGGACGACAAAACCGCGGACGTGAGCGCAAATCTTCGGTGCAGGGGATTGCTTCTTCGCCTTTCAGTGTATCGCAAGAGCAAGACCGATTTAGGCTCATCGCAATGACGGCTAATTGGAAGCAAGTAACAAAAAAAAACAACTCGCAAACCGCATCAATATTCACTTCGTGGACGACAGAACTTGTTCTAGCCAAGCTACTATTTGTCTGAATCAGAATTTTCAGAATTGAAGAATTATAGAATTGAGGGACATGTTAATTCGGTAATTCCCTAATTCTGCAAACTATCTCACGCTTTTTAGCGTAATTCTGATTCAGACAAAAAAAACACAACTCGCCCCCAAATTTTTAATTCCACCCCCAATACCGTAAATTTGGGCAAACTTAAAAGAATCCCGCCGCGAGGCGGGACAAACGAAGACACCCATGAGCGTACTAGTGAACAAAGATAGCCGTGTGATTGTGCAGGGCTTTACCGGTAAGGAAGGTTCTTTCCATGCGGAACAAATGATTGAATACGGCACCAATGTGGTGGGTGGCATCACCCCGGGCAAAGGTGGCACGGAGCACTTGGGCCGCCCAGTGTTCAATACCGTTGCAGATGCCGTAGCGCAAGCCAAGGCCAACGTTTCCATCATTTTTGTACCACCGGCTTTTGCCGCTGATGCTATTATGGAAGCCGCCGAAGCGGGCATCAAAGTAATCATCTGCATCACCGAGGGCATCCCGATTCAAGATATGGTGAAGGTTAAAGCTTACTTGAGCGACAAACCGGTTACCCTTATCGGCCCTAACTGCCCAGGTGTAATGACCCCAGGCGAGGCTAAAGTAGGCATCATGCCAGGCTTTATCCACCGCAAAGGCACCATCGGCATCGTTTCTCGCTCAGGCACCTTGACTTACGAGGCTGTTGACCAAGTAACCAAAGCCGGCCTAGGCCAAAGCACTTGTATCGGCATCGGTGGCGACCCAATCATTGGCACCACTACCCTACAAGCCGTAAAGTTGTTGATGGAAGACCCAGAGACCGAAGGCATTATTATGATTGGCGAGATTGGCGGCAGCATGGAAGCTGACGCTGCCCGTTGGATCAAACAACATGGCACCAAGCCAGTTGTAGGATTCATCGCTGGCCAAACCGCCCCTCCAGGACGCCGCATGGGCCACGCCGGTGCCATCATCGGTGGTGCTGAAGACACCGCTGCTGCCAAAATGAAAATCATGAAGGAGTGCGGTCTATTTGTAGTAGAAACCCCAGCCGTAATCGGCGAAACCATGGCCAAAGCTTTGAAAGAAGCGAAAGCCACTGTTTAATTTTAGTTGCGAGTTATGAGTTACGGGTTGCGAGTTAGTAAAACTCACATAATAACCCGTAACTCGTAACCCGAAACTCGTAACCAACCCCATGAAGTTACTAGCCGGCAAAACTGCTTTGATAACAGGTGCCTCCAGGGGCATTGGTGAGGGTATTGCCCGCAAGTTTGCCGAGCAGGGGGCCAATGTGGCTTTTACCTATGCCCGCTCTGCCGAGAAGGCAGAGGCATTGGCTGCGGAGTTGAGCGCACTGGGCGTTACCGTAAAGGCTTACCAAAGCGATGCGGCGGACTTTGCACAAGCAGAAAAATTGACCGAGCAGGTAGTGCAAGATTTCGGGAGGATTGACGTTTTAGTAAATAACGCGGGTATCACTAAAGACAACCTCTTGCTACGCCTTACGGAGAGCGACTGGGACGCGGTGGTGGATACCAATTTGAAATCGGTATTTAACCTTACCAAGCAAGTGAGCCGGGTGATGCTGAAACAACGCAGTGGCAGCATCATTAACTTGAGCTCCATTGTGGGCATGAAGGGCCAAGCAGGGCAGAGCAATTATGCGGCCAGCAAGGCGGGCATTATTGGTTTCAGTAAATCGGTGGCCGATGAGTTGGGTACTCGCAGCATCCGTTGCAACGTGATAGCACCCGGCTTCATCCAAACCGATATGACTGATGCCCTTGGCGAGACCCTGAAAGCGGAATACCTAAAAAGCATACCCATGAAGCGCCTGGGCACTGCCGAGGAAGTCGCCAACGCGGCCCTCTTTCTGGCCAGTGATTTGAGCAGCTATGTGAGTGGGCAGGTGTTGAGTGTTTGTGGTGGGATGAATAGGTAGTGTATAGTGAGCGTAGCTCACAAAAGCCCCTCTCCCTTTGGGAGAGGTTGGGTGAGGGATCGTTCACTAGTCCTCGTTTCCAACGAGGACTTTATAACTGCGAGCTTCCAGCTCGGCACAGCGGGTGGAGCTTTTACGTGTTGTGTGCGAGCCACAGGCTCGGAGCTAAAGCATCCTCGCTGTAAGCAAGGACGAGAGTTAAAGGAAAATCAAGTAGGCCCTCGCAATGACGGGTGTTTTATTAAAATAAAAACTGAAAGACGTGGCCCTGCTGCGTCTTTGCCATTAAGATACTATGACCCTATTCGGTGCCAGCCTTTCTTTTGAACTCTCCGCCTGGTGGATACTGGGCTGCGCTGCTTTAGGCGTGGGCATCGCGTTGTTAATGTATTTCCGCAATAGCTTTATCAAAAGCCCGACTACCCGCCAACAAACGGTTTTCCGTGCGTTGGGAGTAGTGAGGTGGACGGTGATTACGCTGCTGGCATTGCTGCTTTTGGCACCGCTGTTCCGCAGCCAGTTTACCGAAGAGCGCAAGCCGGTGGTAGTGGTGTTGCAGGATAATAGCCAGAGCGTAACCTACGGCTTCGGTGCCGGCGACTCTGCTGCTTATGTACAGGCATTGGCCAAGTTGCAAGAAAAGCTGGGCGATAAGTTTGATGTAAAATCATACGGTTTTAGCCAAGAACTTTTAGAGAATCTCAACCCTGATTTCAAAGGCGAAATTACCGACCTGAGCCGTGCGTTGGGCGATGTGTATAACCTATACGGCAACCAAACCGTTGGTGGCATCATCCTCGCTACTGATGGCATCTACAACCAAGGCTCGAACCCGTATTACATTGCACAGAACTATCCTTCCATCCCCGTGTATAGTGTTGCCCTTGGCGACACAACCCCACAACGCGACTTGAAGATTGACCGCGTGCTCTACAACGATTTGGTCTACCTTAACGACCGCTTTAAAGTCTCCATTGAGATGCTATCTCAAAACCTAGTTCCGGCCAACACTACCCTAGAAGTAGTGAATATGGGCAACCGCAACAACCCAGTGGTGGTGGAGAGCAAAAGCGTATCATTTACTAACAGCGGCGAAGTGGTTGGTGCTGACTTTATCCTCGATGCCAAATCGGCGGGATTACAGCACTACCGCGTACGTTTAAAGCCCGTAAGCGGTGAGTTTACCGAAGCCAACAACTACAAGGATTTGTTTGTAGAGGTATTGGATAGCCGCCAGAAGATATTGATATTGGCCAACAGTCCGCACCCCGATGTGGCTGCCATCCGCCAAGCCATAGAAACCAACAAGAACTATGAGGTGGACGTGAAGTTTGTGCAAAACATGACCGGTGTTATCCTCAAAGATTACAACTTGGTAATTATGCACCAGTTGCCATCGGCCAAGTATGGTGCACAAAGCATTGTGGACGAGGCCAAGAAAAACGGCGTTGCCCTTTGGTATATACTTGGTTCGCAGAGTGCGTTGCAGATGTTTAATGGTTTGCAAGGCGCGGTACAGATTAGCGGCAACGGCCAAAGCCTCAACGAAGCCATCGGCTCGTTGGATGCCAACTTTTCGTTATTCACTACTTCCGATCAGTTTAAAGCCCAGTTGCCTAAGTTGCCGCCACTGTATGTACCTTTTGGGCAGTTCAAAACGTCGCCATCAAGCCGCGTAATGCTTCGCCAGCGCATCGGTACCGTTACCACTGAATACCCATTGCTCGTATTTGAAGAGAACAGCGGCAACAAAACGGCGGTATTATTGGGCGAGGGCATTTGGCGCTGGAAACTCTACGACTATCGCCTAAACAGTTCACACGAATCGTTTAACGAGCTGGTTGGCAAAACCATACAGTACCTAGCCGTAAAACAGGACAAGCGCCAGTTTAGAGTAAAACCTACCAAGAATATATTTCTCGAAACCGAATCGGTGGACTTTACGGGCGAGCTATATAATGCCAGCTACGAGTTGGTGAACGACCCTGAAGTATCCGTTACCATTACCGATGGCAGCGGCAAGGAGTTCCCTTTCCAAATGAACAAAACCAGTAAGGCTTACGACCTGCGTGCGGGTACCTTCCCAGAGGGCAACTATACCTATGTGGCCCGCACTAATTACAACAAACAGCAGCTTACCCAAGAAGGCAAGTTCACCATCAGCCCACTGGAACTGGAGAGCAGCAACACCGTTGCCGACCACAAGCTGCTCTACCAAATTAGCGACAACAGCGGCGGTAAGCTCTATGCTCCCACACAATTAGATAAGTTAGCCGACGATATCCTCGCCGGCAACCAAGCCAAACCAGTGCTCTATAGCACTTACAAAACCCTTCCCTTCATCAACCTGAAGTGGATTTTCGCCATTTTGATGACGCTCTTTGCGGTGGAGTGGTTTATTAGGAAGTATATGGGCGGGTATTGAGGGTCGGGTGAAGAACAATGCACAAAACATCGTCATTGCGAGGAGCGAATTTGCGCCTTTCGCGCAATTGAGAGACATGGCAATCCCCTCGCAATGCTACTGAAGTTCCTTAACCTAGGCCCTCATACATAATACGTGTTTTTTATTCAGCGGTTGGCAAACCCCATTCTCTGTGCAGGGGATTGCCGCGTCATTCCAATCTCGCGAAAAGCTCGAAAGTCATTCCTCGCAATGACGCCTGTTTTTTGGCGCAATGATATGCATGGCTTTCCCTACCTTTACCCCACTATGCTAGGCATTCAGGCAGGGTTATGGGGATTGGTTTCAGGCTCGGCGCTGGTGCTGGGTGCCATGGCTGGTTATTACCTCAACGTTAGCCAGCGCTTTATTGCCGGCATTATGGCTTTTGGTAGTGGCGTGTTGATTTCTGCCCTATCTTTTGATTTGATGGACGAGGCTTTTAAAGTCGGTGGGTTTGATTCCACCGCTATAGGTTTTATTGTTGGGGCAGTAGTTTACACGTTCGCCAATATACTACTCAGCAAACGGGGTGCTTCACACCGCAAACGCTCCGGCAAACAACAGATATCGGAAAAAGAGAAACAAGGCAGCGGCCTTGCCATAGCCATGGGCGCATTGCTGGACGGCATACCGGAATCCATTGTAATCGGAGTCAGCATGATTGGCGGCAGCGCCGTGAGTTTAGTGGCGGTTATAGCCATCTTCCTTTCCAACTTCCCCGAAGGATTAAGCAGTGCCGCCGGCATGAAAAATAGCGGCCGCTCGGCTAGGTATGTATTTATGGTTTGGGGCAGTATTATGCTCGTTTCGGGTATCTCGGCATTTTTGGGCTACACGTTGTTCGATGGTATTAGTCCTGAATGGATAGCAGCCACCACTGCCGTGGCTGGTGGTGCAATCCTCGCCATGTTAGCAGATACCATGATACCCGAGGCATTCGAAACCACGCACAACTACACGGGGCTAATAACGGCTTCGGGCTTTTTGTGTGCGTTTGCGTTGAGTAAATTGGTGGCGTGAGGCACCATTAACACTATTTAACACCACCTTTACATAAAAACAAAAAAACCGATGCAACACATTTGCATTTAGGTACATCATGGTGTTGTATTCTATTTATAAAGTCCCTTTCTTCGCCCCATAACCTTACCACCCTATGAAGCGTTTCGCGCTGCTGTTGATGCTATTGGCCCAATTAACCGCTTGGGCGCAAATTGATGTTTCCCGTATTGATATTGTCCGCGACAGCTTTGGCGTGCCACACATTTTTGCCCCTACCGATGAAGAGGTGGCTTACGGCCTTGCCTGGGCTACTGGTGAAGATGACTTTAAAACCGCCCAAGAACTGCTATTGGTAGTGCGTGGCAAGCTAGGCGAGGTAAATGGAAAGAACGGCGCTATCCTCGATTTTATGTACTACATACTGGATGTGGACCATGTGGTGGAGGAGCAGTACGAAACAGCTTACTCGCCGAAGTTTAAGAAGATACTTAATCATTATGCGCAGGGATTGAATGCCTATGCAGCGGCCCATCCCGAAGAGCTGTTGCACAAAAAGCTATTCCCAATTAATGAGAAGGACCTCGTGAAAAGTTATACGCTTACCTTGGCGATGCTGGCGAACGTGTATATCGATATACAAAAAATATTCGGGGACTTTATTGCCGATTATGAGGGCAGCCTGCCAGAGGGCTCGAACGCCTTTGCGTATAGCAGCAAAAAAACCACCGATGGCAAAGCCTACCTAATTGTAAACAGCCACCAACCATTGCAAGGCTTGTTCTCTTGGTATGAAGTGCATGTTTGTAGCGAGGAAGGTTGGAACTTCTTGGGTGGTACGTTCCCCGGTGGAGCGGCACCATTCCTTGGTACTAACGAAAACCTGGGTTGGGCCAACACGCTCAACCACCCCGATTTTACGGATGTATACAAGCTACAAATGCACCCAACCGACAAGCTGAAGTATAAGTTTGACGATGGCTGGGAAACGCTAGAGCCTATTGTAGCCAAGGTGAAAGTAAAGGTGGGCTTCCTTAAAATCCCTATCAAAAAGACCTTTTACCGCAGCAAGTATGGGCCAACCATCAAAAACGATAACGGCTATTACTCGCTACGCTTTGTTTCAGGATTGGATATACGCGCCTCGGAGCAAACCTACCGAATGAACAAGGCCAGCAATTACACGGAGTTTATGGAAGCGATGAAGATGCAGGCACACCCATGTACCAACCTCATCTATGCCGACCGTGAAGACAATATTTACTACATCAGCAACGGCCTTTTCCCTAAGCGTAACCCAAAGTATAACTGGACTGGGGTATTGCCGGGCAACACATCGGAAACCCTTTGGAGTACCGATTACTTTTACCCGCTGGATTCGCTGCCACAATACCTTAACCCCAAGGCTGGCTACTTGTTCAACACCAACAATACTTGCTTTAACGCTACCGGCCCTTTAGAGAATTTGGACCATACCAAGTTCAACCCGACATTTAGCTATGAGTTGGAGGACAACAACCGAAGCATCCGCGCACAGGAGCTTATCAGTCAATACGATCGGGTAAGCTACGAGGATGTCAAGAAGATTAAGTTTGATAACATCTTCAACGAGTATCTATTTACCTCAGGTTGCGAGAACCTGTTTATGCTTACCGCCTTAGACCCTGCCAAATACCCCGATATTGCCGACGCGATAGCAGTGGGGCGAGACTGGAATCGCAGCAGCGACGTGGACAACAAAGAAGCCGCATTTCTATTCTTTGCTTTTTATGAACTATCAGCCAAACTGGTGGAGCGTGCCTCCATATATGAGTGCAATGCTTTTTATGAAGCCGAATATGTGGAAGCCCTGCGAAATGCTAAGAAGCACATGCTAAAACATTTCGGTACTTTGCGTGTGCCACTGGGCGATGTGCAGAAACTGGTACGGGGTGATAAGGTACTGCCCGTGGGCGGCGGCCCCGATGTGCTTGGCGCTAATACGACCGAACCTTACAAAAACGGAATGAGAAAATCTTTTGTGGGTGACTCCTACATTATGATGTGCCAATACAACAAAGATGGTGTAGAGATTGAGACCATACATAGCTACGGTGCTTCATCAAAACCCGATAGCCCGCACTATAATGATCAAATGGACTTGTTTGTGAAGAACGAGTTTAAACCGATGACCTTGGACAAGGCCACCATCTATAAAGATGCCAAGCGCATTTATCACCCAGGGGGAACGGGAACGCCCGCAGGTATTACTTTGGAGAAGTAGTTAATCACTTGACTAGTTACTGGTTGATGATTAAATTTAGTAGATTGGAAAGTAGTGATCGTGGAAGTACAATTGCAGACCAATCAACTAGTCAACTAATCAACTAATCAACCCAATGACGCCAGCCATAAAGAGCCTTGAAGAATACCATAAAGTCTATCAAAGGAGCATTGACCTGCCTGAAGCTTTTTGGGCGGAGGTAGCAAATGATTTCCAATGGCGAAAGCAGTGGGACAAGGTATTGGAATGGGATTTTAAGAAGCCTGAAGTAAAGTGGTTTGATGGTGGTGAGCTGAACATAACCGAGAACTGCCTAGACAGGCACTTAATTACCCAACCCAATAAAAAAGCTATCATTTGGGAAAGCAACGACCCTAGCGAACCTAGTGTAACCTATACGTACCGGGAGCTGCATGCCAAGGTTTGCGAATTGGCCAATGTGCTGAAAAGCCTGGGCGTGCAAAAAGGCGACCGCGTGTGCATCTATATGCCGATGATACCCGAGCTCACCATGGCGCTGCTCGCTTGCGCACGTATTGGTGCGGTGCACTCTGTAGTGTTTGCTGGGTTTTCGGCCCGCTCGTTGGCGGATAGGATAAACGATGCCGATGCACATTTGATACTGACCGCCGATGGCGCTTACCGCGGTGCGAAATCCATTGACCTAAAAGCGATAGTGGACGAAGCGTTGGCCGATTGCCTTGGTGTGCGCAGTGTATTAGTATACCAGCGCACCAACACGCCTATAACCATGCAGCCGGGTCGCGACCTGCGGTGGCATGATGAGATAGCCAAAGTTGATAACCTTTGTGAAGCGGTAACCGTAAGCAGTGAAGACCCGCTGTTCATCCTCTACACCAGCGGCTCCACCGGCAAGCCAAAGGGTATTATGCATACCACGGCTGGCTATATGGTGCATACCGCTTACACCTTCAGCAATGTGTTTCAATACCAACCCGATGACATCTTTTGGTGTACGGCCGATATCGGTTGGGTTACCGGGCATAGCTACATAGTATATGGCCCGCTGCTTAATGGCGCCACCGTACTGATGTTTGAAGGCATACCCACTTGGCCCAACAATGGCCGCTTTTGGGAAGTGATAGACAAACATAAAGTAAGCATCTTCTATACTGCACCTACTGCCATCCGTTCATTAATGGCTGGCGAACACAGCCCAAAGGCCACGCACAAGCTTGATAGCCTTCGCATCCTAGGCACCGTGGGCGAGCCTATTAATGTAGAAGCATGGGAATGGTACCACGAGCACGTAGGTAAAGGCAACTGCCCCATAGTGGATACGTGGTGGCAAACCGAAACGGGTGGCATTATGATATCGCCCTTGGCGGGCATTACGCCTACTAAGCCTGGCTTTGCAACTTTGCCATTACCTGGCATACAACCTGCCTTACTCAGTGAAAAAGGGGAAGAAATATTGGTCAATGGCGAGGAAGGGCGGCTCTGTATTAAATTCCCTTGGCCGGGCATGGCGCGCAGCATTTGGGGCGACCATAACCGTTTCCGTGAGACGTATTTTTCCGCTTTCCCTAACTATTACTTTACGGGCGACGGTTGCCGCCGGGATTTGGATGGCTACTATCGAATTACTGGCCGGGTAGATGATGTAATCATCGTTTCGGGCCATAACCTGGGCACTGCCGAAATAGAGAACGCTATTGACGAGCATGAGTTAGTAATTGAAACCGCCGTAGTAGGCTATCCGCATGAGCTGAAGGGATTTGCCGTATATGCATTTGTGGTGTTGCTAAGCGAAGCAAAAGGCGCTGATGAGGAACAGTTGCGCAAGGAAATCAATGAGTTTGTTTCGCGCATTATTGGCCCCATAGCCAAAGCCGATAAAATACAGTTTGTAACCGGCCTGCCGAAAACCCGCAGTGGTAAAATAATGCGCCGCATCCTGCGAAAAATTGCTGAAGGCGAAACCGATAACCTTGGCGATACCTCTACCCTACTCGACCCGGGAGTGGTGGAGGAGATTAGGAAAGGAAGGGTTTGAGGATGGAGAGGATATAGTATTAGGAGTAACAGCTTTAAAAGATGTAAACCACTTCCGTGTTCCTCCGTGCCTTTTTCCGTGTTCTCCGTGGTTTATCTTTTAACTAGGAAATGATATTAAATCGGTGGCCGCAATTCATTACTACCACCTTTACCACCGTTTGGTGGGGTTGGGGTATCCTTTTTGAAAGAAAATAGGGTGCTTAGGGTTAGTGCGGCCACAAATCCCACCACAATTCCCCAAATGATGCTGGTGATTACCCACCAAACTACTATGCCAGCAATTACGCCAAGCGTAATGCCCACCGCGGCTTTTATACGAGTACTCCTTTTAATTCCTTGCATAAGTATGATTTTGACCGGGTGTAAGTCACAAACCATGCCCAAAGGGCACTTGTATGCAATTTGTGGCTTTCATGGACGCGAAATGTTTTACCTTTACAATGCTCTGCAATTTACCTTAAACAAAGTGGCAGTTAGCTTGTTAAACAAACTATGCTCACCCTCTTCAACCAAACCGCTTTTGGCTGCAGTCGTCTCATTACTGAGGCTTACAGTACCTCATTTACCCTAGGTATCAAAACCCTTGACAAACGCTTTCATAACCCCATTTATAGCATTTATGGGTATGTGCGGCTTGCTGATGAAATAGTGGATACCTTCCATGGCTACGATAAAAAGCAACTATTGGAGCGCTTTAGGGAAGAGACTGTAAAGGCTATTGAAGAAAAGATAAGCCTTAACCCGGTGATTCATTCGTTCCAATTAGTGGTGCACCAATACAACATTGAGTGGGAGCTGATAGATTCTTTTTTGAAGAGTATGGAGATGGACCTGAGCTACCACCGCTACGAGGCCAACATGTATGATACCTACATATACGGCTCGGCAGAGGTTGTTGGCTTAATGTGCCTGCGGGTTTTCTGTGAGGGTGATGCCGAAATGTATGATAGGCTTAAGGCACCTGCGAAAAGCTTGGGCGCGGCATTTCAGAAAATCAATTTCCTGCGCGACATGAAGAGCGACTACGTGGAACGTGGTAGGGTCTATTTCCCCGGTATGAACTTCCATACCTTTGATGAAGAAGCTAAAAAGGAGCTGGAAGCCAACATACAGCAAGATTTTGACGCTGCTTACCAAGGTATTGTGAAACTTCCCCAAGGTGCGCGTATGGGGGTCCACTTAGCGTATATGTTCTATGTTTGCTTGTTCAATAAAATAAAGAAAACGGCCGCCGAGGTAGTAAAAAGTGAGCGAATCCGCGTATCAGACCGCAGGAAGCTAGGCCTTTTGGTGCAAAGCTATATTAAAAGTAGCCTCAACCTGCTGTAGTAACTGGGGAATGTGGTAATTTGAAATTCAATACGAGCCCATGCCGGTTTATCTCTACCTTATCATCTTTACCATCTTCTTCCCGCTGGTACTATCATTTGATAGAAGGGTAAACTTTGTGCAATACTGGCGCTATTTATTCCCAGCTACCCTAGTTTCCGCAGTATACTTTTTAATCTGGGATTACTTTTTTACCTCTTGGGGAGTGTGGGGCTTCAATACCGATTATTTGTTGGGCCCACATTTGGCCAACCTGCCGCTAGAAGAGGTGCTATTCTTTTTTGTGGTGCCTTATGCCTGTTTGTTTATTTATGAGTGTATTCGGCATTATGCGCCAAAGGATTACTTAATATCGGCAGCACCCTATATATCGGGCTTGTTAGTGGTTGGTTTACCGGTTGTGGCTTTTTTCTATTGGGGCCATCTATACACCACAGTTACGTTCGTAGCTGCCGCGGTGTTTGTGCTATTGGCGCAATTTATCTTACGTGTGGGCTGGATGGGGTGGTTCTACTTATCATACCTAGTTTGCTTGATTCCATTTCTGCTGGTAAATGGAGTACTTACTGCCCTGCCCGTGGTATGGTATAACGATGCCCACAACCTCGGTATCCGCATCTACACCATTCCGCTGGATGATACCGTGTATTGCCTGTTGCTGTTGATTATGAACGTGCTGATCTTTGAATGGTTGAAGAAGCTCGGTGGGGTTGCTAAAGGGTAGGATTGTTAATCGCTCTGCGTTTATTCATTACTTGCTTAAACTCCTCAAGAGAAATAGTCTTAACCGTTCCCGCGTCGATACCTTCATCAAGCATCTTAAGGTGTTTCTTTAGGCTATCCGTCTCCCCATTAAATACAGGTAATGCACCTCGGCTTTCCAATTCTTGGTAAATGGCCAATTCAAATAGATGCAGCTCTGTGGTGCTGTATGGCGCTATTTGTTGCTTAAAGTCCGTAACTGTCATAAATTAAAGATAGCTTCTTCTAAGGGTATTTGTCAAACAAATAAACATCTCTTACCCATAATTCGTTTCCCTACTCCACCAACATCTTCATCCCATGCTTAGAGCGAAGCGTTACCAGCGGGTCCAGCACTACGGGGTGGCCGGGTACCAATGTAAAGCGGAAACGGGTAACCATCATAGCCACTACCACCTGCATTTCCATCAAAGCGAAGTTGTTGCCGATGCAAAGCCTTGGCCCTCCGCCAAAGGGGAAATAAGCAAAACGGTGTTTTTCCTTTATCTTATCCTTACGGAAACGCTCAGGGTCAAACTGCTCGGCGTTTTCCCAAATATCTGGGTCGCGGTGCATCTGGTATACGGGTATTAATAAATTGCTATTGGCTTTCACTAAATAACCACCTACAGTATCATCTTCTACATTGCGGCGGCCAATAACCCAAGCCGGGGGATACAGGCGCATGGTTTCTTCAATAGCCATACGGGTATATTCCAGCTTCATCACGTCGCCCATTTCTGGGTCGCGGCCTTGCAATACCTGCTCTGCTTCGGTACGCAGTTTTTCAATTTCTGCAGGGTTTTGGTCTACCATATACCACAGCCAGGTAAGTGCCAGTGCAGTGGTTTCGTGCCCTGCCAGGAAAATGGTCATGCACTCGTCGCGCAGTTGGCGGTCGCTCATTTGCTCGCCGGTATCCTCATCTTTGGCCTCCATCAGCATTTGTAGCAGGTCGTCGTAATGAGCGGTGTCTTTTCGGCGCTTTTCGATGATGTCCATCATCACCTTATCCAGCATCTGTATCGATTTCTTTTCCTGTATGTTGCCCGGGGTAGGTATCCACACTGGCAACTTAAATGGGTTCGATATCCTTTCAATGGCCAGCTCTTGTGCAATGTCCATCTCTTTGCCTACGGCCTCCACTATATCGGTAACGTTACTCCCAAAAAGCGATTTGCCAACAATGTGCAACGTAACGTGCATCATCTCTTTGCTTACATCCACTTGCTGTCCACGCTTTTTTTCCAGTACCTCCATATATTCCTTGGTACAGGTTACCATAGTTTGCACCATGGCATTTAGCCTTTCGCGGTGGAAGGCTGGCTGTGCCAAGCGGCGCTGCTTGCGCCAAAAATCGCCTTCGCTGGTAAGCAACCCTTTGCCCAGCAGCAGCCCCAGCACATCGTACCCAAAACTCTTAATGTAGTTCTTGTTATTGTCTTGCAAAACGTACTTCACTAAATCGGGGTCTTGTACTATAACCATCTTTTTAAACCTAGAAGTAAGCCTATAGATGCCACCATATTTTTTGCTGTTTTTCCCTAGAAAACCAATAGGGTTTAGTGCCAAATCAAGGCCGCTGCCAAATAGCCAATGGCCGGGTACAGATGGTGGTAGTTGAGGAGTGGGCATATTGGAGGTTTGCCGTACAATGTACAATGTAAATGGCAATATGACAAATTCGGCTATGTTATGGATTTAACCGCAACGAAAGCAAAGAAAAACGCAACACCTTTAATCCATTAATTCTTTGAACATTCTCAAGCACAGCTTAATTCAAATATAGCTTGCCGTTCCATACAAAACCCTCACCACTAACGCGCAAAAAGTATAGGCCTTTAGACAATTGTGGCAAATCAATAAGCTGCGATGCTGATGTGATGCTTTCGGCATGTACCTGCTTGCCCGATAGGCTGTAAACAGCCAGCGCAAGGGGATAATGGGCATCAGGTGTTACAATAGTAAACGTACCTTGCGAAGGATTGGGATATAGCTTTATACCTGATGCCAATGGAACATCTATGCCCACACCATTTACAAATATGCTATCCGACAAGGCTAAACATCCTGCAGCATCGGCAACAGAAACTTGATAAAAACCCGTAACTGCTGCAGTGTAGGTAGCAGAATTAGCGCCCGAAATAACCACACCATTTAAAAACCATAGATAATCAGTTGCTGTGGAATCGGTACTAAGCTCCGCAGCTGCTGCATTAATCATGGGCTTTGCGGGCAAAGTATCTACTTGAAGCTGTAAGGTAACTATGCTATCGCAACCGGTGATGGCAATAAACGTATCAGCATACAATCCTGCGGAAGTTAAGCTCTGGCCTTGAAAAAAGTAGGTTTGTCCATCGCAAATACTGGCATTTCTGCTAGTGTACACCGTTGAATTTACGGTAAGGTTAAGCTTAGTAACACTATCGCACCCACCCAAAGCGGTTGAGGTATCGGCATATACACCAGCTACACTAAGGCTTTGCCCATTGAATAAATAACTGTCACCAGCGCAGATGCCTTCATTCAAGGTAACATTAATCACTCCATCAACTATCAGGTTAAGCGTAACTGCACTATCGCAACCCACACTGTTAATCAATGTCGCTTGATACGTTCCAGTACTATCCAGCTGTTGTCCATCGAACGGGTAGGTAGTATTGGAGCAAATAGCCGCATTTATGGTAACGTTATTTACTGGTTCAATAGATAATGTTAGTGTTACCGTGCTATCACAACCATAGGGAGTAGCTAACACTTCGGTGTAAACCCCAGATGTGGTAATCTGCTGGCTGTAAAACCCGTAAGGAGTACCTGCGCAAGTATAGGCTAAGATAGCCGAGCCTGCAGGGCCGTAGCAATTGCGGTACAAGTTACAGATTACCCCTTGGCTACTTAATTGCACCCCTTGAAAAAAGGAATTGTTAAGTTCCAGCTCCATTTTACTCTTGATGGTGCCCGCGCCACCGTTCAAGAAGTCGTTGTTCCCCCAAGGGTCTTCGCCGGCGTAGGCTGCGTACAGGGTGCCCAAATTGGTAACCATTGGCGCATTGGGCTCGCCAATATTTACGTTCTTCACTTTCTTGCGGGTTGAGGCACCTGAGCAGGCTGGGTCACAAATAAAGTTGCTACTACACTGCTGTACTGTAAGGAAGTTGCCATGCTTGTCGGGCGAAGGATAGATGGTATCCTTACCTGTAGCATTTGTCGCACTGCGATAAGGGAACGTTTGTACCGCCTCACAAAAAGTACCAGCGTGCGAAACGGTTTGGATGCTGCCACCCTGCCAATGCTGCAAATCGGTATCGTACATCCACCCTCCGGGTAGTGTGCCCGTATATTTCAACGAAAAGTTGAAGCCCTCCACATCTGCGGTATGACTGGTAAGGCCGCAATCCCTTCCATATAATAATGCCGAATTTACTTTTACCACAGTGCTGTACCAATACAACCCTACGGTAAGCCCACTGGGGGCCGTTATGGGTGTGGGGTTTATTTTAACCGAATCGATACTGTTGGTATTGGTGTATTGTTGCGATATAGGGAAAATACGGCTTACCACTAAGTTGGTGTCCCCCGTGCCGTTGGTGTTGGGGCCAGGGCAATCATCGCTATTGTATTGCACTATATAAGGCACAAAACGGTCGAGCAATAGCTGCTCCAGCCCGTCATCCATACCATCAAGGTCGTTATCGATGATGGTAGGTATTGTAATCGTATCTAGCCCACCACATTCGCTAATGATGGTAACCTGTTGCTGCGCATGTAAGGCAACCGCAAAACTTATAATAGCTAGAAGCGCAAGGCATGTTCTCAATAAACTTAAAGATAGTTATAACCGCGGAAGACTGAGGAACTGTAGCAGAAAAACGTAATTAATCACTTAGGCTACTTAGGCATAGACACTATCCACTCCCTTATCAGCTCCACGCCTTCTTTGTGTATCAACTTCCTGCTCAGTTCGGGCATCATGATACCCGGGTCTTCAGAATCCATACGGAAGAGCAGGATGGATTTTTCAGGATGGCCAGGGTCAATATCATACAAATGCCCACCCGAGCCGCGCCCCGCCGCTACTGGCGACTTAAGTATACCCAAAGCTGCGGGGTTTTGCTGATGATAATCGAGCAAGAGGCCCGAGGTATTGGCCGGAGCACCACTTTGGTGGCAATGCGCACAGTTTATATCAAGATAGGCGCGGGCCTTTTCGTTCAGCGTACCGCTGTTGGCTACTCCCCAAATGGGCAACTTGGTTACTGAAGCTATAGGTGGCAACTCTGCTAAAATGCCCGCTTCATGCCACTTTAGCAATTGGTTTTGCGCTCCTTCTGCGTAGGTGTAGTCTTTATTCAAATTCCGTGCTTTCGGCCCAATGGGCACCATGTTGCCATCTTTTATGTGGCAACCCTTGCACTGGTTCATGTTGGGTATTACATAATTCAGGTTGCGTGTGCTGCCATCAATATGCACCCAGCTTACATCTTTCCGGCCACCGGTTATTTCTAGTACGGCCTCGGTTTGCTCATCATTCCAAATATATGGCAAAGCCTTCCAACCCGCTTCTTCATGTACCAATAAGCGGGTCTCCATCAAGCGGCGGCCTTTGCTTTCGTCGCGCATATCCGTAGGATAATAAAACGTCTTTACGAGGATGGTGCCCACAGGCAGGGCTAGTACGTTACTATCATTAAATGGCGCCGGCGCTGCTCCTTCAGGGAACTTTACAAACCTAGCTTTATGGGCATAATCAGAAAAAAGCGGCGTTGCCAAGTCATACGGCAGCACCCCTTTTGCGGGTACCAAATCGGCCATGTTACCTGTGAAGAAACCGTATTCCGAGAGCTTTTGTGGCCCTACCGATGCAGTAGGTGTGCCGCCTAGGGTAGTCTCTTTCGGCTGGCCTTGGTTGCAAGCGACGAAAAGGGCAAGGGCCGAAACACAAATGGTAATGAATAAACGTTGCACGCGGTTAGATTAAACTTATTATTGCCTTGTAAATAGATAATTGCAGCTAACATCACTTCACTATACCATTCAACACCAAAAAGGGGCAGCGTAGGTTAGCGATAAAAAACCTTTTTCCTGCTTGCTGTTTCTTGCCGCCCAATTACTATTATCTTTTAAAAATAATAAAAGGAGCAACAAGAAACCAGTCCTTATCATAATTTTAATTACCACACATAAAAAAACGAAAGCCCCAGTTATCAATAGACTGGGGCTTTCGCAAATGTGGCAGTTCTTTCTAAAATTAATCTAGCACATCCAGCACAGCGTTGCCCTTAATATCTAGGCTGGCGCCGTTGGCAATGTTGATGGTTTTACAAGTTGCATCGCCATTGTAAAGGGGCGATGTAGTGATAATTTGCGGATACCTTGGCCTACCTGCAGGTATTACCGCTGCAGTGTTGCTACCTGGTACACAGTTGCTCCAGTTGGCAGGGTTGTACCAATCGGTGCTTACGTTTCCATTCCAGGTTGAGGTGGAAAGGTTGGTTTGTGTAGTTACCGTGGCACAATTGCTGGTAATGGTACCACACGAGTTGCCCGTTTGCGTTACGATTACTTGATAGTATCTAGTAGTGGTAAGCGTACCTGAAGTATAGCTCGTGGAGTTGGTGCCAACATTGGCCCAGCCGCCGCCACAACTGGTGGTACTTTCTTGCCATTGGTAGCTAAACGTACCCACGCCGCCAGATGCCGCAACTGTTAAGGTATAGGTGCCATTATAGCAAGCTACGCCTGTAACGGGTTGGGTGGTTATAATTGGGTCGGCAACAATAACTACACTTGTTTCCGCGCCATCGGCCAAGTTACAACCAGATACCGTAAAGTTATAAACCGGACGATAGTAATAGGTAGTTGCACTTGGTGGTACATCCGGAGAGGTTACCGCCGTGCCAGCACCGCCTGGCGTAGTTGCCCTTACCCAACTAACCGTACCACCTGAGCCACCCGAAACCGATGCAGCGAATGTGACACTAGCCCCTAAGCAAATAGGCCCTGATGAAACAGTATTGCTAGCCCAAGTAGGGTCGGCCACTACGGTTACGGTAGTTTCCGCACCATCGGCCAGGTTACAGCCAGATACCGTGCCTGTGTATACCGGACGGTAGTAGTAAGTACCCGCAGATGGAGGAGTATTAGGCGAAGTAACGGTTGTACCTGCGCCACCTGGCGTGGTAGCCCTTATCCAACTTACGGTCCCGCCCGAACCACCGCTTACGGTAGCCGAGAACGTAACAGAACCGCCATTGCAAATAGTGCCTGGCGAAACGGTGTTGGTTGCCCAAGTGGGGTCGGCCACTACGGTTACAGTAGCTTCCGCGCCATCGGCAAGGTTACAGCCAGATACTGTGCCTGTGTATACCGGACGATAGTAGTAAGTACCGGCAGATGGAGGAGTATTAGGCGAAGTAACGGTTGTACCTACGCCACCTGGGGTAGTTGCCCGCACCCAACTTACCGTGCCACCCGAGCCACCGCTAACGGAAGCCGAGAACGTAACCGAACCGCCATTGCAAATAGTGCCCGGCGAAAGGGTGTTGGTAGCCCAAGTAGGGTCGGCCACTACCGTTACGGTAGTTTCCGCTCCATCGGCAAGGTTACAACCCGATACCGTTGGGTTGTAAACTGGACGATAATAATAGGTACCGGTTGATGGTGGAATGTTGGGCGAAGTGACCGTGGTGCCTGCACCGCCTGGCGTGGTAGCCCTTACCCAGCTAACAGTGCCGCCCGAGCCGCCGCTAACGGTAGCCGAGAACGTAACCGAACCGCCG
This sequence comes from Sphingobacteriales bacterium, assembly GCA_027483645.1. GTDB lineage: Bacteria > Bacteroidota > Bacteroidia > Chitinophagales > CAIOSU01 > CAIOSU01. The sequence goes on from JAIXUD010000021.1 coordinate 363,750, forward strand.
TTGCAAATAGTGCCCGGTGAAACCGTATTGGTAGCCCAAGTAGGGTCAGCCACTACGCTTACGGTAGTTTCCGCACCATCGGCAAGGTTACAACCCGGTACTGTTGGGTTGTAAACCGGACGATAGTAATAGGTAGTAGCACTTGGTGGTATATCAGGAGACGTAACCGCCGTACCTGCACCGCCCGGCGTGGTAGCCCTTATCCAACTTACGGTGCCGCCCGAACCACCGCTTACGGTAGCCGAGAACGTAACAGAACCGCCGTTGCAAATAGTACCCGGCGAAACGGTGTTGGTAGCCCAGGTAGGGTCGGCCACTACACTAAAGCTAGCACCAGCACCCGTGGCGGTACAGCCTTGTGCATTTGTTGTTATGAGCCTATACTGATGGCTTCCGGTGGCTGTGATACCTGCTATGGTCATGCTGATAGTGGTAGCATTGGTATAGGTAGCGCCCGCTGGGGTACTGTTTGCCACATCGTTCCAAGTGCTGCCATTAAAATATTGCCACTGCGGGCTAGGCGTACCTGTACCACCACTTATGGTAGCACTTACTACGGTAGTACCGCCAGCACAGATAGTAGTTGGGTTAAAGGTTGGGGTTGAAATAGTAGGGTCTGTCACCACCGTCCAACTAATGCTGTTTACATTGGAGTTGCAACCTCCTGCGCCACAGTTGCGGCGTGCCTCAATCAAGAAGGTACCAGCCGCTGTGGTGGTTATAGATGGTATGGTAGTGCCCCATGCACTCCAGTTTCCGCCATTATCAATGCTAAAGCGCAATTCATCTTGGCAGGTACCAGCGCCACCAGTACCGAATGCGGTAACGTTGGCAGCTACCACTGCTCCAATACAAACTGTTGCATCAGTCGGATTTTTGGTGATGGTAGGAGCTATTGGGTCAGCTTTCACAAACCATACAAACTCTGCTTCGGGAGAGGTACCACAACCTAAGCCGGTACAGCTCGTGCGTACTTTTATACGGTTATCGGTACCGGTTGCGGTTAATGATGGAGGAGTTGCACTCCAAGCACCGTAACCACTTGCCCCTGTAGTAGATGACGCATACTCTAATGTACAAGTACCCGTGCCACCTTGGCCTTGGGCCACGCCGGTAAGCACTAGTGTTGCACCTACGCACACGGTATCCATATTAGGTGAGCGTGTGGCAGCAGGTATGGCTGGGTCGGCGGCCACAGTCCAGCTATAGGCGGTTGCAGTGCTTATATCGCAACCGTTGCCGTTACAATTGGTACGTATCTCTATGGTATTGGTACCCTGAACGGCTGCAAAGTTCGGTACTGCTGCATCCCAATTAGTAAAGCCAGAACCATCATTATAGCGATACTCGAAGCTACAAGTTCCAGCGCCACCGTTACCCAATGCAGGGCTGGTTAAAGTAAGGCCTTGGCCTTCGCACACCGATGCATCCACAGGGCTGCGGGTAGCAGTTGGTGGAGCAGGATCTGGATTTACGGTAACAAATCCAAATACCGGAATTGACCAGCCGCAGCATTGGTCTTGCACACGAAGCTTGATTTGATAGGTAATATTAGTACTGCCCGTATTAGGGAAAGTAAAGTTAGGGGTAGCACTGCTAGAGGTTAGCGTTGCTGCCGGGGTGTTTAGCCCGGTTACCGCTTGCGCTTGTACTGTCCACTCGTAGGCCACCACGGTGGATGGGCTGTTGGCGGTAACGGTAAGGCTCAAACTTCCATCGGCACAGATGGGCGAACTAATGCCATTGATTACCGGTGGGGTTCTATCAGTAGAGATAAACAACAGCCTAGTGCGGCTATCGGTAGTGGTCGATATATCTTTCCAACCTATAGAGCCAGTTGGATAATAAACAGATATATTGGTAGCAGTAACATTCTGGCTGGAGAGTGAGCTGGTAATATCAAACACTTCATCGCCGCCAGTGCCATAGCTACTCCAGTTGCCTGTGGTTTTTTGTAGGTTAATATAAGAATTGGTGCAACCCTTGGTATTGTTATAGTTTACTATTATAGCATTAGTAGGGTTAGGTACGCTGCCGCCTGTGTTACCACTATTAACGGCAATTGCAGGATTGGTAGATGGGGCATTTACTGTGGTAAAAGCACCTGCTGAGGTTAAATTAGCAATAGCGAGCTTGGTACCTGCTACTGCATTACCACCAGCTCCACCGTTGCTACCAGCAATTCCGTTGCCACCCATACCTCCACGGTTGCAGTCGCCATCTCCATTACTGCAAGCACCGCCATCGTTAGCACCTGATGCGTTGCGGCCACCACCGTTACCTCGGGTACCACCACCGCTGCCTGTGCCTCTAGTGCCGCCATTACCGCCTGCCCCTTCGCTACCCGTATTTAAAGAGGTATTTACCAAATTTCCTCCGGCACCACCGTTCCAAATAAATATTGCATAAGTTGAGCCACCACCACGGCCGCCTGCACCAGCGCCACCGCCGCCGCCACCGCCGCCGCCGCCGCCGCCACCGCCGCCTGATCCGTCGCAGCCGTTAGTATCTTGGCCGCCACCGCCACCGCCGCCGCCCGAAGCGCCGCCAATACCGGGTGTTCCATTGGTACCATAAGATGGGGTAAAGAAGCCACCTGAATATACAGCCGCAACTAATCCACCATTTGTTCCGGCTAATGCTATACCGCTAGCATTACTAGCATCCCCACCAAATGGGGTATCGTTATTTCCACCATCACAAGCTCCAGCACCACCTGCACCTCCGGCACTGCCGCCATTGGCTAAGGCGCTGCCAGCAGACCCTGCTTCTCCTGCATCACAACTGTTGTCATCCTCAGCCCCACGGCCACCAGCCCCACCACTTCTTCCAGCAGATGCTGAGCCACCAATGCGGCTAGCATTGCTTCCGGCAGCTCCACCGGCTCCGGCACCACCAGCCGAACCTCTGCTATCATTTCCACATCCAAAAGGCACTGTTGAGTTTCCTTTACCGCCATTGCCACCGGGTCCACCAACACCACCGTTAGTACCGTCCCAAGCACTGTTGTATGTTGCCGGATTATCATCTCCCAACCCGGCAGTTGCAGCGCCACTAGTTATGTTGCACCTTGTTATCGTATAATTATTGGATCCATTGCCAATCCAAATCGCATAATTGCTAGTGCCATTACCAGAGGTACTATTGTTTGTTGCATTTGCCGTAGTTATAGTCAAATCTTGTAGGGTCCACGAACTGGTATTGTTCGATGAAAAGCCAATTAAATGTCGCACATCATTATTTGGTTGCACTATAGCAGACACAGTAAAATTTATAGTGGTAACGGCAGCACTGCTTTTAGTCCAGTTGTTGCCTGTTTGAATATAACCCCCTTCAATAATAACATTTGAAGGTATATTTAACGTAGCATCTATATTATAAAGACCACTAGCCAGCCGTATATGCTTGCGTGTAGCCGAACCACTGGCCAAAGTAATAGCTGCTGCCAAAGTTACTGGCGAATTAGATGAGCCAATTAGGGTATTGCTGGTAGTGTTATTGGCGTATACAAAGTCACAATCGGGAGAGCTTACATTTACTGAGCATGTGGTAGTTGCCGTGCCACATGGGCCGCCACTATCATCTGTAGTAAGGGTAATCGTATATGTTCCATCATTGGGGAAGGTAATATTGGTAGTGGCAGATGTAGATGCCGAAATAACAGGGCCAGCAGGGCTCACCGACCAGGTATAAGAGCCGTTGCCTATAGCACCCACCGCTGGGGATACCGTTGCCGAAAAACTCTGAACGGAACCTAGGCTGATACTATTGCCACATGCCGAACTGATAATAGGGGGTGAATACGGGAAGTAGTTAACCCTTACACAGCTGGAAGTAGTGGTTTTGGAAGTGAAATCGGCACTACAATTACTGGTTATCTGTACGCGGTATTGCCTAGAGCCAGCTGTTTGAGGCGGTGTGTAGCTAGCGCTATTCGCACCGCTTATATCCGTCCAACCACTGGTTGCACAACCTGTTTGCGGTAGGCCCGTATTGGTGTTTACCTGCCATTGATAAAAACGTGAAGAGGCATCGCCCACTACGGTAATGGTAGTAGCAGCGCCAATGCATAGGTTTCTATCAGTAGGGTTTGGTTGGGTAGTAATGGTAGGGGCGCCAGCCCATTCCCATCTTATGCGGTAATCAACTTGCCAGTTGCCGTTACAATAAATGTTATAGTCGTTCCAGTTACAAATGGCACCACTACGGAAATTTATAGAACTGCTTAATATATAACAACGTGCTTCATCATCATTCAAACAACCAGTATCATAGGTATCCGATGAGCCGCAAGCATCATCTTCCCAACCTTCCAACCCTACCCTAATAAAGGTGGATGATGTATTGGTTTCGGTGCGGCAAAGGAAGTCAGTAGGGTCATCCCACGCGGGGCCATCTAATCCATCACTTACACTTCGTAAAACTCCTTGGCCATTGACATAACCATCGGCATCTTGATAAAACAATACCAGCCACCTTGGGTCGTCATCCGTCCAAAAGTCGGAGTTGCCACGGCCTGTATAGTAGCGTTCCGTATATATTTGGTAGCTAACGTTTTGTGCCATAGTAACCATGCCAGAAAACATCAACAATGTAGAGAGTATATATTTATTCATAATAAGTTTCTTGTAAGTGAACTTAGCTGCCTCATTTCTTAAAGAATGACAGCAACACTGGTTGTTCTTTAGATTCTGAACTCAAAACTAGGTTTCCGGCGGTAAGGGTTACAATGGTATTCTCCTTCGTGTTTTTGCCGTTTCCGTTGTCGTATTCCAGTAATAGTTGTTTGCCCTTTACTGTAATAGTGCCGCTAAACGTAAGCGCCTCGCCACGATAAAACTGAAAGGTGTTGCCTTGAAAAACAAAGCGGGTTACGCCACAGGTAAGGTCTTTCTTCATGTAATCGGCCACCGCTACCTTTTTTTTCTGGCGCTCAGTACTGCCATTTTTATTGGGGCCAGTAGATACCGGTTCTTGCGCATCAGGATGGATGGAAACCCATATAGAATCGTTAGAGGTAATATCAGCCAGTAACCATTGCCCCTCCAATAATTTGGTGTCAATCTGCTGGGCAGAAACCCAAAGCGGGACGGTAAGAAGCACAAGGAGTATTAAATTATTCATATAGCGGTTTTCTCTGATTATATTATAAAATATAATAACATATTTCACCAAGCAACACTTTCAATTTTAAGTTTGTTGTTGGCCCGTTTAGGGCGCTCAAACAACTCGCCAAAGATGGTTGAATAATGAGGCTGCCTTTTTTTTACTTCAGGATTGGTACTAGATAAAAGTAAAACAGGCATTGCCAACGTAGAAAGTATACCATTGTAACGCCATTTTTTCATAGTACCCATTTAACGAAAAGTGATTTTTTTAAATTTACCATACGTTCATGCATAGCCAATTATCAAAAAACCGCACCCTTCACGCTCATTTAACCATTAGCCTAAGCTACAAATTACGTAAATACTATCAAAAAGTCCTCGATTTAAGCGAAAATATTAACGGAGACTTAATTATTCTTTTAGATGCTGAAGGCCAATATCCTTCAGTAGTATACGCAAAGGTAAGTGTATAGTTATCAATAGTTTAAGGCACTATTTCACTGTTGTGTTTATTGTACACGTATATAAAACTATACTATAATGTCAACCCAAAGAATAGCCTTTGTTGCCACACCAGTTACCCAGCAAATAAAGCGTTTTGTTTCGGCTTATTTGAGGCCATCATTTTACATGTTAACCACGGGCATTAACGTATCTTTACCAAGTGATTTTATCATCCGCTATAATCTACGTTTCATGAAATACGCGTTTGCTTTATTTTGCATTTGTAGCCTTAGTTTTATTGCTTGCGATAAGGGCGGTACTGATGATAAAGACGACAAAACCCCGCCCCTAACCGATACCACTACCGTGCTTGGCTACGGCATCCTCAACGATTTTATAGGTATCTGGAACGGCCCCGTAACCTCAACAACCCCACTAGGCGGCTACCCTGAGTGGATATTAGACTTCCGCCCCATTGCTGAGGCCCACTTATCAGGCAAGGCGGAGCTAGATACCGTGAACGATATTTTCATGGGCTTTTTCATTACCAAGTTCGAGCAAAAGTACGTGATGGCCTTCCGCAATGGCGGGGGCTTTGCCGGTTTGCAACGGGTGTCGTATGCACAATGTGACAGCAGTTATGAGCTGGGGGGTGAGCGCTATTATCGCTTCTCCGATTTTAAAGCAGGCCCTAATCGGGTATATGCCGAGTTCCGTTTCCGAAACGACAGCGTATATATGCAAACCTTCACCAACAAGTACAACAACCTATCTGCCCCTACCCTACATATGCAATGGGCCGCCAAGCGAACTGACACCACCGCGGTACAAGTGGCCAAGCAGCACTTCGGTTTCCCGAAGAAGAAGCTAATGAAAGACCTTTCAACAAGCTTCGATAGCCTAACGGAAGCGGTATTTTACGACATAAACAATGACCCGTACCGCCAAATGGACCACCCCTACTTAGGTCAAACCTCGGTAACATGCACCTTTGGCAGCGCGGTGCAACCACAGGCAGGTGCCCAGGTGATACTTATAATTACTACTCAACCGCTATTTAGTGGCTTCAACTATGTACCGGCCAACCTTAAGTACCGCTCCCGATATGTATTGTTAACTGGTGCCAATGCAAACAATTACGCATTTGACTACATGCACCCTGGCGATTACTACTTAAATGCCATTTACGATACCAATGCTGACCAAGTGCCCCAGAGCGGCGAATTTATACAATATCCATTTGATAGGCCATTCACGCTATTACCCAACGAAAGCATCAACCAAGCAACGGAAATAGGCTTTCAAATACCCTAAAATCTCAATTTAGCAAAACTAAAATAACCATTATATGCTAAACTTTTAGCGTGTTGGAGCGTATATTATAGCCTAACAACGGCAACAATTATGTCCAGCTTCGCATTTCCATTCGTTGATGAATACAAAAAAATATGGCTCGGGCTATCTGAACTAGGTATAGGTGCGAATATAGAGGCTCGGGTAAAAAAGAAAATAGTACTGTCAAACCGGCTCAGTATTGTTACCTTCCTTATCTCAGCGATAAGCACTTTAATATTTTCTATAGCCAATGGCAGTGCTGATGTTACCTACCTAGTTGGCTCATTAATGGCGGTGCCGTTGATAGCACTATCATTAAACCACCTAGGTTACACACGTTATAGCCGGTTGGTTTTTGGTGTGTTGATGCCGTTAATGGTATTGGTGATTATAGTAATGCTAAAGGTTTACGGTGCATCCAGCAAGTTTGTCATTAGCGAATACCATTACTATACCCCACGCTACTTTTTAGTAGCAATCAGTTTGTTGCCCCTATTTCTAATTGATATTAGCGAACGCTTTTTGTTCTATTTAGCCTTGGGCATCAATGTTGTATGCCTATTGATGTTTGATTTTGTGCATGAAGTATGCGGCGTAGGGCACGAGCAATTTGGCTTCGAGTTCAAGCAATATTACCAAGCTACGGTAATGCCAGTAGTACTGCTGTTTTTTATGTACGGCAGCATCTCTTTCTATCAAACCGAAAACCTAAAGTATGAAGACCGAATAATTGGGCTGCTTACTAAGGTAAGGCACCAAAATGAGTTGTTTACACAAGAGTTGCAACTGGCTAAAAAGGTAATGGAACGCCTGATACCGGAAACGCTGCCCACGGTAAAAGGGCTTAAGCTAGCAGCGTTTATGCAATGGAGTAAAGAGGTGGGCGGCGACTACTATACCATACGTAAGGTAGACCAAGGAAAATACCTGATGATAGTAGCCGATGTGGTTGGCAAGGGCTTGCCGGCATCCATTATCGTATCCACCCTACACTCTTACGTTGAAACGCACTTAAACAATAACAAAGACGCTTTTAGGCTCGAAGAATTTGTGGCGCGCCTGAATGGTGTACTGTGCCAGATAATTGAGGATGGTAAATTTATAACTGCTTGGATGGCTGTATATGACGAAAATACGGGCCAAATGGAAAGCGTAAATTGCGGCCACCCTGCCCCCGTAATCATGAACTCGGCCGATGAAGAGGTACGCCTATTGCAAAAAGGCGGTACCATTTTAGGCTTCTTTGATGAACATTATTTGTTTGAAACCGAGGTTACCCAATTATACCCCAACGATATGCTAATAGCCTTTACCGATGGCGTATCGGAAGCGGCTGACGAGAACGATAAACTATACGAGGAAGCCCGCTTTGCCGAATTCCTAGCCTTGCACAAGCACATGGAGCCCGATAGCATGTTGCGCCACCTGCAACTCGACCTGAGGCGCTACGTGAAGCGCGACAGCTATGACGATGACCTTACCTGCCTAGTACTAAAATATAGGCCGCAAACAGCTTAACCGCAAATTATCATTTCCAAATTTTTAAATTGCCTAGTTTTCAAATTCTCCTTCATATCTTGAGGTATTACCAACCGAGGAGATATGATACAATCTATAAACCCAGCTACGGGTAAAGTATTGCAGCAATATGAAGAGCTGCAACCACATGCAATCAACCAGAAGATAACCCAAGGCCACCAAGCGTGGCTAGATTGGCGCAGAACCAGCTATGCACACCGTGCAGCATTGATGCACCAAGCTGCTAAATTATTGCGCGTGCAAAGCGATAAACTGGCTAACCTGATGGCCAATGAAATGGGCAAGCCCTTGAAAGAAGGCATAGGCGAAATAGAAAAATGCGCAGATACCTGTGACTACTATGCCGAAAACGCGGCCCAATTCCTACAAGATGAATCCATAATGACCGATGCCAGTGAGAGCTATGTGCACTTTGAGCCACTGGGCATGGTGCTGGCCATAATGCCTTGGAACTTCCCCTTTTGGCAAGTGTTCCGGTTTTTGGCGCCAGCCCTTATGGCAGGTAATGCGGGTTTATTAAAGCATGCCAGCAACGTACCGGGCTGTGCACTCGCCATTGAACGGGTGCTGCTGGAAGCGGGCTTCCCCTTACATGTTTTTCAAACCCTATTAATCGGTAGCAAAGCAATAACCAAAGTTATTGAACACCCGCACGTAAAGGCTGTAACCCTTACAGGCAGCACACCCGCAGGGCGAGAGGTAGCGGCCACTGCCGGAAAAAACTTAAAGAAAACTGTACTAGAATTGGGCGGTAGCGACCCATACATAATACTGGAAGATGCAGACCTAGCCGAAGCGGCTAAACTGTGCGCAAAAAGTCGCCTGATAAATAATGGGCAGAGCTGCATTGCGGCGAAACGGTTTATAGTGGTGGAGGAAGTGTATGAGCAATTCGAAAAGCTCTTTGTAGCCGAAATGGCCAAAGCCGTGATGGGTAATCCGCTGAATAGTGACACTACCCTAGGCCCAATGGCCCGCCACGATTTGCGGGATGAGGTGCACGCTCAGGTGGAGAAAAGCATTGGCTATGGTGCTAAATTGCTCTTAGGTGGCAAACTGCCCGATTGCGAAGGCGCCTACTACCCCGCCACCGTACTGGCTGATGTAGCCAAAGGCCAACCGGCCTATGATGAAGAGATTTTCGGCCCGGTGGCTGCCTTGATTAAAGTGAAAGATGAAGCCGAAGCGATACAAGTAGCCAACGATACCGTTTTTGGCTTAGGTGCTGCTGTATTTACCCAAAACAAAGCACGTGGCAAACGCATCGCTGCCACTGAACTGGAGGCTGGTTGCTGCTTTGTAAACACTTTAGTACGCTCCGACCCGAGGCTGCCATTTGGCGGCATTAAAGAAAGTGGCTATGGAAGGGAATTATCACACTTTGGCATTAAGGAGTTTGTAAATGTGAAGACCGTTTTTGTGGCGTAAAGTTTTTTTGAAGCAAGCTGAATACCACACCAAAATGGAGATTTGCGGTTTAATTTATTAAGGCTATTGCACCAATAACTTATAACCAATAACCAATCAACCAATAACCAATCAACCAATAACCAAACTACAAAGCCCCTATAAAACCCGTAACCACATCATAAAACTGATGCACGGCAAAGGAGGTAACAAGGCTCCAGAAGAAGGCACTGATGGCCATATACTTAAGTACATGCGCACGCTTACTACCAAACGAAAGCGCTATAATGGAACCACCAATAGGCATTAAAAACAAAGGGGTAAAAAAAGCAACTCCACGCAAGCCATACTTGCCCCACATGCGCACCAACTGACGATTTTTGCGGGTGAATAAACGCTTGTCGCGCTTTAGGCGCCAAATGAGCTTGGTGCGAAACTCGTCTTTCATTAGCGAGAGTATAAACACCACGGTCATCATACCGAGGAAGGTAAACAACGCAGTTTCCCACACTGTAAGGCTTTTTGCCCCAGCTAGTGGACCAAAGATGAACTTAAACATACTACCTAAGTAAACCGCCCCGTAATTCAGTATCCGCTCCCACATGATTATCAATAACTTAGTGCTGTAAGTATATACGTTTCTATATTACAAAATGTTGCCTATAAATGTTCAAGGTGTCAGACACAAGATATAAGACACAAGACGTAAGACTATTAAACATTCATTAAAAAGGCCAAAAAAATATTAAAAATCACAATGCCTGTTCCGTGTATTCTGTCTTTTGTCTAAAACATAACGGCTACCGAAGGTAGATAACCCAAAGACCAAATGCAACAATGCGAATCTTCAGAGCACAAATATAATAATACTTTATACATTAACGAACTGAGTATCCCTGCTCGGTTTGAATCTACCAAACATAAAACCCTGTAGTTATTTAGGCGCTTATCTCAACCTGCTGGGTAGCATTAGATGATAAAAGCGGATGCGCGTATACCGCTTAGCCCGCAAGGTTATTAAGGCCAATGGCTATAATAACAAGTCTGTCAGATAGTGCTATTATTAAGTAATTTTTCCAGAGTTGGGAAACAGTTTCAAGCCCGCTTCAAGAGCATTTACATCAGCTACACAATTTATAATTGTTAGTGTAGGTAGCTAAATAATACAACGTATCGGTATTGCTAGTGACTGCTGTTACCAGCGCAATGCTTGCATTAGGGCGTTCTTCATCAGGTTATCAGATGTATTAGAAGTTTACTTTCCACCAAACGACATGGCAATAACATCAGCCTCGGCTATAATTACGTAGTATACTCCATAGCATGCATTGGTACGCGTATTGTCATCGCCACCATGGCGAGTGCATTTTTTCAGCTTTATGCGGATGTTGAACCCGATAGAAGCCAAGTTAATGCTGATGATATAATAGTATACCAATATACATTACTTTCTATCTATATATTTAATATCAATCAATTGGGCAATAGTGTTGCCGCCTGATGGCATTAATATCCATACCGGCATCACCGTCCATTTCCAGAAAATATCCTTAGTTGGTCCATTAATAGATACGGAAAATCAGATTGGCAGTATTCTCAAATGATAGGGCGCCAGCTAGTATTTTACCACCCTTACAATCTTAGTGAACTCCTGATGCCGTATTTGCAACAGGTATACGCTTTGTGCCAGGTTGGTTATATCGAAATGGGTTGTTGAACCCAATATTGGCTTGTTCCAAACCTTGGCACCGGTAACAGTTAGCAGTTCCGCAACCATATCGCCGGTAGGCAAATTTCCAATTTCAACACTAAAACTATTGCTTGTTGGGTTGGGGTAAACGTTAATGGCTGGCTCTAGCAGTTGGCTAATACCGGTGGCGTCCAAATCAATAAATATCTTCTTCAGGAGGGTATCGGTGCAGCCATCAAGCCCTGTATATAGCCAAAGTAAGCCGTTGCTAGGGAGCCATTGCGCTGTAATACTATTGGTGCCCTGCCCACTCAACACAAAGCCGTCGCCAAGTTCCCAATAGTAGGTTGCCCCTGCCACATAGGGCACCGTATAGGTATAGCGAGAAACCGTATCTGCAATATTACTGCCTGCAATACTGTCGCTAAAGATTGCGGGAAGTACCGTAACATCGCTCTGCAATATTGCTTGGCATGCCCCTGCGCTTACTGTATCCACATACACCCCGCTAGTGGTATAGAAATTGTTGCCAACCGCCAAGCTATCACCAAAGCAAAGCGCCACGCTTTGTACCTGCTGCAGGTAAGGCTGTACTAAGAGGTTAATTATCCTAGTACTGTCACAGCCATTTGCTGAGAGGAAAGTATCCCTGTAAATACCGGTGGTGCCATAGCCTTCAAAGTTTTGCCCTGAGCAAATAGTATCGCTAATGGTTTGGGTAATGGCTATTGGGGCGCGAATGGTTACGGTAGTATCCTTACTGCATCCCACAGCATCGGTAACGGTAAGTGTGTACTGCCCGCCATACAGACTGGATAGCAATGCAATAGTATCGCCAGTAGACCACTGGTAAGTATAAGGTGCTACCCCGCCGAATGGATTGAGGAACACACCTCCATCAGCCAAGTTGGCACAGGTAGCCGGAACAGTAATAAAACTGAGCCTAACTGCCGCAGGAACGCTAACATTGGAGCGCACTATGGTTTGGCAGAGGCCTGTTGCAATGGTGTCAATATAAGTACCGCTGGTAGTGTACACCTTGTTGCCCACGGCCAAACTGTTTCCATTACATAGCAGCGTATCTTGGGTGTAGTACAAGTATGGGTTCACCGTAAGGTTAATTACTCTCACACTATCGCAGCCATTGGAGGCGGTTAGGGTGTCGATAAAAGTACCTGCGGTTCCATATCCGCTTACCGATTGGCCGGCGCAGATGGTACTGGTAATGGTAGTAGCAATAGGTAATGGCGCAGGTATGGTAATGGTGGTGTCGAGGGTACAGTTGGCGTCGTCGGTTACACTCACCGTGTACATGCCGCCAGTAAGGTTTGAACGGGAAGCCGCCACCTCGCCAGTAGACCATAGGTAGGTATAAGGAGCTGTTCCACCAGCAGGGCTAAGGGCAATAGCCCCCTCGTAAGTATTGCTACAATCCGCCGGAATAACCGTTGCCGGAATAGTCCATCTGCAAGTGTCGGTAAGCTTTAAAAGCCTTGTAGATCCATTCCCACCCGTATAACCCACTTGTGGGAGCGAATTGCTTAAACTATATCCTACTATATATACATCCCTGCCTAATCCGTTAATGGAAGAAATCTTTTCATGCTGTACCCCTCCATAATAGCTAGCCCACTTAAAACCCCCGGCTTTATTAAATGCAGAAAAATACATATCCATACTCCCACCTATGGCGGGTTGTAATGCATCGGGAGATGATACACCACTTAGAGAAGGAGTTATACCCGCTAATAGGATATCTCCTGCTTGGTTGGTACCAACATCCGCCTTATCTTCATCTCCAGGCCCTCCATAAAAGGAACCTAATAAAAAATCGCCGTCGTTGCTGAATTTTGCGAAGTAGTTGTCCTGTGCTCCAGCATTACTTGACCGATAAGATGCTGTAATGCCAGGCAAAAAAGGCGATTGTGTTGTGCCTGCGATAATAAGATTTTGCTCCTTGTCAATGGTCATGGCTTCTGCCCAATCGCCAGAAACTCCTCCATAATAAGTAGCCCAAACCAATGTGCCAATTGGACTGAACTTTGCTAAGAAGGCATCTCCATTTAAATATTGAGGTTGGAAGCTGCCTTGGGTTGCTATACGGGTATCTGAGCCTGTTACCCCAGTAATAAATACATTGCCGCTAGTATCGCATACCAATTCATAATCTGTATCTCTTCCGTCACCACCAAAATAAGTAGACCATTGATAAACACCCTGTGCGCTAAACTTCACTAGGTAAACATCGTAAAACCCAAACATGGTATCTTGATGCGCATTTGGTCCCGCGACGTCGCTTACCGATAAGGTTTGTCCGCTCATAAAAACATTGCCCGACAAATCAGTAGCTACGTTCATTCCCGATTCATAGCTTGGGCCACCAAAATAAGTGGCCCATAAACGTGCTCCAGACGTATCAAATTTTAACAAAACCGCATCGGTAGCATTTACATAGGTTTTGTGGGCACCGGGAGAAGCTAGAGTCAGCGAATTGCTTTCTCCAACAACAAATACGTTGCCCATAACATCACAGGTAATGTGATACCCATAATCATTTCTAACTCCCCCATAAAATGTACCCCATTGCAGCACCCCGTATAAATCAAACTTGGCAAAGAATATTTCATTGACTCCCAATTCAGTTAATTGATATGCCCCAGTGGTGGCGATGAAATCGGTACCATTTTCATTAGATGTGGATACCATGTATATCCCACTACTATCTGTCCAGCCATTACTAGGTTCCCCTCCAGTAGTTATTCCATACTTCCTTGCCCAAGCAATGGTAGGCATCGGGTCAATAATCAGCGTCTGCGTAGTATCATATTTCGCCACTGCAAAGCCCACTATTTCATTTTCCTTTTGATAACTTACATGCACTGCTTCTTTGCTATCCGCCAAAAAGCTAGCCGGTATCGATTCGGTGAGTTCGCCTGAAGCAGTGGAGATAACCAGCTTCCCTTCAACAAGATGCACCTTGTCAGATCCAGAATACTTGAGCCTTATCATACTAGCATTCGCACCTGGATGTACAATGAAATTATACTCCACCGGCTTATCGGTTGATGGGCTGGCGATAAACTCCAGGTCGATACCGGGGTAGATATCTTTATAGGTTACCTTACCAAAATGCCGCAGGCCAGTTACGCCATCTGGCACAATAGCGTTGTACACATTCAAGTGGTCAGCGGCCGGTTGCTCGGCTATTATTTCCGGCGAGGGATTGCCCCCCACCCATTCAATATCGATCCGGTGGAAACTATACTCGCGCTCCACCCGTTCGCCTATCTGTTTATTGGGCAACATGCCAGGCAATACTTCTTCGGGTATTATTTGCTCCGTATAGGTATAAGTATCATAACTGAAGCCGTTGTTGCGCACCTGCACATTGAGGCCTGGCATAGCGTACAGGTATCTCACGGCTGGGTTTGGCTGGTTATCCTGGTCGTAAATCTGTCCTTTGTTTTCAACAAACCCTCTTTCGCTTTCGACAGTTGGCATGGCTTGCGAAAATGATAAATTCGCAATGGCGACCAATACGGCAATTAAATATAATTTGAGCATCCCTTTTTTGTTAGATGAAACTTATAGAAAGCTACAATAGTTTAATCCTTGAACTGCTGCAGCAACCGGAAACGAACCGTATCCTACCACCAATATACAAATAAAAACAACTTTTTGAAGCTGCTTTTGGTTGTTAACACAAGCAACTGTATTTATTTTTAGCTTGTTAATGCTTGGTTTATTACTTTTGTATCAATTCCAACCTAACTACCGATGACTTTAGATCAATCAGAAAAAGGCCAATACCAAATTTTCAGCAAGCCTAACCTTTGGGCAGTACTGGTAATACTTGCCGTAGCCGGCATTACCCGTGCCCTACCCCACCCGCCAAACTTTGCACCAATTGCTGCTATGGCGCTATTTGGGGGCGCCTACATTACCAACCGCGCTTGGGCATTTTTGATGCCTATCATAGCCCTCATGTTTAGCGACTTGCTTTTGGAGGTATTGTTTCAAGTGGGTCTTCGCCCATACAGCGGTATACACGAAACCATGTTGTTTGTATACGGCAGCATTATTGCCATCACAGGCATTGGCCTGCTGCTGCAAAACCGTGTGAAGCCCCTTAACGTTATTGGCGCTTCTTTGGCTGGTTCTATTCTCTTCTTTTTGGTTACCAACTTTGGCGTATATGCCATGAGCGCCTTCGGTCACAACACCACTACCCTATTGGGCACTTACGTATTGGGCATTCCATTCTTCCACTACAGCGTATTGGGCGATTTGTTCTTCGTTATTGTATTGTTCGGTGGGTTCGAATTATTGAAAAACCGCTTGCCAATGTTAGCGTTAGTGAGGGTGAAGAAATAGTTATTGGTGCATCCACGACCGTACGTTAACCCCGGTTGGTGTCAATGTTGCTTTCAATTTTTTTAGGTTTCAAGCGTATGCCTTTCGGCGCAAGGGTGAGATTGCCTTGAAAATGATTGGCTGCTACATTGGCTCAAGTTATAGTCCCCCGCTTAGGTTTCAAACGTATACAGTTGGTATAAGAGTGAGATTGCCTTCAAAAGAAAACCGCTCGAACAGTACTAATTTATAAGCCGATTTTATATTTTGCAAATACTTTGCTCATTTTTTTGGTGGGTAATCGGTAAGTTGTTGATTGTGAACGGTGTTTTTTAAATTTCACGGAAGTTAGAGCATCTGTATGTTTAGTTGATAGTTTTTATTATCAAGAAGGTAACCCTTCAAATAATAGTATAGATTTATAACTAGCTGTATGGTCGTTGGTGATATTATGCATTACTCCGGCACACGGCCTTTTTTAGCTTACGTGCAACCAATATTGCAGGCTCAGTCCACCGCCCAGGCAATCCGCTCCATGTTCGAGACCTCGATGCTCGGCACTTCAAAATCTTCTATCACCGTTCCTTTTAGCAGATAGCAGCCCCGTGCGGGTACCCCGGCGTTGGATACCGACTGCGGGAAGTGCACCGTATCGAAGAGCTTGCCCGCGTGATCAATAAAGTTGCCGAAGTACATGCGCTGGTTGGTGATGGTGGTAACGGGCTTAAGGGTTACAAAGTAGCCCACTATATACACCACATTACCAAGGTGGCGCATCAGGTCTTCGGCGGCTACCAGGCCTTTGTATTGCTTTTTCATAAGGGCAAACGGCGATGAATACGGAAACCCCAATATCTGCATCTCATCAAAGGCATCTTCATTGGTGCCGTATTCTAGTTCGGGCAGTTCGGTTGGCTCGGCGGTGGCGACAAACAGCTCAGGCCTGGGTACGGATTTCTTGGTTTTCGAGAGGGCCATGTGCGCCTCCCATAGCAGCTCCTTGCTGGGCCTGCCCGTAAACCTAAACGCCTTGATGCGGATAAGTATGCGCAACTGTTCCAATGATATGGGTACACGTTTGGTGAAATCAATCAAGTTATTGTAGGGGCCGTTTCGTTCGCGTTCGTGCAGCAGTGCTTCCACGGTTGCCCGCTCCAAATCCTTAATCAAGCATAGGCCCATGTAGATGGTTTTATCTGCTAGCGCGCAAAGGTTATTGCTTTGGTTTACACAGGGTAGCTCTACGTTTGCGCCCAGCATACGGGCTTCGTGCAGGTAAAACTCGGTGGAGTAAAAGCCCCCAAAGTTGTTGAGCACCGCCGTAATAAACTCTATGGGGTGGTGCGCCCGCAGGTACAGGCTTTGGTAGCTTTCCACGGCAAACGATGCCGAATGCCCCTTGGCAAAGGAGTAGCCCGCAAAGCTTTCCACCTGCCGCCATATCTCCGCCGACTCATCCTCGGGGTAGCCCCTATCCTTGCAGTTTTGGAAAAACTTCTCCCGCACGTGCTGAAACTCTTCGCGAGAGCGGAATTTGCCCGACATACCGCGCCGCATCACATCGCTCTCTTCCAGTGTAAGCCCTGCATAGTGGTGCGCCACTTTAATTACATCTTCTTGATACACCATTACGCCATACGTATCGGGCATTATCTCCAGCAGTTTCGGGTGGGCCTTGTTGCGTTCTTCAGGATAGCGGTAGCGCAAAATATACTGCCGCATCATACCCGAACTGGATACGCCCGGCCGTATTACCGAGCTGGCGGCTACCAGCCCCAAATAATCTTCCACCATCAACTTCCTCAATAGTTGCCGCATCGCTGGCGACTCCACATAAAAGCACCCGACGGTATCGCCATAGCGCAGCATCTGCTTTATTTTGGGGTCTATTTTAAATGCGGCAATATCATGTATATCTATCTGTATTCCCTTGTTGGTTTTGGCATACCCCACCGCATCCTTAATATGCCCCAGGCCTCGCTGGCTCAGCACATCGTATTTGTATAAGCCCACATCTTCCGCCTCTAACATGGAAAACTGCGTAACCGCAAACCCAACCGGCGGTAGCTCCAATGCGGTGTATGCCGTAATGGGCTCTTCGGCTATGAGCACTCCGCAGGCATGTACCGAAAGCAGGTGTGGTAGCCCGTACACCTTGTTGGCATATTGCAGTATCAGCTTACCATAGCCATCCTTTTCCTTCGTTTGCTCCATTTGCAGCACCTCTATCTCGCCGGGCGGAAGGCCGAATACTTTCCCAATTTCGCGTATGGCCGCCTTGCGCTCAAAGGTGCTATAGCTGCCCAGCAAAGCCGTTCGCCCGGGGTATTTATTAAATAAATATTGCCGCACGGTATCGCGGTCGGTGTGGGAAAAGTCGATATCGAAATCGGGCGGATTTTTGCGCGAAGGATTAATAAACCGCTCGAAGTACAGGTCTAGCTCCATGGGGTCAACATCGGTAATGCCGATGCAGTAGGCTACCAAACTGTTGGCCCCGCTGCCCCGCCCTACGTGGAAAAAACCGTTGCTTTTGGCAAACTTTACCATATCCCAATTGATTAGGAAATAGGCGGTAAAATCAAGCTTACAGATGGTATCCAGCTCCATGTTTAGCCGCGCCCTAATCTTGTCCGATGCACCGCCATATCTATAAGCCAACCCTTCCGTTGCCAAGCTGCGCAATTGGTCGTAGTCCTCGGCTTCAGTTGCGCCAAACGTGCGTTTATTTTTGCTCTTACCAAACACAAAGCCCACATTCGCCCTATCCATTATGGCCACTGCATTGGCTACGGCGGTGGGCAGTTCAGCATATATACCCAGCAGTTTATCAGGTGGTAGCAGAGTATCGGTTTCTTTACCGTGTTGGCTAGCATCCAGCTTGCTAAGCAGCGCATTGTGGCCGATGGCCGAAAGCAGCCGGTGGGTATTAAAGTCTTGCTTACTCTTTACGGTGGCGGTGGCCAAGGCTGCAATCTTCTCCCTAGGGTATTGCTTGCCATACAGCCGAAACAAGGGAATATCCTGCGGGCGAAGCCCTATGTAGTGGTGCTCGGGCAGGGGCACCTTCAGGCCCCGTTTCCATGGGTAAATAAACACTACCGCTTCCAAATTGGGAGCTAAGAGGGGTAACTCCATCTTTTGCTGTAGGTGGGGCGTAAGGTATTCGTTGAGGTTTTGGAAACCTTTGTTGTTGAGGGCGATGCCAATATACAAAGTCTCATCCCCGTTCCTAAAGTCGATACCGATTACGGGTTTTATGCCGTATTTGGGCGCAAGGCGAAGAAAATCCAAACAGCCCGATGTATTATTAATATCGGTTAGTGCCATACAATCGATTCCCGTGGCCGCGCCATAACGCAGCAAATCTTCCGGCGACATTACCCCGTAGTTGAAACTGTAAAAGCTATGGCAGTTTAGGTACATGACTCGGGGTTATACGTGGCGGTGGGCTGGCGGTGTGTGGGGCTCGCCACTCCAAGGGTCGCCCATAAAGCCCAGGTTGTCTTGCTCCATGATGGAGGCGCGGGTCACAATCTTACTATCGCGATACTTCTTGCGCAGGTAGTCCATCTCTTGGTATAGCTGTATCAGTTCCACCGAGTCCTCCAGCAGGTTCATTTGGTAGCCGCCCACCACTAAGTTGCTGCACTTCACCCCGATGGTGCGGATGAGCTGCCGCCGCTCAAAAAGCCTATCGAACAGGCTCAGTATCTTATCGATGATAACATGGTCGGAAGCGGTGTACGATAGTCGCTCTTGCTTGCTGTGGTTCTGCATATCGCTGTAGCGCACCTTTACCGTTATACAGGCAGTGAGTTTGTTGCCCAACCGCAACTGATAGGCCAACTCCTCGCCCATGGCCCGCAGGATGGTCTTCATTTTCACCACATCAATAGTATCGAGGTCGAATGTGCGCTCCAGCGATAGCGATTCTCGCTCATAGAACGGCTTCACCGGTGTGGTGTCAATTCCTTGTGCGCGCAGCCAGAGCGTGTGCCCGTTTTGCCCGAGCACCTTTTCCAATGCTTGCCTCGGCATGCGCTGTAGGGTGTGGATGGTTTTTACCCCTAGCTCCGACAGTACCTTGTTGGTTTCGCCGCCTACCATAGGCAGCCTGCGCACGGGCAGCGGTGCTAGGAAATCCATCTCGTGGCCATAGTCCACCAGCATCTTGCCATTCGGTTTCGATTCGCCCGTGGCTACTTTCGATACGGTCTTGTTTTCCGATTGGCCCATGGATATGGGCAGGCCGGTTTCTTTAATGATTTTCTGCCGCAGCTCGGCCATGTACTTGGTAATGCCGAACACCTTGTCCATACCCGTCATGTCCACATAAAATTCATCTACCGATGCCTTTTCCAGCAACGGCACCTGCTCCCTTAGTATTTCCGTTACCATCTTGGAGTACTTGCTATACTTGCCCGAATCGCCCCTTACCACCAGGCCCTGCGGGCAAATACGCCGCGCTATTTTCATGGCCATACCTGAGTGCACGCCGAAGGTACGCGCCTCATAACTGCACGAGGCCACCACCCCGCGGTCGCTTGTGCCGCCCACCATTACTGGTTTTCCGTTCAGCCGGCTATCCAACAACCGCTCCACCGATACGAAAAACGTATCGAGATCCATATGTACAATCGACCTTTTATTATTGCTTACCGACAGCATAACTAAAAATATTAGGCTAATATACTTAGTAAAATTGGTGCCGTCAAGTACTATCTACAGATACTTATGATACTAATGAAATGAAAATACAATTTGATTCGCGGGCAAGTAGTTGTGCAGCAGCTGGCACTGGAAAACCTCCCTAATATAGTTGGCCAGCAAGATAAAGGGGCACATACACTAGCAGCCAAAAGAAAGGAGTCCATCTCAAAACTGAGATGGACTCCTTTCTTTATCCACGGGGGGAATCGCTATTCAAACTCCCCGATATTATATTGGGTTACTTCATTTTCTTCCACTCAGCAATCGAAGCGTCGTTCATTTTCACGTATTCGTCGTTGCTGGCTTCTTTAGCTTTTACGGTTGATAGCTCGGCGGTGGCAATGGCACCTTTGTAATCTTTAAGGCCGGCTTGTATCAGCGCTTTTTGGCGCAACATCCAGAAGGTTGGCTCTTGGCTAGCAAAGGCCATGTCAATCCACTTTAGGGCTTGTGCCAAATCTCGGTTGGTATCATAATAGTAGCGGGCCGATGAGAAGTATACGTTGGCGCTTACGCCAGCGGTTTGCTTTTTTATTTGCTCCATCACCACGGCATCCACTTCGCTTTCTACTTTAAAGCGAACAGTAGTTTTCTCCCAAGCAAGCTCAATTACGGCACTGCTGGTAGTAAGGTTGGTAAAGTTGATGGTGAAGGTTTCTACGTTGGTAGGCACCATGGCAGGAGTTACGGTAAAGCGCAACACATCGTTCTCTTGCTTGTAGCTAGTGGTGTTGGCCTTGGTATCCGAGTTTAATATGATGGTCCAGATTTTGCCAGGGATGGTAAACAAAGCATACTCGCCTGCCTTTACAGGTTTGCCTTCAATGGTCACATCTTTGCTGAAGGTAACCTTGGTAGCGGCATTGGCACCAGTGCGCCAAAGCTTGTCCATAGGCACTACATCGCCAAACACCACACGGTCTTTCGCACTAGGGCGAGAGTAGGCAATGGTAACATCGGCAAAGCCTACGCGCTGCATTACGGTACCCAGCGGGCTAGGTTGTGGCAAATCGATTTGGGCAGAGGCTGCGAAGCCAGAAACCATTAATAAACACACCAGTAATGTGCGTACGGTATTGTTAGAAAACATAGTAAGGTTATTTGGTTAGGAACTATTTGTACTCCAAAAGTACTCAATGTTGAAACATTAAGCGACAAATTAAGATTTCTTAACAGGAAGCACTACTGTAAATACAGCCCCTTCGCCCTCTACACCGTGGGCTTTTATAATGCCACCGTGGTTTTCTACAATCTTTTTGCAGAGCGCCAAGCCTATGCCAGTGCCGGGGTATTCGCCACGCCCGTGCAGCCGCTGAAACATGATGAATATCTTTTCGGCAAACTGTTGATCAAAGCCAATGCCGTTATCTTTTATCTCGATAACATGGTACTTGGCCAAGTCTTCCAGCTCGGTTTTCCATGGTAGCTCTCGGCCTTTTGCCAGCCTATGCGTTACATCCACCGTGGGCGAACTGTTTTCCTTGGTAAATTTAAAGGCATTGGTAAGCAGATTTAAAAATAGCTGCCTCATTTGGATATGCGACGACCCCTGAAATGTAGGCATGGGGCCTACGTTCACTTTTATCCCCTTATCCGCAACAGTATCATCTAGATCGGCCAATAGTTCTGCCAGCATAGTGTTAAGGTCTACCTCTTGTTTTTCATCCTTGCTCCTAGCTAAGCGCGAGTATGCCAACAAGTCATCTATAAGGTTTTGCATCCTTATGGCAGCATTGTCCATCCTGCTTAGGTAGTCCCTGCCGGTATCGTCCAGTTGCTCACTATATTTTTGGTTTAGTCTATCGCCAAATGCCCTCAGTTTGCGCAACGGCTCTTGCAAATCGTGTGAAGCTGCATAGGCAAACAGCTCCAACTCTTTGTTGATGCTTTCCAACTCTAGCGCACGGCGCTGCAGGTTATACTCAGTAGTTTTCAGTTGGGTTATATCTTGTAGAAAACCCTGTATGCCAATTATTTTACGGTTTTCATCATAAATGGCCTGCCCTCGAGAATGGATGTACACTACTTCGTTGTCGGATTTGAGGTAACGGTACTG
This sequence comes from Sphingobacteriales bacterium, assembly GCA_027483645.1. GTDB lineage: Bacteria > Bacteroidota > Bacteroidia > Chitinophagales > CAIOSU01 > CAIOSU01. The sequence continues at coordinate 386,395 of JAIXUD010000021.1, forward strand.
TATATCATACGAGCCCCCGCCAACTTTTACCGCTTGTACGGCCCCGGTTGAGAGAGGCACATCATCAGGGTGTATATTGTTTTGCAATTGGGCAGAAGTATGGGCGCTTGTAGGGTCGATTCCCAGAATTTCATAAAATACTATGGAGGCCTTTATCTCTGGCTCGCTAAACAGGTACTTAAACGAGCCCACCTTGGCTATGCGCTGGGCGGCCTCCAGGTCTATATATTGGTTTTCTAGTTGCTTTTCAACCTGCTGCCGTTGTTGTATCTCATGCTCAAACTGCACGGCGGTTTTTAGTTTAATGGCTTGTGGCAGATAATACATAAGCGCCACTACCGTACCCCATGATACTATAGCGGTAGCAAACCGCAAGAATGCACTAAACTGGTAAATGGGCTTATAAAAGATAATGGCATCAACCAAGTGCGTGGCACCACATAGAAAAATGAAAAAGAAAAACAGCCAAAAAATTTTAAGAAATGGCAGCTCGGTCTTTCTTCTCAGTACAAATGCGGCAATAAGAGTAGGTATGGCGAAGTACGCCAGCGCTATGGCCACATCAGAGTATATGTATAGCCAACCTTCCCACTCTTGCCAACGGCCGCAGGCCCAGCGGGGCATCCAGCGGTCGCTATCAAATAGGCCCATAAACCAGTAAATTGGCATGCCTTTATTATTTTAAGGTTTTAGGGAAATAATAAATGCGGTACCCTTTCCAACTTCGCTCTCCACTTTAATATTACCCTTGTGTCCTTTAATTACTTGTTTCACCGTGTTAAGGCCGAGGCCCATTCCCTTGGTTTTGCCGGTATAGAAGGCATCAAATAGGTTATCGAGCATCTCTTTGCTTATGCCGCAGCCATTATCCTCAAAAATTACCATCCACTGCCCATCAGCTTCCTCCATGGTTACCTTGAAGGTTTTTTCTTGCTTGTCCATCGCCTCAATAGCATTGATGATAATGTTTACAAATGCTATTTGCAGTTTTTCGGCATCCAGCATCATCGGCGGGGTAGGCTTTATGCTTTTGGTAAGTGTTACCTGCCGCAGGTTAAAACGGTCTTGGGTTATAGCAAGGGCGGCTTCTACCACTTCGTGCAGGTTGCCCATCTCAAAAGTAAGCTCCGTGGGTTTGGTGCTTTTTAGCATTTCATTTATCAGGCGCTCAATTCTATCGGTACCGCGCTTGGCTATGCTTACATACATTTCCACATCTTCATCGCCGGGCTTTTCACTTAGCAACTGGTCGAGCGAGAGGGTAATATTGGTAAGCGGGTTGCGCACCTCGTGGGCTATGGTACGCACAAATTTGCCCACAATGGCCAACTTCTCTACTTTCGAAAGCTCGTTCTCGGCATTTTTCAGCTGTGTTACATCTCTAATGATGCCTTGGTAGCCTTCCACTTCGTTCTCCGCGTTCATAATGCTCACTGCAGAGATAACGGCTTGTATGGTAGTGCCTTTGGGGCCGCGCAATTTGGCCTCGAGGTCTTTCACCAAACCATATTTATTAAGCTTATCGTCATACATTTCATAGTCATCTTTGCTAAAAAAGATGTCCTTCACATGGTATTCGCGTATATTTTCTTGAGCGCCAAAGAGGTCGATAAACGAATCGTTAATGTCTTCAAAATATTGGTCTCTTGAAGTAATGAAAATAGCATCCAACGATTTTTGGAACAATATTTTATACTTGGCTTCTTGCTCAAACAACAGGCGGGTAGCACGGGCCTTCTCAATAGAGTAGCGCAGGGCACGCTCCAGTATGTCGGCACTGAGGGTGCCCTTTATCAAATAGTCGCTTGCACCTAGGCTCATCGCGTCTAAGTCAATCTTATAGTCTCCTTTACCCGTAAGGATGATGAAGGGGGCCGTATAGCTCGTTTTCCGATAAAAGCTTAGCAAATCAAGGCCGGTTTTTGCACCCAGGCGATAATCCACCAAATACACATCGTGCTTAGCTTCTAGCAATTTTTCCAATCCTTCCTCATACGTTCGGGCCCACTCCAGCTCATACTTGCCATGCTTTACATCAGCTATCAAGTCTGCTACCAAAAAGTGGTCATCCTCATCATCATCTACCAATAGTACCTTAACCGTGCTGCTCATATCAATCGGGTAAACTCACAATTTCAAACCAATAGTTGCCAATAGATTTCGTTATTCTAACCATGTCGCCAAAAGTAACGGGCTTAGTGATAAACGAGTTCACTCCCAGCTCGTAACTCTTAGTAATGTCGTCTTCAGATTTCGATGTTGTCAGTATTATAACTGGTATGCGCTTAAACTTCGGGTTCATTCTAATTTCTTTCAACGCTTCCCTACCATCTTTACGGGGCATATTAAGATCCAGCAATATCAAATCGGGCTTGGGGGCATTGCCATGGTTAAAATCGCCTTTATGGTTCAAGTAATCCATCAACTCTTCCCCGTTCCGCACAAATCTAAGGTCGTTCAATAGCCTGTTTTCAATAAAGGCGTCTCTTGTAAGCATTCGGTCATCCTCGTCGTCGTCTGCCATCAATATCACTACTGGTTTGTACAACGAATCCTTACTTATGGTCATAAAAAATTTCTCTTTTTAAAAATGCTACTGAAAAGATAAACAAAACTAATGAGAATGAATGTTTTGTTCCATCACCAATACTGCAATGATGGCAGTGAATTAACATACCGCCATACCCAATTGGCAATATACAACAAATAATAAGAAATTAATTTATTAAAAAGCCATCAAAAAAGGAAGATAATCGGCTTTATTAACTACTGGCCATAAGGCGACTTGTAGTTTTTAGAGAACTCCTCGTATGGGGTTTTGGTATGGTGGTTACCACCGTAGTACTTCAACATTTGATCGAACACGGGCGGTTTCAGGAAACCTGGCACTAATCCAATACGGTTAAACTTTTCATCAAGCACCACGGTTGATGGGTAACTCAACTTACCATCAAGCAGGTTGGCCGCCAGCTCATGGTAGCCTTTGTTGGTATTGGGGTTACTAACTATAAAATTGAATTCCTTGCCTTGAAAAAGGATCTTCTCGCGCTGTTCGGCATTAAGCTTCACGGCATAGTAGTTGGCATTTACATAAGCCACTATGGTAGGGTCGCTAAAGGTCTCTTTATCCATCACCTTGCACCAGCCACACCAATCGGTATACACATCAATCAACATCTTCTTGGGGTTCTTGGTATTCTTCTTTACAGCGTCATCAAAGGTCAGCCAATTTATTTTGGCACCTTCTTGTGGCAAGGTAGGCTCGGTACCACGCAAGGTAGTAAAGGCGGTAAGTGCTACCAACAGTATGGCGAACGCTGCTAATGGGTAAACTTTCATGAATCAAGAGTTTGCTTGTGTGCAAAATTACTAAAAGTTAGTTGATTAGTGGTCCAGAGAGGACAGACCACTGACCACATTACAAATACCTATTTGTGTATTGATTAACTAGTTGATTCAATAAATGGTTCTGTACGAGGTTTAAAGAATGGAAATGGGCGAGAAAAACAGGTGCCATGCTTGCCCATCTTTTATTAAGATTAGTTAGCTTATTACCTGTTTCGCTATGTGGCAAAGGTCATTATCTAATTTCGTGGCTTGTTTACTAGTGTTATGAGTCATTCACCTAACTACTCGCAGGAGCTTACCGCTTACCAGCTTTAACCGCAACCTACTCCTTACAACAACTAAAAACGTAAGGTGTGTGTATAGAAGAACGCAGCGGGAAAGGAACTTAAAAGTTGCAGTTGTATATCATCTTCGTTTCCGAACGCGCCGGCATTAACTGCAATGACGTGTATTTTATAGACAATAACAATGGAATTGGGCGGCAATGTAGATGTTGACCCTACACCAACTTATTCTCAATAGCCAGTTTAATCAACCCCACTATTGTCTTCACCTGTGTTTTTTGGATGATGTGCTTGCGGTGTGTTTCCACAGTGCGGGGGCTTATGTATAGTTTCGCGGAGATGTCGGCAGTGCTGTACTCTTCGCAAATTAGTTGCAGTATCTCCAGCTCGCGCGGGGTGAGGTCTTTTACGCGGTCGTCTTGTTGCTGCGGTGGCTTGTTGCTGTCCTTTATGTTCTCGAGGATGATGTTCATTACCTCATTGCTGTAATACGTACCATCGTCGGCCAGGCGGTTGATAGCAGTAATGAGCTCTTGTTTGCCAGTGTTTTTAAGGATGTAGCCCTCCGCTTCTGCCATCAATATCTCGTTGATTATTTCGCGGTCGTTGTACATGGTTAGCACCAGTACCTTTATCTCTGGGTAATCGCGCTTTACAATTTTGGTGAGCTCTGTGCCGCTCATGCCCGGCATATTGATGTCGGTAATCAACAAATCGATGCCGCCTTTTTTTAACACCTCCAATGCTTGGTTGCCATCGTGCGCCTCGGCCACTATCTCGGCCTTATCAAATTTCCTTAACAGCGATTTAATGCCATCTATAAACATGGCATGGTCATCGGCAATGAGTATTTTGGTAATTGGTTTAGGTAAAGTTTCCTCCATGGTGCTCCTAAGTTGCTTATGGTAAAGGTAGCTACTTTTGGTGTACTTAAGTTCCTATGTGTGTATGAATTAGAAATTAGGAAATGGGGTGGAGGTTTCCATCATTAATCCAAACAGTCCTATAATCTGACGCACCTTCTCACGCTTTAGCGTAATCCTAATCTACTTACTTTGATGCCTTTCTTGCAACACCTTCACCACATCTTGCAAGCCATAGCCACGATGGCTGAGCAATATCATATAATGAAATAGTAAATCAGCCGCTTCGCCTAGGAACAGTTCGTCGTTTTCGCCTTTGGCTTCTATTACTAGTTCCACAGCTTCTTCACCTACTTTTTGGGCTATTTTATTGGTGCCTTTGGCGAAAAGCGATGCGGTGTAAGAACTCTCCGGGGCTGCAGTTTTACGGCCGTCAATGAGTGTTTGCAACATTTCAAGAAAGTGGATGTTGCCATCGTTACTTTCATTAAAGCAGGTATCTGCCCCAGTATGGCAAGTTGGGCCTTGAGGCGTGGCTTTAATGAGGAAGGTGTCCTTATCGCAATCTAGTATAATTGACTCCACCAATAGGAAGTTGCCCGAAGTTTCGCCCTTGGTCCACAACCGTTCTTTAGTGCGGCTATAGAAAGTAACCCTACCCGACGACAAGGTGTAATCATACGCCTCTTCGTTCATAAAACCGAGCATGAGTACCTTAGCCGTTTGGGCATCTTGTACAATAGCCGGCAACAGGCCGTTTCCTTTGGCAAAATCAGGCAGGCTCATCGTATCGGTATGTTTTGGTCTTTCAGGTAAGCTTTTAATTCAGGTATACTAATTTGCCCAAAGTGGAATATACTGGCAGCCAGTGCGGCATCGGCACGCCCATCTTTAAACACGTTTGCGAAGTGTGGCTTAGCACCCGCACCACCCGAGGCAATTACCGGTATGTTCACCATATCGGTTACGTGGGCCGTGGCAGCCACAGCAAAGCCGTGCTTGGTGCCATCATGGTCCATACTGGTAAAAAGTATTTCACCCGCGCCACGGTTTTCCACTTCCTTGGCCCATGCAAACAGGTCAAGGTTGGTAGGTAGGCGGCCCCCGTTAAGGTGCACCTTCCAATTGCCATCCAATACCTTGGCATCAATAGCCACCACAATACATTGCGTACCGAAAGCCTTGGCCAGCTCGGTAATGAGCTCAGGGTGGCGCACGGCAGCGCTGTTAATGGAGATTTTATCGGCACCTGCGTGTAGTAGTTTATTTACATCCTCAACAGTACGTATGCCCCCGCCTACGGTAAAGGGAATATTTACCTGCTTGGCAACTTCCTTCACTAGGTCAACCATGGTTTTGCGGCGGTCGGTAGTGGCAGTAATATCTAGAAAAACGAGTTCGTCGGCCCCTTGTTGTGCATAAATATAAGCCTGCTCCACGGGGTCGCCAGCGTCTACTAGGTCCACGAAGTTAACGCCCTTTACGGTGCGGCCATCTTTTACGTCAAGGCAAGGTATAATGCGTTTGGTAAGCATAGGGGCGGTAAAAGTACAGGGCATTGGTGTTAAGTGCAAACGATATTGGGATTTAATTTTTGGACCATGAAAGATAGAACTGATTATACTTGCCGATGGTTTTCGATTTTATCGTACAACCCACCAGTTAATACATTTTTCACCCCTTCACCTGCTAAAAAATCATGTGGAAAACCCAGTTCAATGGCACTTACCGCATTCAATCTACTAATCTGTTCGGCGGTTAAGGTGTATTTAAGGCTATCCAAGTTATCCTGTACATGTGTGGCTGTGCGGGCCCCTACCACTGGTATAATTACTTGGTTGTGTTGCCGTATCCAGTTGAGCGCTACGTGGCTTGGGTTACAGCCTATTTCCTTAGCTATGTCTACCACTTCCGCAATTATGGATAAGCTAGTTTCATTCAATCGTTTGCTTTCCGGCTTTATTCGTTTGGGGTCATTGTTCTTGGTAAGGTACTTACCAGTTAAAGCCCCACCAGCAAGGGGAGCCCAAGCAGTTATACCAATATCCAAAGCCTTGGCCATTGGCAACAAATCACGTTCTGCATCTCGGGTTATTAAACTATATTCCACTTGCAGGCCAATAAATGAGTTCCAACCCCTCAGTTCTGCCAATGTGTTCGCTTGCGATACAATCCAAGCTGGTGTGTCACTTATAGCAATGTACAAAACCTTGCCCGACCGCACCAACTCATCAAGCGCGCGCATCACTTCATCCACGGGGCTTTTGAAATCCCAAGCATGTAGGTACAAAACATCAATGCGCTCCATCCCCAGCCTTGTCAGGCTACCTTCTAAGGATTGTACTAGGTTCTTTCGGTGGTTACCTCCATCGTTAATTCTATTCGGTTGGGTTTGAAGCGAATATTTTGTGGCAATAACCAACTCGTCCTTCTTACCCGACTCTTTAACAAACTCACCAACAAACCGCTCGCTGGTGCCTTCCGTATAGCGGTTGGCGGTATCAATAAAGTTGCCCCCTGCCTCTAAAAAGGCGTAAAATTGTTTACGGCTTTCATCTTTGTCTGCCCCGTAGCCCCATTCGGTGCCAAATGTCATGGTGCCTAAGCATAGCTCGCTTACACGTAGACCACTGCGGCCGAGTAACTTGTATTTCATTTAGTCGATTTTCACCCAAAATAATCGAAAAGTAGCTAAGTAGCTCTTGCCAAAATGAAATAGTCATTAAACTTATCAATTACTCTACTAAAAATTAAATCCGCCCACCTTCACAACTTCACGCACAAATGTTCCGTTCTTTGTGCTATGTTTCGTTACCTGTTAGCTACGCTGTTATGTTTGCCTGGCTTTTTGGCCACTGCGCAAACATCGCCACTGGTTGCATTCAAGGGTATGGTGCTTGATGCAGGCGATAGCATGGGTGCAGCTTTTGTAAACATTTGGGGCTTGCAGAGCCAGTTAGGCGGCACTACCAAAGTAGATGGTTCCTTCAATATTTATGTAATGCCCGGTGATACCTTGCGCCTCTCCTCGGTAGGGTATCTTACCAAAGTGTGGATAGTACCCGAAAACGTGAGCCAGTTACCCCCACCCACCATTATGCTATACCGCGAGGTGTATAATATTGATGAGGTAGTGATAACGCCCGGTGCCATGCTGCGCCAGCCCCAAACCACACCGCCACCCCCGCCAGCACCTGTTAACAATCAGCCCACTTTCGGTGTAGGCAATGGTGGTATTACTTTCGGCTTTGATACCAAGGCGGCCCACCTGCGCAAACAGCAGGAGCAGATTAACGCTTGGGAGTACGAAGCCGCCATGCAAGACTTTATAGCCTACCGGTATAGCCCTGAGTTTATACAGCAGTTCATACCGCTTTCCGATACCGAAGTGGATGCTTTTAAAAGCTACTGCCGCCTGCCTGATCAATTTGTGGTGGAGAGCAACGATTATGATTTGGCCAAGGCTATAAAGGATTGCTATAAGACCTTTAAGCGTCAATAGCTTATCGTCCTCCCACCATTTACATAGCTTTTAATTACAAAATTCCGTAACAAAGCCTCACCGCATACGTAATAGAGGTAAAATGTTGTGGGATGAGACAATTGAAAATCACCAACCAGATTACGCAGAGAGACAGCTTGGCCTTGGAGAAATACCTCCAGGAAATAGCCAAGGTGAAACTGCTAACTGGCGACGATGAGGTGCGGCTGGCACAAAGGATTAGGGAAGGCGACAGTGATGCACTGGAAACCTTGGTAAAGGCAAACTTGAGGTTTGTAGTATCGGTAGCTAAACAATACCAGAACCAGGGCCTACCGCTTAGCGACTTAGTAAACGAGGGCAACCTTGGGCTGATTAAAGCTGCCCAAAAGTTTGACGAAACCCGCGGTTTCAAGTTTATATCCTACGCCGTTTGGTGGATTCGCCAAAGCATCCTACAATCGTTGGTAGAACAAAGCCGCATTGTGCGCATGCCTATGAACAAGGTGGGCTCCTACAACAAGATAACAGCCGCCATGAGCATCTTCGAGCAGGAGTTTCAGCGTGAGCCTACCCACGAAGAACTGGAAGACTTGCTGGAAATAAGCAGCAAAGAAATTGAAGAACTAATCAAGGGCGCTAGCCGCCACATAAGCATGGATGCGCCTATGGGCGAGGAAGGCGACAGTGGTAGCCTATATGATGTACTGGTAGATGACGATGCCAGCGACACGGAGCGCAAAATGATGAAGGAATCGCTGAAGAAGGAAATCAACAAGGTACTAGCCATGTTGCCGAAGCGCGATGCCGAGATTGTAATGTATTACTATGGCCTAAAAGGCGAGGGTTATATGACCCTGGAAGAAATCGGTAAGATTTTCGACCTAACCCGTGAGCGGGTTCGCCAAATCAAAGAGCGGGCTTTGCGCCGATTGCGCAAAACCACCAATTCGCGCTCGTTGAAGCATTATTTAGGCCACTAATCAACTGTGGGTTTTTTGGGATTGTTAATAGGCACAGCCGGACTCGGGGTTCGGCTGTGTCGTTTTTATTAGTCCACGGACCACAGACGACAGACCACGGTTGCTTCCATTTTGGTGATGGGTTGATTGGTTATTGGTTGATATTCGTTACGTCCGGAGGGCGGTGCCCCCCGCTAGCATTCTTGTGCCCCGTTGGGGCGTACCCTGATAATTTTGAAGCCACCATGGTCCATCGTCTATCGTCCATGGTCTAACGAATCATTACCCCTTTCTTCTCCAGCAGGGGAATATGGGTGTAAAACTCTTCGTTGATGCTTTCGCGCACGAAAACATATTTTTTGTCGAACAATTCCCCATCTAGGTAAAAGCTCACCCAAAACTGGTTGCTTATTAGGGTCAATTCCTCCGTAATGATTTCGATAGCTATAAACTCCTCACCACCCAGAAAATCGATAAGTTGGCGCAATACCGATGTTTTCACCTCTTTGTCATCCACCGTGCCATAGCCTTGCGAGCTAACCATGATGCTGGTAATAGGCTCTTTTCGTAGGTTTAGCAGGTATACTTTCCACTGGTCGGGTGCTACCACGCCGTCTTCTATATCGGGTACTACGGCCAGAGCCAAATCGGTTACTTTCTTAAAATCAATGTCTTTCAGCATAATGCCTCCGGTAGTTCTGTTATTTTAAACATTATTATCATCAATAAGTTACTAAGTGCAATGGTTTCATAAACCATGCCATGGCAATAGTATACCGCAAAGTTGGCATTATACTTCATAAAACAAAACAGGCCTCGCCGAAGCGAAGCCTGTTACTGCCATTATGGCTTATTCCGTTACTCAATTACTAAGCGCTGGGTAGTTACCCCCTCGCTGGCTTGCACTTGTACCAAGTACACGCCCGGTGCCAAGTGGTTTAAGTCCAAAATTATGTTGCTAAGTTGGGTTATAGGTTGCGCATAAACCGTTTGGCCTAGAAGATTTACCAAGCTGATGGATTGTGCGTTGATGCCAGCATTCATCCTTATCGATACCAACCCTGTAGTGGGGTTAGGGAAAAGGCTAAACTGTGGTTTGCTAACGCTGCCGATGCCGGTGGTTTCCACAAAAGGGCGCACATTCACTGTACCATCATCAAAACTATTAATAGTATCACCAATGTTAATAGCTAAAGTATCTCCTGTAGGGTCTACCAAATAGTCGCCAGGGTATAGCACAATAGTTTGACAAGGCTCAACAATGTAAGTACTATCAGGGGTAACAATAGTATCGCCAATATTGAAACGATAAGGGTATCCGCTGCCATCGTTCCAGCGGGTAAAGTCAATGGTGATTACCAACGAATCGGAACCGCTTACAGTCAAAGTGCCTGTGCTAGCACCTACAGATGGGGTTTTGATGGTGCCCAAGGTTGTTTGCCCAAGATTGGGGCGGTAATTGGCCAATATGCCACGCATAAGTGCTATTTGGCCATAAGTAAACATGTTGTTACATGAGTCTACAGAGTAGTCCATGTAGTTTTCAATCATGTCGGGCACATCTGGCAAGTTAGGGCAAGAGGGGCCACACTCGTTCTTGGTAAGGTCGCATGCTTGTTCCGAGCGATTGATGGTTTCTGGAGTATCACCTATAAAATCATCCAACGTGCATGAGCCACCGCCCAGTGGGTTGGTAGCATCTTCGCCCCAAATATGCCTTAAGCCAAGGTAGTGGCCCACTTCGTGTACGCAGCTTTTGCCCAAGGCTACGGTACGCAGGGCAGGGTCGGCAATGGCTAATGGATTGTTACGGCCGAAAATTTTGTGGTAGATAACCACGCCCTGCACAGTAGTATCGGCTGGTGCAGCACCTGCAGGCCAGTTGCTTAAGTTACCCACTGGCGGATAAGCGTAGCCCAACACTGAGCCAAAAAAAGGAACCGAGTTGATGTCGCACACCCAAATGTTCAAGTACCTATCCGTAGGCCAGGCATCAATGCCGCCGTCCGCAGATTTCTTCATGGCATCATTAAACGGGCTAAAGCCAAAGCCCGCAGGTTGTGTGGTTGAGGTACGGGTAATACCCGTGGTAGGCTGGCCGTTAGGGTCGGTATCTGCCAAAAAGAATTCGATACCGGCATCGCCTGCATATGGTAAAAACTCTGGCCGGGTGTTGATGGTATCGGCACTCGTGCGGCGGAATGCGTTGTTCAACACTTCCAACTGACTGTAGACCAATGAGTCATCAAGGTTTTCTGCCGGGGTAGTATATACAATGTGCACTACCACGGGTATGCGATAGATAACATCGTTGCCCGAGCGGAAGCCTTTGTTTTGGGCTTGTTTTAACTCCGCATTTTGGGCATTAACTAATATCTGGTTGAGGGTAGCTTGGGTGCCTGGGTATTGCTGTTCCCAGTTGGCAATAACATCAAATGAGCCACAACGGTGCTGGTGTTGCTGCGAAAAAAGAAGGAATGGCGCAAGCAACACGGCGCCTAGTAGGGTCAACTTCATTGGTAGGGTTAGTTTTGGATGCCTAAAATATCACAAAAAGATGTTTTAGCCAAAACCATTCGACAAATAACTACTTGGAGTACCTATCAACATTCCAAAAACCACTTTAGCACACCTCGGGCAAGCAAGAGTAATATACCGCCATAAAGTGCATAATGCTACCGCCCATTACAAACAGGTGCCAAATGCTGTGGTTAAAGGGGAGCCTATCCCATAAGAAGAAGATGGTGCCAAGGCTGTAGCTCAATCCACCCCCTACAAGCAACCAAAGGCCCTCCACTGGCAGGGTATGCAGCATGGGTTCGTAAACAAATACGGCCATCCAACCCATCAACAAATACAAGATGGTTGAAAGCAGGTTGAACCTGCCTACATAGAAGAACTTAAAAATAATACCCACAATGGTGATGCCCCAAAGGACAAAGAACAGCGGTATACCGCCATGTTCACGCAGGTTAATTAAGGCAAACGGTGTGTAGGAGCCTGCTATCAATACATAAATAGCGGCATGGTCGAAAATGCGAAGGTACTGTTTGGTTTTACCGGGCTTCACGCTATGATATAGGGTGGATGCGCCGTACAGCAAGGTAAGGCTAGCGCCATATACCGCAAGGCTGGTAATATGCCATGCGCTCCCATTTTCGTAAGCCAATAGTATCAACGTTAATAGCCCCGCAACACTAAGCAAAAAACCCAAACCGTGGGTAAGGCTGTTAAGTAGTTCTTCTTTAAAGTTATGGGTGGGTAATTGCTTTTCCAAGGGTTATAACACTGTTGTGATAGTAATACGATTTTTGGACAGAAATGGTTGCATGGGAAAGTTAGACACAAGATATTAGACTCAAGACACAAGACAAAAAGTAATTAGTCGACAAGTATTGTTTTTTGAAGCAATCTTGTGTCTTGCGTCTTATGTCTTGCGTCTACTCCTGCGGTCTCGCTTGCAGTATCCGCATCATAAAAAAATGCGCCAAATTGCGGGCGTGCTCTTTGGCGAAGGTTACTTTTTCCCCAGTAAAGCCCTCATCCAGTGTTTGTATCCATATATTCAGCCATTCGCCAAAGTGCTCCGGGGTAATGGTATGCCCAAAAGCATAGTCCAGCTTAATATGCTCCATCGGCGGGCGGCCTTTGTACATGGGTATGCCCAATAAGTTGCCCGTCCAGAAATCGGTGATTTTTTCTAGGTGGTGCTCCCAATCCTGTATGGTTTGGTTGAAGAAATGGCCAATAAAATCGTTCTGGCGCACCTTGGCATAAAAGGTACGCACCAAATGGCTCACATCATCCCTTGTGTTTATCTCCCGTTTCTCCATGGTTTGCATAATGCAAAAGTAGGCATCAACCGTTCCACTAAGTGCTGAAATGACAATAATCATTTAATTTTACAGTATGCAACAGATTATTGTAAAAGGCATCCTCATTGTTTCAGCCATCATAGCCATTGCCTCATGCGGCAAAGAAGAAGACCCCTACAAAGGCAGCTTAGCGTATGCCAACATCGATCAATGCTGCAAAACCCCGCATGTGCTGGAAATTGAAGGCACTGATACCTTTTACATACCCAACTTGTTTTTACCAGCCCGCGATAGCCAAAACACGGAGTTCAACATCTACAGTAACTTCACGGCGGAAATTAACGCGGCAGTTTTGGAAGGTGCAGATACGCTTTCATCGTTTCGCAATTTGCCAATCGATTCAGGTTATACCAGCCTTTGGAATGGCAATAAAGATTCTCTGGGAGTAAAGGCAGTTAATGGTGTTTATACTTATTGGCTACAATTGCTTTTGGTAAATGGCGATACGCTAGAGTATACAGGCTCGGTATGTGTGTTAAAAGAAACCGGCTATTGCCCAGGCAATGTAGGTACTTGCTACATCCCCTCCCGCGTGTTTAAACCTAACACGCCCAATACTTTAGATGATATTTGAAGGTAAGATTACCGAAGCAAAAGCAGGTATCTTGCAGTTAATAAATTTCTCACCTTACAATATATCAAATTATTTTTTGCGGCTAAATCCAGTGTTTGTGCCATTTTTTGGATAATAGGTCAACTATGTTTCAATAAATTTTGAATTTCTCTTGCGTGGACGGGTTTTATTTCTAATATTTGCACATCTTTTAGATAAAGCGCTTTATTTTCTTCTGAAAAGCCCTTATAATAACCCCTTCCACAGCCTATCTGTGTCAATATCGGGGAGTAATAGCCTAAAGTAATCCACACGTTATCAACACCTTGCAAAAGCAAATACCAAATTTGCTCTGTCACCATATTTCCTATCTTGTCCCATGTTTCAGGCAACTTTCGTGGTAGCTTTACTTATAATCAATTGGATAGCTGGGCTTGTAAACTGGGATTACCATGAAAAATTACTTCATTCTGTGGGAAGAAATATCGAAGAGCGAATTGATTGATGCAGAAGACATTCACTTCTTTGCGCTCGAGATGGATGGACAGGTTCAATATCTGGGAATGTGTTACGGCCTAAACCTAGTACATGAGGTAGAGGAGTGTATGCAGATTTTCAACCTTGACACAAAGCGCGTAAAGATTTCCACCGGTGTAATCATCAGCAACATCCACAATGTTATCAACCAACAAATAGCTGAAGAAATTCTGTGCCTGTTAGTGTATAATACCAAACCGTTGTGCAACGTCATTTGCAAGCGCTCTTACTATGGCCGCGATGGCCTGGAAGTACACAACCGTGGCTACCTGCAATTGCCTGATAAGGTAAAAGCAGACCGTAGCATTGTGTTGCGCCTTACCGGTAGCTGAGCCTAGTTAGTGCAGCTTGCAAATGCCAAATTACAGAAAGGCTTATCTTTATCCCGAGATAAGCCTTTTTGTTTGTGAGACTTTTTATACTGTTATTACTATTGGCCTCGGCCAGCATCAACATCCAAGCCCAGGCGCTTGATACCGTGGAAGCCCTAATGGCCAGCGGCCGCATAGTGGATGCCAAGCAACGGCTAGATGCCATAGGCGACACTGCCACACAAAGTACCATCAGGTATCAATTGACGAAAGCCCAACTTTACAAAGAACTGTTTAAACAAAGTTTACAACTATTCGGCATCAAAAACAACAATTGGTTGGTTATCTCCTGTAATGCCTATGTGGATGGGGTTACGGCCATGGCCAAGTATACCCGTGTACCCGATAGCCTGTTTGTGCTGATTACCGATTGCTACGATAATACCGCCAAAGAAGGCGCACTGGAGGAAAGCACCGGCTCCAAGACGCTGGCGGAAGACCTGTTCTATACCGCCCACTACAGTGCCACCCTTTGGACTCTTATTTCGGGTGTGGCCGTGCGCGATACTACGGCGCTATACCACATAGGTATGTACTTTTACCATAGGGGCACACAGGCCATTACGGTAGAAGCCAAGCAAGAGCACTTTGCCCGCGCGTTGCACTACTTAAAGCCATTAGCTGGGTATAAGCGTGATGAGGTGTTAGCAGCGCTGAAAGTTATGGAGAATTAAGATTCCTTGGTGAGTGTTTGCTTGGAAGTTAGCTGAATGAACGAGCTTAAAACCAAAATCAACAAAAGCATCCAGTGCCTCATACAATCCTTTCAACGTTAAAATACTTAAAATATTGGATTATATTATGTAGCCACAGTGCAAGTTTCAGGCAATAATTGCGGAGCGGGCAAGGTTATTATCACCTATTATTTGCTCCTTTCGGCGTTCCGTGCTATATTGGATTTAACACACGGTTCACTATTTTTTAATCATTAAAATACGTTACTGATTATGCTGTTAACCATCCATCCGCAAAACCCTGATGCCCGCAAAATTGCTCAGGTAATTGAGATACTCCGCAACGGAGGTATTATTGTATACCCTACTGATACCATCTATACCTTCGGCTGCGATATGAACAATAAAAAGGCCATTGAGAAAATTGCCCGCCTCAAAAATATCAATCCTAAAGAGGCCAACTTTTCGCTAGTGTGTTATGACCTTAGCCATATATCAGAGTATAGCCACGATTTCAGCAAGTCGGTTTTCAAAATGATGAAAGCCACTTTGCCTGGCCCGTATACCTATATATTGCGCGGCAACAAAAACGTAACCCGCATTTTCGATTACAAAAAGGGCACCATCGGTATTCGTGTGCCCGATAATAACATAGCCCGCACCTTGGTGAAAGAGCTGGGCAACCCGCTTATCTCCACTTCGGTGCACGATAAAAGTGACCCATTGCGAGAGTACCTTACCGACCCGGAGGAAATATACGAGCGCTACTACAAATTTGTAGATGTGGTAATTGATGGCGGCCCCGGCAGTTTGGAAGCATCCACCGTAATTGATGCCACCGGCGAAGAACCAGAACTGATACGCGAAGGCAAAGGCCAAGTGGAAGTGGTGTAGTTTTGATGTACTGTACATGCAATTTGCAAAATATAACCTAAGTATGCAGGTTCATTTTGGAAGTTATACCTTTTAGACTTTCAAAACGGACATTACCTTATCGAAGTGATACCTCCACGTTGTTATGGTGAGCGGAGCCGAACCATCCGTAACACGGTCACGAAACACCGTCACTGTGTCGGTAATGTGTATGTATCATGCCACCTACATTATGGATGGTTCGACTCCGCTCACCATGACACATTTTTGAGAGCAGCCGTATTAAATACCGTTTTGAAGTCTAAATGGTTTTACTCGCTGGTATTAACATCTATTATGTATCGCTCACCTAGCCTTTCTCTGTTCAATTAAAGTTCAAGGATGGTAATAGTGAGCGGCTAATACTGCCAAGTCATAACACACCGAAATCAAATTTTGCCATTCTCCGCTTTTCTATAAATGGCTGCGATGGAGCGTCATATTGAAGGAATGCCCCTGCTGTTAGCCGGCATTTCTTTAATGTAGACACGTTTATAGCACCCCTAATGGCCAATAATTTATAATGATAATAGTACTCACTGCTCCACCACCTCATTCAATACATCTTCGTGTATCTCCAAATCGTTTTCGGTGAAGAGTACCATGCGCACTAACTGTACGTGGGTGGTGTGGGGTAAAATGCGTTTGATAGTGCTGAGGGCTACCTCGGCGGCATCGCGGATGGGATAGCCGAAAATGCCGGTAGCAAGCGCAGGGAAAGCGATGCTCTTCAGTTTATTC
This sequence comes from Sphingobacteriales bacterium, assembly GCA_027483645.1. Classification (GTDB taxonomy): domain Bacteria; phylum Bacteroidota; class Bacteroidia; order Chitinophagales; family CAIOSU01; genus CAIOSU01. The sequence continues at coordinate 402,996 of JAIXUD010000021.1, forward strand.
TCATCGGCCAAGCGAATAGAATGCTCATAGCAACGTGCCAACAAATAATCGGATGGCTTATCGATACCATAGATAGGGCCAAGTGTATGGATAACAAACTTGTTGGGCAGGTTGAAGCCAGGGGTAATTACCGCATCGCCATGCACTATGGGCGCTAGTGGAATGCAAGCTTGGTATAGTTTTGGGCCAGCCGAGGTATGGATAGCGCCCGCTACTCCCCCACCAGTGCGCAATTCGGCGTTGGCGGCATTCACTACGGCATCTACATCGCGCTGCTCTACTATGTTACCTTGTATCAGTTCAAGTACTTTCCCGTTGAGCTTTACCTGCATCGTTGTGTGTTTCTTTTGCTGCTAGTAATAGCAGCAATCCCAAAAGATTGTGTACCCTAAAAATAAAGATAATTTGAGGGAAGGAGGCTACACAATCTATCTTATGGGTTAGTATTTTTAGGTAAATACCATATCGGTTTCAGTTTCAACAACTTAATGAAGAAAATTATTACCAACACAAACTCCAACCTAATCTTACTATTGGCATTTGATAACGGGAAAGCAATTAAACTTGCCACCAAAACAACATGCATGGCACACAATAGCAACCCTGCCCATATTGCCCAATCCTTCCCATAAAAAAGGCCATATCCTACTATGCCCGAAAGTACAAATAGGGTGCTTACAATTGCCCATTGAAGGTTGAATACGGTGCTAGATTCAATACCATAAAAGGCTATATTAACATGAAAATCAAATAAACCAAGTATAGCTATAGGTATCACCATCGCCCCAAAGATCATAAACAACCAGCAGAATAATTTAACCCACCATGGCAATAAGCTGCGGCGGTAGCTTACTATGTTTACTGGTACTTCATTCCTATCAAGTACATTTTCCATTGCCCTTTCTTTTATGCTGCTAGTGGCTATTTTTGATAGGCCTTCATTTGCCTAGCCAAGTACTTGCCGATAATATCAAACTCAAGGTTAACCTCATCACCCTCCTCCAGCTTATGGAAATCGGTGTTCTCGAAAGTATAAGGGATAATAGCCACGGAGCAGAAGTCATCACCAGCATCTACCACCGTAAGGCTCACACCGTTTACACAAATAGAGCCTTTTTGCACCACCATCACATCCGCTTGTGGCGCAAATCGGAACCAGTACTTCCAGCTGCCACCCAAGGTATCTTTCTGGTAGCAGGTGGCGGTTTGGTCTACATGGCCTTGAACAATATGCCCATCAAAGCGGGCATTGGCTGCCATGGCTCGCTCTAGGTTTACTATGCTGCCTACTTTGATTTGGCCCAGATTAGTGCGCTGCAAGGTTTCGGCAATAGCGGTAACGGTATGCACATCGCCATCAATAGCTACCACGGTAAGGCATACACCATTATGCGCTAGGCTCTGGTCAATCTTCAATTCAGGCGTGATATAGGAGCTCACTTTGAAATGCACATTAGTGCCATCGTGCTGTATATCTTCTACCGTACCAAGGGTTTCTATAATGCCTGTAAACATGTGGTGTTTAGTTAATTAGTTGATTGGTTTTGCATCACCGCTTAATTAAGCTTTCACTATAAACGCAAAAAGTGCTAAACAGTTAAAATTATTGATTAACTAATCAACAGATTAACTGATCAACAGATTAACTGATCAACCAATAACCGATTAAGGATTTTCCCCTCCATCGCCCCTAATCAAATGGATGTAGCCTTTCAGTATCTCGGGGTTCTCCACTACGCCTGCTTCCCTTAGCTCGAGTACACGGCATACATAATAGTACACATCCTCGTTCATAGGGTTGCCGCTGGCATCGTTACCATCCCATTGTATATCGGGGTTGGTGGTTTCGTATACCAAGTATCCCCAGCGGTTGTATATCTTCATATCCACTTGGTATACAAATAGATACGGCATACGCGGAGTATAAAAGTCGTTGTCACCATCGGCATTTGGGGTAAACACGTTTGGTAATATATAGCACGGGCAATTGTCCACGCACATAATGTTACTGAAAGCACTCTCATTACCTGCCGTATCCACTGCAGTAATGGCGTAGCAACCCGCCAAGGTACTCTGAATAGGCCTATGGCTAAAGGTGGTATCCTCAGCGCCCACTACACTATCAATAAGCGTAAAGATGTTGGTATCAGGTGCCGAATAATAGATTTTATAGATGAAAGCATCCTTATCTTCGCAGGTAAGGTTTGGGTTGTTCCACACCAGCGAGTTGTTGAGCGTACTAGCCTCGGCATCGCAGTTCTCGCCCTTTTCAATACTGCCGCAATTATTACTTACCATCAGTACCGGCACACATGGTGCTACCGAATCTTGGGGCACGGCGCAGCTTTCTTGAGATTTGTTGAAAAGCGTATCGGGCAGGGTCACGCTAGTGTATATACCAAAGCCACGCACCATGTAGCAGTACTCCTCACCATTATTTCTACCGCGGTCAGCATAGTTGGGTGTATCAACAGTATCAATGGGCGTGAACACCCCACCAACTTGACGGTTAATTTCGAATCGGGCATTTATCCACGGTACGGTATATTCAAACGTCATATCCACCCTACGGTCTTGCCCAACGGTAACTAGGAAAATAGAGGAAGCAACTTCGGTACTGCCCAGCAAAGTGCCATTGTTGTAATAAAACTCAACCTCGTAAGCATATGGGCTATCCATTGTGTTCAGCCCATTATCGGTGAAGGTGGTATCATCCAAGCCACTAAAGGAGTTGCTGGTATAAGTGGTTACCTGGGTGCGATTGGTAGCGCCATCAAATCCCTCACCGCGGAACAATCGATACTCATACGGGCCAGGAAATAACAGCGTATCCAAATGCTGCGAACCAGGAAGTGGATTTACCCAGCGTACAAATATTTCACCAGCCGTAGTACTCGTGCTGTTTACATCCACATTAACTATGAGCGGCAGGTTGCGAGCTAACTCGGCACAAGCCTCTTCAGACGGCAAGCTCTCTACCTCATTATAGATGATGCCAAAGCTGGTACGGTCTCCAAAATGTGCTAGTATACGGTAACAATAAATCTGACCTTGCCTTGCAGTGGTATCCAAAAAGCTAAATGCCGATTGTATACCAGAAATTTGGGTATAGCCCCGCCCAGCTAGGCCTGTTACGCAAGTATCTATAGGAAAGGGATTGGGTCCAACGCGGCGCCAAACGCTAAACCCTAGAAATTTATTGGTGGTTTGCAGCCCACATGCATAAGGATCTTGCCACGACACCTCAATATTCTCGTTGCTTACGTCAGGTATAGCCACCACATTTTCAGGGCCAGGGGCCACTACCTTTATCAGCATGGTCTCAATATCAGTAAGCGGTACGCTCTGCCCGCCAGGTGCCACGTAATTATCAATCGCCCTAAATATAACTTGATAAGGGTCGCGGCGAATATGGTTGCAAGTGGTTTGCCACTGGAAAGTACCAAAAGCAGGGTTGCCTGTATTGCCTACAAAGTCAGCAGGATTGTCAGCAGCCCCTAACTGAAAAGGCCCACCAAATGCCGAAAGGCTCACGGTTTGTACATTAGGGTCGGTGGCCGATACTTGAAAATTGAGTAGGGTACCCGCCACTACACAGGTATCCCTAATTTCTGCAAACATTGGCGGGTCGTTGTTTTGATCTCGCACAATTATTTGCATATCGCGCAACACGGTACTCAATAAAGTTCCCTCGCGATATTCGCGCACCAAGATGGCAATATTATAAATGCCAGCCTCCTTAGGCACTGCCCAAGTTATTTCGCCTGTAAAAAAGTCGATGGTAAAACTGTTGTCAATGCCGGGGCTAATTTCATCAGGGTAACGATAAAGCGACACCGGGCTACTGGTACCTAGCAAAGGGGGTACTAGTTCAAAGGTCAAGCTATCGCCATCTGGGTCGAAAGCACCTGGATTATGAAAAAAGGTATCGTTTAAGTTGGCATAATCAATGGGTGGGGCCAACAGAATCGGTGAGCTGTTTCCACCGATAAAAGATGGATTGTAAATGCGCAGGGTATCTTCGATGTAAAACAAAGTACCCACCGAGTTATTCATGTTAATGATACCTGCTATTCTATTTGGGTCTTCAACAGAGATAAGATAGTATGGCAGCGGCCCGGCATAAGTATGTTGGGTTCTGTAAACATTGATTTTGTAATCAGCATTTACAAAAACAGGGTTGGGCAACCTAGCAGCATTAGTGGTAGTGCCATCGCCCCAATCCACTGGTAGTGAATCGGCATCTGGCGGCTCACCATTGGCTAAGGGGGTAGTATACGTGGTTACGGTAACCTCATAAGACAAATAACCTAGTTGACGGAAGGTAAGCTCGCCTGCACGATAATGCGTTGCTGATGCATTAAAGCTCAAAAATACCAGAAGCAATATCAGTAACCGACGAATCATCCTAGAAGATATTAATAACCTACTACCGTAAAAATAATAAAAAAATACCGGGATAAATCCCGGTATTTATAAACGTTATGAGGTAATAAAACATTGCAAGGTTGCTTTCATAACAAAAGATTGACAGTTAATCAATCGCCGCCTACAGTTGCCTTTGGTGGTGAGTAGCTTATTGCAGCTCCCAGATACTCCCGGTTCATACGGGCAATATGCTCGATGCTGATGCCTTTAGGGCACTCCACTTCGCAGGCTTGGGTATTGGTGCAGTTGCCAAATCCTTCAGCATCCATTTGGGCTACCATGGCCAATACGCGTTCCTTTGCTTGGGGCTGGCCCTGTGGCAACAGCGACAAGTGGCTTACCTTGGCAGATACAAACAGCATTGCTGAAGCATTTTTGCAAGAAGCTACACAGGCACCACAACCAATACAAGTGGCTGCATCAAATGCCTCATCGGCACTTTCTTTACGGATTGGTATAGCATTGGCATCTACTGGAGAGCCGGTATTTACCGATATAAAGCCACCCGACTGCACAATACGATCGAACGCCGAGCGGTCGGTAACCAAGTCTTTAATAATGGGGAAAGCCTTGGCTCTCCAAGGCTCAATATATACGGTTTCGCCCTCCTTAAAGCTGCGCATGTGCAACTGGCAGGTGGTGATACCGCGCCCTGGGCCATGTGGCTCGCCATTGATGTAGAGGCTGCAACTACCGCAAATGCCTTCGCGGCAATCATGTTCGAAAGCAACTGGCTCATCGCCCTTCTCCACCAAATGGTCGTTCAACACATCCAGCATTTCTAGGAAAGACATATCTGGAGACACGTCATTGACAGGGTATTCAACCATCTTGCCTTCGGCTTTCGGTCCTTTCTGTCTCCATATTTTTAATTTCAGATTCATTGTCTTCTGTTTGAAAGTTAACTACCAACCCTTCGGTTACTTGTAGCTTCTTTGAACCATTTTAATATTCTCGTAAACCAATTCTTCTTTGTGAAGTATTGCTGGCACACCTGCGCCTTGGTACTCCCAAGCGGCTACGTAGGCGTAGTTATCGTCATCGCGTAGGGCCTCACCTTCTGGGGTTTGGAATTCCTCACGGAAGTGACCACCACACGATTCGTTCCTATCCAGGGCATCTTGGCACATCAAGGCACCAAGTTCAATAAAGTCGGCCACGCGGCCCGCTTTCTCTAGTTCTTGGTTAAGCTCGTTCACGCCACCTGGTACACGTACGTTTTTATAAAAATCCTCGCGAAGGGCGTTGATGTCTATTATAGCTTGTTTAAGACCCTCTGCATTGCGAGACATGCCACACTGCTCCCACACTATCTTGCCCAACTGCCTGTGGTAATAGTCAACTGGTTTAGAACCTTTGTTGTTGACGAAAGCAGCCAAACGGTCTTTCACCGCTTTCTCTGCTTGCTCAAATTCGGGCAAATTAATAGAGATAGGCCCAGTACGGATGTCGTCGGCCAAATAATCGCCAACCGTGTAAGGCACTACAAAGTAGCCATCAGCCAAGCCCTGCATCAGTGCCGATGCACCTAGGCGGTTAGAACCGTGGTCGCTAAAGTTGGCCTCACCTAGCACATACAAGCCTTCTACATTGCTCATCAGGTTATAATCTACCCACAGGCCGCCCATAGTATAGTGCACAGCAGGGTAAATGCGCATCGGAACTTCGTAAGGGTTTTCGTCGGTAATCTTCTCATACATTTGGAAAAGGTTACCATACTTGGCGGCAACGCCATCAGCTCCTATGCGCTTAATAATGTCGGCAAAATCAAGGTATACCGCCATTTTGCTAGCACCTACACCATAGCCCGCATCGCAACGCTCTTTGGCGGCGCGGCTGGCCACATCTCGCGGCACTAGGTTGCCAAAGGCAGGGTAGCGGCGCTCCAAATAATAGTCGCGCTCGTCTTCTGGTATCAGGTTCGGTTTGCGGGTATCGCCTTTTTGCTTCGGTACCCAGATTCGGCCATCGTTCCTCAACGACTCCGACATCAAAGTAAGCTTCGATTGGTGATCGCCACTAACCGGTATGCAAGTTGGGTGAATTTGGGTAAAGCATGGGTTGGCAAAGTATGCACCCTTTTTGTGTGCTTTCCAGTTGGCAGTTACGTTGCTGCCCATAGCGTTGGTGCTCAAAAAGAATACGTTGCCATAGCCACCAGTAGCCAATATTACGGCATGTGCGCTGTGGCGCTCAATTTCGCCAGTAATCAAGTTACGGGCAATAATGCCTCGTGCCTTACCATCCACCTTTACTAGGTCGAGCATTTCGTGGCGGTTGTACATTTTCACACCACCTTTGCCAATCATTTTGCTAAGGGCGGAGTAAGCGCCCAGCAGCAACTGCTGCCCTGTTTGGCCCCTTGCATAAAAGGTACGGCTTACCTGCACACCACCAAAAGAGCGGTTATCTAGCAAGCCACCGTAATCGCGGGCAAAAGGTACCCCTTGCGCCACGCACTGGTCAATAATGTGAGTGGATACTTCTGCTAAGCGGTATACATTCGCTTCGCGAGAACGGTAATCACCGCCTTTGATGGTATCATAAAACAAGCGGAAGGTACTGTCACCGTCGTTTTGATAGTTTTTTGCGGCATTGATACCTCCTTGCGCAGCAATGGAGTGGGCGCGGCGCGGGCTATCTTGAAAGCAGAATGCCTTTACGTTATACCCCATCTCTGCCAACGACGCAGCTGCAGAAGCACCCGCCAGGCCAGTACCTACCACAATAATATCAATACGGCGCTTGTTGCCTGGGCTCACCAACCGAACATGGTCTTTGTGGTGAGTCCACTTCTCTGCCAGAGGCCCTTCAGGTGCCCTGGCATCCAGTTCCGACGTCTCTTTCCTATATTCTGACATAATGCCTAGATATGAATTAGAACTTACTTAACGAACAAGAAAATATAAATGGGTATTGCTGCAAACAACGCCGGTACCACTATTGAAAATACCCGACCAGCAATTACAATAACAGGCATGTACCGCGGATGGTTTAAACCAAGCGACTGAAAGCCGCTAGCAAAGCCATGCCAAAGGTGGAAAGCCAATACTACCATTGAGATAACATAGAACAAAGTAACCCACCATACTTGGTATGCTTCCATTACTATTTGGTAAAGGTCTTTCATTACGGGGCCCAGCACTTCGCCGTTCAGCACCACATCGGTACCTACTACTTGACCACCTTTAATTGCGGCTGAGGTTTCTTTCAACAACGGCGATACGCCATCGGTATGTAGCATTATCGGCATTTGGTCGTTCCAGTGGTATTGTGCCCAAAATGCATACATGTGTACTCCCAAGAAAATCAATATCAGTGAACCCAGCACCATCATGTTGCGGGCGCTGAAGTTGGTATTTTTATCAGGGCGGCTGTAGGCGTACTTCTGCGGGCGTGCCTTACGGTTCTGTATAGTAAGCGCAACGCCATCAACAACGTGGAATACGATGCAGAAGTAGGTGATGTATGACAGTATTTTCACGGGTATAAACGTGGTCATAAATACCGCATACTCGTTAAATTGCAGCCTGCCTTCATAACCAGACATAAACAACTGCAGGTTGCCCGCAATGTGCCCGATAAGGAAAACAATCAAAAATAGGCCGGTTGCGGCCATGAAGTATTTCTTTGACAACGAACTGAGAAAGAAAGAATTGGTGCTTTGTGTGCTCATGGATGTTCTACCATTTAAACAGAATCCGGTGCAAATGTACTTAAGGAAGCTGCAACTTACCTCATTTATTTGCTACAAATTGCATTTTGGTCGTAATTTAGAAACGGTCTAAACATACCTTGTTTAGGGTATCACAAATGTAACCATTCATTTAGGCAGATTGTTCGGGGTTTTAGGTGATATTTATCAACCTCAAAGGGCAGTTCCAAAATTGAAAATTCAAAATTGAAAATTGAGTACGACGAAGGCTATCTATATTATCACATAACACTTTTTAGCCAATGAGTGGTCGGAACAATACGCTGCATAGGGCAATCAATTTAATAGTGGTCTAGTGCCGATGCCAAGCGTTGGGTTGACCACTAAAACATAACACGGGGAAAATTTTGGCAGCTAAACTTCGGCTACAGTTCTATCTAGCGAAAATAGATGCCGGGTTAGATGATAGATTTAAACATTCACTTTTCTTGCTTCGCTATATCGATCAAAACTTCGTTGATACTTGCTACACCACACAAATACCCATCATGATATGCGTACTGCACTATTTTTTGTGAGCTTAAAACCTCTATGTTGTATTCATTCTGTTGTGTCATTAACAAGAAATAGTCAATTATCTTTTGCGCATTTCCTTCCTTCATGCTGAGTAAATCATAACTCTGATTACAACATTTTAAATGAAACAGGTATTGTTTTAAAAGAATTATTGCAACTATGTACTTACTCTTTTTTTCATCTTGCTTAAAGCACATCATATCGGCGCGGTTCAACAAGCTGTTCAAGATTTTATCCTTTTTAATAGATTTATCAATTCTTATCTCTGTAGGCTCAAACTTCACAACATAATCAAACAGAGAATCAATTACCCGATTACAGTCCAAGCTTTTACTTTCAATAAAATGAATACTTTGAACACCATACGCTAATGCTCCTGTTGTAAAAACGCATAATAAAAACATTAGCATAACTATTTTATTTGCCAACATCTCGATTGATTTTATCAGGTTTATTTGCCACTTTCTAGTGCAAGATGGGGATATTTATGGTACTTTATTCAACTACTTTCTAACGAGATACAATTCAAAAACACCACATTATAAAAGTGAAATAGTTATGGCAACAAAATCAAACCCAGTCGTTTACTTTGAAATACCGGTTAATGACATTGACAGAGCAATAAAATTTTACAAAACCGTTTTCAATTTTGACTTTGACAAAGAAAACATAGACGGCAATGAAATGGCATTGCTCCCATTTGCTAACGAAAATTCAGGCATTTCGGGTGCTTTAGCCAAAGGCGACATTTATAAACCAACCAAGGACGGAGTTTTGATTTACTTTAAAACAGCAAACATTGATGAAACGCTCAAGCTAGCAGCAAAAAACGGTGGACAAATTCTATATCCCAAAACGGACAACGGGATAGGACTGGTGGCCGAATTTGAGGATATCGAAGGGAATAGGATAGCTTTGTTTCAATCAGTGAAGTGACACTCACTCCGCCTCTTCGGATGTTCACATCCGAATGAGCGAGCTGCGGATTTGCAATCATTAGTGTACGAAATCTTAAAAAAGTCCTGTAAGGACTAGATGTTGGTAGCAATATATGGACCGACATAATACAATCCTGTAAGGACGACACCTACATTATTTGGGTTTCATCCCTACGGGATTTGGATAGTTTGTTGGCAATTCTACCTACCAACATTACATCCCTAAAGGGATTTACCATGTTTCGTACACAAGTGATTTGCAATCCGCCACGTAACAATAATCAAACCAGCCCTCGCTGAGGCATAGGCTATTGCCTATTTGCAACTAGTGGTATTGCCGAAAGGCAAACGCTTGAAACCTAAAAAATTTGAATGCCACATTGCTATCTAACTAAACTGCCCCAACAAAAGTCGGGGCAGTCCTTCGTCTATCGTCCAATAAATTATTTCGCACCTCTGGTAAACTGCTCCAAGACATCCCACATCTCTGGGGTTACGGCCTCCAAGTTGCTGAACTGGCCAGCACCTTTTAGCCATTCGCCACCGTCGATGGTAATGCAGTCGCCATTGATATAGGCAGAGTAGTCGGAAACCAAGTAGGCACAAAGATTAGAAAGCTCTTGGTGCTCGCCGTTGCGGCCAACCGGTACCTTTTGCGCTGGGTCGAATTTCTCTTTCAAGTCACCCGGTAGCAGGCGGTCCCAAGCACCCTTTGTAGGGAACGGGCCAGGTGCCACAGCATTCACGCGGATTTTATATTTTGCCCACTCTACGGCCAATGAGCGGGTCATGGCCAGCACGCCTGCTTTGGCAGTGGCCGAGGGCACTACGTAGGCAGAGCCAGTCCAAGCGTAAGTAGTTACAATATTGAGCACGGTGCCAGCCTGCTTTTCGGCAATCCAACGCTTGCCAAGGGCCAAGGTATTGTTTATGGTACCCTGCAGCACAATGCCAATTACCGACTCAAACGCCCGAGAAGACAAGCGCTCCGTAGGGCTAATGAAGTTGCCTGCGGCATTGTTTACCAAAATGTCAATTTTGCCGAAGTGCTCATAGCCCTTGTTTATCACTTGCTCTACTTGCTCGTAACTGCGCACATCCGATGCCAGCGCCAGCACTTTGCCGCCGGTTTCGGCCTCCATTTCGCGGGCAGTGGTTTCTATCACATCCAGCTTGCGGCTGGTGATGATAACATTGGCGCCCAGCTTAAGGAAGTAGGTGCTCATGGAGCGCCCCAGGCCGGTGCCGCCGCCAGTTACTAATATGGTTTTGCCTTTCAATGCGTCGTCGCGCAACATGGGTTCGGTGTAGTTTGGCATATTTTTCGTTTGGTTATGAGTTATGGGTTATTGGTTACTGGTTATGGGCTATGGGTTATGGGTTATTGATTGGTTACTTTTTTATATGTTGCGTCGATTTTGCGAGTGAAATCGGTTATCAGGCTAAAACTAATCAACTAATAACTAATCTACCAATAACCAAACAAGAAACTAATCAACTAATAACTAATCTACCGATAACCAATCCTTAATTAACCAATAACTAAGAAAAATGTTAATCCAATAACGAATCTACCAATAACCAATAACGAATAAACCAATAACGAATCCACCAATAACCAATAACTAATCAATATCTTACACGGCTAATGACAAATACACCTCGCCCTTTATGGAAACGCTTTGCCTACTTTGTCTTCATCGGCTTCGTGGCGGTGCTTGCCGTGGAGCTGTTGCTGGGCTTGTATTTTATGGTGGCCGACCGCAACGAAATGGTAGAAGCCGTGCACGATGAGCCCTACCTCTATTACCTATATGACAAAACCGAAGGCACCAATGAGCACGGTTTTAAAACCGAATATACTGTTGAGAAAGCACCCGGTATATACCGGATAGTGATGATTGGCGGTAGCGTGGCCCGTGGCCGCGAGCCGGAAAACAGCATTGCCCAAAACCTAGAGCGCGAGCTGCGCCAGCGCTACAATGCCGACAATATTGAGGTGGTGAATGCAGGTATATCGGGCTATGTGCTGCAGCAAGAGTTTATCCTCATGCAATCCATCATACAACAGTACAAACCCGATTTGGTAATCGGCCTGGATGGCTATAACGACTTGCTTACCTATTACCTCAACCAGTCTGCCGAAACCAACATACCCCTCCCACCCCACCAGTGGCGAGATTTTAAGGTGATTAAAGACAACCGTTTTCGCAAAAAGCCCTATTCACGCTTTGCATATTTCTTTAAAAATGTGAACAGGGTCAAAGAATCACTCATTCGCCGTAAGGATTTAAGCAACCCCAAGTGGATACAAAAGCACCAAGACAGCCCCTGTGGCACCCTATGCGACCACTATTGGCAACTCACTGACGATATTGAGACATTTTGTAGGGCAAAGGGCATATTTTATGTGCAGTTTGTGCAGCCCATTAAATTCTCAGCCCCTATGCCTTTTAACGGCGATGCCAAGGCCATTTCGGAAACGCTATATGGCCAGCTTGATACTTTATCACATGACCGACCGTACGCATTTAGCCTCGTGCATGCCTTTGATACCGAGGATTCCCTTTTTTATGACGATGTGCACCTAGTGCCAGAGGGCAACCAACGCATCGCATCGGCCATGGCAGATAGTTTGGCACCGGTTTTTTTTCAAATTTTCAGGTAACAAGCAGCTAACCTAAAAACAGTATTTTATTAACCGCGTTGTTTAGAAATAGTCTAAACTAACGATTTTGCCATACCTTTGCGCCATTAAAATTAGGTAAGTGGTAGAGAGTTTTATTATCCTTTTTCGGGAAGCCTTTGAAGCGGCGCTAATTGTGGGCATTATTTTGGGCTACCTAAAGCGTACCGGGGCCCAGCAGCAGATAAAAACAGTAGCATACGGCATAGCAGCGGCTATGGTAGTAAGCCTTGGCCTGGGTATTGCATTTAAGGCATTTGCCGTAGGTTTCGAGGGCGAGGCAGGTGAGATTTTTGAAGGGGTAACCATGTTGGTAACCGCCGCGCTACTCTCTACCCTTATTGTATATATGATACGGGTGAAGCCAAGCGCCAAGCAAATAGAAGCCGAAACGGGGCAAAGCCTGTTCAATGGCAGCAGTTGGGGTTTGTTTTTGCTGGTGTTTGCCAGCATCCTGCGCGAAGGTATTGAAACGGTGCTGTTCCTAATAGGGCTAAACGTATCGGGTCCCGATGCACTTATTGGTGGCTTGCTAGGCTTGGCCGTGGGGGTTGGTTTGGTTTATATGCTCTTCCGTGGTTTGGTACGGCTCAATTTTAAAATGTTATTCACCGTTACCAATACGCTTCTTATCCTTATCGCGGCTGGCTTGGTGGCGCATGGTTTCCGTGAGTTGCAAAGTGCCGGGGTAATTACCGCCCTTACTACCGATGTATTTAACATCAACCCAGCCGCCAACCTTGATGGTAGCTACCCTGCCCTACACGACAAGGGCACCATCGGCAGCATCCTCTCTGGCGTGTTTGGCTATAATGGCGACCCATCAATATTGGAAGTGGCATCATACTTCGCCTATATGGGGCTGATATTGTTGGCCAGCATGGTGGGCAGGAATAAAGAAGTTTCGGCAGCGTAAACGCCATAATATCTTGGCCGAGGATAACCAAAAATAAAAGAGGCCAGAATTGCTTCTGGCCTCTTGCTCCCCCTTCAGGACTTGAACCTGAGACCCTCTGATTAACAGTCAGAGGTATTTTGGATAACTTTGAATCCGTTTAAGCTGAAATGCGCTGAAAATCAACAGTTTTCAAAAAACTTTCACCAAAGTAAAACAAAATAATTCAGCTTTCGTGTGCAAATGGTGTGCAAATTTTTTCTTAGATTCATATCATGAAAACGAACGCCATCGTCTGCTTGGATCTTCGTCGTGAGAAAAAAGGCAATGCCTTTCCGTTGATCCTGCGCCTCACACATAACCGGACTTCTATCGCCATTCCGCTTGGGTATGACATCCGCAAAGAAGATTTTGACGAACAAAAGCGAGAGATTAAAAAGTCTTACAAAGGTGATGAAAACGTAACGCGCCTGAATAAATTATTACTTGCGAAGAAAGCTGATGCACTGGATTTGATTTCCAAGCTCAAGGAAAGCGGCGAACTAGCCACCATAACGGTATCTCAAATAAAAGAACGCCTATCCTCGACGCAGGACAAGGTAATGTTTTTTGAGTACGCAGAGAAGCAAATTGCGTTGATGAACGCCATGAAACGATATGGCAATGCTCGAAATTACAAAAGCGTCTTATTAGCAGTTAAGAAATTTAGATCGGAAAAGGACTTTCCAATAGAGCAGCTGAATTATGACTTTCTGAAAAACTTCGAGAAATGGCATTTGGGAAACGGTAATAGCTATAACGGTTTGGCAGCGTATCTCCGGGGCATCAGGGCAATATATAACCGCGCCATCAAAGACGGACTTGTAGATGCGGCAAACTATCCATTCTCTAACTATAAGATAAAAAGTGAGGCGACACAAAAACGTGCATTAAGTGCCAAAGCTTTGCAGGAAATCGTGAACAAAAAGATTGGGACTGAGCACCCATGTTTTCATGCCCGGAACTACTTCATTGCCAGCTTTTATATGTACGGTATCAATTTCATGGATATGGCATTTCTTAAAGTTGAAAATATCGTGGATGGCCGTATCCGATTTAAACGTCGCAAAACAGGAAAGCCTTATGATTTGAAAATATCCGGTGCTTTGGAACCCATTTTAGCTCACTACCTTGAAGGGAAAGAAAGCAAGGATTTCCTCTTTCCAATACTTAAGAGGGAAACGCTCATGGAACAATACAAGGACGTAATGAACGAGCGAAAGGCGTATAACGCAGCCTTGAAAGATTTGGGTAAGCTATGTGAGATTGAGGAAAAGCTGACCAGCTACGTTAGTCGTCATTCATTTGCTACTCAAGCAATGATGAAAGATATTCCGTTACAGGCAATATCAGCCATGCTGGGCCATTCGAGTCTTAAGACGACAGAGATATACCTTAAAGGCTTGCCGAGCAATATTCTTGATGATTACAATGCGAGGCTTTCATTGGGATAGCTCATTTCTCCATATCCATATCTACATCGTCTTTGCCTTTGGTTTCTTTCGCAAACTTACCGCTTAGGCTAACGCGAGTGTGGTAAATTTCTTTTGCGCTTTTACGTGTTTGATTAATGTTTTCCTGTCGCTGTATTTGATGGTTTCTTTCCGTCAAAGCAATGTTTCGTTCGCGCTGTACACCTGAAGAAAGCCCTAGCTTCAATGAAACATTCTGTTTCCCCTCCCTATCAGCTTGTTCCAGTTTTTTATCACCATAAGCTTCTCGCTCCTTTTGTAAGAGTGCTTGGGCTTTGCCATCATCTACAGAAAGCTTCTCGTACAATTCAATTTTCTGATAAAGACCGGCTTCGGATATATCCTGGTCTTTGCTTGGGCGCTCTGGATTTGCTGCATGGTTAAACTCATTGGCTTCCATAATTTCTTGTTTAAAGTGGTAGTTAAAAGGTATAATCGACAAATGTATTTTACTTGATGGAGGGTCATATGAAAAAAGTAGCGGACTATATACCACAGCAACGGGTCAAGGAAATGATGGATGAATCCTATCAAAACATCTTTGATGTTCACCCTAAATCCACATTGTCTGCATATTACTACGTTTTAGGTATGCTGGCTCTTCATCAGCCTAACCGGGTTGAAGGGTTCAGGGGCGATTGCGCTATCACCTTGGCAGAATTAAGCGATCTTGTTTTTGCACATACTATGATGGCAGGTATCCTTGATAACGAGCTTGAAGGAAACCCTAACGTTAACCCGCTCTCGAAAGAAGCCATGTGTCGCCATTACCTTGGCCTTCCGCCAGTGGTTTTGGAAGGTGGCCAAGAAGCGGCTACATAATATTCTCTTCCACCTCTATGGATGCGATATAGCAGTCATATTCGCCTGTATCATGGGTACCTGTGGAAGCTTTAATGTAAATCAGCCGTTCCAAACTCATTTGCTTTTCTAAATCAGAAAGATTACGGCCTTTAATAGTCACAAGTAGATTGCTATTTCGGATTGTCAGCACTTCATTGTGTGAAAGGTAAATCAAAGGCAATGTCGCATAAGCTATCGAATAGAGGTCCCCATTCTTCAACCGGATTTTGAACCGCCTAACGTAATCTTCACGCTCCGGTGCTACATCATAAAACACTTTAACGGCGCTCAGTTTCTCCTTTTTGTCAGGTGAGGCAGGGCCGCTTTGGCCCTGCCTGTTTTCCCTGAATTCGCTTGTTAAATTATTAGTTTCGTTAAGCTCCATACTGTTTGTTTTAAAACCTATCTATAAATTGACGGGCTGGCCAGAATACCACGGAATCCCTAGGAGTAATAGGAATAATGTCTCGTCTATACTATGGTACTCATGGGCTGGTTAGACTTATTATGCTGAATAGCTACAATATCCTCGAAGAGCATACAGGTGCCGCAAATAAGCAGGAATGCTCCAAATATTCCGTCAATCCACAGCGAGCAGATAATGCCGATAGCGATAACCGTTACACCCTCCATAACACGCACCATATCCTCGGTAACATCCTTGTTATGGGCAAAGAACCTATTATAAATAATACTAGTACCAGGCTTGTTCGGATTGGTTGGCTCCTTTGAAAACCATATCAAGTATATTTGATAGGCACCTTTGACGGCATATAAAACGGTGTAAATTGCCAAAGGCCAAGAGTGAAAAGCAGTAACTGCATTTAAAGTACCCTCAAAACCTGTAAACGCCAGCACAATTGGCAATATCGGCTGCATAACCGGCTTTAGTGGCCACCAACAAGCCTCAGTGTTGAAAATCAACATCAAAGCTATCGTCAGTATCCAAACACAAACGCCATAACAGTTTGCACCAGTATTGCTTCGTATCATGATGCTGAGGCATGTTCGAAACTGCCAAACAAAATAAGGCAGCAGCATAAACAGGAGTACTTCAAGTGCCTCTTTAGGCTTTTTGGTGGCATAAACCACAAAGTGTAAAGCTTTTGGCGCATTGCTAATAATCTGCGGATCGCCGAGCTTTTGCGGTTGCCAAACGTAACGTGGCTTGCGATTGTCCATAAATCATAGGTTTAACTGGTTAGCAAATAGGTTCTGGGTGCCGCTGGGACTGAATATCACGGTGGCACCGGCTTTGGTAAGGTGGTAATTCCAGAAGTCCTGCACCGCGTGCTCGTAAGGGATCAAGTTCAATCGGGGGGAGTAAATAAACTCTACCGTAACACCTTCTAAGTGGTTATCTAGCGGGGTAATGCTATTGAGGCGGTTGCTGAATACCTCGAAGCTGTCACGGAGGGCTTGGGGCTTATCTCGAAAGTCATAGAATTCGACATCGGAGGAGGACTCCCAACCATCACTGTACAGAGTGATGTGGTTGCGAGCCAAGCTGTCACCATACTGCCCTGCCTGTTTGGCCATATAAGCGATGCTGTCATGGACGCGAGTATGCCCGTTATTATAAGGGTGCCGCCGCCAGCGTTGGATAGCTAGAAACAGTTCCGCTTTAAAGCGCTTAATCCGCTTGATACGGTCTAGAGTTACATCGAACCAAGGGTTGCCCGCCTCCAGTTCTACAGTGAATGCGATTTCTGGCTGGAAAGTGGTGCCCACTGTAAATAAGACTATAGTTATTGCTTTCGGGGTCGCTGTATCTACATCTAGTTTGAGCGACTTGATTAGCTGCTCGTAAATAACCGTGTCACTGGGTATCTGGAGACTATCCATCGCTTGGGATATGTCTTTCCCTACCGAACGCACTTCATGAGGTTGTTTTCCGCAACTACTAAAGACCACTGTGCCAAAAATGAGAAACAGATTGATTAGGAGAAGGCCAATTCCTGGAAAAAGCCTTCCGGCTCCAGCACCGTTCGGGGCTGGAGGGAAGTTTGGTTTAAGCATGTTTGTAGTTGGTTTAAGTGATTTTAGAAATCAGCTTGCTGCTTCCCAGCGGCATAAGCAGCATCAATTTTATTTTTAATTATAACCAATTCACTAGCTATATGATTATTATAGTCCTTAATTTGTTTGGCAGCGCCAGTTTTTATAGTGCGATAGCTAGCCAAATCTTTAGAAACTTGTGCCTTTCTAGCATTTATTTCTACTGTAATCTCATAATCGCACTGATCTTTAATGTTCTTCTCTCGCTTATCGAAATGTTTTGTTTTTGCGCGAAGTTTGCCCAAATCTTTTATATAGCCTTTCAATTTATCCTTGGCACTAAAGTATGCGCTATGCTGAGGGTCCAGAATTCGGTTCTGCACATAAGCTATTGCACCAGATGCCCAAACCAATGCCCCCGAAATAGCGGCGACTGGTATAATAAGTTCTTCACTGATGTTAGGAGCTTGAGAACGCAAGTAAATAGTAGATACAGCAAGTGAAAAACATCCGAAAGTTGATACCACAGCTGAACTCAACTCTTCTCTAGCCCAAGCCTTCCCAGCTGCATGGCCAGTAATTGCCGTAGCAGTGCCCAAAACAAGCGATAGGCCAATATTAATCACAGGTGAGTCAGTGCCCAATGCTTGCGTCGCCTGATAGAACAAAAGCCCTTCGGAAACTGCAACAGTACCAATAGTGGTTGCCTGATATTTGAAATCAACTCCTTTAAATCGCGATTGAGGGATTTGCCCCTTATAAGCCTCGGTTATAGTCTGAATCTCACATTTAGTTTGTTTGACTGCATTTTCTATCATTTTCAATGCAGTCTGATTTTCGGTATCTTCCTCTTTTATTTCCTGGAGCTTTGTATCGTATTTGGGTTTTACCTCCGCTTCTATTGCCTCCTTCCACTCAGCGTCTGACTGTTTTGATTTTTCCTCTGCCACTGCGATTCTTTCATCGGCTTTGTCACTTATTCCTTCCAAAGTACCTATCTTGGTTTCGTATCGTAAGTTAGCCTGCTTGTCCGCTTCAGCTTTAAAATCTGAATTGTCGAGGTCTTCTCTATTTATGCCTCGCTGGAAACTATTACTTACGAATTGCTGAGCAATTTCAGTTGTTTGAAAAGGTGGTTCATATACATGAGATGGTAGCCGTAATTCAGGGTCTCTGCCTGATTGGTTAGTGGTTCCTTCCCAAAAGAACCAACTAAGAATTTTCTCTCTCGTTGCCATAATTTTGTAGTTGATTACGAATAATATATGGCAAAGCTGCACCTAAAAAATAGCAACACATTGAACATATGCATAATAAATAATTAATTCATCATTGGCACATCCTAAAGGATAATTAATTCAAAAATTAATTCAGAAATTGGTAAAGGTTTTATATTTGAGAAACAATCAAGCCCTATGCCCAATACCCCTAACGAGAGAACGGAAACACCGCTTCAAAAAGCCAAGAGACTATATAGTGCCATCTTTGTTGATAGTGTTTACGATGAAGGCTCGACTCTAATTGAAGCAATCAAAAACCGGGAAGGTGAATTATATATGTTCCATGATTGGCTTTCCCTTGAGCATAAAATTTATGGATTTCAGCCTTCGACCGTCTCCACAATTAGTACTACTCTCAAAAAGGATAATGTTAAAAAAGATGATGACGAGATAAGTGCTGACGGGGCAAGACTACTACCACGAGCGGAAACACTATATACCTACGGTACCATTTTTATAGATATTTTTGATTTGCAAACCATTCAGAAAATCGAAAAGAAATACACCCCATTTATACTGCATGAAATAAATTCATACTTAAAACAGGAACCTCAAACGAGCATAGCATCGTTACCTTATGCGAATTGCGAATGGGATCTCTACTTTTTGTATTATAAAAACAATAACTATAGGACAGAGCCTTTTATTGGCAAAGCGCATCTTATCGTAAATGGATATAACAATGTAAAGCTATTGAATGCATCCATGAGTCCTGATGAAGATTATACAATCGGTAGACTAATAGATTTATATGGAAGCGGCTCTACAATTCTAAGTTTTGATCTTCAATGTGAGCACTCCGCTAGAAACCTTCATATTAAACTCTATATAGATGAGCCAACCCAAGAAATTGCCATTGGAGAATATATAAGCACAGAGAGCCGCCATATTCAGGCAGGCCGAATTGTATTTCATAATCGACAAAGCAATATGGTGTCTCCATTGCCATGCGGGTATTATTCTTTCCGAGATAAAGAGAAATTCACACAAATACACCCTCAAATTCGAAAGTTTCTAACCATAAGAGCATACAATTTCCTTATTCTTCCAAAGGATATTAGTAAACTCGATAATCTTAATCATCCCGTGAATGATGATGAACTCATAAGTAATTATCTCCATTATGCGAAGAACGCCTTGTTTTTAGAGAGAGTATTACCCGAAGTATGGATATCCGCCCCAGTAAGTGGATCAAATCCAAACTTAGATGTATGGCGTAAGTTTGAAGTTGATTTGCAAAGGAATTTTCTTAACACAAAAGGTGAAAAGACAATATTTATCCGTTTTATGGATCACATATCAAAAAAGAATACGCTAGAAAGATATTATGCGGATATAGAAAGACTAAAATCGAAAAGAGTGTTTATTCTTCTCAATGAAAAAACAGACAAGGTCAGCTACTCCTATTTACAATGGGGAATAGCAAGCATCCATTGCAAAAGGGTACTTATTGTTACCCGATATGAGGATATCTCTCCGCGAATAAGGCATCTAGCTTCTATAGATACCTCACTTAAAGTTATTTTCTATGATGTTATAAATATGGAAGACCTCAATAACCCTAAACTCGACCCTTCTGCGACACTACATAGCAAGTGGGAAGATGTAATTCTACCGCAATTGGTAGAAGAAATTAAAGATTTTATACCGAAATATATTGACGGAAATATGAAAATACTATAACCTTAAGCAATAAAGGAAAGGGTTCATTATTCATGTCCGGAAATACCGAACTTGCAAAGATTATCGAGTTCATTCACAGAACTCAAATGGTCGATAAAATGAAGGAACATAAGGGCTGGAATTCCGAAGTAATGCTTGGATTTCTGCTAATGCTTCCGGTCCGCTACAATTGGGATGTGGATGCTGCTGTACAAGGTTTTAGTGAAGGTATGGAACCGTGGGGTATATCTACCAAAATCAAAGATTTTGAACCTAAAACATTCTTAGCTGAACATTTTGCAGCTATGAACGAAGAGGTCCCTAGCTTGCAACAGTTTAACAAACTATTTTTTGGTTTCGAGATAGAAGAAGATTTAAATGAAGCCGATGTACAATTTAGACAGCCTTAAATACTACTGATCAAACTCTACTACGGCATAGTTCTGCTCGTTCTGCCAATCAAAACCCGCTTTGAAAGCGATAGCCTCAACCTTAAATTTATTACGCTTCCGACCTGTTTTTAAATTTGTAAACTGATCGGGGCGCAACCGTGGCCTGAGTTCCATCTTGCTCACTTCCGATTTGAACCCATCCCCGCTATATGTATGGTCCCTCGCCTCGAAAAAATCCTCACCAATGAGATTAGAAGCGTATTGGTTAGTTTCAAAATCATTGTTCGAGCAAAAGTATTTCATCCCGATATTCGCCAGCAGACTCTTAGCCCTGGCCTCAGCATTTTCCCTTCCCATGCACATCATGATATTGTGAATATTCTGTGTGATAAAGACACATGCAACCATCGAGCTTCTGGACGTGGCCATAAACAAGGAGTCATGTTGTGGCGAAATAAAGTTCTGGTATTCGTCAATATGTAGGCCAACAACACGCGGTTCCTTTTCACGATCTGTATTTCTTCTCTCCATTGCCGCTTGGAACATGATTTTATAAATTGCAGAGGCATATAGTCCTGAAACACCAAATTCCTTTACCGGAAAATCAACGATGACAATCTTGCCTTTTAAGTATGTATTCTCCGGCTTTAAGTCTTCGCTTACTCCTTTTGAGAACATCTGCCGGAGGATACCGGAAGTGAATCCTTCGACAAGATTGTTGTAACTTTCAACAATTATAGCCTTCGTTTTGTCCGACAATTTTGGAAAACTGCGGAGCCAATATTCATCTAAGAGATACTGTTCAAATTGTTCATCTTCATTTAGGTTTTCGCGCACTAACACTTTGCGCCAAACGCTGAGGAAGAAATTGCTTTTTGTCCATTTTGAAAGCCTTTCCTCATATTTAGCCAGCTCTTTTTCCAATTTCTCCTTGGGCCGCTCTTCGTCCATATTGACGGGATGGTTTTCATCAGCTTTTTTACCAATTTCGACTAGTTCATCAGTAAGCTCTTTGATAACGTTCAATAAATCATCGTATCGCTCCCAATCATCCAGACTGAAACAATCTGCTACCACGCGGCGCAAATTCTCCATAGTGAGTTCCACATTAGTAAACTTTAGGAGTGCTATCGTCCTTGAGATCATCCGTCGCAACGATTGGTCCCAAAATCGGTCGTCGTTACCGCCGCCTCCATTGCCTGCCTGGAAATTGCTTGTAAGTTCATAAAGCATCATCAGATAGTTTGTGATGTTGCCCGTATCTCCCGCCCCTTCTCCTGTGCGGTTGAGTTCATACTGGAGAAAATTAAACTCCAGATTGCTCCCTTTTTTGAACCAAACCACATCTTCAGACCTTCCCGCATTTTTCGCATACTCTACCCATGTTTTTCCTTCATCTGGCTTGGCACACAAAACACAAAGCCCGTAACCCTTTTGAAGCATGGCGTTCGAAATCATTTTTGCAGCAGCTGATGTTTTCCCTGATCCAGGTGCCCCGGCTATTAGGGTCGCTTCTACAGCATTTCCGTGGGTGAATACACCTTTGGTGCCGGGTATTAAATACAAGGGGTCATCAAGGCTATGTAATGATGCGGACGGGCCTTTATTTCCAAAGAAATCTTTAACCATTCTCAAAAGTTTTAACATTGAGTGTTATTGTTGATACTTTGAAAATAACAAATAAAAACATTGAACAAATACGACAAGGGCATCGAGTGGATAAGTTTATAAAAAAGTCCGTATGGCACCAAAATGAGCAGTAACTTTACCTAAAATTTTCAAATGACCAAGCTTACCTTTTCTGGGCACGAATCCTTCACCTGCAAGCAGTTCTGGCTGAAGAAGGTGTACGATTTTGCTTCCGAGAAAAAGCGATTTGGCGACGACAACGCAGTAGTTGACCTAGGCGTAGGCAAGAACATGGTGGCTTCACTGAGATATTGGGGAAAGTCTTTTGGAGTGCTTGATGAGAATGACACCCCCACCATGATTGCCGACTATCTCTTTGGCAACCAAGGAAAAGACATGTACTTGGAAGATTTGGCGACATTATTGCTCCTCCATTATCACCTAGTTAAGAGCAATAAATTCTCTGTCGCCAATTTGTTTTTTAACCAGTTCAGGAAGGAGCGCTTGGAATTTACAAAGGTGCATTTTCTTTCTTACCTCCAAAGAGTGATAAAGGAACATGAATACAATACAGACAATAAGAACTCAATTGAGAAGGATGCCAACATCCTGATTAGGATGTATTCAAAACCTGAAGGATCGGAAGTCGCCACAGTAGAGGATGATTATTCTGGCATTCTTATAGATTTGGATGTTTTACAACGATTTAAGCAGCGTAATGAAGAGGGCAGGATAACCGAATGGTACAAGTTGGCGCCAAGCGAGAATGCCGGTATTCCAAGCGAGATTATTGTTTACTGCATTTTGGATAACTATCCGGGGCAAGTTTCGATTTCTTTTAGGGAGCTACTGGCAGGAGAAAATTCTCCCGGGAGTATCTTTACGTTAAGCACGGAAGGTTTATTCCTGCATCTTTCAAACATTGCAGCAAAGTACCATAAGCTTTTTGTTTACACGGAAACCGCCGGAAACCAAGTTTTCCAGATCAAGAAAGCGGTAACTAAAGAATATATACTCGATGAGTATTACAACCAATAAAGAAGAAAGGGTGTATTTCTCACCCTCTGTAAATATTATACGAGATGCCACCAAGAATTTGGCCTACATACCCACGCCAAATTCCATACAGGTCTTTCAGCAGCTCTTAAATGATTATCATACAGGTACTCGCTCATTCTGCATCGTTGGTGCCTATGGTACGGGTAAATCTTCTTTTCTGTGGGCCTTCCAACAAAGCTTGGAAAACAATGCAAACCGGTTTGGCACAACGAACCATAACCTTGTTGGATTAAAGGCATTTGAATTTATGTTATTTGTCGGCGAGTACGAGTCTTTATCAGATTCATTTGCTCAGCGCTTAGCGGGTAACACAAAAGACTACAGCACAGAAAGTTTGATTGGACAATTAGACAAGTATCGTAGCCGAGTTAGCAAATCAGGAAAAGGCTTAGCTATAATTGTTGACGAGTTCGGTAAGTACTTAGAATTTGCGGCAAAGAACAATCCCGCCAGCGAGCTATACTTTATTCAGCAACTTGCCGAGTATGTAAATGACCCCAAAAACGATGTAATTTTTATTACCACCCTGCATCAAGATTTTAGCGGATATTCCAAAGAACTTTCTAAATCCCAGCAGCAGGAATGGGACAAGGTGAAAGGACGATTAAGGGAGATTACCTTTAACGAGCCGGTTGAACAGCTTCTCTATTTAGCCTCAGAACGTTTAAGCTCCTTCCCTAAAGATGGATTGGGGGCTGATTTTGAGAGCCTATTTAAGGCCATTGAAAAGTCTAAAGCCTTTCCACTTAGGGACTATTTTGTCGCGGAAGTTGGGAGAAAACTCCTTCCATTTGACTTGCTCTCTGCCGCTACTATGACAGTGGCATTGCAGAAATACGGACAGAATGAGCGCTCTTTGTTTTCATTCATTGAGTCAAATGACCCTATGGGCATTTCCTCGTTTTCCCCTATTAAGGAGCCTTATTATAATATTGTTAATGTTTACGATTACCTGAGCCATAATTTTTACTCGTTCCTGACCACCAAGAATAATCCTCACTATACGCAATGGGCGGCATTGAGGATTGCTATTGAAAGAACGGAAGGTGTTGTGGAAATAAATACAGCAGATGCCGTCAAGATTATAAAGGCGATAGGGATGGTAAATATTTTTGCCGCTGCGTCAGCTCAGATAAACGATGAATTTTTAGTTAGCTATGGCGCAATGGCTTTAGGTCTAGCTAATACCCAGGAACTCTTAAAAGAGCTTTCAAAGCGCAAGATTATTCGTTTCGTAAAGCACAGCAATACCTACGTCTTATTTGAGGGGACAGACCTCGACATTGAACTTGCGATTGACGCAGCCGGTAATTTGGTTGAACGGGTCAGCAATATAACCCAACAGCTGGAGAAACACTTTGAATTTCCATTTATCGCTGCTAAGTCAGTGTTTTACAAAAAGGGAACTCCAAGATACTTTGCCTTTAAACTAAAAGAGGACTTATCTTTTGATGTACCCACAGCCGAAATAGATGGATACATAAACCTAATCTTCTCTGAGTCAGTTTCGGAAGACCAAGTTAAAAAAGCCTCAGCCAATTGTGATGAGGCAGTATTGTTTGGATGGTACAGAAATACCGATGAGATTCAAAGGTGTTTATTTGAAATACTTAAGGTCGAAAAAGTTAAGGAAGAAAACCCTCACGATAAAATCGCACTAAGAGAGCTTGAGAATATTTTACAACACCAAGTACGGTTATTGAACCATTATATACTGGGTAACCTCTACAACGATGGCCTTAATTTGGTATGGTTCTATAAAGGGGAAAAACTAAAAATCACCAGTCACAAGCTCTTTAACCAAACGTTATCCAGGATTTGTGAGGAAGTATATCCATTAACCCCTACTTTCCGAAATGAAATGGTTAACAAGACCAAACTTTCGGGAGCCATCAATACAGCAAAAAAAGCTCTTTTAAGCAGACTTGAGGAAAATTGGGAGGAGGATGATTTGGGCTTTGACGGACAGAAGTTTCCACCGGAAAAGACCATTTATCTTTCCTTGCTCAAAGAAACCGGCATACACCGCAATTCCGAGTATGGATGGGAATTGGGCAACCCACAGAGTGAGCATTCATTTGTAGCTTTATGGGATGCTAGCATAGGATTTCTTTATAGCAGCCGCTCTGGAAAGAGAAGCATACAGGATTTTGTTGATACCCTTTCAAGTAAACCCTTTAAGCTAAAAAAGGGGTTTGTGGATATCTGGCTCCCATGCTTCTTGTTTTGTAACAGGGACGAGTTTGCCCTTTATGACGAAGAGCAAAACTATATTCCATACCTCACAAGTGAAACCTTGGATTTGATTGGTAAGGCACCTTGGGAATACCAAATCAAAGCATTTGATGTTCAGGGGGTGAAGCTTAACTTGTTTAATCGTTACCGCAAATTCATAAATCTACCTGACCAAGAAAAGCCCGACAAACAAAGTTTCATACAAACAGTTCGACCTTTTCTAACTTTTTACAAAGGCTTACCGAGCTATAGTAAGAATACACAAAGACTTAGTAAAGCCTCTCTTGCAACTAGAAATGTGTTTGCCAAGGCAAAAGACCCAGAGGAGGTATTCTTTGAAGAGTTGCCAAAAGCCTTAGGTACAAATATTGTGCAACTACAAAGCAACCCCGATGAACTGGCATCATTTATTAGTGCGTTTCAAAACAGCATAGCCGAAATACGCTCTGCATACGATGAGCTAATTAATAGAGTGGAAACTTTCCTAGCCAATAATCTATTAGGCGAGACAGTTGAGTTCGAGAAATATAAAAGAACGCTCCAGCGTAGATATAAAGGCCTTAAGCAACATTTACTGCTTCCTCATCAGAAGGTGTTCTATCAGCGAGTAATGTCGGAACTAGATGACCGTAAAGCCTGGCTTAGTTCATTGGCGCAAGCATGCATAGGCAAATCATTGGATGTGGCAACCGATAATGATGAAGCGGTGTTGTATGATAAGATAGCTGATTTAGTTAGAGAGTTGGATAACCTTTGTGAGATAAGCAAAGGTGGGTTTGATGAAACTAAAGAAACAGTTCTCCGGTTTGAGATTACATCGTTTGTTGAGGGGCTACAGAAAAATCTTATAAGGTTGCCAAAATCTAAGTCGAAAGATATGGCCATTTTGCAAGAACAAATCAGTAAGAAATTGTCTAAGTCTGACAAGCAGCTAAATATTGCTGCATTAGTTACGTTGTTAGAAGAAATATTGAAAGATGAAAACTAAGGTAAGACATGTGATGGGTATATCGGGCGGCAAGGACAGCGCCGCTTTGGCCATATACATGAAAGATAAGTACCCTCAGTTGGATATCGAGTATTATTGCTGCGATACGGGGAAGGAGCTGGAAGAAACGTACACACTTATTCGTAACCTAGAGGTTTACCTTGGGAGGCCGATCATAAGATTGGAAGCAGCATCAAACAGTCATGAAGACCCTTTTGACCATTTTCTTAAGCTTTATGGGGGGTATCTCCCCTCCTCCACTTCAAGATGGTGTACCCGTAAACTGAAACTTGAACCATTTGAAAAATGGATAGGCGATGACTTGGTTGTCTCATATGTTGGCATTCGTGGCGACGAGGACCGGGAAGGCTATATTTCTAAGAAGCCCACTGTCCAATCTATATTCCCCTTTAGAAAGAACATTTGGAGCGAAGATGTAATTGCCAAAACCTTGAACAATAATTCAATCAATTTCTTGGCTCAACAATATGCGAAGCAACAACTTGGCGATAAATTGCCCAGGATTTTGGAGTTGGTGCATGAACCAATCTCGGAAAGCTTCACGCTTAATAATAAATTACAGGCCCTATTAGAAATGGGTGCCGCTGCGTTTAACCAAGTAGTTTTTGATTATTTGGCAACTACAAAATATCCTATCGCAAATACTCCTTCATTTCCATTAGTGGAAAATGAAGACGTTTTGGTGCGGGATGATATCTTTAGGATACTAAGGGAAAGCGGTGTGGGTGTGCCACAATACTACGAAAAGCTACCTTATGAGGTTGACGGTAAGAAAGGCGAGTACGCAAGAAGTAGGTCCGGCTGCTATTTCTGCTTCTTTCAGCAAAAAATAGAGTGGATTTGGCTTTATGAGCAGCATCCCGAAATGTTTGAAAAGGCCATGCAATATGAGAAGGATGGCTATACGTGGATGCAAGAAGAAAAGCTAGAGGACATTATAAAGCCTGAGCGAATGCATCAAATAAAAAGCGACCAATTATTACGCGATAAGCGCAATAAAAAGAAATCCCCTTATCTGCTAGATATTTTGGATGAGGTTGAAGATGAAGGCTGTGCAAGCTGTTTTATTTAAAAGTGCAAATTTCTAATCCTCAATTATGGAAACAACGAAGATATATTTATCGGGTGGCATGAGTGGCATCGACTGGCAAGCAGATGTGATAAAAAGGGTTTCCGATAGCAAACAAAAATCTTTAACAAAAAACTACGTTTTTTTTAATCCAAGGGAGCATAACTTGATTCATACTAAGGAGTATACTTTTTGGGACTTATATTACATCAAAAATTGCGACCTTATTTTTGCATATATGCATGAGGACAATCCCTCTGGATACGGATTAACACTGGAAATTGGTTATGCGAGTGCTTTAGGAAAACCAATTATATTGATTGATGAAAAGTCTGTAAATAACGAAAAATTTTCCTCTTCATTTTCTATTGTAAAAGAAACTTCCAATATTGTTTTTGATAACTTGGAAGAAGGGATTCAATTTTTAATTAAATTGCGAAATGGAATTTTATCAGTTTAATTATGAACAAGAATCAACAGGCTTTGATTGGATTGGGCTAATTACATCATTGGGTAGCATTGTCGTAGGTGCAGTTGCTGTTTTAATCTCTTTTATAGTGTCTCGCCAATCTTTTAAAGAGAAGAAGCTTGAAGAGCAAAGGCTACAATTAAACAAAAAATTAAATGAATTTTATGGGCCGCTCTACCAACTTCGCAAAAAGAGCAATATTCTTTATAAAAAATTCAGGCAAAAATTTGAGGAAACCGATCCGGACTTTTCTACTTTACGTTATTTGCTCAATGGTTACAAATTTGAGGGTAATGATAAGGTTCTCTTAGAAGAGATCATTAATATTGGGAAACAAAGTGAAGAACTGATTCAAGCAAATGCAGGGTTAATTGACTTACCAGAGCTTCGGAATGAGTTAATACCCAAGGCCACTACCCATTTTTTAATTATTCGCTTAGCTTATCTAGAAAAATTGGTAGGCGAGGAAGAAAAATATCGAGATTCGACTTTTCCTAAAAAGCTTGATGATGTTTTAGAGAAAAGAAAAACAGATCTTGAAAATGAACTCAATAAACTTCTAAAATAATGGACATAGATTTAGGTATTGATCCTGGAAGATTGCTATTCGGATTGTCAAGAATTGGCTACACCACTTCATCCGCACTTTGCGATATCATCGATAATTCGATACGCGCGGAAGCTAAGAATGTAACAATTGTAATACGAAAAGAAAAGGAAGAGTATTCAGACACTAAAAAAAACAACGTCCGTGAATATCTTATTATTGACAATGGGCTTGGCATGGATGAACAACAAATCCAGGATGCTCTTCAGCTCGGCTCCTCCGATGTAGACTATGAAATTAACTCTCTTTCTAAATTTGGATTAGGTCTAAAGTCTGCTTCTTTTTCTCAAGGGGACACACTTAGAATCATTTCTTCCGCAGATGGGGTGACTTATTTTAAGTATGAAGTAAGTTTACCTAAAGTGATTGAAGCAAAAAGATATTTTGCAACTAAATTAGATTTAAATGAGGATGACCGAAAGACAATTGATGAGTATTTATCTGACTCCAGCGGAACTATCATTGCCATTGGAGATATTAGAAAAAACAATCACCCGAGTGTGCGAAACACAATAAAGGAATTGCATACAAAAGCCGGGGTTATTTATTTTTACTATATCAAAGATAGTGGCGTTAGTATCAACATTGGTCAAACGGCGATTAAAGCCATAGATCCTCTATTTATTGATGAGGCA
Organism: Sphingobacteriales bacterium; assembly: GCA_027483645.1. Lineage (GTDB taxonomy): Bacteria > Bacteroidota > Bacteroidia > Chitinophagales > CAIOSU01 > CAIOSU01. The sequence goes on from JAIXUD010000021.1 coordinate 432,572, forward strand.
AATGAAAATGGAAATTTAAATGAGAATGAATGGGATGGTACGGTTGTGCAATGGATTGAAAAGCCCCAAGAATTAACTTTAGATGATGAATCCGGGATAAAAGCAATCATAGAAATAACACAACTTCCATATCCCCCTATATTTAAAATCAAATCGCCTAACGAAGGTAAGGATGCTGCAATTAGAGAAAAGTATCTAATAGGGGCAGGTAATTATGGCTTCTATGTCTATAGAAATAAACGGTTGATCTCCTGGGCTTCCCAACTACAGGGAATTATCCCTTATGATCAAGATTACTTTGCCTTCCGTGGACGAATTCTTATCAACGATACGGCTGACGATTTTTTTAATATTGATGTAAAAAAATCTTCTCTCACACTCTCTGAAGAGGCTTGGAATACGATTAGTGATTTTTCTAAGGAAGCTAAAAGTAAAAGCAAGGCTGCTTGGTTGAACGCAGGCAAAGTTGTACATGATATAATAAATAAAAACCCTAACGAACTAGCAAATAAGTTAGTCGATGATTTTGAACAAATAGATCGTTTACCTGGCGACCAAAACCTTAATGAAGATGAACTGAATAATCGACTAAAATCGATTAAAGAGGATATGGAGGAGAAGGTTATAGAGTTTGCCAAGATGCTCAATGATGATTTAGGCGGAAATATCGATGTTGCAAATTTGCCGGATACCCCTGAGTCCAAAGAGAAGGCCATTAAAGGAGAGAACAATCCATCATTATCGAAAATATTCCGGGTTAGCTCTGTTATTGATAATCTATTATGGGAGCCATACTACGATACAGATTTAGGACCTTGTGTGAGGATTAATCGTCACCATAGATTTGCAAGACTAATTTATGAAAACAACTCACCAAATAAGGATTTGCAAATAATATTTGACATATTGCTTCTTCAGCTAGCTGAATCAGAGTTATATGCATATAAAAATATTGCAGATGAATCTTACGAAAAGCTAAAGTCCATTCTTACTGAATATCGCCGAATAGTTTCTGAGTTCCTAGCTAATTTAACTAGAAAACTAGAAGATAGACTTCCCCCTAACTATTCTAGTGACAGTAATATATGAAAGTTGTTCATATCCATGACTGCTTTAAAGGTGATGATCAGGCTTATATTTATATATGGCTATCTAAATCACATAAGGTTGTTTATGTTGGAATGACAAATGGATTCACGGGCACTATTGGTAGGGCTAATGGCCATTTTATTAGAAAAGGCCAATTGCGTTCTAGATTTGAAGACCTAAGGGGGTATAGCATTAATAAAGTAGATGATCTTGTTTTGTTAAGCTTTGCTCTACCTAAGAAAAAAATATATACCTCCGTGGAAAAGTCATATAGGGAGGCTATAGAGTATTTAGTTCAAAAGAAATTACTGATTGAAAGAGGTAAGTTGGCACCCACATTTGATGTTATTTCTTGGGTTAGGTCAAGTCCCAGAACATCAAATAGCGAAATTGTAAATATTGCCAACCAGATTTCACAATTGTTTATAGACAATTATGCTACTCTATAGGATACCATTTCTGTAATTTTAGAAATACCTACCGCGACTTCAGGAGAGCTGTTACTCTTCCCCACACTAAACCTTAAGCTCGAAAATGCATCTTCATTACTCAAGCCCATTGCTGTGAGCACATGTGAAGGTTCTATAATTGCAGAAGTACATGCTGAGCCATTAGATATCATAATGTCCTTTAGTCCCAAAATAACCGCATCGGCATCAATACCTCTAAAACAAATGTTACTAGTGTTGTAAAGCCGGAGGTTTTTGTGCCCATTTAAAAAGGCATTATCCAAGGCTAATAGTTTACTCTCTAATTCATCCCTAAGTTTACCGATGCGCTCTGCATCAGTTATCATTTCTTGGAGTGCTATTTCCGCAGCTTTAGCAAGGCCAACAATACCCGGTACATTTAGTGTGCCACTCCGATAACCTTTTTCATGTCCGCCACCGTGCAACAAAGGATGTATTTTTACCTTATTTGCTGCTTGGCCTCTCACATACAAAGCCCCTATACCTTTGGGGCCGTAAAATTTATGGCCAGAAAACGCCATCAAATCTATCCCCAATTCTTCTACATCAACTGCCATTTTTCCGACCGCTTGAGTGGCATCCGTCAAAAATAGCGCACCATTCTCATGAGCGTATTCCGCAATTTCCTTTATGTGTTGTATTACGCCCGTTTCATTGTTGACCAGCATAACAGAAACCAAGACAGTATCCTCGCGAATAGTGCTTTTAACAGTAGCCAAATCAAGCAGACCATCAGAATGCACCGGTAAATAGGTTACCTCGTATCCCCTTTCTTCAAGGTATTTGCACGTATCTAATACAGCATGGTGTTCGGTTGAAACCGTTACAATGTGCTTTCCACCGCTTCTATATGCATCTGCAACACCTTTTATAGCCATATTGATGGCTTCTGTGGCCCCAGAGGTGAAAACTATCTCGTGGCCGGTTGCGCCGATTAGCCTGGCAACTTGTTCCCTAGCCTGCTTAACTTTCTTGCTTATTTTCACGCCAAAGGCATGACTACTAGATGCATTACCGAACTGATCTGTCAGGAACGGCATCATAGCTTCTAATACACGAGGATCGAGGGGGGTTGTGGCGTTGTTGTCGAGGTAAATCATCCGTGTAAAGATATAAGTAAGGCTAACTAAAGCAACAATCCAAATTTGCTACGACCAAATTTTATGAGCTTTCGAAACTACTTGACATTCTCTTGAGCAGACAATTGATACTAAAAAAGGATTAGACTGAATACCATATTTTTTGTATTCGTCAGATAAATTTCATATTGTTGTATAAAAAACAACAATGTCGGTTAAGCTTAAATCAGTTAAGTGGGACAGTAATGAGTTAATTGGGAAATTAACAAAACAAGATATTATTCTTAATAATTTAGAAGTAGAAGCATGTAGGGAGCTATTGTGGAATGATTTATGCTCAGAATACGACGCAGAGAATTTGTGTCTATACCTAAAAAAATGTGGCGTAATCTTTTCAAATGATTTTGAAAGGTTCGAGAAAATTTGGCGTCGAGATGAATTTAATCATTATGTTGGGTTTAGGCACATATACTCCATTCTATATGATGAACCCATTAATGAGATAGATAAGAAAATCAGTGCTCGGGAGGTTTCATTCGAGCCCATATCTAGTCTGTTGGAAGATGAGTTTAAAATTTGCCTTTTGCTAGCATACGATGAAATAGCTACTACTAAATCCTATTCTCAGGATTACTCTCTCTATGAATCTTTTGGCCCACAACAACTGCTTACATGGATCAAGTGGGTTGCCCGAGATGAAGCATACCATTTTCATAATTGCTTAAATATTATTCGAGAAGTTCATGCGCCTCGACTACCTGAGGTTTCAGCATTAATCGACCAGTTTATCTCATGGGACCTTAAGGGGGATGGATATAAAGGAACGTTTGTGTTGGACCATGAAGGTGAATATTTTACTGAAGATTTTTTGAAGAAATGCAAAACCCTCATAGTCAATAATTTAAATGCAAATGGAAGGAAAATCATCCTATAAACATGTTTGCCGGTTAAGGTGGACTAAGGAACAAATTAAGGCCGCAGGAAATGGAGATAAGTATTTTACATTTTCATTGCACCCACAAGCCTTAAAGGCTCTAAGACCGTCGTATTCTAACTATATAATAATGATAGATGGATTAGACGGTGAAGCTTATTTGCAACTCAAGGATTACATTAAAGGTAAATCGACCATATTTACGGCAAGTATTATTGGTGGCGATTTTGACTTTCTATTGAATGTTTTTACTGACGAAACTACCTACTCGGAAATTATAAACAATGTCAATGCGATTCTAAGCAAATCGAATAGTAGGATTAATGAAAGGGTTGAAAGATTGCATATTTCCTATGTTGTTAGAGAGGAATACATTGCGAGAGGTTTTCAACGCATGGAGAAATTCAGTGTCTCTACAGATGGTATTGAAAAGGATTTCCAAAAAATTGAAGTTGCTCTTGAAGATTATATGTCTCCAAATGCCACCAGAATATTTGGAAGCCAAGAAAAGATTACAAGGTTTCTTGAATATTGGGAAGATCGAGGAGCAATTGACTTCTTCTATATTATAGAAGAAAAGAAAATTCCATTAACAGTATATTTATTTTGTTTATACTCAAATAGAGATGGGTTTGAAAAGGTTGTTTTACAATCTAGGGAAATAAGCAAAAATATTACTGACTTTGCCAAAGTTAGCTGTAAAGATGGTTTTGAACGGTTTTATGAAAACATCAACCATATGATACGGGCGGAGTTTGAATCAGTAGAAGAATACTATAAGTGGAAAGAAATGCTTTATCAGCATACAATCAATTATGGATTTCACATTAACGTTTTAAGTTTAATAAATGAGCAGACCTTATCAGAAATCCCAAAAAAAATTGGAAATTACATAGAGTTCGAAAACAAGATTGTTGAGTATAACGATTTTGCTAATGAAAATGGCCGGAGTATTATTATTGGTAACCCTTTGTATGGCAGGATTGAGTTATCCGAACCCAAACTTTTATTAAGTCTAAAATCGTTGCAGCACCACGGAGTGTTAATAGGAAGCCCTGGATCGGGGAAAACATATACTGCATGTACAATGGTTAAAAAACTACATGATGAAGGAATCTCAGTTCATATAATTGATGGAACAAATGGTATAATTCCAACTTTTCAAGATATTTACGGGAGTAAAGTATCCGTGACAGAAATTGATGTCGATCTAGATTCGAGTATGGATAAAATTGATAATAATGGCATCTTCTTTTACAATGGGAAACTTAATAGTTTAAAGCGATTACTTCGAAATATATTGCAATCAATTTTGTCGAGAGAACAAAGCGGTGTGGGGAGGGAAACAAGAAACGTTATACTAATTGAAGAAGCATTTAGATTTTTAAGTGACAACGATTTAGCTAAAGATTTTTTTGATGCAATTGTCATCGCGGGAAGAAAGGGTTTTAGCATTTGGTTTTCAACTCAAAAACTCTCTGATTTCCCTTCTAGTAATGGTGTCGGGTTATATACTCTTGCCAAAAATCGCATATTTCAGAAATTAGAAAAGAGCGACTATTCAGTTGCAAGTAAATTAATCTGCGGACCAAAATATAGGGAAGAGGATGCCATTTTGGATTTTGAAGACTGGGAGAGGGCTACAGCACTTGTTACTTTTAGCACAATGAAGTCTCTACCTCCATTAAGAGTAAAAGTGAACTCATAGGTTTATTTTTAAAAAGCCCATTCAATTCGCTCCATCTTCACTACCTCAACACTAGGCACATCAAAATCCTGCACCACCGTTCCTTTTATGAGGTACACACCACGCCCCAGACTTGGAGAATTTTTAACGGCATGTGGGAAATGCACCGTATCAAACAGCTTGCCTTTACTGTCAGTAAAGCAGCCAAAGAACATATTGTCGCCGTTCACCGTGCGCACCAATTTGTCGGCCACAAAATAACCTACGATGTAAACCACATTGCCGAGATTGGCCATCAGTTCATCTGCATAGATAGTGCCCATATCCTTATGCTTTAGCAGTGAGAAAGGGTTGGTGTGTGGGAAACCCAAGATCTTCATTTCGTCCAATGCTCGCTCGTTAGCCTTGTATTCCAGTTCCGGCAATTCAGTTGGCTCCGCCTCGCCGGCAAACAGCTCAACCTTCGGCACCGTCTTTTTGGTCTTGCCATAGAAGAAATGCGCATCCCAAAGCAGCTCTTTACTTGTGCGCCCTGTGAAACGGAATGCCTGTATCCTGATAAGAATACGCACTTGCTCCAGTGAAATCGGTATCCTTTTCAGGAAGTTGTTGAGGCCCGTAAACTCTCCTGCCCTTTCGCGTTCCCTCAGTATTGCCTCGCGTGTGCCATGTTCCAAATCCTTGATGAGGCAAAGACCCATATAAATGGTTTTGCCTTCCAGTACCGCGAGGTCATTGCTCATGTTCACGCAAGGCAGTTCCACGTTGGCTCCCAACATCCGCGCTTCGTGCAGATAAAATTCTGTCGAGTAAAAGCCGCCGAAGTTGTTCAGCACCGCCGTCATGAACTCAATGGGGTGGTGCGCTCTTAAATAGAGGCTCTGGTAGCTCTCGACTGCGAATGAAGCCGAATGGCCCTTGGCGAAGGAGTACCCCGCAAAGCTCTCTATTTGCCGCCATATCTCAGCCGCATCTTCCTCGGGGTAACCTTTTGCCTTACAGTTCTCGAAATACTTTTCCTTCACGCGTTGGAACTCCTCGCGTGAACGAAATTTGCCCGACATGCCGCGCCTCATTACGTCGCTTTCTTCCAGCGTAAGTCCCGCATAGAGGTGCGCCACCTTGATAACGTCCTCCTGGTACACCATTACGCCGAACGTATCAGGCATAAGCTCTAATAATACTGGATGGGATTCCTTGCGCTTTTCAGGAAAGCGATATCGCTCTATGAACTTGCGCATCATGCCCGAACTTGAAACGCCGGGCCGTATGACTGAGCTGGCGGCCACCAGCCCTAAATAGTCCTCGACTTCTAATTTGCGCAAAAGCTGTCGCATGGCCGGGCTTTCCACGTAAAAGCAGCCTATCGTGTCGCCCGACTTTAGCAACTGCTTGATAACAGGGTCTTCCTTGAAACGTGGTATGTCGTGGATATCAATGTCCAATCCCCTGTTCTCTTTCACCAGCACAACGGCATCCTTTATATGGCCAAGGCCGCGCTGGCTGAGAATGTCGAACTTATAAAGCCCTACATCTTCTGCTTCCAGCATGGAGAACTGTGTGGACGGGAAGCCCACCGGCAGCAGCTCAAGAGCCGTGTAATAGGTCATGGGCAGTTCAGAGATAAGAACTCCGCAGGCATGCACCGAAAGAAGATTGGGCAGACCATGAATAAGCGGCGCATACATCAAAACCAGCTTGCCGAACGTATCCGCGTCCTTAAGCTGTCGCCGTTCAGTCTGCAAGGTTTCTATATCCCCATCGGGCAGGCCAAATACTTTGCCCAGTTCTCGGATACACGAGCGTCGCTCAAAGGTGTTATAGCTTCCCACCAATGCCGTGCAGCCCGGATACTTGTCATGCATATACCGCCGTATATCGTCCCGATCCGTATGCGAGAAGTCAATGTCGAAATCTGGCGGGCTTTTGCGCGAAGGATTGATGAAACGCTCGAAATACAAATCAAGCTCGATAGGGTCTACATCGGTTATTCCGAGGCAATAGGCGACAATGCTGTTGGCCCCGCTGCCCCGCCCGATATGGAAGTACCCCTTGCTTCTCGCGTATTGAAGCAGGTCCCAGTTGATGAGGAAATACGCCGTAAAGCCAAGCTCACTTATCATCTCCATTTCCTTGGCAAGGCGGTTGCGTGTTTTATTATCAGGGGCACCATAGCGATACAGCAATCCTTGATAAGAAAGCCTTTCCAAAAGGTCGTAATCTTCAGCATCGCTGGAGAGGAAGCGTTTCTTGTTCTTCGCCGTGCCGAAGGAAAAATCCACCTTGCTTTGTTCGAGAATGCGTTGTGCGTTCACGAGCGCCTGCGGAAACTCCCCATAGATTTCAAGCAGGCGCGTATGGGGATGTGCCATATCGTCAAGCCTTCCTTGTGCCTCTGTACCGAGCTTGCTTAGCAATACGTTATCTCCGATAGCCCGCAGCAAGCGGTGGGTGTTAAAGTCTCGCTTGTCCCGAAATGTCAGTGTAGCCAAGGCAACCGCTTTGGCCGCATGTTCCTTTGCGCCATGCAGCCTGAAGGCGGCAATGTCGCTGGGCCTCAATCCCACATACTCGTTGTCGGATAGTTTTCTCTTAATGCCCTTATGCCATGGATAGATAACATAGACGTTGGTAAAGCGGGGCGGTGTATGTGGGATGTCCGTCTTTTCCATCTTGTGCTTTGACAGGAACTCGTTGAGTTCCCTAAAGCCCTCGATGTTTCGGGCAATGCCGATAAAGAGTTGCTTTACGCCCTGCCGGAAATCAATTCCGATAACGGGCGTAACATCGTATTTGAGCGCAAGACGCATAAAGTCGATACAGCCTGAAGTGTTGTTTATGTCCGTCAGTGCCGCCGCCGAAATGCCACACGCTTTCAGGTGCGCCAACAAGTCCTCTGGCGACATGACCCCGTAATTGAGGCTGAAATGGCTATGGCAGTTGATGTACATATCCTAGATGTGTCGATGTGCGGGCGGCGTAGGACGCTCGCCCGTCCAGGGGTTGCCTACACCAAATTCCAAATCCATGATCGAGGCACGGGTTACGATGGAACTGTCATGGTATTTCTTTCTGAGGTAATCGAGTTCCTGATAGAGCTGAATACGCTCAACCGCATCCCCCAGCAAATCAATCTGGTGCCCGCCACAGACAAGGTTGCTGATTTTAACGCCTATCAGCCGCACGAGCTTACGCCGTGCGAACAGCTTGTCAAACAGCCGCAGCGCCACCGGTATCAGATGGTGGTCGCACGACGTATACGGGATGCGCTGCTGCATGGAGTTTACCTCCATGTCCGAATACTTCATCTTGACGCTGATACAGGCCGTAACCTTGTTGCCAAGTCGCAATTGATAGGCCAGGCCTTCGGTCATGGCCGTGATGAAATTACGAAGCTTCACCATATCAATCGTATCCAGGTCAAACGTGCGTTCGAGCGACAGGCTCTCTTGCTCGAAATACTCCTTCACAGGACTGTTATCAATTCCCTTGGCCCTTAGCCAAAGCGTTTCGCCGTTCTTACCCAGCACTTTTTCCATCGCCTGCTTTGGCATTTGCTGGACGGTCCTGATGGTATGTATTCCGAGTTCCGATAGTATCTGCGTTGTTTCCTTGCCGACCATAGGCAGTCTTTGTACCGGCAACGGGGCCAAGAAATCCTTTTCCCGACCTTGCTCAATCAGCATCTTTCCATTGGGCTTGCTCTCGCCAGTGGCTACTTTGGAAACCGTCTTGTTCTCCGATATTCCCATGGATAGTGGCAAACCCGTTTCCCTACGGATCTTGTCACGCAATTCGGAAGAGAACTGTGCGACACCGAAGAGCTTGTCCATGCCGGTCATGTCGATATAAAATTCATCGACCGAAGCCTTTTCAAGCTTCGGAACGCTCTCCTTCAAAATTTCCGTAATGGTTTTGGAATACTTGAAGTATTTGCCACTATCCCCACGAATGACAATCCCTTGCGGACATAGCCGCCTCGCAATCTTCATGGCCATCCCCGAATGGATGCCAAATAACCGAGCTTCATAGCTGCATGCGGCTACAACGCCACGGTCGCTCGTGCCGCCGACCATGACGGGCTTGCCATTGAGCAAGCTATTCTCTAGCCGCTCTACCGATACGAAAAACGTATCAAGATCGAGATGTACAATGCTCCTATTGCTCGTTCCAAAAATTGCCATAAACTAAAATTATTAGGCTAATATAATTAGCAAATGTGGTACCAAAAAAGGGGTAGCCTCAAATATATTGGCGACACATGCATACGGACAACCATAAGGTGAAAGCAAATCTATATGGTGAACCAATTGCGGGGCAAAATGGTATCTTCATAAAAACGATAAATAAATGTGTTACGACGCGCGACAACATGCATTGCGACTGGCAAAGATTGAAGCTCATTTTGGAGGGATTAGTTACGACCGGTCTGCATGGCGGCCTGAACATTCCATTTCCGCATTCAGCAACGGAAAGGTAGCTGTACTTACTCCAGAAAAATCGCATGAGGTGCAGTGGCTCTATTGGGGTTTCGTGCCGTCCTGGGCAAAGAATGCCAAGGATGGCGAGCAGTTGCGGATAAAGACCCCCAACTGCCGTGCCGATACCTTGTTGGATAAAATCCGCAACAAGCAGCATTCCATGTTTAAACCGCTCGTAAATAATCCATGTGTAATTTTGCTGGATGGTTTCTTTGAATGGCACACGCTTTCCGACGGCAAGACCAAAATCCCTTACTACATTTCCATGAAGGACTGTATGGCATTTGCCGTTGCCGGTTTCACCAGCACATGGCATGACTTTGCCGAGCCGGAGCGCAGCTATACGGGTGTGACCCTATGCACGACCTCTGCCAATGATCTTTTAGGATGGATACACAACAAGCCGCGCGGCTCGGAAGACTTCCGAATGCCGGCCATGCTTTTGCCGGAGGAAATTTCATCGTGGATGGATGTTTCGATACCTGCTACAGATCGCTTGCAACTAGCCAAGCCGTATCCGGCATCAGAGATGGAGGCATACACCATTGTCAATTTCAAGAAGAAGGAGAACCGCTATATGGACGGCGAGGAAATGATGCAACCGTTCGATCACAACATCCCCGGCATTCCACTTCGCATTGACGGTGCGGAGCTTTCAGGGCTTCTCTCGGCCAACGCTTAGGAAGATTTTAATCAGGTCTTCCCGTGTCAGCTTAAGCAGCTCTTCATAGGCAGCTTTGTTTGCTGCGCCATCAGGGGCGAACAGGTCTTGCTTGAGCGTTGCGATATGCGCCTTGATGATTTTGTGAAAATGCTCTATCGCAATGTTGTTAGCGGCATCAACGGCCTGATCTGTGTCTTTTGCCGTGAGCGGGTTTTTCTTCAGAACGTCATAAGGCGCATAAAGAAACCATGAGCGTCCGTCTTTCTCAACTCGAAAAAAAATGTCTTCGGTCAAATGGCCATGATGAAGGCTATCTTCAATTTTTTTCCAAACCAAGGGCAGTTGTATCTCGAGGGGTTTAGCAGATTGTGACACGCATCTGAATTTAATCTCGCTCCGGAAAAATAAGTTTTTTACGCTTATCATCCCAATTCGACTGACTGGACAATGACCCTTGAATAATGCGCTTTAAGCTTCTTTTTACAGGTTCTCTCACGATTACAATTTCATTTTTTGAATTTTCGCCCCACTGTGCCAGCTCAGTCCATTCCAAAACTTCATAGCCTTCAGCATCTTCACGTACCGTCAGGTCTTTGACCAAACGACCGTGCAAGGCAGGATGGCCACCACAATGAATATGACTGTTTTGATCCACATCGGCCTGTTGCGGTACTCGATATCTCGAAAGTTCTGCAAGCTCTTCTAACGTTGAATTTGAGAGATTGTATATGAGTTCAACCACATCTTTTACATACGCTGTTTTCCGCCGTCCATTGATTATTGCAGCTACGCGATCAACTTTCGCCTGAGAATTTCCGCCCCAGTCCCAAGTTATAAGCCAAGCAGTTTTGATCGTCTTCATTATACAAGGGTTTCATGAAGGTATTGGAAATACTGTTTGACAACGTGAAACCCGAAATAAATGATAAATCCAACAAGTAAAAGAATAAGTTGTCCTTTTCGCAATGCTACATTTTTACGAGATATAGCAGACATCTCAACCCCCTTTTGTTGATACAAGGCGAATTGCTGATCGGTCTTATTTTCCTTCCGACCTAAATTCAAATAATCATGATTAAGGATACCTCCAACTTCGATATTCTGGATCTGTTTATAACCAAAATAAAAGCTCATCGACCAACTAAATACAGCTAAGTACGGGAGCACAAAGCATAAAATATTAATCGCATCTCTTTGAGAAAGGATAATGCCTTTATCGAGTGAGGTCATAACATATGCGATTGCTGCCGCAGAAAGAGCCATCACGTAATAAACAAATTGAATTTGATGCGTTTTGGTCGAATAGAGCAACGTGTCCATCCGTTCCGTTTCTTCATTTTTCATTAATAGGAATTTACGATTTAGGCGCTCTCTGCATTAAGTATGTAGATACTCAAGGCGAGTAGAAAAGTTATCGCTTGCAGAAAGAAAAATACCCAAGTGCCATTACCTAAGTACCGAGTGATATTATTTGTTTCCTCGATTTTTTTATCACTTTTTGGAATTACTACTTCTTTGTGTTCTTCGTCTTCGGGAATTTGTAATTTGTAATTTTCCTTGCGTCTTTTTGCGACTGAAAATGTTAATTGGAAATCAATAAATCGAGTAAACAATGCACAAAACCCAAAGAATAGAGACAAGTACAGACAGCAGCGGACGCTGAAAAGATTTTTAAAATTGTGAGCATCGTCATGCTGATCGAATACAAATCCCAGAAAAGCTAATGCCAATGTAAACAAAAGACCTATCGTGAACGACATGAGATCCATTTTCTTGTCATGCCACCTGTTTATCCGCGCTTGATAAACATCCATCCAATAGCGTTCTTCGGAATTATATTTGAACTTTGATCTTGTCATTTGCAAACTATGTATGTGAATGTTTCCCAAACTTAAGGGTATATTCTCCAGAATGCTGTCGAATAAGTAAATTTATTTATTTTCTGGATGCTTCCTTCGAAACATTGATAAACTAATCTTGACAGGAAGCAATTCCTAGGATTATTATCCTTTCAAATCCCCACAACTACGTCTATTTTTTGAAAGGAGAGAAGCCTATGGCTTTGAACAATACCGTTACCCTTGTCGGTAATATTACCGGCGAGGCCCGTATCCATGACAAAAACAACAAGCTCTTTGCAGCTTTTTCCATTGCCACCAAGGATAGCTACAAGGACAAAGACAACGACGAATGGAAGGACAAAAAGACCGAATTCCACTCCTGCCTTGTGTTTAAGCCTGAAACCGTACAGTTGATGAAGAGCTTCAAGAAAGGTGCCCGACTTGAGGTGCAAGGTACCCTGTCCTATCGCGAGTTCGAGATAAAGGTAAAAGGCCAGGTCAAGCCTATCAAGAAAAAGGAAGCCACTATCATCGCCCACAAGATAGAGCCTAAGCCCATTGCCAAAAAGGCGGAACCGGCATCGCCATAGAAGCCACTTTATATCTCGCCATTCATGGCCACGTAAAATTATTGACGATCCTTACAAACCCATTTCATCCCAGTCAATGACGCGGCCCTGACGGGTTGGCAGCATTGGATTTTTTTGCCAAGTCAAAAAAAGTCCTAATGCCCGCTATGACAGGGCTGTACTGGCTTTGTCTTGTCGGACACGTCATTTCACTCTAACCATGAAAGGAATACAAAAATGGCATTCAACAACACCGTAACGCTTATCGGCAACCTCGGACAAGAGGCTAAGATCATCGAACAAGAGGGCAGCAAAACCTTCGCAACCTTCTCGATAGCTACAGCCGATAGCTACCAGCTCGAAAACGGCGAATGGGAAACGAAGGACACTATCTGGCACCGCCTGATTTCTTTCAGCCCCGTCACCATCGAAAAGTTGCGCAGGCTAAAAGCCGGAACACGAGTGGAAATTATCGGCTCCCTTTCGTACCGTCCCTTCGAAACGATACTGCTGGATGGTCGTGCTATCACCAAGTTGGAAGCGACGGTTATAGCCTCGAAGCTGGAGCTTAAGCCGCTCGTCAAGAAGCAAGCCGTCTAAACCTTCAACTTTACCGCAAGGGCGTTCGGGAAACCGAGCGCCCTTTTCTTTTTTTTGTTTAAGAAGGGGTTGCACCCCTCACGCCGTCAACCGTATCCGCCAAATTTTTTCGGCTTCTTCCTTTTTCAAAGGCCGAAAAATTTTGGGAGATACCCCTCGGTTGACTGCGCACACCCGCTTTAGGGTGTGCATCCATGGGTTTAAGGAAGCGCATGGTATGCGCTCCGCTTAAACCCAGTTCTAAAAGGAAAGAGAAGTAAATGAAAAACATCCAGACCAAAAGACTGACCGTAGGCGAGTTCTTTGAGCGATTTACGCCCATCAAACACCCCGAACCGAACGAGGATGAATGGGGGCAGTATTTTTTCTGCACCTATGATCCCGATATAGGGTTTATCGAAGGCCTCGACCCTGCCCATGTCTGGACGGCCATCCGTAATACGGACGACTACAGCTTAATAATCGCCAGTGGCAAGATACTGACGAACCGCGTTCATTACCTTGTCTGCCTAGAGCCTGTACCCGAAGGTGTTTATTTTGGCTTTAAGCCAGACCGCAAGCCGCCTTGTTATCCGACAAGGAAAGTCTAGGTGCGCCATGAAAGATTTTGAAACGATCGATTTCGTAAGGGAGCGCGAGGCCATCAAACTAGAATTCGGGCCACGCTATTATGCCGACGATGCAGCCACACAAAAAGCGGCGGATTTTTGGGGCGCAAAGTGTAACCCGCACGGCGTGATCGAGGGCTACACCACCGAAACCATTGCACAGGCCGGTGGGTGCTCGGGCAAGCTGGATTTCGCCCAAACCTCAAAAGGTTATTGGCTGATAGGCGCACATACGCAAACACCCGTCAGCGGCATGGGCTATGCCCCCTCAGTTTGGGATACTTGCGCCTATTGTTCTTACCACGATGCACGGTTGGCCGGGATAGCCATTATCTCGGACTTTTTCAAAAACACCGCCGGAAATGCCAGCCCGTCCCTTGCCGCCGATATCCGCAAGATACTTGAGCAGCTACGAGCCGAGGAAACCCCGCAACTCACACTTTTCTAGCCACAGGAGCGAAAACCAATGACCCATGACATTTTCCTAGAAGTGACCAATAAGATTATTGAAGTACTTGACCAAGTAAACCCCGACGATTACCAGCCGCCCTTTGCGGGCATGGCGGCGCAGGGCTTGCCGCTCAATCCCACCACCGGCAAGCATTATCAAGGCGTGAACATTCTCGCCCTTTGGTTCAACCAACAAGCCCTGAAATTCACCGCCAACGAATGGGCGACTTTCAAGCAATGGCAGGACAAGGGCGCGAACGTGCGCAAGGGTGAGAAGGGAAGCAAGGTTGTATTCTACAAAACGTTGCACATCGAGGAAGAGAACGCACAAGGCGAACTTGAGAACAACAAAATTCCCATGCTCAAGGTCTATACGGTTTTTAATGCTTGCCAAGTCGAAGGCTACGAAACCCAGGAACCAGCACCAGCAGTTGACCTTGTAACCCGCTTGGAATTGGTTGACCGTTTTTGCACGGCCACAAAAGCAGACATACGCCACGGGGAGGCGCGGGCGTATTACCACCGCATACATGACTATATCAACATGCCGGAAACCGCCGCTTTTGTGGATACCAAGCATTCACAGGCCACGGAAAATTATTACTCGACACTATTGCACGAGCTGACGCACTGGAGTGGCGCACCGCACCGCCTTGACCGCGACAAGGCCAAAACGAGCAAGGAGCGCGATAAATACGCCTTTGAGGAACTTGTGGCGGAACTGGGCAGTGCTTTTTTAAGCGCCCAGCTTGGCGTTACGCAATCCCCAAGGGAAGACCACGCCTTATATATCAAAAGTTGGTTGCAAGCCCTGAAAGACGATAAAAAGTATGTTTTCAGTGCGGCGGCTCAGGCCGCACGGGCGGCTGAATACCTTAACTCGCTGCAACCCGAAACCATCGAAACAGGAGGCTCACTTGAGCAAGCAGTTTAACGATATGGCCAAGGATTTAGAAACCCTTGGCCGCAGCCATGACTTGTCAAAGGTCTTTAACGACCTTTTGACATTGGGTATTTGCAGCTTTCACCGAACGAACATTTTAAGCGAGCTTAGAGAAAGCGACCCCGTTAACGAGGCTTTGTATATGCAGACCATCAACCCCTATAAAATAGCCGAGCTGGAAACCATGGCGCTCATACTGGGGCAACTTCAGCTTAATGTGCTGGACAACCCCTATTCCGACCTATTGGGCGAATACTTCATGCTGGAAATCAGCAAAGGGCATAACGGGCAGTATTTTACCCCCGAGCATGTTTGCGATATGATGGCCCTTTTGCAAATGGACGACACCCAACCCCAGCGGCAAAGGGTGCTGGACCCTGCCTGCGGTTCGGGGCGAATGCTCTTGGCCTTTGCAAAGCATTCCCCCGATAACTATTTCTTTGGCGCGGACAACAGCAACACTTGCGCAAAAATGGCCGTGCTTAACTTTTTCTTGAACGGCATTCGTGGCGAAGTGGCTTGGATGGACAGCCTGCGCATGGAATATTACGGAGGTTGGCGGATAAATACGGAAGGGCTGGGCATTGTGCCTATCGAAAAGGAACAATCCTTTATCTGGAGCGCCCCGCTTCCCAAGCCGGCAACGGATACGGATAAAGGCTTGCATGTTTCGTTGCCTAAGCAGCAATTGACCCTGTTTTAATCGTCTTTGCGCATACGATAATCTGCAAATGGCAGCTTTTCTTGACAGGCATTAATTCCTACGGTTATTTTACGGCCAACCATAAAAAGACCATAAAACAGGGAGGGTATTAATGCCTAAGTACAAACAAACCACTATTGCCGGAAAACTTGCAGCAGGTGCCCGCGCCATTTGGGCCGTTGCCACCCCCTTCATTGGCGAACGGCCTTTAGCCAGGAGCTTGCGGCATAGTATTTTGTCCCCCACTGCGGCAATAGGAATAAAAACGAAATCGCTTAGGACGCAAACGGAGGTTATAGGTATCGGTGCAGCTAAGCCATTTGATACCTTTAAATTCAGGACCGTTTTCATGGCCGGGAAAGTTTACTTTTTGCCAGCAAACGACAATGAACGACCTTCGGTTTGAACATTAAAACCTATCAACTTTAAGAGCGCTTTAGGCGCTCTTTTTTTTTGTTTTGCCGGATGGTGTTCGGGCAGGCAATGACAGCTTAAATGTGCAATCAAGAGACAGCAATCGGGCATCCATAAACGGCTTGTTCGACACCAAATGGCCCCCATCAGGGCATTAACATAAATCGCATAAAAATATACAGACATCACGTCTAGGAGGGCTACCCCCTAGATACAGAACTGTCCAAAGCAGTCCCATGAACTTGGGCGAACTACATCGAAACTATATGGAAGGAAGGAGTTAAAATGGAGAAACAGGCATATACGGTAAAGGAATTTTGCGCCGCTTTTGGCATAGGTAAGACGGTACTTTATGAGCTGTGGCAAGAGGGCAATGGCCCTAAAAAATTCAAAGTGAAAAAGAGAATACTCATCAGTCGCTCGGCGGCCAAGCAATGGCTTCTAAAGCAAGAAGGAAAGCTTCCGGCAAATGCAAAAACTTACACAGAGGGGTTTAATTCTTGTATAAATTCCATTTGAAAAAAGTGGTTAGAACAGCTAAAATTCAACTTGACAGGTCAACAGTTTTCTGAAAACTGGGACGGGGGTACATTAGGGGGTACATTTCCCGAGGCTCTAAAAATTATCATTTATTGTCAGTGGCTTATGGAGTGAATACGGTGCTATACCGCCCACCAATTTCCCAAAAACCACTCTCCGAATCCTTCCGTATCCTTCCGCCAAAGTCATGGCTGATAATGGTTTTGCAGAGTCTATCTATCCGCATCATTCCGGATCGTTTCGTTTACATCCGCTCATTTTGGGGGTATAATGTGGGGTACAAGCAACTTTTCGATATAGGAGGTACCCCCAGATGAAGCTGACCAACATAAAATGTCTGAATGCCAAGCCTGAAGCCAAAAAATACAAACTATTCGACGGGCAAGGACTGTTTTTGGAGGTAAGACCTAACGGTAGCAAGTATTGGCGCATGAAATATCGCTACCTTGGTAACGAAAAGCTTTTGGCCTTAGGCGTATATCCCGACGTATCGCTTGCCGAAGCGCGGGAGAAATGTACCGAGGCCAAGAAAGGCTTGGCAAACAACATTGATCCCATCCAGGCAAAACGACAAAAGGTCCGTGAAGCCAAACTCAACTCTGCCAATACCTTTAAATCCGTTGCCCTGGAGTGGCACGAACTGAACAAGGATAGGTGGAGTAGAAACTACGCCTACAAAGTAAAGAAAGGCCTTGAGCTTAATGTCTTCCCATATATAGGCAGCAGGCCCATCAAGGAAATAACACCGCCGGAATTGCTTACCGAGTGTCTCCGAAAAATCGAGAAAAGAGGTTCATTGGATATTGCGGGACGTACCCGCCAAATATGTTCTCAAGTATTTCGGTATGGCATCCAAACAGGCAGGTGTAACTGGAATGCGGCGGATAATTTACAGGGCGCTATTAAAACCAAGAAAACGGAACATTTCCGTACATTGGAACTGGGAAAGGTACCTGATTTCCTCAGAGCATTGGAGCGCAACGAGGCCAGGTTGTTCGAAAGGACACGCAGGGCTGTATGGTTATCCTTGTATACCTTTTGCCGACCCGGTGAAATTCGACAGGCGCGTTGGCAGGATATTGATTTGGATGCGCGCCTTTGGACTATACCCGCTATGTTAATGAAGATGGACCGCGATCACATCGTGCCCTTAAGCCGACAAGCCGTGGCAATTCTATTGGAACAGTATAAAGAAGTGGGAAATTTGGAAACGGAATGGGTTTTTCCGCTGCATGGCAAACTAAAGATGCCCATGAGCGACGGTACCGTGAACAAAGCCATTAAACGGCTTGGTTACGGTAAGGATATGGTTGCCCATGGCTTTCGCGCACTGGCAAGAACAACCATTAGGGAAAAGCTGAAATACGATAGTGAAATTATCGAAAAACAGCTTGCCCATAAGACCAAGAACCCTTTAGGCGAAGCTTATGACCGAACGCAGTTCTTGGATGAGCGGACTATAATGATGCAGGAATGGGCGGATTATATTGATAAAGCTAAATGCAAAGCGGAATTTTAGGTTACAACCTGTTGGAACTCCTTTCTCAGCTTGTTGTTACTGACAAAAAGTAGCTTAATATTCCAATGTTTTAAAAACCAATGATTTTATTTGGAATATTCATTTCAATTAAATAATTTTAGCGTAAACATAAATTATGCAAAAACTTATTGTTCATCATTATCTATATCAAAATCCCAAGACGGGTGTTGGCAAAATTAAGTTTAAACTCCACGGAGATACAGCTTATCAAAGTACTGCAAATTTACCCCCAGAGGTTTATGCCGCAGTAGCGCTTGTATTCACACAAAGATTTGTTGTCTTTGAAACAACGACTGGTGAATTTATTGCCACCAATGAGATCCCAAGAAATTTGCAGGATGAAAATCTTCTCGCTCTATGAAACCTTTATACTTAATCTTAGTAATATTATCATCATGCCTTAGTTCATGTATTTCAAACAAATACGTTTACAGATGCAATACTTTATATGAGGCTAAGGACGTTACCCCGGCTGGTGAGGGTACTTCCTTTGAGATTACTCCGTACAAATTTAAAAAAGGTTTTAAAGCCACAATCACCGACAACGGTAACCATTTAGTCGTTACCCCAGACGGAAGTATCAAGCAAACATCAGGAACCCCGAAAACACATTCAGGACCATTTGGAGACCATAGGGATTTATTGGCAGGTAATGATACATTGGCAGGTAAAAAATACTTTCCCGAAACAACTTACTTTCCTACACAAAAAAAATTTCGCTATTTCGATACCAAGCCTGTTCTCCAAACTTTAACGGTGCCAATCAAAATCAGACCCGCCTTGAATAAGGCGGAATATTTAGACTCCTTCCCATCACAAGTAGAAGCTAATGTAAATGTGGGTGTGGCATTTGGTTGGAAGCTTCAGCACAATGTGTACGCTGTCAAAAAAGGTATTTTTGGTCAAACTACAAATCGCTTTTCCTTGGTTCCTGGAATTTATCTTGGAATCGGAGCTACAGATCTAAAGGCAGTCAATACACGACCCAAAATACAAATAGAAAGGAAAGCAGCGGTAGTGAATCTAGGAGCTTTTTTTATGATTGGCATTAACAGTATAAATATCGGTTACGCAGGTGGAATGGACGTAGCTACCGGTCCTGGTTCTAGCGACTGGGTGTATAACAAAAAGTGGTGGCATGGTTTTGCTTTTTCTATCGATTTAATCAAGTAATTACTAATCCCTTTCACTTCTTTTTGAAGTTCCTTTCGTCCTTTTACTGCTTGATTTTTTTGCCATAGGCATGACTATGATTAACTATAGAGTGAGCGTCTGATTGAGGCCTGACGAGACATGTTTTGTCCTATGATTTGTAGACTTCTATTGTAGAATTCTTTTTCGGGTCAGTTTCCCTGTGCCTTGGCATTTCCAGTTGCTTTTGTTTTGACGATTTTTCATTTAGCATTCTATAATATTCTGCCTGCCTTTGCCTTTCAATTCTTGAATGAT
The DNA here is from genome assembly GCA_027483645.1 of Sphingobacteriales bacterium. Classification (GTDB taxonomy): domain Bacteria; phylum Bacteroidota; class Bacteroidia; order Chitinophagales; family CAIOSU01; genus CAIOSU01. The sequence goes on from JAIXUD010000021.1 coordinate 452,633, forward strand.
GCTTTTTTGCCACTTCGCCCGCACTCATTCTATCACCGCTCCTTACAATGGACTTGCGCAGTTCCTCTTTATTGTCGGTGTATATGGTCAACCGTTCCGTCCCCCTAGAGGCAGAAACGTAAAATTGCTTTTCGTTGGATGCCCCAAAGGAAAGAGCACTTTGCGATATAATAACATCCTGTGCATCCTTTCCTTGCGAGGCGTGACTGGTACTTACGTAAGCATGCCTGAAATTCCGGTATTCTTTTGATAAGGTTTTGCCGTTCGATAGCATCAGGTCGCCTGTTTTGGTAAGCCCCTCTACTTGATAGGTTTGCCCATTATGTACCTTTGTGCCTTCCTGTGTTTTTCCATTCGCGGTTACCCTTATCAGGTCACCCATCGCTATCGGCGTTTGCTGGCGTTGGTAAACTTGAAAGTTTTCTGTCTTATCCAGTGGCAGTTTGGTTTTCTTACCATCTTCCAACGACCTGATGTAAACAGCATTTGTTTTTTCGGAAGGTACTACCTCGTATTTGCCCCCCGCTTTAAATCCTTTTTGATTTTGATGGAACTGGACAATCATACCCTCTCGATAATTGGCCGTATCCGTCTTTTGGGCGGCGGTATATGAAACATCCCTTTGCGTATCAAAGGTAGTTTCAAGACCCTTGATGATACCGCTCTGTTTTAGCTTTTGCCTTACTACCTCAGAAAGTGCCTGCCCTTCCGCGTGAGTTGGCGAAACAATGAGTGCCGAGCGACCTTGCTTCACCGAAGCAAGGTAAGCATGGGCAATTTCCTCCTGCCTCTGTGCAGTATCTTCTATTTCCTTAACCGCCCCAAGTTTGTCGAGCCTCTTAAATCCTTCAAGCGTTTGGCCTTTGGCAAGTAGCTCAACCGCTTGACGGTATGGTTCAGGCTTTTGGCGCACCACCTTTCTCACCATTGCTGTCTTTACTTGTGCATTTTCTTGCAACAGGCGTAGCGCATCACCAGCTTCAACAGAGGTATGTTGCTTTGTATCGCCACTAAGAATGATACGGGCGTTTAGCTTTTGCGCTACACCAAAGAGTCGCAACATAGTAGGTACTCCAACCATGCCGGCCTCATCTACCAGCAGCACGTTATCTTTTAGCTGTTGCTGCATTTCAGGGTTTCTTAATAGCGAGGCTATGGTATCGCTCCCATAAAACCCTTTGTCTTGCAATACGCCTCGACTTGCTTCCGCAGACGGCGCGACTGCCAATAGTTTTCTGCCCGTTTCCTCGATGCCGTTTTTCACTTCGGTCAATAGAGAGGTTTTGCCCACACCTGCACCGCCTGCCAATATGCTGATATAGTCTTGAGACGATAAGAGTTCTTTAATAGCCAATCTTTGCTCTTCGTTCAGAAACTTCTGTCTGGGTTCATAAATAGGGTTCAGCGCCGTAAACCTACCTTTGCCACTTACCGCAAATTCCACCATCCGCTCTTCGGCGCGCGCCATTTCCTTGGTGGTGATATAGCTGATGGTCTGCTTCTCGGCGTAAAGGATATTGTCCCGGTTTGCTAGTGCGTTCTCAACGTCCTGTGGGCTTAGTGTGCCGTAACCCAATTTCATGGCCTGTGCCAGTACCCGTTTTTCTGGGATGGCGGACTGCCTTTCAAGAAAATGCGCAAGGGCTTTTTCAATTGCCTCTTTAGCCGTGATTTTGTTGCTGCTTGGCTTTGGCTCTCCCTTGGCTGTCCGGATGCTTTCCAGCTCTTTAGGCGTTAACCTGTTTTCCCAGACTTGATATAGCTTTGCCTCTTCGATGCTTTTGTTCTTTTTGAGACGTGTCTTTGCCCCCAGTTCCGCTTTTTCCTTGGCATCGGTTATGCCCTTTAGTTTGGCAAGCTCATCGACCTGTTTTGTTCGGTTGGAAAACTTATCCCGCACGACCTTGGGAACCTGTTTTACTTCCCACCGCTCCAAGATCCTTTGCACCTCGTAACCGCACTTTTGAACCCCAAGGCTTAAGTTGCTGTGATAAACCTCCTCATAGAAAGGTGCAAGTCTCCTGATATTGCCTTCTTCCAATGCTTGAAATCGTTGCTCTTGCTCGTTCCATGTTACATTGGGCACGAAAGAATGCGTGTGCAGGTGGCAATCAGGTATATACATCTTAGTGCCGTCAAGCTCGCTTTCCACCGGCCTGGCGGTCATATGCTCGAAGGCTGCATACACGATATTGCCAGTTGCTTGATAATGTTTATCACTGCCGCTTCCAGCCTGAGTCTGCATATCCGCTTCAATATAGGCCATAGCAGCCTTGACCGCGTTTCGGTGGGCTTTGAGGATTTCCGGGTCCTTGGTAAGCGCATAAAGGATGCTGATGCTCTTTGGCGCATTAAAGCAATATTCGTACCCTGCACGGCGGTTGCTTACATGGCGCACCGTGAGGCGCTTCCCCGTAAGAGGGTTTATGTTTCTCACTACTTGGGAAAACTCTTCTTTGGTAACGTTGCCTTCAAGGCCGAGCATTGGCGCAGCCTTGCCTTGCCACTTGGCAGTGACGGCTTTTTCCGCGAAAAAATAATCTTCTTTCGACAAGGCTTGAGTGAAGTATGCGATAGCGCCTTCGCTATCACTGCTGATAGTGATACGTAGCATGGTCAGGTCATTTCGCTGGTGAGTTGGTGTGCCTTGCATTCCAAAGCACAGATACTATTGGGGATGCTTGATCTTATCCTAAGTTTAAATGGGTGTAAAGGAATTTATTCCTACTGGGGTCAGTCTTTATCCATATCTAGGTCTTCTTTACCCTTGCTATCTTTCCCCAAGGCACCGTAATCACGAGCCGTCATGCTCTTATCCTTGCTTGGCTCCCTCATATCAATACGATATTGTTCAATGCCAGCCAGCAAAGCCTTGTCCATTTCGTTCACGGTTTCGCGCAACGAGTCTTCCAGTTGCTTGCTCAGTTTTGGATGGTACTGCTCCAAAACGTAACCTTGGTTGAACTTGCTTGCATATTCCTTTTCGTCCATTTGCTTGACGTTTGTTCCTTAAAGATAGCGATTTTGGCTTTTCAGTAGGTGCTTCCTTGGCCATTTTTTAACAGGCGACTCCAGCTTTCCTTTTGGGCAGCCAGCCTTTGGTATTGTTCCCTTAACCATTGGTTAGCCTCCATGCCCCATTGCGCTTTGTCCACGAAGGTAGTCGCAACCGCCCGCAGCCGCCCAACAATGCTTCTGCGAATTCCTATTGGGCTTGACTGCGGGATCGGTTGCGTACCGATGGGGTTGTTACCAAAGCGCAATGTCGCGCGGCGGCTAAAAACCATTGAAATGGGAACACCAAATTCAAACGGCGCGGCCACACCAAAAGAAAAGGCCGGATTGAACAACCATGTAAACGGCACCAACGGTACGGCGAAGCCAGCACCGGCACCTGAGCCAGCCAAATCGAACCCTGTACAGGAACCAACGGCTGAACAGCTCGCTAACCAGCGTTGGGAGAAACGCGAACGCCTTGCAAGCCTCTACGAAGCAGTGGACAAGCTGCGCAAGACCCGTAAGCAGTTCGATACCATCGACAAGCTTGGCGAGTTGACCATCTGCATCAAAGCCGATGAGGAATTTGTGTTTGTAACATCGCGTACCGACACGGTTCAGGACACGCTGAAGGCAATCGAGAGCAGCATCGACCGCAAGCTGGCAGAGGCCAACAAGCAACTGGCAGAGTTTGAGTTCTAAGGCTTTCAGATTAGAACAATCCGATAGGGGGCAGCCGAAAGGTTGCCCTCTTTTTTATGCCCATACGGTTTAGAATTTGCCTTCGGTTTCTTCGCGCTCATGAAGCATCTTAATTACCTTGATACCGTAATCCTCAACTTTGTAAAAGACCACATGCTGGCCATGTTCATGGCGACGAAATTCATGAAACATCCTGCCAAGCTTCGGCTGCTCAGCCAGAAGCAATAAAACGTCGTGCAGGGAGTGATAATATATATCAGCCTGCGCCTCTCCAAAGGCCAGTAAAGAGTATTCGTATATCTTCTCGATTGTGCGGGCCGCATCCGGCGAAAGCCTATAAACGGCCATCGGCTTTTAGCCTGTCCTTAACTGCTTGCATTATTTCCGGCATGTTGCGGTCGCTAGTTCCTTCTATATCCGCTTCCTGTAACATATCCCAAAGCACCTTTTCCTTGCTAAGACGCTTTTGGTCTTGACGTATCAGATCTCGGATATACTCACTTTCATTGTGATACTCACCGGCCTGGACACGACTTTTGATAAAGCCCCGCATCTTTTCAGGTAATGAAACGCTCATTGATGTCATTGCATTGCTCCTTATCTATCTTTTCATTATAGCACCGTTACACGCAATTTGCTATCTAATATTATCTATTGTCATTTTAAGCCGACAAGGTTTTTGTCAGTATCGCGGGTTGCTCTCATTACCGCTTCACTTTTGATTTCATATCCAGATATTCGTCGCACACCCGAAGCATATAATCATAATGGGCTTTATTGACGTTGCGCATCGACGGGTTAGGGTTGATGGCTATGCGCATTGATTTTTCAGTAAAGCCTTCTGGAAGGTCGTTACGGCCCCTGAATAGGTTGCGGATAGATGACAGGCCGGTTGCTTTTAGCTTATTGCGCAAATGGGTTTTACTGGCTTCGGAGATTTGGAGCATTGATTCCGATTTGTCGGGCAGCTTACCCCATTCTACCAGCACAAAATTCAGGTGCTCAGGCCGAGCGCTCCTAATCGCGCCTTTGAGCCATTGATTGACCAGTGCGGAATTCAGGCCCTTAGGCAATGTGTCCTTTTTGCCCCTAAGCAGCCTCATTGTGCTAATGCCTGTCCGCTCTCTATGGGCAAGTAGTTTTGCGCGGGTTTCTTCGGTAATGCTAATGTGTCGGTTTGGGCTAGACATTTTCACCTCATCCTTATTTTATCGCATAAGGCTTGGTTTTTCTAGCACGGGGATATGCGACTATCTGAGACCTTTAAAAAACTCCTCCAGCGTTAGTCCATGGATATCCAAAATCTTAAAAAGTGTGGTGATGTTAAAATTATGGCCAGCTTCTAAGCGCCAATATTGTTTGGACTGAATATTATGGCGGTGGGCAAATTGCTCATAGCTCGTATATCCAGCATCAATGCGAAGCTGCTTTATTCTCTCTGCAATTCCCGCTATACGCTTTTCTTCCTCCATAATACTACAGAGCCGAAAATGCGTAAATCATTGACGTTAAATTACGTCATTAATGACGTATAAAGCGATAATCTTTTTATATTTACGTCAATAATGACGTGCCTAATTCTTTAGCCATGAGCGAACTTGATTTCACCTACAAGGAATCCATTTATCCCATTAGTATGAAGGACTTACGCTACTGCGTGTATGCAAACCTTGCCCTACCTGCCCAAAAGTGGTATAAAGCCAATGGACAAACAGAAAGGCATGGCATGTCAAACGTGCTTCGCAACGCCAGAAATACCGCAATGGCCAGCATAATCGTGCTGACCACGGCTTTTGGCGCACAGGCACAAAATGACAACACCCTTGCCAGCAATGTGAAGTCTAAAACGGAAACGACCGTCTCCAGCAAGCCTACCATTATCCATTCAGGCAGTTGGGAAGCGCAAAATTACTCCATCGACAATAAGGCATTGGTCATTCATATCGCAACCGGTAACAAGGAAACGATGTATACAGCCGAGGAGTATGCAACCATGCTCTCTGCCATGTTCCTTGATCCTGAGCGTACGCAAAATCCAATCAAGGTCATCTTTTTCATTGAGAAAAGAGATGCGGATTTTACTGCAAAATGTCGCACCTACATTAATGGCCATCGCTTTGATAAAAATGGCGGGCAATTAAATGAAGGGGATGACTTTATCCATCCATACGATTTGCCGGGGCATATTCCCACAATCACGCAAAAATACGCTGCTACGAAAAGCAAACCAAATACCGCATCGGTAGGCTATACGCACGATTAATCTAAATGCTTATAGTTTAATGCCAGGTATTGATGATGCAAATGGATTTGCCGAGTTAGGGAGCATATCTTCTGCATCGCTTGCCACTTCATAGGTACGGTCCACCTCTTCCAGCAATTTTACATCCCCTACTTTTATCTTTATTTGGTCACGGGCGGATTCAAAATCCAAATGATTTTGCTCCGCCTGTTTTTTGAGCTTTTCGAATTCTTCCATAAAGTCCGACAGGTATTCGTCTTCGAGTTCAGGATTGTCATTCGTGATTTTCTTGTATCGCTTGGCAATGTCTTCCATTTCGCGGATTAGGTCGTCCTGATTTTCAATGGTGTCACCAACCTTGTCTTTCACCGCCGCAAGGATTTCCTCATCGGTCATTCGTTCGGCATCAATTCCGTATTCATCCAAAAGATATACCCTCGCCGCATCAACATCCTTATTGCGCAGAATTTCCAGTCCCTCTTTAATCTTGCGCTGATTGTCCTTAAAGGTTTCCATCATATCGCCTAGAGTGTCCCGCATATCTGCAAGCTCTTCGCGCAGTTTTTGCAGGTCGAGGATGGTTTTAAAATCCCGCTGTCTTTTCTTCTCGGCGTTGCTCTGGAATTCCGCCCCGTTATGGGCAAGGTGATTGATAGTTGCAATACGGCCTGGGGCTTCTTTGCCGGCTATGCCGTAGTTGTAATCCTTTTCCTTCAAGTCGCGCTGCTTCTCGCGCGCATGCTCGTCGAAATACTCGTTTTCACCGGCTAACAACTTAAGCCCTGAGGCCTCCTCCTGGAATGCCTTGGTCAAACTGCCTTGCTCTCTTAGATTACCATGCCCGGCCATAAATCCCTCAACAACCCATAATTTCTAATTCCCGCTTTATTTGCGGCTTTAGAAAATGATACCGTGAAAAGGTTAAAATTTGATTATGGAAATAGGTTGGATTTTAAGCAAATTTTAGGCAAATGTTTGGCTTTGGGCTTCGGCGGCTAGAAGACATCTTGATTGGTAATAGGCCATAAGCCTTTAAACAGGTATTGGATGCCATCTATCCGCATGGGCAAGCGAGCAAGGCTTGCTGTCGCTATCGCTTTCGCAAACCCTGCTTTTGGGCGTGGAGGATGTTTGGTATATTTGAATTTAAATTAGTGATATGACGGGCTTAGCCTTAGTAGTCGGGAACGCACAATATAATAATCCACAGCACCAATTAGACAATGCCGTCAATGATGCGAAAGATTTTGGTGATAAGTTATTCAGTTTGGGATATGTCGTTCATACTTGGACTGATTGCACTAGAGAAGTATTTGAAAATAAATTGGCAGAGTTTGCAGAGGAGCTAAAGCAATATGAAGTAGGATTATTCTACTTTTCGGGGCATGGCTTGCAGATTGATGGTGTAAATTACCTCACTTCTATAGATACCGCCTTTCAAGACGGCAGTTCAGCAAAATACACCTCCACTCAACTAGACCTTGTTGTCGATTATATGAAGAATGCAGATCCCAAAATGAAGATTCTCATTTTGGACGCATGTCGCAACAATCCATTACCCTCAAGCTTTCGTGGAGTGCAGTTGAATGGTTTGGCACCCATTCACGCTCCAAAAGGAACTCTGATAGCTTTTTCTACTTCTCCAGGCGAAACAGCTATGGATTCAGGTGCAGGCAGAAACAGCATTTATACTGGAGCACTGCTAAACCACATTAATGATGCTGATATCCCAATTGAAGATTTTTTCAAAAGAGTAAGAACGTCTGTTTACACCTTATCGAATGGCCGCCAAACTAGCTGGGAGCATACTTCTTTAATTGGAAAATATTATTTTAACTCTGGTCAAATGGTTCATGCAACAGGCATGTCATATATCCAAGATGTAATTGCAGATGAAACCTTTATTTCCAGTGGCACACCGATTGACAAAATAATAGAAGATCTTAAATCTCATAATTACTATAGCCAGCATCCAGCTTTGCAACGATTAAACAACATAGATGCTTTGACGATTGATGTTAATTCACAGTTTCTGATCGGTAGAAATCTTTTACAAGTAGCTGCTGGTGGTGAAAATAGCGCAATGGCGATAATGCGACGTTTAGGGTCATGGCTGTCTCGTTTTAACCAATCAGGTGCGAACCATGTTTTAAATGGCATTCTTTTCGAGATTTATTTCAATTCCAAAGGTTTGTTTCGGCGGGAGGGTTTTAAAACTGCCTTTATTTCTGAGATTTTTGCGCTTTCATTAAATCCTGACTATTCACCTTCTTTTGAATTCATTCAGCAACAATTGACACCATTTCAGAGATTTCTTTTTTTCATACCGGGCAGGGATAAAACTTCTATCGCATTCGAAATCTTTCTTGAAAAGGAAATCAGGAAAACATGGGCCGATAATACTTTTACACATTATTGGCTCCGATCATTGAAACATGAAAATGTGGAGCTGTTAGAGATAAAAGCAGATCCGAGAAATCAACGATCTTTAAGCTATGAAGAGTTGCTTGATAAAATGGAAAATCAATTGGCTACTCCAAAATCTTTTATCAGAATTAGTTCAAACTTACCGCTACTTGGGAGCGACACTATAACAGTACCATTTAATTTTACCCTTCAACGGCCCGAATTAAACCAGCAAGATGAAAAAAATCTTCAAAAGTCTAACATTAACTACTACTAGTTATTTCTCAACCAAATTTCTGTTAGCATGAAATCCGGATTTGAAGTTGTGTGTCTCGAAACTGAAGCCTTTTATGCTTTAGTTAAAGAAGTAGTGGATAAATTAAAGACAGAATTTAAGGCTGGTGAAGATATTTGGATCGATACGGAAGAAGCTATGCGGCTTTTAGGCATCGCTTCAAAGACAACTTTACAGGGTCTACGTGACGAAGGAAAAATCCGTTTCACCGCGCCGACGCCCAAAATTTTCCTCTACGACCGTGTATCCATCAGGAAATACCTAGATAAAAAAGCGCGCAATACTTTTTAATCCGTGTGCAAATAGTGTGCAAATAAAAAAGGGTCCTAAATCTTGTCGACTTAGAACCCTTGCTATCTCTAGCTCCCCCTTCAGGACTTGAACCTGAGACCCTCTGATTAACAGTCAGATGCTCTAACCAGCTGAGCTAAGGAGGATTGTTTCCCGTGTTGGGACTGCAAATGTATGGCTTACTTGCATAAAAACAAAAAACAGTCAAAATAATTTCTAAAACTATCCCAACATTCTTCTGCTAGATTGATTCAAAGGCATCTTATCCAATTCGCCTAGACATGCTAATCTGTTAATTATCAATAATTACTGCAGTTAAATCAAGAATGCAGCAACTAATCATCAACAATGCCCAATAACCAGCATGTAGCGGCCAATCAATCAAAAACCAATCAACTAATTAACTAAATCGCTATCTTGCAGCCGATTTAAAAAGAACGCTAACAAGCAAAAACAACACTTTTTTATGAGTCTTTTGGTAGTAGGCACCGTTGCCTTTGATGCATTGGAAACCCCGTTTGGCAAGGTTGATAGGATAGTAGGCGGCAGCGCCCTGCACTTTAGCTGGTCGGCAAGCAATTTTGTGGAGCCAATCAATTTGGTATCGGTAGTAGGCAGTGATTACGATTTCAACGAGATTAAAGCCCTTAATGCCCGTGGGGTAAATACCGATGGCCTGCAAGTGAAAGAAGGTGAAAAATCATTCTTCTGGAGCGGCCGCTACCACATGGATATGAACACGCGCGATAGCTTGGTGACTGACTTAAACGTACTGGCAGACTTTGACCCGATTGTACCAGAAAGCTACAAAAACAGCGATTTCCTGATGCTGGGCAACTTGAGCCCAGTGGTGCAAGCCAAAGTGCTCGACCAAATGACCAAGCGCCCGCGCCTGATTGCAATGGACACCATGAACTTTTGGATGGACATACAAATGGCCGAACTGAAGCTGGTATTAAAGCGTGTGGATGTGCTATTTGTAAACGACGAGGAGGCCCGCCAACTGACCGGTCAACACTCTATAGTAAAGGCTGCCAAATTGATTTTGGACATGGGTCCAAAATACCTGGTAATCAAAAAAGGCGAGCACGGCGCATTGCTTTTCCACGGCAATGATGTGTTTTATGCCCCTGCCCTACCGTTGGAAGATGTATTTGACCCAACTGGTGCTGGTGATACCTTTGCTGGTGGCTTTATGGGCCATTTGGCTGCTACTAAAGATATTTCTTTCGATAACATGAAGCGTGCCGTAATATTTGGCACTGCTATGGCTTCGTTCTGTGTGGAGCAGTTTGGCCCGAACCGTACCAAAACCCTGGTTCAGCAAGAAATTGACGAGCGCATACAAGACTTGATTGACTTGGTGCAGTTTGATATTTCTCTGGTGGAATAATTAGACGATGGACCATGGACGATAACCATGGTTTGCTTCAAGTCCAAGGACGACAGACCACAGACCACGGTCTGCTTCAAATATGTAAAACAAAAAGCCCAGAAGTTCTGGGCTTTTTGTTATTTATAGATTGTTCTAGCTCCTTCTCCCATAACTCATCTTTTTGCAGCATCCATGGACCGTCGACCATGGCCTGTCGACTAGCCAAACATCTCCTGCTCTGCAATCTCGCATATGATGTGGCCTAGTAAGATGTGTATTTCCTGTATACGCGGGGTATCGGTACTGGGTACTTTGATGAGTACGTGGCAGTGTTCGTCTATTTGTGAAGGGTTTTTGCCCGTAAGACCTATTACTACCATATTTTGCGCCACGGCCTGCTTTACGGCATTTACCACGTTGGCTGAGTTGCCTGAAGTGGAGAGTGCTACTAGCACATCACCTTCCCCACCCTTCGCTTCCAACAACCGGCTATAAACTTGATCGAAACCGAAGTCGTTGGCCGTAGCGGTGAGGTACGAAGTGTTTACATGTAGTGCTTCGGCATTCAATGGCTTCCGATTGAGGTAGTAGCGGCCGCTCAGTTCGGCGGCCAAGTGCTGCGCATCGGCAGCACTGCCGCCGTTGCCGCAAAAGTGCACCGCACGGTTGTTGCGCAAAGCCAAGTATAGCAACCCAGCAGCCTTGTCCACTGCTTGCTTAAGCTCCAAATTATCCAAAACCAACTGTCGTAACTGGAATGCCTCATTCAAACGCTGCTCTATAATGGGTTGATGGCTCATGGTTATCTTAGATATGCTCTTTGATGTACGAAGTACAATGTACAAAGTACAATGGATTTGATGTGGGTAAAGATAAAGGGATTTTTGAACGTAGACATACGGGGTTTTGCCAACAGGCATTTCTACTATATACAGCCTTTTCGTGGTTAAATATTTTTTCAACTGATATCGTCTGCCAGAGGTAATTAGCTTCTAATAATATCAAGTAGCATCCTTTAGTGATGCTTAATATCGCTATACTTGGGCCTCACATCCTTATTACTAAAACATCGACCCATCCATTCAAAATAGCTTCAGTTGGCCCTGCGGGGGTATGGCGAAGGCATCATAGTTGTATTCCACCCGTGGCGAGGCATCTTTGAAGTACTTGTTTTTGGCAACCGCAAATTGCTGTTTAAATACTTGATACCAAGGCGTATCGCCCCCCGTCATCCTCCGCCCGAAGCGGGAGTCGCTTAGCTTACCATCGTGCATATCGCGTATGGCATTGAGTATTTTTTCAGCTTTTAGTGGATAGTTTTTTTGCACCCAATCAGTAAAAATGCCGCCTATACTGCCATTGAGCCTTACTATACTATGGTGAACAGTGTATGCCCCGGCTTCAGCGCAGGCCTTAATGAGCTTCGGGGTTTCTACATCGGTAAGCCAGGGTATTACGGGCGCTTGCATTACCATTACCGGTATGCCCGCTTCTGCCAACCTTCGCACCGCATCGAGCCGCTTGCTTGGCAGCGATGTACGCGGCTCCATGCGGTGTTGTAGGTCGTTATCTAATGTGGTTATGGAAAGGGCTACATGCACCAGCCGCTCCTTGGCCAGTTCTTTCAGTAAATCCAAATCGCGCAGCACCAAGGCATTTTTGGTGATGATGCCAACGGGATGTTTGAACTCCAAAAATACCTTGAGTATGTTGCGGGTTATCTCCATCTTCCGTTCTACTGGCTGGTAGCAATCGGTATTGCCCGAAAGCATAATCACCTCGGGCAGGTAATTTTTGCGCATAAAGTGCATCCTCAGCAGCTCTGGCGCCGTAGGCTTTACCATTATCTTGCTCTCAAAATCGATACCGGCACTAAAACCCCAGTACTCATGGGTGTTGCGAGCGTAGCAATATATGCAGCCGTGCTCGCAGCCGCGGTAAGGATTCATGCTCCAGCCTGCCCCTACATCGGGGCTGGTTACTTTGTTAACGATGGCTTTGGTGGTGTCAATATAGTATTTGGTACTGCCGGGATTATAATCGAAATACTCATCAAGCCCCTCAATATGGTCGAATACCAGCTCGTTGGTATCGAACTGGTTATGTGGATTGGTCTGCGCTCCCCTACCTTTTATATAATCTTCCATCAGCTCCATCACACGAAGCTACAAAACTGAAATGAAATACTAAAATAATTAGGCTATTACTTTTAGTTTTTTATCGCATGTTGTCATCCCGAGTTTTGAGAGCCTGTCCTGACAAATGGAAGGGAGGGACCTTCGGGCACTAATTTATTGCTGTCGAATTATGCCAGACTCCAATCCTCACAATATAAAGGATTCCGTGCGTAACTCAAAGGTCATACTTAACCACCCGAAGGTCCCTCGTGAAAAACTCGGGATGACAGTACGGGGTAAAGGAAAAAACTTATTATACAAGTATGCTTTTGTAATCGCAAGCTGGATACAGCGGCACCGGACCCGAAATTGCCTCTTGTATTAGTACCCACATACCTTCAACTTCTGTATAGCCTTCGGTTATAACAAAAGTGGATTTATGAAACAACTCTGTTCGGGATATCTCGCCAGTGTATAGAAAGATTACTTCATGCCCGGGTTTTCCTTCAAACGTAAACATGTTTTCTACCATTTGCAGAAAGCGTAGGTTGAGGAGGTCGCTATTGATTTCTTCTTTTATCTCCCGGCGTATAGTTTCCTCAGCCGTCTCGCCAAACTCCATACTGCCGCCAAGCAACCTATAGAAATACTCTTGCTTAACCTCATCCCAGTAGCGGGAAACGAGCAATTTGCCATCGTGCTCAATAATGCACATGGCTTTTACACGGATTTGAGACATAGGGTGGCGGTAGTTTGGTGCGGATGCGAAGATAGATTGAATGCGCTCATTACCGAAAACGCATTTCGTACGTAGGGCGGTGCCCCACGCTAGAAATCTTATGCCCTGTTGGGCAATGCCTTTAAGTTAAGGTAAAAATGATTTTCTGGTAATGAGTGGTCTGACGGCTTTGCAGAGTAGGGTAATGATTTTGCAATTATAGGCTTGGATTTTGCCACAACTGCCGTCCGAACACTTTTTTCTGCGCATCGGGAGTGCAGCACCGAAGCGTTCGGACGACTCTTTGGGGCATAATAATTAGGATATACTGAAGTTTTTTACCCATCGTACCGAAGTCGTCAGACCGCTGCCAACTTCCTCACACCCTTAACTTAACGGCATTGCCCGTTGGGGCGTACCGTATTTCGGGGTATTAGGTAGAAAATTACTTCTCATTTCCTATTTCTCATTTCCTATTTCTTATTTCTCATTTCCTATTTCTCACCTAAAACGATTCCACACCCACGCCCAAGGTTTCCTCTATTTCTTTTATCTCCCCAGTGAACTTGGTGGCTACCTCTGTTACGTCGTAGCCGTTTTCGGCGAGCCAACGGCTGAATGCGGAAGAGTAGCCGCTGTTGGTAAGGAAGATTCTTTTGGCACCGGTTTCTTTTACCGATAGCATTAGTTGGTTCCAATCGGCATGATCGGATAGAACGAAGCCCCTATCAATGTTAGGCGTTTTGCGGGCGCCACGCAGGGTCATCCAGCCTGATGCGGCTGCTATGGAATACGGTTGAATCTCTTTAATTACGGGCGAGTAAATGATGGATGGCATGGCGAGGATAAGCGCGTTGCGGTCTACCTTTTGTTTGAGGTCAATCTTTTGTACTTCCGGCAGATTGATACCTTGGTTGCGAAGTACTTGGTTGATGGTTTCGATGGAGCCATGGGCGTAAACCGGCCCTATGGAGCGCTCCAAGTGGTTGAGTAACCGCTGGGTTTTACCGAGGGTGTAGCCAATAACTATCGATACTTTTTTGTCTTCTGAGTTTTGAAGCCACCAACTATTGATCTCATCAAATACCAGTTGCTGGGGTTGCCACTGGAAGATAGGTAGGCCAAAAGTAGAATCGGTAACTAGCACATCGCACTTTAGCGGCTCAAACGGGCGGCTGATGCCATCGTCAATCAACTTAAAGTCTCCCGTTACCACCCATACTTCGCCCTTATACTCCAACCGCACCTGCGCCGAGCCTACTATATGGCCAGCCGGGTGCAACGAAATCTTCACCCCATTTTCATAAAATGGCTCGTTGTACTCCACCCCTTGTATAGAAATGTACTCGCCCAGCATATATTTAAGCAAGGGTACACTATCTTTATGGGCCAAGTAACTACGGTTGCCAATTCGGGCATGATCGGCGTGGGCATGAGTGATAATTGCGCGATCAACCGGCTTCCAGGGGTCAATGTAAATGTCGGCTACAGGGCAATAAATGCCGCTGGAGGTAAAGTCGAGAAGTTGGATCATCGTCGGAGTAAATTTATGTCATCGGCAGTAAGCTATTTTTGATCTTTTCGGGTGATATAGAAGAGAAATTAAGTAAAACAATTCGCTTTGTCAACAGGTTATAATAATTATTATATATCGACAGCCAATTAAGCGAAAAAACACACAAAACCTACTGTTTTAGCCATATAACTGTATGTTATAAGCTTCAAAAAAAGCATACTGTCCTATTTTTAAAACGGATTAAAATACCCTTAAGTAGGTAGAAATTTCGTAATTTAGAAGCCTGTAACAAAGCAGCTTTTACCATGAAATATATACTCCCCATTTTAGCCGTTTTAATGGCAATATTTGGCATATCATTATGGACATCTTGCGACAAAGAAACCTGCGACCCGGCAAGTTGTGTGGGCAATAATAAAGGTTGCAATTTGGGGCGTTGCGATTGCCTTCAAGGTTTTGAGGGGCCAAACTGCGATACATACAGCTATGAAAAGTTTATCGGCAATTACAATGCATCAGAAACCTGCACTACTGGTACAGGCTCTATCAACACTTATCAAACTAATATGTACATATCTTTGGGCTACGATGTTGATGTAATCCTCATCAACAACATATACCAAGGCGGCACTGTGGATGCCAATATCAATTTCAACAACCTGGCTATCAGGTCGCAATCTATTGGTGCTACCACTATTGAAGGGGAAGGGGAGTTTTTCGTAACCCAGCGCCAGTTGCGCCTTAGCTATCAGTACTTTCAGGGCAACCAGAGCGGCCAGTGCACCACCATCATGACCAAGCTCTAGCGCATGGCTGTAAGCCCGCCCATTAATGGCACCAATTGCTCTTGCGGCACTATGCTCATATTGAATCGATAAGGCTTGCCCTTATGGTTTTGCAATGGCAGGCGGGCAAAGTCATCACCATATAATATAGCCACTTGGTTGTTGGGCAATACGGCTATTACGGTAGTGTTACTTTGGGGCTGAACAAATACAAAGTCCCACTCAGTTACGCCATAGTCTTGCACGGTGTTAAGGTCATGGTTTAGCAAGTACACCCTTATTTTGGTAAAGTATGGGTTCACCTCATCGGTAAAGTTGAACGATGCCTCTACCGATACCATCAAATCATCGCGGATTATTTGGTCAATGTTGTGCACACCAAAGCTTTCAATATTGAAGCTGTTGAGCACATCTGCTTGGGCCTCCAATCGGTCGCGCTCTTGTATTATATATACCGCCACACTATCGTACTGCTCCATGGCCTTGTTAAAGGCTGCCAACGAGGCTTCCAAATCATTGCCTTCAAGCACAGGTGCTACTATTAGCGAATATTCGCGCTGTACCACCTTGTCGCTATAGGTTTGCTGCCTTTGTTTCATTTCCAGCTTATATAGGTTGCGCGCAGGATCGTGCTTTACAATCTTCATGCGGCTCCAAATAACCCTGAAGGCCCAAAGGTTGTCCTGAAAGCCGGGGTTCTCTTGCGGCACCATGCGCCAGCGTGTATTTCCGAAGAATTTTAAATCAGGGTATTCAGTATAGTTGGCTTCCAAGTCAATTATTATATCACTCTCTCCTGCCCTAGGGTCAATAGGTTTAGGGGGCAAAGGCTTTAAGCCAGCCAACCCGTCAATTTTAGCTTGGTTAGTATCCAGCTTCGGCAAGCCATTTTGCTGCCATGCACCTTCACCATCTAGGGCAAATACGTTGTAGCCCTCCGTTGGCCTATAGGCGGCAAGTGCCAAATTGGCCTGCTTACCGCTGGCTAGGGCAAGCTCCTCATCGCCTTGGGTTACGTTCAACTCAAACATGCCGCCCGACATCAATGCTTGCCCAGTAGCCACATCACCCATCGGCACCCCGGCACGGAAGATATCCATTGCCGAATGAAACTCTCGGTACTGAGCAGTAACACTGCCGCTTATCGGGTTACCATCGGCATCCACCAGCGAGTTCGGTGGTATATTAATGGTGGAACCCGTTTTGTAAACCAGCTCAAGCCCATCCTCAGCATTAAAAGCCACGGTTTCGAAAGGCACATCCAATGCCTCTATGGGTGCCTGTATGCCCTTGGGGTGGTGCAGCACCATCATGTACCAAGCTACGGTAATAGCAGCCATGCCTATGGCACCTGCCGCAAGGGTGTATATTTTAGTTTTGGTGGCTATCATGGTGGAGGATTTTGTTTGTTGATTACTGATTCTACGATATTTCGACCCATTTCCTGTCTAATTCCTAATACCTAATTCCTATTGTAAGCCCAGGCCCTCTCGCTAATGCCTGTCGCGAAACAGTACAAGTAGCCATCATAAGCACTCACTAGCATCTCTAGCCTACCATCGCAATCCACATCTGCCAATACCGGCGATGCCTCTGAGCCAGATGGCAGGGTGAATTCGCGCAAGCGGGCTAGCGTCTTACAGTCCAATAGCACCAGGCGGCCCCCTTGATCAATAAATGTCAGCTGCGGCGAGCCAAGGCCTAGCAAATCAAGTAACATGGGTTGGCTGCTATACTCATAATAGTGCCGCGGGCCGTTGGCATGCGTCATGCGGCCGCTGCGCATGGCACCATTGATAAGGTTGAAAACATGCACACTATCATAACTGCAATACACTACTTCATTACCTGCCACTAGCGGGGCTATTACATCAGAAAAGCCCTGCATCGGTTTGCTGGCAAACACCACCTGGCCTTGGGCATTTAGGCATACTAGCTTTTGCACCCAAGTATCGTTCTCCTGTAAGCTGACTTGCATATATATGCGGGGGGCACCTTTTATATAGTGCAATACTGGTGGCTGGCTAGCATAAGTATCGTGCTTATAGCGCCATAGCAGTTTACCGCTGCTGCCATCCAAGGCATAGGCGTAACCATCTCGAGCAGTGGCCACTACATCGAGTACGCCATCACCATTAATATGCAACATAATGGGTGCTGCCATAAACCCTAGCCCGTTCTTAAACCAATCGCCTACTTTAAATACATATCGGTTCTGGGATTTCTTCCACCCACTAAAATCTTTAATCCTAAAGCTCCACAGGTGCTTACCATCTAAACCGTTAAGCACCGCTACTTCGCCGCTTTCGGTGGCAAACAGTGCATCCTTCATGCCATCTTGGTTTACATCTATCAGCAGTGGCTTCACCTCCACATCGCCCGATACGGGCACGCCCCATATCTTTTCGCCCGACAAGCTGTAACAGTTCATTTCATCATTATCGCTACCAAAGTAAATGCGGTTGCCGTCCACCGCTACCCCGTTCACATCCATGTCGCCCAGGTTTTCATGCTCCAGGTGATTTGCTAGCTTCCCCGTAGCAGCGTTCAGCAGGTATAGGCCGTTATCCGTATCCAGCGCATAATCCTTATAGTTTTTACCGTTGGAGCCTACCAAAATCTTATCGCCATATAGCATAATGTTGGTTCGGTAACTGGTAAGCCCAATGTAGGTTTTCCATTTTACCTTCAGCAAATCGGTAACAGGCGGTGCAGTAACACCTTGTGCGGATAGGCCAATAGCTACGGCCATGGCCAACATGAAACATACAGTTTTCATAAATACCTTCCTTTATAGTTAAGCGCTAAGGTTACCAATAAGCTAACGGCAAGTAGTAAATAAGATACAGCAGTATCGCAACTTAAGCGGCCGTGGGCTGTTGTGCATTAATAACTGTGCGAGTGAAAATGTTATTGCTTTACATCGTAAAAATACCTATCTGTAGGTATGTGGGTTATTTTGTTGACAATCAAGGCATAAGAATTCGCCATGCAAGCGGGCAATTTGATTGTTTTTGTTTAAATTGTTAATACTTTTATGGAAACGCATTCATCAACCCACTATCACATCTTCCCTTGGAGGGGATATTATATGAAACACCGCATCAAACTATTGATTCTCACAATTATGTGTGGCCTTCTGGTTTCACCAAGTTTAATGGCCCAAAACAAAGACGTGGCCAAAGCTGAGGAGTACTTAAAGAAAGGCGTAGAGGCTACCAACCCTACCGACAAGCGCGAAAATTTGGATAAAGCGGTAGAGTACTATACCAAATCGGGTATGGGCAAAGAGCTGTTTGAACTAGTGGGCGATGCACTGGTTGAAGGTAAAGATTACGTATCGGCAGCGCGCTACTACACCCGCGGCACTATTGAGGTGAAAAAAGCGGGCTATGGCCGAATTGGTGATGCGCTGGTAACGGATGCCGAATCATCATCAGACCCTAAGGAGGTAGCCAAGTTGATAAAAAGTGCCATTTCGCACTACAACAAAAGCGATGACCCAAAGGCTGGATACAAAGCCATAGGCGACATATACTACAAGCAAGGCATGGAAAAATATGGCGATGCTTTGACGTATTATGTACAGGGCGGTGTAACCGAGATGGTAACCAAAATTGCCCAAGAGTACAAAGCTAAAGGTAATGATACGCTTGCCGCCAAAACTTATGAGCGCCTGGATACCCCAGAGGGCTACAATGCTGCTGCAAAAATCTATGAAGAAACCGGCGACCACAGCAATGCATATGTTGCCTACGAGAAAGCCGGCAATATGGATGGCCTAATACGCTATGCGAACCGCGAATTTGAAATTGGCAACTTTGAGGCTGGCATACCACAATACAACAAAATAGCCGCCATTTATGAGACCAAAGGCGATAAAGTGGGCATGGCTAAATTGGCAGAATCGGCATCAAAATATGGCCAGTACCAGCTAGCTAGCGAATTGTACATGAAGATAAACGACTTCAAAAAAGCTGAAATGGCGCTGGTATATCTTGATTTGATCAATTTTAACCTTGATGGCGCCATCGACCACGCCACTAAGGCTGAGGAAGAAGCGTTGGCAACTTCCATCAAATCGAGCCGCGCCGCGATGGAAGCTATTGCAAAAATTGCTGGTGATTTCGACCTAATCCGAGATAATGAGCCTTCTGTTACCAAGAACTATGATAACAACAAGGTGCTGCAACTAAGCGCTGAAGACATGCAGAGCCTTAAAGGTTACTACTCGGCCTACAAAACGAAAATTGCCGACCAAACTTACCTATTGGCATCTAACTACGCCAAGCTTAACCACGAAGTGCTTAAGCAAGTAGTGCGCACCAAGTTTGCAAGCTACGGTGCCGTACGCAATATTTTAGATGGTAACTTTGTGAAAAAGAAAGAGAAGGCATCGGTAAAAACCGAAGATACCTTCTTGTAATCGATACATTTCTATAAACTACAAGCGGCTGCCTCAAAGGGGCAGCCGCTTGTGGTTTATGTATAGTCTAGCATCCAATATCTTGTTTTCAGCGTTTAAATTTGATTTTACGCTTCGCCGTATTAACAGAAGTATAGTTGGTAATTAACAATAATTTAGCGACCTTTATTTCGCAGCTGAAAGATTGTATTGAAGCAATAAAAGACTTTCAAACAAACCGCAATAGAATGTGTTAAGCTTAGGTTGATAAAGCCCTAAGCATAGGCTAATGGTATTGTAGGGTAAAATTGCATGTTATGGAGTTTATGCCGCACGGGCATTGCTATTATTGGGAGCCTACGGTACTATGGTCACATGTTATTGGCGATGGCCTTACGGTTTTAGCCTACTATGCTATCCCATTTTTATTGGTGAGGTTCGTAAAGAAACGCACCGACTTGCAGTACAAGGGCATTTTTCTTGCTTTTGCGGCGTTCATTATTTTTTGTGGCACGGTGCACCTGTTTGCACTCATCTCTACTTGGTACCCGTTCTATCGGGTTGAAGGAGCTTTAAAGCTCGGTACTGCGGCCATATCGCTATACACGGTATACTTGCTGTATAGCAACTTCGCCAAGATACTAGCCATACCCAACCCCAACGATATGGTGCTGCTTAACCAACAACTATTGGCAGAAATAGAAGAGCATAAAGAAACTCAGAAGCTCCTCTCCATGAAATCGGAGTTGGAAGTACTGGTAAAGCAAAAAACCGAACAGCTAGAAGACATTAATAGAGAATTAGAGGCTTTTAGCTACTCCGTATCACACGATTTGCGGGCGCCACTAAGGGCCATATCTGGCTACACCAGTATAGTGAAAACTACCCAAGCCGATCAATTGGATGCATCGTCCCAAAAAATGCTGAACCATGTGGTAAAAAGCACTAATAGCATGGGTGCGCTTATTGATGGCCTACTTGATTTCTCTAGGCTAGGAAAAAAAGGAATTACCTTATCCATTGTAAATACCAATGCCCTGGTAGCCGATTTGTGGAACGAGCATTGGCTAGCAGCCAGCAAGCCAGTTATTGAACTTACCATAACCAACCTACCAGATACCCTAGCCGATGCAGAAATGCTTAGGCAGGTATGGCACAACCTAATATCGAATGCCATAAAGTTTTCAGCAAAAAGTCCAAATCAAACAATAAAAATTGATGGTAAAATTGTGGATGACTTTACGCAGTTTTCCATTACCGACAATGGGGTGGGCTTTAATATGGACTATAAGCATAAAATATTTGGTGTATTTCAGCGGCTGCACCACGAAGATGACTTTGAAGGTACCGGCGTGGGATTGTCATTTGTACAGCGCATAGTTATTAAACACCATGGTAAGGTGTGGGCTGAATCTGAAATTGGGAAGGGTTCCACCTTTTACTTTAGCATTCCTATAAACCCTATAATCGAAACGGCATGAAGGTAGATTTACTATTAGTGGAAGATAGCCCATCGGACGGAGAGTTGTGCATACTGGCATTGAAAAATGAGAAATTGCCCTACAGTATCCATTGGGTAATGGATGGCGAAGAAGCGTTGCAGTTTCTTTTTGCTAGCGGCCCTTATGCTGATAGAAACCCTAAAGAAATGCCCAAAGTGATATTACTGGACATAAAGATGCCTAAAGTGAGTGGCTTGGAAGTGCTGGCTGCCATAAGGGCCGACGAACGCACCCGCACTATACCCGTAGTAATGCTTACCTCAAGCAGCCAAGAAAGGGACATACTGGCTAGCTATAACCTAGGCGCCAATAGCTTTATTACCAAACCGGTTGACTTTGAAAAATTCAACAATACAATAGCTGCCGTAGGCCACTACTGGATGATGCTGAACAATAGGCCTAGGTTTTAAGCAATTGGCAGTATGCCTTTATCACTCCTCCTCGCAGATTTGTTTGGGCGGAAACATATCGTATACTAATGAAGTCGATAGATTCTCCCTCAACTAATACCATTTACTTTTCATTCCGTCTGTAATAAAGCTACTCGCAAAAGTGTGTAATGTTGTTAGGATGTCATCGTGAGCGCAGTCGAACTAACAGCCATCCATAATGTAGGTGGCAAGATAAATACACATTACCCAAATAGTGACGGTGTTTCTTGACCGTGTTGTGGATGGTTCCTCCGCTCACCATGAATACGTAGCGAAGACTGTTCTACAGCTAAAATTCCTTAACGTTTGCCGAGTCAGAGAATTCTGCTTTTAACTGAGCAGCCCGTTTGAAGAAAAGGTTTTGATTTATGTGTAGCTTCAAGACGCTAGATGGTAAATATTGTTCTCTCTATCGGCAGCAAACAAAAGCGCAGCCCTTATATCTATCTAGGTGAGATCAGGAAAGTCTTCGATAATTTCAACAACAGTCATCCCGGCGCCAAGCCATCCCAAAATATCATAAACAGTAATACGCATATTCCGTATGCATGGCTTACTGCCGCGCTTGCCAGGCTTAAAGGCAATTATGTTGCGATAATTACTTTTTTAGGCCATGATATAGATAAGATAAATTTTTTTTGTAAATGTAATTTAAGGGGTGATTCGCTGATTCAATGATGCTTTAAGCGTCCTAGCTTAAAGCAAAATAAGATAGTGGCATCTTCGATAGATAAATATATCATTAACGGTTTTATATTCCACCAATAATCAGTCAACCAATAACCAAAGACCAAATTGCACATTGGTACATTAACCATTATCTTCGCAAGCTATGGATTTGGAGTTTAACAGGAACGAGGATGCCATGAAGCTCATGGTATCGAACATGCGCAAGAAGCTGGATAAGATTTACCTTGGCGGCGGCAAAAAGAACATTGACAAGCAGCACGAAAAGGGCAAAATGACCGCCCGCGAGCGCGTGGATGCTTTGCTGGATACGGGCAAGCCGTACCTGGAAATCGGGGAGTTTGTTGCCTACGAAATGTACGAAGAGCAGGGCGGCTGCCCTGCCGGTGGTGTAATTGCCGTGCTTGGGTATGTGAGCAACCGCTTGTGCATCATCTTGGCCAACGATGCCACGGTGAAGGCCGGTGCGTGGTTTCCGCTAACCGCCAAAAAGAACATCCGCGCACAGGAAATTGCGATGGAGAACCGCTTGCCAGTAATCTATTTGGTAGATAGTGCTGGCGTGTACCTGCCGATGCAAGACGAGATTTTCCCGGATAAGGAGCACTTTGGGCGGATGTTCCGCAACAATGCGAAGATGTCGGCCATGGGCATACCGCAACTGAGTGCCGTAATGGGCAGCTGCGTGGCTGGCGGTGCTTACCTGCCTATTATGAGCGATGAGGCCTTGATAGTAGAAGGCACGGGTTCTATATTCTTAGCAGGACCGTTTTTGGTGAAGGCTGCTATTGGCGAAGACGTTGACCAAGAAACCCTTGGCGGCGCAAGCACGCACAGCGAGATAAGCGGTGTAACTGATTACAAAATGCCAGACGATGCCACGTGCATCAAAACCATCCGCCAGTTGATTGATAAGCTGGGGCATAACGAAAAAGCTGGTTTCGACAGAGTAACCCCTGTACCGCCCAAGCGCGACCCGAAAGAACTATACGGCATATATAGTGAAGGTGGTGCCAAGCCATATGACATGGGCCACCTTATTGAATGCATGGTGGACGATTCAGAATTCTTGGAGTATAAAGAAGGATACGGCAAATCCATCCTTTGCGGTTATGCGCGTATAGATGGTTGGTCGGTAGGGATTGTGGCCAACCAGCGCAAAATAGTAAAATCGAAGAAAGGCGAGATGCAGTTGGGCGGGGTTATCTACTCCGACTCGGCAGACAAAGCCGCTCGCTTTATCATGATTTGCAACCAGAAGAAGATACCACTTATATTCCTGCAAGATGTTACCGGCTTTATGGTAGGCAGCCGCAGCGAGCATGGCGGCATCATTAAAGATGGTGCCAAGATGGTAAACGCCATGGCGAATAGCGTGGTACCTAAGTTTACTGTGGTAGTGGGCAATAGCTACGGCGCAGGCAACTATGCCATGTGCGGCAAAAGCTACGACCCGCGCCTAATGCTGGCCTGGCCAACAGCCAAGATTGCCGTAATGGGCGGCGAGCAAGCGGCGAAAGTGTTGCTACAGATTGAAGTGGCAGCGCTAAAAGCCAAAGGAGAAATCATTGACCCCGAGAAAGAGAAGCACTTACTGGAGACCATCAAGGCGCATTACGACAAAACCACTACACCATACTATAATGCAGCCCGCCTGGTAGTCGATAAAATCATCGACCCGCTAGAGACGCGCAGCATCTTATCCATTGGCATAGAGGCCGCCAACAATGCGCCTATTACTGAGCCGTACAGGGTTGGGGTGCTGCAGACTTGAGCCTATGCAATTGAAGCTAAATAGGAATTGGTTAGGGAGCAAATTATTACCTTTCCATACATGATTACCCCACCAGTACTCCATTACAACTCCTTTACCCTTGCCATGCACGATGGCACGTTGGTGCGTTTCGTGCCCATGAGCCCAGCTTATGCAGTACACATTAAGGAAGGATTTCAGCGCCTGTCGCCGGAGTCAAGATATATGCGCTTTGGGCACCCTGTAAATGAGCTTACCGAGAAAGAATTGAAGTACCTTACCCATGTTGACCAGCAATATCATGTGGCTTGGGGTGCTATGGTTATGGAAGAAAATGTGGAGCATGGCATTGGCGTAGGAAGATACATACACATTGGGGGAAATTTGGGGAAAGCGGAGTTTGCACTTACGATAATCGATAACTACCAAAACAAAGGTATAGGTAGGTATCTGCTGGCTTTGCTGTATGTTTTGGCTTTACGGCAGGGTATCCATACTTTGAGTGGCTCCATACTCCCCTCAAACGGGCACGCGGCCGAGATAATGACTGCCATAGGTGCGCGCACAGCCTTGGAAAACGGACTTTATTACACCAACTTACCTGTATTGACAGATTGGGGAAAATTAACTACCCCATATGGACAAAGATTTACGGAAACGCTGCATAATATAAGCACCCATTTACAACCAGTATCGGGTTCTAATATCCATTAAGCGAAAATATTGGCACCCCAACCTAGATTTAATAGTCTTGAAAATCAACTATTTGCAATTTTTTTGAAAAATATTTTCTTTCTTGGCAACCCAAATAGCACTTTGGCACGTTACTTGTTTAATGGTATGACAGAATTAAAAGTAACTAACCTCAAAAACATAAAGCCATGTTAGAAATACTGAAAATCAACCGGATGCGCAAACTGATGAAACAGTACAGCGAATTGAAAAACAAAGCAATGAACTTCATGCAAAACGGCGACCTACAGAGCTATGTAGAAACCCTTGCTAAAGCCAGCCAAGTAAAAAACATGTATTTGCAAACCGCACGCGTTCACTTGTCATAATGATAGGTAGCAACCGCAAAACATTTACTGGAATATTATTGTACTGAGAGGTGTGCTTGACGAAGGTAGCGCCTCTCTTTATTTTAAGGGATGTTTGTACACCCAAGAATCAAGGCATAAAAAAAGCCCCCATGCTTAGGCACGAGGGCTTCGAAATAAGAGTGCGGATGAAGGGACTCGAACCCCCACGCCGTGAGGCACTAGATCCTAAGTCTAGCGCGGCTACCAATTACGCCACATCCGCAAACTGGACTGCAAAGCTATAACAAAATTACAATTCCAACAACACAACCGCGCTAATAATAATTTTTGGTAGTTCTAAACAGTTATAGTGTGGAATTTAGCGAGCTCCATTGCTGTTATTATAGTTGCTAATGGTTAAATTTAAACCACGGTAGCATTAAGCCCGTATCACGAGGAGTAGAACGCACTATGTCTCACACCCAACAAGTAATTGACCTACAAGAGGAGCGCAAGGTTATCCTCAAAGAATATCGCCATCTGCTGAAGGCCATAAAGCCCCAGTTACAGCGCGGCGATAAGCAGATGATTCGGCATGCTTTTGAGTTGGCGCTGGATAGCCATAAGGATATGCGCAGAAAAAGCGGCGAGCCCTATATATTGCACCCGCTTGCCGTGGCACAGATTGTAGCAGGCGAAATGGGCCTGGGGCCAACGTCGGTAGCTTGTGCCTTACTACATGATGTGGTTGAGGATACCGAGATAACTTTGGACGACATTAAACGCGAGTTTGGCAGCAACGTGGCCAAAATCGTGGACGGTCTTACCAAAATTTCTGGTGTGTTCGATTTAAGTAGCAGCGAGCAAGCAGAGAACTTCAGGAAGCTTTTGCTCACCCTTACCGATGATGTACGGGTTATCCTAATCAAAATTGCCGACCGGTTGCACAATATGCGCACGCTGGATAGCATGCCGCGCAACAAGCAGTTGAAAATCTCAAGCGAAACCAGCTACCTGTACGCTCCCCTAGCCCACCGCTTGGGCCTATATGCCATTAAGAGCGAGCTGGAAGACCTCTCCATGAAATACACCGAGACGGAAGCGTACCGCCTCATTGCCCAAAAACTGAACGAAACCAAGCGCGAACGCGCCCGCTACATAAACGAATTCATTCGCCCGATAAAAGAAAGACTGGATAAGGAGTTTACCAACTTCCAGATATACGGCCGCCCTAAATCTATCCACTCCATTTGGAACAAGATGAAAACCAAGGCGGTGGATTTCGAACAGGTGTATGATTTGTTTGCAATACGGGTACTATTAAACCCAGAGGCAGATGCCGAAAAATCGGATTGTTGGCGAGTGTACTCTGTAGTTACCGACATATACCGCCCTAACCCTAGCCGCTTACGAGATTGGGTAAGCACCCCGAAGAGCAACGGCTACGAAGCCCTACACACCACCGTGATGGGCCCAAAAGGCAAATGGGTAGAAGTGCAGATACGCACCGAGCGTATGGACGAGATAGCCGAAAAAGGCTATGCCGCCCACTGGAAGTACAAGGAAGGCGAAGACGGGCCTGCAGAGAAAACCAAAGATGCCGATGGTGCGCTAGATGAATGGCTGAACCGTATACGCGAAATACTTCAAAACCAGGACAGTAACGCGCTCGACTTTATCAATGATTTTAAGCTCAACCTGTTTCAGGATGAGATATACGTATTCACCCCGAAAGGCCAGCTGAAAATGCTGCCCAACGGCAGCACCACGCTCGATTTTGCATTCGATATCCACTCTGATATAGGTGTTACCTGCATCGGTGCGAAGGTAAACCATAAGCTGGTGCCTTTAAGCCACAAGCTGGCCAATGGCGACCAGGTGGAAATCATCACCAGTAAAAAGCAAAAGCCCAATGAAGACTGGCTGAACTTTGTACTTACAGGCAAGGCTAAGTCAAAAATAAAATCGGCACTGAAAGAAGAGAAGCGCACCGTGGCCGCCGATGGCAAGGATATGGTGATGCGGAAATTCCGCCACTTGAAGCTGGAGCATAACCCTAAATTACTGGAAGACATTGTACATTTCTTCAAACTCCCCACGGTACAGGATTTCTATTACAATGTAGCTACCAAAAAAATTACTGCTAAGGACTTGGGCGAGATGCACTTCATTGGCAATAAACTCATTCTGCCCGAAAAGGAAAAACAAGAGCACAAGCAGCCGACGGTTGAAGATACCATACGTACCACACTTAAAAAGAACGCCGAACTGCTCATATTTGGCGATAACCTAGAGAAAATAGACTACAAATTTGCCAACTGCTGCAACCCAATACCGGGCGATGATGTATTTGGCTTTGTAACCATAGGGGAAGGCATTAAAATACACAAAACCAATTGCCCCAACGCCGTGCAGTTGATGAGCAATTACGGCTACCGCATTATCAAAACCAAGTGGAACAAAGACCATGCAATTGCCTTCCTAACCGAACTGAAATTGAGTGGTATTGATGATGTAGGTGTAATGAACAAAATAACCAACATCATATCGCAAGAACTAAAAATAAACATGCGCTCTATTTCCCTCGAAAGCAAGGACGGTATTTTCGAAGGCTTGATAACGCTTTTCGTTCAGGATACTGACCAATTGGACAATTTGATAAAACGCCTAAAAGGATTGGACGGAATATTATCAATTAGCCGCCAATAAAGCGTATTTTTGCAACTAAGTTTCTTATTACTCATTTCATATTTCGTATCGACTTTGCTGACTTTTGGAAAACCAACTATAGCCCCCGGCGGCAAAGACATCATAGGCGAGGTGAAGAACATCTTCTCCATGCACTTGGAGCAGCACAACCAGCGCAAAACGCCGGAGCGCTACGCTATATTGGAGGAAATATACAGCCGAAACGACCACTTTGATGCAGAAACCCTCTACATCGAAATGAAGAATAAAAACTTCAACATCAGCAGGGCTACAGTTTATAATACTTTAGATTTGCTGGTATCGTGCGATTTGGTAACCCGACACCAGTTTGGCAAAAGTTATGCCCAGTATGAAAAATCTTACGGCTACAAGAACCACGACCATATAATTTGCGTAGATTGCAAAAAAGTGGTGGAGTTTTGCGACCCTCGCATACAGCAAATACAAAGTATGATGGGCGACTTGCTGAACTTTAAAATTACCCACCATTCACTAAATTTGTATGGCATTTGCGGTAGCTGCCAAAAGCTACGCGAAATGAAACAAGCTAAATAAACCACAAACCACCGCTATGGATTATACTATAACTACCAACGGAAACGCTACCATACTGAGCCTTAAAGGAAGTTTGCTAGCCGATGTGCAAACCAAAGATATCCTTCAACAGGTTACCGACATGATACAAGAAGGGAAAGTGCGCTTTGTGGTTGACTTGAGCGACCTAAAATTCATTAACAGTAGCGGCCTTGGCATGCTACTTACCTGCCTTACTAAAGCGCGTAAAGCTGGTGGCGATGTTATCTTGGCCAATGTGCCTGAGCAGGTACAGAACCTGTTGGTAATAACTAAGCTGAGCAACATCTTCCAGACCAAGGAGACCTTAAAAGACGCTTTGGCATTTTACCAAAGCTAATTAATTGTAACTGTTTATACTACTGTTTTCATAATACTGATATGTACGTTGACGTTTTACTTGGGCTGCAATGGGGCGATGAAGGGAAAGGCAAAATCGTGGATTACCTTGCAGACAAATACAATATTGTAGCGCGTTTTCAAGGCGGGCCTAATGCCGGTCACACCCTAAAAATCAATGGCGAACGCTTTGTGCTGCACACCATCCCTTCCGGTATCTTCCATGAAGGGGTTTGTAATGTGGTAGGCAACGGCGTAGTAATTGACCCTGTTACCTTCCAGAAAGAAACCAGCAAGCTAGAGGCGTTGAACATTGATGTGCGCGAGCGCATGGTTATCTCCCTTCGTGCCCACTTGATATTGCCAACCCACAAGTTGCTTGATGCAGCCAGCGAAAGCCGTAAAGGCCAAGCTAAAATCGGCTCTACACTGCGTGGTATCGGCCCAACTTACATGGACCACACCGGCCGAAATGGCTTGCGCGTGGGCGATATACTGGAGCCAGACTTCAAACAACGTTACCAAGCATTAAAAGAAAAGCACGAGGAACTGCTCGGCTTTTACAACTATAAAGATTACGACCTTGCCGAATTGGAAGGCCCGTGGTTTGAGGGCATTGAAAACCTTCGCCGCCTAAAGTTGATCAATACCGAGTACTTCCTGAACGATGCCTTGGCTAAAGGCCAAACTATATTGGCGGAAGGTGCGCAGGGCTCGATGTTGGATATCAATTTCGGCACTTACCCGTTTGTTACTTCTAGCAATACACTTACCGCTTCTGCCAGCATAGGATTGGGCATATCGCCTACCCGCATCCGTAAGGTTTACGGCATCAGCAAAGCCTATTGTACCCGCGTGGGTAGTGGCCCTTTCCCGACTGAGTTGGATAACGATATGGGTGAACTACTTCGCCAAAAAGGCAGTGAATTTGGCGCTACTACTGGCCGTCCACGCCGTTGCGGTTGGATTGACTTGCCAGCGCTAAAATATGCTGCTATGTTGAGCGGCCTTACCGACCTCATCATTACCAAGATTGACGTAATGAATGATTTCGAGGAGATACAGGCTTGTACCGACTACGAAATTGACGGACAGAAAACCCAAGATTTGCCTTACGATTTGGGCAGAAAAGACTTGAAGCCCGTTTTTCGTACCTTCCCAGGTTGGCAGAAAGACATTGGCGACATCCATAACTTTGATGAGTTGCCAGCGCCTATCACTAACTACGTGGCCTTTTTGGAAGATTACCTGAAGGTGCCCATCACCATCGTATCCACCGGCCCTGGCCGCGAGGAGTTTATCTTGAAAGAACAAGTAAGCACGCTATGAAACGACAGTCGGGTAGCTATACTGTAGCCAACCCGCAGCTTTTCAAGCAGCAAGCATTGCGCTGGGCCAATAGCCAAAGCTGTGCGGCTTATTTGGACAACAATGGCTATCCGCATTACCCTAATTCAAGTTTTGAGTGCCTAATTGGAGCTGGAGCATTATCGCAATTGCGATGCAATGCAGGTGATGCCTTCGCACAACTTCGGGCTTTTCAGCAGCAAACAAAAGATTGGCTGTTTGGATACTTGGGCTATGACTTAAAGAACGAAGTAGAGCATTTGGAAAGCAAGCTGCCTGATGGCACGGGCTTTCCAGATATGTACTTCTTTCAACCAGAACATTTGGTTACCCTGCATAAGGATGGAAGCGTTACGATAGAAAGTGCTAACGCTTCACCCAACGATATCCTCGCCCAAATACAAGCCACTACCCTACCCGACCATGTACAGCAACCCGTGGCGATGAAACCCAGGGTAAGCAAAGAGCAATACTTACAAACCATCCAACAACTGCGTGAACATATTGCCGCAGGGGATGTATATGAGATGAACTACTGCCAAGAGTTTTATTCGGAAGGTGTGGGCATTAATCCATTGGCGGTGTTTGCCAGGCTAAACCAATTATCGCAAGCGCCGTTTTCGTGCTACTTAAAGTTGGAGGAAAAATACCTACTTTGCGCAAGTCCCGAAAGGTTTATGCGGAAGCAGGGCGATTTGGTTTCTTCTATGCCGATTAAGGGAACCATACGCAGGGGCAATGATGATGCCGAAGATGAAACCCTAAAAAGCGATCTGCGCCACAACATCAAAGAGCAAGCAGAGAATGTAATGATAGTGGACCTAGTGCGCAACGACCTTACCCGTAGCTGTATACCTGGCACTATACAAGTGGATGAGCTATTCGGTATTTATACCTTCCCGAAAGTACACCACATGGTATCAACCGTAATTGGGCAGCTTAGGCCCGAAGTAGATGGCATTGAAGCCATTCGCAATGCCTTCCCGATGGGCTCGATGACGGGTGCGCCGAAAGTGAGGGTTATGCAGTTGACCGAACAATACGAACACAGCAAGCGCGGCATATACTCAGGCGCTGCTGGCTACTTTACCCCCAATGGCGATTTTGATTTGAATGTGGTTATCCGCAGTTTGGTATATAATGAATCCACCCAATACTTATCTTATCACGTAGGCGGCGCCATCACTTGGGACTCGGTGCCCGAACTTGAGTATGAGGAGTGCTTGTTGAAGGCCGCTACTATTGAAAGGGTGCTTAAGGGATAGTTGCGAGTTGCGAGTTTAATGATTCATACTACACCTTTATGGCGATTTTTGTGCAATCACCCATTTTACCTTAACTTACAATGCTAACTCGTAACCCGCAACTCGAAACTCTTAACTAACATGAACGACTTAATTATATACGGCGCCTACGGATATACTGGCGAACTGATAGCAAAGCTAGCAATAGCAAAAGGCTGGAAGCCCTTACTGGCTGGCCGCGACCCGCACAAACTGCAAAAGGTAGCAGGAGAACTAGGTCTGGAATATAAAGCCTTCGATTTGCACGATACCACGGCATTGGAAAGCTGCATACGCGGGGCGAAGATAGTATTGCACTGCGCTGGGCCGTTTGTGCATACGTATAAACCAATGATGTTTGCCTGCTTGAAGGAAAAAGTGCACTATTTGGATATTACCGGTGAGGTAAAGGTGTTTGAAGCTATGGCCCGTAAAAGTGACGAGGCGAAAGCAGCGGGTATTATGCTCATGCCCGGTTGTGGTTTTGATGTAGTACCCAGCGACTGTTTGGCTAATATGCTTAAAGACCGCATGCCCGATGCACAATACTTGGAGTTGGCCTTTGCCACCCGTGGTAAATCATCGCGCGGTACACAAAAAACAGTGATTGAAGGCTTGCATGAAGGAAGCGCTATTAGGGAGAACGGCTATCTTAAACCTATCGCTTCAGGCTCCGATATTAAGCAGATTAACTTTGGTGATAGCAAGGGAATCTGGGCGGTGGCCATACCATGGGGCGACATCAGTACTGCTTGGTTCAGCACCAAAATACCGAACATTAAGGTATATATGGCGTTGCCAGAAAAGCTAATAAAGAGCATGCGCGTAATGGGTTACTTCTCCTTTATTACCAAATTGGGTTTTGTGAAAAGTATCCTCACCAGCCAGGTAAACAAAGGTCCCGCTGGACCAAGTGATGCCGAGCGCGAGAGTGGTAAGGTAAACCTATGGGGCGAAGTGCGCAATGCCCGTGGCGAGAGTAAACAGCTTTGGCTTACGGTTCCAGAAGGTTATAAGCTCACTTCCCTTACAGCCATTGCCATAGCCGAAAAGGTTTTAAACGGCGAGTATAAGCCGGGTTTCCAAACGCCGGCCAGCATGTATGGTAGCGAATTCATCCTAAGTTTTGAAGGTACTAAACTAAAAGAGCCAGGCGTTTAAGCCCGGCTCTTTTATTCTTTTATCAGTAAACAATTACCTTTTATAATTTAGGCTGGTTTGCTGCTTCTTTGTTCTTCTTCTCATATTTGTTGTTACCAAACACTTTTGATGCTTTTACACCAAAGAATGCAAACCAATCGCGGTTAGGGTCACCTTTACGCGCTGTTGGGAAAGTATTGGCGTCATTATTACCCGCTTCATAAATTACTGCGCCAGTGTTAGGGTCGGTACCCACGGCATTTGCCAATGAAGGGTTGGCCAACAAGGCCGCAGTATTAACTGCTATAATCTCACCCGATGTTGAGTTCACTTGTGAAGTGGTAGGCAGTATAATCGCATCCCTAGATATACCATTACCCAAACGGCCAGTAATTTCAGAGTTCTGGTTAATTATAGACTGGTGTGGCTGGCCAGTAATAGGGTCAATCTTCCTATCCCAATAGAAGCCACTCAAATCATCAACATAATCAGTTAGGGTAAAACGGAAGCTTCCTTCAATACCAACGGTCCATGATTTGTTGATAATAAAATCGAAAGTAAGACCAAAAGGAATAGACAACTGCCACAGCGAGTAGGCCTTAGGAGGGTCACGACGAGCATACTTATTGTCAGGATCAACATCAGGTGTGGTAGCGGTCTGACCTTCAGTTCCAATTGGCGACAAAGGCACCCAAACAAACTGTTCGCGGTCAGCTTCATCTTCCGAAGCGGAGATGTAGTTAGTACCATCGTAAGCCAAGAAAGTAGGGGCACCGAACCTGTTCAAGCCGGTATAAACCCTAGCTTCAGGATTGTGCTTGAAGAAACCGATACCAGCAAAAATAGCGGGAGAAAACTTCTCACCTTTGCTTATTCCATATTGCAACAAGTGGAAATGGAAAGTCAAAGAACCCTCGTAGATGTTGTTCCTAAAGTTAGCTACCCGGCGGGTACGGCCTTCTTGAGATTCATCCAAATCGGAGCCGCTCAACTGGCCATGCATAAATGCCAAACGGGCAGAGAACCATTTAGAAATATTGTACTGGGCATAAATACCCACACCCCACTTAAACTCATTCTTGTCAAATAGTTTCGCAGCAAGATCACCACTGTAATTCATGGTACCTGCCATCAAGCCCACTTCCCAAGTTTTTGCCAAAGAAGTGTAAGCGCCGAGGTAAGATAGGTCTCCAATTTCTTCCAAAGCGTTAAGCGTATTTATCTCCTCTTCGGTCAAGTTCATAGCACCTGGGTTGCTAATAACCTCAGATGGGGGAAAGTAAGTGCTGGCCAAACCTGCAGCATAAAGTTTGCTGTAATTGTTAATAGCCCTGCGCTGTCCAATAGTAAAGTCTGGCGTTTCGAATCCGTCGTTATCCTTAAAGTTTTTAATGATTACATAGCCCAGCTCGTTTTTCATAAACGATGCATCTGCAACTGTGAAGGTATACACCATGTTGCTGCTGCTCCACTGGCCATCCAACAATGTTATCGGCTCAATGCGGATACCATTGTTTATGGTATCATAAAAAACCGATTCGAGTTGGGTCTCGCCAAACTCAGTTACTGGGCGGTTGAAGTAAACTTCAAACTTTACACTAGTAGCAGGCAGGTCGCTCGGTATTTCGGCATAGTTCATTACCTCATTGTCAGCCAGCTTAACTTTGTAAATGTGTGCATGGGTTTGAGCAGAAGGTTGTTGCAAAACAGGCTCCGCTTTCAACAAGGGCAATGAGTTGTTCTGGTAGAAGTGGTCGAAAGTAGAAGAAATGTAGTCGCCGTTGGTAGAGCGGAAGAAGTTGCCCGGCATGCTAAACGATTCGCCTGCACCTTGTATACCCATGCTTATCTCGCGAATGATGGTATCGGTTGCTGCATTTATCTGGTAGTTACCATAGATAGAGTTGTCTTTCAGCTCACTTTGGAAACGCTTATCGCCCGCATCAAACAAACCAAAAACGGGAGTGTTACTCGGTATACCTTTGTCGATACCATAAACTACGTTGTTGGTTACTAGGTTATTGTTAAAGCGGAGGTCCAACACGTTATCCTGGAAGTTCTCAATAAAAATAGAGCCCCAGTTATTGATGAAGTTGTTGTTACTAAAAGTAAACACGGTCTTTTTGTCGCCAATGGCATATAAGCTACCCAGTGGGCTAGTAATCAAAATATTTGATTCGCCAGTAGTCATTTCTCTAAACTCGTTGTGCTCTATGGTCACATTATTGCGGTACCAGTCACTATCAAAAGCAAACGGAGTGGTCAATTGTACAAACTTGGTATAGCGCACGGTAATATCGGCTCCTTCAGCACCACGTACTACTATACCCGTGCCTTGCACCCCTTTATCTTGGCTTTTAAAAGTCACAAAGTTGTTTGGCCCGCCAACTACATTCAAGCCACCTTCGAGCACCAAGGATGTATTGGGGCCGAAAAGCAATGTAACACCAGCAGGTATAGTAAGAGTAGCACCGCTACTTACCTTCACGTTGTGCTGAATAAGATAGGTTTTTCCACCTTCTAGGGTTTTGTTAGCGCTAATAAAGCCTTCCAGTACAATTTGGCCTGCACTTACATCTATCCCATCTTGGGCAAAGCTCACCGTAGGGCAAATAATGCAAAACAGTAATGCCAGCAAAAATAACCCCAGCGATGACCTCCCTTTATTCATAGTCAGCATCAGCATTGTATTCAATTTAGTCGGTTCGAAATGTGTTGTTTGTTCTTTTTGTTATAAGATGTTGAATACCAAGGCATCAACTTCTTTATTTACCCCATCGGGGCCTTTTACCCTAATCTCATTGAAAATAAAGATATCGCCTGGTTGCGCCAAATCGATAAGTTCCCTTGATTTACCTGTAAAATATGAGCCCTTAACCTTCTCCGTAAAAATACCCAAGCCATTAGCATTTACATAAGTAACGCTATACTCCACCACCCTAAAATCGGCAGGTACTTCCATATCCTTGGTAATCGCCTCCAAACCCTTCTGCATCTTAAATAGCTTGGCAGCTATCTCGCCACCTTCCTTATTATAAAGTACTACTTGCGGCTTAGGCAACTCTTTTACTTTAAATATCTCTTCTGCCACCACTTTGTATCCCCCTTTACCATCAGGAACCTGCAAGGTTACATTGGCATAACCTTTACGGTAAACATTGGCATAAAAATTACTATCTACCTTCGTTACTTTACCTTGACTTATAGTTACTTTATATTTTTCAGCAGCATACTCAGGATGGTAGATATTAACCGGATTATTAACCCCTAGATAAAGAATCTTGTAATCCTTCTGGCTGATGTAAGGCTTACTTTGTACTACAGAATAATTGATTTGGAAAGGAATTTCCTCATCCTTCTTCTTCTTCTCCTCAAGTTGCTTGTTGTCTTTCGCAACTGGCGTATCGTCATCAGGATGCCTGAATTTAACTACACCCTTCATGCTAAAATCTCCCAATTGACTGGTATTCAATGGTATCTCTGCGGTACCGCCCGAAACTAGGAAACTGTCTACTATTTCGCCAACATCATTCTTCATATAGATAACCGCTTGGCCATCGCCACCGGTACCCATTTTATTTGAAGGCAGGGTTACCGTAGTTACACCATCTTCTCCCACAGTGAACACATCGTATTTCTTAACCCCTTGCGCCAATTTAATGGTATCTACACGGGTACTATCGCTAGCTACAAACTCAAAGTTGTAATTGCCTGTACCACCTTCGCCCTGTACTTGGTCGTGGAAGTTTTTCATTACCAACGATTCGGCAACCCTTACGTCATTCTGGAATTTAGTGATGGTGGCTATTACAGCACCCAATGGCACGTTGTCGAAGTAATATTTGTCCCACTCGTAGTATACCTGCTTGGCTTTCGGCAAGCGGTCATCAACGCGCAATACAGTATCAAGCATGGCACTATTGGCTGTATCAAGTATAGCCAGTAAGTCTTGCTTGGTATTATACAACACATTCTTTATTTCCAAGCCTTTATCGCTACGGTATATCTCGTTGGTGGAATAGGTAGCATCGGTGGTTTTTTTTAAGTGATGCCATTCCGCATCATATCCTCCAGATTTATTGATTAAGTCTTGCTTGATTACTTCCAAGTAGTTGACCGCGCTGTCAGCAATCTGTTTGGTACGTATAACTTTATCATACATTTCGCCATAACGCTCAGGGTCCATGGTATTGAACGTTTCGAGGGTAGCTACAGTAAGCTGGTTTCTCTGATCAAGGCGTAAATTGGCATACTCCAATGACCGGTTAAGGTCGGTGAATATGTCAATATACTCCAACGCCGGGTTCAGCACGATCATCGCGATGAGTATCAAGTACATCATGTTGATGAGTTTCTGCCTTAAGGGATTAGAGGTTTTCATATTTCCTGCTCCGGTTTATTTAAACCAAAATGGGCTTTAAGCCTGTGTTTTATTTCCCATTACTTCAAGCATGCGCATGTAGTAACTATTCATTTGTGAGATGCTGGTATTGAGCTTGCTTATCTCTTTCTCAAACATTTCTGAAGACTGGCGCATTTTCTCCACTTGGTCGTTCAGTTGTGCTACGTCGCTCATATCAGCCATGCGATTCACGTTTTGCTCCAGTCGCTCAATGCTCCTAGATAAACGCTGGATCACCATAGGGTCCAAATCGGCCTTTTCAATCCACTCTTCAATCTGCTCAATCTTGTTCTCGCCGTCTTTGGTTAGTTGCGGAAAAATGCGGTCCCATTGATAGTCGATGTCTTCTTTCTTTAATTCGAAGGCCGAGACAAAAAATACCAAGGCTTCTACCGCCAGCCCTACAAACAGCATTTCGTTTGCAAGAGGAAAGTTCAAGAATTTAAACATTGCCCCGATGATAACCACTGCTGCGCCTACACCATATGCGACATTCAAGGGATCAAGTTTGGCTTTTTTTCTCACTGCCATAGCCATCTGTTTTTTGTTACTCTGCGTTAGTTTGCTGGTATAATCTGCTAATATATGAAATCCCCCGAACAATGTACTATCTGCACACAATATTCTTGTGTGGGTACACGTTTTCAAGTCCTAAAGCTCACAATTTACGTCAATTACCTGTTTATAAAAACAAGCTACGGTTAATTTATGGTTATTGCTTGCCATTACTAAGCATTAGTACCTACTTTCCTTTACCTACTTAGTTGGTTTTCAGGTTTATTTTTACCAAACCATTTTTTGTAAATTCCTCATTCCCTGCGTTCATTTTTGAGCTTATTATTACCAAAGCCAGAAATACCATACTAACTCGTATCCTATATTTGAGTTTACTACCAAATTTTGGTTAATTTGTAGCTTGCAGATAGCGTTAGCATCTAGCTTTTGATAAATTTTATGATAGGCACTAGCAGCTGCAAAAACTATTGAACCCCAAGCAAAAGTATTTTGTTTTACGGCAAATGGCGCTTTTACTGTGTAACCTATAAAAATGCTGTCGGCGAATTGATTTAAGATGCCGCTAATGCTTGAAGCTACATGCCACTAAAAGGGTAGCTGGGTAATAGGTGTATATTTATTGCGAATGCGGCGAGAAGCTTAGCACAAAGCTCGAAGACAAATTGAGGCTTTTATTTTGAACCAATAACTGATGTAACAACAGCATTATGACGCAACCGCGCTCAAAAAGCCCCAAAGGCAAAGATGGAAAGGAAGTAAAGAAAGATGCCAAAGTAGTACCGGCCAGAAAAGATAATGAGTACCTGATAACCCTACGTAGCCTAACCCTAGAAGACTATGAGGACATGAAAGAGGCCATGGCACTAGCATACCCAGGTATGGACGAGCCAGCTTGGGAGTACAAACACTTGAAAAGGCTGATGCAGATTTTCCCTGATGGGCAAATTTGTATTGAGATAAACGGTAAAGTGGTGGGCTGCGCCCTGTCGCTTATTGTAGATTACAACAAGTATGGTGACAACCACACCTACGAACGGATTACCGGCAACTATACCTTCAACACCCATGATGCTGAGGGCGATGTGCTTTATGGCATTGATGTGTTTGTACACCCTGAGTTCCGCGGAATGCGTCTAGGCCGACGCCTGTATGACGCCCGAAAGGAGCTGTGTGAAAACCTAAACTTGCGGGCCATAATTGCCGGTGGAAGGATACCACGCTACACCTTGTATGCAGATGACCTTACCCCGAAAGCCTATATTGAAAAGGTGGAAATGAAAGACCTTTTCGACCCGATACTTTCTTTCCAGATCTCCAATGGTTTTCACGTGCGCAAGGTGCTGAAAGGATACCTACCAAGTGATAGGGAAAGCAAAGCCTATGGTACGCTCATAGAATGGATAAACATATACTACGAAGAGCGCGAGAAGCTAATAGGCTCAAAGAAAACGGTAGTGCGCGTAGGGCTGGTGCAATGGCAAATGAGGCCCGTGAGCAATATAAACAACTTGCTAGAGCAAGTAGAGTTTTTTGTAGATGCGGTGAGCGGCTATCAAGCCGACTTTATCTTGTTTCCAGAGTTTTTTAATGCTCCGCTGATGGCCAAGTTTAATCAGCAGGCCGAATCGGAAGCTATACGCTCATTGGCAACATTCACCGAGCCGCTGAAGAAGAAGTTTTTGGAATTTGCAGTATCGTACAACATCAACATCATTACGGGTAGCATGCCCATCATTGAGAAAGGCAAGCTATACAACGTAGGTTACCTGTGCCGCAGGGATGGTACTTGGGAGAGCTACTATAAAATACACATTACCCCTGCCGAATCTCAATACTGGGGCATGACTGGCGGCGACACGATACAGGTATTTGATACCGATAGCGGGAAAATAGGCATCATGATATGCTATGATGTGGAGTTCCCCGAGCTGAGCCGCCTTTGCGCCGAACAAGGTATGGAAATACTGTTTGTACCGTTCCTTACCGATACCCAAACGGGCTACAACCGCGTGCGGATTTGTGCTCAGGCCCGTGCCGTGGAAAACGAATGCTATGTGGCCATAGCTGGCTGCGTAGGGAACCTACCGAAGGTGAACAACATGGATATACAATATGCCCAGAGCGGTGTATACTCACCGTCGGATTTCCAGTTCCCCAACAACTCCATAGTTGCTGAGGCTACCCCAAATACTGAGATGACCGTAATTGCCGACTTAAACATTGAGCTGCTAAAAGAGCTGCACACCGGTGGTAGCGTGCGAAACTTGCTAGATAGGAGAACCGACCTATACAGCGTAAGGTTGAAGCGCCGAGGGGAACACTAAGAAGAACGCTTTATATAAGACAGAACAAGAAGCCGGTTGGATGAAAATTCAATCGGCTTTTTTGTGGAAAGGTTTATCAATATTCCATACCACTCAAAGGCCCACCCACTTCACCGCCAATGCCCAGGCCAAAGGTGTACTTACTGGTAAGGCCAAAAGTAGCATAACCATCCCTACCGAAAATGGCCCAAAGTCCTGGCGAAAACTTGCCCAAGCGCAACACCCCAGGGTACATTTGGGCATGCATAAAGTTATCGGTACTGTGAGACCAAACCAGTGAGGCTATTACAGTATTGTTTCTATCCAAAAATACGCCGGCGGTAGGTGTGGTGGTTACGGTAACTTGGCGTGCCAAGGTATCCAAAAACTCCAGCTCATAAGACCTGATACCAGCACCTACCGAGATGCTATACTCCTTGTTAAACTTGTATGATAGCCCCAAATGGGTGCTCATGCCCAAGCGGGCGAATAACCGCAAAGGCTTGTGGAAAGGCAATGCATATTTTAAGGAAAAGTATTGCCCTTGGTTTTGCAAAGTACCATTGGGCAAAGTAAATGTGGGCATGTGAGACCAATCGGCCATTTGCAGCGTGCTGCTGAAAAATTGGTTAACCTTTGGAGAAGTAAACAGGATAAAACCCGCCAGATTAAACAGGTACATATCGGCAATGGGGTCGGCGTTGGTGCCGGTCCAGCCTTGGTTTTCTATTATCTCGTTCATCAATTGGCCGGTCACTACTGTTATCATACCCATTAGCCTTGGGCGGCGCACACCGTGAGCATCGTACCACTCACTGATGTTGGTATAGGTCATCCCACCTCCGAATAAATGCAACGTATAGTTGGGCAACCACTGCGCACCCTTGCGATAGAAACTAATGGGCAATACCTCCGATTTTAGCCAATTCCATGCACCCATATCGCGAATGGGCCTGTAGGGGCGGAGTAGATTTTTAAAGGTGTACTTTGCCGAACGGGGAAAGGGGAAATCGAACACCCCATTCTGACTGTTCTTCAGTTGGTTGATATCATACCCCATATTGAGGACCAACGTTACGGGATTATATAGTGCCTCGCTGCCATAATCGCGGCTATGGTAAAAGTAGCGCGGTATATCATCCAAGTTTTTACGCAATACCCGTCGCGGATTTTCAGGTAAGTATTCCACAACTCTGGCGGTATCGATAGGTGGCAAAGTATTACTGTCGAGCGATTGTGCATACACACTTGCACCTGCCACAATACACACCACCATCAACCAAATTCTGTTCAAAAAGAGCATACCCATCCCAAAATACAAATTGTGCCCACTAATAGACAAAGTATGTACCAACAATACCAAACGTAAGTATTGAGCGATTCACCAGTCCTTTCAATGCTTTGGGCTTGCAAAAGAAGCCCTCACTGTAGAAATATGTAGAATAGACAACCACAGTACTGCGCAACATGCTTCCACACTATTGGTAATTATCAAGGTTTAACTTTTGCCCTCGTGTATTTCGCATATTTTTGCGCAATGGATTTGACAAGTAGCTACCAACAGCGCCAACAACAATTTGCACACAAAGCCGCCGATTGCAAAAAGCAGAGCAATACTTGGGCTATGGCTAGGCTGGGCTTGTTTGTAGCGGCCGTGATAGGCATCTGGTATTTTTGGAGTATTGGGGCGGGAGCCATTTTCCTTATCGTGTTGGTAGTAATTGTACCATTCTTCTGGCTAATGAAACTGCAAGCTAAAGCCGATGAACAATACCAATATTACCAGCAGCTAAGCGACATTAATGCTACCGAAGTAAAGGCGATGGAAGGCGATTATTCCACCTTCCCTACTGGTAAGGAGTACTTGGACCATGCCCATCCTTATGCGCTCGATTTGGATTTGTTTGGCGATGGCACGCTTTACCAATGGCTCAACCGCACGGTATGCCCACAAGGCAGCGATACCCTGGCTGCATGGCTCTCCTACCCTGCTTTGGACCATAACACCATCTTACAACGGCAAGAAGCCTTGCGAGAACTGGCACCGCTACTGGATGTAAGGCAAGATTTTCAAGCATACGGCTTAATGAGCCCCGAGAAAGCCAATGCCCGCCAACAATTAAACCAGTGGCTGCAAGAGCCGGAGTGGTTTTTGAAGATGATTGATATACGCATATTAACTATCCTTGGCCCTTTGGTGATGGTGGGAAGCATAGTGGCCGCCAGCTTAGATTACCTAGCACCTGAGCTAGCTGGCGGGGTATTTATTGCGATGCTGACTTATGCAGGTATCTACTTCAAAAAAGTAAACTTACTGATGGAGCAGGTAAGCGGCCGCCATGATTTGCTGAAGAAATACGCCCGCCTGCTGGATATAATCGAAAAGCAAAGCTTTCAATCGCCTTTACTGAAAGAACTACAAAATAAAATCGTACAGGGCAAAGAGCCTGCGAGCGCTTACTTTCGCTCGCTATCGCGCATTACCGATAGCCTAGAAAGCCGCCGCAACCTGCCTGGGTATTTAGTTACTAACGGCCTATTGCAATGGGATTTGCAGAATGCCCTGCGCTTAGAGCGCTGGAAGAAACAGCACCGCTCGGCACTGTCGCAATGGTTTGAAGTAGCGGGTACGTTCGATGCTTTGTTGAGCCTGGCCAACCTGCATTACAACAAGCCGAACTTCGCCTTCCCAACGCCGGAAACTACCGATTTCCAACTACACACTAGCGACCTCGGCCACCCATTATTAAATGATAACGAACGGGTAACCAATAACTTGAGCGTGCCAAGCTCGGGCTACATTATATTGGTAACTGGGGCAAACATGGCGGGCAAAAGTACCTTCCTGCGCGCGGTAGGCATCAACTTGGTATTGGCCTGTGCGGGTGCGCCTGTTTGCGCCACAGAGTTTAGGTTTGTACCCGTTGAGATGCACACCAGCATGCGTACTACTGACTCGCTGCAAAAGCACGAATCATACTTCTTCGCCGAATTGAAGCGCCTGCAAGGCATTGTGCGCGATTTGGAAGCGGGCCAAAAACGTTTTATCCTACTCGATGAAATATTGAAAGGCACCAACAGCACCGACCAACACCTCGGCAGCGAAGCGCTGATTGAGCGCCTATTGG
The DNA here is from genome assembly GCA_027483645.1 of Sphingobacteriales bacterium. GTDB lineage: Bacteria > Bacteroidota > Bacteroidia > Chitinophagales > CAIOSU01 > CAIOSU01. The sequence goes on from JAIXUD010000021.1 coordinate 495,617, forward strand.
TGCTCGGTGCATCGGGCATGGTGGCCACACACGACTTGGAATTAGGTGTATTGCAAGAGCGCCACCCCGGAAAGGTGCGCAACCAGTGTTTCGAGATAGAGATTAACGGAGGCGAAATGAAATTCGACTATAAGCTACGTGATGGATTGACCCAAAACTTCAATGCCAGCTTGCTGATGAAGAATATGGGAATCGTGTAGATGGTCCACGGTCGACAGTCGATGGTCCACGGTTTGCTGCAAAAAGACGACGGACAGCGGACGACAGACCACTGTGCTGCTTCTGTGGTTTGGATAAACGCTAAGGACACAAAGGAAAACACTAAGAACACAAAGCTATTTAGTATATTCCTTAGTGTACTTTGTGGTTCTTTTCTTTGTGTCTTTTGTGGTTAATATTTTACGGTAGATAGCGCTGCCACTCCTCCCCTTCTGCAATAGCTTTAATGCATTCATTACGCCGCTGCAGCAGGTTGGTCATATATTTTTCAAGGAATACCTTATCCGCCAAGGTTCCTAGTATGCCCAATGGCGAGCGGTACTCAAACACATCTTCCATCACTGTAGTATTGGCATCAATGGCTGTAAAGCGGTGCTCGTGCCTAAAGCTATGGAAGGCTCCTTTTACCATTTCATCCACAAAGTAGCTGTATGGCTGCATTTCGGTAATGCCACTGGTAAGCTCCTGCCAAATGCCGAAGTGCTTCGCCCGCCAGGTAACGGTATCGCCCAATTCAAATAGACTCGTCATGCGGCCAGCCACCACCCGTTCGCCAGTGTGCTGGGTACTAGCCGTGTGCATCTCCACGCTTCTGGAGAGGTTGAATACGCGCTGCTGCGGGGCGGCAATAGTGAGGCTTAGGTGGATGCGGGGCATAGGGTAAAGGTAGACAGTCCACGGTCGACAATCAAAGGTCCACGGAAAAATTAATACAAGATGGCGGTGCGCCGTTCAACCACAACGAACGCAAGGAAAACATCCGCAAAGAACGCAAAGAACGCAAAGTAGGTTTAAGCAGGGAAAAAATATGGAAGCAATAATTTAGTTACAATTGCCCCGCCGATAAGTGTTAAAAATAGCAGCAAAATCCACCACCAATAATACTTAACCCATTTGTTATGTTTTGCAATTGCATTAGTTATCTCTTCCTCGGCAAACTTAACGACAATGGGTACAGGCATGTTCATCCTATAATAACTCCCGTCCCAATTACCAGCTGTTTTATCAATAGGCAGATTATCCAAATCGTAATAGCGTTTAACCGCTTCAACAAATCTAGTATAAAGGGTGTGAACAATAGCCAACAAGGCAAAAACGCCGGCAATCCAAGCCATTATAAATACTGTTATCAAAGGTTCCAAATTGTCCTTTTCCATTACCATTCCCTTTAATCAAACAAAGGAAGCAAAAGTATTAAGATCTGGTAGGTAAAAACCCGCATTGAACACTAAGAAAATTCACTATCCAGTTTGGGCGAGAGAAAAACACGGAAAGAATTGCAATTAATTTCTGAGGCCAAATGGCTAGCTATTTTATAGGCTAACTTTAATGCTCTCCATTTATTTCATTAATGCAGAAAGCAAAACGCGGAACGCTATTACAAATATTACCCAAATCCAAAATACTTTCACAGCAGTATTATGACTGGTAATAGCATCTTTAACAGCAGGTATAGCATATTGATAATTCAAAGGGAGCGGGAACCTTAACCTTATGCCAAAACGAAATGGTGAAGGTACATTCTCACTTAATCTCAAAATATCGGAATCATTGTCATGTTCGCGGATGACATCTAAAAACAAACTATGGTATATCTCTACTACGAAACATAACACAATAGCACCTATTATGCCAATATAGTTCAATGAGATGGATAAAATTTCAAGATAAGGCACACACAATAATAGGCAACTATGCACCATTTTTCAAGTAAACTATAGCAAAAGCTATACCTAGGACACATTACTGCCAAGGATCTGAGGTCGTCAATGGTCTATCGTCCATCGTCATTGGTCTATCTAAACCAAAGCATTCACCACAAAGAAAACATACAAATACAACCACAGCGCATCTACGAAATGCCAGTAAGTAGCCAACAGGCCTAGGCGGCGGGCGCGGGTGGGGTCAACGCTAAAAAGGAGCTCTGCCACGGGGTCGTTAAGGCGGCGGTACGATTTGAAAAGGCTATAGGCCATTACACCTAAGCCACCCAGCACGTGCAAGCCGTGCAGTCCAGAAAGAAGGTACAGAAAAGAATGCCCTTGGTTGCCACTAAGGGTCATGCCTTGGCCGGTCATTTCCCTCCAGCCTACCACCTGAAGTATCAAGAACATGATTCCTAAAGAAAAACTCACCGCAAGGGCTTGAAAATACTGCCGCTCCTGCTCGCGCTTTTGGGCGGCCATTGCATACACCATGGTTACACTGCTACAAAGGATAATTGCGGTGGTAGCATGAAAAATATTGGGCAAATAAAACTGAAACTCAGCATTGAACAACCTTGAATAGACAAAAGAGGCACTAAACGCCAAAAAGAGAATACTCATAGCCGTAATGGAAGCCATCAGCACTACCTTACCTATGCTTAAGGTATGATTGCTGCTGGGGGCTGCATTCACTCGGTTGCTACTAATGTGCCTCTTTTGCATTGGGGTTGGAGTTACGAGTTACGAGTTACGGGTTGAGGGCTAAGGGTTACGAATTTTCGCATTACTAGCAAGTTAAAAAATTAACTCGAAACTAGTAACCCGTAACTCGTAACCATCCCTATCCCTAACAGACGACGAAAAAAATAGTTCGGTTGCCACGGCAGTTTATGGAAATATCTAAAAGCCTCATAGACATTATATTCTAACGGCAAAGAACTATTCCAAAAATAACTTGTTTAAGGTAGTAGGCTCGTTATTTAGAGGGAGTCTAAACAACATTGGTTTAGTAATTAAAAGCGGAGTATTTTCGCAGTGAAATTGAGATAGCACAATGCCCGAAGAGATAGACATCATTGATCAGGTAACGCAGAGCGACTACAAGTATGGTTTCGTAACCAACGTGGAGAGCGATAATGCCAAAATGGGACTTAACGAAGATACCGTTCGTTTTATCTCGGCCAAGAAAAACGAGCCAGAATGGATGCTGGAATGGCGCCTGAAGGCCTTCAAGACTTGGTTGCAAATGACCGAGCCTACTTGGGCCAACGTGCACTACCCGAAAATTAACTACCAAGATATCATCTACTACGCTGCCCCAAAACCTAAAAAGGTATTGAATAGCTTGGATGAGGTAGACCCGGAGATACTGGATACCTTTAAAAAGTTAGGCATTCCGCTGGAGGAACAGAAGATATTGGCGGGCGTAGCGGTGGACGTGGTGATGGATAGCGTGAGCGTGAAAACCACCTACAAAGAGAAACTGCTGGAATTGGGCATCATTTTCTGCTCTATTAGCGATGCGATAAAGCAATACCCAGATCTGGTTAGGAAATACATGGGCTCGGTAGTGCCGGTGCGCGATAACTTCTTCGCCGCCCTCAACTCTGCCGTGTTTAGCGATGGTTCTTTCTGCTACATACCAAAAGGCACCCGCTGCCCCATGGAGCTGAGCACCTACTTCCGTATCAACGAGGCCAATACTGGCCAGTTTGAGCGTACGTTGATCATTGCCGAGGAAGGCAGCTACGTGAGCTACCTTGAAGGTTGCACCGCGCCAATGCGCGACGAAAACCAACTACACGCTGCCATTGTAGAGCTGGTAGCCATGGACGATGCCGAGATAAAATACAGTACCGTGCAAAACTGGTACCCTGGCAACAAAGAAGGTGTGGGCGGTATTTACAATTTTGTAACCAAGCGTGGTATTTGCCAAGGCAAAAACAGCAAAATAAGCTGGACACAGGTGGAAACCGGCTCTGCTATTACTTGGAAGTACCCAAGCGTGATATTGAAGGGCGAGAACAGCATCGGTGAGTTTTACTCTGTGGCGGTAACCAACAATTACCAACAGGCTGATACAGGTACCAAGATGATACATATCGGCAAAAATACCCGTAGCCGCATTGTGAGCAAGGGCATAAGCGCCGGCAAAAGCCAGAACAGCTACCGTGGCCAAGTAAAGGTGAACGCCAACGCGGAAAACGCCTACAACTTTAGCCAATGCGACTCGCTACTGATTGGCGACCGCTGCGGCGCGCATACCTTCCCGTATCTGGAAATAAGCAACAAAACCGCCAAGGTGGAACATGAGGCTACTACCAGCAAAATTGGGGAGGACATATTGTTCTATTGCAACCAGCGTGGCCTAAGTACGGAAACGGCGGTGCAATTGATTATTAACGGCTATTGCAAGGAAGTTTTCCAAAAGCTACCGATGGAGTTTGCCGCCGAAGCCCAAAAGCTGTTGGCCGTGAGTTTGGAGGGAAGCGTGGGGTAAATTTTTGATGTACAATGTACAATGTACGATGTAATTTGAAATGTGGGATTTGAGATAATGGTTGGAACGTGGTGAAACTGTTCTTGTTGGAACGGATTCCCGGACGTGTCATGGTGAGCGTAGTCGAACCATCCGTAATGCGGGCTTCGCAATACGGGAAATTGGGCTGCGGTTAAATTGGAAATTACCACTTATGCCAACAACCCCCTCCCAGCCTCCCCCTGAAAAAGGGGGAGGAGCTTACATAGTTAAATTAAAATAACCCTAAAGAATACAAAAACACGGACGAAAGTCTTGATACTTGATACTCACTACTTGATACTACATAAGAATGCTATCCATTAAAGACTTACACGCCAGCATCAACGGCAAAGAAATATTAAAAGGCTTTGGCCTGGAAGTGAAACCGGGAGAGGTACACGCTATTATGGGTCCGAACGGAACCGGTAAAAGCACCTTGGCCAACGTATTGGCTGGCCGTGAAGAATATGAAGTTACCAGCGGTGAAGTGACCTTTCAAGGGAAAGACCTGTTGGACATGAGCCCAGAGGAACGCGCCCGCGAGGGGGTTTTCTTGGCGTTCCAGTACCCAGTGGAGATACCGGGTGTGAGCATGGCCAACTTCATGAAGGTTTCCATTAACGAAGTGCGCAAGCACAAAGGTTTGGAACCGCTAGATGCGGTGGAGTTCCTGAAAGTGATGAAGGAAAAGATGCGCTTTGTGGAGATTGACGAGAAGCTGATGCGCCGTGCCGTAAACGAAGGTTTTAGCGGTGGCGAGAAAAAGCGCAACGAGATCTTCCAAATGGCGATGCTGGAACCGACCTTGGCAGTGTTGGACGAGACCGATAGCGGGCTGGATATTGATGCCCTGCGCATTGTGGCCAACGGCGTAAACAAACTGAAAAACGACGGCAACGCCTTTATCGTTATCACCCACTACCAGCGCCTGTTGGATTACATCGTGCCCGATTTTGTACACGTAATGTACAACGGCCGCATTGTTAAAAGCGGTGGCAAAGAACTGGCCCTGGAGCTTGAAGCGAAGGGTTATGATTGGATTAAACAGGAAGTAGACGCGACCGTATAAATGACAACAACAGAAACACAAAACGCGGTACATCCTTCGGCACAGGGCTTTTCGGCACAGTTTGGCAAGTTGGCAGTTACCAATACCCCTATGGGCGTGGCGCGCAAGCCTGCCCTGGAGGCTTTTGAGCAACTGGGCATACCCACCACCCGCCACGAAGATTGGAAGTATACCAATGTAGCGGCGCAGTTCAAAAACGAAGCCCAAGACATAACCGGTACTGACCAAGAAGCTGTCGACGCAAGCGAGCTAAACCTATTCCCTTTCTTGAAGGCGAATAGGTTGGTGTTTGTAAATGGCCTCTTCGCCCATGCCCTTTCGGATGTAATTGATGAGGTGGAAGGTTTGATTATCGGCAACTTGGCCAAATATAATGAGCAAAGTCATTTAGCCTTAAGGGAAAACTATAACCACCTCGCCAATAATACTAAAGAAGCTTTTACGGCTCTCAATACTGCCTTTTCGAAAGATGGGGCCTTTATATATGTACCTGCTAAGGTAGAAGTGGCGCACCCCATCATTGTAGTACACGTAACTACCGATGGCCTTGCAGGCGTTATCAATAGCCGTGGGCTGGTAGTAACCGGCCGCAGCAGCCGCGTAGAGATTATAGAGAGTCACCAATACCTCGGCAGCGACGAAACCGCCCTTACCAACCAAGTGCTGGAGATAGTGGTGGGCGACAATGCCGCGGTTAACTACCACAAGCTAATGACCGACTTGAACTTGGGTAGGCACATTGGCAACCTATGCATAAAGCAGGGTGCCGATAGCCGTTTCAATACTTATGTAATCAATTTGGCTGGTCAATTGGTGCGCAACAATATGGTGGTGGCGATTGATGGCAAAAACTCGGAAGCGGGTTTTTATGGCCTATATAGCCTGCACGGCAGCGCCCAGGTTGACAACCACGTAACCGTGAACCACAACGTACCGAATTGCGAGAGCCACCAGTTGTTTAAAGGTTTGCTGGATGAGAAAAGCACTGGTGTTTTCAATGGCCGCATCTATGTAAAACAGGATGCCCAGAAGACCAATGCCTTCCAGAGCAATAAAACCATTTTGCTTTCGGAGAACGCCAACACCTACACGAAGCCGCAACTGGAGATATTTGCCGATGATGTGAAATGCAGCCACGGCGCCACCACGGGCCAGATTGACAAGAACATGCTGTTCTATCTTCGCGCCCGCGGGTTGGATGAGGCACAATCGAAAGCTATGCTAAACCAAGCGTTCGCCGCAGATGTTATATCTAAGATAACCAACGAGCCATTGCAAGAGTGGCTGTTGGAACAATTGAACCTTCAACTCAACCGTTAATGGCACCTGGAGTTACCATCTTAGAAAATACCAGTTACAAACCCTTCGATGTGGAGGCCATCCGTGAGGATTTCCCTATCCTGCATCAAAAAGTTAATGGTTACCCGCTGGTTTATTTTGATAACGCCGCCACGTCGCAAAAGCCGAACTTGGTTATCGATGCCATCAGCGATTACTACAAGCTTTACAATAGCAACATCCATAGGGGTTTACACTACCTGAGCGAACGCGCTACCGAAGCGTATGAAGCTGCCCGTGAGAAATCTCGTGCTTTCCTTAATGCGGCATCCACACACGAAATCAACTTTACCAAAGGTACTACCGAGGGCATCAACCTAGTGGCTAGCAGCTATGGCCGCAAGTTTTTGCAGCCGGGCGATGAGGTTATCATCAGTACCATGGAGCACCACAGCAACATTGTGCCTTGGCAAATGGTGTGTGAGGAGCGCGGCGCCAAGCTGCGGGTAATCCCTATTGACGATAACGGCAACATACTACTGGATGAATACCAAAAGCTGCTGAACGAGCGCACCAAGATAGTATCGGTGGTATACGTGAGCAATGCACTGGGCACTGTGAACCCGGTTAAGGAAATCATTAAGCTGGCACATGAAGTGGGTGCCGTAGTAATGTTAGATGGCGCACAAGCCGCCCCGCATAGCGCTGTCGACGTTCAGGCGTTGGATTGCGACTTTCTGGCGTTGTCCTCACACAAGATATTCGGCCCTACCGGAATGGGTATTTTATATGGTAAAGAGCATTTGCTGGAATCAATGAATCCATACCAAGGCGGCGGCGAGATGATCAAGACCGTTACTTTTCAGAAGACGACTTATAACGAGCTGCCCTATAAGTTCGAGGCCGGTACGCCCGATATTTCGGGCGGCATCGCCATGGGTGTAGCTATAGACTATATTAATGGCGTGGGTTATGACAACATTGCCCGCCACGAAAAGGAACTATTGGACTACGGTACGAAGGTGCTTAGCGAGATTGAGGGCCTCCGCATCATCGGGCAGGCCAAGCAAAAAGCGAGCGTTATCTCGTTTTTGGTGGAAGGAATCCACCCGTATGATATGGGCGTGTTGCTGGATAAGCAGGGTATCGCCATACGCACCGGCCACCACTGCTGTCAACCACTGATGGACCGTTTGTCCATCCCGGGAACTTGCAGGGCGTCGTTTGCATTTTATAATACGAAAGAAGAAATTGATAAGTTGGTGAAGGGGATTGAGAAGGTGAAAACGATGTTGGGTTAATGTAGCAATGTGCTGATGAAAATTGATGTACAATTTACGATGTACAAAGTACTATGTAATTTGAAATGAGGGAATTTGAAATTATGGTGAGCATTGCCACTGTGTCATGGTGAGCGGAGTCGAACCATCTGTAATGCGGGCTTAGTAATACGGGAAAGGCAAATGCGGGCTTCGAACCACGAGTAATCGTAACGTCGGATTAAGCACACGGACACCTCCCCTACCCCTCCTTTTTAGGAGGGAAGTGTGGTGTTACGAAAATTTGAAAATTAAACACTAAGAACACAAAGGAAAATCACGAAGAACACATAGCATACTTAGTGCCCCTTGTGCCTTTTTTCTTAGTGTACTTTGTGGTTAAAACACAAAATACTGACGTTCTCGTACCCGATACTTGAGGATTTTATCCTAAGCTTTTCGTCGAAGGACACTACTTGATACTAAAAAATGACGATAAAAGAAATCCAAGACGACATCATCGACGAATTCTCCTTGTTTGAGGAGCCGATGGAGCGGTATGATTACTTGATTGATATCGGTAAGAAACTGCCAGCGCTGGATGAGCGTTATAAGATTGAGGAGAATGTGGTGAAGGGTTGCCAGAGCACCGTATGGCTGCGTGCTTACGAAAAGGATGGCAAGGTGTACTTTGAGGCGGATAGTAATACCGTGATCACCAAAGGGATAATTGGTTTACTGGTGAGGGTGCATACCGGCCATACGCCGCAGGAGATATTGAACGCCGATTTGTATTTTATTGACCAGATAGAATTGCGGTCGCACCTGAGCTCGCAGCGCAGCAATGGATTGAACGCGATGCTCAAACAAATGAAATTGTACGCCGTGGGTTATAGCCAGGCGAACCATAAAGCATAAAATGACTATGTTGCAAGCAGCAGAAACTACAACAGCAATGCCCGGAAAAAGCTTTATCGAACTGAAGGAGGACATCATCAAGGTGATTAAAACCTGCTACGACCCAGAGATACCCGTAGACATTTACGAGCTAGGCCTTATCTATGATGTGGCCGTGGACCCAGGTAATAACGTACACATCTTAATGACCCTTACCAGCCCAATGTGCCCAGTAGCCGAAAGCCTGCCGCGCGACGTGGAGGAAAAGGTAAAGAAGCTGGAGGATGTGAGCGAGGTAAAGGTAGAAATCACCTTTGACCCGCCTTGGGAGCAAAGCATGATGAGCGAAGCCGCACAGTTGGAGCTGGGCTTCCTTTAAATATCAAGTAGTGAGTATCACCCTTCGACAAAAGCTCGGGATAAAATCCTCAAGACTTTCTTGTGATACGGATATGATCTACCGATACAATTAATTCTCAAGATTGAAACTTTATAATCGCACTAACTATTTACATCATTACAAGAACGATTACAAACCTCGTACTTGATACTCACTACTTGATACTCTAAAAACATAAAACAATGTATCCCCCAGAACTAGTAGCACCCATGAAGCAGGAACTAATCGGCAACGGGTTCCGCGAATTGCTTACCGCCGAAGATGTGGCGCAAGTATTGGAAAATAAAGAAGGTACCACCTTCGTAGTGTTCAACTCGGTATGTGGCTGCGCAGCCCGCAATGCCCGCCCAGGTGCCGTAGCTGCCGTGCAAGGCGCTGATAAGCTGCCCGATAACTTGGTAACCGTATTTGCTGGTGTTGACACCCAAGCCGTGGCTAAGGCACGTAGCTATACCTTCCCTTATCCGCCAAGCTCTCCATCAATGGGCTTGTTTAAAGATGGCAAGTTGGTACACTTCATCGAGCGTCACCACATCGAAGGTGTACCTGCCGATGCTATTGCCGCCAACTTGAAGGCTGCTTTTGCGCAGTATTGCTAAGTTGGTTTTTAGTAATTTGTTATTAGTTATTGGTTGCGATACGTGTATCGTGACTTTGTAAATATAGAAGGAGCGCCCGTTTGGTGCTCCTTTTTTTGTTGTACTGTTAGATAAGGTTTAACCACTAAGCGCACCTTAAATACTTAGTGCTCTTCGTGCTTTTTATTTAGCGTCCTTTGTGGATAAATAATAGATACCACTTAAGTGGTAGGCCAATAATGCTGCCAAAACCTAACTCTTTTAGGGTATTTTCAAGTATTGGTATTTCCCATTCTCACATACCGAAAAGGATAATATCAGTTTTAAATCGTCTTGAGCATTGTATCAACTAATCAACCTCCATGTCAACCAAAACACTCACCATTATTTATTGGATAAGCACGGTCCTCATCGTTCTCAATATGGGATTCTTTGCATTTGGGCAAATAGTGCAGAGCAATCCTAAATTCATAGAAGAGATGGCCCTGTTTGGCTTTCCGCTACCTTTTATCAAGGCGTTAGGCTTTTCGAAAATTTTCGGAATTGTAGCTTTGCTCGTGCCTGGTTTCCCACGCATTAGGGAGTGGGCCTATGCAGGTTTTGCATTTACCTTGCTGGGTGCCGCCTTTGCCCACATAGCGGCGGGCATGTACATTACCCCGCATTGGGTAATGCTGGCCGTTTTGTTTGTATCGTACTTCCTCTGGCATAAATTGGATAGTCCTTTGCATTTAAACAAAACTAAGTAGTTGTTGCAACTTTTCACCCTATATAATTGTCATTACCAACAGCACTATTCCTTGACTACTAATGTATTGTAAAATATACAATGTACTGTTTACTTGAAATTCAAAAAACAGTTTGTAAAATAAAGAATATCAACGCTAATGCTACTTTATTGCGACAATGTTTTGTATATTTAGCAACTAAACCTGTAACCTTTAAAAACTCATTAGGATGACACATTTCTACCGAGTGCTCGCAGTAGCCCTTGCACTTTGTTCCTTTGCCGTTTCAAAACCAGTGAGTGCACAAAGCACGTACGAACAAATCAGGACTATTCTTACCACAAATTGCTCCCCGGCCTGTCACGCAAACACCATTTACAGTTTTAACATCGACGATCCAGCATCTGCTCTTTATGACAGTCTGTTGAATGCTGACCCAAAAAATCCATATGCACGTTCACAAGGCTATAAACTGATTTACCCTGGCCACCCTGAAAAGAGCTTTTTGCTGCGCAAAGTGGCCAATTGCATCAGTGGCGACTTAGCCCTAGCCCAAGCTGAAGGCTCGGAAATGCCAGAAGGTGGCCCAGCGTTGCTTGATCAAGAAATTGAATTGATACGCCAATGGATTATTGCTGGTGCAGATGAAACAGGCAATATTGTTAAGAAGAATATCATTGATGAATATTACACTATCGGTGGTATCGACAAAATAGAAGTACCTGCACCGCCGAAAGAGTGTGAAGGTTTTCAAATACATATGGGTCCAATATTCTTCGAGCCAGGTGAAGAAGTTGAATATTTCTTACGCCACGACCTCAACGTTCCGGATAGTTTAGAGGTAGTTGGCCTAGAGTTATTCTTCAATGACGAATCGCATCACTTTATTTTGCGTAAATACAGGGGCGGTACTGGTCAAAGCAAGCCACAAGGTTTGTTATCGTTGATTGAAGGTCAAATTTACGATGGTGATAAGGATTATATCATGGCATGGCAGGATAATCAATCTTTTTATTTGCCAAATGGTACTGCATATTTTTGGTCGCCCGACGAGATTTTGGATTTGAACTATCATATGTTTAACTACCATAACGAAATATTGCCAGGCGAAGTGTATATCAACGTATATACTCAGCCTAAAGGTTCTGCCCTGAAAGAAATGAAATCTAGATTGGTAAACAACTTCAATATTAACATTCCTGCAGGTCAAATGCGTACCTTTTCACAAACGTCTAACTTTTCTAATAAAAGCATTTGGACAATTACCTCCCATACACACAAGTATGGTTTTGATTACAACGTATATTTAGTTGGTCCAAACAACCAAACGGGCAGGCAGGTATTTGACGGTACTTTTGATTATTCTGCCGGATTTGATACGGGGACCTATGATTGGGAACATCCGCCAACAGTTTTCTATGAGCCATTCCTTGACTTTTCAGACACTATTAACAATGGAAGTACAGCTGTGTCTCTTAGAGATTCAGTAACCTACAAAAACACAGGTAGTGACCCTGTAGGCTTCAGTTTTACTACCGAAGGCGAGATGATGATTTTTTATGTTCAATATGTTGATGGTACGTTCGATATTCCAGCAGCGCCGGTTTGGACAGCTAATTGCACGGCTACCTATAAGAACCCATGTGTGGGCGATACTACCACCGGCATATTGGAATTTGCGACAAATGACATGGCCTTGAACCTATATCCTAACCCTACCAATGGCGTAGTTGCTATTGAATACAACTTGCCGAGCAATGCTACTGTAGTAAATTTGCAAGTGGTAAGTATGTTGGGTGAAGTAGTGGCAAACTTGGTAACCAACGAGCAGCAAGTAGCTGGCAACTATGCATACACATTTGATGCGAAAGGGAATAGCCAAGGTATTTACTTTATACGCTTATCCGTTGATGGTAAGATTAGCTCACAAAAGTTGATTTTTGCCGGCAACTAATCTATTGAAATAATTGCAGCCTAACCAGTTAACCTTAAAAAACCCCATTAGGATGACAAATTTTTACCGAGTGCTTTCAATTGCTCTTGCACTCAGTTCCCTTGCCCTATCTAAGCCTGCCCAGGCGCAAGACACTTGGCAACAAGTGTACACTATTCTTAGTGCTAACTGTGCCGGGTCTGGTTGCCACAGCGGTGGTCGTCAGGATTTTGATGTCACCCAGTCGAGCGCGCTGCTTTACGATGCCTTAGTAGGCGTTGCCCCAATTAACCCAGCAGCATTGGGTAAAGGTGATAAATATATCGATCCAGGTTATCCTGAACGTAGCTTTTTGTTGCGCAAGGTAGCTTACCACCTAAGCGAAGACTTGGCATTGGATAGCCCTGCCGAAGGTAGCGATATGCCAGATGGCAGACCGCCGCTAGCAGAGCAAGACGTTGAGCTTATCCGTCAATGGATAATTCATGCAGCTCCTGAAGTAGGCACTGTAGTTGACAAAGCAGTTATTGATGAGTACTACACTATTGGTGGTATTCCTAAAATTGCTAAGCCAGCAGCACCAGACTCATGCGAAGGTTTCCAAGTGCACATGGGTCCACTATTTTTTGAGCCGGGTGAAGAGTCGGAATGGTTTCAAAAGTATGATTTAAAGATACCCGATACTTTGGAAGTAATTGGTTTGGAGCTTTTCTTCAATGATGAGTCTCATCACTTTATATTGCGTAAATTCAGGCCTGGTACTGCCGGTTCATGGCCACAGGGAGTAACTCCCCTAAACCCTCTTACCGCTTTCGACCAAGATAAGGATTATGTAATGGCTTGGCAGGATAATGATAACTTCTATCTGCCAAATGGTACTGCTTATTTCTGGGAGGATAATGCCTCACTAGATTTGAACTTCCACATGTTCAACTATCATAGCGAGATTCTTGCAGGAGAAGTATATATGAACGTACTCACACAGCCTAAAGGTAAGGCCATTAAGCAGATGAAATCGAGCTTGATTAACAACGTAAATATTTTCTTGCAGCCCAATAGTACTCAAACCTTGACAGAAACCGACAATATGCAAGATAAGAGTATTTGGACGTTGACCTCGCACACTCACAAGTATGGTATCAAGTACGATATATTCTTTAAAAATGCGAATGGGTCAAAAGGTCGTAAAGTTTTTGATGGCAATTACAACTATTTGCAAGGTTTCGATACCGGTAGCTATGATTGGGAGCACCCACCAACTGCTAGGTATGAGCCGCTTTTGGATATGACCGATACCACAAACAATGGTACGAAGCCTACTGGTTTTGTACACGAAGCCACTTACAACAATACTGGTAATAGCTTGATTACTTTCGGCTTTACTACTGCACAAGAAATGATGATTTACTACGTGCAGTATGTTGATGGACACTTTGATATACCAACTGAGCCAGTATGGGAAGGTTGTAAAACTGGTATCCTTGAGTTCGCAGCCAACGAAATTGGTAGCATGAGCTTGTACCCTAACCCTACTAGTGGTTTAGCTACTATAGAGTATGAGTTGGATGCGAATGCAAAAGCAGTAAACCTGGAAGTAGTAAATATGCTAGGCAAAGTGGTTGCTACCTTGGTAGTAAATGAGCAACAGCAAGCAGGTAGCTATGGCTATCAGTTTGATGCTAACGGCCAAAGCCAAGGCATATACTTTGTACGCCTTTCAGTTGATGGCAAAGCCAGCACTAAGAAGCTGATTGTAGCAGGTAACTAATAGTAGTTTTCGATAGATTTAATAAAAATCCCCATCTCGGTAAGTACGAGATGGGGATTTTTCATTTACATATGAGAGTGTATCGCTGAACACATTGGGCCAAACAGTAAGCCTGCTAGTAGGCAATGAGGCACAAAAAGTGGGACAACACCGCTATGAGTTTGGTAGTGCACAATACGGTACAGGAGTTTACTTGGTGCGCTTGCTTATTGATGGCCAAGTAAGTACTCAAAAGTTGATTGTATCTGGTAATTAAGATATAGCTTTCGGAAAGCTAAGGCCTCGGTTCAGCAATGAATCGGGGCTTTTTATATTTTGGCGAAAAGGCCAGAAATAACAACGATGACGTTGCTTGTAACATGCTAATACCTATTTAATGAAATGGCACTATTCCCCCACCCGCATCCGACAGAAATAGCCGTAGTGGTCGGATAGGGGCACCCGCAGACCATTGGCTTCCTCCAGCACTTCCTCACGCAACATCACGTCTGCTTCTAGTATGTTGTAGTGCTGCTTACCAGTTTTATTGATGAAGATGTTATCAATGCGCTGTGGTGGGGATGAAGGAAAGTAGCCATTGTAATTGAGCTTGTTCATCGGGTTCCAGGTCACACAATCCTCCTCTTCATCGTATATCTCTTGGTAGGTATCCAAATAGTTATGTTCCAGCATCACCTGGTGGTTAACTGCAGATACGTTTGGCCCGGCATTGAAATCACCCAATATGATGCGGATATCGGCATTAAAGGCATCGGTAGTATGCAAAGCCTGAATCAGTTGACGGTTGCGGATAGCGTTTGCCTTCGGCGATTCGGTATCGTACATACCACCGCCCACAGTCGTATGAACATTGGTAATGGCAATGCGCTTGCCATTGAATTGTATCACCATTGAAAGCAGGCCTTTATCGGCAATAGCTTTTTCGCTGATTACGTTGCGGCTAAACAGACTAAAAGACGACTCCAATATCGGGAGCTTGGAAAGGAAAAGCTCGCCATTATGCAGCCCCACCGGAAACTCATTTACCTTTTGGTAATAGAGAGCGTATGGGTAAAGGTCTTTCAATGCATCAACCAAATACAGCTTATCTTCGGTACGGTACAGCTCTTGAAAGCCAATAACATCCAAATCAAATGCGCGGATGTACTGGGGGATTAGCTTGAGGCGCTTATCGCTAAAGGGGGTAGGCTCAAAAAACTTACGGCCCATAATATAGCCGTACAATATACCGGCATTGAAAGTGGCAACGGTAAATACAGGTTTACTCGGCATTGTTGCTACACCCTCTTCAACATAGTAAGTGGATACATATCTAGCACACCCTTGAAAAAAGAGCGAGGCGGCAACCAATAATAAGATGAGGAAAGCAAAACAAAACTTCACAATGCAAAGATAAGCACTGCACTCTTGATACTCATTACTTGATACTTGATACTAATAATCTACACCTCCAACAGTATCCCCACTGGGCAATGGTCAGAGCCGATAACGTCGCTTTGTACAAAGGCATCTTTTACTTTTTCTTTCAATCCTTCCGTTACAAAGAAGTAATCGATGCGCCAGCCCACATTCCTATCACGGGCGCGGAAACGCTGGTCCCAGTATGAGTATAGTCCTGGGGTTTCGGGTTGATATATGCGCAGTGTATCAATATAACCGTGGTCAACCAGTTTATCTACCCAGGCACGCTCCAATGGCATAAAGCCGCTGGTATTTACATTCTCTTTAGGGCGGGCAAGGTCAATAGGCTTGTGAGCTGTATTTACGTCGCCACACACAATCACTTCTTTCCCTTTCGCACGCCAAGCTTGGGCATGGTCTAGAAAGGCATCATAAAAGTCCATCTTAAACTGCAACCTATCCGGGCCTGAACCACCATTCGGGAAATAGATACCATAGATAACAAACGTTTCGAACTCAGCGCAGATGATACGGCCCTCATTATCAAACTCCTCGCGGGCACCAAAGCCCGTAGTTATGTTCAACGGCTTATGCTTGCTAAACAAAGCCACCCCGCTATAGCCCTTGCGCTCACCACAACTAAAAATGCACTCATAACCCGGTATGGAAGTTATGTGGCTCGGTATCTGGTCCAAGTGTGCCTTGGTTTCTTGAAGGAACACTATGTCGGCTTGCTGGGCATCAAACCAATCCATAAAACCTTTATTCTGCACGGCACGGATGCCGTTTACGTTCCACGATAGCAATTTCCAAATAGCCATTGGTTGCAATTTAGTTAGCAGGGCGAATTTAGGGAATTTGTTTTGGTTATTGGTGGAATGGTTATGGGTTAATCGTTGCCTTTTCGTAAAGCCTTTCCAACACCAACCCCTGAGAACTCAAAGCATCATTTTTAAATTTATTGAGTAGCGTGATGACGGCAATAGCAGGAACATGGTCAAAATGGTATTCCTCCCAGTTTTTCTTATTAAGTTTCTTCGCATTTTTCTCATTGTACTGCACAGTCAAATTCATGCGATTGGCCAAATAGCTGGTATCAGCATCGTTCCAAACACTTAAGCCAAGCATCGTGTTTCTAGCATCAACAATGAGCTCCTTCACAAAGGTTCCATGCCCTTGGGTTAGCATTAATTGGTTCACATATTCATAGTCCTTTGCTTCCCGCTTTTCCAGTAATAATGCAAGGCTATCGGTATAAGTTACTATATGGTCTGTCACTTTATTTATCGATAAGTAGGCATCAGCAAACTCATTCTTACTGCTATCACTCAATATCGGCGAGAACTTATCATGTAGGGATTCGTTGTCTTGCATGGTTCGGGTACTACGCACATGCAAACTATCGCTTACCAACTTAAACTGCTCCACAATAGGGTTTGAGGTAGCTACATGATAAACGAAATATATCAACGTTACAGTAAACAACACGGCGATCCCTACTATAATACCGTTCTCTTTCCAAAAATTTCTCATCTTTCCTTTTTCCTCAAATTTAACCCTTTTTCCACATCCCATTAAAACCAAATTAATATTGTACGAAAATTTGGACAGCTGGTATTTATTCCCGTAAATTTGAGTGTATTCAATAAAACACACTATGCCACGGATTTTAATAGTTGACGACGAAAAGGCCATCCGCAAAACCATGCGGGAAATACTCGAATACGAGGGCTACACCATTGATGAAGCTGAAGACGGCCAGCAAGGTGCCGACATGATTAAAGAGGGTGAGTACGATGCCATATTGCTCGACATTAAAATGCCGAAACTGGATGGCATGGAGGTGTTGAAACTGGCCATGGAGCACAGTAGCGATACGCCTATAATTATGATTAGCGGCCACGCCAATATTGAAACGGCGGTGGATGCGGTAAAGAAAGGCGCGTACGACTTCATTAGCAAACCACCTGACCTGAACCGATTGCTGATAACCATCCGCAACGCCCTGGAAAAATCGAACTTGGTAACGGAAACGAAGGTGCTGAAACGCCGCGTGACCAAAACCCGCGAGATTGTCGGCGAATCGCCTAGCATCCGTAAGATTAAGGAAACCATTGACCGCGTGGCGCCTACTGATGCCCGTGTGCTAATAACCGGCGAAAACGGTACTGGTAAAGAGCTGGTGGCCCGCTGGATACACGAACGCAGCCAACGCGCAGAACAACCACTAGTAGAGGTAAACTGTGCAGCCATCCCTACCGACCTGATTGAGAGTGAGCTGTTCGGGCACGAGAAAGGTGCCTTTACCTCGGCCATTAAGCAGCGCATCGGTAAGTTTGAGGCTGCCAACGGCGGTACCCTGTTTATGGATGAGATTGGCGACATGAGCCTATCAGCCCAAGCAAAAGTGTTGCGTGCCTTGCAAGAGAACCGCATTACCCGTGTAGGCGGCGATAAGGACATATCTGTAAATGTGCGTATAGTAGCGGCTACCAACAAAGACCTGATTAAGGAAATTGAGGCTGGCAACTTCCGTATGGACTTGTACCACCGCTTAAGTGTTATCTTAATTCACGTGCCTTCATTGAACGAGCGTAAGGACGACATTCCACTACTGGCGGAGAAGTTTGTAAAGGAGATTTGCGAGGACTACGGTATCAACCGCAAGGTGATTACGCCTAAGGCCATTGCGGAGCTTCAAAACATCCACTGGACGGGCAACATACGCGAGCTGCACAACATACTGGAGCGCTTGGTAATATTGACGCTGGATAGCAAGATAACCGAGGAGGAAGTAACCCAGTTTGTACCAAACGTAAACCCTTCCTTCAACCCTACTGACTACTTTGAGCAGTTTACCAAGTTCCAAGATTTTAAGGACCACATGGAGAAGCTGTTTATCGAGCACAAGTTGAAGAAGAATAACTGGAACGTTTCTAAATCAGCAGAAGAGATTGATATACAGCGCAGCCACTTGTACAACAAGATTGAGAAGTACGATTTGAAGCGAGTGAATTGATTTTTTGAGGAAATAGGAAGTAGGAATTAGGAATTAGTAACTAGGTTCTATTAACTCAATCATCTGCCATTAATATAGCAACGGCCCCGAAGTTTTCGGGGCCGTTGTTGTTTAATGTAATGTGTGCGATGATCGGTCAATCAATTACTTGCAAATCTAGCAACGTGTCATGGTGAGCGGAGCCGAACCATCCGCAACACGGTTACGAAACACGGTCACTTACCACCTATAAAAAAGGAGATATGCCACCTACATTATGGATGGTTCGACTCCGCTCACCATGACACCGAAAAAGCTTCATCGGTTTCTTGTCAACACTCCCCGCTGCCCTAGGACCTTCATACTACCAAACAACAACGGCCCCGAAAATTCGGAGCCGTTGTATATTAATCACATCGTACTTTGTACATTGTACCTCGTACATCATAACAATCTACTAGTACCTGTAGTACTCAGGCTTGTAAGGACCTTCGACCGGTACACCGATGTAATCGGCTTGGTCGTTGCGAAGGGTTTCCAGCTCCACGCCAATTTTGGCAAGGTGCAAGCGAGCAACCATTTCGTCAAGGTGCTTCGGCAATACAAACACATCGTTGCCGTAGGCTTCGCTGTTCTGCCAAAGCTCCAATTGGGCCAAAGTTTGGTTGGTAAACGAGTTACTCATTACAAACGATGGGTGGCCAGTACCACAACCCAAGTTCACCAAGCGGCCTTCGGCTAACAACAAGATGTCGTTGCCATCAATGGTATACTTGTCAACCTGTGGTTTGATGTTGATTTTGCTCGCGCCGTGGTTTTTGTTCAACCAAGCAACGTCTATCTCATTATCAAAGTGGCCAATATTACAAACAATAGCCTTGTCTTTCATTGATTTAAAGTGCTCGGCAGTTATGATGTCTTTGTTACCAGTAGCAGTAACAACGATATCGGCTTGTTTTACGGCTTTAGCCATCGGCTGTACTGCGAAACCGTCCATAGCAGCTTGAAGCGCGCAAATTGGGTCAATTTCGGTAACAATAACACGGGCACCAGCACCACGCAAAGAGGCGGCAGAACCTTTGCCTACGTCGCCATAACCGGCAACCACGGCTACTTTACCAGCCATCATTACGTCGGTAGCACGGCGGATAGAATCCACTAAAGATTCTTTGCAACCGTACTTGTTATCGAACTTAGATTTGGTAACCGAATCGTTGATGTTGATAGCAGGCATTGGCAAAGTGCCTTTCTTCACACGCTCGTATAAGCGGTGTACGCCAGTAGTAGTTTCTTCGCTAATACCGCGGATGCCTTTTACCAATTCAGGGTAACGGTCAAGCACCATGTTGGTCAAGTCGCCACCGTCATCCAAAATCATATTCAAAGGTTGGCCCTCTTCGCCGAAGAACAACGTTTGCTCAATACACCAGTCAAACTCTTCCTCGTTCATGCCTTTCCAAGCATAAACAGCAACGCCAGCAGCAGCAATAGCGGCAGCGGCGTGGTCTTGAGTTGAGAAAATGTTGCAGCTACTCCAGGTAACTTCTGCGCCCAACTCAACCAAGGTTTCGATAAGCACGGCAGTTTGAATAGTCATGTGCAAGCAACCAGCAATACGCGCGCCTTTTAGGGGCTTGTCTTTGCCATATTTCTCGCGCAATGCCATCAAGCCTGGCATTTCAGCTTCAGCCAATTCAATTTCCTTACGGCCCCATTCGGCTAGGGAAATATCTTTCACCTTGTACTTCAATTTTGTAGTTTCCAACACGGTTATAGGATTTAGTTCTTGTAATAGAATGCAAAGTTACCTAATCTACCTCTGTAAAGCAACCCCTATTTAGTAATTAGACATGAAGGAATTGAGAATTATTGGTAGGTACTGGCCAGTAAGTTGGTTATGTTTAATAGCGTATTGTAAAACTACCCAATCATGGTAATTGTTCTGAGCGCAATAAAAAAATTGAACTAGGTGTACCTATCCGTTAGCTACCGAATATAACGGTTCCCCTATCCGAGATAATCATTTTCCTAAAACCACGGGGCTCAACTTTGCCAACTCGCAATTGTAGGGTGCTGCATCCTGAGATACATTCTTAAAACCATTGGGTGCATCCACCATAGCAAAGCTGCTATTGGTATTGTTTCGAACACAAATACCCAAATCTGCTGGCAACTTGCCATTTACCGCTACACTTGGGTCAACATAACCATCGTAAACAATACTAGGCACGCTAAAAGCCGATTTCCATGCGATCAACTTACCCATATCATTCTGTATAGAAGGCAAGCCAAAGCTGCGCTTATAATCATTATTGTACACCTGTACTGCCCTCGTATATGGGTTGAAAAGACTATCCTGTATGCCTTTATCAACGGTAATATAACACACTATACCTGTACCTATAGTGCGGTTGTAATGGATTTTATTATCAAATATTTCCACATGTGGGGTAGCAAGCACCAGTACGCCAGTACCAGGCGGCACCGTACCTACAATGTTGCCCTCTGGCGCGAAATTCCTACGGTTGTTGTGGTGTATATTGTTATTGTATACGCGCACATAACCACCATTCTTTTGCACGAGGCCGGGCATATCAAATACTAGCACGCCTCCGGTGTTATCAGTAGCTTCGTTTTCGTACACATCGGCATACAGGGTATTCTCAATCTCGATGCCAGCCACATTCTGGTACACAAAGTTGTTTCGCACTATCACGTGTCGGCTTTGGCCTACATAGATACCTGCATCGCTAGCCCCTATCGATTCGCATTTTTCAATCAATACATTATCGCAGTTCACAGGGTAAAAGCCATAGGCCCCATTGCTGGCGTGTGGGCCGCGGGTCCATTCGGTGCGCACATCCCTAAACACCAGGCCTTTAACTTCTTGTACTTTAATGGCATCACCCTTGGCATCCCAAATGGTTAAGCCCTCAATAGTAATGTTGCTACTGTTATTAACCTTGATACCTTCTGCGCCTTCGGTTTGCCCATCGAATGAAAGGAAAGTCTTGTCTTTACCTGCCCCTTTAATGGTAACGCCGTTTTTACCTTCCATGGATAGGCTGCCGCTGAATTTGTAGTACCCTTCGGGTATTTCGATTACTGCGTTATCTTCTGCCAGAATGAGGCGCTCTTGAAGGTCTTTTTCAATGTTTTTCCAATCGTAGCAACTTGCGGTAAAGATGACCGCGGCAAAGAGGAGGAGGTAGCGCATAGGTGTAATTAGTTGGTTGGGTGCTGTAGCCTCTAAGATATGGAATATAGATTAAGAAAGTGGTATGGAAGAGGTAGTAAGTAATAGCTAAAGCGACATAATTTCAAACTTAATCTTAAAACAAATGGACGGATGCTTTATCAACCACTAAGAACACAAAGTTTTAAAACACGAAGGTCACAAAGCATTTCTTAGCGTTCTTAATGCTTTTTCTTAGTGTCCTTTGTGGTTAAACTGCATTACTGTTTTAAGTGCGATAGCCAACTGCAATATTGGATACCCTACACAAATAATTTTAAGACACTTCACACCGTGCGTTTAATCATAAACCCATTCTCCACCTTATCAAAACCCACCTTCGGGTAATACTCCGTAGCTCCTGGCGCCGATAGCAATAAAAGCATGGTTCGCTCCCCTATTGCCTCGCGGGTAAGCTCAATCAACCGCTTCCCGATACCGAGTTTCTGGTAGTCTTCTTTTACAGCTAGGTCACTAAGGTAACAGCAATAACAAAAATCGGTAAGCGAGCGGGCCACGCCTACCAGTTGGTCGCCATCCCAAGCGCTGATGACCAGGTTGCTGTGGTGGTACATTTCGGTAATACGGTCCGCGTCGTGCACGGGGCGGTTGAGGTTCGCGCTCTTGTATACTTCAATCACATCAGCAGTGTGCAGCGGTTTATTGGTTCGGTAAATGATAAAAGGGTTCTTCATAGCAATATTGAAATTACCTTTTTAAGCAGAAATAAGTTGAGCAAAAATCACAATCAAACCTACGAAAACGACAATTCACCCTGATAAAATTACTACAGATGCCTTTGCTATTTATTACTTCAGGTAGGCTTTGCATTTTTAAGATAGCAGCGATTAGTTGTATTCGGGCACTAGTTCCACCTTTCGAGGATAGAACTGGTGCCTTTTTTATCTCCCATAGCAGATTTTTGTGTTAGTTTTGAAACATCAACCGCAACAGTAGCTATGAGAGTATTGATAATTGAGGATGAACAAATGTCGGCCCACCTATTGCAAGATGTGCTGATGGATACCTACCCCGAAATAGAAGTGGTAGGCAAGCTAGCTAGCCTAAGTGCGGCCGCCAAGTGGCTGAAGGAGAACGAGGAGCCCGACCTGATATTTATGGACATTGAGTTGCCCGATGGGTTGAGCTTCGATCTTTTCCGCCAAGTGGAAATTAAAACACCTGTTATATTCATTACCGCATTCGATCAATATGCCCTCAAAGCCTTTAAGGTAAACAGCATCGATTATCTGCTAAAGCCCATTGATGTGGAGGAACTGCATAAAGCGGTAAAAAAATATAAAGATTTACGTGGCAACAGGGTGCGCTATGATAATGCTGTGATAGAAAAGCTGATACGCAGCCTGGCTAAGCCTAGCTACAAGGAGCGCTTTATGGTAAAAGCCGGCCAAAACCTTAACTATGTACAAACAAGCGAGGTATTGTATGCCTACGCCGAAGATGGCCTAGTTTTTTTAATGGCGCAAGATGGCAAACGACATCACATCGACCATAAGATTGAAGAGCTGCAAACGATGCTGAACCCTACCGATTTCTTTAGGGTAAACCGCAAATTCCTGGTTCGCATCAGCGCCATACAGAAGATATATACCTGGTTCAATAGCCGCCTAAAAATTGATGTGCTGCATGGCGACGACCACGAAATAATTGTAAGCCGCGAACGGGTGAGCGACTTTAAGGATTGGCTGGGGCAGTAGGTGGACGAAGGACCAAGGACGATGGACCATGGACTAAAAAATTGTCGCGGGTTTCGGGTTACGAGTTGCGGGTTGACTTATTTAATCTCACGCAGCGCGGTACGTCCGCCTCAGGCGGAGCACAAGAATGTAAGCGTAGGGCCTTTTCGCCCTAGGGACGCGGCACGGTCACAAATCACATTTCTGGAACGCATAACCTAAACGCCGTTTTGTTCGGAGGGCGGTGCCTATCCGCTAGAATTCTAGTGCCCCGTTGGGGCGTGACCATATCATCCTATCCATTGCCCCTTTCTCTTTTTCGTGGTCCGTCGTCCATCGTCGGCGGTCCATGTTAATGACTTGTGAATAACTAAAAAACATCCTGGTCCATGGTCCATTGTCTATGGTCCATCGTCCTAAAAAAACTTATCTTTGCGCCAACTTTAAAGCCTTACTATGAGCCAAGTTGCCGAATCGCTAGCCACTGTAGAAATTGCTAAAACGCTGGGCTTGTTGCCCTCGGAGTTTGATAAAATCAAACAGATACTGGGCCGCACGCCCAATTTCACGGAGCTGAGCATATTTTCGGTAATGTGGAGCGAACACTGCTCATACAAAAACTCCATTAAGTGGCTTAAAACCCTACCCCGCAAAGGCAAACGCCTACTAGTGGAAGCTGGCGAAGAGAATGCCGGACTGGTAGACATTGGTGATGGTTTGGCTTGTGCCTTTAAAATTGAGAGCCACAACCACCCTAGCGCCATTGAGCCTTACCAAGGCGCGGCAACAGGCGTAGGCGGAATTCACCGCGATATATTTACCATGGGTGCCCGCCCTATCGCAGCACTTAACTCGTTGCGCTTCGGCCGCTTGGAGAGCGAAAAGACCCGCCACTTGCTGAAAGGCGTGGTGCACGGCATCGGCGGCTATGGCAATGCATTTGGAGTAGCGACAATCGCTGGCGAAGTATACTTTGACGAGTGCTACGAAATCAATCCACTAGTAAATGCCATGAGCGTGGGCATAGTGGATGTGAAGAAAACCGTATCGGCTACCTCGCATGGTGTGGGCAACCCAGTTTTTATTGTGGGCTCTGCTACGGGTAAGGATGGCATCCACGGTGCAACGTTTGCTTCAGAAGAGATTACCGAAGATTCTGCAGACAAACTGCCTAGCGTACAGGTGGGCGACCCTTTCCAAGAGAAACTGTTGCTAGAGGCTACTTTGGAGTTGATAGAGCTGGATGCCATCATCGGTATGCAGGATATGGGTGCGGCAGGCATTACTTGCAGCACCAGCGAGATGAGCGCCAAAGGCGAGCACGGCATGAAAATATATTTGGATAAAGTGCCTACCCGCCAGCAGAACATGAAGCCTTTCGAGATATTGCTTTCAGAGTCGCAGGAGCGTATGTTGATCGTGGTAAAGAAAGGCCGTGAGGCTGATGTGCAAGCCGTGTTTGACAAGTGGGATGTGAACTGTGTGCAGATTGGTGAAGTGACCGAAGGAAACACCCTGGAGTATTACATGCGTGGCGAATTGGTGGCACAAGTGCCTGCCTTTGATTTGGTATTGGGTGGCGGCGCACCAGTTTATGAGCGCGAGCACACCGAGCCTGCCTACTTTAAAGAGTACCAGAAATTTGACATCAATAATATACAAGAGCCTAGCGACCTAAAAGAGGTAGCTAAGTTTTTGACCGCCCAACCCAACATTGCCAGCAAGCGTTGGGTATACCGCCAATACGATAGCATGGTAGGCCTTAATAACCTAACCACCAACCACCCGAGCGATGCGGCCATTATCCGCTTATCGCACAGCGAAAAATCGTTGGCAGTTACCGTCGATTGTAATAGCCGCTATGTGCATGTTGACCCATACAAAGGCGGCGCCATTGCCGTGAGCGAGGCGGCCCGCAACATAGTTTGCACGGGTGCCGAGCCTGTGGCCATTACCAACTGCCTTAACTTCGGCAATCCATACAACCCGGAGGTATACTGGCAGTTTGTGAACGCCATTACCGGTATGGGCGATGCCTGCCGTAAACTGGAAACGCCAGTAACGGGCGGCAACGTGAGCTTCTATAACCAGAGCAGCGATAGCGGCCCAGTGTTCCCTACGCCTACCATCGGTATGCTTGGAATTTTGGATAAACCTGAGCACCATACCACGCTGAATTTCAAAGCAAAAGGCCACTTTATCTATCTATTAGGTGAAGCGCAGAACGACATTAACAGCAGCGAGTACCTAGTACGTTGGCATAAAGAAACCAAGAGCAGCAGCCCGTTCTTTACCTTGGAAACGGAGGCCCATTTGCAGAAAGGTGTGCTAAGCATTATTAAGGAAGGCTTGGTAAAATCAGCCCACGATATTTCGGAGGGTGGTTTGTTTATCAACCTATTGGAGAGTGCCATGGCCAGCGGCATGGGCTTCAACATTACTACCGATGCCAACTTCCGTAAGGATGCCTATTTGTTTGGCGAGGCGCAGAGCCGTGTGGTAGTTACCATCAACCCTAGTGAGCAAGAAGCTTTTGAGAAGCGCTTGGCAGCCTTGAGCTTGCCGTTCTATTCCCTAGGCGTGGTTACCAGCGGCACCGACCTAATTGTAAACGGCCAAATCTGGGGTGCCTTAGCGGAGTACGATGAGGTTTATAATACTTCGTTGGAGAAGATTATGGCTGGGTGATATTACCATCAGGTATCTAGTGTTCTTCGTGGTTGAATTAAACCACGGAGAACACTGAAAAAGGCACGGAAAAAGCACGGAAGTATGATTTTGAATTCGTAACTCGCAACAAAACTGCAGCGTCCATAGCCCAATCTACTTTTCCTGTTGCTTTAGTTTTTCCACGGCCATTTGGCGTTCAATTTCCAGGCGTTCGTTTACCACATCTAACACAGTGCGGTTTTCAAGGCGGGCAATAAGCCAGCAGATGGTTTCCTCCAGCCCCAGGCCAAACTGGTATTCCTCGAAGATATCCAGTAGCTCATCACGCATTTGTGTCATTATCTGGCGCGTTTCGCCTTTGTCGATAGTGCGGCTGAGCTTTCTTACACCTTTAAGGATGATATCGTTGAAGTGGTTGTTGTTTTTAATTTTGGCAGCAAA
Organism: Sphingobacteriales bacterium; assembly: GCA_027483645.1. Lineage (GTDB taxonomy): Bacteria > Bacteroidota > Bacteroidia > Chitinophagales > CAIOSU01 > CAIOSU01. The sequence goes on from JAIXUD010000021.1 coordinate 522,415, forward strand.
GCGTGTGGCCGAGCCCAACAGGTACTCTACCACAGTAGGCGGCGAAATCTCGTAATGGCAAATAAGGTGCAGTATGCGGCTGGCTAACAATTGGCCGATATAGGTCTCTTGCTTTTCATTGATTACAAAATCGAACCTATCTACCGCCTCGCCATACTTGCCTAAGATAAACTGAAGGCAGCCCGCGTTGTATTTAATGGTAATTATCTGGGTCCATGAAATACTGGCACGGTACTTGGTTATCATGTCCTCCAGTATGTTCGATAGCTTTAACGCCTCTGGCCAACGGCTGTTGTTCATTAGATAAAACATCTGATTACCACCCATATTGATGATTTTCATCTCCTTGAAGTGGTCGGGGTTGTTGCCTAGCCCTAGTTGTTCAATAGCTTTTTCGTAGCCTTCGAAGTCGTTTGCCCGAATGGAGGCGATAAGAAAGTTTGATAGAGTGAAATTGTATTTTTCGGGATATTCCTCTTTCAATTCATTGTTATCATTAAAGAGTTGCAAATGTTGCTTACGCATTTGATACTCTTCCTCAAAATTACTTTGTAATCGATACAACCGACTTCGCAAAGTATAATATTCATGTTTTGCGATAAAAGAATTGGCTAAATCAGCGCTTAGCAGAAAAGGTGAATCCATTACTTCACTCACTTTTAATTGATCATCGGCTTGTTGAATTTTAACCAATTTTTTAGATATTAAATAAATATCGTTTTTTAGTCTTTTGTATAAATAAAAATTTTGTAAAACTAATTGATTTTCTGAAAGCTCGTCGTTAAATTGTTGTATAATATTACTTACATCTCTATCTTCTATTCTATTAAGTAGTATAAATTTCCAATCGATTAATTGTGCGTTTATATGAAAATAGTTCATATCAACCGCAATTTTTTGAGCTTTTTTTATCCGCTTATCGCACTCATCATACATCTGTCGCTCATATAACAAGTCAATATCCTGGAGCAAGCCGAGCAACTTTAAATACTTACTTTTGTCGGCCCTATAATCCCTCAAAGTCTTTAAAAGCAGTTCGTATAAGTAGTTTTTATCCGCTGCTAAGTATTTAATGAAAGGTTCATTTTTGAACTTCTGCCTAAACTTGGCATCATCGTATACAGAAATGCTGTCCATTGCTTCAAACAACCGCATGTAGTTATTCTTTTCGCCAATGGTATGCGTACTGTTTATTTTAAAATACCGCTTCTCCGCCTTGTTCATCGAGCGGATTAATTGAAACAAACTGTCTTCTTTGCCACTTTCTGCCATTGGTATTTGCTTACGCTTTTATCCCTTCAAAATTACCAACTTATTTAGATAAATGGTGGGTGGGGTAAATTCAGATGAACTAACAAAACGCACGTCATTGACGTTCGTTTTGTTGGTTTTTTAGAGCACCCAAAAGAAATTTTTAAAAACTATCCCACCCCAACGAAACCTAACCAAAAACCTCACGTATAAGAAAGCATAATCATGGGAAACGATTAGTCACCTTAAAACACCAAAATATTATGCCTACAGCTTACAGTCTCAGCACTTACATGGTTAAAGTAACCGTGAGTGGCTCAAACCCAGTACTACAGGTAGTAACCCGCAGTGGCGAAACTGTAATGAGTACACTTAATCTCCAAACTAGCAATGCAGAAATATACACGGAAGATACCGACTTCTATGTAGTAGGGAGTGCTGCTACTGAAGAGCAGTACGTAAACTCCATTGACCCTGCCGCCAATGACCTATTCTTAAGCACCAGCGGCGAGTTGGATTACATCAATGGCTCCACTATTTACTTGGATATATACAATGCATACCTAAAGTATGAAGACGGCATGGTTAACTTCTATGAAAGAGAAAAAGAACAACAATGCTTGCGCAAGGCTAGCTAATGAATTATGATACCAGACCTAGAAAAGGCGAAAGAGCAATCTTTCGCCTTTTTGGTGTTTGTATGCTTGTCTGAACCTCGCCCAATGAGGGGAGTTCACCCATTTTCCGTACCTTTAATTTCTACTAAAAACCTGCACGTAGCATATGATTTCTCGCGACACCATAACCAAGATTATGGATACCGTCCGCATTGAGGAGGTAATCGGGGATTTTGTGACGCTGAAGAAGCGCGGGGTGAATATGCTGGGCAACTGCCCGTTCCATAACGAGAAAACACCTTCGTTTACTGTATCGCCTGCCAAGGGCATTTATAAGTGCTTCGGATGCGGGGTGGCTGGCGACTCGGTAAGGTTTATGATGGAGCTGGAGCACAAGAGCTATCCCGAGGCGCTGCGCTACCTGGCAGACAAGTACAAGATAGAAATTGAAGAAACCGAAGCCCCCACTGAAAAGCAGGTAGAGGAGAAAAACGAGCGAGATAGCCTGTTTATAGTGGCGGCCTTTGCGCAGCGCTTTTACAGCGAGCAACTGCTAGAAACCGAGGAAGGTCAAAGCGTGGGCCTTACCTACTTTAAAGAACGGGGCTTTACCAAAGAAACCATTGAGCGCTTTCAATTGGGGTACTCGCCTGAGAAAGGAGATGCCTTTGTAAAGGCTGCCACGGCAGAAGGCTACCAGTTGGACTATATGCAAAAGGCCGGCCTGGCCAGCGATAAATACGATAGGCCATACGACTTCTTCCGCGGACGGGTGATGTTTACCATCCACAATTTCTTGGGCAAGGTGGTGGGCTTTGGCGGCCGTACCCTGCTGAGCGACAAGAAGGTGCCCAAGTATGTAAACACGCCGGAAACGGATATTTACAACAAGAGCAAAATCCTGTATGGACTTTACCAGGCTAAGAACGCCATCCGTAAAGAGGATGAATGCATACTGGTGGAAGGCTATACGGATGTGATTTCCCTTTCGCAAGCGGGCGTGGAGAACGTGGTGGCCTCATCGGGTACTTCGCTTACTGTGGAGCAAGTGCGATTGATTAAGCGCCTCACGCCCAATATTACCATCACTTACGACGGTGATACGGCGGGCATCAAGGCGGCTATTCGCGGTATTGATCTGATACTGGAGGAGGACATGAACGTTCGGGTGGTGCTGCTACCAGCCGAAGATGACCCAGATAGCTACGTAAAGCGCGAGGGTGCTGATGGCTTTCTGAAATACCGCAACGAGCATATACAGGATTTCATCTTGTTCAAGGCCGGTTACCTACAGGATGAAAGCAAAAAAGACCCTGTAAAGCGCGCCGAGGCTATTAAAGATATTGTGGACTCGATTGCCCTGATACCCGATGCCATCAAACGCTCGGTGTATGTAAAAGAGTGTGCCCAGTTGATGGACATACAGGAGCAGATACTGGTGAGCGAGGTAAACAAAATACGCCACAACAAGTATAGCAAGCAAGCTGGTGCACCGCCCCGCGCAGAGGATAGGCAGGTAAATGAGGAAGTACCCGAGCTGGCACAGCAGCAGGAAGCGCTTACCCGCCTCTCCCCGCTGGCCCGCCAAGAGCGTGATGTGATGAGGCTGCTGCTTGAATATGCTAACTACGACTACCAAGACGAATGGAAGGTGGTGCATGCCATATTGATGGAACTGGACGCTGATGAAACACCCATGAGCGACCCAGTGTCAGAGAAAATAATTAACATTTATCGCAACGCCATTCAGGAAACCAGCCTGATACCCGAAACGCATGAGCTATCGGGCAACCAAGACGAAGAAGTGAGCCGCTTTGTAATTGAGGTACTGCAAACGCCCTATGAGCTAAGCCCTAATTGGGGCAAAATGCACGACATTGCAATTACCGATAAGCAGTTTATGTACAAGAAGGATATACAGTCGAGCTTATACCGCTTGAAGCTGGAGCGCCTTAAAGTTCTGATTGACGAGAACCGAGTAGCGATGAAGAAGGCCCAAGACGAGGGGGACGAGCAAGCGCTAATGGAACAAATACAGATCTTCCAACACTATCTTGATTTGAAGAAGATGCTTGCCGCTGCGCTGGGTTCGGTGATATTGCCGTGAGTGTGCGGTGTTGTAATCAACCACAAAGTACACTAAGAAAAGGGCACAAAGATCACTAATTACATAATATCAGCTTTGTGTTCTTAGTGATATTCCTTTGTGTCCTTAGTGGTTAAAGCAAACAACAAGTGATTAAAACAGTTGTATCACTGGGTTTGGATATAAGCCCAACGCTAGGCTAAGTAGCACGCACAATACTGCCACTACTACATATACCGTAGGGAATTTGACATCCACCGATTCATCGGTAGGTTGGGTGTACATCGCTAAGATAAGCTTGAAGTAATAATACACCCCGATGATAGAGCTTACGATGGCTATTAGCAACAAGGCAAAGAAACCGTTGGCCATTGCTTCGCTGAAGATGTAGTATTTGGCCAAGAAACCCGCAAACGGGGGTATACCCGCCAATGAGATCAACGCCATAGTAAGCATGGCGGCCATAAACGGCTTGCGCTTGCCTAACCCATTAAATGCCGAAACCAGCTCACTGCCCGCAGATTGGAAAACGGGTATCGCCACTGCAAAAGCAGCAATAGTAGCCAGTGCATAAGCGGCACTGTAGTAAAACAAAGCCGAAGTAGCATCGGTAGTGATGCTCAAGATTCCTAACAACAAATAACCTGCGTGAGCAATACCCGAGAAGGCCAAAAGGCGCTTCACGTTTACCTGTTGAAGAGCGGTTAGGTTGCCTACCACCATGGTAAGTGCGGCTACTAGAGCGATCAACCAGTTAGTATAGCCACCTAAGTTGCCAAATGCAGTGCTAAAAAGGCGATAGAATGCACCGAACATTACTACCTTAACCAGTGTGGCCATCAATGCCGTAATCAACGCTGGAGAGCCTTCATATACATCTGGGCTCCAAAAGTGGAATGGTGCAGCAGATACCTTGAAAAGGATAGCCACCAACAACATCAACACACCTAGGTAAAACAGTGGGCTAACAGCAGTAGCAGAAGCGAGGTAAGTGTTAATAGCTTCCAAATGGAAAGAACCGGTAACACCATAAATTAAAGCAATACCGAACAGCAAAAAGCCAGAGGCAAACGAGCCCATCAGGAAGTACTTGAGGCCAGCCTCGTTGCTACTGGTATTATACTTTCGGCTACCCGCCATTACATAAAGCGATATGGAGAGTATCTCAATACCCAAGAACAGCATCGCCATATTAGAGTATGACAGCAACACCAAACCACCCACCAAGGTAAAAACGATGATGGCCATGTAATCGCTGATGTGGTTCTGTTCGTTCTTGTAGTAATCTGATGAAAGGGCAATCACTAAGCCGGTAATAATGATGGCCAAGGAGCCAAACGCTACCGAGAAGTTATCGGTGCGTACCATATCGTTAAAGTGGGTAGCAGTAGTGCCCCACTCCATAACCGTAAGGCCCAAGATGGCAGCCAAGCCAATAACCGCAACGGGTATGATAACCTTGCGCAGGTTGAGTATTTCCGCAACCATGCAGATAAAACCCAATACTGATGTGTATATAATCGTGTTCACAGGGTTAGTTCAATACTGCGTTATCCAAAATAATTCTCAATGCGGGTTCGGCAATAGCCAAAATCGGTTGCGGGTACACACCCGCAGCGATAATGACAATTACTAATATCCAAAGTACTACTTTCTCGTTCCAGTGCAGGTCGGCAAAGTTAACCGTAAGCTGGTTGGTTTTGCCCAGCATCACCCGTTGGAACATGCGGAACATATACACCGCACCCAAAATGATGGTAAGGCCCGCTATACCTGCTGCAATATAGTTGTATTGAAACACGCCCAACAGCAACAAAAACTCGCCAATAAAACTATTGGTAAGCGGTAGGCCCACACTAGCCAATACCACAATCAAAAACAGCGTATTAAACTGTGGCGCTGCGGTGCGGATGCCTCCTAATTTATCAATCTCTAAAGTATTGGTGCGGTGGTAAATGATATCGGCGGCAAAAAACAACCCCACCACTACTACACCGTGCGATAGCATTTGCACTACGCTACCTTCCAAACCGCTTATGTTTAAGGTGAAGATACCCGCGGAAATCAACCCTACGTGGGCCAATGATGAGTATGCCAACAGGCGCTTCAAGTCTTTCTGCATGATAGCAATGATAGAAGCATAAACGATACCGGCGATACACAGACCCATTATCAAGGGCGTCCACATCGCAACGCCTTCGGGGAATACTGGTAGCAACCAGCGGAGCAGGCTGTAAGTACCCATCTTCAACATGATACCAGAAAGCAACATAGTGCCTTGGGTTGGAGACTCTTTATAAGTATCAGCCTGCCAAGTGTGGAAAGGGATAATCGGTATTTTAATAGCAAACGCCACAAAGAACATCCAGAAAAGCCAAGCTTGGTTGTCTTTTAATATTACCATGTTGTATAACTCGGTAATGTTGAATGACTTGCCTGGGTTGAGGTGGTATAATGCAATGAAACCGAACAACATAAACAAGCTGCCCGCCAAGGTATAAATAAAGAATTTCAGCGTAACCGGCACCCGGTTCGGGCCGCCCCAGTTGAGGGCGATGAAGTAGATAGGTATCAGCGCCAACTCCCAGAAGATGTAGTACAGCAAGCCGTCGTTGGCCATAAATACGCCCAACAGCGCGAATTGCATCATCAATATTAAGGAGAAATATGCCTTGGCATTATCGATTACCCTGTTGAAACCAGTAAGGATGATGATGGGCAGCAAGAAGTTGGTCAACAGTACCATCAACATGCTTAAGCCATCTAGACCTAGGTTAAGGCTGATCTTCGGGTCGGTAATCCATTCTTGGAAAACGGTAAACGACTCGGGGCCGCTTTGTAGAAATACACTAAGGCCATAGCCGGTAAGGCCAAGCTCCACCACGGCAAATAACAAGGCCAGTTTAGCCGAGAGCTTATTGCCCGACGCCAAAACCACCAACGAGGCTACTAAAGGAAACAATAAAAGCAGTAACGTCAACATGGCCTTATATCAGTAAACGGATTACAAATAGTATAACAATACCACATACCATGGCTAGCAGATAAAAAGTGGTGCTACCGGTTTGCACCAAGCGCAACGTACGGCCCGATAGGTCGGTTACCTTGGCCACGCCGTTCACCACATTATCCACCAGCAGCTTATCTACGTATTCATAAATCAGGGCGGATAGTTTCACCACTGGCTTTACAAATACAGCATTGTACACTTCATCCACATAAAACTTGTTCGACACCAGTTTTTGCACGCCGTTCAGTTCAGCATCGCTGTTAGCTGGCAACTGGCCTTTGGTAACGTACATGTAGCGGGCTATCAAAATGCTCACGATGGCAGCCAATACGGCAACGCCAATCAATACATACTCCGTTGCATGGCTTAGGTGATGCGCCTCAGGCAAAATACCCGCAGAGGCACCAGTAACGCTGCTCAAGTAAGTGCTGAACGCATGCGTAAGGCCCGTAATGGCCGGCAAACCCATAAAACCACCAATGATGGAAAGGATTGCCAGAATAATCAATGGAATGGTAATCAACGCTGGCGACTCATGGATTTTTGAGCGGGTTTCTTCGGTACCGCGGTAGTTACCAGAGAAGGTGATGTACACCAAGCGGAACATGTAGAAGGCGGTTAACGCCGAACTTAGGGACACAATAATCCAGATTGCTGGGCTATGCTCGAAGGTCTTGGCAAGGATTTCGTCTTTAGAGAAAAAGCCGGCAAACGGCGGTATGCCCGATATGGCCAAAGAGCCAATAATAAACGTGATAAAGGTAATCTTGATGTACTTGCCTAAGCCGCCCATCTTGCGGATGTCTTGCTCACCATGAAGGGCATGGATAACGCTACCCGAACCCAAGAACAACAACGCCTTGAAGAACGCGTGCGTAACTACATGAAACATGCCGCTACTGAACGCACCTAAGCCCAATGCCACAAACATTAAACCCAATTGGGAAACGGTGGAGTAAGCCAATACCTTCTTAATGTCGTTCTGCATGAGGCCGATGATGGCTGCCATTACACAAGTGGCAACGCCTACTATTAATATTACATCCAGAGTGGCTGGGGCCATGGCAAACAATACGTTGGAACGCGCTATCATATAAATACCAGCAGTAACCATCGTGGCGGCGTGTATCAAAGCTGAAACCGGCGTTGGGCCAGCCATCGCATCGGGTAGCCAAGTGTAAAGCGGTATCTGTGCCGATTTGCCCATGGCGCCAATAAATAGCAACAGGGTTATGCCTACAATCAATCCATGGTTAACAGGATAGCCTTGCACTGCTTGGGCAACGGCAGCATAATCCAACGTGCCGAAAAGCATCAATAAAGCAAACATGCCCAGTAGGAAACCCAAGTCGCCCACACGGTTCATGATAAAGGCCTTTTTAGCGGCGTTGTTGTTTTCGTGCTCCTTAAACCAGAAGCCAATTAACAGGTAAGAGCAAAGCCCCACGCCTTCCCAACCGATAAACATTACCAAGTAGTTGTTGCCCATTACGAGCAACAGCATGAAGAAAATAAACAGGTTGAGGTAGGTAAAGAAGCGTGTAAAGCCCTCATCGCCATGCATATAGCTGATGGAGTACAAGTGGATTAGGAAACCGATACCTGTAATAACCAGCAGCATAGTGATGGTTAAAGGATCGATTAAGAAACCGAAGGAGATGTTAAGGTTGGCGTAAGCTATCCAATTGAACAGGTTAAAGCTAAGCGATTCGGTAGCAGGCAAGGTAAAGAAAATGGTTGCCGCACAAACAAATGATGCCAGCACGGCAATGCTGCCTATCCAGCCAGAAATGGGCTCAGGCACCCTTTTACCAAGCAGGCCATTAATGAGGAAACCCACCAATGGAAATACCGGTATCAGTATACTGAGTATGGTTAGTAATGAAGAGTTGGTTATCTGGTCGTTCACTGAAACAAAAACTTTAGGTCAAACAAACAATTTGCCGACTGTTACCATTTTAATTTTTTCATGCTATCAATGTCCGTACTGGCCACGTTTCTGTATATGCTCACTATCAACGCTAATCCTACCGCCACTTCTGCGGCCGCTACTACCATCACAAAGAATACAAAGACTTGCCCATCGGCATTTTGTGCATAAGCCGAAAACGATACCAATAACAAGTTTACTGAGTTAAGCATCAGCTCAATGCACATCAATATCACAATTACGTTGCGACGAAACAGCACGCCCATAACCCCGATACAGAACAGTAGGCTGCTTAACAGCAGGTACCAGTTGTGCGGAACAGAAACTAATGCGTTTTCCATGGTTATGCTTCTTTTTTAGCCAATACTACCGAACCGATAATTGCCGAAAGCAACAATACGGACGATATTTCGAATGGCAATACGTATTCGTTAAACAGCTTTTTGCCTACATGCTGCACCATGCCAATGTCCGATTTCTCAGGCAAAACGAAGGTACCAGTCTCTGAAGTGTTGAGGGAAAGAAGCAATACCAAAAACAGCATGCCGCCCGATATAGCCGCAGCTACCCGTAAGAGCTTTCCGTGCGATTTATCGGGTTCTTGGTTGAGGTTTAGCAACATTACTACGAATAGAAACAACACCATAATGGCACCGGCATACACTATGATGTGCACAATGGCCAAAAATTGAGCGTTAAGCAAAACATAATGACCCGCTATTGAAAAGAAGCACACAATCATGGCTATTACGCTGTACATGGGGCTTTTGGCAAATACCACGTATAAGGCACTAAGTATAGTGACTATGGAAAGTGCGTAAAAAATGTATTGTGCCATGAACGTATTGTGGTTGCTAGTTGTGTTTGTGGGAATGCCTGTTTCTAAACCGCAAAGATTTACAATTTATGGTACTTTTTACGTGGTTCAATATCAATACGGTCATCTATTTTTTCCACAAGCTTGTTTTTGCCATAGATAAAATCTTGACGCTCATACTCTGGTGAAACTAAACGGTCGGTAAGATAAATGGCATCTTTTGGGCAAGCTTCTTCACAAAGTCCGCAAAAGATGCAACGCAGCATGTTTATTTCATAAGTTGCTGCATATTTCTCCTCACGGTATAGGTGCTCCTCCCCTTTCTTGCGCTCGGCTGCTTCCATGGTGATGGCTTCAGCAGGGCAAGCCACAGCGCAGAGGCCGCAAGCAGTGCAGTTTTCACGGCCTTCTTCATCGCGCTTTAGCACGTGGCGGCCGCGCCATATCTCTGTGCGTGGCTTCTCTACCTCAGGGTATTGCACAGTGGCCTTCTTTTTGAAAAAATGGCTTATGGTAATACCTAGGCCTTGCGTAATAGCAGGCAGATAAAGTTTCTCACTCCAGGTAAGCTCCTTTTTCGAAACAACTACTGCACGGTTCGTAAGCTTCATCACTGTTTATTTTACAAATGTTAGCCAAGCAGCCGTTGCTACCACATTAAATATGGACAAAGGTAGTAGTATTTGCCAGCCAAGTTTCATCAATTGATCGTAACGGAAACGCGGAATGGTCCAGCGAATCCACATAAAAAAGAAGATAAAGAAAAAGGTTTTAGCAAAGAAAATAACCACGCTTATGATGGAGGCTATGTTCTGTGGCAAATCCAAGTTATCAATACCCGGGAAGTTGTAGCCACCAAAGAAAAGGCACACAATCAAAGCCGAAGATATGAACATGTTTACGTACTCCGCAAACAAAAACATACCCAGTTTCATGGAGCTATACTCGGTGTGGTAGCCGCCTACCAGCTCCGTTTCGCATTCGGCAAGGTCGAATGGGGCACGATTACACTCTGCAAAAGCGCAAATAAGGAAAATCAAGAAACCCAATGGTTGATAAATAATATTCCAGTGGAAACCTTCTTGCCCTTTTACAATATCGCTAAGGCTCAATGAGTTTGAGATAAGTAGCACGCCGATGATAGAAAGGCCCATGGCCAACTCATAGCTTATCATTTGCGAAGATGCGCGTACGGCACCCAGTAGCGAGAACTTATTGTTGGATGCCCAACCGCCTAGCATAATACCATAAACGCCAACCGAAGCGGTAGCAACAATATAAAGTACGCCAATATTGATGTCGGCAACTTGTAGGTTCATTTGGTAGCCACCGATATCCAAAGGTTTGCCCCAAGGGATAACTGCGCTAGTCATTAGTGCCGTCATCATAAATATGCACGGCCCCAGCATAAACAGGAACTTATCGGATGCAGAAGGGATGATTTCTTCCTTCATAAACATCTTCACGCCATCCGCAATGGGCTGTAGCAAACCGAAAGGGCCGGCACGGTTAGGGCCAATCCTATCCTGCAAAAAGGCAGCCACCTTCCGCTCGGCATACGTGCTGTATGCTGCTATTCCCAAGCTTAGCAGGAATATGATCAGTATTAAAACCGACTTATCTATTAAGGGCAACCATTCCATTATGGGTTGAGCGGTTTAATATCGTTAAGTGTCAATTCATTGGGTACTACCAACTTTTCGTAGTGGTTGGCAGAGATAACGGAGTGGCGGCTCAAATTAGTAGGGCCTTCCACTACCCAATCATCGGTGCGTTTCTTATCAAAACGGCAAGTGTTGCATATAAACTCTGCTACCTCGCCCCATTGGTCTTTACGGCCAGTTACGCGCAGCACATCGTCGCCTTTATACCAAAGCACCACTTTACCACAGCACTTGTCACAATCGCGATGGGCAGTTACTGGCTTAGTAAACCACACACGGCTCTTAAAGCGGAAAGTGCGATCAGTCAAGGCTCCAACTGGGCACACATCAATCATGTTGCCAGAGAACTCATTGTCAACCGCATTGGTAATGTAGGTCGAAATCTCACTATGGTCGCCGCGGTTCATTACGCCATGTACACGCTCAGGGGTTAGCTGGTCGGCCACTTTCACGCAACGGTAGCATAAGATACAACGGTTCATGTGCAGTTGTATCTTGTCGCCGATATCGATTTTATCGAAAGTGCGGCGCTCAAAGTCAGTGCGGGTTTTGGCCGAACCGTTTTCGTAGCTCAAATCTTGCAAGTGGCACTCCCCTGCTTGGTCGCAAATAGGGCAATCCAGCGGGTGGTTCAATAGCAAAAACTCCACCACGCCTTTACGGGCATCAATGGCCTTATCGCTGGTGCGGTTGCCCACTACCATGCCGTCCATTACTGTTGTGCGGCAGCTTGCCACCAACTTCGGCATGGGCCTAGGGTCTTTTTCCGATCCCTTGGTAACCTCTACCATGCACGTACGGCAATACCCGCCGCTACTGGGCAGGTTAGTATAAAAGCACATGGCAGGTGGCGCCACCGTTGGGCCTATCATACGAGCGGCCTGCAGGATGGATGTTCCATCTGGTACTTCTATTTCTACGCCATCTATGGTTACTTTTGCCATATCTGTTATGCTTCAACCAAATTGTGAATATTGTAATAATGTTTCACATCCACTATAGAAGCTGGATTGGAAACATATTCTTCAAACTCTTCGCGGAAGTGGCGGATAGCCGCAGCTACGGGCCATGCAGCAGCATCGCCCAGCGGGCAAATGGTGTTGCCCTCTATCTTGCGCTGTATGTCCCATAGCAAATCTATATCTGCCAGGGTACCGTGCCCATCCAATATCTTGTGCGTTATCTTCTCCATCCAACCGGTACCTTCGCGGCAAGGGCTACATTGCCCACAGCTTTCGTGGTGGTAAAAGCGGGTAAAGGTATGTAGGTTGCGCACGATGCTGGTGGTTTCATCCATTACGATAAAACCGCCTGAACCCAACATACTTCCGCTAATAAAGCCACCTTCACTCAACGATTCGTAGCTCATTAAGCGAGGCTCACCTGTGGGCGTTTTTAATGACAACTCAGCGGGCAATACCGGCACTGATGAGCCACCAGGAACTACCGCTTTCAATTTTTTATCGTTCAAGATGCCACCGCAATACTCCTCTGAATATATAAACTCTTCCACTGGCAGGCCCAACTCAATTTCATATACACCTGGCTTTTTGATGTGGCCAGATGCCGAAATCAATTTGGTACCGGTTGATTTGCCGATGCCGATTTTAGCATACTCGTCGCCACCCATGTTTACAATAGGCACTACGGCTGCGATGGTTTCTACGTTATTTACTACTGTAGGGCAGGCATACAAACCTTTTACGGCAGGGAAAGGAGGCTTAATGCGCGGGTTGCCACGCTTACCTTCCAACGATTCCAGCAAGGCAGTTTCTTCGCCACAAATGTATGCTCCAGCACCTGGGTGCACGTACATGTTTAGGGAATAGCCTGTACCTTGAATATTATCACCCAACCAACCTGCAGTGTAGGCTTCTTCAATGGCTTTCTCGAGGATGTTTACAATATAAAAATACTCCCCACGAATGTAAATGTAGGCAGTATTGGCACCCAACGCATAGCTAGCGGTAATCATACCCTCGATAAGCAAATGCGGGTGGCGCTGCATTAGGTAGCGATCTTTAAATGTGCCTGGCTCGCTCTCATCGGCATTGCATACCAAGTAGCGAGGCACGCCTTCTGGCTTGGCTAGAAAGCTCCACTTCATGCCGGTAGGGAAACCCGCACCGCCACGGCCTCGCAGACCTGATTTCTTCACTTCCTCCACTACCTCGTCCGAAGTCATTTTCAATGCCTTCTCCACCGAGGCATAGCCCCCCTGCTGGCGATAAACCTCGTAAGTGTCTATGCCTGGTACATTATCGTGCTGTAATAATAGCTTCTTACCCATTACTTAAATCTTGCCAGTACTTAATTTTTGCGATACGTATTGGCATCGCAATATCTGCTGTGCTTATCTTCATCGGCAAACTGCGTGAGCAGTTCGTCTACTTTCTCTAGTGTCAAATTCTCATGGAAATCCTTACCCACCTGCATCATCGGCGCTGTGCCGCATGAGCCTAGGCATTCCACCGCTTTCAGGCTGAACATACCGTCGGCAGTGGTCTCCCCTACTTGTATGTTTAAGCGCTTTTCAATATGCCTTATCACATCATCAGCTCCGCGCAACCAGCATGAGCTAGTACGGCATACCTCCAAAATACATTTACCCACCGGGTTAAGATTATACATCGAGTAAAACGATGCCACCTCATACACCTCTACAGGCTTAATGTTCAATATCGATGCCACGTAATCCATGGTAGCAGGGCTCAGCCAGCCGCCAAACTCAGCTTGTGCCAAGTGCAATATGGGCAGCAGGGCCGACTTGTGCCTACCTTCAGGATAGCGCCTGATGAGGTTGTGCACCACCGCAAGCGTTTCATCGTTAAACTTTACTTCCGACATCGTTGTTCGTGTTCCTAATCGTTTTATAATCAGCCGTCAAGCTCGCCGGCAATTACGTTCATGCTACTCATTGTTAATATGGCATCACTCAACATGCTGCCTCTAATCATTTCTGGATATGCTTGGTAATAAATAAAGCAGGGCCTGCGGAAGTGCAAGCGGTATGCTGCACGGCCGCCATCGCTTACTAGGTAATATCCTAGCTCGCCATTGCCACCCTCTACGCTGTGGTATACTTCGCCAATTGGCACATCTTGCTCGCCCATTACTATCTTGAAGTGCCAAATAAGCGCTTCCATCTTAGTATATACATCCTCTTTCGGCGGCAGATAGAACTCCGGCACATCGGCAAAGTGCTTGCCTTCGGGTAGGTTATCCAATGCCTGCCTAATGATTTTCATACTCTCCACCATCTCCTCATTACGCACCATAAAGCGATCGTAAGTATCGCCACTGATGCCAATAGGTATATTGAAGTCGAAATCTTGATAAGAGCTGTAGGGGTTCATCACCCTTACATCATAATCAACACCAGCGGCACGCAAGTTGGGGCCAGTAAAACCATAGTTGAGCGCACGCTCAGCGCTAATTGGGCCGGTGCCAATAACACGGTCCATAAATATGCGGTTGCGCTCCAATAAGCTGCGGAACTGACCAAATACCTTAGGGAAATCCCTCAAAAACTCATTTATCAGGCGTATAGCAGTTTCGTTCAGGTCGCGCTCCATACCCCCTATGCGGCCAATGTTGGTAGTCAACCTAGCACCGCAAATCTGTTCGTAAATGTCGTAAATCTTCTCCCTCCACTGGAACATATAGGTGAAGCCTGTCAAAGCACCGGTGTCCACTCCTATTACCGCATTGCAAATAATATGGTCGGCAATACGGGCAAGCTCCATGATAATGACGCGAATGTACTGCGCGCGCTTTGGTATCTCCACCTGTATCAACTTCTCCACCGTCATATGCCAACCAATGTTGTTGATGGGCGACGAACAATAGTTCATCCTGTCCGTAAGTGTTGTAACCTGGTAGAACGGACGGCGCTCGGCAATTTTCTCAAAGGCACGATGAATGTAACCAACAGTTTGCTCAGTATCTACAATGACCTCACCATCCAACTTCAGCACGTTCTGGAAAATACCATGCGTTGCTGGGTGGGTTGGGCCAAGGTTAAGGGTTGTATAATCCTTAAGCAGTTCTGGTGCTACTGGGTTTTCCATATTCATTTCTATCTTCCAAAATATTCGTCAGCCTTATCTCTTCTAGTTCCATCCTCAAGCGGGTATTCGCGCCTTTGCGGAAAGTAATCCATTTCGTCTACGTTTACTATTCGCTTCAGGTTAGGGTGCCCGTCAAAGACTACCCCATAGAAATCAAATGTTTCGCGCTCTTGCCAATTAGCCGCCTCGTACAAACCGGTAATAGTAGCAATATGTGGATGGCTGATAGGAATAAAAAACTTCAACCGGATGCGGATATTGGTATAGAAACTATGCATATGGTACACCATGCTTAGTTCATTGCCAACATTATCAGGATAGTGTACCGCGCACAAGTCGGTAAGGAAGTTGAATTGCAACTCGCTGTCGTCCCTCAAAAACTTGATTACATCTACGTTGCGCTCCTTGTTGAAGGTAACCGACAACATACCGTAAGATTCCTCCGAGGCTAGTACATCAGCACCGAAATGTTGCTGCAGCTTTTCTAAGATGTAGGTGTTTGTTATCTCCGCCATGTCTTATTCAATTCCGTAGCTAGCCAACAGTGCTTTATATTCTGGTGAATTCC
>JAIXUD010000004.1 GCA_027483645.1 Sphingobacteriales bacterium
AATCAACCAATCAACCAATCAACCAATCAACCAATCAACCAATCAACCAATCAACCAATCAACCAATCAACCAATTAACCAATTAACCTTATCTTTAGTACCGAATGTTTGAGCATATTTCTCATATAAGAGTACGGTACGGGGAAACCGACCAGATGGGTTATGTGTATTATGGCAACTATAGCTTGTATTATGAACAAGGCCGTACCGATGCTATTAAAGCCTTAGGAATAAGCTACAAGAGCCTCGAAGAACAAGGTATTATGATGCCAGTAGCCGACCTAAAAGTGCGCTACAAAGGCCCCGCAAAATATGATGAGTTGCTAAAAATTGTGAGCCATGTACGGGAAATGCCTTCCCGAAGCATGGTTTTTAACACGGCTATATACAATGAGGCTGGCAAACTGATAAATGAGGGTGAGACACGCCTATTGTTTGTAAAAGCCGATACCCGCAAGCCGTGTAGTGCCCCAGCACAGCTAATTGCCGCACTGGAGCCATATTTTAAATTTACCGTATGAGCTTTGTGAAAAACATCATGTACAAAATTCCCGCCACACCAAAACTGGTGGAAATGAGTAAGCAGAAGAGCTTGCCTGGGTTTAATGATGTTCCTATCTATGATGTAGTGAAGTACCTGATGAATGACATGAAGCAGGAATCGGTATCGATGATGGCTAGAGGTACTGCTTTTACGTTCTTCTTGGCACTATTCCCTGCATTAATGTTCTTGCTCTCAGTTATTGCCTACCTACCGGTTGACAACTTGCAAGATACCCTTATGGGGCTGATGAAAGACGTGCTGCCCACCGCTACCAGCAGCTTGCTCAATGGCATTATTGATGATATAGTGGTGCGCAGGCGGGTAGAAGTATTATCGTTGGTATTCTTCTTGGCCCTGTTTATTTCCAGCAACGGTATGATGGGCATTATGAGCTCCTTCGACCGTTCGCAGAGCATGAGTGCGGTTTTCCGTGAGCGCCGCGGGTTGGCAAAACGCGCTACCGCCTTAAAGCTTACCCTAGTATTGTTAATGTTGATGGTGTTTTCGCTTACGCTGATTGTAGCGGGCAACAAGCTCATCGTAATACTCTTGGAGCGGTTCCATATGCTCAGTACATTCAACGTATTCTTGGTGAGCACCGTAAAGTATGTGATCATCCTGTTTCTGTTCCTCAATTCCATTTCTATTATCTACTATTATGGCCCGGCCCTCAACAAAAAGTGGAAATTCCTTACTCCCGGCTCGTTGCTGGCTACCATTATCTCCATTGGTATATCCATCGTTTTCTCCGTATTCGTAAACCGCTTTGTGCAAACCAATACGCTCTATGGCTCCATTTGGGCCGTAGTGGCCCTCCAGATTTGGATATACCTCAATACCATGGCGCTCCTCATCGGCTTCGAGCTGAACGTGAGCATTGAGTACCATAAGAGGAAACGGTTGGCGGGGGTTGATTAAAGGAGAAAATGTGCAAGTAATATTAATGTAAATTATTATAAGCAATACGAAGAGACCTAAAGCCCTTTCCTTACTTTGGAAGATGTAGTTAGTTTACAGATAATTGAATCATAAACGCCTACCTAACCAAACTATTATATCTTTAGGCACAAGGTGTTTCGTGTTTTAGATAATCATACCCATGCTAGCAACAGTTTTCATGATACGTGACGGAAACTTCGGTTCCGACTATGATTTCAAGCTAATTGGTGCCTTAATTGGTGCTTTTATTGCATGGTACTATTGGGCGCGATATAAAAAGCTCGATTATGTATGGGTATATGCTATTGGTTTTTTGATGTGGTTTGGTGTAGAATGGTTTTTGCAGCTCATGGGCATTCGGGATATAAAAGATGCTTATTTGTTTGGTAGTCCCATCAGCTCATTTGTTCAGGCGTTGCTTCGCGGAGGTTTTGAGGGAGCGCTAGTAGCTGTTATGGGCATATTTTTTGCTGATGGGCTGATACGTAACGGCAAGGAACAATGGGCATTCGGAGTTGCACTATTAATAGTGCTGGCAGGTATTGCCAACCAATCGCTGATGCAGGCACTACCTATGAAAAATGCTGGTGGCGAGGTACTCTCTAGGCGCGATATGTTAAACCCCATTGGGTTGTTCCTGCTTTTCGGTGTGCTGGTCTTTACGCTTTGGTGGGCCAAAACAAAAGCTACTCCCCTTGCCCGGAAAAGGGCACTATATATGTACTTAGTAATGGCAAGCATTGGTTTGGTATGGAACGTAGCAGAGTTTACCGCCAATACTCGTTGGATAGAAACAGGAACCTTTGAAAGTCCTGTGCGCGCCTCGCTAGTCATAGAATTTTTGGCACTAAGCTTCGATACATTTATAGAAATAGCTATGGCTTATATGCCATTCTTGGTATTCCCGTATTTGTTCAGGTTGATAAAGTAACTATACATACCCCTTCGCCTGCAAATTAAACAGCTCTGCATATTTACCGCCGAGCGCTAGCAGTTCCTCGTGGCTGCCGATTTCTTTCATTTCGCCATTTTCCAGTAATAGTATTCTATCCGCCATGCGCACGGTAGAGAAGCGATGCGAAATGAGTACCGCCGTGCGGCCTTCTATCAGCTCGGCAAAACGAATGAATACTTCGTTTTCGGCACGGGCATCCAAGGCGCTGGTGGGTTCGTCCAGTATCAAGAGTTGCGCATCGCCCATGTAGGCACGGGCCAGGGCTATCTTCTGCCACTCGCCGCCGGAGAGCTCAACGCCCTTGCTGAAACGCTTGCCCAGCATCTGGCCATACTTATCGGGGAACTTGGCTATCACCGAATCGGCCAGGCTCTTGCGGGCGGAGGTTTCAATGCGGGGCGCATCGTTGCGGGCATCAATACGGCCTACAGCAATATTCTCGCTCACGTTCATCTGGAACTTTACATAGTCTTGGAAGATCACCCCGATTTCCTTGCGCAGTTCAGTCAAATCATATTCTCGGATGTCGATGCCATCCAGCATTATGCGGCCTTCCACAGGCTCATACAGGCGGGCCAAGAGCTTTACCAAAGTGGTTTTGCCGGCACCATTTTCCCCTACAAGTGCCAGCTTCTCGCCCGCCTGCAAGTGAAATGATAAGTAGCGGATAGCCCAACGTTCGTTGTTGAGATACTTGAAACCCACATTTTCGAACGTAAAGCCTTTTTGTATAGGCTTTGGTACTGGCAAACCCTTTTTATCCGCAGGGATATTGGGTTTAATGGCTAGGAAATCGAACAAATCTTGTAGATACAAAGCACCTTCAGCAATTTGCGAAAAGCGGCTCATAACGCCTTGCAAGATGTTCCGCATCTGGTTAAATGAGCCCGCGAGGAATGTGAGGCTACCAATAGTAATGAAGCCTCCAACTGCTTGCAACACAATAAAAACGTACGCGCTATAGTAGGCCACCGTGCCCAGAAACGATAGCAGACTGCCCCACAACGCTCGCTGTATGGTAAGCTTCTTGTTCGAATCGTAGTAGCGGTCGCTTAGGCGCTTGAAGCGGTCGGCAATAAAATCGGAGAGGTCGAAAATCTTTATTTCCTTGGCGGTTTCGTCGCTGGCACCAATGTAGCGTAAGTAATCCAGTTCGCGACGCTCGGGTGTCCAGCTACGCGAAAGGGAGTAAGAGCGCTCGTTAAAGTAGCTTTCCCCAACAAATGCCGGTATCACCGCCACTACCAACAGCAGCAGCAACCATGGATTGAACGCCACCAAACCTGCCGCTAGAAATACAATGGTAATCATATCTTGGAACTGCGACATCACTTGCGATATAAGCATTACCCTACCAACGGTTTGCCTGCGGGCGCGCTCCAACTTATCATAAAAAGTGGGGTCTTCAAATTGCCATAGGTCAAGGGTAGCGGCATGTTTAATGAGCTGCACCGATGAGGCGTTGCTGAATTGGTCGCCCAATAAGCTGTCTACCAAAATGATGGCGCGGCTGAGGAACTCAGCGGTTACTACCAAACCCATTTCAATGGCGATAAGCCAATATAGCGGCGTAAGGTCGTCGGTATTTTTGTTATTGATGTGCCATACCACTTGATCAATAATCAGCTTACCCATATACAACATCACAACAGGCAAGGCTGAGCGTGTTAGGCGCAAGATGATGCTGGCGAAAGTAAGGCCTCTGCTGGTTTCCCATACCATACGGAAGAATGGCGGCAGATTCTTTAATGCACGAAATTGGTCTTTTACAAGTGGTTGGTCTTCTTGGCTTTTTACAGGCCTAAAGAAGGTATTGAAGATGGACATAAGCTGGTAATGGTATTATGCGATTTTTCGTTTCAAATATAGTGTGTTTTTTACCGCCATTGCCGAAGGTAAGGCTGAGGAGAAGGCACGGAAAAAATACGGAATGTCTTATAGCTATGTTTCGTGTCTTTTACTTTTCACTTCCCTATTTTCTCCCTATCTTAATCGCCTCAACGCAACTACCGCTATGAACCGCAGAGATATGATTAAAATGGCTGCCTTAGGCGCCGGCGCTATGCTGATACCTAACGAAGCTTACAGCTATTTCCTCGATAAACCCGCTTTTACCAAAGCCGACTTTGGCCCCAACTTTAAATGGGGCGTAGCCACGGCAGCCTACCAGATAGAAGGAGCCTATCAAGAAGATGGCAAGGGCGTTTCCATTTGGGATACGTTTAGCAACAAAAAGAAGAACATCAAAACCGGTGAGAACGGCAATGTAGCTTGCGACTTCTACCATCGCTATCCGGAAGACATTGCCATGATAAAGGCGATGAACATGCAGGTAAACCGCTTTAGTATTGCGTGGACCCGAATATTGCCCAACGGCACCGGCGAGGTAAACCAAAAGGGCATCGACTTTTACCATAAGATAATCGACCGCACCCTAGAGCTGGGCTTAGAACCCTGGATAACCTGCTACCACTGGGACCTACCCCAAGCCTTGCAAGACAAAGGCGGCTGGGCCAACCGCGAAAGCGTGGAGTGGTTCAATAACTTTGTGGACATTATTACCAAAGCCTATGGCGACAAGGTAAAGAATTGGATGGTATTGAACGAGCCGATGGCCTTTATTGGCGTAGGTTATCTACTGGGTATGCATGCGCCTGGCTATATGAGCTTTAAGAAATTCTATGCAGCCACGCACCACGCAGCCTTGGCACAAGCAGAGGGCGCTCGTGTGATACGCGCCAATGTAAAGGATGCCAACGTGGGTACTACCTTCTCTTGCTCCGCCATTACGCCAAAAACCAATGCACCCAAACACATTAAGGCCGCCGCTAAAATGGACGCGCTCCTTAACCGCTTGTTTATTGAGCCTGCGGTGGGCATGGGCTACCCATTGGACGGCTGGAGTAAACTGAAAGGAATACTGAAGCATGTGAAGGAAGGCGATATGGAGAAACTGAAGTTTCAATACGACTTTATCGGCATACAGAATTATACCCGCGTTATGGTGAAGCACAGCCTGTGGCCGCCAATCATCTGGGCAAACCAAGTGAAGCCTAAGAAACTAGTAGGCCCCGAAGACATTACCGATATGGGCTGGGAGGTATACCCAGAAGGCATTCACCAAGTATTGAAGAAGTTTGCCGCTTACCCGGGCATCGATAAGATATACGTAACCGAGAACGGCGCTGCCTTCCCCGATACAGTTGAAGCTGGTCAAGTCCACGATACCAAGCGCATACAGTTCTTTAAAGATTACCTAGCACAAGTGCTGCGTGCCAAGAAAGAAGGTGTAAACATACAGGGTTACTTTGTATGGACACTGATGGACAACTTTGAATGGGCAGAAGGCTACATGCCCCGATTCGGTCTAGTGCACGTCGATTTCGAAACCCAAAAGCGCACGATGAAAGACAGCGGCCTATGGTTTAAGGAATTTTTGAAGTAGACGATGGACCAAGGACGACGGACCATGGACCAATCAAAAAAGCACTTTTTCACCCTGTTCCCAGCACTTGATTTCCCACTGAAAGGCTTCACAGGCTTTGATACTTGATACTTGATACTCACTACTTGATACTATAAATGAAGCTCGAAGGTAAAATAGGTTTGGCAGGTGGCGTGGCGCTGGTGGTGGGCGGGGTGATAGGTATGGGCGTATATGCCTTGATACCGAACATTGCTGCCAAGGCGGGCTATGCCAGTTGGCTATCAATTGCCATAGCCTTGGGTGTTTCCATACTAGGGGTGCTGCCAGTAATACAAATTAGCAGTGCTATACCAGTTGCCGGTGGCGGCTACTTATGGAATAGCCGCATGCTGAGCCCTTTAGCGGGACTATTGGCATCCTTTTGGGCGGTGTTGGGTGGTGGTGCATCGGTTTGTGTTGTGGCCTATGCATTATCAGAACTGTTACTGCCACTGGCCTCACCCTATTTGCCTGGTACTTGGAGCATACACCTCTTTGCTGCTCTAATTATTGCGGCCTTCTACGTTTTTTACTTAACTGGGTTGCGTATGCTTACCAGTGTGCAGATCATAATGTGCGCACAATTGCTGATAGCCCTAAGTATATATGCCGTAGTTATCGGTTTTAAAGAAGGCGTTGAGTTTCACTTTACCCTGCCCCAAACTAGCGGTTTTACCCAATCAATTATCCTCGCATTCAATGTTTGCCTAGGTTTTCAAATTATTGCCGAATTGGGTGAGGAAATGAAAGACCCCAAGCGCAACATACCCCTCTCTTTATTAATTGGCGGCGTATGCATACTGGTGGCATACATAGGGGTAACTATGGCATATATCGGTATAGTAGGTATCGATAATCTTGAAGCCTTTAGCAAAGTGGACTCACCATTGTTAACCAGCTCTAAATTGGTGGTTTCTCCGTTTTGGGTGCAGTTTATTGGTTTAGGGGCTATTTTTGCTGCCCTCACTTCCTTTAATGCAGGTGCTATTGCCTTACCTAGAGAAATATTCTCCATGGCAAGGGATAAAACATTGCCCGCAATTTTTGGCAAGGTAAACGCCAAAACACAATCGCCTAACTGGGCCGTAACGGTATTTTTTGCGTTTGTGATTTTCAATTTGGCACTAGGCCATTATTTGGATAGCACCGGATATTTGAATGACTATTTTCAGCTCACTATTGATTATTATGGCTTCTTGGCTGTGTGTGGTATTATGTTAATGACTACCCTAACCAGCATAGCCGCAATGCGGTTACCCAAGCTTTACCCTGCCCAATACATGGCTTCCTATTTTCGTATGAAGCCGTTGCTGCTCAATATAGTCTGTGTTTTCAGTATCCTTACCTCCGGTGGCTTTGTAGCGCTACTTTGTACCGAGGCCACTTTGGTAGGGCTTATCTATTTAGTATTTACAGCAATGGTTGTAAGCTACTATTTCTATCGCAAGCACTACCTTGCCAAGCAAGGGGTTAAAATTGGGCAATGCTATGATATCGTTACTGGACAGCTTAAAGCGTGATTGATTTAGGCCTAATCCTGTTTTGCTTGTATTCTGCTGTTTTATATATGGTGCGGCAAATGTGGAGTATTCATAATATACGCAAGCCTTTTTCGTTTGCTTATTTGGTATTATTATTGCCATGCATTTAGCCAAACTACCCCTCATGAAAAAAGCATCATTGTTACTTTGTTTGTTGTGCCTGCTATGCGCTGGGCAAGCCATGGCCCAGAAGAAATCGGAAAAGAAGCAACGCAAGGAGCTGGCCGAAGTAGCCACCGCCGCTTGTGTAAGCCACCTGGAATCTTCAGATGAATATAAAGGCCTGCGGGATGGGATAGAAGCAGCAGGTTATTGCAGCTGCATGATGGAGAACCTGTTTAACCAATATTCCCTTGAACAATTAGCGGAAATGTTCACCAATAAAGACAAGACGGACATGGCGCTTTCGTTTTTTGCTGACAAGGGCAACTATGGCAAAACTATGGATTGCATGCGCAGCAACGTAAAGAACGAAAAAATACTAAAGGCCTATATGTTGGGTAATTCGTTTGGCTTAGAGACCTGTGTAGCAAGTATTAAGGAGCAAGGCTTGGATGAACAAATTAAAGCCGAAGGATATTGTGAGTGCATGTTCGATAAGATGCAATCGGAATTTACGCTAGATGAGCTGCTTTCAGAAAAGACCTACGAATCAGAGAAGTTCCAAGTGTTGGCGATGGAGTGCGTAGTAGCGAATGCGAAGTAGTATTAAGACACAAGACACAAGACACAAGACACAAGACGCAAGATAGCTTCATTTTTTTGTGTAAAACGCTAATTCACAACCTTAAGCATTAAAACTTTATATTGTCTCTCATATATTTTGTCTCGTGTCTTGTGTCTAATACTTCCTAATAAACCAATCAGGATTGATGTACCCTGTGGTATCGGTTGAGTAACCACCGCCTAAAGGCAAACCTACTTCTTCTCGCAACTCCAGGTGCAAGTGCGCGTAATACCGCCCATTGGCATCGCCAATGGTGCCGATGGGTGTGCCTATTTTAACCCAAGTACCCTCTGCTACAAACATCTCGCTCAAGTGGGCATACAACGATTCCACCGCTGGGGCAAAGCCATGGTCTTTAGGTAGGTAATGGGCTATGCGCATTACATTTCCCCAACCGCCTTGTAGGTCTTCAGCTTGGGTTATGTAACCATTGGCTATGGCATAAACCGTATCGCCATAGTCGGTATTGCCGCCGCCGGTGCCGTTCCAGTCGTCTCCAAGGTGGGTGTTTTCGCCAAAACCTTGGGCATTGTAATAACCTTTAGCGCTGGGCGGACCAACGGGGAAGTCGAATTTGGTTGCAAAAAGCGTATCTGCTGGCGGGTTTTGGAGCGTAGCGGTGGCAATGGAAGACTCCGCTTGGCTGGGCGAATTATCGGGCGTACAGCTGATGAGTAAAATGGTCATTAGCACTAGCGCGTACATTTCCATTATTTAAATGGTAATCTTACGCGGCCAAACAACGGTATGGTATCCGTTAAGGTAGAGTCGCTTAGCAAGGCATTCATCTCGAAGCGGGTGCGGCACTCGCCATCAACAACGCCTTCAATCTCAATGGGTTGGTAACCAAAGCCTGGCGTTTGCCAGTTGTTCACTATATAAATACTCTCGGTGGTGTTGCCAGCATTGTCGGTGTAGAGGATGTTGGTTACCACAGCCACAGTGTCTTGCAGGCTGTTGCCTAGCCGGTGATAGTTGCTATCCAACAAAGTACAAATACTCTCTGGCGACATAAATCGAGTTGTGTCGGTTCCTGCAATAGTAGTCTGCACCAGGCTGTCGGGTGCAAAGAAGAACATGTCAAACTCCAGCTTGCCCACGCTGCTATCGCTATTCCAGATAGTGAATTTGTTAACCAGCTTGGTAAAATAGTAGCTACCCAGCACGGTATCGTTCTCCACCGATTGCGTCAACGAATCAACGGTTATATACCAATCAATGCAAGGCGTAAGGGTATTGTATGCGGTGCCATTTAGGTCGATGTCAACCCAATAGGTTTCACTTTGGCAATTGGCATCTTCGCTTTTGGTACAGCCGATGACAATTGCAATCAGGTAAACTAGAAATAGATATAGTAGAAGTGGTGCTTTCATGTGCTTTATCAACACAAAGATGGAATTAATATTGCGTTTGTGGTGGTTTTTTGTTCCAATTGATGTGCTTTCGTTACCAAATTTATCATTCGCCCATCTAAATTTTAGTAATTTAGCCTATACAACACCCGCTATGCACCTTGATACCTTTATTGCCCACATCGAAGAAGAGTTCGATGGCTTGCCGAAAGGTACCATCACTGGAGATACCGCCTTTAGGAAATTGGACGTTTGGAGCTCGATGATGGCGCTGATATTGATTGCTCGAATCGATTCGGAATACAGTGTAAACCTTACTGCCGAAGAGTTGGCCGAAGCCACTACCATCAACGATTTGTTTGATTTGGTGAAAACCCGCGTTGCCGTTTAATGGCCATATTCTCCATACCCCATGTGAAACTGGCGGGCGTTGCCGCTACCGTGCCTCGAAACGAGGTGAGCAACATGGAGTTTGCCACCTTGCCTGAGGGCGAGCGCAAGCTATTTGTACGCACTACGGGTATAGATAAGCGCCGTGTGGCGAAGCCCGGCACCTGCACCAGCGACCTTTGCGAGCATGCGGCTAGGGAGTTGATGGCAGCCATGAACTGGCAACCCAGCGAAATACAGGTACTCGTTTTTCTTACCCAAACCCCTGATTACATTACGCCTGCTACGGCCACCATTTTGCAGGCTAAGCTTGGCCTTCCTAAGTCGTGTATGGCGTTGGATGTTAACTTGGGATGTTCAGGCTACCCATATGGCCTATCGGTGGTAGCTGCATTATTGCGGCACATGCCGGGTGCGAAGGGGCTGCTATTGGCTGGAGATGTATCATCAGCCTGTTTGTCGGAGTTGGATAAAAGCACCGCTCCTATCTTTTCTGATGCAGGCTCGGCCACGGCTTTGGTGCAAGATGATAATGCCGCACCCATGCACTTCAACCTAGAAACTGACGGTAGTGGCTATGACGCCATCATCATTCCACAAGGAGGATATAGAAACCCGGTAAGCGCCGCATCGCTAGCATTGGAGGAGGAAAGCCCTGGCATTGTTCGCAATAAAACCCATTTAATCATTAAGGGCATCAACGTGTTCAACTTCTCGGTGGTGGAAGCCCCGCAAAACATACGGGCCTTGCTAGAGCATCTGAATATGGAACGCGAGGCGGTGGATTATTATGTTTTCCACCAAGCCAATATGGTTATTAATGAGTCCATTAGGAAAAAATTAGCGCTTACTGCAGAACAAACCCCACTTACTTTGGGTCGGTTTGGCAACACCAGTTCGGCTACTATACCGATCACAATTGCTAGTGAGCTACATGCTATTGTAAGCCAAAAACCATGCAGGCTGTTGCTTTCAGGTTTTGGGGTAGGCCTCTCTTGGGGTGCAGTGGTGGTGGAAACTGATGGGTTGCTTTGCCTGCCCGTACTGGAAGCTGACCTATAAGCTAACGACATGTGGATTACCTTAGACGGTAATGCACATTATTTTTTTTAATTTTCACCCATGCAGCGGGTTTCATACGCCATTATAGTACCAGTATACAACGGGGCCAACACCTTGGTTGAGCTATTTGAGCGCACGCGCGCTACGCTGGAGGGCATTGGCGCCACTTTCAAAATGGTGTTTGTGGATGATTGCAGCAAAGATGATAGCTGGGAGATCATTAAAATGCTGAAGAAGCAGTACCCCAAACATGTAACTGCCATTAAGCTCGCCCGAAACAGTGGCCAGCATAATGCTACCCTTTGTGGATTGCACCACGGCAATGCCGATTACCTGATTACCATCGATGACGACCTGCAGATACCGCCCGAAGAGATTTTGAAATTGATTGAGCGCCAAACAGCCACAGAGGCCGATTTGATTTATGGTACCTTCAATGACAAGAAGCATGCACCCGTGCGCAATTTCGGGAGTATGCTGGTTAATAAGTTCTTCTATTACTTTGCCAATACTTCTGGCAAAGGCTCTTCTTTTAGGTTGGTGAGTGGTGTGCTGGCCGAGCGGTTGAAAAACGTGAACCAAAAATACCTGTTGCTGGATGAGGTGCTAAGCTGGTATACCAGCAGCGTGGCCAACATAGCTGTGGACCATCAATTAAGGAAGAAGGGTAGGAGCGGTTACTCCACCTTTAAGTTAGTGCTGCTTACCCTTAACTACATCATCAGCTACACCGTAATACCACTGAGGCTAATGACGTATGTTGGCATTTTCGGCTCTATTACCTGTTTGGTTCTCAGTATTATCTACATCTACCAAAAGCTCTCCTTCGATGTTGAGCTGGGCTTTACCTCGCTTATTGTGGCCATCTTCTTTTCTACAAGCCTTATCTTGTTTTGCTTGGGCATTATTGGCGAATATATTAGCCGCTTATACAATAAGGATGGCTCAACTTATTACGTAATAAAAGAAATACGCTAGTAGATGATCGTGAGCAGGTATGGGGTAAGGCTGGTAAGGTTGCGGCTGGAGCATATTGAGCTATTGCGAACGTGGCGCAACGCGGAGAAGATTTCGCGGTTTATGGAGTACCGCGAGCACATAACCCCTGAGATGCAGCAAAAGTGGTTCGAGGGGTTGAAGCCCGACAGCGATTTTTACTTTATGATTGAATACAGGGGCAACTTGGTAGGCATGATACACGCCAGCGGCATCGATTGGCAGGATGGTAGGGGAGATGCGGGACTGTTTATCTTTGAAGACCGTTACCTAAGCACTTATACCCCAGTATTGGCTTCGCTCTGTATGGTAGATTTGTTTTTTGGAGTGCTTAGATTGGAGCGATTGTACGCCAAAGTAATGCGCAACAACCCGGTTGCAGCCGCATACAATGCCAGGTTGGGTTTTAAACTGCTGCCTGGCCAAGAAGAACAAGAGTACCAGATGTTTGAGCTAAGTAAAGCTGACTATTACAAAGCCACCGAAGTATTGCGGAACAAGGCCATAGCCGTGGAAGGAAATGGTTTTACGCTACAAATAAGCCCAGATACCGAACATCTATTTAAAGAGTTGGCTGTTTTTAACAAGAAACCAGATTTCCATCCCAGCTTTGAGTCTTTAATGTGAACCATTAACCAATAACCAATAACCAATAGCGAATCAACCAATAACTAATAACCAAATAACATGGAAACCCTAGACCAACACCAAGTAGAGCACCAGCAACTTATTTCGCAAAAAGCTAGCAGCGACATGCGCTCCACCTCCCCATGGATGATGTTCGTAGGCATTATGTTTTTGATAACTGGCGCGCTAATGGGCGTATCTAGCATTGCTATTTTCGCCGCATCCGACCAATATAGCTCTATTGGCATGGGCAACACCTTTATTGGTGTTGCCGTTTTTTATCTAATAGCAGGCATCCTGTTTGGTGTAGCTGGTTTTTTCTTGATTTCTTCTGGCAGCAAGCTAAGCACCTTGGCGAGATACCCCAATACTACTGCATTTGAAGCATTTGTTGCTAAGCAAAAAGGCTTTTGGATACTGATGGGCATCTTCTGGATTGTAGGTATCATTGCTACCATTGCCATCATTGCCATGGCTGGCCGTGCGGCGAGTTTGTTGGCAAGTTGAAAGTGTAGAATTTCGTTATAAGAGAAGCTGATCCTTAGTTTAGTATCCTTGTAAATACCGAACGAAGTTTAATCTTCTCATTAGGTAATAGCTCCGGCAGCGTGTCATGGTGAGCGGAGCCGAACCATCCATTACGTAGGTGGCATAGCACAAGTCATTTTTCTTCATTATTTTCAAAGGTGAAGGATCTACTATGTATAAAATAGCGGCATGGAATTGACTCAGGAGCACTTAAGTAAAATTGGAAAGACCATAATATTTTTAGGTTGGATTGTTATGGCTTTAATTGTAATATTTAGCGATAAAGAAGGGATTCAAAAAAAACGGTGCAGCAAGGAATACAGGGGAATAATTACAAGCAAGAGTATCAATGTTAAAGGGATGGAAGGGATAACTATCGATAACGCCTATTCAATCATGGTTAACCATGAAATCTATCAGCTGGCGAAGGTTAATGATTCCCTTGTTAAGAAGGCCAATACTAATGATTGCCTTCTAAACAATGTACTATATAAAAATTGTGTTTCTGACTGTAATGAGCCGAAACAGTGAGAAGCCCAATGCTCAAATAAACCCTCTAGCCTTTAGCTCCAAATACTTATTCACGGTATTAATGGAGAGCTCCTTTGGTTTGGTGAGGATGGATTGTATGCCATAGCGCCTTAGCTCTTGTACCATCTGCTGCTTCTCGGTATGCTGTTTGCGGGCAACGGTCTTGTTGTATATCTCTTCCAAGTTCTGTGCCGGGGCATCCATGTAATCAATCAACTCGGTATTCTCAAAGAACACCACTACCAGCAAGTGTTGGCGGTTTAGGCGGCGTAATACCGGCAATGCCCGCTCCAGCGCATACATGCTCTCGAAGTTGGTGAACAGCAGTATTAAGCTACGGTTCTTTATCATGTTGCGGCTGGCTTGGTACAGCAGCTCAAAGTTGGCTTCTAGCGACCGTTCTTTTTGGCGGTAAAGCCCTTCCAATATCATCTTTAGCTGGTTCTTTTTGCGCTCGGCCTTTAGGTAAGTACCTATCTTATCAGAAAAGGTCAACAGTCCAGCACGGTCATACTTTAGCAGGGCAATGTTGCTGATAACAAGGCTGGCGTTGATGGCGTAATCCAGCAAGCTCATATCCTCGAAAGGCATGCGCATGGCGCGGCTCTTATCAATAATGCAGTAGATTTGCTGCGAACGCTCGTCCTCGTACTGGTTTACCATGATGTCGCCTCGGCGGCCGGTGGCTTTCCAGTTGATGCTTCGGAAGTCGTCGCCCTGCACGTAGTTCTTTATCTGCTCAAACTCGTAGCTATGGCCTATTCTTCGGGTGCGCTTAATGCCATCGTTGGTAGAGATTTTAGCAAACGCCATCAGCTCGTACTGCTTCATCTGGATGATGGACGGGTAGGCCGCCACATCTTGCTCAATGGAGAAGTTGATACGGCGCTGCACCAGCCCCAGGATAGAAGATAAGAACAACCTTACCTTACCAAACTTATACACCCCGCGCTTTACGGGCCTTATGGCATACTCGATGGTCTTCTTTTCACCAGCATCAATGGTAAAAGCAAAGCTGAAGTCGCGTATCTGTAATTGCTCGGGCAGTTCGTCTATCAATTCTGCCTGCAACTCCATGGGGGCGTTGGTATCAAGCAAAATCTTGATATTGTTCTGGTCTGATAGAGAAAGCAAATTCGGCGTAATGCGCTGGGCACTAAACTTAAGATTGATGGCATGTAGCATCAAAAAATCAACCATGGCCATTACCGCAAACGTGCCCAACAAGGTTTGCCCTAGGTAGAACAACGGTTTCCATACAAAGCCAATGCTCAATACAAATATGAGCACCCCCAGTATAAAGAAAAACCGGCGCGTAAGGTATATGTTGACTAAGGTGCGCACTAGCGTGGAACCTCGATTTTGTTAAGTATATCCTTGATTACGTCTTCCACTTCTACGCCTTCCATTTCGCGTTCAGGGGCCAGTATCACGCGGTGGTTGAGTACTGGGTAGCACACTTGGCGAATATCGTCAGGCGTTACAAAGTCGCGGCCATTGATGCCCGCCATTGCCTTAGCGGTGCGCAAGATAGCCAACGATGCACGCGGAGAAGCACCTAGGTATAAGTCTCCATTGTTGCGGGTATCATTAATGATGCGGGCTATGTAATCAATCAACTCATCCTTAATATAAATTTTCTCGATTTGGGAAGTACACCGCTGTAACTCTTCTGGGCTTATAACAGGGTTCACGCTATTTACGCTAATCAAGCTAAAGTCATCCCTAAACCGGCGCAGGATTAGTTTCTCTTCCTCCAGGGTAGGGTAGCGCAACTTCACACGGAACAGAAAACGGTCCAACTGGGCCTCTGGTAGTTTGTAGGTGCCTTCTTGCTCAATTGGGTTCTGTGTAGCCACTACAAAGAAAGGGTACTCCATAAAGCGGGTTTCGCCGTCGATGGTTACCTGGCGCTCTTCCATCACCTCAAACATGGCTGCTTGGGTTTTGGCAGGGGCGCGGTTTATCTCGTCAATCAGTACTATGTTACTAAAGATAGGCCCTTGCTTAAAGTTGAAATCAGAGGTTTTCATGTTGAACACCGAGGTACCCACAATATCGGTAGGCATCAAATCTGGCGTAAACTGAATCCTCGAGAAGTCGCTCTTGATGCACCTAGCCAACAACTTAGCAGTTAGGGTTTTGGCAATGCCCGGCACACCTTCCAACAACACGTGGCCGTTGGCGAAAATGGCAGCCAGCAACAGTTCTATGGTTTCATCTTGCCCAATAATAACCTTTTGTATCTCGCGCTTGATGCGGGTTACGGAGTCGTTGATATGGTTGAGGTCGGTTTTCGGCGACGACCATAGCGCGGCATTGCTATCCACCACGGGCTGCACCGGTGCGGCATGCTCTGGCTCATGCGGGTTACTGCCTTCGTTATTCGGCAATGGTTGTTTCTCGTTGGGTTCGCCGCTGTATGGTGGTTGGTATCCTTCGTTCGGTTGCTCTTCCATTTTGAGGGTGTATTATTTACAATTTTTATAAAAATATTCAAGTGATCGGTTAAAATCAATCAATTCTGTTTCTGAGATAGCCTCGCGGCCTATAAAGCCTTGCTGCTGGCCAAATATATACCTAATCTTTTCAGGCTCCAGCATACTATTCATAGCCAAGCGCTTCATAAATTCCTCATCCAATTGTTGGGTATTGAGCCTATAACGGTTCCGCACAAAGGTGAGAAACAATTTAAATTGCTGGTCGGTCAATTTGCGGTGCTCCTGTTTCATAAAGTACAATCCGCCAACGGTTTGCACGTATTCAACAGAAGTGTTGGCATAAGGTTCTACCACGGGTATTATCTTCTGCCTGCGCTTCATATAGAACATGATATACAGCACCACACCCGCCAACAAGGTATAGAAAGCCCACTTCATGGCTGGCTCCGATAAAATGTACTTCAGTTGAGATTGGCCAAACGGGTTGCGGTCTCTGCTTTGCGGGCTCTCATCGTTGTAGTGGTAGTATCGAGAGCCTTCATCCCAATAGATGGCACCATCGGGCAAGTGGGCAAACACATTCTGCGCATAGGCTAGTGTGCTGCTATCGCGCATATAGTAATTGGTGAACACAATGGGGGTGGAGTGCAGGTAGAAAAAGCCATCCTCATAAGGCACCTTGATGAAGTTATGCTGTTTCTCAATTTTGCCCAGCTTAGCCACCCGGTCATTGGTTTCGCACCAAGAGTCTATAAAAAAGTATTTCCAGGTATAAGTCTTAGCCTTGTTTATGGGTTTGTAAACCAGCTTCAGTGGATCCTTTAACTTCAGATTGGGATGTATTAAGTTTAAGTTTGCTGCAGTATCAGTAAACGTTCGGTGTACATCATCTGCATCATGTTCCCCGCAATATGATATTTGTAGCGCATCACCCAAACCATAGCTTAGTTCGTTTACACTCAAAAAGGCATTGTTCCCGTTGGCAACAAACGCAAGCAGGCTATCTAAGTCTTCCCGGGTGTAGTGGTTTTGCACCCCAATAAAAACGTAGCTGGCCGGCCCAGTAATCTTGGATGGCTTTAAATCTTCCTCTATCGTCCCAGTCATATTGTAGAACGAGTCATCATCCGTGCGGGCTTGCAACAAATTGAAAATCAAATCATTGTCATACGGTTGGGTTTCATCAGGTTTGTGTTCTTGCTCCCAGTTGTATTGCTCTGCCGAATCCCTGAAAACCAATACCAATATCAGTATCACCACCATAACGCCGGCGCCGATACCAAATAAGAGCATATTGTTATTACGTGGTTTCAGGTTATCGTTTTTTCAAGGAATTAATGAATGATTCAAACTGCGGGCTCAGCACCTCATAGTGGTGCTTGGCAATTACTTCATCGCTATACCAAACCCTATCGAAAGCGATGGTAAGCTGCCTAAATTCACTGAAATTGGGCCTATCGCTCATTTCGCGTACGTACTGGCCATTGGTTTTATCGCGTTTCCAATGTATCCACTGTAGGCTTGATAGTTCTTTGATGATGGTGAGGTAGTAAATACGGATGGCCATACGGTAGTCGTTGGCCTCCAGCGCCATACGTAAAGCGCGGGCTAGGTCGCTTTCGTGCAGGTTGTCCTCAATGTCTTCCAGCAGTATGGCTTTACCGCCTTCACCTGCTATCTTCTTGTTGTTGGTAAGCCAACCTTGTTTCACCAAAAGGAAAACTAAAAAGGCAAGCATCACTATCACACCGCCTATCAACAGTATTTGCACCAACGTGCCCAACCCCGCAAACCCTGAAAATATGGATGAACCGCTATCGTCATCATCATCAGCTAAAGGGCCATTCCCATCCTCGTCCTTTTTCTCTTCGGTTTTTTCTTTCTTTTTGGGTTTGGTTTCAGGTGGCTTTTCGCCGTAGCCCATTCCTTCGCGGTTCTTATTCCAGGTTGCGCGGTCAAATGGCTTGGGCTCTATTTCGCTTTTTAGGTACTCGTCTTGTTGGTTTACCTGAGGCTCTTCTACAAACTCCTCGGTATAGTCTTCCACAACCACATCATCTTCTACATAGTAATCCTCATCCTGCCCCAGGGCGGGGAAGGAGAAAAGCAGGAGCAGTAAACTTAACATGTACCAGCTACACTTCCTGCTCAAAGCCATAAACCCTCTTTTTGGTACCCAAATTTTCAATACGGCTCAGCAAGTCGGGCGCTTCGTTAGTTTCTTTGCCAGATTGCAATAATAACTTAACAGATGCAACCATAAGGGCAAAAAAGGTAGACATAACCACGCCCGCCAGCATGAAGGTGAAGAAGGCGGTAACCTTATTCATGTTGTTGCTGGAGAAATTAAACAATAGCTGTATGCTCTCTAGATAGAATGTAAACAGGAACGAGCAAAACAGCGAAACAAATAACCATATAAGCAACAGCAAGATGGCATTAAGCCCCACTAGGCTAAGGTAATTGCCTTTTAACAAAACAAAAGTACGCCTTAGCGCAGTTAGTCCATTTACTTTTTCACTATCCATTACCGTAACCACGCCTACAAAGAACAATACAATTGGCAATACCAACCCGAACCAAGCGGTAATGCTGGAAGATAGGAGGAGGGTAACGATGGCGGCATAAATAATGATGCCCAGCCATCTTTGGCTTGCCACTTCCTTCCAGTGCGTTGATAGGCTATTGAGTTGGAAATCGTTGTTGCTTATTTTGCGATTTACGGCCAAGCCGAGGGTGAATAGCATGCTCCACAATGCTAGGTTGAATACAAAGAATAGGGGCTTATCGCTTAGGTTATATACCTCAAACATATCTCGGCATAATTGGGCAACCTGATCAAAAATACCAATGAAGTTGAACACCCAAAACAAGGAGCCATCATAGTTAAAGGTAATTCCCATTTTATCAGGATACACCGTAAGCGCAATAATGCCGTAAGCAGCGCCTACCAGCATGCCGATCGACATAAACCGGCCCATAAATGGCATAATGGCGGAGAAAGATTCTGCTACTACATCGCCAACCGAGCGTATGCGACCCCAATCGATTTCAATGTGCTGGTTGGCCTGTATCTCGTCTCGGCTATGGCGCTCAGCGAAACCCATTTTTGATTTGCGCCAAGGGTAGTACACGTAGTAGAATAGGATGAAGAACAACGAAATGAAGATAATTGTACCTCGCAGCACGATGGGCGCATCGGTATAGCGGGTAATAAACGATTCGATAAAGCCTGCGATAATGAACAGCGGCAAGATGCCTACGATAATTTTGAGCCCCTTGCGTGCCGATTGAATGAATGCCTGACCGCGGCTGTAGGTGCCCGGAATGATAAGCCCAGAGCCAAACACGATGCCCGCGGCGCCGGCAATAATGATGGCGCTTATCTCCAATGTGCCATGCACCCAGACACTGAAAAACATCTCGACAAAGAGACCCTTGGTGATAAAATATTGCTGAAAGGCCCCCAGCATGATGGCATTTTTTATGAGTATAAATATAGTGCCGATGGAGGCAAACACCCCGAAAATAAAAGTGATGAAGCTAACGCGGATGTTGTTGAAGGTTATACTGAGGAACATAACATCTTCCACTTCGTTTTTATAAACGCCCATGGGGTCGCCCTTCTCGATGTTTTCCTCGGTCATTTGCATGTAGCCAGCACCCAGGATAAACTCGGTAAACTTAGTATCGTAACCGGCCGAGAGCATGCCTACGCCCATAAACAAAACAAACACCGTAAACGACAGCAGCAAAGCTTTGCGGCTCTCAAACATGATGCGGGGCAACTCATCGGTCCAAAAATCTACCAGACGGCCACGCTTGCCTTTTTTGTTTTTGTACAGACTAAGAAAAATATTTTGAGCGATAGTATTGAGATACACCCTTACCGAACGGTTGGGATAGAACGTTCGGGAATAAGAAAGATCGTCGGTAACTTGAACAAACAATTCGCTCATTTTGTCAGGATCACTATCCTTCCTTCGGAGCATTTGTTCAAAATCATCCCACTTTTGCTTATTTTGGTTGATGAAATTGGTTTCTCTCATGCTAACTTTACACCCTTTGCAGGGCTAAATTATAAAAAAGGCTTGAATGCGTACTATAGACATTACAACAACGCAAAATGTTACCATACAATATGAGCTTGCCGATTTAAAAGATCGTTTTTTCGCTTGGCTTATTGACGTGGTAGTATGGGTGGTGTTCATTATCCTGTTGCTGATTCTATTTTATTCTTTTTCCACCAGCGATAGGGTAGAAACGTACTTTTTATACATCGTAGTAATACCGGTGATACTCTTTTATACTTTGATATCAGAGATATTGCTGGATGGACAAACCCTTGGTAAAAAGGCACTTAAGCTTCGTGTGGTAAAGTTGAATGGTAGGCAACCATCTCTTAGTGATTACCTGTTCCGTTGGGCTTTCCGTGGGTTGGATATTTATTTTTCGCTAGGGGCATTAGCAGCAGTGCTGGTAAGCTCAAGCCAGCGTGCACAGCGCATGGGCGATGTGGTAAGCAACACGGTGGTGGTGCGGATTATTCCCCAACTTAGTTTTCAGTTGGCTGATATTATGCGCATCAATACTATGGAAAACTATGTGCCCAAGTACCCCGAAGTGAAGCGCTTTAGTGAAGATGATATGTTGCTGGTAAAACAAACAATAGAGCGTGCCCGCCGATACCCGAACGAGGCACACCGCAAAGCCGTGCAACTAATGGTGCAAAAGCTCACCGACCAAATGGGCACCGAACTCCCAAAATCTGATTATCTGGGCTTTTTAAGGACGCTGGTTAGTGATTATATAGTGTTGACTAGATAAGGCGGACGATGGACCTAGGACCAAGGACGATGGGCCAAAATGGGGGTCTCGCCACCGGCGAAATCAATAACCAATAATCAATAATCAAAAATCAATATCCCGGTATTACTATCGATTCGTATTTCTCTTCTGTCCCTTCTTCTTCGTTGAGCAACACACCTGTACCAGTCAATTGCTTGGGCAGTACGCCTGTTTTAACTAGTGCTACTATCAACTTGGCAGTTCTATATATATCGAGCCTGAAGTTCTTTTTGCCCAACAGGTTTTTCGGGTATAGATAAAAGCCTTCGTATTGGTTTAGCGCAATGCTCAGGGAGTCATCTTTTACATCCAACAACTCTGATTTGTAGGCTTTACTGTTGATTGAAACAATCACATTACGGTTAATCATCAAAGTTTGGCTCAGGGCATTTAGCGTGCTATCCTCAGCACCGCTGGCGAAAATGGCGGTATTCTTTTCATAATGGAACGCTATGTTCGCAATATTCGGATAGGTGGTGGTAAACCTATTTATATCGTAGCTAGTACTATCAGTATCATTAAGCAATAGCAGCGTGCTGTGTTTCTGGTTGTTCATATAGCGCTGCACCACCTCGCTCAGTTTGTTGTGGTCAATAGCTGCAACCATAGCAGGGTAGTCGTTTAACCAGTGCAGCACGCTCATGGTCCAGTATTGGGCAATAAGGTACATTTTCTGTGAAGGGTGGTTGCGTACCGTTTCAAATTGCTTAATCATGTTGGCTTTGGCCGTTTCAATTTCCGTTGTTGGAATGATGTTTTGGTTAGAAAGTTTGGCCAGCAACGTATCGAAATTGGCAAAAGCCACGTGCATGCTATCTTTAACGGGAAAAATGTGCCAAGT
The DNA here is from genome assembly GCA_027483645.1 of Sphingobacteriales bacterium. Taxonomy (GTDB): domain Bacteria; phylum Bacteroidota; class Bacteroidia; order Chitinophagales; family CAIOSU01; genus CAIOSU01. The sequence goes on from JAIXUD010000004.1 coordinate 21,789, forward strand.
GAGGCTACTGGCAAACATCATGGGGTCGTGCGCAATGCGCAATTGTGCAATGCTCAAGCTATCAGCCAGCGCATCCAAAGTAGGCGATTGGATAAACAGATTTTTAAGCAGTTGGGCAGCCAGCGTACCTTCTGGGTCGAACGATACGTATGGGCCATGGTACATCTTCTGGTAGCGCGTGGGCGTTGCGGTACCTACGTTGTACACTATTTGGTTGGTCAGTTTCGGCTTGGGGAACAGGTTTGCCATTTTGGTATTGAACAAGTCGCCTCTGCAAGTAGAAATATACCCCAACAAATCCTGCACCTTGCTCCAAGAGTCGCGGAAGAAATTAGGGCCGCTAAATATCATCAATGCAAACTCAATACAGTAAGCATTGCGGTACAATTGGCGGGCTGCTAGTATAGTGGCGCTATCAGCTTGTGCTACCGTTCCATATATGCTCATAGCGGAGCTCCTGTTGCCCCATTGGTTACTTATCAGCGCCTGCTCGGCAGGGTACATTACCGTGTTCTGTATCACCCCTGTAAGAGTAGCGTTCTGTAATATGGCATTGGCAAACACGGCACTGTCAGGTTCTTTGGTGTAGTAGTTGGCTATCGCTTCCATCGCCTTATCAAATTTGCCTGTAGAAACTTTAAAGTGATAGGTGCATACTTCGTGGCTAAACCGGCCATCCAGCTTTATACCACCCTCAACCTGCTGTAGGCTTTTTTGCAGTCCGTTTACGAACACGGTGTGGCAAACATAAGCAAGGCCATCGGTAGCACTGTCCTCGGCCATTGAGCCAAAGCGGTAGGCCAACATTACCTCATACTCTTTGGCGCCATCCACTTGGGTGTAAAATAGGTTGAGACCATTGTTAAGGCGCTGCTGGTACTCGTTTGGTTTCAAGTAAGTTTGGCCCAAGCAAATAGTAGCACTACCAACCAGCAATATATGTAGCAAGTATAGTTTTCTCATGAGTTTGTAAAAATAGCATTAAATGCAGCGAAATGCGCATCTATTAAAGCTTACCAATAGTAAAGCTGTATATGCTGTGCTTGCCTTATTTCCTTCCTAAAAAAAATCATCCCCATACGATACAGGTCAAGGCTTAGGGTTACTTCGGGTCGGGCAATTATCTCTTGCCAAGCTTCCAACATCTCGGGGCTCCAGTGTATATCGTCAAATATCAGCACGGTATCGTTATGGGTGTAAGGCAGTATCTGCTCATAATATTGCAAGGTGGGAGCCTTTTGGTGGTTGCCATCAATAAAAGCCAGGTCAATGTTGCTTAATCTGCCCAAGGCGGTAGAAAGTGTGGAATCAAAGTCCCCACTTATCACTTCAATTTTGTTGAGTTTTAACTTATGTGCCTGATTTTTTGCCAAGCTAGCAAGGGCTGCATTTCCTTCTAAACTTATTAACTGATTCACTACTGGTGCACTTCCTAAATATAGCGTGCTTATACCTGTGCCAGTGCCCATTTCCAATATTTTGTTGGCATTAAAGTAGGCTACGGTACGGTACAGTAATTGACCATAAACGGGAGGTATGGCAGTCTGTTTTGCCTTATTCGCTACGGTGGAAAATGAGGATGGTGGGGTGGCTATTGCGCCAAACGATTGAGACGGAATTGGGGTATGGTCATTTTTAAGTTCTTGCCTTACATTTTCTATCTTTTGCCAAATAGTTTCGTTTTTTTTATCGCGCAGTACTTGGTTGATGTACCTAAACACGAAGTCGGAGTGCACATGGTAGCGGCTTTGGCCATGCCATAGGTAAGAGAGGAGGCTGCGGGTGCGGAACAGGAGGTGAGACAACTTTTTAGGGCAAAAATAAGCCGATAAGCATTAGCAAGGTTAATTAAAATGGAATTAAACGACGGCATTGAAAAGCGATAGATAATATTGTTTGTTAATTTTGTGTAAGCCCTATGTAAATCGGGCACGGGGTTTGAAAAGGCAGCGGTACTATCACACAACAACTGAACATGAAAAAATTAATACTTCTACTTGCCCTATCTGCTGGCGGCTTGTCAACATTAAATGCACAGCGGGGCTTTGAAATTGCCTTAAGCGGCACCCCATCGGCAGTATTTATCGTCAATCAAAACAACTATGAAACTCTTGATGGCTGCCCTGTTATCAGCCGATCGGAGCTAGATTACACATCCAAATGGGGTTATTCGGCAGGGCTTTCGCTGGGTTGGAATTTCAAGAAGAATATGGGTTTGTTTTCGGGGGTGCAATATGTGCGCACGGGCCAAAACTACGAGGATACCTTTAACCCAGGTGCCAACTTTTGCCCAACTCCCTACCATGTAGTGCGCGAGGTAGATTTAAGATATTTGCGTGTGCCGCTCACCTTTAGGTACAAATTCGACTTTAACAATCCTGATTTCAAGATGTATTTTAGCGCAGGGCCTTATATTGGTTGGTTGCTTGATGCGAGTGAAAAAGTAGAAATTAACGATGTAAACCGGACTGATTTAACGGCAACTAAGGATAAGTTTAACCGCAGGGATGTGGGCGCCAGCGTGGGTGTAGGTGGTGAATACCATATTGTAAAAGGCTTGTTTTTCAACGTAGGCCTAGCAGTTGATTATGGCATTACTGATATGAACGGAACTACCGTGAAAGATTTGGAGTGGTTTAGCAAAAATGATGTAGACTATGCCCGTTCTAATAACTTTAATGCCGGCATCAACATTGGCCTCCATTACGTTTTTGGCTCAAAATTCAATCCTTTTAAAGAAAAAAGCGGCGATAATGCGCCTAATCCATAAGATAGTTAAGTATCTGTCGGAGCAAATTGTAGAAAATTCATCGTATTAAAAAAGATTAAGTTCCCGCTTATGGAATCATTCCACCTTATGCATCTTATAGCAAAACCCGAACGCTATGAGATATTTCCTCTCCCTGATCACTTGTTTGCTGCTTGCGCTATTTGGCAACGCACAGAACACTGTAACTACTGCTATTGATGCCGTAACTGTTTATCGTCAAAATGCCCGGATCGGCCACAGTGGCACCGCTACCATACCCGCTGGTACCACCGAGATAGTTATTGACAAGCTAAGCGCTGGCATAGTATTGCCCAGCGTTCAGGTGCAACTAGATGGCGGGGCTACCATCCTCTCTGTTACCAGTCGCATCAACTACCAGCAGCCTGCGCCTAATATGGATTTGATGCAGGTGTTTTATGATACCATAGAAGACTTGGATTACAAACTGGACTGGATAAACAACCAAACCACTGTGTACCAATCGGAGGAGGGGGTACTGAACAAAAAGCTGGATATGGTGGGCACTGAAACCGGCCTACCCGTAACCGAGCTTGAAAAGCTAGTAACCCTCTACCGTGCTCGACTGATGGACATTAGGGAACGACTGCTAAAGTTGCGCAAGGAGGCTAAAGACCATAACGAACACAAGGCCAAGCTGCAAGTGAAGATAAATGAGCTAAAGAACCGAACGACCAACCCTACGGGCGAAATTGTAGTAACCGTGCTAGCTACCGCACCAGTGAAAGCGAAAATAACCTGCAACTATTTGGTAAGCAATGCCGGCTGGACACCTATCTATGATCTGCGCTGCAAGAGCATTGAAAAACCAGTATCACTTAACTACTATGCGCAGGTGTACCAAAACACTGGCTTCGATTGGAAAGGTGTGAAGATGACCGTGAGCACGGGCAACCCTTCATTAAATAATAGTCGCCCCGTGCTGGTGCCATTGTATATCGACTTTCATGCGCCGTATATACATAATTACCAGAGCGATGATGTTGTTAACAGTGCTCTTTACAAAAACAAGGCAGATGTTGCTCGTACTGGTGTAACAGAGGATGGCCCTGCATATACCGTAACGGTAAACGAGACCCAACTAAATGCGGAGTATGACATAGCACTTGCGCAAACTATTCTATCGGATGGCAAAACCCGCCAAGTACCGTTGAAAGAATACGAACTGCCTGCTACCTATGTGTACCACACTGTACCAAGCATGGATAACACGGCATTTTTACTTGCTAAAATAACCAATTGGGGCCAATACAATCTGTTGGCAGGTGTGGCAAATCTGTTCTTTGAAGAAAGATATATCGGCCAATCGAACATTAACCCTGTGGTGACTAGCGATACCTTACTATTATCTATGGGCCGCGATGACAAAATCAACATACAGCGCATCCCTATTATTGATAAAGAGTCGCACAGCTTCTTCGGCGGCACGCGTAAAGAGAAACGCACTTACGAAATAAGTGTGCGCAACAATAAGAACAAGGCTATTAAGATTGAAGTGCTAGACCAGATACCAGTATCGAACCAAGAAGACATTAAAGTAGTAGTGCTGGATGAAGGTGGGGCTGAGTATACCGCCGAAATTGGCAAGCTACTTTGGAGGCTCGATTTAGCACCCGGCGAAACCAAGAAGGTACGCTTTAGCTTTGAAGTAAGCTATCCGAAAGAGAAATCGGTTTCACCGTTCTAGAGTCGTGTTTTAACCACGAAGGACACTAAGGAAAGCACTAAGGTCACAAAACCGATGTGTTGTTCTTAGTGTTCTTTGTGTTTTTTACTTTGTGTTCTTAGTGGTTTAAATTATTAACCACTGAGTTGATTATACGGGAAATACCTGACCCGCCAATGCCATCGATTTTTCAAAAGCTGCCTTATCCAAGCCCGTATTCACATCTAGCTCTTCAAAGAAATCAACCAGGCGCTCGGTTGGCATGTTGCCCACCAAATCATCTTTAGCCATAGGGCAACCACCGAAGCCTTTTATGGCACCATCAAACCTACGGCAGCCACTATTGTATGCAGGCTCAATTTTATCGCGCCAAGTGGCAGGGTTGGTATGGAAGTGTGCGCCAAACTCCATGCTCGGGAAGCGATTAATCAACCCATTATATAAGTAGGATATGGTCTCACCATCAGCTACACCAACAGTATCGGATAGAGAAAGGTATTTGATATCCAGCTTTTGCATTTCTGCCACCCATTTTTCAGCCACTTCAATATTCCAAGGGTCGCCATACGGGTTACCAAAAGCCATGGAGATATACAAAACGAACTCTTTATTGTGCTTGATGCAGGTTTCTTGAATGCCCTTTACGGTTTCCAATGCCTGCTCAATAGTGCTATTAGTGTTGCGCACCTGGAAGGTCTCCGAAATAGAGAATGGGTAACCCATAAAGCTTATCTGTTCAAACTTGGCCGCATCTATAGCGCCGCGCTTGTTGGCTACTATTACAGAGAGCCTGGTTTTGGTGTCGCTTAGGTCAAGCGCACGTATCACTTCGGCAGTATCGGCCATTTGCGGTATATACTTAGCCGACACGAAGCTACCACAATCCAAAGCCTCGAAACCCACTGAGAGCAGGCTTTGTATGTACTTTACTTTGGTGGCAGTGGGTATAAAATCGTGTATGCCTTGCATGGCATCGCGTGGGCATTCTATTATCTGAACTTTGTTAGCGGACTGTGACATAGGGTTTCGGCAGCCAAATTACCAACTTTTTCTGAATTTGGATTCGTCAGATTAATGGATTAGCTGGATTCCTATTAAAGAATAAAGAGATTATTGGAAAAATTTAATCCCCTTTTGTCCCATAATCTGACGCACCATTTCACGCTTCAGCGTAATCCAAATTCAGAAAATGGTTAATACCATATCCTATATATCTTCCCAGCATGATCATCGGATACTAAAATAGAGCCATCGTGCCATTGCGCAATATCCACGGGTCGGCCCTTTACGTCACCATCGCCATCAAGCCAACCAGTGGCAAAATCGCCATATCCTTTCGATTGGTTGCCGTCTAGCTTAACCATAGTAATGCGGTAGCCAATCTTTTTATCGCGGTTCCAACTACCGTGCTCGGCAATTAACACTTGGTTTTTGTATTCAGCAGGGAACATATTGCCGGTGTAAAATAACATGCCCAATGGTGCCACATGGGGGCCAAGGGTTTGAACAGGTTTTACATAGTCGTTACAATTTTTACCTTCGCCAAATTTAGGGTCTACTATATCGTTGCCATGGCAATAAGGGAAGCCATAGTGCTGCCCCACTTGCGCCACACGGTTCAGCTCGCAAGGTGGTATCTCATCGCCAAGCCAATCGCGGCCGTTTTCGGTAAACCACATCTCGCCTGTAGTGGGGTGCCAATCGAATCCTACCGAGTTACGCACGCCATGTGCTACGATCTCCAGGCCGCTGCCATCAGGGTTGATGCGGGCAATAGTGGAAAATATGGAGTCTTTCTCTTCACAAACATTGCAAGGTGCCCCTATAGGTACATACAGCTTGCCATCAGGGCCAAAGGCTATATACTTCCAGCCATGGTGCCCTTCGCCTGGGAAGCGATCGGTAACCAACACCGGGGTGGGAGGGTTGTCCAAATGGTCTTCAATATTTTCTAATCGATAAATGGAGCTGGTAGCACTATAATAAAGGTGCCCGTCTTTAAAGGCTACGCCAGCAGGTTCGTTTACTTTTTTTGCCAGGGTGTAAACCTTATCGGCTATAAAGTCGCCATTGGTGTCGCGCACGGCATACACTTTTCCTTCGCTTTTGCTTCCAACAAATACTGTCCCCTTGCTGCCTACAGCCATGCCCCTAGCATTAGGAACTTTTTCAGCAAAAACGGAAATTTTGAAACCATTGGGCAAAGAAATTCCCAAATTATCAGCATTGTTTCCCGTACTGGCTTCTTGGCAAGATAAAAATAATACACTGATAATCAACAATATAGAGCGCGTCATAAAATTAGGTGTTGACAAACTTGAACAAACGTATTAATTAACAGACAGAATTGAGCGATAATCATTCCAATTTACGTAACAAGAAAATGAATATAACGTAAAAAAGGAAGAATAGCGAGCGAGGAGATAGAAAAAACTATAAACGGAGGAGAACGATTATGAGGAAGGTGATTTACTTAACTATGTTGGCTATGGTATTTGCGTTGGTACACGCATGTTCGCTAAACAATGAAATCCTAAGGCCCAGTTGCGAAGTTTTTGAAGTGGAGATGGTCGACAAATGGTGGTCGCCTCAAGGTACCCACAAGAGTAGCAACAAAATAATGTTCAAATCTAACGGCCAAATAGAGGAAACCATTCCTGATAATGGATGGATGCACAAAAGCGCTGGCGACAGCGTAAGCTACAGCCTTACTGATTGCAACAAGCTGGTTATCACTAACCATACCTCTGGCGACATTGAGGAGATGGAAGTATTTGACCTAATGCCTGATGTAATGATTATACAAGCAACGGCCGATAAGCAAATAACATTTAACAAGCAATAACTAACGACATAAGGTTTTTTGGTGAATGGTGAAAGCCGAGCTGTGGTGAGCTCGGCTTTTCTTTTTTAGTGATTAGGACTTTTAGGATAATATTATCTTTTTCATTTTGACAATAGAACGACTATGCAATTTTGAGCTTTATTTTTTTAATAAAGGCTCCCATACACTGTTGTCCGCTTTGTCACCATTAGGCTGTTTGAGCGCATTTAGAATAAAATCGTTTTCATTTTTGCCCGATCCGCCTTGCATAGATACCAAAAGCATATTTACTATAGGCAAATGTGACACAAGGTTGATTTTCCATTGCCCATTTTCTTTATTAAAAACAAAGTGCGGCGTCTCTCTATCTTCAATAACTTCAAGATAGCCATTGGCTGTGTTTCCATTAACTTGTATGGTGCTTAAATAATCAGAAAAGATATTGGTTATCAAACCCTTGTCTATTATGGAAGCAAAGAATGCTTTGCCTTCCATTTTTTTCAAATCATTTGCCGACATATTAACCCGTATTGACAAAATGGTCAATTTGTCTAGCATTGAGTAAGTTGTAAGCTCTTCTTGAGTAGCATATACGGCAAGCATACGAATGTTATCGTAAAATGCTATGGTTGCGGAATCGACCAATGAAGCGGCTTTTTTACCATTTAAATTTTTTAGGGCTACGCTATAATCAACTAATGTTCTCTTGATACTATCTGTTTGGGCAGATGCAGCAGCAAACCCAAAAAGCACAAACCATATGGCTAGCACTAAGTTTTTCATGGGAAACATTTGTATAGTTGTAAAATAGGGAACTCCTGTAAAATAATTTCAAAGTATCCAACGGAACTATTTCAGGCCACAATCAATTATTCCGTTGCTTACACCAAAGCTACAGTAATTTATTACCTTTGCGGCGCGTTTATAACAATCAGTAAAAAACCAAACTGAAATGCAAAAAACTAAACAGGATTACCTTAAGGAAACAATTGAGCATATTGACATCACTAAGTATGACGTGGTTCCAATGGTAGATGCTATGGGTAATATGGCCTTCCAGGCGCGCAACCTACAGAACGCGGCCCGCATTTTTGATATGATGCAGCAAGACAAGGATGCCGTGGTGTTCCTTACCTTGGCTGGCTCACTGATTAGCGCTGGCTTGAAAAAGACCATCCTTACTTTGGTGGAGAATAACATGGTGGACTCTATCGTATCTACCGGTGCTAACATTGTTGACCAGGATTTCTTTGAGGCCCTTGGTTTTAAACACTACAAAGGCACCCAGTTTGTTGATGACCAAGAGCTACGCGCCTTGATGATTGACCGTATTTATGATACCTATATCGATGAGGAAGACCTGCGCATTTGCGATGACGTGATTGCGAAGATTTGCGATAGCCTTGAGCGCCGCCCATATAGCAGCCGTGAGTTTATCTTTGAGATGGGTCGTTACCTTGCGGATAACGAGCAATATGCCGAGAGCCGTGAAGAATCTATTGTATACCAAGCATACAAAAAAGGCCTGCCTATTTTTGTACCTGCGTTTAGCGATTGCTCTGCCGGTTTTGGCTTAATATATCACCAGTATCACACCAAGGGCCCTAAAGTGACTTTAGACTCAGCTGCCGATTTCCTAGAGATTACCAAAATCAAGCTGGAGCACCAAGATAGCGGCCTATTTATGATTGGCGGTGGTGTACCTAAGAACTTTGTACAAGACGTGGTAGTTGCTACCGAAATTTTGGAGAAAGACGCACCAATGCACAAGTATGCGGTACAGATTACCGTTGCCGACGAGCGTGACGGCGCCCTTTCTGGCTCAACCTTGAAAGAGGCTTGCAGCTGGGGTAAAGTGGACACAGTAAATGAGCAAATGGTGTGGGCGGAAGCCACCATTGCTATGCCTTTGATTGCGGGCTATGCTTACCATAAAAAGAATTGGAAGCACCGCATCGAGAAGCGTTTGAATGACATCTATGTTAATGAGAACGTGAACGCGTAAGCGATTCTGCTTCAATAAATACCAGCGGCCATCCAAGTTTTGGGTGGCCGCTTTTTTTGGTTGATTGGTTAATTAGTTGATTGGTGATTGGCAGTAAGGTTTACCAATCAACCAATTAACAAGTCAACTAATAACCAAATTGAAGCAATCCATGGTCCATCGTCTATCGTCCATGGTGTGCGTTAGCGCAACACCTTCACATTAAAACCCAAGTCAAAGCCCTTTATCAACTCCCAGTTGCCTTGGCTGGTTACTCGGGAGTAGATGGAGCCTAGGAAGGCTGCCGAGAAAAAGAGAGCGCGGTTCGGGCACGGACGGATGAACTCTAGGCATATCACGAAGTCGTCGTTCACTTCAAGTCCGTATGGGAGGAGATCCACCGTTATCAGGCCGCTCTTTCTTCGGCTGCCGATTAGCACATTTTCTTGTAATAGGTTGCTATCGGGTATTTCGTTTTTCAAACTGTAAATATTTACCCTAAAGAGCAGGCTATCGCAGTTATTGCGGGCAATGTGGAAGCTAAAGTTCTCTAGGTATACTGGCTTCTTGCCCACATTAATGCGCACGCCTATTTCGTTGCCCAAGTCGTTGGAAGTAAAGCCGCCCGTAAAGCCAAAACTGGTAGTTGTGCTGCCCAATACTTTGGACGTAAGGCGGGTGCTATTGATTTCAACAGGCTTTAGCTGATGGTTTTGTTCTTTAAGTTTGATTACATTATCGGCTAAGTACTTGAAATCGAACACCTTCCAGTTGCGGCTTTCGTAGCCTATAAGTGAAATGCGAATGCTATCATTATCGTTTGCATCCGGCAACTCCAATTGAAATCGCCCCTCAAAATCGGTAACGGTACCTACGTTTTTGCCAACTATGCCAACGTTTGCGTAAGCCAGTGGTTCACTGGTACTGGCATCTACCACCTGGCCTTTGTAAAGGTTTTGGCTATAGGCAAATGTTGACACAAGTAAGATTAAGAACAAAAGGGGCAAACGCATGTAATAGTCAATTTTGAATTTTCAATTTTCAATTTTCAATTCACTTTAACTTTCCTCAAATCCAGCAGGTTCATGGCGTTAGGCTCTAGGCCAGTTACACCTTTGCGCACAAATCGAAGTACCTCATCGTAATATAGCGGTATAATCGGCGCCTCCTCAATAATGATACGGTCCATGGCTTGGTACAGCTCGAAGCGCTTGCTCTGCTCAGTTTCTTTTAGACTGGTCACATATAGGCTATCGAAAGTGGCATTTTTAAATCGGGTATAGTTTGGCGGGGCGGGCACATTGCCATAGAAAACGGATAGAAAGCTTTCGGCATCGGGGTAATCGGCTATCCAAGAGCCGCGGAAGAAGGCCGCCTTGCTTTTTAGCATTTGGTCTCGCAACAGCGACGGCTGCATTATCTCCACATCCACAGGTATGCCAACTTCGGCCAGTTGCTTTTGAAGGTACTCGGCAATGTCTTTATAGGTGGGATTGGTAAGTAACTTGATAGGAGGTAGACCCTTGCCGCCGGGGTAGCCAGCTTCACTAAGCAGTTGCTTAGCCTTGGCCACATCGTAAGTATAGCCGGGCGTGGCTTTATCATCAAACGACGGCAAACCATATGGCACAAACCCTCCCGTAGCGGGCCTGCCTGCATTGTTGCGCAGGTATTGCAGCATTTCCTTCCTATCGAAGGCATAGTTGATGGCTTGGCGTACCTGCTTGTTCAGCACCGCTTTGTTGGCCGCGGGGTTGGTTTCGTCTAGCAAAAAGCCTAAATACTCGCTGTTCAGGAACGGTATTTTGTACAGCGTCATCTTGCCGTTGTGCTCGGGTTTTAGGCCGCCGTCGGTAGCCAGTAGCTCGTTTACTGTGGTGGCATCTACGCTGCTTATGAAGTCCAAGCCGCCTTGGGTAAACTCTAGGTATTCCGAGTACTTGTTCTGGATGAAGTAGACCTGCACATTATCCAAATAGGGTAGGCGCTCCTTACCTTCAAACTCAAAGTAGTCGGGGTTTTTGTCCATTACCAACTGGTTGCCTTCGGCCCACATATTCAGTTTAAATGGCCCCGTACCTACTGGGTGCATCCGGAAATCTTTACCATAGTGCGCTACCACTTCTTGGGGAACTATGTAGGTATATTGTAGCGTAAGCAAGCTCAGCATTGGCCCGAAAGGCTCTTTCAAGCGCAGGATAAAGGTAGAATCATTGAGCGCTTCGAAGGGGTTACTTTCTGCCACACGGTCATTGAATATCCATGCGCCCGGCGATGCGGTATTTGGGTCAATGAGGCGATTGTATGAGTAAACTACATCGCTAGCCACGAACTTTCGCTTGCCGTTAAGATTTTGGTTTTCATGGAAGTATACGTCGCTACGTAAGTTGAAGGTGTAGGTGATGCCGTCTTCGCTAATGGTCCAGCTTTGGGCGAGGGAAGGCTTTAGGTTTAGCTCTTCATCAAACTGCACCAGCCCATTAAAGAGCGCGTTCACCATCCAGATGTTGGCTTGGTCTCGGGCAAATGCAGGGTCTAGCGAAGTAACCCCGCTAGTCATGTTGAAGCGGAAAGTGTTAGTCTGGTCTTTGGTTTTGTTGCCGTTACAAGCTGTAATTGTTATGATAGTTAACCACAAAGTGCACAAAGAAATTACTCTAAGAGCACTAAGCCCGCTTTGTGTTGCTTGCCTCGCCTTAGGCGATGGTGATTTGCCTTTGTGTTCTTCGTGCTTAAACATATGTACCACCAGTTTAAAACGCTTTAAAACCCTCAATCTGCCCGCGCAGCATCTTCAGTGTGCCTTCTTTATGTAGGCGGCCGTTCTCATCTAGTTCGCCATTGATTTGTGCCAGTGGCTGGCGCAGGTGGTATACGTTCATCTTCATGTGCAGCATCAGGCCGCTCAAGTGCTCCAACCCGCGTAGGTTGCCGCCACGGCCATCGGCAACGCCTACCAGGCATATCTTTTTGTGGTTCCAGTAGTTCTTTACATCCGTGGCATCAATAAACAGCTTAGTAATGCCCGCAAAGCTGCCGTTGTATTCTGGCACAATCATTACCAGCTTATCCGCGCTCAAGTACTCGTCCTGTATGCGTTTCAGTAGCGGGCTTTGCTCGTCGTACATTACCAAATCAATGATTGGCTCACCGTTCAGCACTTCCAAACTAAGTAGCTTGGCCTCGATACCGGCCTCCCGCATTAGTTCTTGGTAATGCTTGGCCACCTTGAGCGTATTGCTGCCGGGGCGGTTGGTGGAGGAGATGATGGTGTAAGTCATGATTGATGTACGATTTACGATGCCTGCCTGCCGGACAGGCAGGTACAAAGTACGATGTAATTGGCAAATGTATGGATTGTAGGTATTCTAAGGTTGCGCAGATATTACGGTTATGTTGATAACCTTGTGCCGACGAAGGCTCTACTGTTTCAAGTAAAAGTACTGCCCAAGCCCAACGGTAAATATCCAGTTGCCAATAAGGCCGTGGATGATGGAGGCGATGAGGATGGATTTATAGCGGTAGTAAAGCCAAGCATAGATAAAGCCGCCCAAGGTGGACAGAAACACCGTGAGCCAGTGCCTGAACATGAGGTGTGCCAAGCCAAAGATGAGCCCGTTTACCACAATTAGCACCCAAGGGCTGGAGAACAGTTTTTTGTACCGCTCCATGAAAAAGCCTCGGAACAGCAGCTCTTGCGTAATGCCCGAAAAGATGGGGTAGAACACCATAATGCCCAGCCACCGTAGCGGATGCTGTAGCGGCATAATAAAGAGTTGGTCGGGCGTGGTGAGGTATACAAATACGATACTGGCCGTGGCAAACAGGGCAAAGAACGCCCAAACGTACTTCCAATCATTAAACCCGTTGAGCCCAAAAACCTTGTTGCTCACCCTCGGGTGCCGATAGATATAAGTAACCGCCATCAGCGAAAGAACCCCCATGGTAAAGATAAAATGGAACGGTAGTAACCTATAATAATGCAGGAATGGGATGCCTACAAACAGCACCGCCATTTCTGCCCAAAGTAGGGTTTTGTGCAGTGGGGGTAGGGTGGTTTCTTGAAGAGGTAAGTTCATATTTACAGGGCTTTCAAAGCACGCCCGAAACTATGGAATTGCTAGGGTTATTCATAATAATGGTTATTAGTTATTGGCTAATTGGGTTAATTGGTGTTGCTAACTTTGCAATAGGTCGGTGAAGTAGTTTTTTCGTCCACGAAGTGAGTATTGGTTAGGGTTTGCGAATGGTTTAAAATTAATTACATTTCAAAATTGCCGTCATTGCGAAGGCCTACTTGATGTTGCGGTTTGTGATGCCTTCCAATGGCCTGTGGCAATCCCCTGCGCTAAGTGTGACCGTTCACGTACCTAGGGTTTTGTCGTCCACGAAATGAGTATTGGTGAGGGTTTGAGACTATTGACGAAAGTCGAAAACAGAAAATGCAAACAGTTGATTATGAGTTAGTTGTAACTTGCTGCAACATCTTAAAATGCTGATAATAAAGCAATTACATTATCCCCAGTTGAACCTGCGCTCTCTTTTCTTTATATTACACCCACAAACCCACCCACCATGCAGATGCAACCCGGTATAAACCACCTCGAAATTTGGGTGAAGGATGTGGCTGAAACAATGGCGTTTTTTGCACCAATAATGGAGATTATTGGCTGGCGGAAACTCAACGACCTAGCCTTTAGTACCCCGCATATGGAGATTTACTTTATCCGCAGCGAAGCGCATTTGCAGCCAACTTTGGGCGTTCGGCACCTGTGTTTTCAAGCTACCACTAAAGAGCAGGTTGACCAAGTAGGGGAGTACCTTACCAGCATCCAAGCCCACATCATCCGCGGACCGAAAGAAATGACCTACTCCAAAAACTACTACACCATCGATTTCCGCGACCCGAACGGGGTGATCTATGAGGTTGCGTATACGCCGGAGATGGTGATGTGACCACCTTATACCTGTCTACCTAGCGCAAGTTTTATTACTTGTGCTTTATTAGGGCAAGTATTTACTTGCTATCCGCACCACATACTTTTTATATTCTTTCGCAAGTTAAAACTTGCTCCATTGTAGACACAAGTTGAAAAACTTGCGCCAGATAATATACATACTTAGGCTAAATGGGGGGAGGTTTTACCACAAAGACCATTAAGACTTGGTATTGTAAGAATAAATTATTTTATTCGCCTTGAAAAGAAAATTAATTAGGTTAATAGTATTGAAGCCTTTGCAAATGAGTGTAGATAAAGTTGAAGAACAAATAAAGGAGAAACAAAAGACTGTGGACTACGATGTTAAAGAGTTCACCATTGAGATTATTGTTTCAAAATATCTTTCAGGTTTTGAAAATGACGAAAATGAAATATTCATACCTTCGTACCAACGTGAATTTGTGTGGGATAATAAAAGGCAATCTCGATTTATAGAATCTGTGATTTTAGGATTGCCAATACCATATATTTTCACGGCTGATACAGAAGAGGGAAGATTGGAAATTGTCGATGGTACACAACGTGTAAGAACCCTTTCAAATTTTTTAAATAATACTTTACGCTTAGAAAGCCTGGAAATACTATCCAATTTAAATGGCATGTTTTTTAAGGATTTTGGATTACCAAGACAACGCAAGATTAGAAATGTCAGCTTACGGATGATTGTCCTTTCCGATAAAAGTGATGACGAAGCAAGATTTATGCTATTTGAAAGGCTAAATACAGGTAGTGAGCTACTCAATAGCATGGAAAAACGCACGGGAAGTTACACAGGTGATTTTACAGATTTTCTGAACAGCTCTATTAGCAATATAGAGTTTAGAAAGGCCACAAAATTTACTCCTTTAGCAGAAAAGCGTAGAGAACCTCAAGAATTATTATTGCGATTTTTCGCCTATTCAGACCACTATCTAGATTTCAATGGTAATGTTAATGATTTTATGAACGGATACATAAAGCATATGAATTCTAATGATTTTAACTCAAACCACTATACAGAACGATTAACAAAAACGATGCGCTTTGTAAATGAAAACTTCCCCAATGGCTTTGTAAAAAAAGATCAACATAATTCCACCCCTAGGGGAAGATTTGAAGCTTTATCGGTTGGGACTTGCCTGGCATTACAAGAAAATCCAAAAATACAAGTTAGCAATGTGAAATGGTTGGACTCCAAAGAATTTGAAGGCTTAGTAACTGGTGGTTCTACAAATACCCGTTCTAAAGTTATAGCAAGGATAGAATTTGTAAAGAATAAACTGACAGCTAAGTCATGAGCGATTTTCTCGATAGTTTCAAAATAAAATCAGAGGAGATTTATGAGTATATAGAATTGGTTTGGGTATTTGATAATTTACCTGAATTTCAGTTCAATAGAGATGTTCCTAACAAGAGTTTGGATAGAAAGCAGTTGAAAAGGATTCTTGAAGACCAAACATATAGAGTTTCATCTGAGCAACTAAGAATATTAAAAGCAAATTGTTTTTTGCTGCTTTATAATTTGGTAGAAGGCTCCCTAACAGCGAGCCTTAACGAATTGTTTGCCTCAATAGAGGGAAATGGAGTTAGATATTCTGAATGTATAGATATTTATAAAGATGTTTGGATTAAGTATAGGTATACTGGTAAATCCATTGATAGGAGTCTTGTAAATACAATTGAAACAATAGCTAACGATGTGTTTTCAATTGCACGGACAGAACGTAAAAACGAAAAAAAAGAAATCATTGGTTATTGGGAGAACTATCAGGCATATACAAATACAATAGGGAAAACTGAAATATCAGGAAATATTGATGCTAGACAGATTGGGGTGATTTCTAAAAATTATGGTTTCGACTTGGGCCGAAACCGGAATTGTGATGATTTATTGCTTGTGAAGCGAAACCGGAACAGACTAGCTCATGGGGAAATTACATTCTCTGAATTAGGACAGGATTATACTTTAGAGCAAATTAATGGAATAGCTAAGGAAGTCATTAAGTTTATGGAGAATTTTTTAAATGTTGTAGATGAATATATAGTACAGCAAAAGTACAGAGTATAGTTTACCCCACAATCTAATAACCCTCCTCATGCAATACGGTAAGCTATTTGCATTATGCCACCTACACTACGTATGCTTCGGCTCCGCTCAGCAAGACATGTGGCGGGAAGCCATGCCAACATCAAGAGCACACATCCGTCCACCATACAATACACAAAATCCGTTATCCACAAAACCTAAAATGCCTTTAAGGCCGGAGCGTCTAAAATGTAATCACAGCAACCGTTTCACCTCCATTCCAATCAACCAATAACCAGTCAACCAGTAACCAAATCCTGTGCATATCCTGTTCATAATTTAACAGTCTTCTCACGGGAAATCAGGCGAATTGTCGTATCTTTACACCTACCTTAAAAGTACGGCACATTGGTGCTGAACACCAATAAAATCAAGGGTTTCATATAGATGGGCAAGATAATAGCGATTGCAAACCAGAAGGGTGGGGTAGGAAAAACCACTACGGCCATTAACTTGGCCGCGAGCTTGGCGGTGTTGGAATATAAAACCTTGTTGGTGGATGCCGACCCGCAGGCGAATTCTACCTCGGGCGTGGGCATCGACCCTAAAAACGTGCGCACGAGCCTGTACGATGTACTGGTAAACGATACCCGTGCCGAAGACCTAGTGCTGGAGACCGAGGTGCCGAACCTGTGGATTATCCCGTCTCACCTAGATTTGGTGGGTGCGGAGATTGAACTGATCAACCACCCCAACCGGGAGCGCATTATGAAAGGCGCCTTCCACGAGTTGAAAGAGAAATACGATTACATAATTGTGGACTGCTCGCCATCGCTGGGCTTGGTAACGGTGAACGCCCTTACCGCCGCCGATGCGGTGCTGGTACCGGTACAGTGCGAGTACTTCGCCTTGGAGGGCTTGGGCAAGTTGCTCAATACCATTAAGATTGTACAGAGCCGCCTGAACAACGACTTGGAGATTGACGGTATTCTGTTGACCATGTACGATACCCGCCTGCGCCTAAGCAACCAAGTGGCTACCGAGGTAAAGCGCCACTTTGATGAGCTGGTGTACGAAACCATAGTGCACCGCAACACCAAATTGGGCGAAGCGCCTAGCGTGGGCAAGCCCGCCATCTTGTACGATGCGGATAGCTCGGGCAGTATTAACTACATGAACCTTGCCCGCGAGATTGTGCAAAAGCACGACAATACTTGGGTAAAGACCGCTGATAAAATTTTGGACTTCGAGGAATGAGCGCAAAGAAAGAAGATTTGGGAAAAGGCATCCGTGCCTTGCTGGGTGGCATCAATGATGACATGAAGGCCAATCCGGCCGTGGCTGCTGAGCTGCGCGACAAAGTGAACAATACCATGGTGCTGCTGGAAAATATAGAGGTAAACCCCTTCCAGCCCCGTGCCGATTTTGACCCGAGTGCCCTGGAAGACCTTTCAGAGAGTATCAAAAACCATGGCGTAATTCAGCCAATTACCGTGCGCTCGTTGGGCAACAATAAGTACCAGCTAATTAGCGGCGAGCGCCGCCTGCGTGCCAGCAAAATGGCAGGCTTGAAGGAAGTACCTGTGTACCTTCGCAAAGCCGACGACCAAGAGATGCTGGAGATAGCATTGATTGAGAACATACAGCGCGAAGACCTGAACGCCATCGAAATCTCCATTAACTACAAACGCTTGATGGACGAGTGCAGCCTTACGCAGGAAGACCTAAGCAAGCGCCTGGGCAAAAATCGTACTACGGTCACTAATTACCTGCGCCTGCTACGCTTGCCACCGGAAATACAGAGTGGTATCAAAAACAAAGAAGTGACCATGGGCCACGCCCGTGCGCTGATTACCATTGAGCAGCCGGAGATTCAGTTGGCCATTTACCAAGAAGCGGTAAAGAAGGGCTTATCGGTAAGGCAAGTGGAGGAAATGGCCAAGAAACAGGCTGATGGTACCACGAGCAAAAAGTTAAAAGATACTAAAGTGGCCCAGCCGCTGGCGTACCGCAAAATACAGGACAAGCTTACCACGTTGTTAAGCACCAAAGTGGAAGTGAAGGCGCGCAAGGGCGGTAAGGGGGAAATAACCATCTCTTACTACTCTGACGATGACCTGGACCGCATCCTTGATGTACTGAATGCATAACAGCCCGCTATCTAACCACCGTTTCCTGCTCTCGGCACTGCTGATGCTTAGCCTGTGGATTTTGCCGCAGCAAGCCCAAGCGCAGATTGAAACCCCCACGGATACTACCTACGAGTACGATACCACTAAGCCCAAAAGGATAAGTTTCAAAGGCCGCCATTCCCCCCGGAAGGCGGCTATTTTGTCTGCTGCATTGCCGGGCCTAGGGCAGATATACAACCGCAAGTACTGGAAATTGCCCATAGTATATGGCGGCTTTGCCGGTTTGGGTTATGGCGTGGGCTTCAATCACAAAAACTTCCGTACCTATAGCGATGCCTTTAGGATAGTGGCAAATGATACCGCCATTGCCAGCTACCCGCTAGATGGGCGAACCTATAGTGAGAGCCAACTTAGGGAGCTGAAAAACTATTATAAGCGCAACCGCGACATGTTTATTATTTTTACCGGCGTGCTGTACATATTGAACATTGTGGACGCCACAGTAGATGCCCATTTGTTTGACTTTGACGTGAGCGACGACCTGAGTATGCACATTGAACCTGTTTGGCAACCAGATATGGGCAGCATGAACGGATTTACAGGGGTGCGAATACAATTGAAACTGCGATGAAAGTAGCCTTGCTAGGATATGGAAAGATGGGCCAAGCCATCGAAAGCGTGATAAACACCATGCCCGAGCATGAGGTGGTGCTGCGCGTGGATGCTAATAACGCCGATACCTTTACAATAGATGAACTGAAAGCCGCCGATGTGGCTATTGAGTTCAGTACGCCTCATACGGTGGTGCGCAATATTTATAAGTGCTTTGAGGCTGGCGTGCCGGTGGTGGTGGGCACTACGGCTTGGTACGATTTTCTGCCAGAGGTACAGGAGCGCGCCGAGCAAGGCGGGCATACGCTCTTCCATGCCAGTAACTTCAGCATCGGAGTGAATATCTTTTTTGCCCTAAACCGCCACCTAGCCAAGATAATGAACGAGCAGGAGCAGTACGATATAGAGCTGGAAGAGATACACCACTTGGAAAAGTTGGATGCGCCCAGCGGCACGGCATTAACCTTAGCAAGAGGAGTTTTGGATGAAGTAGATCGCAAGCACGAGTGGGTAAACCAACCCGCAGAAGGAGAGGAGCAACTTACCATCATTAGTAAGCGCGAGCAGGGTGTACCGGGCACACACTTGGTAACCTACAAAAGCGACATTGATACTATCCAGATTAGCCACGTGGCGCACAGCCGCCTAGGTTTCGCCAAAGGCGCGGTGACTGCGGCGCAGTGGGTAATTGGGAAGAGGGGAGTGTTTGAGATGGGGGATTTGCTGCAATTTGGTTAATTGGTTAATTAGTTGACTGGTTAATTAGTGTAGAATAATATAAACGTTAAATAAGCATAAATGTAAACCGTGGTTGCCCGTTAGTACGTACTTGTTTTTAGCTTTAATCCTGAAACCAATTAACCAATAACCAGTAACCAATCAACTAAAAAAAAATGTGGTTAGTCCTAATATTCGGCCCGCTGTTGTTCATGAGTGGCATCACTATGTTGATGGGCCAATTTTTTACCAAAGCGGGCATTGATGCTGGCAAATCGAAGGTGCCGGTGCTCAACATCCTGCAATGGATAAAGATGATAGACCGCAAGCCGTGGTGGCTTGTTTTCTTGTTGTTGCCATATTTCAACATCATCCTGATCATTTGGATGGTTACGGAGTTGTTGAAAGTATTCGGTAAGCGTGGCTTGGGCCAGCAGGCATTGGGTATCTTCTTTTACCCTATCTATTTGCCCTACCTCAACTTCAAGGAAAACTTGAAGTACGAAGGCCGTGTGGAGGTGAAACGCAGCACTTTAGTGGAGTGGGCCGATGCCTTGATGTTCGCCATAGTGGCTGCTACCATCATTCGTACCTTTGTATTTGAGGCGTATACCATCCCTACCTCATCCATGGAAGGCACCTTGCTGGTGGGCGACTTCTTGTTTGTAAGTAAGATACATTACGGCCCGAGGATACCGAATACGCCGTTGACGTTTCCGCTGGTGCACCGTGAGCTACCAATAATTGGGGGTAAATCATTTCTTGAAAGACTACACTTGTCATACTATCGTTTGCCTGGTTTCCAAAAGGTGGAGAGAAACGATATGGTAGTATTTAACTACCCAATGGAGGACCAGTTTCCAGTAGATAAAAAGGAGAATTACATTAAGCGCTGCGTTGGGCTTCCCGGCGATACCCTGAGTGTTGACCTTGGCACTTTGTATATTAATGGCGAGAAGGCTTTTGAAGCAAAAAACTTGCAGAAGCGGCATTTGGTTGGATACAAAGATGGCGTGAGCCCTATGCACCACAGGATGTACAATTTCCGCAGTAAGGATGGCTTTTTCGATTTGAAGAAAATGTATCAGTTAGATCCATACTTGAAGCAATTGAATGAGCTAGGTATAAACTTAGGCGATATTACCCCGACCCACCCTGGTGGAATTGATTTTAACAGTAAGGCCGAGTATATGTACTTGCCCGTGAATAAACCAGAGGTTATTGAAGCAATTCGCAATATTCCTGGCGTTAACTATGTAGTTATGGATACTTTTCGAGGTAGGTTGTCGCCCGACCAACCATTATTCCCTGAGAATACGGATGCCTACCCTTGGACTGGTGACATCTATGGCCCATTGTTTATCCCATACAAAGGTTATACAGTAAAACTGGATGACACCGCCTGGACGCTGTATAAACGAACCATTACTATGTATGAAGGCCGTAAACTGGAGCGTGTAAACGGTAAGTTTTTATTGGATGGTGCTGAGGTAACGGAATATACCTTTAGGATGGACTATTACTTTATGATGGGCGACAACCGCCACAACTCATTGGATTCTCGCTTTTGGGGCTTTGTGCCGGAAGACCATATTGTAGGCAAGGCTTGGCTTATTTGGTTGAGCATGGATAAATTCAAGGGTTGGTTTGATGGTAAAATCCGTTGGAGCCGTAGTTTCAACTTAGTTCATAATATGGAGTAAGCAGGCTGCTTGAACCGAAGTCCGGCAACTGTGGTTATAATATATGAAAGGTAAAAATGGCCGCCTTTGGGTGGCCATTTCCTTTTTTGTGTTTATCTTTAGTAAGTTCTCATACTGCCAAATTTTCCTTAATGGTTTTTGTAATTGTCTTTTTCTTTGCCCACTGGTACCTTTCGTTGTTTGCCCAAACGTTTTTTCACCACCGGTATGCAGCACACCAAATGTTCAGCATGTCGCCATTTTGGGAGAAATTCTTCTTTGTGTACTCCTACTTTGTACAAGGCTCATCTTACCTTAGCCCATATGTATATGGTGCCATGCACCGCATGCACCATGCCTATGCCGACACGGAGCTGGACCCGCATTCGCCAAAATACGATAGTGGCATGATGAAGATGATGATGCGCACCCGTAGGGTATATCTCGATATCGAGCGTAAAATCACCCCGAATGTTGGCTCTTTTTACAAAAACCTACCAACTTGGGAGTGGTTCGATAAAATGGCATCCAGCAAACTGAATCGTTTGGTTTGGATTGGTATTTATATTACCCTTTACGTACTTTTTGCGCCATCGTTATGGTGGTTGCTGCTGGTGCCCGCACATATTGTTATGGGTCCCTTGCATGGTGTGGTTATCAACTGGTTTGCGCATAAGTATGGCTATACTAACTTCGAGGTAAAAGACACTTCCAAAAACCTAATGCCTGTTGACATCTTAATGCTGGGCGAAGGTTTCCATAACAACCACCATAAATATGGCGCAAGGCCCAACTTTGGGGTAAAGTGGTTTGAAATTGATCCGGTGTATCCGTTTATTTGGGCGTTTGATAAATTGGGGATTGTGAAGTTGGTGCGTCAGGTTTGACCTTAACTACTACTTGAATTTCCAACATGTCATGGTTAGCCTCGGCAAAAGCTAAGGATAAAACTTGCTACGGGTTGAATACTTTCTGGAATGTTGTAAATGATGGGTGTTATGCCACCTACATTGTTAATGGTTCGGCACCGCTCACCATGACACATTATTAATAATATCCATCTTCAACTTTCCCTACTTGCAGCAGGTCTTGATACTTGATACTTGCGTCTTGATACTAACAACAAGCTACATACTCGCAGTGAAAAGCAAATCAATATCCGTGTGCTTTATGTTGAATTTTTCGCCTAGGTGGCGATTGGTAAGGCAGCCTTTATAGATGTATACCCCGTGTCGGCTGGCATGATCGTAGTGTAGCATTTTCTCCAGTCCGCCAGTTTCACCGCAGCGCAGTAGGGTAGGGCTAAGCAAGTTACTCATCGCATAGCTGGCTGTACGTGCCACACGGCTCGCAATGTTCGGTACGCAATAGTGTATCACCCCAAATTTTTTAAAGGTAGGGTTTTGGTGGGTGGTGATTTCAGAGGTCTCGAAACAGCCGCCTTGATCAATACTTACATCAATGATTACTGAGCCAGGTTTCATGTGGCTTACCATTTCCTCGGTAACCAAAACTGGCGTGCGGCCCGATTCGGAGTGGATGGCGCCAACAGCCACATCGGCCATAGCAAGCTCGCGCTTCAATACTTCTGGGTATAGGCTACTGGTATAAATGCGCTGGCCGAGGTTATTCTGCAGGCGCATCAGTTTATAGATGTTGTTATCAAAAACCCTTACGCTTGCACCCAAGCCTAGCGCAGCTCTAGCCACAAACTCGCCCACAACACCCGCACCTAGAATGACCACATTAGCAGGCGGAACACCAGAAATGCCGCCAATCAATATTCCTTGCCCGTTGCGGGTGGTACTTAGGTATTCGGCAGCCAACAACATTACGCTGCTACCGGCTATTTCGCTCATGGAGCGCACAAAAGGGTAAGTGCCCGATTCGTCTTTAATATACTCCACGGCCAATGTAGTTACCTTCTTGGCCATCAGTTTGTGTATGTACTCGTCTTTAAGGGTTGGTAAGTGAATGGGCGAGATAAGGATTTGATGCATCTTGATCATCTCAATTTCCTCATCGGTTGGCGGGGCAACCTTTACAACTACCTCAGCTTCATAAACCTGTCTATTGTCGTATGCTATTTCGGCACCCGCTTCGGAGTAGTCATTGTCTGTAAAATGAGAACCTACGCCCGCTTTGGTTTCTACCACTACACGGTGGCCATTGCTGGTTAATATCTGTACCGACTCCGGGGTAAGGGGTATCCTGTTTTCTTGAAAGCTCACTTCCTTCGGCACACCGATGTAGAGTTTTTGGCCTTTCGTGCCCATCATTAGCGGTGCTTCTTGCGGCTCCAGCCCAAACTGTATGGCATAACCGGATATAGTAGGTTTCTTTTCAGACACGGCGGTTCAGATTTTATTTGATGTACGATGTGCAAACTGATATACGATGTACAAAGTACGATGTAAAATTTGTGTTTGCGTTTATTGACGCTTAATACTTATCTACACCCACTCCCACAAATCGTACATTCAAAATTACATTTACTAATCATCGCTATTGAAAATCACAATGTACTTTGTACATTGTACATCGTACATCAAAAAATTAATAAGCATTAACCCTTCTCAGCCCGTTTTCTTCCGTCTCGATAAATACTTTAACCACATCTAGGGGTAACAAGGTTTCAATAAGCTGCGGCCATTCGATAAATATATGGGCATTCTTATTAGATAAATAGTCTTCAATACCCATATCCAGTGCTTCTTCCAAGCTATTGAGGCGGTACAAATCCATGTGGTAAATTACCTTATCGCCAATCGAATATTCGTTTACCAAGGAATAGGTAGGGCTCGAAAGCGCGTCGGTAGTACCCAAGGCTTCGCATAGTGCTTTGATGAAAGTGGTTTTACCAACACCCATTTCTGCATAAAAAACAAACACCCTGCTGAACGGGAAACACTTCAACAAAGCACCTGCCGCATGAGGCAAGGCTTCAGGGTTTCTTATTTCTAGGTTGAATTGTGCGCTCATGCTTCTAATATAATGTTCGTCATTGCGAAGGCTTACCTGATTTATGTTTACCAATACCTTCTGAATGCCTGAAGCAACTATTTTCAATGCCTTGGCATTAATCCCTCTGCTTTCGGTGTTGTGTGTTTAGTCTAGTTGTTAATGGACATCATTCTCCGTGGCAGGGGATTGCCGCGTCACTCAGTTGCGCGAAGGGCGCAAATTCGTTCCTCGCAATGACGTACATTATTGGGTTTTATTTACTCCCATACACCGCAAACGGTATAATAATCTCTTCCAACGAGATACCACCATGCTGGAACGTATCGCGGAAGTAATTTACAAAATGGTTGTAGTTATTGGGGTAAACAAAGAATTTATCCTCCCTAGCAAAAATAAACGTGCTGCTTACGTGCTGGCGCGGTAGGCCGGCATCCAGCGGGTTCTTCACTTCAAATACATCACGGTTCTCGAAGTTTAGGTTCTTACCGCTTTTATAGCGCAGGTTGGTAGTAGTGGCGCGGTCGGCAATACACTTGCTCGGGGTGTTTACGCGCTTGGTGCCGTGGTCGGTAGTAAAGATGATGTTCACCTTTTTACCGGCCAACTTTTTAAGCGCATTGTGCAATGGCGAGTGATCGAACCAAGAATAGGTTAGCGAGCGGTAAGCAGCCTCATCGCTGGCTAGTTCTTTGAGTACCTCCATCTCCGTACGGGCATGCGACAGCATATCCACGAAGTTGTATACGATAACGGTCAGTTGGTTGTTCAAGTAGTTTAGCACGTTGTCCTCCAGCTTCTTGCCGTCAGCGTGGTTGGTTACTTTGATATACTCGCTTTTAATAGTATCTCGAAAAGTACGCTTCATAAACGAGCGCAAGTACACCTCTTCTGAAAGGTTTTTACCGCCCTCGTCCTCATCGTTCTTCCAATTGTTAGGGAACTGCTTTTCAATATCAATAGGCAGCATACCTGCAAAAATGGCGTTACGCGCATATTGGGTAGCCGTAGGCAAAATGCTATAGAACGTCTCATCTTCCACCATGCGGAAGTTTTCATTTACCAAGGGCTGAATAATGCGCCATTGGTCAAGGCGAAGGTTGTCAATCAGCACTAGTATGGTTGGCGTGTTGGTATCGGCATTTACTACCGGCACTACCTTTTTCTCCATCAATTGGTGGCTCATAATCGGCGCCTCGGCACCACGGCCTTTCACCCAATCAATATAATGCTTAATAATAAACTTGTTGAACTCCACATTTGCCTCATGCTTCTGCATGTTCAGCACTTCCTTCATGCCCGTGTCGCTGTTGCTCTTCTCCAGCTCCAGCTCCCAATGGATAAGGTTTTTATATAGCTCTACCCACTCCTTGTGGTCCAGCTTATCTTGTATGGTGCTGAATATGCGCTGAAACTCCTTTTGGTAGTCGCTGCTGGTTTTGGCGCTTACTAACCGTTTGTTGTCGATGATTTTCTTGAGCGTGAGCAGTATTTGGTTTGGCTTTACCGGCTTAATCAGGTAATCGGCAATTTGCGAGCCGATCGCCTCTTCCATTATATCCTCTTCTTCGTTCTTGGTTATCATTACCACTGGTAGGCCGGGGTTGTTTCGCTTAATCTCCGTGAGCGCTTCCAGGCCACTGATGCCCGGCATGCTTTCATCCAAGAAAACCACATCTACCTGCTCGGCCTTGCAATGGTCAATAGCATCGCGGCCATTGGTTACAGGTATAATAGTATAGCCTTTGCTTTCCAGAAACATGATTTGCGGTTTCAGCAAATCAATCTCATCATCCGCCCATAGTATGTTTATATTGTTCATCAGGATTGGCTAGTTTTGTTGCTAAGTTAGTAATAGTTACCCTTATCTGTCCGTCCACTTGCAAACGCGCATCAATAAAAGAAAGATATTCAACGACCCCGTGTACGGGTTTATTACAATCCGTCATGAAGTAATCTACGACCTTATTGAGCACCGCTACTTCCAGCGGTTGCGCCGCATTAAGCAATTGGGCATGAGCCACTACGTATACCCAGGCGCATACCATACCCGTTTCCACCATGCGTTGGGCGCTTTGCACCTCATGCAGTTGGCGGTGGATGAACTATGTTTTAAAGGGCATGAGATTACGCCTGAAGAGCAAGAAGCTGTCTGCATCGGCATTTTGCTGCACGATATTGGTCATGGGCCTTTCAGCCATGCACTGGAGCGCTGCTTGGCACCGGGCATTTCGCATGAGTTTTTGAGCGAAGTGATTATGGACTCGCTCAATCAAGAGTTTGACGGGAAGCTTAGCTTAGCTATTGAAATCTTTCAAGGCAAGTACCACAAGCGTTTCCTGCAGCAGCTTATCAGCAGCCAATTGGATATGGATAGGCTGGACTACTTGGTGCGTGACAGTTTCTATACTGGCGTACAAGAAGGCTCCATCGGCTTCGACCGTATTATTAAGATGGTGGAGGTAAAGAACGATGAGTTGGTGATTGAGGCCAAGGGCATTTACTCCGTCGAGAAATTCTTAGTTGCCCGCCGGTTGATGTATTGGCAGGTATATCTGCATAAAACCGTGCTTTGCGCCGAGCAGATGATGGTAAAGGTATTAGAGCGAGCCAAAGAACTGGCCGTAGAAGGCGCCGAGCTTTTCGCTACGCCGAGCTTTAGGTTCTTCCTATACCACGATGTGCAGAAGGAAGACTTTGAGTCACCGTATACCGATGCGTTGGAGCAGTACCTGCGAATGGATGATAACGATGTAATGGCCAGCATCAAGCAATGGGTATATAACGACGACCCTGTGTTGCGCCGCCTTTGCAAAGGCTTGGTGGAGCGCCGCCTGTACCGCTCAGAGCTGTATAATGAGCCCATCGACCCGGCCTATATCGAATCCCTTAGAGCTAAAGCTACCGAGCACTTCAATGTAGGAGCCGAACAACTGGATTATTTGGTAATACAGGGCAGCACTAGCAACAGCGCCTACAGTATGGACAAGGGAAACACTATCAACATCTTGTTTAAAGACGGCACCCTAAAAGACGTTGCCGAAGCCAGTGACCAATTGAATATACAGTACTTAGCAAAGCCTGTGGTGAAGTACTATGTGTGCTACCCGAAGGAGTTGGTTGTCTGAATCAGAATTTACAGAATTTAAGAATTATAGAATCAAAATAGCAATAAAAAATTATTGGGTTGAACTTCTTATAAAAATATTTGCCCTTGACAATTACAATTTGGCATATTTTGTGGTTAAATGAATTCTATAATACTAAAATTCTGTAAATTCTGATTCAGACAAAAGGGGCATTCTCCATGAAACACCTAACGCTATTCCTAATCTCTTGCTTGTTACTTGGCTTAAACAGCAAGTCCCAAACTTTCGTTGACCACTCAACATTGGAAAACACCAACCCAAGGTATTCGACCGGGTATCTAATTGCAGATAAGGTCTCGCTGCGGAGTGGGCCCTCTGCCAATTCAAAGTTTCTTAAAACATTGCCCATTGGTACGGCTCTGGTATTGATAACCAAGTCGGACAGTGCTTCAGTTATCGACAGTATCCATAGTCATTGGTATCAAACGGAAGTAGAAGGCTTGAAGGGTTGGGTTTGGGGCGGATTTGTTGCTATGCGTGCCCAAGGTAGCAACGGAGATCCATCAGTTAAGTTTTTAGTTGGATTTAGCCATGTGGAGTATGAGAAGTCCGATAATTCAGAAAGGAAGCGTTTGGTTTTAATGGGTCAGATACGTGTTGTAAAGAATAACATTCAATTGGATAAAATTACATTTTACCTGGCACGTGCATCTGCCGATCTTCATTACATTGATATTGAGTTTAATGGTAGTAAAGGCATTGCTGGAATTGACGATGTTTTAAGGGTTCACATTCCTTGTTTGGGAGGTTGCGGTTGCAGCGGTGGTACGCACTACATATTTTTGGACGGTAAAAAACTTCATCTTGCTAAAACCACATGGGGAACAGCAGATGCTGATTATAGTGAGGGTGAGGAGCTTATTTTCCCATCAGATATGGATGGTGTGGAAGGTTATGTTAAGATGGAGAAAGATTTTATACTGTATGATGAAGAAGAGGATGAGGATGCTTATATGGCCGATATAATGAGGAGGCAGGTTAGCCTTATTTATCACTATTGGAATGGGAAAGAGTTAGTAAAAGCTACCAATATACCAGTAGAAAAGGAAATACAATATTACGATACGGAAAACCACAAGTTTATAGAGGAGCCCACGAAACCAATTGAAATAGAGGAAGAAGAATAGAGAAGACTCACACAAACATCACCCTAACCACTGATGCAAGTCATCATTTCCACCTGCTGGTGCAGCTAACTTTGCAGCATGAAAACCCTCTTGAAAGTTGTAGCTGGATTACTGCTGCTTATTAATGGCCTAGGCGCCTTGTATGGTGGCTGGAATTTAATGACCTTCCCCGATGGCAGTGGGTTTGGTTTGCCATTGAGTATATTGCAGCACTCACCATTCACCGATTTCTTTTTGCCGGGCCTTATTCTGTTTGTTTTCAATGGCCTATGCAGTATTGCAGTGTTAGCGGCCTTGTGGCTCAACCGGGCACAGTACCCTTGGTTGGTGATAGGGCAGGGGGCCATACTAGTGGGTTGGATAGGTATTCAAATATTGTTGATACGAGGCACCGGTACCCTGCATTGGATTTTCGGCGGCATAGGTTTGTTATTAATGGTGAGCGGCGCGCTACTGGTGAATGCTAATCGTAAATACGCCAATTTTAGAAGGGAGCCTCATACTCGGTAAAGCAAGCTAAATAAATAATTAGTACAAAAACATTTTCAACAAAGTGTTTTTTTAACTAATTTTCAACAAAATTATCCTATGCGTATACGCTTGCTTTTCATCGCTACATGTGCTATTGTACTACTATTTGCCGCCTGCAAAAAAGAGGAGAATGGCGCAACAGGCTCAATTATAGAGGCTACAGAAGTACTCGATAAAGCGGAAGAAAAATTTGCAGAACTAGGTGCTGCAAACGCACTAACCCCGCAGCAAGCATTAATGGAAACCGCTGCTTGGCTAGAAGGGCAAGATGGTGTGGCCAGCTTATACACCATAGATAGCATGATAATAATGATGGAAACGGATGGTGGGTTACAACTGCAATATCAATACATGCCAGTAGACGCCAATGGCCGTAGCCTTTTTAGGGGCGGCGGCGGTGGGGGTGTGAGCTTTAAACAGTTTGCGTCAGGTAGCTGCAGCGACCCTATAGATAACGATAAGGTACTGCTGCTGGCGCCTTCAGAGGCGGAGTTTTATGGCGCTGGAGAACTTGATGCCTTGGCAGCAAGGATAGGCTCAACGAGCAAAAACCTGCAAGTAACGGTATTGAGGGATGTGCAGTGCAGCCCTGCCATTATGAAACAGTTCGGCAATTATGGCTTGGTGATATTGGATACCCACGGCGTTCCGGATGGGTTTCTTACTGGCAGCTATATTACCTTCCTCAAAACAAATAAACCTGCAGATGAGCAAGCATTTAAAGATGCCATTAACACTCAGGTGGGCAGCGATGCGGTAGCTAAGATAAACTCAGGCGAATACAGATTAAGCGCGCTAACCTTTATAAAGGAGGGAAAGGTAAACTGGTGGCCCGCCACTGTTGAGCCAAATGTGAAGTACAACATCTATGTTACTTCCAAGTTTATTAAAACCATGCCTAAGCTTACCAATACCGTGCTATTGGCCAACATGTGCTATAGTGGATACAACAATAATACTTATGAAAGTAAGGGCATTGAACCCATTCGGCCAGCATTCCTGAGCTTAGACCCTTTAAGTTATTATTGCTATGCCATGAGCAATGGCACCGCTAATGCCGTATCTAATATTTTTGCCACTAAAATGGAAAATGCTTTAGTAGGCAGACTTGTTATTGACATTGACAGCACCATGATTGCACACTTGAAAGCGGATAATGTTACGGAGTACTTAGACAGCATACCACCATCGTATAAAATTCCTTTGAACAACTTTAAGCATTTTGGGAAAGATACTTATTGTTACACTTGTGGCGGCACGCTGGTAGATACGCGCGACAATAAAAGATACAAAACGGTATGTATCGGCAACCAGGTTTGGATGGCCGAAGACCTAAAGTATAATGCACCGGGCAGCTATTGTTATGATAACAACACGGCTAATTGCAACAGTTACGGGCGTTTATATAGCTGGACCACCAGTATGAATGGCGACTCGGCCAGTAGCTCGGTGCCCAGTGGCGTAAGAGGTATTTGCCCAACAGGATGGCATATACCAAGTAAGGCTGAGTGGGATGTATTGGTTACGTATTTAGGTGGGATTAATGTGGCCGGTGGTGCACTACGCGAAACCACAGGCTGGGATGCTCCTAACGTCGGCGCCACCAATAGCGCAAACTTTGATGCCAAGCCAACGGGCTACTACAACACCACCATATTTAGCTCACTTGGCTCGCAAGTAAGCTGGTGGACATCCACATACAATACATTTACACCTGGCTATTATTACTATGTTACTACCGGCTCATACTATGCTTCAATAAGCACAATATATAGCGCCGAACCAAATAGCCTTTATACCTCGTGCCGCTGCGTGAAGGATTGATATTGATAAAACGATTTAGGTTGACCCGTAAAATCCGCATTATGCGTACTCGACTGTTGTATTTTTTGATTGCACTTACTGTATTGTTTACTGCCTGCAAAAAAGACGAAGGTGATGACGGCACCGCCATATTGGAAGCTACCAACGTGCTGGATATGGCTGATGAGAAGTTTTTGGAATATGGCGCGGCCAACGTATTGTCTCCGCAACAAGCATTAATGGAAACAGCCATGTGGTTAGAGACCCAAGAGGGGGTGGCTAGTTTGTACACCATCGATAGTATGATTATCATGGTTAAAACCACTGGCGGACTAGAAGTGAGCTACCAATACATGCCTGTGGGTGCCAATAGCCTGAGCCTTTACAGAGGCGGAGGCGGCTCGGGGGTGAGCTTAAAGCAATTTGCGGGCGGCAGCTGCACCAACCCTCTTGAAAATGACAAAGTGCTGCTATTTGCCCCTGCAGAAAATGAGTTTTACAAATACGGTGACCTTGAGGATTTGGCCACTAGGATCGGCTCTACAAGCAAGCAGTTGAAGGTAACCATATTAAGGAATGCGCAGTGCACGCCAGCCAAAGTAAGGGAGTTTGCCAATTATGGTTTGGTAATAATGGATACACACGGCGTGCCTGATGGTTTTCTAACGGGTAGCAATGTTTCCTTTACCAAAAAGAATAAACCCGCTGATGAAGCAAGCCTTCGGAATGCAGTAAACAACCAAGTGGGCAGCGATGCGATTAGCAAGATAAACTCGGGCGAGTATCGCTTAGGCACGATCACCCAAATTAAAGATGGACAATTGAACTGGTTGCCAAGCAGCGTTGCAACAGATACGAAATACGACATTTATGTTACCTCCAAATTCATCAAAACCATCCCTAAGCTTAGCAATACCATCGTGCTGGCCAATATGTGCTATAGTGGCTATAACCTAAATACCTACGAAAGCAATACAATTGATCCTATCAGGCCAGCATTTTTGGGGTTGGACCCTTTAAGCTATTACTGCTTCGCCAGGGCTGATGGTAGCGCTAACGCAGTAAGCAATATTTTTGCCACCAAAATGGAAAATGCATTAGTTGGTAGGCTAATAATAGCAGGCGATAGCACCAAAATTTCTCACCTGAAAACGGATAACGCTACCGAATATTTAGACAGCATACCGCCATCCTACAAAATACCATTGAATAATTTCAAGCACTTTGGCAAAGACACTTATTGCTACCAATGCGGCGGCACGTTTGTAGATGCCCGCGATGGCAAAAGCTATAGAACGGTATGCATTGGCAGCCAGGTCTGGATGGCCGACAATCTAAATTACGATGCACCGGGCAGTGTATGCTACGATAACGACCCTGCCAACTGTACTACCTATGGTAAGCTGTATGATTGGGCAACGGTACTGGCTGGTGCGCAAGGCAGCTATGCAAGCCCTAGCGGAGTGCAAGGAGTATGCCCACAGGGCTGGCATCTGCCTAGCGAAAACGAATGTCTGCTGTTATTTTTCAACCTTGGCGGAGGAAGCGTTGCCGGTGGTGCAATGAAGGAAACCACTGGCTGGAATCCCCCGAACGTTGGCGCCACTAACAGTTCAGGCTTTAATGGAAAGGCTGGCGGTGAATTTCTGGGTGGCCCTTTTGGTTTCACGTACAAAGGAGAATTTGCTATGTTGTGGACAGCTACTCCTAGTGTCAATTCTTCCACCTCGGCGCTTAGCGTACGCTTAAGTAATGCCGATGCATCTGCAAGTATATTCGGCAATTCCAAAACAGAAAAGCTCTCGTGCCGCTGCGTGAAGGATTGAGGATTATCAGTCAAATGGGAAAGTACAAAAGGCTTAAAACCTTAGTTGGATCGAAGTCTTACTATTTTCAGCAAATAGCTATAGTATCCTACCACCTCCCTTAATATCGAATACGGATCTCGCCACTCAAAGTGCCTAGCATGAGCACCAGTTACGTTTTCAAATCCTAGCTTGCGATATATCATTTTTGTGCGGGAGATGTGAAAGTACTGGGTAACTACGACTACCGATTCAAAACTGTGTATTTTCAGTAGCTCACGGGTATTTTGGGCTGTTTGATAAGTATTGTTGCCGTAGTCGTCAACAATTATATCGTCCTTCGGTACGCCCCACAATTCCAAATAGTTGGCCATCACTGTTCCTTCGGGGTGGCCTTCTTTGCCTGTACCGCCGCTTACCATCAGCATTTTCACCTGCCCCGTGCGGTAAAGTTCGTATCCTTGTTTTAAGCGGGCCTCCAGCCGAGGGGAGAGGGTGCCATCTTCGCTTACCTTGCTACCCAATACTACGGCCACATCTGCGGGCGTGCCTTCATCGGTAAGGCCATCTATGATTATGGCTATAGCATGTGTGGTAAACCCGAGCAAGCCGATAGCTATGAGATATTTGAGTGCTTTTTTCATTGGTATAAAGGTAATAATTAACGCTTTCCCAATCTGAATCTTATGGGTCTGAGAAGATTATAGGTCTGTTGGCAAATCCATCGCAATTTCTACTAACCCCCACGCACGTTCCCTGCTTTTCCCTTATTTTTGAGCTACTTGTTCACTAAGCCGTGTGTATGTTTTATAGATTGATGTTTGCTCTATTGGGCCTATTGTTGGCTACCATTTCCCTTTCCGCCCAAAGTAAAGTAGGCTACGACCCTTTGCAGAAGCCCAATACCTTTCAACACCCCGACAACCCGCACTATTGGAAGAACAAGATGCCACACCCCGGCTATTGGCAGCAGGATGTGTACTACAACCTGAAAGCCGATATTGATGAAAAGACAGACATTATAACCGGTTCAATTGAGCTTACCTATACCAACAACTCGCCCGATACGCTGTATGTGGCTTACTTTCATTTGTACCAAAATGCCTTTCAGCCTTGCAGCTACTTGGACGACCTTACCGAGCACAACCATGTGAAAACCGAGTTTGGCCATTATGAAGCACAGGGCCTCGGCACCACAGTAGAGAACTTAAAAAGCAACGGTATTGTGTTGAAAACGGAGATAGAGAACACCATAATGAAAGTGTATCTAGATGAGCCGATATTGCCTGGGCAAAACAAGGAGTTTAGCCTTGATTTTAAGACTTACTTTGATGCCGGCAGCATGCGCAGGCGGATGAAATACTTTAAGGTAGATGGCTTTAAGCACTACAACGGAACCCATTGGTACCCACGTATTTGTGTGTACGATGCTAAGTTTGGCTGGAGTACCGACCAGCACTTGGGCCGTGAGTTTTATGCCGACTTTGGCGCTTACGATTTGGAGCTTACTTTCGCCAGCAACTATGTGGTAGAGGCCACCGGAAATCTGATTAATAGGAGCGAGGTGCTGCCCGATAGCCTGCGCGAGAAGCTAGACATTAAGAACTTTGCCAAAAAGCCTTGGGGCGAGGCATCTAGCATTATCACCCCTTATGATAGTACCCAGCGCAAAACCTGGAAGTTTCACGCAGAGAATGTACACAACGTGGCCTTTACCGCTGGCCCTACCTACCGTATTGGCGAGGCGGAGTGGAATGGGGTGCAGATTATTGCACTAGTAGCAGAGCCACACGCCGGCAGTTGGCAAGGTGTGGCAGACTACACCGCAAAGGTGGTGGAGCTATTCTCCAACGACTTTGGTATGTATGGCTACCCAAAAATGGTGGTAGCCGATGCCGAGGATGGCATGGAATACCCAATGCTAACGCTTTGCGGCGGTGCTTTCCCAAGCAACAAAGGGTTGATAGCTCACGAGGTGGGGCACAACTGGTTTTATGGTATGGTGGGCAATAACGAAACTTACCGGGCCGCACTGGATGAAGGTTTTACCCAATTCTTAACCGTATGGGCGCTGGAAACCTTGGATGGCAAAGAAGTGCCGATGGGCAAAATAAAATCAAAGTACAAGCGCAAGTTTAAAAAGCCAGATTTGATCATGAACCTGCGGGCTTGGGATAGCTACCTATCGGATGCTATTAACGAGAACGACCCGCCGTTGAATACGCATTCCGACGGCTTTAGCGGGGCACTGGGGCAGGGTGGGGGCTACCGACATGTATATAGCAAAACCACGGTAATGCTGTACAACTTGCAATATGTGCTAGGCGATACGCTCTTCCAGAACGCGATGAAGAACTACTTTGATGAGTACAGCTATGCCCACCCTTACTTTGAGGATGTACGCCGTAGCTTTATTCAATACACTAAGGTAGACCTCAACTGGTTCTTCGACCAATGGCTGGAAACCAGTAAGAACATCGACTATGGCGTAAAAAGAGTGAAACGCAACGGCAAGGGTACCGATGGCAAACAGGAGTATAACATAACCTTCGAGCGTAAGGGATTGATGCAAATGCCGCTTGACTTTATCGTAATCACCACCGATGGCGACACCACCAGCTACCACATACCCAACGGCTGGCACCAAAAGGAAACCGATGCCACCATACTACCACGCTGGATTGGGTGGGACAATAACCTAAAGCCTGAACACACGGCTACCATAACCGTGAATGGAAAAATAAAGGATGTTATCATCGACCCAACGTATCGACTGGCGGACATTAATATGCTGAACAACAGCAAAAAGATACCATGGGATTTGCAGTTCGATCATAAGATATACAACCGTCCCAATTGGAAGAAGTACGAAGCCTTTATGCGCCCCGCACTTTGGTGGAATGCTTATGATGGCTTGAAAGTAGGTCTACATTTCAACAGTGCTTACTATAGAGATCGGCACAAGGTGAGTTTTGGCATCCTAGCGCCAACCGGTAACTTACTGCAGGGCAGCCCCAGCAGGTTTGGCTTCCCCGAAGCAGACAAGAAGGGCTATGATAAGTTTAACTATTACTTTGGTTACGAAACCCGGTTGGATAAGTATGTGAAAAAGCTTTCTGGCTTTTACTACAGTGAGTATTGGGATGGACTGGAGTTGTATAAGTTTGGGGCGAAACAAGGCATCAGGCAGCGCTCCAGCATTACTGTGTATGCCAAGCTTTTTGCTCGCCCGTATGCCGAAAAACTAAACCACCTGCTGTACCCCGGCGAGTGGCAAGTTGCAAAGTGGAACACCTCCCTTAACCTGGAATGGGACCACAGCTACAATTACCCTAAAGGCAAAGGCACCATCAACGCGAGCCTGCGTAGCTCTGCCCTGTTTTCTGATTTTGACTATCACTACCTTACCGCTACTGCCATCAACCATACCAAGCTTTGGAAGCTGGAATTGCGCAGCCGTGCTTACCTGCGCATTGGCACAGGTAGCAACCAAGCGCCAGAGTCGGCATTGTACCTGGCAGGCGCTAGCCCCGAGGAGTTGATGGATCATCCACTTACCCGCTCTATTGGCTATGTACCACCAACTTGGGTAGGTAGCTATGGTGCCGAGACCAATCACTTTCATGCTGGGGGTGGGCTCAACCTACGAGGCTACAGTGGCTACTATGTAGTGGAAGAAGACGGTGGCAAAACCTATGCCGCCTACAAAGGCCAAAGTGGCGGTGCCATAAACGCTGAGCTGGACTTTGACGGCCTCGTAAAATGGCAACCCAAGAAGCTCAGCAAATTCTTTAAGTTGGATACTTACCTATTTGGCGATGCTGGTATGTTGATGGCCGAGAATAGGGCAGGGGAGAACACGTTCGGCAACTTCCGCATAGATGCCGGCGCTGGCTTGGCTTTAACTATTAAAAAGTTCGGTCCATGGGAAACCATCAAGCCGCTAACGCTGCGTTTTGATGTCCCCTTCTACCTAAGCCATGCGCCGTTTGGTGAAGAGAACGTACAGTTTCGGTTTGTGGTGGGGGTGAATAGGGCATTTTAAGTATGATTTACACAACGAGCGTCATTGCGAGGAGCGAATTTGCGCCTTTCGCGCAATTGAGTGACGCGGCAATCCCCTTACGAAGCTAGTGAAGTGCCTTAACCTAGGAGCCATACATTATACATAACTTATCCAGCGGTTAGTGCACATCATTCTCCGTGGCATGGGATTGCTTCGTCGTTCCAATGCCGATGAAAAATCGGCAAAGTTACTCCTCGCAATGACGAATGTTATGTTATTATGGTTTATCTCCCCAGCACCGCCCTCAAATACCCCTCCGTAAACAGCATCACTCCTTCGCTATTCAAGTGGTGGTTATCATAGTACAAGCGAGGCTCTTTAATTACCTCAGAGAAATCATAGCAAGGCTTGCCGAGCTTTTGGAAGTACGCCAACGTCTCGGCATGGCCGGGCCATTGTCCGAATAGGGCAGGAGGGAAGAAGAAAATAACCGCAGTGTTGTGCTGTTCGGCCAAGGCGATGGTGGCTTCCATCTGTTGGGCATTG
The DNA here is from genome assembly GCA_027483645.1 of Sphingobacteriales bacterium. Classification (GTDB taxonomy): domain Bacteria; phylum Bacteroidota; class Bacteroidia; order Chitinophagales; family CAIOSU01; genus CAIOSU01. The sequence goes on from JAIXUD010000004.1 coordinate 59,127, forward strand.
TATTGGAAGATAGTATCGTTGAAGCCGTCTTTATAGGAGTCTTTAAAGCCTTGCTGTACCACCAAAGAGTCTAAGCCGGTTAAGCTATCGGTCATTACCTCCTTGGTATCGGGAGCAGTTCGCACCCAGTGCGGACCAAACTTACTGCGCATGTACGACCATATTCGGACCTGTTTGTTCTCGGCTGGGAAACGCAAGTACTGCCATAAAAAGCCAAATTCAAAAGGCTCGCTGTTGAAGGTATCCGTGGCGCGGTTCAGGAAACCGGCATACATCAGCACAGGCGATACCACATACACCAGCGTATCAATCTTCACGCCTTGGCTGTAGGCATATTGTAGGTAGAACAGCTGTTCGTTCACCCCACAAGAGCCACCACCACGGCCAAGGTTCAAAATATCTTTCCCCAAAATGGCTTCAACCTTGGGGTGGTTGGCATAGCGCGAGAACATCCGCGCATGAGAGATGCCCATAAATGCCAAGTCGTAATGGTGGTCGGGTTTGATGACGAGGAGGTTGCCCTCGGTATGCTGGTTTTCGAAGTGGTTGCGCTTCACCCATACCGATATACCTACCAACCCACTGGTGAGCAACCCCACAAACAGGCAAGTAATCAATACCGTTTTTAGCAAAAACTTCTTCATTGTTAGAATGCAAAATAGATAAACTCCGTCTTCCCGAAATTACCGAATAGGAAAATCAGCAACATTATACCCAAGTACATGCACCAGCGCAAAACCTTTTTATCCTGCAACCAGGTAATTTCCAACCCATGTTGCTTATCGCGGTGCACCCATTCAACAGCCAGCATAAAACCAATTAACCCCAATAAACTTATAGGAAAAATAGCTAGTGCCTCCAATGGGGCCTTGGTAAATATGCCCAGTATATATTCGAATGCATGGGTAATGCTCTTTGCCCTAAAGAATATCCACCCGAAGGTAACCAACAGAAAAGTAAATAATATGCGTAACACGTCCATCGGGCTTACCCATTGGTTGCCGTGGGCTACAATGTTTATGTTCACGCGGTTTTTACCCGTAAGTTGCAGGGGTATAAAATATAGCGCATGCAGAAAGCCCCAAGCGATAAACGTAAGGTTGGCGCCATGCCAGAAGCCGCTGAGCAAGAAGATGACAAAAGTATTACGAATCTTCATCCACGTGCCGCCCTTACTGCCGCCAAGGGGGATGTACACGTAATCTCTAAACCAAGTGGAGAGCGAGATGTGCCAGCGCCGCCAGAATTCGGCAACATCCCTGCTGAAGTATGGGTAGGCAAAGTTCTGCATCAAGCTAAAACCAAAGAGCCTGGCAGTGCCAATGGCGATATCGGAGTAGCCGGAGAAGTCGCCATAGATTTGAAAGGCGAACAGTACAGCACCCAAAAACAAAGTGCCGCCATTATAATCGGCTGTGTTGCCAAAGATGTCATTAACGTATGACGCGCAGTTGTCGGCAATTACTATCTTCTTAAAGAAGCCCCAAAGCACCTGCCGCATACCATCGGTGGCGAGGGCGTAATCAAAGTGGCGCTTGGAAGTAAATTGCGGTAATAAATTGGTAGCCCGCTCAATAGGGCCTGCCACCAGTTGAGGAAAGAAGCTTACGTAAGCGAGGAAGGCGACCAAATCACGCGTCGGCTCAATGTTGCGGCGGTATACATCGATGGCATAGCTGATGCTCTGGAAGGTATAAAAGCTAATACCAACGGGCAAAATGATGTTTAGCGTATTCACATCTAGATGAACCCCGAGGTGCGAGAAGGCATCAATAAACTCGGTAACAAAGAAGTTGTAGTACTTAAAGAAGCCTAGTAAGCCTAGGTTGGCCACCAAGCTGGCTACGAGTAGTAGCTTCCGGCGACTGGGATTAACGATTCGCGCCAGCCCAAGCCCCACATTATAATCTACAAACGAACTGGCGAAGAGCAAGCCGAGGAAACGCCAATCCCACCAGCCATAAAAGAGGTAGCTGAGTGCTACGATGAGGGCGTTCTGTGCTTTTAGGTGCCGGTTGAAAACGAACCAATACAGCACAAAGGCCAACACTAAAAAAATCAAAAACTCAGGGGAATTGAACAGCATTAAATGTACCTTTTAGCATCCTAAATTGCTGCTATCGGTACAAAGGTAATTTTATCTGAATTGGGATGCGTCAGATTTATGGATAAAATGGATTCTCAATAAAGCTGTTGCATTTAGTAGTGCAGACCAACACTTATTTCAAAGACACACTTTCGCTTTTGTTCTATATTTAGCACCATTGTTGTCCGACCAATCAACAAGAGCTTTTCCTCTTTTTATTTCCTATTTCTCATTTCATATTTCAGCTCTTATCTCAGTCCCACTTATCGCAGAAGCGTTTCTTGAAGGCTTCTTTCTCCTCTTCACTTATGTTGGTAAAACGCTCCTTCATACGGGCTTTCCAGCTATCTTTATCAGGGCTTTTATGGCAGCCACCCACCAGCAACCTGCCTAGCAACATCAAGCCCAATGCCTGCTCAAACCTAATCTCTGGCCCTTGAAAGAGCTCTGGTACCAGCCAGTTCCACAAAAACATGGTAACGAAACCCACTACAGCGAGAAACACCAGTGCCAATATTACAAAACGAAGTATGCGCATGTCCTAAAATTTGATGTACGAAGTACGATGTACAAGGTACAATGTACCCCAATTGTTATTATTCTCTAAGTTTTCTTTCTTAATTCCTTACAAAATCAACTGCCCAGCTCATCGTAAAGATCCTGCAGCCGGACTCGAAGATACCTTACCGCATAATGCTTTCTACTAAGGGCAGTATTTACGGTTACGCCTGTTGCTTCGGCAATTTCTTTAAAGCTCTTGTCCTCAAACTCATGGGCAACAAACACGTTGCGTTGCTCTTCGGGTAGTTCTTCTAGGGCTTCAGCAATGCGGCTCATGATTATGCCACGGGCATATTGCTCATCGGGCATGCCGCTTAAGTCTGGTATTAGCTCTTCCAAGCCTGGGCCATCACCGTCCTCATCATCGCCACCGGCAAATATGAGATTGCTAAAGGTCTCCGGTTTCTTTTTACGGCTCTTATCTATGATTTTGTTGCGGGCTACTGTATAAAGCCAAGCGCTGCTGCGGTCAATGCCCTCAATAGTGCGGTATACTTCCACAAACTGCGAGAACACATCTTGCATAATGTCTTCCGCATCTTCGGCCACGCGCACCCGTTGGCGGATGAATCGCATCAATTGGCCTTTCATGGAATTGAAAATACCGACTATCTCACGGTCCTTATCAGGCATCTGGGTTGTGGTCACGTGTTCCATTACGGTTATTGACGAGCCGCCTCTGGAAATATTTTATCGGGGGTAAAGTTAGAAGTAAATAAAGTAATCGTTGGCCGTTAGATAGAACCTTGAATGGCCGGATGGGTACAAACTAAAAACCCGGCAGCATGTTTTCTTATACAGAAGTCATGGCCTGCCGGGCAGATATTGTATTGTGCGAATCGCTATAAGTAACTTCACCGTTTTTAATAACGATCAGTTGGGGCGATTGATGTTCAATATTAGTATCCTTAGCTATTGCATTGGATATATCTCGAAACCGAATAAGGTCGAGGTAGTAAACTGGGAAACCTGGCTCGTTGCCTTGCCAATCTCTCTCCAGCCGGCCTTTGGCCATACTGCTTATGCTGCACCTAGTGCTATGCTTAAATACTGCTACTGGAGTTTGCCAGGATTGCTGCAGCAATTCAGCCCATTGGGCCAACGATGTCAGTTCCTGCCAATGCATTGGCTTAGCACTGTTCAACTACAACCACATCGGCCTTAGTGATTTGACCTGGGCAACCTTCGCGGTGGCAAGAGGTAAAAGTTAGAGCCAACATTGCTATAGCAACAATCATGGTAACGGGCTTGCGGAACATTTTCATGGTGATTTATTTTAGTATCGGTTTAATAACGTAATTTAGTTTCAACTTGTTTTCTGGTACGTTCAAATGTTGTACCTAATTTTTTTGCTGCCACAAAATTACAACAAAATTTATCTCGTCATAATTAATGCGTAAAGGTTTCTACATGAATGTCCATTTTATTGCGATTGGGGGAAGTATCATGCACAACCTTGCCATAAGTTTACGGCGGAGTGGGCATATTGTTACAGGATCGGACGACGAAATTTTTGAACCGGCTACCACGTTGTTAGATAACGAAGGCATACTCCCTGCTAACTTAGGCTGGCACCCAGACCGCGTTACGGCCGATTTGGACGCCGTAATATTAGGCATGCACGCCAAAAAAGACAATCCGGAATTGCTACGTGCACAACAATTGGGGCTAAAAATCTACTCTTTTCCTGCTTTTGTGGGGCAGCAGATACAAGATAAGACAAGGGTGGTGATTGGGGGCAGCCATGGCAAGACTACCGTGACCGGAATGATAATGCATGTGCTAAGGGCCTGCAATAAAAATTTCGATTATCTAATAGGCTCGCGCATTGAGGGTTTTGACCTTACTGTAAAAATAACCAACGATGCCCCAATAGTGGTTATAGAGGGTGATGAATATCTCTCCTCGGCATTGGAGCGGATACCTAAGTTTCACTTATATAGGCCGCATATAGCTTTGCTTACCGGTGTTGCGTGGGATCACATTAACGTTTTTCCTACATTCGAGAACTACGTGGCGCAGTTTGCCATATTTGTGGATACTATTGTAAAAAAAGGCAAACTAATATACAACCTTGAAGACCACATACTTAGGCAGATAGCCTTGTATTCCGATAGCTCCATATTGAAACTGCCATATTGCACACCAAGCTATGTGGTGCGAGACAATAGAACTTATATACTACAAGATGGCCAAGAGCGACAGTTGGAGGTATTTGGTAAACACAATCTGCAAAACCTGGAAGGCGCCCGCAATGTGTGCAGCCAACTAGGCATAAGCGATGACGAGTTTTATGAAGCGATACAAAGCTTCAAAGGCGCATCGAAGCGATTGGAGAAGGTGGCTGAGAATACAGAAACAGTTATTTATAAAGATTTTGCCCATTCGCCAAGTAAGCTAAAAGCTACTACGGAGGCAGTGAAGGAACAGTTCCCTACCCGAAAGCTAGTAGCCGTAATGGAATTACATACCTATAGCAGCCTTAACAAAGATTTCCTATCAGAATATAATGGCAGTATGGCGCACGCAGATGTGCCTGTAGTATTCTTCAACTCGCATGCGCTGGATATAAAGGGATTGCCACCAATAAGTGCAGAGCAGGTAAAGGCGGAGTTTGGACAGCACAACATACAAGTGTTTACCCAAGGAGCAGACTTAAGCGATTTTCTATCGAAGCAAAATTGGCAGCAGGCCAACTTGCTGATGATGAGCAGTGGGAATTTTGATGGGCTTGATTTTAAAGCACTCGCGCACAACATACTTATTGAAAATAGACTTTCGTAGTGCATTGGTCTGTTTTTTGAGAACTTTGCTTGGAATTATTGACCACGAAACCAACAAGCATGTCGGCAGCAAAGCTACGCAAAGAAGATATTGGAATATTTCTTATTGACATAATCATGACAGTGATATTGATTGTAAACCTATTATGGTTTGCTTTCGATTTTTCGTTTTTGAACAAATCCGTTCGCGAATTTTTCCACCTCAACTTTAGCCAATTCTACAATTGGTACCTCCCAATCCACCAAGATTTTGGTAAATACGACTTGTGGTTTGTCATGATATTTCTTAGCGAGTTCCTTATACGGTGGGTTATTTCTGTGGTCAAAGGGGTATACCATCGCTGGTTTTACTATCCACTTATCCACTTTTATGATGTGCTTGGCCTTATACCTGCAGGCGGTTTCCGTTTCTTGAGGGTATTGAGGCTGTTTTCTATTTTATACCGCTTGCAGCGCATGGGCATCATTAATATAAAAAAGTGGTACGCATACCAGCAGCTGATGCACGTAAAGGATATAGTGGCAGAAGAGATTTCGGACACGGTCATTATCAGGTTGCTCAGTGGCATACAGAAAGGGGTGGAGAAAGAAGCCGAACCAGGCACGCAGGGTCATTTGGTATACAATGCAGTATTGCCCCACCGGCAAGAGATTATCGACTGGATTAGTAACAAGGTGAAAAATACGGCCACCCAAGAGTATATGCCCAAAAGGGATGAAATACAGCGCCAAATAGAGGAAAAAGTGAGGTTGATACTGGAAGATAGCGGGCCGATACAAACCATTGAAAAAATCCCTTTAATTGGTAAGAGCATAGCCCAAAAGCTAGAAACTAGCGTGAGTGAAGGTATTTTTGAGGGGATTGATGGCATCATGCAAAAGCTTGCCGACGACCAGAATACCCAAGTAGCGGAAATGGCTGCCAAGGCATTTGATGCACTGATTAATAAACAAGAGGGCGACCCAGAGCTGAACCGCATCATAAAGTCGATAGTGGTAAATATGCTGGAGGAGCTAAAAAAACAAACCGCAGTTAAAGAATGGCAGCAAAAAAACAGAAGGCCACAACAAGTTATAAATGCCTAAAAGATAGGCTCTCGGTACGCAACTGGGCATTAAATATGATTGCAAAGTATTTCTGAAAGCGCTCCATTACAAGGCTCATATCTACTTCATAGCCAATTTCTTGCTTCATGCTAGTTACCTGCTTATCGTCAATACCGCAGGGGATAATCCAATCGAAGTAATCTAAATCATTATTTACATTTAGCGCAAAGCCATGCATGGTAACCCACCTACTGGCGCGGATACCCATAGCGCATATTTTACGGGCTCTAAGGGGATTATCGGGCTCAATCCATACGCCTGTAGCGCCGGTTAGTCGGCCGGCTTCGATACCAAAATCATTCAAGGTGAGTATAATGGCCTCTTCTAAAAAGCGGAGATACTTATGTATGTCGGTAAAAAACTCCTCTAAATCAAGAATGGGGTAGCCCACTAATTGACCTGGCCCATGGTGGGTAATGTCTCCTCCTCGGTTTATCTTATAGAAGTTTACCCCGCGCTGGCCCAGCTCATCTTCCTTCACCAGCAGGTTATCCATACTACCGCTTTTGCCAAGGGTAAAAACCGCTGGGTGCTCGCAAAGTAATAAATAATGCTCTTGGGTTTCGGGAGACTCTGCAGTGCGGTTGTTCAGTTTACGGGCAATGCAGGCATCCATTAGCTGCTGCTGGTAATCCCAAGCCTGCTGGTAATCTACCAAACCAAGGTGTCGTAAAATAACTTGCGGTTTCTGCTTGTAGGTCAAATTTTGGTAAGCTCGTTTTTTAGAAAGTCTATTACCTTCACTTCAACAGCATCCACACCGTTAAGTTCCGCAAGGTAAACGCTTACCCAATCACCAAGGTGTATTAAGTAGAAGGCACGCTCGGTTTGGCTTTCGCCTTTAGCATATATTTCCAGCACATGCTCGGCATAGCCAGCAATGATGCCTTTATTAATCTCTATGCGCAGTTGGTTGCGGTCATAATCTTCACGACTGCGTAAAAAGATGGGTGCCCACTTACCAATATCGTTTCTCCAGCCAACTAGCTCATTGTGGTTCATTTCTGGCACTACGTGATGCCAGCAAAGCATTTTAGAGTTCTCGTTAAGCTGTTGGCGGAAACGCACTGCTACCGATTCCATTTCGGTTACCGTGTACAATACCGGTATGCGGCCTTGTAGCTGGGCAGCAATAGCCTTCGCCAAAGTACGTATATGGTCTTGCTCGCGCTCAAGCAAAGCGATGGTGGCTTCTAGCTCATCTTCAAACTTACCACCAATCAAGCCCAACTGTTTCAGTACAAACATCTGCTGTACCGAAGAGTAGCCAAGGCAAGCTCGTGGTGGATTGCCACCGGGTATAATTACATGGTCGATGTTGTACTGTTTGCAAAGTTCCAACAACTTACCACCCGAAGTAATGCAAATAATGTGGGCATTGGCTTTCAGCGCATCGCTAAATGCAGCCAAAGTCTCCTCGGTATTGCCCGAATAAGAAGAGCAGATAACCAATGTATTTTCGCTCACATAGGTAGGTAGGCCATACTCCTTATTTACCGAAAAGGGTACACGCAACTCCTTGCCAACCAGCTCAGCCACTAAGTTGCCGCCAATGCCAGAGCCACCAAGGCCAGAAACCACAATGTTCCGAATTTCGGCCACAGCGGGCCTCAAGCTTATACCTCTACCAATCTCAATTGCCTCTTTCAGTTGATCGGCAAACCCTGCCACCAATTTATCCATCGTCATAATCCGCTTACTTTTAATAGCAAGTATTCAATAAAACCCCGCTAAACTAACAGAATTTTGTGAGCAAAGCATACGCTCTGCCTATAATTATCGTTAAGGTTAATGTACAATTACCAAAAATCGGCGTATGAAAATGGTTATTGCTTTAATTGTAGTTGTTGTTACCGCAAGTTTTATCAACGCCCAAAAGGTGGTGCACGTATACGTTGCTCTGTGCGATAATGTGCATCAAGGCATCGTGCCAGTGCCCAAAGCCATCGGCAATGGCGATGATCCGCGCAACAATTTATATTGGGGTTGTGGTTATGGCATCAAAACTTATTTTAAGAAACATGCCAACTGGACGTTGATAGAAACCAGGCCTGTAGATAAGGACTCCATCATCTTGGAGCGCTGCATCTTTAAGCACAAAACCCGCGATGTATATATTGTGGCTGATGCCTACCGAGGAAGGGAAATAAAGCGAGCTATTAATGACATGGTTTACGCTGGTGCGGGCTATAAGCGCGATACCGTAATGGTTGGGGCACAGTGCCTTAACGTGGGCTCTGGCGCCAGCCTATTGGCATACATCGGCCACGATGGGCTTATGGAATTTGACTTGGACGAGGTGCCTAAAAGCAAGGATAACGTTGAGCGCGAAGCAATCATATTAGCCTGCATCAGCAAGGAGTATTTTAATAAATACGTAAAAGCCGCCAAGATGTACCCTCTCGTTTGGACCACGGGCCTAATGGCGCCCGAAGCCTATACCCTTGGCTATGCGCTGGATGCGTGGGTAAAAGGCGAAAGCCGCGAAACCATCCGCAACGAAGCGGCACTGGGCTACCATACCTATCAGAAATGCGGCATCAATGGCGCTAAGCGGTTGTTGGTGGGTGGATTTTAGTTTGGACAATAGACCATGGACGAAGGACCATGGCTGCTTCTATTAATAAAATTACCACTCCCATATACCCGGCTCCACAATCTCCGCAAGGTTGGTATCTGGGTCATGGAAGTAGAAGGAGCGCCCACCACGTGGCCATTCCACATCTTGTAGTATGGTGATGCCTGAATCCACAATCTTTTTTCGCCAAGCATCGTAATCTTCCTTACGACATTCAAAGGCAAAGTGCTGCTGCCCGTAGCCAAAATGGGGTGGGAGGGAGGTGTCATTTTTGGTAGCCTCGGCAATAAAGCCCAGCAGCACCGACGTCCCCGCACGGAAGAAGATATGCCTACCTTCCACTTCGTTAAGGCATTCCAAACCTAACTTGCCCTCATAGAAAGCGCGGGTGCGCTTGAGGTCGGTTATATAGATGCAGGTTTCTTTTACTTTGGTGAAAGTAAGCTGGTTATGTACTTCGACTCCGCTCAGTATGACATTAGTTAAGGGTTGCGAGCTGCGGGTTGTGTTTTGCTTTATTGCTAATTCAATAATCTCTTTATGATCGAAAGCTAGCTCTGGCAAAGCATCTATCGCAAACCACTGCGCATCTCCAGCATCATCACCTGCGGTTATTTTGGCTTGTTCCAAATCTACATGCGCTAAGTATGCTACCGAAACCATTCTACCCCTTGGGTCGCGGCCCGGCCTGCCAAAGGTGCCTAGTTGTTCTACCTTGCCAACCTTTAAGCCCGTTTCTTCTTGCAGCTCGCGCTTGGCTGCTGTTTCAAGGTCTTCATCTTTTTCTACAAAACCGCCTGGCAGGGCCCATTTACCTTTGAAAGGATCGTTTTTACGTTGGATGAGCAGTAGGGATGTTTTGCCATCTCGGCCCTGGCCAAATACTACCGCATCAACGGTTAGAAATATTTCGCTGGTGTATTTTGTCATAGCTAATTTATTCACTTGCAAAATAGCTAACTTGGCATTATGAAAGGCTTTTGGACAATATTTATTACTGTATTTCTGGCCCTATCCTTCGTCTCCTGCGCACCTCAGCAAGAGGCCAAGAAGGTAAACCGCGCCGTCTACCTCTGGAGCAATACCTATCAAACAAGCCACGCAGAACGCCAAATATTGGAGCATTTATAAACTTTAACAGGTTTTAACGGTGTAGGTACAATTTTTGCCCCTACATCCACGTCATTTGTACTAATTTCGCCCCTATGCAAGTTCAATACATCAACCTATTCAACCAGGCCAAGCAGTACCGTACTGCCAACCCTATCGTATCTGGTATAGTGCTGCTGCTTATTTTGGTATTGATACCAGTAGTTATTGCCGTAGCCATCGTTGGCTTTTTTGTGTTGATTATTTACGCCAAAGTAAAAACTTTCGTACGCTCCTTGATGCGTAATGATGGTGGCCAACCGCGCATAAAAGTAACCCGCAACAGCAAACCCGCTGAGCCCGAATATGCCCAGTATGAGATTATTGAGGAAACGACCGTGCAAAAATAGTACGCGACATTTCATAATATTTCACCTCAGTTTTACTTCTTTTTTTCGGCAGTTATCTTATGTTTGATTAACTATAGGCAACCGGGTGTTGTCCTAAGCTTTTTGATACCAAGAAAGCTCGCCTAAACCATGTCAGAGAAGTCGAAAAATAAGTACAAAGAAAAAATTGGTAAGTCGCCAGGCACCTTGTTATACACTGGCGAGGGCAGCACCAAGGAAACCGTAATTACCCTCATTTCTTACAACCAGGAAAAGATAGTAAGCAGCACCTGCAACAAGCTGGAGCAATTGTTGCCCATGCTAAAACCTGGCTATACCAATTGGATAGATATCGATAAGATACAAGAGGTGCCGCTGGTAGAGCAAATCGGCAAGCATTATGGGCTTGATGGGCTGGTGCTTGAGGATATTTTGAACGTGGATCAACTTCCAAAACTGGATGATCACCACAACTATATTTTCTTTACCCTCAAGATGTTATCCCTTGAAAAGACAGGTCAAATACGGCAAGAGCACGTAAGCTTTGTTTTAGGAAATGACTATCTACTGTCGTTTCAAGAAAAGCCTGGTGATGTGTTCAACTCCATTCGTAAGCGCATTGAGAACCAATATGGCCGTCACCGCAGGAAGGGTACCGATTACCTATTATACTCCCTAATTGACGTAGTTGTAGACCATTATTTTATTATAGTAGAGCACTTGGGTGACAGATTGGCGGAACTGGAGTTTAAAGTTTCAGGTAAATCCGACCAGCGTTTGGTGCATAGTATTACTGAGCTGAAACGGGAGTTTATATACCTAAGAAAAGTATTGATACCGCTTCGGGAAGCCATTCGCAAGCTGTCTATCAGCGAAAATGATTTGATAAAGGAAGAAAACACCAAGTACTTTGATGACGTGCTTGACCACGTAAACCAAGTAATACAAGATCTTGAGGCGCAGCGCGAATTGCTTGGCAGTGTAATGGACCTGTACAACTCATCGCTCACCCAGCGCATGAACAATGTGATGAAAACCCTCACGGTTATTACTACCGTGTTCATCCCGCTTACGTTTATAGTAGGCATATATGGCATGAACTTTAAGCATATGCCCGAGTTGGAATGGCACTATGGATACCCTGTCACGCTTGGGGTTATGTTCGTAATTGGCCTTTGTATGTTTATCTGGATGAAGCGCCGAGAATGGCTATAATACAAGGTTGTGCAACTATTTCTATACAAAGCACTGTCTTTAAATTAAACATTGGCTTAGTTGTTGATGTCAAAAACATTAGAGAGTTTAAACAAACCACAGGAGAAAGTAACTTGAGCGATAAGACACCATATGAAGGATGTTTACTATTAGCAGAGCCATTTATGCTCGACCCAAACTTTAAGCGCACCGTAATAGTATTGGTGCAGCATAACGATGAGGATGGATCAATGGGTTTTGTGCTTACCCGCCAAGCACCCATGATGCTGGAGGATGTAATAGACGGCTTCGAAGGATTTGTAGCACCTCTTTTTGTAGGCGGACCCGTGCAGATGGACACCTTGCATTATGTGCACAGCGTAGGTGATAAAATACCAGGCAGTGTTGAAGTGGCTCCAGGCTTGTATTGGGGTGGAAATTTTGAAGTGCTGAAAGAGCTGGTACAAGCTGGTGAAGTGCAGCCCAGCCAATTTAAATTTTTCTTAGGCTATTCCGGCTGGTCGCCTGATCAACTGGTGGAGGAAATGAAAGACAACTCTTGGATTACCCAGCCTGCTAAATCTAAATACATCTTCAGTACAGAAGCCGATAACTTGTGGAAGAAAGTGCTGCAAGACAAAGGTGGTGATTATGCGATGATGGTAAACTTCCCGGAGAATCCCATTCTAAATTGAGACATAAGACAATAGACACAAGACACAAGACACAAGATTTGCCACTGCTTGATTTAAGATGCATACTGATTGTACGATCAACTTGCTTATTAGGCCAATTAAACATCCATTAAAGTGTACTATGAACATTGTACATCGTACAGCATTCGCGTATGCAAAATAGACATTGAAGCAAGTCTTGTGTCTTGCGTCTAAAAATCTTGTGTCTATTAAGTTACCTTTGCACCCATGAATTATCTTACCGTCGAAAATCTCACTAAATCGTACACTGAAAAGGTACTTTTTGAGAACATTACCTTCTATATTGACAAAGGCCAGAAAGTAGCTTTCATCGCCCAAAACGGCACCGGCAAAACCACCTTGTTGCGTATTATCGCTGGGTTGGAGTTTCCTGAAAGCGGCACTACCAAGATACATAAGGACATTAATCTGGGCTACCTAGGTCAAGATCCAAAGTTCAAGTCAGGCGAGACCATTCTGCAAGCTATTTATGATAGCGGCAAACCAGTGATGCAAGCCATTAAAGAATACGAGGAATGCATGTTGCACCCAGAAGATGGCGACCGGATGCAAAAGGCCTTTGAACTGATGGATACCACAGGCGCTTGGGACTTTGAGCAACGCGCCAAGGAGATATTGAGCTTGCTACAAGTGGGCCCGCTCGACCGTAAGGTTGATGTGCTTTCGGGTGGACAGCAGAAGCGCTTAGCCTTGGCCAAGGTGTTGATTGATGAGCCCGATTTCCTGATCATGGATGAGCCTACCAACCACTTGGACCTTGATATGATTGAGTGGCTGGAAGAATACTTGAGCCGCGCAAACATGACCATATTAATGGTAACACACGACAGGTACTTCTTAGAGCATGTGTGCAACGAAATAATGGAGCTGGATAGGGGAGTTATATACCGTAGTAAAGGCAACTATAGCTGGTATTTGGAGAAAAAGGGTGAACGGGAGGCCAATGAAACCTCTAGCATTGGTAAGGCGCAAAACCTGATGCGCAAAGAGCTGGAATGGATGCGCCGCCAACCGAAAGCACGTGGCACCAAATCAAAAAGTAGGATAGACGCCTTCTACGACTTGCGTGACAAGGCCAACAGTGGGGTAGACAAGGACGAGCTGAACTTGCACATCAAAATGAACCGCATGGGTGGTAAAATTTTGGAGATGCACCATTTGAGCAAATCATTCGGCGACCTAAACGTACTGGAGGATTTTAGCTACAAATTTAAAGAAGGCGAGCGGGTTGGTATTGTTGGTAGGAATGGGGTAGGAAAGACCACCTTCCTAGATATGATAATGGGCAACGAACAGCCTGATAGCGGCAAAGTGGTTGCTGGGCAAACTATAGTGTTTGGCTACTATAGCCAGGCGGGTATGAAATTTGACGAAGGCAAGCGCGTGATTGAAATTGTAAAAGATATTGCCGAGCACATCCCGGTTGAGAAAGGCAAAACCATCAGCGCATCTCAGTTCTTGGAGCGTTTCCTTTTCCCACCTGAGCAACAATATACTCCTGTGGCCAAATTGAGCGGTGGTGAAAAGCGCCGATTGTACTTAATGACGGTGCTGATGAAGAACCCGAACTTCCTAATTCTGGATGAGCCAACTAATGATTTGGACATATTGACCTTGAACGTATTGGAAGACTTTCTAGAAAGCTACCGCGGCTGCCTAATGATGGTGAGCCACGACAGGCACTTTATGGATAAGCTGGTGGACCATCTATTTATCTTCGAAGGAGGCGGCAAGGTGAAGGACTTCAACGGAAATTACTCTCACTACCGCGCCGTGCAAGATTACGAGTTGGAGCAATTGCGCGAGAGCAAGCGCAACGTGGCGGCCAAACCTGCGGTTGTGGTGGAAACCAAACCAATCGAAAAGAAAAAGCTGAGCTATAAAGAGAAGCTGGAATACGAGCAACTGGAAGCCGATATTGCCGAATTGGAGCAAAAGAAAACCGACTTAACCGAAAAATTAAGTTCTGGTAAACTTAGTAACAATGACGTCCAAAACGTGAGCAGCGACCTAACCGTGGTAATCCGAAACATTGAAATGAAAACGGAACGTTGGTTGTATTTGGCCGATTTTATTTGATTGTAGAAAGTTTAAAGTTTTGCCGCAATTGCACTTATCCCTAAGATGTGATTGCGGCTTTCTTTTTGAGGCAATTGCTAAGATTAGCCATAGAGTTAGTTTCCAGCCAATACCGTTCATTTTCACAACAATATTTTTGTCTTATAATTGACATTATGTAAAGTTGATTTCTTGAGTTTACAGCGTTATGGATTAATGGTAACCAAATTGCTGGATAAAGTATTACTCCTATTACCAGCATTATCAGTCATGTAGATTTCAAATGTGGCCGTCTCCGGCGTGCTGCCCGATATCAATCCTACATTATCTAACACCACCGTCAGATTTCCGGAGATGGCAATTGCAGTATTTGATGGTGTTAACTGCTTCACCCGAAATTCGTACGTTACATTATTGCGGCTATCCGTCAGGAAAAGATTTCTGATGTTCGGGTCATTGCTGCCCAAGTCGCCATCGCCATCTTCGTATTTAATGGTAAAGCTTAACGAGTCTTGGTATTGGATAGCCGCAGTTGGGATTACGCTAATAAACTCAATAGCGGGCACATTGCTGAGTGGCTCCTCTCCTTTTCTACAAGAAAAAATTGAACATATTACGATAATAGGCAACAAGTATCTCATGGCTTCACGTAAAAACTAAAATAGGTTTTGTAGGGCAAAATCAAATTTGTAGTAGGCATTTCTACAATAGGCCCCGCCACATCATCTTGCGTATAGTAGCGGAAGTACACAATGTTTCCAGGTGTATAGTCAGCTGTATTCAAGGTTACAATCCAATATTGCCCTGCCCCGCCTAGGTTGGTGAACACCGCATTGTACTCCCTATACCCTGCTGCCCCGGTACTGAAATCATCAGGACTATAAGAAGTGCGCAGCTTGTTGTACTTCAACTGATCTATTGAAGTATTATCGTCGGTAATAGAGGGTATTATATTGATAGTGATTGAGTTGTCAACTATAAAAGGGTTATAGTAAACCGAATCTATACGGTTACTATTTGCCGATATATTGACGGTAAAGGTACTATTGGCTGCCAAGTAATAATCAATGGAAGGTTTCTTATTTGGCAGTGGCCTCACTTGCCCCATCATATCAGGTGCACCTGCCATTATCCAAGCGGCAATGGCATCTATGTACTGTTGGTCAAGCGGTACTCCAATATTATCTTGGGGCATACGGTCGTTAGTGCCTACAAAGCAGCAATTGGTAATGCGCTCATGCAGTACGGAGTTAGTGGTATCGTAAGGCACTACCCGATATACAAAGCTAGAATCCTGGTTGTTTTTCACTATTGGATGGTACACAAGCGTTGCAAAAGAGCTTTCCACGGTACGGAAGTCGGGTTCAAAGTTACCATCATGGCAGCCAGGCAGTGCACAGCGGGTTTCCAGTATGTTCTTGTGCAGCCAAACTATCGTGTTGGGTTGCAGCGTATCCACTGGCGCGGGTGGCGTTAAGTAATCCACGTCATCATACGGATTATATGGCAAATCCGCTTCCTTATCGCAAGCCACAAAGCCAGCAACCAAAGCAAGTAGAAGAATGTATGGAGCGTATTTCATTAAAAGCTTTTCTTCATTAATTCAATTGGTATATCAGTACATTGATCAATCGGTACATTACACAAAAGCTTCCCCCAAATGCCGCCCAAACAACCTGCCGCCCGGTATCTCGCTGTCAAAGCCCAAAATGCGTGCTATGGTGGGAACAAGGTCGATGCTCTCCCCGACTTGCTGCGTAATCAGTTGGTTCTGTTTTACTTTGCTCGGCGGGCCCACTACTAGGCAGAAAATCTCCCTACTTGTAGGGTCACTGGTATGGTCGAGCGCATAGCGACCATATTGGTCGCTGATGGTGTTGGGCTGCAAGTTGCGGCCGTGCTCAGGTGCTACTATCAATATAGTGTCGTTCGCCATGCCGGGCGTATTTTGTATGGTTTCCCATAGTTTGGCCACGGCATAGTCTGCCTTGCGGATGTTGTTGGCATAGCGCGTGAAATTTTGGTGGCAGGTATCCACATCTTGCATGTTTACCACCAGCAGTTCCGGCTTAAATTCTTTAATCACCTGCTCGGCAAAGAACATGGTTACCTGGTCGTTGTTGATGGTGTTTTGCTGCAACCCCCAGAAACTACTGTATTGGCCGTTAACTGCGTTTTGGTATTCCGCCCTCAAGAACTCTTCAATGCGCTTTCGGTTGGCTGCCGTATTGGTAATGCCGGCATCCTTAGCAGTGGTTTTGCTGGTAAAGTTATTATCCATAAACTGGCGCATACTTGCCACTTTATCCAGTTTCACGTCATCCAACTGTATGGGGTCTTGCGGCATGCCTACTATCATGGAGCCTGGCTGCACATAGTTGGCGCCATAAATGGCACCATATTCAGGGTCGTCGCTAAAGTTGAGCGCTGGGTAGGGGCCAAGGCTGTTACTTACCCACCAGCTATTCAACGCGGCCTGCTCCGGGCTGCTATGCTTGCGGTATAGCTCGAATACCGTGGGGTATTTGGGCCGCTGGGCGAGCGAAATGGTTTCATCATATCTGCCAGTAAGAATCGTGTTGTGCCCACCATAGTGCCCTGTTGGGCCTTGCTTATAGCGAAACTCCCTGAACAGCGTACCCAAAGTTTGCAACCTTGTGCTGGCCGGTGAAGGCAGGTTGCTCATGCCCCCTAAAATATCGTTGCTAATGCTTTCGTTGCCTGTAAGCATATTCGGCATTAGGTTACCGTCTATCTTATGCACGCTTTCCAAGTTGCGCACCCCACCGGCAAACAGGCAAAATACTACATGGTTGGCAATGCGGCTACCCGTAGGGGCAAACAAGGTGCCCCCTGGCAATAGGTATGGCAACGAAACGGCACCCGCGGCCATGGCACTCTTTTTTAAGAAGTCTCTCCTGTTCATGGCTAGAGTTTAGTAGTAGCGGTATTCATCGCTGGTGAGTATGGCGAAATAGAACATTTGCGGGGTGATGCTCGGATCTTCGGCAAATAATCGCTCGAAGTGCCACAATTCAAACTCATCGGGTTCGCGCGCCAAAAACTTTACGTACGCATCCGTAACAAACTGGCTGCGGTTAGCATCCATTTCAGCTTGCGTAGGCACATCGGCACCAGGGACGTTCAGGAAGCTTTTGATAATCATTTGCTCAATAAGCTTCTGGTCTCCAAATGCTTGGTAAGGGGACAGCAGTACTTCTAAAGTTGCCCTATCAATGCCAGTCTGAAACAAATCGGAATAGGCAATCGCAATAAACTCCGTCTGCGATTTTACGTTGTTTTTGTCGCCCTTATCTTGCTTTACTTTTACATCATTAACCTCATACACATACAACTCCTCCTTCTTGCAAGAAGCAAAAAACAGTAGGCTAGCAAGGAATAACATAGCCACACCTCTGCCCTGCTTTTTGAAGCATCTATGGTCCATCGTCCATCGTCTATGGTCCAAAAATTTAAAACCCAGCATACTCATTTAAGGATAAAAGTTCGGTAAACAATATTTTTTGGTCGCCATTTTGTTGGTAGATATTGGTATAGAAGGCCAACTCCTCAGTTTTAGCATCTCTAAAAAAATAACGCTGAAATGCCCAGCGCACTTGGCCTTCAACATAAGCGTTATTGTTGAAGAACAGTTCTACAAAATCGCTTCGGCTATCGCCTGTTTGGGTAAATAAAACCGCCTCAAAACCATCCACCATCTTAATCCCTTCTGCCAACTCAGCCGTTGTGGGGTAGCGCAGCAAAAAATGGTCGAATACCGACCGTACAAAGTTCTCCGAACCCATATTTATCTCATCGTAAGCATAGTTGTTCACCATGTATTTATGCATGGTACGGGTATCGATGGTACCGTTAGTAAAGTCGGTGGTTATACTTAGTAGTCGCTCCAAGCCTACAATACCTGTATCAATCACGGGATAGATGGCCACATTGTTGGTGTCTTGGCGCGCTGTTGTAAATTGATATAGAAAGAAGGCATACAGCGAAGTGTCCCATTTGTTCAGTAGCAGGTCGCCATCATTAGTATATGCTTTTACCAGAAATTCCTCTTGATTGAGGATGTTGGATAGCATCAGCTTTCGCCCGCCTGAAGAAAGGCTGCTATCACGCAATGTTTGCACCGCAGCAGTCATCTCCGCATCCAAAGGCTTGCGCCCCAACAGACCTATGTAGCATTTGTTTACGTAGGTTTCCAGTTTTAGGGTAGATACCGAGCGGTCTGGTGGGGCTTCATTATCGGGTATATACACCCGTTCTGTTTTAGCGCAGCCAAACAGTAGCAAACACAGCAAAGCAAAAGACAATTGTCTCAATGGTAGGGTTTTGTACCTATTAAAGATAGGGAAAAATGTGAAATGAAAAGAAATTGGATTTAAAAATACGAGAGCTTAATGGCAAACAATTGACAGCGACAAGGAGGCAATCCAACAGCTACTAGCAGTGGAAAAACCTACACGTGCAACCTATCCTTCTTCGCCAGCAAAGTCTCTTTGCTTTCTACAACATCTGGATCGGGAACGCAACAATCCACCGGGCAAACGGCCGCACATTGCGGCTCTTCGTGGAAGCCCACGCACTCGGTGCACTTATCTGGAACGATGTAGTAGTAATCTTCTGATACGGGCGGGAATTTCTCGTTTGGCTCCGCAACACGGCCGTCCATCAACGTTAATGGGCCGCCCAATTCGGTGCCGTCGGAAAGCTTCCACTCTACGCCACCTTCATAAATTGCATTATTAGGGCATTCTGGCTCGCAAGCCCCGCAGTTAATGCACTCATCGGTTATCATTATTGCCATAGGTAATGTAAAGTTAGTTATTTTTTGGTCCACAGTCCACAGACCACGGTCCACAGTAAATAGTTTTTTGGGTCAAAAGGTTGACGGAAATACAAATTAATCATGTGTTTTTTTGTCCGTGGACCGAGGACTGTCGACCAAAAAGCCAATCACATCTACATCATCAGCATAATCCCACAACTGGGGCTGCTGCGCTTGGCCGAAAGGGACGGCTTTCTCCCCCACTTCTGGGCGGCCAACTATACACTGTATTTCTTTACGCTTTAGGCGAATGTCCAGCGCTACCTCTTCTAGCTTCTTGTAATATTGGTAGTGCAATATGGCCACCGGTGAGGCGATGCTCTCGCTTTCCTGCAACATTAGGAAATCGTTGCTGAAGTGCTTGGTGTTGTTCATCAGCAGCAAGGTGCGATGGTAATCGTAGTTGTTTTTGTATTTGTCCACGTCCATTGCTTTGGCAAACGGCTCTAGGGCTTCAAATAATGGGCGCAACTCATAATCGGCGGGCACGTATATCTTGCTCACATTGCGGCAACCCAGCCCAAAATATTGAAAGATATCTTCCCCTAGTTGGGCTAGTTCTTCAGGCGTTTCATTACCGGTGAGCACCGCTACCGAGTTGCGGTTTTTGCGGATGATATTGGGGTATTTGCCGAAGTAATACTCAAAGTAACGAGAGGTATTGTTACCTCCTGTTGCTATAATGGCATCGAAGTTTTTCAGCCTTTCCGTAATATCAATCTGCTCTTTAAACCTCGGTTCAATAGTGTATAAACTATTGATTATAAAGGTCATTAATGCGGTATCCTTACTACTTAGCTTTATCTGGGCTTTGTTGCCCGTAACCAATACGCTCAACAAATCGTGAAAGCCCACCAACGGCACATTGCCCGCCATGGTAAGGCCGATGACCTTGGGTTGGTGCTTCTCAATGTGGCTTTGGTATGGGGCTAGCCATTGATCGAGCTTTGCTTGGTGAAGGTAGTTGTGCGCAATGGCCTCCACCATGTGGCGGCTGTTCTCATGTGTAAACCATCGGTTTTGATGGTAGGCTAGCTGTATAGCAGCATCCAATTCTTCGCCACCCGGCAATAGCTGCTGGCCTAGTGTTGCAAATGCGCTTATGCGTTCTTTTAATGTCATTGTTTTCATTTTTGCCCTAACCAACCCATAACAAATGTCATATTGAGCGGCGTCGAAGTACGCAACCCGTAACTTAACGATAAATCCCTCTTTCGTTCAACCATTTCCTATACTTGCGAGCATTCTCGTTATGCTGGTCCAAAGTTTTAGCAAATACGTGACCAATCTCGTTATTGGGTTTGGCGCACATAAACAGGTAATCATGGCTCTCTGCGTTCAGTACCGCCTCAATTGCATTGATAGATGGGGTGCAGATAGGCCCAGGGGGTAGACCCGCATAGACGTAGGTATTATATGGCGATTCATACGTCAAATCGCTATAAAGCACCCGGCGTGCACCAAAATTTTGGGTAGCGAATTTCACCGTTGGGTCGGCTTGCAGCGCCATGCCTTTCTTAAAACGGTTGAGGTATAGGCCTGCAATCGTTGGGCGCTCTGCTTTAATTTCCGATTCTTCTTCTACTATGCTGGCCAATATACTTACCTGTATCGGACTCAAACCTTGGTCGGCAGCCAATTTGCGCCGCTCCTCCGTCCAATATTTATCATACTCCTTCTTCATCCTTTCCAAAAACTCGTCGGCACTAGTGTTCCAATAGAACTCAAAGGTATTGGGGATGAAAAGTGCCAGAATGGTTTGGTCACTAAAGCCCAAGCTATCCAGCTTTTGCGGATTGTTGAGCAAGGTTAGCACCGAAAGCGAATCTGCCTCAAGCTTTTGCCCAATCAAGCCCGCCACTTCCTCTTTGCTGCGGGCCTTGCGGGTGGTAAGCTTTACCGGTGCTTGATTGCCTGAGCGCAGCATGGCGGCAATATCATAGCTACTCATGGGTACGGTAAAAATATAGCGGCCAGCCTTTACTTTCTCGGGTATGTCCATGCGCTGGGCAACGAAATCAAAGTTGTTAGGGTGAATGAGTACCTGCTGTGCAAGGTTATCCAGCATCTGGCTGTAATCAGCACCGGTGCGCACGAAAAATTCATGCTTGGTGCCGCTCTCGCCCTTTAAATTGTTGGTAAAAATGCGCTGATAGAAATACCCGGAAATTCCAAGACCTAAAACTAGTATTACCGAAAAGTTGATTATCCACTTCCTCATATACTGCGGATCATTTGCAGCAGTTGCCTGCCTTTTTCGCTGTCAGGGTTCACTTTCATCAATCTATCTGCCCAGATGCGGGCTTTGTCTTTTTCTTTCAGCTCAATGTATAATATGGTGCGGTTTACCAATGCTTGCTCGTAATCTGGGTCAAGGACTAAGGCCATTCCTAGTAGAGCATCGGCCTTATTCCAGTTGAACTCCAACATATTGAGATAAGCCAAGTTGGTCAACGCTTCCTTCGATTTCGGGTACAGGGCCAACATCTGCTCATACACCTTCTTTGCTTCCACATTGTTACCGCTCAGCGCCAAAGTTGAGGCTTTTTTGTTTAACAAATCAAGGTTGTAAGGCTCCAGCTCTACCGCTCTATTAAAATACCCTTGCGCTGCAGAAAGGTTCCCGAGGCGGAAGTGACTCTCTCCCACCCTATAGGCGGTCCATTTATTCTGTGACTGTGAGGGTTTTAGTTGGCCGGTGAGTTTGGTAACCTCTTGGTAGTTGCCCTTCAAATACCAATAATGCACCGCCAGTGGCAGGTAATGAGCATCGGTAGTTTTAATCTGCTTCAAATAGCCCAAAGCCGAATCCAGTACATAACCTTGGGCGCTGTACTTCTCATAAAAATCAAGGTAGGCCTCTACCCTATTTTGTAAGCTTGGTTGTTCATCGGTAAGGCACTCCAAACCAAGGAAACGTCGCACATTGGCCACCTCTTCAACCGTTATGGTGTTGCCGCCGCCATAATCCTTGCGGATGTAGTGGTCAGTAATAGTTACGTGCGGAATGTCGATGCTGCCCGTGCGAGGCATATGGCAACTAACGCAATTGTTGTTAGCCGCTTTTAAATCCGCTTCAGGGGCGCTGCACAGCTTTTGAGATAACGCTTTTGGGCTGTTTTGATGGCAGCTGTTGCAGTTGGCGTTAAATTGCTCCTTCTTCGCAGCCCTAACGCTCACGTGCGGGTTGTGACAGGTAATGCAGCTCATTTCGGTATTGATAAAACATGGGCTCATACGCATCCTATCAGCTTGACTGGCCATAATGAAGTCATTCTCGCCGCCTTCGTAGCGGGGTAGGTATACGTCCATAACCTCGTGCAGGTGCTGACCGGGCTTAAAGTCGTCCCAATCCTTACCTTCCTGCAGCACGGCAATACCCTGCAAATGGCAACGCTGGCAAAGGCTCATCTGCAAATCGCGGGTTAGCCTGCGCGGGTTCACGATGGTGTAATCAGCTTCTTTGGCAGTGTCTACAATTACTCCTTGAAGCTTTTCCTTTACGTGCAGCTCACCCGGACCGTGGCAGCGCTCACAATCGATGCCAGTGGGCACTTGATCATATTTGTTTACCGAGCCTTCTACAAACTCCGGCAGGCCGTTGTGGCAGGTCATGCACTCCTTGCCAATTATGCGGCTAAAACGGGAATTAAACCCACCCTCGAAGCCCGGTGCCATATCCCAATATTTATCTTCAGTATAGAAGGTAATGGGCGCTTGGAACACAAAGCCGTTGACGTTATACAAATGTGAATTGGTATGATGCCCAGAGCCGATAACATAGCTAACGTGCTCAATACGGCTGTGTGTGGTATCCTTGCCCTCCAAGCGGTACTCGCGCACAAACATGCTATCGTTTTGCCAAAAAGGATGGTAATAGAGGTTGTTAGCCGTATCGTAAACGGTGGTATGGTGTTCGAAAACGCCCGCGCTCTTTTCTTTGGTGGCAAGCCCGAACGACTGCCCCATGGCGGTTTGGATGTAGGTATCGTAAATATCGGCATGGCAGCTGCGGCATTGGCTCATGCCGACATAATCCACGCTATCATTTAAGTTAAGAAAGGGCGAATCGCTTTGCGATATAGGTTCCACTACCCCCTCTTCACCACCGCAAAAGCTAATGGTGGCCACAAAAGCCCCAAGAAGCAAAAACAATAACCAGCGATGTATGCGATGCATGATGTAAAGATAGTACCTGTATCATAAAGTAGTGAGCCCGCCTGCCGGTAGGCGGGTATCAAGTATCAGGTATCAATCAAACCTAATTATGATAACAATATTGAACCGTATTGCGGTACGCCCCAAAGGGGCACAAGAATGTTAGCGGGGGGCAACGCCCTCCGTACGTAATGCATTAACAATCTACCACTTCTTAAACATCACCACCACCGCTGCGATAATCAACAGAAAAGCCACCGCATAATTCCACTTAAATTCTTCCTTCAGAACTAATACTGAAAAGACCCCGAATACCACCAAGCTGATCACCTCTTGCATTACCTTCAATTGAGCCGCACTAAAGGTTTCGTGCCCGATGCGGTTGGCAGGTACTTGGAAGCAATACTCCACAAAAGCAATGAGCCAAGCGATGATTATTACCTTGAATAACGGCTGATCTTTGTACTGAAGATGTCCGTACCAAGCAATGGTCATAAAAACATTGGAGAGAACTAGGAGGAAAACGGGGAGGAATGCGGCTTGCATGAAAGGTGGTTTGTGTTGTAATGGTAAGAAAAATCCTTTTCAAATCCTCAAAACAAACCAGCCATGCTTAGCCACTGAACAAAAAATACGTTCGAGCCAAAGGCGAGGCGTAAAAAATCCATCTCCCTCCGGGAGAGGTTAGGTGAGGGAACAAAACACCTATCTTAAAACTTCGCCAACTCCTTCAACGTAACCCTTCCCTCATAAATCGCTTTCCCAAGTATAGTACCCGCTGCTCCAATTTCACGCAGACGGTGCAGGTCATCCATATTACTTACGCCGCCGCTTGCAATGAGTTGTAGTTTAGGGAAGCCTGCTAAAATGTCTTTATATAAATCCAAAGAAGGGCCTTGCAACATGCCATCTTTGGCAACATCTGTGCAGATAACTTGGGTGATGCCTTTTTGGGTATAATCCTCAATAAAGGCTGGCCACTTTACTGTGCCTTTCTCTTGCCAGCCGTGTATGGCGATAAACTGCCCTTTTACATCCGCACCTAGGATAATCTTATCCGCACCGTATTTGGAAAGCCACTGTTCCACGGTATCGGGTTGGGTAACGGCGATGCTGCCTGCTGTTATCATGCTGGCACCGCTATTAAACACCACTTCCAAATCCTCATTGGTGCGAAGCCCGCCTCCGAAATCAATTACCAAGCTGGTGTTATTGGCAATGCGCTCCAATACTTTCCAGTTGATGACCTTTTTGGCTTTGGCACCATCTAAATCTACCAGATGCAGGCGTGCGATGCCGGCTCCTTCAAACTCCTTGGCAACCTCCAGCGGGTCTTCGTTGTAAATGGTTTTTTGGTTGTAGTCGCCTTGGGTTAGGCGTACGCACTTGGCGTCTATGATGTCTATGGCGGGGATTATCTGCATTCGTATTATGTCTTTTAACCGCAACGAACGCAAAGGAAACCCGCAACGAACGCAACGTATACTTAGTGTACTTAGTGAAATTTCCTTAGTGTTCTTAGTGTTTCAACCTTATAGCTCCAGGAAATTCTTCAAAATCTGCTCACCTAAGGGGCCAGATTTCTCAGGATGGAACTGCGCGCCGTAAAAATTATCCTTTTGCAATGCGGCACTGAAGGGCATAATATAGTCGCACACTGCCGCCGTATCGGCCCCTAAAGGCACGTAGTAGCTATGCACAAAGTAGGCATAACCATTCTCCATATCTGGGGTAAACAAGTCACCGCTCAGGCGGATGATGTTGTCCCAGCCCATGTGGGGTACCTTCAAGCCATCGGTAGGCTCAAATTTCAATACCCGATGTGGGAAGATACCCAATCCCGCAGTGTTGCCCTCGTCGGAGTATTCGCACATCAACTGCATACCCAGGCACACGCCTAATACCGGTTGTGTAAGAGACGGAATTATTTCATGCAGACCTAATTCCGACAAAAAAGCCATGGTTGACGATGCCTCACCCACGCCCGGGAAAATCACCTTATCGGCTTTGCGGAGCGTCTCCACATCGCGTGTGAGCACAGGCTCCACTTCTAGCCTTTGCAAGGCAAATATTACACTCTGCGTATTTCCTGCATTATAATCTATAATTGCAATCATAATGTACCTTTTGTGGATGGCAGTTCGCCAGTGCCTTCATCTTTAATGGCCATTTTAAGGGCTTTCGCGAACGCCTTAAAGATAGACTCAATCTTATGATGCTCGTTTTCGCCTTCCACTTTAATATTCAGATTGCAACGGGCAGTATCGCTAAGCGATTTAAAGAAGTGGTAGAACATCTCCGTAGGCATGTCGCCAACCATATCTCGCTTAAACTCTGCTTCCCAAACCAACCATGGGCGACCACCGAAATCAAGTGCAATCTGTGCCAAGCAATCATCCATCGGCAATGCAAAACCATAGCGCTGTATGCCCCGTTTGCTGCCCAATGCTTGGTCGATGGCCTGGCCAAGCGCTAAAGCAGTATCTTCAATGGTATGGTGCTCGTCTATGTGTAAGTCGCCCTTTACGTTTATCTGCAAACCGATGCCACCGTGGCGGGCAATTTGTTCCAGCATATGGTCGAAAAAGCCAAGACCCGTGTGTATTTGGGTTGGGGTAAGGTTCTCCAAATCAACGGTAATGTTGATGTCGGTCTCTTTGGTGGTGCGCCTTACCGTTGCCTTGCGGCCGGTTTGCTTTAGGAAGTTGAATACCTCATTCCAATCGGTAGTTACCAGTTTACAGGTTTCCGCAAGCGCTTCCGGAACTTCGAGTGTGTTTAGCAAGACCGATTTGGCACCGAGGTTTTTGGCAAGCTCCATGTCCGTAAGCCTATCCCCAATCACCCAAGATTTGGCAAGGTCGTACTGGCCGTTCATATAGTCCACCAACATGCCTGTGCGCGGTTTGCGGGTTGGGGATTTTTCTTCCTCAAACGATTGGTCGATGTGCACCCCGATAAACGAAATACCTTCCCCTCGCAGCGTATCCATGAGCATATTGTGGGCCGGCCAAAACGTACCTTCAGGAAACGACGAGGTGCCCAAGCCGTCTTGGTTGGTTACCATTACCAGTTCGTAACCTAGCTCATGTTGCAAGCGATATAGGTTGCGGATTACGCCAGGGTAGAATTTTAGTTTTTCTAGAGAATCTATCTGGAAGTCTTCCGGCTCCATTATTAGCACACCGTCACGGTCGAGGAATAGCACTTTTTTCATGAGGCAAAGATAGGGTTTGGGAATTTGAAAACATCAAATTGCTAGCGTTACCTAGCATGTTGCATCAAACATTTGAACCCAGCCCACGGTTTTAACCGTGGGAAAAGCATACCCGAATCACATAACCGTTTCAACGGTTTAAATTGCCCGAAATACAAACATTACATATGACGGAAAACCGTTAAAACGGTTGGTATTATGAATCTTTATTTTCCCACGGTTGAAACCGTGGGCTTGATTGATTGTCATCACTCTTTACACTGTGCTTTCTACATCATTTCGACATAAGCAATTCGCGCGCATTTACTAGCGCCGCCTCCGTCACCTTATCACCACCCAGCATCTTCGCAATTTCGGTAGCACGTTCGTCATGCGTTAGTTTGCGGATCCGGGTGACGGTGCGGTTGTTTTCCAGGCCCTTGTAAACAAACAAATGGCTATCGCCTTTGCTAGCTATCTGTGGTAAGTGGGTAATGGCTATCACTTGATGGCCTTGCGCCAACTCCTCCATTACCAAACCTGCCTTATGCGCCACCTCACCACTGATGCCAGTATCTATTTCATCAAAGATTAAGGTAGGTAATGCCATATTTTTAGCAATCAACGACTTAAGCACCAACATCAATCTTGAAAGCTCACCACCAGAAGCTACCTTACGCAGCTCATCCATCCTGCCACCTTTGTTGGCAGAGAATAGGAAGCGGATACGGTCGGCACCATCGGCGCCGGGTTCAGAGAGGGGTTCTATTTCAATTTTAAACTGGCTGTTCTCCATCCCCACGTATGCCAGCTTCTCTATTACCTGCTTTTCGATTTGTGGGGCTACCTTCTGTCGGTTGGCGGTAATCTGCGTGCCGAGCTTTTTTAATTCCAGCAGCAACTGCACTTCTTGTTTCGTTAGCTTATCTATATCGGCACGGAGGTTATCGAATGCACTGATGCGGGTTTCCACATCGGCTTGCAGGGCCAGCAACTCGTTTATGCTTGCGGCATGGTGCTTGGCCAATAGACGGTTGATGATGGTTTGGCGCTCTTGTAAAGTGGCAATGCGCTCCGGGTCATATTGCAGGCCTTCTTCCAAACGTTCCATTTCTCGGGAAATGTCTTCCAATTCAATGGTGGCACTGTTAAGGCGCTCACTGAGGCCTTTTACTTCAGTGTTGTATTTGCTGATGTCATCAAGCAGGGTGCGCAACTCATTCAATCTATCTACTACCGAACCATCGGCATTGCTCAGTACCATTACCGAGCGACTCAGGTTGCCCTTTATTTCTTCCGCATTGGCCAAGGAGTTCAGTTCTTGCTCCAGCGTTTCAAATTCTTCTTTATCCAAACTAGCTTCTGCTAGCTCGCTTAGTTGGTAATTGAGGTAGTCTATATCGCCAATATCCTGCTTGCTGCGGTCCAGCAAATCTTGCAACTGCTTTTTGGTTTTGCGCCAGAGGCCGTATTGGGTGGTATATTGCTGTAGCAACGCCTCGTGGTGCGCAACGGCATCTACCAATTGTAGTTGAAAGCTGGCGCTGCTCAAGGCTAAGGTCTCATGCTGGCTGTGTAAGTTAATTAGTTGTGCGCCCAGTTCCTTCAACACTTCCAGCGTTACGGGCGTATCGTTTACAAAGGCGCGGCTTTTGCCCGCGGTGGTCAGCTCTCGGCGGATGATGAGCTGCTCTTCGTAATCTAAGTCGTTGGCCTGGAAAAACGCCTGCAAGCGGTAGCCCTTTAGCGAGAAATGCGCCTCAACCACGCACTTGCGGCTATCATCAAACAACACTTTGCTTTCTGCCCTCGAACCCAATATAAGCGACAACGCGCCCAGCAGTATGGATTTGCCCGCACCGGTTTCACCGGTAATAATGTTCAACGAACCGGAAAAATCCACCTCAATATGGTCGATAATGGCATAATTGCTCACTACGAGCTTTTGCAACATAACACAGCAGGCTTTGCGGTAAAATTAGGGCTTTTGGGGGATATTTAGCGGAATACTAAAAGCTAAATTACATTTACTTCACCGTATGCCACAGCTCCATTACATTATTACAGTAATAGTCAACAGCGGTCTATTGGCTAACAGTATTTGGGTCGTTTCCATATCTTAGCATTTATCCGATGCGAGAATAACTATTCAATTTCGAAATAAGCGGGGGTTTACTTATTAGGCCAAGATAGTTTGAATGGAGAGATCCGTATTTGGTTTTGAGGGAGTTTGTGGGGTGGTATGAGTATTGGGTGAGGTATTGAGGGTTAAGGAATATAGAACTTCAACCCTTCAATAAAATCAAAATCCTGCTTATTGTCGGTAAACAATTCAATTTGAAGCTGCAATGCAGTAGCGGCAATCAAGCAATCTGGTGGTAGCAACTTCTTCTCTGGCAAATACTTCTTGGCGAGCAAAAGTGCATCTGCCGAAGTTTTCTCATTGAGATGAACAAGTTGGTATGCTTTAAATTGTTTCTCTAAGCCAAACTTGCGCTTCTTGGTATTTGCTCCTTGGTACAGCTCTAGGTATGTAACCACGGACACGGCAATCCTTCCCGCTAGCGCATCCAAGTGTTTCTTGTGCTTTTCATCGCCCCGAAAAACTTTAATGAAAATATCGGTATCAACTAATACTACTTTCTTCGCTCCCATAACTGCTTCCGGTAATTAGTGGGATCTATGTCGGCATCCTTCCACTCACCAAAAAGCAGCGTGGGTGAAGGTACTTCTAATCCGGTAAGGCTTTCGGATTTGCCTAATTTAATATTAAGTTCCCTTAGACGACGCAGGCGCTCATTAAGTAAATCATTTTCATCATTAGAGACCATAAATTGTTCTATGTCAGAAAGCCTAAAAACAAAATCTTGGTCTTCTAAAACCTTTTCGAAGCCAATATTTTTTAACAACTTCTCTACAAATTCCTTATTATCGTCATCTACTTCTATTTTTAGATAGCTCATGGCTGTTTCTTATACTTAACCAAATTAAACTACTTTTTGTCCCGAAAGCAAATTTGATGCAGTTGAGGAGGAAAATTTTGTTCGGATAAGCCATAATTCTACGTACAGCAAAGGTAGGTCAAGTTAAATATAGGATATACTATTATGTTATGAATCTAGAAGAAGAAGTTTTCAAAATTAGTACAGTAGATAGTTGGAGCGAATTAAAGGAAAGACTAGTAAAATTTAATACGAACTGGGTATTTAGAGGTCATTCTGATACTGCATGGTATCTATCTAATACTCTTGGACGGTTAAAATTACCTCCATCGGTTTTGAAGTATCCTACTTCCGATATGGTATCGATAGAAAAAAGTATACTCCATCACTTTGAAAGGAATCTTGATGAATATGGAATAAGCCAATATTTAGCTTCAGATAAATTAACTGTCTTGTCATTGTTGCAACATTACGGAGCTCCTACCCGCCTGCTAGATTTTACTTATTCCCCATTTGTTGCAGCTTTTTTTGCTAACAGAGACAATATGAAGCAAGACAAAGAGGGCGCCATTTATGCAGTAAACATACGAAATGCTTTGATGCGAACAGATATGTTAATTAGACAAGTGGCGAAAGAGAATGTTAATGACAAAGATGACGGTGAGATATTTGCTAAATATCTACTTAACAAATCAAAGGTACGAACAGCTATCAACTTGAGTAATAGTGAAACGTTCATTGATTTTGCTTTTAATTTAAAGAAGCCAATTCCATTCATTGCATATGTGGATGCAAAATATTCTCATCCTCGAAGTAATTCTCAGCAAGGTTGTTTTCTTTCTGTAGGTGATATAACTAAAACATTCTATGAAAATATAAACATACAGCACACGCCCTTTAATTTTCATGGTTATCAGGAAGACTTTATAAAAATTATAATCCCTCCAAGAGTTAAAGATGAAATGCAACGTGAGCTTATGCAAATGAATATTACTGAAGTAGCACTATTTCCGGGACTAGATGGTTTTTCAAGATCCTTATATCAAAAATCAGTTATGGACATTATTAGAGGAGAGGATTTTAAAACTGGATAACATTTAGCAGCTGATACAGAGAACACATTTAGCAATTACCATAGCCATAGCCCCAACCCCTTCCCTCCCACCCAAAAATTCCCTATCTTTGCACTCTTAAACTTAACAAGGAACGAGTTATTATGCTGGCAGTCAATAATCTATCCCTGCAATACGGGAAACGCATATTGTTTGATGATGTGAACATCAAGTTCACTAAGGGTAATTGTTATGGTGTTATCGGGGCGAACGGCGCAGGAAAATCTACCTTGCTGAAAATCCTTTCTGGAGAGATTGAAAGCACCACCGGTGGCTTCACTACCGACCCAGGGGAGCGCATCGCCGTTTTGAAACAGAATCACTACGAATTCAATGATTTCCCGGTATTGCAGACCGTACTCATGGGTCACCGTACCCTTTGGGATAACATGCAGGCACGTGAGGCTATCTACGCCAAGGCTGATTTTACCGATGCTGACGGCATCAAAGCCGGTGAGCTGGAAGAGAAGTTTGCCGAAATGAACGGTTGGGAAGCGGAAAGCGATGCAGGTAGCCTATTAAGCAACTTGGGCGTGCCGGAAAACTTGCACGACCGCATTATGGGCGACCTGAGCGGACATGAAAAAGTACGCGTATTGTTGGCGCAGGCATTGTTCGGTAACCCAGACATCCTGTTGCTGGATGAGCCGACCAACGACTTGGACATTAATACTATCGCTTGGTTGGAGAACTTCTTGGCCGACTTTAAGAACACCGTGATAGTAGTAAGCCACGATAGGCACTTTTTGGATATGGTATGTACGCACATCGTGGATATTGACTTCAGCAAGGTGAACATGTACTCGGGCAACTATAGCTTCTGGTACCATACTAGCCAGTTGGCCGCCCGCCAGCGCAGCGACAAAGGCAAAAAGACCGAAGAGAAACGTAAGGAATTGCTTGACTTTATTGCCCGCTTCTCTGCCAACGCATCTAAGAGCAAGCAGGCTACCAGTCGTAAAAAGGCTTTGGAGAAACTGAACATTGACGAGATTAAGCCATCGAGCCGCCGCTACCCAGGTATCACCTTCTCGCAAGAGCGTGAGGCGGGAAACGACATTTTGCACGTAGAGAAACTATCTGCTAGCATTGATGGCGAGCTGATGTTTGGCAATGTAACCTTTACCCTCGACCGTGGCCAGAAGGTAGCGGTACTAGGCAAGGATAGCAAAACCATCGAGGCGTTCTTCCAAGTATTGGCCGGCGACAAAAAACCTGATACAGGCAATGTGAAATGGGGCGTAACTACCAACCAAGCCTACATACCACTGGATAACAGCAACTACTTTCAAGGTAGCGAATTGCCCTTGATTGACTGGCTGCGCCAATACAGCACCAATACCGACGAGACATTCGTACGTGGCTTCTTGGGTCGTATGTTGTTTAGCGGCGAGGAATCATTGAAGAAGGCCAAGGTGCTTTCGGGTGGCGAAAAGGTGCGCTGTATGCTTAGCCGCGCCATGCTGCAAAGCGCCAACGTATTGTTGCTGGACGAGCCTACCAACCACTTAGATTTGGAATCGATTACCGCGCTCAACAACGCGATGATTGACTATAAAGGGACCATCCTCTTCACCTCTCATGACCACGAGTTTACGCAAACTGTTGCCAACCGTGTGATTGAGCTGACCCCTAATGGCCTTATAGACAAACTAATGACTTACGACGAGTACCTAGCCGACCCACGCGTACTAGCGCAAAGGGAGGAAATGTACGGCGCGAAAGTCTAATTTGAAAATGAGGAAATTTGAAAATTTGAAAATGATGCTTCAATTGTTTTCTTGCAACTCCATGATACTATTTTCAAATTACCACACTCTCAAATTTTCAAATTGAATCTTGATACTTGACACTCACTACTTGATACTAATATAATATGTCTGTTCGCCAAATCGTTCTTGATGAATTTATAATCCAGAAGGAAAAGGATTTTCCTTACGCCACTGGGGAGCTTTCTGCTCTGTTGCGCGATATTGGCGTGGCAGCTAAAATTGTGAACCGGGAGGTAAACCGTGCCGGCCTGGGCGATATACTGGGCCAGCATGGCAGCGATAACGTACAAGGCGAAGCGCAACAAAAGCTGGATGTATTGGCTAACAATACTTTCATCAATAGCTTGAAAACCAGTGGCATGTGCGCTGGTATCGCTAGTGAGGAAGATGAGGACATCATCTGTATTGACGAGGATGGACACAAGTCTCATTATGTGGTGACCATGGATCCTTTGGACGGATCATCAAATATTGATGTGAACGTTTCGATCGGCACCATTTTCTCTATTTATCGCCGATTGAGCACAAAGTGCCCTTGTACGCACGAGGACTTTCTACAACCGGGTCGCCAACAAGTGGCTGCGGGTTACGTTATCTACGGCTCCAGCACCATGCTAGTATATACTACAGGCAAAGGCGTGAACGGATTTACCCTTGATCCAACCATTGGTGAGTTCTACCTCTCCCACCCCGATATTAAAATACCTGCCAAGGGCAGCATCTACTCCATCAACCAAGGTAGCTATACCAAGTTCCCTAAGGGCGTACAGGCCTACTTGGACTATTGCCTAGGTATAGATGGCACCAACCCCAAGCCCTACAGCCTGCGCTACATAGGCTCTATGGTGGCCGATTTGCACCGTAACCTCATTAAGGGAGGTATCTTCATCTACCCAAGTACCGACGATGCGCCTAAAGGCAAACTACGCTTGTTGTACGAGTGCAACCCAATGGCATTCATCGTGGAACAAGCTGGCGGCAAAGCCACCGACGGAAAACGCAACATCCTAGACCTAAAGCCTGAGAAATTACACGAGCGTACACCAATCTTTATTGGCAATACCGAGATGGTAGAGAAAGCTGAGGCGTTGTTGGCGCAGTACGACCAGGCGACGGTGTAGTCCCAAAGTATGTGTCATCTCGAGTTTTTCGCGAGGGACCTTCCGGCGATTATGGACTGAACTTGAATTATGAATTAATTAGTATTGTGCCACCTACGTTGCGGATGGTTCGACTCCGCTCACCATGACACGCGTGAAAAGCCGCCCCATGTCAAAACGTTCTCCCGAAGCAGGTTTTTACGCATCATAACTATAAACCACCCTTTCGGTAAGCGGTTTGCTCTGGCAGGTAAGCACGTAGCCTTCTTCTATCTCACTATCGGATAATGATTCGCGATCGGCCATGATTACTTTGCCTTCGGTTACTTTCGCACGGCAGGTGCAGCAGGCGCCAATTTGGCAAGCGTAAGGGGCATCAATGCCGTTATCCAAAGCTGCCTCTAGTAGCGAGTCTTCGCCACGGTATTCAACATTATACTCACTGCCATCCAGCTTAAAAGTTAGTGCTGCTTTCTTCAGTGGCTTATCAGATACTTCCATGGTATTTGTAGTGCTTTCGGTGCCACCGGCAATGCCCGGCTCGGTAGTGGCGTGGCTGGTAAAAAATTCTTTGTGTATACGCTCTAGGTTAACACCTCGCTGCATTAAAAGTTTTTCAACAATCTCCATCATCGGCGATGGGCCGCAAATATAGTAGTGTACATTAATGGCATCATCAACATGCGTAAGCATTTCCATGGCGCGCTCCTTATCAAACTGGCCACGGTAGCCAAACCAACCATCAGTTGGTGCATCTAGCGTATGTATGGCTTTGAACCTGCCCTGGTGCGCGGCCGTTAGTTTGCCCAAAGTATCGGCAAACATAATGTGCTCTTGGTTTCTGTTGGCATATAGTAACGTAATGGGGCTAGAGGGCTCGTCGGCAAGTACGGCTTTGGTGATGGACATCATGGGGGTTATGCCACTTCCACCAGCAAACAGCACGTAATGCTTCTGCTTAAATGGTTGCGGGTCTACCGTAAACTTGCCCATGGGTGGTAGCACTTTTATTACTTGCCCAGCCTGAGCATTTTCATTCAAAAATACAGACATGGCACCACCCATTACTTTCTTTACCCCAATGGATAGAGGCTCATTGCGGTGGCTGCAAATGGAATACGAACGGCGCACCTTTTTACCTTCTATCTCAGTCTCTAGGGTAATATATTGCCCAGGCTCATACCTAAACTGCTCGCGCAGGTGCGGCGGAATATCAAATGATATTACCTTGGCGTGTGGCGTTTCCGCTTGTACATCACTTATCCTTATATCGTATAGTTGCTGGCTCATGCTTAGTAATTGGCGTTAAAAACAAGTGTGCAAATATAGGCAAATCCCCCTTTTCGTCTCAATAAAATTGGGCAAATCTTGTTAGCCAACTACTATGGGGCCTGGAGCGTAAGCTTTATACCTTTCGTTCCAATTAGCTGCTTGGTATCATCCAAGGCTTCCTTCATTAATACCACTAGGTCTTTTGTGAGATATGGTGGAAGGCTATCCATCTCTGCCCATTGCGCCGGGAGAACTATGTGTTGCTGCATTGATTTGTTTTGGCCGCGGTAAACCCATGTAGGTAAATAACTACTGGTGGCAATATAAATGGAATCGGTAAGCTTGTTTTTTTCGATGCTGATGTTGAGCACCACCCCCGCATCGGTATAGCGCCAGTATTGGTTGCTGATAAAGTTGCCTAGCCCCCAAGCCACGAACCCTGAATCTACCCTTGCTGACGTATCGGCTTTGAAGTATTCCATTGTGCTCAGCACATGAGAGTGAGCACCAATGATGATATCAGCGCCCGCCTGTTTGGCAAATTCCACTTGGCGTTTTTGGGTAGTGGTTGGCTGGGCTTCGTTCTCTTTACCATAGTGGTAATACACCAGCACAATCTCAGCCCCTTTTCCACGAGCTGAAAGAATGTCTTTCCTTATCAATGCAGTGTCAATCAAGTTGAGCATATACGGTTTGGATGGCAACACGCCATTAACCCCGTAAGTATAGTTAAGCACGGCTAGCTTAATATTATTCAAGTTATACACCCTTACAGAATCTCTATCCTGTTGGCTTTTATGGGTGCCAACATAGGAAATGGCAAACTGCTCCAAAATTTTGATGGTGCGCAGCAGGCCCTTATCGCCCGTGTCGGTGGAGTGATTGTTAGCAGTTACCAGCAAATCGAATCCAGCATCTTTTAAAGCCACTACCAGTTGGTCAGGTGTATTGAAGCCAGGATAGCCTGAATATGGCTGATCTGGGCCAGCAAAGGTGGTTTCCAAGTTACCGATGGTTAAGTCAGCCTTATTGAGATATTGCTTGATAACAGCGAAAGATGGAGCGTAATCATAAGTACCGTCCTCCAGTTTAGCGTTGCCCACCTGCGACATATGGCTCATAATATCGCCCACCAAACTAATGGTAATGGTAGCAAAGGTATCGGTGCGAGGTGCGCATATCACCGTATCGAATTTATCATTAGGCGACATTTCCTTTAACAACATGGCGTTATCCGAAGACATGGGTATTACCGTTTCCTTAATCGTTTTGCACGACATCCAGATTACTAAGGTTGCCAAAAGGCAGAACCAGATTTTTCGCATTGGGTAAAATTACGGTAATTGGCAATTGAATGATAAAAGCGTCATCTTGGAGGTTGTTTTAAACAGACTCTTGTAGAATGCTACCTTTGTACCAATTAACATGCCATGAAGGGAAAAGTTGTATTTATACTGGGGTGTACTCCACGAAGCTCTACTACCGCTACGATGAAAGCGCTTTGCGCCCACTCGCAACTACATGCGCCTTCCATGGCCGATTTGGTCCTACCCAATGCCCCAAAGCTAGTACGCAGCGGATTTGAATGGATAGCACCGGTAGTGCAACCATTTTTCGATAGCCGTTGGAACCCTGCTATACACGCTACTGGATTCAATAAACGGGAGGCCTTTGATATAGCGGTAATGAGAAAATTTAAAGGTGAAGGGGTAATGGGCTTTACCTACCATGGCCTGCTGAATGGCAAAACTGCCCCAACCTTCACCAGCCAGCATATTGATTTTTTGGAGCAAATAATAGAACGGGTAAAGAAGGAAGCGCCAAGCAAAATACCGCTGGTAAAATACTTTGGCGGCATATTTATGATAGATGAGTTGCGAGCGCGTTTCCCCGATGCCAAGTTCATCTTCCTACAACGCAACCCCGAAAAGGCATTTACCTCTTATGTAACCCTGCTGGGCAATGCCTTAAAAAATGAAAAGCTACCTACTGATTATTGGAAAGGTGTTTATAGCATGGTAGTAAGTGCCTACGCCTTAGCACCTAAGGTACAAGGCTTTAAGGATGTGCTATCCCTACGTAGCGAGGAAGTATCAGCCGATATGGAGAAGCATGTAAAAATCATGTTGGAGTACATCGGCATCCCTTTCGATGGCGAGCCAGAGTTAGTAGATGCCCTAGCTCAACTTAAAAACAAATGGCAAGAAAGGAGCGAGAAAGGTATGGGCTATACTTATAGCGATGAGATTGCGAAGGAGTTGTATAGGGCGGAGGATTTTAAAGGGATTGTCTGAATTATATCTATAATAGGCATTTTGCCACCTACATTATGGATGGTTCGGCTCCGCTCACCATGACACATTTTGAAGGCATTCTAACTACCTTTAGAATACTGTCTGGTTAGAATCATTATTTTCATTTTGAAGCAAAACCATGGTCCATCGTCTATTGTCCATGGTCTAACCAACAAACTCATACCCAATATCCTTCCTGTAGTTCTTGCCGTCAAACTCTATGCGGTGTGCATTGGCAAGGGAAGTGTTTAAAGCATCTTGCAAAGTAGCTCCCAAAGAAGTAACGGCAATCACACGGCCACCGTTGGTAACCAACTTGCCATCATCAGCTTTGGTACCGGCATGGAAGATAAGACTATCCTCAATATCATGGTCGCCTTTAATCACTTTTCCTTTCTCGTAATCGCCCGGATAGCCTCCTGAGACTAGCATAATGGTGGCGCAGTGCTCGTTTTTAAACTCTAGTTCTTCCTCGCTCAAGTAGCCACCAGCTACCGCTAGGAATAGTTTTACCAAATCCGTTTCCAATAGTGGTATTACCACCTCGGTTTCTGGGTCGCCTAGGCGGCAATTGTACTCTATCACTTTAGGCTCCTCGCCTACTTTTATTAAGCCTACGTACACAAACCCTTTGTAGTCCATACCTTCAGCCTTTATGCCGGCAATGGTTGGCTTCACTACTTGCTCTTCCACTTTGCGCATCAACTCTTCGGTTACAAATGGTACTGGGCTTATCGCACCCATACCACCGGTGTTGAGGCCCGTGTCGGCCACTCCTACCCTTTTATAATCCTTCGCAGGTGGCAATATTTTATAGCTAGTTCCATCTGTTAATACAAATACCGAAAACTCAATTCCATCCAAAAACTCCTCTATTACTACCTTCTTGCTAGCCTCACCAAAGCGCGATTCCAATATCATATCCTTCAAGGCGGCTTTGGCTTCTTCCTTATCTTGAATAATCAAAACACCCTTTCCTGCTGCCAAACCGTCAGCCTTCAACACTATTGGAGGCGTAAGACTATCAATGTATGCCAAACCGTCATTTACATTCGTCGCATCAAACTCTTTATAGCCCGCCGTCGGCACGTTATACTTCATCATAAACTGCTTGGCGAAGGCTTTGCTGCCTTCCAATTGCGCGCCTTGCGCATCGGGGCCGATAACAGGAATGTGTTGGAGTGCGGGTTTGCCTTTAAAATAATCCACAACACCCAATACCAAAGGGTCTTCTGGGCCTACTACGATCATTTCAATCTCCTTCTCCAGCGCAAAATCTGCCAAAGCGTCAAAATCGGTGGCCGAAATGTTCACATTAGTGCCTACATTTCGGGTGCCGCCATTGCCTGGGGCTATCCATAAATTCCTGCAAAGTGGGCTA
Source organism: Sphingobacteriales bacterium (assembly GCA_027483645.1). GTDB lineage: Bacteria > Bacteroidota > Bacteroidia > Chitinophagales > CAIOSU01 > CAIOSU01. Next base: position 97,755 of record JAIXUD010000004.1, read on the forward strand.
CGGCTTAGTTTCCAAGCCAAAGCGTGTTCGCGACCGCCGCTACCGAGCAAGAGAATATTCATAAACAATTATTTTACGTGAATGGGAGTGAGCAAATATAAGCCTTTGAGCCAAATTAGTCCTGATTTTATAATGCTTTTGACCTCAAGGCTGCGGAATTAGTATTATTTTTGCGGAAAGGGCATACACACTAAAAATCAGCTTTCGAGCATGTTAGACTTTATCAATAAGGCAATCAATAAGTTATTCGGGACAAAATCGGATAAGGACATTAAAGAAGTAATGCCATACGTGGAGAAGGTGCAGGCCGTTTTCCCTTCTATGGCAGCTTTGAGCAACGACGAACTGCGCGGCAAAACCCAGGAATTCAAAAATCGCATTGCAGAAGGTTTAAAAGATATTGACACCCAAGTAGCCAATTTGCGGGAGGGTGCCAAAGCCGAAGACATTGATCCAGATGCGAAAGAGGCCATGTTCAAACAAGTAGATGAACTAGGCAAACAGCGCGACAAGCAATTGGAAGCCATTTTGCTAGAGTTATTGCCCGAGGCATTTGCCGTAGTAAAAGAAACCGCCCGCCGCTTTAAAGAAAACCCAAGCCTTACTGCCACTGCTACCCAGCTTGATCGTGACTTGGCAGTGGGCCCAGACCATATCAGCATCAGTGGAGACCAAGTAACCTACCAGAATAACTGGTTGGCTGCCGGCAACCGCATTACGTGGGATATGGTGCACTATGATGTGCAGTTGATTGGCGGCGCGGTGTTGCACACGGGCAAAATTGCCGAGATGGCTACTGGTGAGGGTAAAACCTTGGTAGCGACCTTGCCTGCATACTTGAACGGACTAACCGGCCAAGGTGTACACATTGTAACCGTGAACGATTACCTTGCTCGTAGGGATAGCGAGTGGATGGCGCCATTGTTGAACTTCCTAGGCTTGACCGTGGATTGCATCGACAAATATGAGCCAAACAGTGAAGAGCGCCGTGCGGCCTATAATGCCGACATTACTTACGGAACCAATAACGAATTTGGCTTTGACTACCTGCGTGATAATATGACCCGCAGCCCAGAAGAGCTGGTACAGCGAAAGCACCACTACGCTATGGTGGATGAGGTGGATAGCGTGTTGGTGGATGACGCCCGAACGCCTTTGATTATCTCTGGCCCCGTACCGAAGAATGATATTCAGGAATTTATGGTATTGAAGCCACGCATCGAGCGTTTGGTAGAAGCCCAAAAGAAAGCCATCAACACTTTCCTAAACCAAGCCAAGAAGGATATTGAATCTGGTAAAACTGGGGAGAAAGACGCAGGTTTAGCATTGTTACGTGCTCACCGCGCATTCCCTCGTTACAAGCCGCTTATCAAGTTTATGAGCGAGCCGGGTAACAAGGTTATCATGCAGAAGGCAGAGAACCACTACATGTCGGAAAACAACAAGCGGATGCCTGAAGTGGATGAGGAGTTGTTCTTTGTAATTGAAGAGAAGCAGAACAGCGTTGACCTTACAGAGCAAGGTATCGATTTGATTACTGGTGCTGGCGAGGATAAAACTTTCTTCGTAATGCCTGACGTGGGCGCTGAAGTAGCAGATATAGAGAAGAGCAATCTATCCGACGAAGATAAGATTGCCCGCAAAGACCAGCTGATGCAAGAATTCGCCATTAAGGCCGAACGCTTGCACATCGTACAGCAGCTATTAAAAGCTTACGCTTTGTTCGAACGCGATACCGAATACGTGGTGGTGGAAGGAAAGGTTAAGATTGTTGACGAAAACACTGGCCGTATCATGGAAGGCCGCCGCTATAGCGACGGTTTGCACCAAGCGATTGAGGCCAAAGAAAACGTTAAAGTAGAAGGTGCTACACAAACGTACGCCACAGTTACCCTGCAGAACTACTTCCGTATGTACCACAAGCTATGTGGTATGACCGGTACTGCCGAAACTGAGGCAGGTGAGTTATGGGAAATATACAAGTTGGACGTGGTGGTAATACCAACCAACCGTAACATTGTACGCGACGACCAGCAGGATGTGGTTTACAAAACCAAGCGGACCAAATACAACGCCGTAATTGACCACATTGCCGAGCTGCGCGAAAAGGGCCGCCCGGTACTAGTAGGTACTACTTCGGTTGAGATTTCGGAATTGATGGGCCGCATGTTGCGCCAACGGAATATTCCGCACAACGTGTTGAACGCCAAGCAGCACCAGCGAGAGGCGGAGATTGTAGCCGAAGCGGGCCGTGCAGGTATGATTACCATCGCCACCAACATGGCTGGTAGGGGTACCGACATTAAGCTAGGGCCAGGCGTTAAGGAAGCCGGTGGCTTAGCCATTGTAGGCACCGAGCGCCACGATAGCCGCAGGGTTGATAGGCAGTTGCGAGGCCGTGCCGGTCGTCAAGGAGATCCGGGTTCATCTTTGTTTTTCGTATCGCTGGAGGATGATTTGATGCGCCGCTTCGGCTCTGACCGTATTGCTGGTGTAATGGATAAGCTTGGCTACAAAGAAGACGAGGTAATTCAGCACAGTATGATTACCAAATCAATCGAGCGCGCACAGCAGAAGGTTGAGGAAAATAACTTCGGGATGCGTAAACGCTTGCTGGAGTATGATGATGTGATGAACGCCCAGCGTGAAGTAATATACAAACGCCGTAAGAACGCCTTGTTTGGTGAGCGCCTAGCCGTAGACGTGAGCAACATGTTCTATGATCTATGCGAGGATTTGGTTACCACCCACCGCAACAGCGAAGACTATGAAGGCTTCAAGTTGGAGGCCATCCGCTACCTATCAGTAAACCCAGCTGTGGGCGAAGACGATTTTAAACGCAAATCGATCAGCAACTTATCCACCGAGTTGTATGAGCAAGCTTGGGCTGCTTATAAGCGCAAAGGTGAGCACTTGGCTCAACAGGCAATGCCATTGTTGTTGCAGGTTCGGGGTGGTACTTACACCAACGTTTTGTTTCCATTTACCGATGGTATTAAGAACCTACGCGTAATCGTTCCGATTGAGAAAGGCATTGAAACACAAGGCCATGAAGTAATTACCGGCTTTGAGAAAGCAGTAGTATTGGGCTTGATTGACGAGGCTTGGAAAAACCACCTTCGTGAGATGGACGATTTGAAGCAAGCCGTACACGGCGCGGTATATGAGCAGAAGGACCCATTGCTGGTTTATAAACTCGAAGCTTTCGAATTGTTTAAAACTATGGTTGCAACATTCAACCGCGATGTAGTATCTTTCCTGTGCAAAGGCGGATTGCCCGTGCAGCAGCAACAAGAAATTCGTACCGCACCTACTGAAGAAAAGACCGACCTGAGCCGATTGAAAGCAGGCCGCGACGAGAACAACAGTGTGGTTAACCCGAATGCGGCACAGCAACAACCCCAGCAACCACAGGAGCGCAAGCTAGAACCTGTGCGAGTGGAAGAAAAAACAGGACGAAACGACTTATGCCCTTGCGGTAGCGGTAAAAAATATAAACAGTGCCATGGCAAAGAGCAGTAGTACGGAGCAGGGGTTGAACAAGCTCATTGAGCATACCTTGCTAAAACAAGATGCTACTACCGACGATGTGAAAACACTATGTGATGAGGCCATTGCTCACAAATTCTTCGCGGTTTGTGTACCACCATATTATGTAGAGCAGGCGAGCAAGTTGTTGGACAAGACATCGGTGAAGATAGTTACCGTAGTGGGTTTCCCACTGGGGTACAGCCTTACTTCAATTAAGGTAGAAGAAGCTAAAAAGGCCATCGAGAAAGGCGCTGATGAAATTGATATGGTGATCAACTTGGCAGCCTTCCGCAACAAGGAGTACAACTACATCAAAAACGAGATTGACAGCGTTGCTACCATTGCCCGCATGAACAATAAGTTGATGAAGGTAATCATCGAATCGGGCTCATTGACCGATGAGGAGATTGTAAAGGCTTGTGAATTAGCTGTAGATGGCGGTGCGGATTTTGTTAAAACATCCACTGGCTTTAACGGAACTGGCGCCCAGGTAGAACATGTGAAATTGATGCGCGCCAACTTGCCGGAGAAAATCAAGATTAAAGCATCTGGCGGCATTAAAGAGCGCGCCTTTGCTTTGGATTTGGCCAAAGCTGGCGCCGACCGCATTGGTGCATCGGCTAGTGTAAACCTAATGGAAGCATGAAACGTATTGTTATCATAGCAATATTGATGATGCCTTTGCTGGTAGCATTTGGGCAGCAGCAGGGCACTATCGAGATTGTGTTGAGCAATCCTGAAATCACCTCTTTAATAGATGCCTACAAGGCCGAAGGCGAGAAAGACCAAACCATTAAAGGCTACCGAGTACAAATCTTATCTGCAGACAACCGCAACGATATAAATAGGGTTAAAAGCCAATTTTATACTTTGTTTCCTGATGTAAAATCGTTTGTTATATACCAGCAGCCAAACTTTAAGCTGCGTGTTGGCAATTTCCGCACCAGGTTGGAGGCGCATAAAGTATGGCAAGAGGTTGTAAAGAGTTTCCCAGGTGCTTTTATTACGCCCGACGAATTGAAGCTAAGCGAGTTCTAAACACTCTAATATGACCGAACAGCTACACCGGATAAAAGCATTAGCCGCACAGGTCTATCCGGAGGTAGTAGCTATTCGTCGCGATTTACACGCTCACCCGGAGTTATCATTTGATGAAAACCGCACTTCCGCTAAGATTTGTGAGTATTTGGATAAATGGGGCATTCCTTATCAAGCAGGCGTTGCCAAAACTGGTGTAGTTGCTTTGATAAAAGGCCGTAACCCCGAAAAGAAGACGGTAGCCCTGCGTGGCGACATGGACGCGCTGCCAATACAGGAAACCAACGAAATAGACTACAAATCAACCAATGCTGGAGTAATGCACGCTTGCGGACACGATGTGCATACGGCATCCGTGTTGGGCAGTGCATATATTCTTAACCAACTAAAAGATTCGTTTGAAGGCACTGTAAAGCTCATTTTTCAGCCAGGAGAAGAAAAACTGCCAGGCGGAGCTTCTATTATGATAGCCGAGGGTGTATTGCAAAATCCTAAGCCTGCCGCTATATATGGTCAGCATGTATTCCCTGAGTTGCCAGCTGGCACGGTTGGTTTCCGCCCAGGGATGTACATGGCTTCTGCTGATGAGATATATGTAACTGTAAAGGGCAAGGGAGGCCACGCTGCCCTACCCCATCGTAATATCGACCCGGTGCTGATTGCGTCGCACCTGATTGTTGCTTTACAGCAATTGGTAAGCCGTAATGCCGATCCGCGCATACCCACCGTGCTATCCTTCGGCAAAGTAATCGCCAATGGGGCCACCAATGTAATACCCGATGAGGTAAAGTTGGAAGGCACCTTCCGTACGCTAGATGAAGATTGGCGCAACCGCGCCCACCAACTGATGGTTGACCTTGCCGAAAACCTAGCCAAAAGCATGGGCGGCAGCGTTCATTTTGACATCCACAAAGGCTATCCCTTCCTCGCCAACGACCCATCACTCACGCACCGCGCCATTGCCGATGCCATTACCTACCTAGGCGAGGAAAACGTAGTTGAACTCGACGTACGCATGACTGCGGAAGACTTCGCTTGGTACACGCACCACTTGCCTGCTTGCTTTTACCGCCTCGGCACCGCTAGCGCTGATGGGCGCTTTACCAGCTCCGTGCATACTTCCACTTTTAATGTGGACGAGAAGGCATTGGAAACGGGAATGGGTTTGATGGCTTGGCTGGGGTTGCGGGAGTTGGGGTATTGATTTAATGTTTGCTTTTCCCCATCCTGTCATCCCGAGTTTTTCACGAGGGACCTTCGGGCCGATAAGTACGAAATTGAATTACCGATAACCTCTTTTCTTTTCCACATTTGTATATTAGTGGAAACATCTTTAAATGCAACACAATTATTACATCTACATCGTTACCAATGAGAGCAAAACCACGTTATATACAGGCGTAACAAGCAACTTACTGAAAAGAATTTTAGAACACAGGGAAAATAAAGGGGAAGATAAAACCTTTGCAGGCAAATACTACTGCCACAACTTGATATACTATGAGCACTTTACGGATATATCCCATGCAATAGTAAGAGAGAAGCAGATTAAAGGTTGGAGTAGAGCTAAGAAAATTGTGTTGATTGAAAAGATGAACCCGGAATGGGAGTTTTATGACCCATATAATTTTTTGTAGTTGAAATAATGTTCACCTTGATTCCAGTGCGTTACCCAATTGCCCGAAGGTCCCTCGTGAAAAACTCGGGATGACATTACGGGTTAGGCAAACGAGTTATATCATACAGCAGATGTTGCTACCTTTTACGTAATTTTGTCGTATGCCCACCCATTCCCGCTCCAACAAAACCCCAAAAGAAATCCTGCTAGAAATAGCCAAGGAGCTAAATAGCAGTGATACGCACGAACAGGTGGAAACCCTATTGAACGAGGCGAAGATGCTGATATGGATGGAGTTTGACGATGTGGACAATAACATCCTAAAGAAGGAAATTGATACGCACCTTGCTTCCATTAGTAAGTACACTTGGCAGAAGTCGCAGCACAAGAAAGATACGTTGCTGAAGAACGTAGTGGATGATGCGCAGGACTCTATCCAATACTATTATAAGATTGTCTCGCCGAACGAGAAGTGATAACAGCAACTACTATGAGTACTTTAACCAATAATCAATTAGCAGAAATAGCGGAGGACTTACAAGGCGGCATGCGTGTGTTTTGGAATCCTGAAAATGGTGAGTTATTAACCGTTCCCGATGAATCTCAGTTTGGCATTGTTGACGAAGACTTGTGGGCGGAGCAATTAGAAAAGCTCGAGAACAACCCGTTGGATTACAAGCAGTTTGAAGGCATGTCTTCAAAAGAGGCCTTTAACCTAATGGAAGATTTTATCGAAACCTTAGCCAACAAACATCCCCTTAAACGTCAATTGAAAGAGGCACTAGGTAAACCACAGCCCTTCGCAAAATACAAATGGATAATAGAGGGGGCCGGCAGAGAAAAACAGGAGTGGTTTACCTTTAGAAAACAACAGTGGTTGGAATATGTAGAGAAAACCTATCACGATATAATTGCAGCAAAAGAAAATTAATTAGCCTTCTCCAGCACAACCACCGTAAACTCACGCTCCACCCACTCCCCTGCTTGGCTCTCCACTTGTTCGGTGTGGTTAAACACATCAGCTACTTGGAATTGGGTAGACTCCACCAATTCCTCTACTTTATCGGTATCGTAGAGGTTGAAGCCATATTGGGTAAATGGTAAGTGCTTCATAAAACTGCGCTGCGCAAAACAGATGGCGAATTGCCCACCGGGCTGCAGCACCCGATACACCTCATTCAAGAGCAACACAGGTTCTTTCCAAAAGTAGATGGTGTTTATGGTCATCACTTTCTTGAAACTACCATCAGCAAAAGGCATTTTAGTAGCATCGGCTATTACAAACTTGGCATTGCTATAACCTGCATTGGCTTTGCTGGCTTCGTGGCTCATCAACTCCGAAAGCTCTAATCCAGTGTATTGCAAGATTGGTAGGCCTTCCAACAATTCAGCTATATGTCCGCCAATGCCATGTCCAATCTCTAGCAAGGTGTCATTATCCTCCAAATCCAATGCATTGATGGCCGCACCAATCATCCCGATGTTGGAAGTCAGCATTTTATTGCCGACCGAAATACCCATTTCGCCGCTAGGGCAGGCAAGTTGTGCGGCCACATTTTTGATGTCTTGTTCGGAGAGTGCCATGCCGTTGAGTTTATGCAAGATTAAAATTACCGTTTTCCAGTTAGTTTGATATCGCTTAATTTTACAAAACAATAAGCAACATGACCTTACAAGTACAACACGAACAACCCGACCACAAAGGGGCTTTCTATATTGAGCAAGATGGCAAGCGCGTGGCAGAAATGACCTACGTGATGGCTGGCGATACCAATATGATTATTGACCATACGGAAGTCTCCGACGCTTTGCGCGGTCAAGGCGCCGGTGCGCAGATGGTTGCTGCAGCAGTAGTATATGCTAGGGAGAAGGGCATCAAGATTCGACCATTATGCCCGTTTGCTAAATCGGTTTTTGATAAAACGCCAGAGTATATTGATGTGCTGTGACCACCCCTTACCCCTCCTTAAAAAAAGGAGGGGAGCTATTACTTTCTAAACTCTCCCAAATAATCATCCAACTCCACCTGCAACACATTGTTGAATAGGTTGGTGGCTATCATAATACCCGCAAAGGCAATTAGGTTTACCACGAAAACCTCGCCGTACTTTTCTTTAAAAGGCAACACCAATGCTGGTGGTACTTTGCTGAAGTTGTCGGCAATAGCGCGCCCGAGGTTTACCAGTGTTTGCTCTTCATCGTTTAGCACCAAGCTATCCGGGTTTTCGCCCCATTGAATCAATATCTTCCGGAAGAAAGTGGAGCAAATCAGGCAATCCGTCTCAGTGCTGATGGCATGTGCAAAAAGGATGGCTGGCCGCTCGCCTATTACCGCAGCTATTTCGTTTTTTAGCGGATACCATTCCATATAGCTACGCAAAGCAGGGGTGCTGTGGCCTAAGGTGCGCTTCATATTGGTCATACGGCCATAGTCGGCTAATTGCTGGTCCCAAATAGTTTGGGCGCCTTCTGGTGCTGCTTCATAAGTGCTTTGCGAAACGAGCGGTTTCACTTGGTTATCAATGCTTCCCATACAGTTGTTTTAGTGCCGCCCTGCTTGGCAATGCGCAGCACATAAATGAGCAAAATGAAGTTGAATATTACACTTACACCACTAAAGCCAATGACAGCCCACAATGCATCGCCCCACATTGCCCCTAGGGCAACGGCCAATATACGAGCTATCAGGAACGCAGCTTGGTAAATTAGCTCCACGCCCAGTTTGCCCTTGATATCCATCATGGTACTTACGGGCATAACGGCCAATAACAGCCACATCCAAGGGCTAAGGTAGCTGGTGAACACACCTGCCTCCAACCATTCAGGCCCAAACACCCAAGCAAACAAGTTCGGGCCGATAAGGGCTAAAATCAATATCGGCAAAAAGCCCAACAGTAAAAGGTTACGTGCGGTTTTTACAACAAATGGAAGCAGCTCATGAGGGGCATCATGTTGCTTTTGAGCGGCATGCTGGTAGAATATTTGCCCATACGATTGCGACACCAGTAACACCGGCGTACCAAGCACCCGGTTGCTCATACTAAACTGCCCCACTACCCCACTGCCAAAGAAATATTGAAGCAAATAAACTGGTACGTGCTTGGAGATATTGTTGAGCAACGACGACCAAGTGGAAAGGCGGGGAAAGTGAGCATATTCCTTTGCGGTGGACAAACTAATGCCTCGGCTTTGCCAAAGATTGAAAAGATTATCATGGTTAAGATACCCCCATTGCAATACTACTAAAGTAAGCGCCTGCCCTGCCACGAAGCCATAAACCAAGCCCATACTACCCCACCCTAAATAGCCTAAATAAACACTTATACCACCCATACCTACCGCTTGCCCTAGTTTTGATATGGCAATGGCCCGATACTGTTTTTGGCGATTGAGATAAACGGTAAGGGGTTGCGTAACGGACGACAGCCAAACCGCCAAGGGCAGCAACCATAGCGGTGTTGCTAACTGTGGTGCGTTCACCCAACCGGCTATGTGGCTACCGGCAACTGCCACAATCACCAAGCTCGCCAAGGAGATACCGAAGCCTATTTGTAAACTAAGCAGCAACAACGACCGCGCCTGCGATTGCTCTTTCGGCAACATAATGGCCACATCGTAACGTCCATTGGCAAATACGGAGATTATCATTTGGGTGGCAGAAAACAAGGCCAATATCCCAAAGTCCACATCGGTATAGAAAAAACGAGCCAGCAGTACTGTTACACCAAAGGTGAGCACCTGCGCCAGGCCCGAGCCTGTCATCAATACCAAGGTGTTTTTCAAAAAGCCTGATGCCATGGAAAGCAAAGATAATGATTTGGACCATGGACGATGCTTGCGTCCATTACTCCCTAAAAAAACGTACTTTTACGACTTTAGCAGCACATTCACTTGACCCTAATCGAATTGGCGCTAGCCGTTCGGCACCATATCTGGCTATGAAGCAGCGTATAGCAGTTGTTCTATTCTGGACCGTACTAATTATTTGCGCCATTTGGTTGGCTTATACCAAGGCACACATCAACCCTGTGGTATCTCAGCAGCAAACTTCTGAAGCACCTGCTGGCAAGAAAAATAACAGAGTAAAAAAAAAGATGCCGGGCATGCCCTCTGGCATCGGCACACCTGAAGACCGTTTCGCCCGCTTTACTTGGGAAATGAGCCGATTGGTGAACCCCACAACGGGCAAAATACCCGATAACATCCGTTATAAAGAACTTGCCTTCGCCCAAGGCCTAGCTCATAAAACGGAAATGGGAACAGGTGCTACTTGGAACAAGCGCGGACCCGGTAACGTAGGTGGCCGTACCCGCGCCTTGGCATTTGACGTAACCAACGAGAACACCCTAATTGCAGGCGGCGTAACGGGAGGTATGTTCCGTAGTACTGATGCCGGTGCCACTTGGATAAAAACCACTACCCCTGCCCAGTTACATAGTGTAACCACCGTAGCGCAAGACAAACGCGCCGGCAAAACCAACATCTGGTACCACGGCACGGGCGAATATTATGCCATAATAAGTGCCAGCATTGCCCAAGCAAGTGGCAATGGTATTTATAAAAGTACCGATAGTGGCCAAAGCTGGCAGTTATTGCCTTCCACGGTTTCCAATACACCTACTACCCTTTACGCCAATGGCGATTTTGACTTTGTATGGGATATCATAACTGACCATACTGACTTGGATGAGGATGTGGTATATGCCGCCGTTATCAACGGTATTTATCGCAGTAGAGATGGCGGTACTACCTGGGCGGCTGTATTGGCTGGTGATAGTGTTGCTACTGGCTTATTGGCCCAGTATACCTCTATAACCATTACCCCATCAGGAGTATTGTATGCTACTATAAGTGGCAATCGCCAGTACAGCGGTATTTGGCGCAGTACCGACCAAGGCGATAATTGGACGCAGATAAAGCCTGCTGGCTTTTACAACAATTTTAGCCGTGTAGTGGTGGCCATTACCCCACAAGACGAAAACCGCTTGTATTTCTTAGCATTACAAGGCAGTGGGCATCAACTTTGGAAATATAATTACCTAGCCGGCAACGGTAGTGGGGTGAACGGAGCTTGGGCCAACCTTACCAGCAATCTACCCGCTTCAACCTGTCAGTACTTCTATGATTTCGACTTTGGCCCGTACGACTCGCAAGGTGGCTATGATATGTGTATGGCCGTTAGCCCAACTGATAGCAACTTGGTAATGCTGGGCGGCACCAATGTGTATAGGAGCACCGACGGGTTTGCCACCAGCTCCAATACCGACTGGATAGGCGGCTACCGCTGCGATACGGTAACACCATCGGATTATGTCTATCCGAACCACCATCCAGACCAGCACCGCTTTTTGTTCTCGCCAAGTGATGGCAACATACTTTTCACGGCCAGCGACGGTGGCATACACAAAACCGTGGATGTGCGCGCCGATTCAGTAACCTGGATTCCGTTGAATAGCGGCTACATCACTACCCAATTCTACACCTGTGCTATGGAGCCCGGCGAAACCAACACCAATATTGTGGTAGGCGGCATGCAAGACAATGGTACTTTCTTTACCAACTCAGGCAACTGGCAGCAACCTTGGGAGTCGGTGTTTTATGGCGATGGCGCTTACTGCGCCATTACCGAAGGCCGTGGAAACTACTACCTATCTTGGCAAGGGGGCAAAACCTTTAAGTTTACCATTGCCGATGATGGCACGGTAACCGGCCTTACCCGCATCGACCCTACTGGAGCCGTTGGGTATCAATTTATCAACCCATTTATTCTAGACCCTGCGGACGACAACCAGATGTATTTGGCGGCGGGTAGGTATGTTTGGCGCAATCTAGACTTGGCTGCTATACCGATTGTGGGCGAGGAATATACTACAACAAATGTTGGTTGGGTAAGGCTAGATGTTTCGAATGTTGGCAACCCCACCTTCGACGGCGCGGTAAGTGCTTTAGGTATGTCGAAAAGCGATAATGATAAACTGTATTACGGCACCAGCGCAGGTAAATTGTTCCGTTTGGATAGTCTGCAAAACGGCACCATAACCAAAACGAATCTGTTTAGCCCTGGTTTTCCAAGCGGTTACCTGGCTGCAATTAGCGTGAGTGATGTCGACGCGAATGATGTCCTGGTAGCTTTTAGTAATTATGAAATTACCAGTATCTTCCATAGCACGGATGGCGGGCAGAACTGGGCAGATGTTAGCGGTACCTTAGAAGATAATCCTGACGGTAGTGGCGATGGACCCGCGGTATTGTGGGTAAGCCGCCTGGAACTGGAAGATAGTACCGTTTACTTCGCGGGGACTTCAACTGGATTATACAGCACAACTAGTTTAGATAGCACCAACACCGTTTGGGAGCAAGAAGGCGCTGAAAGTATTGGTAATGTAGTCATCAACATGATACAAACCCGCGCGCATGATGGTAAAGTACTGGTAGCCACCCATGGTACGGGTATGTACAGCACGCGCTATAAAGATTATGTTGGCGTAAATGAAGTGAAGCGACCATCACTGGAAGTCCGCTTGTATCCTAACCCAGTTATCAACCAAGCCATATTCCGTTTCAACATCGCCAAGGCTAGCCCAGTAACGCTGGAAGTATTTGATATACAGGGTCGTAAGGTTAACCAACTGCTCAATCAACCCTTGGCCGCTGGCGAGCATACTGTTACATGGTTTGGTAATGATTTTAATGCGAATAAACTTGCTGCCGGTACCTATATTGCGGTGCTAAAAGCGGGCAATAAACAAACTACCATCAAGCTCGTTATAAATTGATAGCTTAGCAACATGGCCAAAAAGAAGCCCTTACGTTTTCTAGTCGCACCTAATACCTTAAAGGGGAGTATTAATGCCATTGATGCTGCTAAGGCAATCCGTAAGGGTATTGAACGGGGTGTACCAGGCGCCATAGTTGTTGAGCAACCCATAGCCGACGGTGGCGAACTGACCACCGAGATATTGGTGAGGGCCATGGGCGGGGTGATGAAGGAAGCGACCGTTCGCGACCCGCTTGGCCGTGAAGTAAAGGCAAAATATGGGTTGGTGGATGATGGTAAAACTGGTATCCTAGAGCTTGCTGCTGCTTCGGGCATGAGCTTGCTGAAACGTGAAGAGCTTAACCCCATGCGTACCTCTACTTTCGGGACGGGGCAATTGATAAACGTGATATTGGATCAAGGCTGTAAGCGCATCATCCTCGGCTTGGGCAACAGTGCCACGGTTGATGCTGGCACGGGTATATTGAAAGCCCTTGGCATACGCCTTACCGAGCGAAACAAAAGTGCCATACCACTGGGCGGCAGCTACCTGCACATCATTGAGCAGATAGACATGACCGAGCTGGACATGCGCATAAACGATACGGAAATAATAGTGCTTTGCGATGTGGAGAATACCCTGCTCGGTAAAGAAGGTGCCGCCCGAATGTTTGCCCCTCAAAAAGGAGCTACTGGTGAGCAGGTAAAGCTATTAGAGGAAAACTTGGAACATTTCGCCAAAAAGTCAAAGCAATTGTTTGGTTTCGATTTGCCATCCATAGTGCATGGCGGTGCGGCAGGCGGGGTGGCTGCTACCTTGGCCACTTACTTGAATGCTAAGCTGGTACATGGCGCCAACTACCTACTGGAAGTAACCGGTACGCCCGCCAAAATTGAAGACGCTGATTTTATATTCACTGCCGAGGGCCAATTGGATGAGCAAACCCTAAAAGGTAAAGGCCCGCATGGTTTGGCACTACTAGCCCAAGAACACAATAAGCCCGTGGTATGTTTTACTGGTGGATTGGCACCTAGCTTTGTTCCAGAAAACTTCCCGTTGTTTCAAGCGGTAATACCCCTACCCACCCGCCCTATGACCTTGCATGAAAGCATGCAAAATGCCGCTGATTTGCTAGAGTACCAAGCCATGCAAACCGCCAGGCTGTTGGCAATTGGACGATAGACAAAGGACCGTTCTCGTAAAGAACAATTCGGAATTTTAAATTTTGAATTCGGAATTCAACACCCCAATATACTCCCCCACTCCTTCTTCCAATGATTTAAACGGCGCGGTATAGCCAGCCGCACGCAGTTTATCCATTTTTGCTTCAGTGAAGTATTGATACTTGTCGCGTATATCTTCGGGAGTATCGCGGAAGTTGATAACTGGTTCCAGTCCCAGCGCATTGAAAGTAGCTTTAGTAAGGTCTAGAAACGTACGAGCCTGACCGGTGCCAAGGTTGTAAATAGCAGAAGCGGGTTTGCTTTCCATCAGCCAAAGTATCACATCCACCAAGTCGGAGACATAAATAAAATCCCTGCGCTGCTCTCCGTCTTGGTATTCTGGGTTATGTGAGCGGAAGAGCGTCATTTGACCGGTTTCCTTTATCTGCTTGTAGGCGTGGAGCACTACCGATGCCATGCGGCCTTTGTGGTACTCATGCGGGCCGTATACATTGAAGAACTTCAGCCCTGCCCAAAATGGCGGTTGCTGGGTTTGTTCCAATGCCCACACGTCAAAGTCTAGCTTGCTTTGCCCATAGGGGTTAAGTGGCTGCAATTGAGGAATTAAGGCATGATCATCGTCAAAGCCTAGCTCACCCAAGCCATACGTAGCTGCCGAGGAAGCGTAAATAAGCGGAATGCCATGCTCGGCGCAGGTTTGCCAAATAGCCTTGGTGTAGTTCAGGTTTAGCTCATCGAAAATGGCCGTATTGAACTCAGTGGTATCGGTGCGGGCGCCTAGATGTATAACCAGCTCTACCTGACGGTTATTACCCGAAAACCAATCCAAGAACTCCGTACGATCCATGCGGTTTTGTTGCTTCAACAGAGCTAGGTTGGGCAGTTTATCCTCCCGCTCAAAGTCATCCACCAGCAACAAGTTGTGCTTGCCCTGGAGATATAGCCTTTCGGCCACACAGCTACCAATAAAACCTGCCGCACCTGTAACTACGATCATTGCCTTTGTTGAGGAATTAGGGACTAGTAATTAGGAATTAGGAATTAGGCAAAGATAAGTAGGAAGAGGTTAGAATTGAGAATATTGGGCAAGTGAGGTTAATCATCAAACCTAACCCGAACTGGTAACACCATCTTAGTCGAAACTATTTTATCATACCACTTCCCAGGTGTCCATCGCGGCATATTACGAAGGTGGTTTAAGTAAGCAAGGTCAAAGCATCTAACTCCGGAGCTTTTAGCAATTTCTACTAGTGTTACATTGCCAACTGTATCAACCACAAAGCTCAGAAATAGTGAACTTGGCGTATGTGACGAATCAATACAACCAGCTATATTTACGCTTTTCATGTATTCAATCACGGCCTTATCTCCGCCCGGATAATGGGGTGGTGTGTCGGGATTTACAAAAATGACCTCTTTAGAAGTATCTGGTTCAACAGGGTTATCTTGCCCTACTACCGAAGAGCTGATAAACAAAAGCAGGCACAGAACAAAAAGCAAATTTCTCATACACCCCATTAACAGCAATCGGTAACAATCTCAATCCGTAAACTTATACCCAATCCCCCTTACCGAATGGAAGTGCCGAGGCTCCTTCATATCCTCCTCAAAATACTTACGGAAAGAAAGGATAAAGTTATCGATGGTGCGGGTGGAAGGGTACACATCGTAGCCCCAAACGAATTGCAGTATCTGGTTTCTGGAAACAGGCTCGCCCTTTTTGTCAATTAGGAGCTTAAGCAACATAGCTTCGCGCTTGGTGAGCAGGAAGTCGCCGTTTACGCCTTTGGCTTCGTGGGTGACAAAGTTTACTTCGTTGCCCCCAAACTTATAGCCCCGCAGGCTGTGCTCATCGTTGGTGCCTTTTAAGCTATGCTTGATGAGTACTCGAACACGTAGAAGCAACTCCTCCAGGTTAAATGGCTTGGGCAGGTAATCATCGCCACCAGCCTTAAAGCCCCGTATTTTATCGCTGCTATCACCTTTGGCAGTAAGGAAGATGATGGGAATATCCATATCCGACAGGCGTATCTGCTCGCATACCTCAAAGCCATCCATGCGGGGCAACATAACATCCAGCACTACCAAATTAAAGCGTTGGTCTTTAAATTTTGCAATAGCCTGCTCACCATCCGTCACGGCCACTACTTCATAATCCTCCAGTTCTAGGTTCATCTTCACCGCCTCAAGCAGGTGCTCTTCATCTTCAACCAAAAGGATGCGTGGCTTCATAAGGTGCGGTTAGTATAGCAATGATAATGTAATTGCCACCAAATAGGAAGGTGTTGATGGTTTTTGACAATGTTGTGACACTAAAATAGTGTAAACCAGAATATCGGGACAGTCCCAAAAACAAAAAAGGGCACCCACCTAGTGAGCGCCCCTCTTTGGGCCATCAACCGTTCATTCTGCCCGTCCTAACGGCTGATGTTCCTGACAATCCGACAAGTTTTTGTCCGTCCGGACAAGTCTCTTATAACCGCCGTATACACGCCGGGTGCTAATGTGCTTATGTTAATTTGGCCTTGGCTAGAGCCGCCTAGAGACTGCTCCAATACCATTGCGCCCAATACATTATAAACGTTTATTTGCTCAAGTTGGTTGCCTGTAGCGCTTATCGAAACCCAATCACTCGCAGGGTTTGGATATACTTGCGCTTGCAAATCAAGTTCTAAATCATTACTAGTAGTAAATTGCTTTGCTACAAGCGATAAATCAACGGTAGTTACTGGCAACTCTATGCCCGAAGCATTGATCATCTTGGCTCCACTAAATCCAAAATGTAGCGGCGTGGTGTACAAATCCTTACCAGTAATGTCATCTTGCATTACAATATTCACTTGGCATATCTCGCCGTTGCCATTTACGGCCATTTGGGTATTTCTGGTAATGCCAATGTCTATTTGGCCAATTACAGGCATATTGTATTCTAGGGCAATTACTTCTGTGCCTACCGCCCCTAGCCAACTGGCAGGGTAAGTGATATACACGCTGTCGCCTACAATCAACGTTTCATTATAAAACACACTAAAAGCTATGCCATATACATCCTCAGCAGGCTGCTGCACGGTGCCTAAATGAATAGGAATCGTGATTGTGGATCCCGCCACAACAGTATCATCAAAAGAGATGAACTGCAGGACGGGATCCATTACAGAACCACGTAGACCTTCTTGTTTATTATGAGTTTGACCATAGTTTTGGATGATGGCCAAAGTGTCGTTTATATCTATAACGCCGTTGCCGTCGCAATCGGCATGCTTAAAGTTTACACCGCTTATATAATCCCAAGCCCAATCGTTACCATCTTGTCCAACCCAATTGTTGGCTGCGAAAGGCCGGCTTGGCCCAGTGTAACCATAAGCGAGGCCAATCGGCAGCAGGTCGTACATATTGGCTGTGAAATCGCTATTGGCATCCCCGGGCCATACCGGCGCCCCGCAATTTGTAACGTATAGCTTCAATACCCGCGTTTGGCTAAAGTACACCGGGCACCCGTCGTCCGTTGTTTTCAGCCTAAGCAGGTAGGGCAATGCCGATACGTCACTTGTATCTACTATCCAAAAGAAATCCAAAGAAGGGTGAACCCCTGGGTTAATGGTAATGATAGCACCAGGTATCGTTTGCAGCGTATCTAGCACCAAAGTTTGGGTTTGGTCAGGGTCGGCTGTATATATGCGGAAACTGATGGTATCGCCCACGCATGCGTATTGTGTAATCACGTTGGTACTGTCAAACCCGCTCAATGCTGGTGGCGTATTGTAAGGCACCAAGTTTCGAACGTACATGTGCACATCCCTATACACGGTTCCAACTAGTATTCCTCCTCTATATTCGCGAATCCGTATGGCAATCGCCGCATCTTGAACAGTGGTAGGCGTTACTGTAAATATTCCGGTAACAGCATCAACATTCGCTGGTGGTAATGAATTCATCGGGTTTGAAGCACTGAAAGGCGCATTATATGGATTGGTTTGACCTATACTGCGAAAAGGCTCCACCACTTCGTACACCAGCGAATCGCCATCTACATCCGTCGCGCTAAAATCAAGATAGTAGGTTTGGCCAGCGGTAAGGTAAAACGATGGCTGCGCATTGAAGGTAGCCGAATTGTTAAAGTTTACGGTTCCATTATTGAGTTGCGACAGCAAAGTAAAGCCCGATGCTGTGGCGCTAAGGTTGCTAATTGCCCCGCTGCGACAACATTCGCTAACCGAGAGCACATAATCGGTACAGTGCTGTGGTAAGGAAATAGTGCCCTGGTAAACCTCTTCGAATATGCCAGTGAACGTACTGCCCCCTTGGCAATCGGATAGGTTTAGGTTGGCAGGGCAAAGTGGCGTAACCTCGCCACTGGAAACCAAACTTAACGGTACGCTGGTGCCATTAATGCCACACGAGGTAGATTGTATCAACAAATCAGAAATGCCCGTACCGCTAAAGCTTTGGCAATCGCGATAAAAACGTAGCGTTACCTCATAGCTATCCCCGCCCAAATATCGGTAGCTGATGTCGCCACCCATAGGCACCAAGTGCACCGCTTGGCTAGTTAGGCCGAGCAAGCTCATCAGTAGGATTAATATGGAGGTTTTCTGGTTCATAGCTCCCCTTTCGGGCTTTGATATTACAAACATAAGCCGTCCTTCGCTGGATAAAAAAGACATTTTTTGTCAATCGTGGAATAGTGGTTGCATTTATTGTTAAGCGAAGGTTACTTGAAATTGTTGAAAATGCTTAGTTTTAACTTGATTTAGAAATTGCCCTTTTTTAGAATCGTGGATTTGTGCTTTTATGAAGAATAGTAAACTCCTTGATTTATTTCAATTGTTGACGGCAAAAGAGCGGCCGCGGTTGCAGGAGTTGGTGTATTCGCCCTATTATAATAAGCACCAGAACTCGCAAAAGTTGCTTACTTACATACTGGAGCACTTTGACGCAGGCTTCGACAGTGGGCTGCTTACTAAAGAGGCAGCGTTCAAAGCCATCTTCCCTACTGAGCCTTATGATGTGCAGCGCATTAAAGATGTAATGACCCTACTTACCCGACAAGTGGAGCAATACCTACAGCTTGCCAACTATGAAAAAGAGCCGCTGGCAGGGCAGCACCATTTATTAAGGGAACTGCGAACCCGAAAAACATCCAAATACTTTGAGCAGGCCGAGCGTCAAATGCGGTTGTCGCTGGAGAAAACCAAAGATGATGGCGAACGCCACCGCTGGAGCTACGAGCTAGAGAGCGAAGCGGACACGTACTTTATGTCTCAATCTGCCAGAGCACAGCACCAGAGCATTCAGCACCGCGCTAACCACCTAGACCGGTACTATCTGCTGAACAAGCTGCGGGTAAGCTGCGAAATGATTAACCGCAGCAACATTATCAAAGTAAAGTACGAAACTCCCTTTTTGGATGAAGTGTGCCAGCACCTAGACGAGAACCCCGAACGCTACGCCGAGGAAAAGCTGGTGTTTGCTTACTACCGCATCTTAAAAGCCCTTACCGAGCCTGATAACGAGGAGCACTACAATGCGCTTATCAAGTATTTAAACGAGCACGCCACCGCCTTCGATTTGGATGAGGCACGTGGCATATACGATTATGCTAAAAACTACTGCATCAAGAAAATTAACAGTGGTAAAAGCGAGTATCTTCAACGGTTGTTTGAAGTATATAAGGCATTGCTGGAAAACCAAATCATCTACCAAAATGGCATCCTCACCGAGTGGGATTATAAGAACATTGTGACCGTGGCTACGCGCCAAAAGGAATTTGACTGGTGCCATGCCTTTATTGAGCATAACCGCCCGCTGCTGGACCCTACCCAGCGCGACAATGCCTACACCTACAACCTGGCCATGTATCACTACAGCCGCAACCAGTTTAAAGAGGCCATGACCTTGCTGCGCGATGTAGAGTTTACGGACATATATTATAGCCTGGGCGCCAAAACCACCCTATTGCGCACCTACTATGAGCTGGACGAGCTGGATGCGTTCTTTAATATGATTGACACCTTCCGCACCTATCTTAAGCGCAACAAGCTCATCAGTGAGTACCAATATACCGTTAACAACAACCTGCTGAAATTTGCGAAGAAGCTGGCGGGGCTGAAGAATAAGAAGGGTGTAATCTCCAAAAACGCTTACGATAAGGAACACCAAGAACTACAAAAGGCCATTGCCAATACCCCACAAATAACCAATGTGGATTGGTTGAAGGTTAAGTTGGCGGAGTTGGGATAAAACAATGCTATGCCTATCTTCTACTTCGCAATAATGTTTGGATAAGCGCTAAAGGATGACACCGCGCGACCACTCAACCCAATGTGTTTTGTCGTCCACGAAATGAATGTTGCTGAGGGTTTGCGAGCCTTTCCTCTCCCATTGCCGTCATTGCGAGGATTGACACGAAGCTTTTCGTGTAGTAGCATGACGAAGCAATCCGCTGACCCGAAGCAAAGCGCTCATCAACCGCAGTTTTGTCGTCCAGAAAGTTAGCGGTGGCGAGGTTCTCCATGGAAATAAAAAACACCCCGCTACATCTATCAAATGCAGCGGGGTGTTCTCAATATCGTTTAAAAAAACTCTTACTTCTTCTTCCCAACCTTAGCACCCACCGGCTCCAGCGCCAGTTCCAGCACTTCTTCCATCCTTTCCACATAATGGAAGGTCAACCCTTCCAAGTATTCGGCAGGGATTTCGGCGATGTCGCGCTTGTTGGTTTTGCAGAGGATGATTTCTTTGAGGCCGGAGCGCTTGGCGGCCAGTATCTTCTCTTTGATACCGCCTACTGGCAACACCTTGCCGCGCAGGGTTATCTCGCCCGTCATGGCCAGGTACGGCTTAATGGCGCGGCCAGTAAAGGCAGAGGCCAGCGCGGTAAGCATGGTAATGCCCGCCGATGGGCCGTCTTTAGGGATGGCGCCTTCGGGCACGTGTATGTGCACGTTCCAAGCACTGAAATCTTCCACATCCACACCTAGCTTCTCAGTATTGGCGCGTATGTAGCTTAGGGCCGTGGTGGCGCTTTCTTTCATCACATCGCCCAGATTGCCTGTAAGGGTCAGTATGCCCTTACCTTTGCTAAGGCTGGCCTCGATAAAGAGAATGTCGCCACCTACTGAAGTCCATGCCAAGCCGATGGCCACCCCTGCGGGCTGTTTTTCGGTAAAGATGTCGCGGTCGTAGCGCTCGGCACCCAGTATCTTATGCAACTGGTCTTTGCTGATTACAGGGTTGTACTCCTCGTTCATCGCCACGTGCTTGGCCACGAAGCGCATAATGCCCGCCAGTTGCCGGTCCAGCTCGCGCACCCCGGCTTCGCGGGTATATTTATCAATAATGGCCTCCAGCACCTTGTCGCTGATCTTCACCTGGTTGGGCTTGATGCCGTGGTCGGTGCGGGTTTTAGGTACTAGGTGGCGCTTGGCAATCTCAATTTTTTCCTCCACGCTGTAGCCGCCCAGCATAATAATTTCCATACGGTCGCGCAGGGCGGGCTGTATGGTGTTCAGGCTGTTGGCAGTAGCTATGAAAAGCACTTTGCTCAAGTCATATTCCAGCTCCAAGTAATTGTCATAGAAGGCATTGTTCTGCTCGGGGTCCAGCACTTCCAACAGGGCGCTCGATGGATCGCCACGGAAATCCGTGCCTACCTTATCCACCTCATCTAATATAAACACAGGGTTGCCGGTCTTTACCTTTTTGATGCTCTGTATCACACGGCCCGGCATCGCGCCGATGTAGGTTTTGCGGTGGCCACGTATCTCGCTCTCATCGTGCAGGCCGCCGAGCGACATCCTCACGTACTTCCTGTTCAACGACTGCGCAATGCTGCGCCCCAGCGAGGTTTTACCCACACCCGGAGGGCCTACGAAACATAGTATCGGGCTCTTCATGTCTCCCTTCAGTTTCAGCACGGCGAGGTATTCCAGTATACGGTCTTTTATCTTATCGAGGCCGTAGTGGTCCTTGTCCAATATTTTACGCGCCTTGCTCAAGTCAAAGTTGTCCTTAGTATATTCTTCCCAAGGTAGTTCTAGCAACAGGTCCAGGTAGTTCAAGCTCACCGAGTATTCGGCGGCAGCGGCGTTCATGCGCTCCAGCTTCTCCAGTTCCTTGGTAAAAGTATCCTGTACCGGCTTGCTCCATTTCTTGCCTCTCGATTTCTCTTTCAGGCGCTTAATATCGGGGTTAAACTCATCGGCACCCAACTCTTCCTGAATGGTTTTCAATTGTTGGTGCAAGAAGTAATCCTTCTGCTGCTTCTCAATATCGCTCTTTACCTTGCTCTGTATGCGGTTGCGCAGCTCCAGCATTTGCAGCTCTTTGTTGAGGTGTGTAAGCACCATCTGCGAGCGCTTATACAGGTCGTCTTCTGCTA
Organism: Sphingobacteriales bacterium; assembly: GCA_027483645.1. Classification (GTDB taxonomy): domain Bacteria; phylum Bacteroidota; class Bacteroidia; order Chitinophagales; family CAIOSU01; genus CAIOSU01. The sequence goes on from JAIXUD010000004.1 coordinate 120,264, forward strand.
AAATAGCCTGCTTCTCAACCAGCTCGTTATTTAGGTTGGAAGAGATAAAATGCATCAAGAAAGTAGGGCTATCAATGTTCTTCAACACAATAGCGGCCTCCGAAGGAATGTTGGGTGCCAAGCGGATAATCTCGCCAGCCAACTCTTTGATGTTTGCCACGGTAGCGTTAAACTCATCTGTGTTGCTCGGCTGCTCTTCGGCCAAGTACTCCACCTTGGCGCGGATGTACGGGTCTTCCTTGGTAAACTCCTTGATTTTGAAACGCTGCTTGCCCTGTATGATTACGGTATTACTGCCGTCGGGCATCTTCAACAGTTTCACAATGCGGGCAACGGTACCAATCTCGCTAAGGTCCTTGGTTTCAGGGTCCTCCACTCGGGCATCTTGCTGCGCCACCACGCCGATAATTTTATCGGCTTTGTATGCTTCCTTCACCGCCTTCAGCGATTTATCGCGCCCAACGGTAATGGGTATCACCACACCGGGGTACAGCACCGTGTTTCGCAGCGGCAGTATCGGCAGGCTTTCTTTATAGGTTTCCTTTTTGCTGTCGTCTTCTTCCTCGATAGACATCATCGGCAAAAACTCCACCTCATCGTCTCCAAATGGTAAATTGAACATCTTTTATAGACTCAAGATTTGTAGACACAGAACACTAGGCTTTGGGCGTTGCGTGAAATGTCGTTTTTATTGAATAGGTAGCAAGATAAAGGACACGGGGCAGAAGAACAATTAAAATAGGTGTTTTCCGTCACAATGTCACTTACTATCAAGTCGGATGGTTAAGTCAAGTATTGTGCCACTTGTCTGAATCAAAATTTACAGAATTTAAGAATTGTAGAATTCTATCGTGTACGTTAAAGCGAAGCTACAGAACTAACGTCATTGCGAGGAGCGACTTTGCGCCTTTCGCGCAATGGAGCGACGCGGCAATCCCTACCCCCAGAGCATGATATGCATTGACCAAGGCACCAAACATATTATGTATTGGCTTCTCCGATAATCGACCATCATTTTCCATAGCATTGGATTGCTTCGTCACTCCAATCTCGCGAAAAGCTCGAAAGTCATTCCTCGCAATGGCGTTCGTTTTGCGAGGCTCGCCATTTGCACACAACGAATTCTACAATTCTTAAATTCTGTAAATTCTGATTCAGACAACCACCTACTTATAATCCAATATGCTCAACCTTTCCTCGCAAAACCCATACTCCTCGGGCCTATTGGAGCTTACGATTACTAAGCGATTGCTGCGGTGTTGGGCGAGTAGATTGAGATACCAGTTAAGGCCCACTTCATCTAGGTTGGTGGCGGGCTCGTCGAGAAGGAGGATGGGGGTGTCGGATAGGATGCTAAGGGCAAGTTTTACCCTTTGTTTCATACCCGAAGAAAAATTAAGTATTTGCTTGTTGGCGTGAGCGGCTAAGCCAGTCAATGCCAATATGTCATTAGGTTGCAGGTTTTGGCGGAAGGGTTTGAATTGCTGATGAAAGCGTATTTGCTCCAGCAGGGTCATTTCTTCAACCAGTTGGATATAAGGGCCAGAGTAACTTACTTGACGAAATACCTCTTCAACAGGTATTGGTTTGTTGTTGAAACTGTACACGATGGAACCTGCCGAAGGCGAAACCGCCCCGGAAACTATTTGCATTAATGTGCTTTTGCCTGAGCCGTTTGGGCCAAGGATGGCATAAGCCTTGTTGTTTTCAAAGGTGTAGGTAAGGTCTTTGATGACCCATTCGAGCTCGAAGCGCTTGCGTACTTTATCGAGCTTAATCATTTCCATTGCGCTGGCGGAAACCTTTCATAATACCCCGAACCGAATCGCGGATAAAGCTGATAATATGGTCGCGCTCTGGCGATGCAGGTACCGATGCCTCGATAATGTTGAGGGCGATACTCACGTTGCTGTGCTGCACGAAAAGGATGCGGTAGATGTCGAGGATGTGGTTGATTTGCTCGGTGCTATACCCACGGCGGCGAAGGCCCACCGAGTTTACACCTACATAGCTCAAAGGGAAACGACCGGCCTTTACATATGGCGGAATATCTTTACCAACCAATGCGCCGCCAGAAAGAAACGCGTGTGCACCAATCTTTACGAACTGGTGGATGGCGCTCATGCCGCCGATGATGGCGTAGTCGTCAATTTCGATGTGGCCGGCCAGGTTTACGCAGTTGGCCAGCACCACATTGTTGCCGATGTAGCAATCGTGCGCAATGTGCACGTAGGCCATCAGCAGGCAATCATTTCCGATAACGGTTTTGTTGGTGTGCTGGGTGCCGCGGTTGATGGTAACACACTCGCGGATAACCACGTTGTTGCCAATTTCCACTACCGACGATTCCCCACGGAACTTCAAATCCTGTGGCACGGCCGAAATAACCGCCCCCGGGAAAATCTTACAGTTCTTGCCTATTCGGGCGCCTTCCATAATGGTCACGTTGGAGCCTATCCAAGTTCCCTCTCCAATTTCCACATCTTTATGGATGGTGGTAAACGGCTCTATCACTACATTATCGGCTATCTTGGCCGATGGGTGTATATATGCTAGTGGTTGGTTCATGCCTGTGGTTCCCTTTTCATAATCTTGGCCATTAACAATGCTTCTGATGCTATTTTATCACCCACGTACGCGGTGCCTTTCATTTCGCAAATGCCGCGGCGGATGGGGCTAAGGAGTTCTAGTTTCAAAACAAGGGTATCGCCTGGGCCTACTTTGTTTTTAAAGCGGGCTTGGTCTATTTTAAGGAAGTAAGTATCGTAATTCTCCGGGTCGGGCACAGTGCTCAAGGCAAGGATGCCACCGGCTTGCGCCAAAGCCTCCAGTTGCAATACGCCTGGCATTACTGGGTTGCCAGGGAAGTGCCCTTGAAAAAACGGCTCGTTAAACGTAACGTTTTTGATGCCTACCACGTGCTTGTCGCTCATCTCTACAATCTTATCTACTAACAAAAAAGGGTATTTGTGCGGCAGTATCTTTTCTATTTGCTTAATGTCGTATACTGGCGTTTGCAGCGGGTCGTACTTGGGTATGTCTTCTTTGTTGCGGTTCTCTTTTATGTATGCTTTTATGACCTTCGCCATTTGCACGTTAGCTGCGTGGCCGGGTCGTGCCGCTACAATCCGGCCTTTGATCGGGCGGCCTACTAGGGCTAAATCACCCAACAAATCCAACAACTTATGTCGGGCAGGCTCATTCTCATGCCTGAGCTCGATATTGCTAAGGATACCTGTACTTTCTACCCGCACCTTAGGTTTATTTAGCACTCTGGCCAAGTGGTCAAGTTCATCCTCGCTTACTTCGCGGTCAACTACTACAATGGCGTTGCTCAGGTCTCCGCCTTTGATTAGGTTTTGTTTTACCAAAAACTCTATCTCGTGTAGAAAGCAGAAGGTACGCGCACCGCTGGCATATTCCTCAAAGTCCTCTACCCTATCCAAGTGCGCATGCTGCGTGCCAATTACCTTGGAGTTGTAATCAATCATCACCGTAAGGCGATAACCGTTATCGGGCACGGCCACAATCTCCACTTGGTTTTTGGCGTCTTTGTACTCCAATATGGTATCCAGCACAAAGTAGTTGCGCGGCGAGTCTTGTTGCTCAGTACCGGCCTCATGCAGGGCTTTGATGTAGGGCATGGCGCTACCATCCAAAATCGGCACTTCCATGCTGTCAATCTCCACTAGCACATTGTCAATCTGCAAACCAACCAAGGCGGCCAGCAAATGCTCCACAGTAGCCACGCGGCCGCCATTTTGCTCAAGCGTAGTGCCACGGCTTATGTCTACCACCAAATCCACATCGGCATTGATGGTAGGCCTCTCGGGCAAATCTATCCTCTGGAAACGGATACCATGATTCGGGGCGGCGGGTTTGAAGGTAACGGTAACGGGATGGCCGGTGTGCAGGCCAATGCCCGACAGGCTTACAGGCTGTTTAATCGTTTGTTGCTTATCGTTCATTCATCAGCAGGTTTCGTCAGTGCAGCCAATTTGTGCTCTAGCTCACGTAGGCGCCGTTCCATTTCGGGCAGGTTCCGTAAAGTTATAAAAGTTTTTATCTGCTTGTTGTAATCATAGGCCGGACTTCCAGCATAAGCGCCATTTGGTTGCCTAATAGACTGTGCCACACCCGTTTGCGCTTGAAATTTACTGCCGTCGGCAATGGTAATATGCCCCGCAAAGCCTACTTGACCACCCACCATAACGTGTTTGCCCAGCTTGGTACTGCCCGAAATACCCGTTTGCGAGGCGATAACCGTGTGCTCTCCAATCTCCACGTTGTGGGCAACCTGAATTAAGTTATCCAGTTTCACCCCCTTACGGATGACGGTTGAGCCCAAGGTTGCCCTATCAATTACCGTGTTGGCACCTATCTCTACATCGTCTTCTATAACGACATTGCCGGTCTGCGGTATCTTTTTAAAGCTGCCATCGGGCTGTGGCGCAAAGCCAAATCCATCAGAGCCAATTACCACTCCTGCGTGTACTACTACCCTACTCCCAACTACGCAATTGTAATACACTACTACGTTGGGATACAAGGTAGTATCTTTACCTACTTCAACTTTAGCTCCAATGTAGCAGCCTGGGTATATCTTCACATTATTGCCGATTACCGCACCCTCGGCAATGTAGCTATTGGCACCTATATATACGTCATTACCCAGCTTAGCGGTGGGCGCTATAAAGCACGGTTGTTCTATTTTATGCTCTTGGGTTGATGCCGTCATGCTGGCGTACTTCTCCAGCAAAACGGTAAACGCCGAGTAAGGGTCTGCCACGCGAACCAAAGTAGCTTTTACGCCAACTGTTTTGATGAAGTCGTTGCCCACGATCAATATGCTAGCACCCGTTTTATCAGCAAAGTGGAGGTACTTAGGGTTGGCGATAAAGCTAAGGTCGCCAGCTTTGGCCTCTTCTATCTTGGCGAGGTTATTAACGGCTATACTGGGGTCGCCATCTACGGTTCCCTTCAGCCAACCAGCCAGTTCCTGTGCGGTAATTTGCATATGGGCAAAGGTAGGTTATTTGGTCGATGGTCCATAGTCGATGGACGATGGAAAAAATGTACTGCAATAAACGAAAAGATTATAGCGAAAATTATAATACATTTATAATGATAAAGAGATCTTATGTATTTAAGGATAGTGACTGCAAGCTTTTTTGTACTTATGCTTTTATCGTTTATCAGCAATGGGCAGACTACGACCAACAAGAAAGATCAATCAGCAAGAAAGGATTCATTGCTTCAAGTGCTAAATTTTGACACTACCAAAGTTTACGAGCCAATATGTTTAAACCTTAAAGGCAAGCCGGTAGTATCTTTAGGTCAAAAAAGGGAAAACTTATCTGATGAATTCCATTACAATTTAGACCCTAACGGAAAATACACTGACTTTGCCCCGAAAATTTGGGACTATTACTCTACCTATTATGTTGTGGAGCAAACCGAAGGTTCACTTAATGGTATGCTACATTTTTCGACCGATAACAACGGCAGAATTTTTACGGTAGGTGTAAACTGGTTGTTTGATATTTATGAGATGACCGAGGCGGCGGAACAGGAAATACTGACTACTTTATCAAAATTATATCCTTGCTTAAACAATCAATTAGACTTCGAAAACAGAAGGGAAGTTATTATCGAATCTAAAGATTATCTACAAACATTTAGACTTATATCTCCTGAAGAATTCGATAACAGTTTCAAAAACTGGCGATTAAGCTATGCAGTTGAGATAAAATAATCAATATGCGTCCGCACTTACCGAATCAAACCGTTAACCCCTTCTCTTCCTCGGATGTTGCTTATTGTTAAACAACTGCAACAAATATATTGTGGTGCCTTTAACAGAATAATAGAGCGTAACCTGCTTTACGATAACTGCCTTATGTATATTACGTTTTGAACGAGGATAAAGGTGGGGTTTCCTTTCAATTAGGGAAATAATGCGATCTAATTTAGATAAGAACCGATTGGCTTCTCGTTCGGTCCAATGTTCTAATAAATACTCCAAAATGGAGTCCAGATTGTCACTTGCTTCTTTTGACCACTTATGCTTTAATACAAAATCAAAGGTTAAATTTCTCCTTGACTCTACTCATAACCTCTTCATGCGTGCTGACCCTGCCAGCTTCAACATCAGCTAATCCTCGTTCTATGCTTGCTTTTTCCTCCTCACTTAGCTTATCCCAAAAGTCTACTTCCCTGACAGCTTCGCGTTCCAATATTTGTTTGCGAATAATTAATGCCGCCTCATCGTCTACGCTATCGATAAGCTCGTGCAATCCTTTCTTTATGTTCTTTATGGAGGGCATAGATGCTTTTTCTATAAAACTAGCAAATGCAACTTAGAGTTTCAAATGACCAACTCTTATACCAACACCACTCCCCCATTCACCGTCAACCGCACACCGCCGGATTTACCGCCCATACCGAAGGCACCTAGCAAATAGTGCTTGGTTTCTTTAGGGGCAAGGGAGTTTTTCAGGGTGTCGTATAGGCCGAGGAAGACGCTTACGGCTGCTGTGTTACCAACGGTTTGGATACCGTTTTTATAGAAATGGGAATCGGCAATGCCGTTGCTTTCCTGCATTTTATTAAGGATGCGTAAGTTGGCTTGGTGGGGGATAAAGTAGGTTTCTTCGGTCAGCTTTTCCAAACCGGATGCTTCTAAGATAGTTTGGAAGGTTTGTGGGTTGATGGCAAACCGATAAATTTCCCTACCATCCATTTGCAAGAAGGGGGCCTCACCCTTGAAAGGATTACCCACCCGCAGGCCGCTAGTTGGATGTATGGTTTTCACCAAAGGGCGCCTAATAGAAAAACCTTCTTTCTCCTCGCTAAATGAAGCCTTCAACAAAGCTACGGCTATGCCATCGCTAAACAATTGGCCCGTCGCAGGGTCATCGGATAACATAATATTGGGTGTCTCAGAAATAACGGCCAAAAAGTACGGTTGTTCCGGCGTGCAGTAATGTATAGTATGCATATACGCCGAAGCCAACACCTCGATACCCGCTACGCAGCCAAAGCCAGCAGCGGTAGTTATCTTGGCTGAAAATCCTTTATAACGTGCGGCGATGCCCATTTCTATGCCGGGTACCAGGTTTTGGTCGGGTTGGGTGCTGGTGCACCAGCCTACTACTTGGGCCATATCCACTTTAGTAGCTTCTAGCACCTGCATAATCATGTTGGCCGCAATGCTCGATAAATCGGTATTCGGGGGAAACTTGTACAAAGCAGTAATACCAGTGGCCTTGGTTACCTTTTCGGGTGTCGTGTCAAATCGCTGGGCAATATCAGCCAAGTTAATCACCTCATCACCCACCCTAGCAGAAAGCGCAACCAATGAAACACCAATCATTAACCATGTTTTTATCCATGGTCGATAGTCCATGGTTTTTATTGTTACAGCAAAGTAACGGTTAAAAACGGGCGGTGTCAATTAAAATTAAGCAACAGCGCTAATTTTAATCGAACTTAAATAATCATCGCCGCCCCAACAGTCACGTTTGTTGCTTCGTCAATAATGATGAGGCTACCGGTGTTTCGGTTGCGTCGGTAACTATCATAAAACAACGGCGCCGTGGTGCGGATACTTATACGGGCAATATCGTTAAGGCCAATGGTACGGTCGTCCTCATTACGGTGCAAAGTGTTGATGTTGAGCTTATACTTCACATCTTTAATAATGCAACGCGCATTGCGGGTAGTGTGTTTTATGGCATACTTACCGCCTAGTTGCAACGGCTTATCAGTGAGCCAACAAACCATCACTTCCAAATCCTGACCACTGATAGGTACGTTATTCTCTCGCACAATCATATCCCCACGGCTGATGTCGATTTCGTCCTCAAGCGTAATGGTTACCGACATGGGGGCATAGGCCTCGTTAAGCGGACCATCATAAGTGTCGATACTCTTAATCTTGCTAGTAAAGCCAGACGGCAGGGCCAAAACCTTGTCTCCTTTCTTAAAGACACCTCCTACAATTCTGCCCGCATAACCACGGTAATCGTGATGCTCGGTAGACTGTGGGCGAATAACGTATTGCACTGGGAAACGGCAATCGATATGGTTCAAATCGCTGGCGATGTGAACGGTTTCTAGTAGATAAAGCAAGGTTGGGCCTTCGTACCAAGGCATGTTTTTAGAGCGGTCCACCACATTATCGCCCAACAAGGCGCTAATCGGGATAAAACGAACGTCTTTCACATCCAACTTGGTCGCAAACTGGCGGAAATCTTTTTCGATGGTTTCAAATACCTCCTTGCTATAATCCACCAAGTCCATCTTGTTGATGCAGATAACCACGTGCGGTATCTGTAGCAACGATGCAATGATGGCGTGGCGGCGGGTCTGCTCCACCACACCGTGGCGGGCATCTACCAAGATGAGAGCCAAGTTAGCGCTTGATGCGCCCGTAACCATGTTGCGGGTGTACTGTATGTGGCCAGGAGTATCGGCAATGATGAACTTACGGCGAGGGGTAGAGAAGTAGCGGTAAGCCACATCAATGGTAATGCCTTGCTCGCGCTCAGCACGCAGGCCATCGGTAAGCAGGGCCAGGTTTACATACTCTTCGCCCTTCTGCTCGCTGGTCTTTTTAATGGCCTCGTACTGGTCCTCATAAATCGATTTGCTGTCGTACAGCAAGCGACCAATCAGGGTACTCTTGCCATCATCCACGCTCCCTGCGGTGGTAAACCGCATCAGCTCCATATTCATGTATTGTACACTGTCGAATATTACTTCTTCTTCTATTTCCATTGCTTTGTTTGTCTGAATCAGAATTTACAAGATTTAAGAATTTTAGAATTCGGAAATTGTAATACTAATTTATTATTACTGCTTTATTCTATCGTTCTGCATCACACAATGTACAATTCGTCTTATATCTTGTGTCTTGCGTCTTGTGTCTATTCTAGAAATATCCCGCTTTCTTCCTATCCTCCATGGCGGTTTCGCTACGCTTATCGTCGCTGCGGCCACCGCGTTCGGTTACGCGGCTAGCAGCCACTTCTTGGATAATTTCTTCCATGCTAGCAGCTCCGCTGAGTGTTGCACCGGTGCAAGTAGCATCACCAATAGTGCGGAAACGAACTACCTTATTTATCACTGGCTCGCTTTCGCGGCGTGGCATAAAGTCGGTTTCGGCATACCATACCCCATCGCGCATAAAAACGTTGCGGTTGTGTGAGAAGTATAGGTTCGGCAACGGAATGCCTTCCATGTGGATATATTGCCAAACGTCCAGCTCGGTCCAGTTACTTATTGGGAAAACCCTAAAGTGCTCGCCCATACCCTTGCGGGCGTTGAAAATGTTCCAAAGCTCGGGGCGTTGGTTCTTTGGGTCCCACTGGCCAAACTCATCGCGGTGAGAGAAAAAACGCTCCTTGGCGCGGGCCTTCTCTTCATCGCGGCGGGCACCGCCCATAGCAGCGTCAATCTTATTGGCTTCTATGGTTTCCAACAAAGTCACCGTTTGCAAGGCATTACGGCTAGCGTTAAAACCTTTCTCTTCTACTGAGCGACCTTCATCAATAGCTTGCTGTACCGAGCCTACAATCAACCTGGCGCCCAAGTCGGCAACCAACTGATCACGGTATTCAATCGTTTCGTAGAAGTTGTGGCCAGTATCAATATGTACCAGCGGGAACGGTATCTTGGCCGGAAAAAACGCCTTGCGGGCCAAATGTGTCAACAGTATCGAGTCTTTTCCACCTGAGAACAAAATGGCGGGATTTTGAAACTCTGCAGCCACCTCGCGTATCACGTATATCGATTCTGCCTCCAGTTCCTTCAGGTGATTCAAGTTATAATTCATATCAGTGCTTTGCTTCTAATTGTATCTTGGGTAATAACAGTTCCACCACAGCCTGTACGCTTTGCTCAATGGTCATCTCATCAGTGCGTATCTCTAGCGTGGCATTGGCGGGTGCTTCAAATGGCGCATCCAAGCCGGTAAAGTTTTTGATTTCGCCAGCACGGGCTTTCTTGTAAAGGCCTTTCACATCGCGGTCTTCACATACGGCAAACGGCGCATTTACATACACTTCCACAAAATCATCGTTACCAATAACCTCACGGGCTAGTATGCGCAAATCTTCAGTAGGGCTCACAAAACAGTTGAGCGTGATTACGCCGCTGTTTATAAACAACTTGGTCACTTCCGCAATGCGGCGGATGTTCTCCAATCGGTCGGTTTCGCTAAAGCCTAGGTTGTTGTTGATGCCGCTGCGGATGTTGTCGCCATCCAATACTTGAGTGAGGTAGCCACGTTGGTAGAGTTCGCGCTCCACTCCTTTGGCAATGGTGGTTTTGCCCGAACCAGAAAGACCCGTAAACCAAACACAAAGGGCATGTTGCTTAAGCAATTGCTCCTTGTCATTCCGGTTGAGTAACTGGTCGAAGGTGGTGTGTATATTTTCCGGCACTTGGCTCATCGGAGGGCAAAGTTACGGATTTATGGGAATAGTCGATAAGATTGGTAGGGTTTTGTTTTTTGGGGTGTATCTTATAAAAAAAGCAATCAGTGGGAAATAAAGTTAGTAGCATTCTCAGTAGAATGAAGATGAAGAATGGAGAACTAAAAAGGAATATCAGAATTTTCAAACAAAGTCTGCTGCAACTTCTTTTCATTCAAGTAATTCAACAACCTCTCATCTCTTACAAATGGTGCACTAGCAATTTTTGAATGCAACATCAGTAACCGACTTTTAGCTCTCCTTATTATGGTATCATAATCTAAAGGCTGAATAATTGTGTGTCCATCATTTTCTGTCGTACGACTTGTTTCCAATGAATCAACTTCAGAACCTAAAACAAAGCATTTAATATCAGTGGTCCTTTGTACTAATCCTTTACTCATCAACTCCTTTACATATTTCCAAGCTTGTCCCTTTTGTTCTGCCCCAATCGGTATCAGAGGTTTTTTGAGTTCTACAATAGTTAATCGTTGAATTCCAATATCATTACCATCTTCATCGTATTTGGGATAACTATACAATCCAACTGTGCCATCAGGAATTATTGCAAAATCAGGTCTATTCAGCGAACCCTTTTCATTAGAATTATAAAGTTCTTGAATCACCTTGGTCATACCCTGATTAGAGGTAAACTCGATTGTTTCATATTCTGGCCCAAAAATCCATAATCCACGCTTAAATAAAGGCTGCAAATCCTGTACTTCATCTGTAGTACCTAACAACACTTTGGATTGTATTCGTTCTAATAATAAAACCCGTTGTTCAATTTCATCCAAAACAGTTTTGGCAAAATTTATATCCCATTTATTCAATAAAGTGGTTAAATCGTCTAAGTCATCATCTGACGCTTTAGACAGCATTCCAATTAGCCCATACTTCGCTCTGCTCTGCTCTAATGTAGCCAATAATTTACCTAACCGTTCTAGGTCATCAACAGAAATAGAGGGGCATTCTTCTTGGGTTACTTTGATAAAGTCTTCCCATTTTTCCCTACTAATTATCCCCAATTTATTTAAATGGTTTCGATTGGCATCCTCAACAAGTTGGTAAGTTTTATCCCGTTGTTCTTTAGTTAGCCCTAGAAGATGTTGACGTATATGTTCCTGAATTATTGGAAATGAATTTTTATACTTTCGATTATGTGGGTTAAAGCCCGTCCAGTCTGACAAAACAGCCTCTTCTAAAACATTTGCATTAATGATAAAGGTATACCTTTTTGCTGCTGTTCTCCTTCCATCAATCAAATGTTCATTTCCACTACCTTTCCATGTACACTCACCAACTAATCTGTTTTTAACATGCCAAGCTATCCCATGTAACTTAGTGCTTTTATCTGTTGATAAAACATCTATTACTTTGACTTCAAAATCACCTACCTCGGGCACATTGATTGAGAATATTGAGACATTTTCATCTGGAATATCCTCAAAGGATATAAGCCTATTGTTTAGTTTTACTTTAAAATTAGGATCTGCTACGAAGCGCATACCAATTTCAATGATAGCCTCTTCTGCATTAATTTTAGGAGCAATCGCATGTTGTATACTAATAGTTGTTCCTGTGTTTTCGCTGGGAGCTATACTTTCTTTAATGAAAGCTAATTGATTCGTTCTGTTATCAATAAAGACTTTGAACTTAATCTCCTTGCCATTTTTAGAGGTGCAAACTAAAAAATCCGATCCAAAAGCAAAAGCAGAAAGACGGCCTTTCCCATTTCGCCCGAATGCTGGTCTATGCACAATTACATTTTTATTACTGTCCGGTATTTCAGCTAACGAACCTTGCTCTTTAGTTCTGTTGTAAGCTAACGTCATGTAACGTTTAGCAAATTCGCTTTCAGACATTCCATGCCCATTATCAGAAATGCTAAAAGCGTCCCCGTCTTCACTCGGCCATTTAATACTTACTTCCATTGCTCCTGCATCCCAACAGTTAGCAATTAACTCGACAATAGCCACTTTTGGGTCATCCATAATGCCCGCACCTGCAAACGAGTGTAAAAACCGTTCATCAAACAAAGCATACTGCTTACTGGCCATCTTATATTTTTATGAAAGCGTAAGATTAATCAACAATTATTATTCAAAGTTATAAAGAAATCATTTTTGCCATAATGACATAATAAATCTTCTATTTCCCAACATTCCAAATCTGAGGAAGAAAAGGATGTCGGTAAATCTTCTTTAAAAATAAAAGCCTCTCTAATTTTTTTCGACAACAATTTTTCTGCTCCTGCTTTAGTGCCAGCATGCAAATAAATCCTATCAGGTCTTAATTGCAAATTTGCTCCGATGCGTAAAGCGGTATCATAAATAGTAAGGGCTCCAATGCCTTTGACTTTAACCTTTTCAATTAATTGCAACAATTCATCAAAAGATTTGCAAGCAGAGACGTTATCTTCGATCTGTAATAAATTAATGAAGAAACTTTCAAGAATTACACAGGGTATTCGATATTGATGAGGATGCTTATCGCCGTACTTTCCTTTCGCGCCTTTGCTAGCATTTGCGGCAAGTTTAATAACTAAACTAAGATGTTTCTGTTCTATACAAGCAGAAATCCATGGCTCGGTTCTGTGTCTGCGTTTTTGCTTGTATGCATTTATTATTGCTAAATGAGCATTCATGCCCAAATATATAAAACTTGGCAACACTAATTTGCAGCATCCTTAACGCAAATCACAAATTATTTAATTACTCGCCTCCCTTCTCCCACTGCTTCAAATCGTGGCCCATTTTGTCGCGCTTGGTCATTAGGTATTTTTCGTTGTGCGGGTTGCTGCAAACCTCTATTGCAACCGTGTCCACAATCTCCAAACCATAACCCACTAGGCCGGTGCGTTTCTTCGGGTTGTTACTCATTAGCTTCATTTTAGTAACGCCCAGGTCACGAAGGATTTGTGCGCCCACGCCGTAGTCGCGTTGGTCGCTAGCGAAGCCTAGGGCCACGTTGGCCTCAACGGTATCTTTGCCTTCTTCCTGTAGTTTGTAGGCACGCAGCTTGTTCAGCAGGCCTATGCCCCTACCCTCTTGGTTCATGTATAGCACAATGCCTTTACCGGCTTCTTGCACCATTTCCATGGCGGCGTGTAGCTGGTCCCCACAATCGCAGCGCAGCGAGCCGAGAATGTCGCCTGTAAGGCAGCTGGAGTGCACACGTACCAATACCGGCTCATCTTCTTTCCACTCGCCTTTTACTAGGGCTAGGTGGGTTTCGTTGGTAGTAATTTGGTTGTAGGCAATCAGTTTAAAATCACCGTATTTGGTGGGCATGTTCACTTCCACTTCGCGCTCAATAAGGCGCTCTTTGCGCATGCGGTAAGCAATCAAATCCTCGATGGAAATGATTTTCATATCGAAGCGCTTAGCAATTTCCTTCAACTGAGGCATACGGGCCATGGTGCCGTCTTCGTTCAGTATCTCTACTAACACACCAGCAGGCTCAAAACCGGCGAGGCGGGCCAAATCGATAGTAGCCTCGGTATGTCCAGCGCGGCGCAGTACGCCACCCTTCTTGGCGCGTAGCGGGAAGATGTGCCCGGGGCGACTAAAAGCCTCTGGTTTAGTATCGGGGTTAATAATGGCCTGAACCGTCTTCGCGCGGTCGCTGGCTGAAATGCCCGTGGTGCAGCCTTCTATCAAATCGATGGAAATGGTAAAGGCCGTTTTGTGTACATCGGTATTGCTGTTCACCATAGGGTGAAGCTCCAAGCGATCGGCCATGTCTTCCACAATCGGGGCACAGATAAGGCCACGGCCGTGGGTGGCCATAAAGTTGATAATTTCGGGGGTCACGTTGCGGGCGGCGGTAAGGAAGTCGCCCTCGTTCTCACGGTCTTCATCATCCACTACTATAATCAGTTTGCCATTCTTGATGTCTTCAATGGCTTCTTCAATGGTATTGAGTTGCACGGTATGTAGTTTTTCAGTTTCGTTTAGTGGGCTGCCAAGCATCTTGCTGCACGCCTTTAATGGATTTGAACCAGCCAATAAGCAAGGCGAGGTTCATTTGGTAAAAGTACGATAGATACCGCAACACCGCCACTTGAATCTTCAAGCGGCCCAACAACACATCCACCAGTACGAGCAATAGAACGATGTTCTGACATAGAAACAACGCCAAGTAAAATACGTTCACATCTATTAAAAAGGCATTGGAAATATACGCGCCTATCATGAAAAACGGCCCCAGCCAGCGCAGCATCTTATGCGACCAAAACGTAAACGCCACCTTGCTTACGGGCGGCAAAAGCATCTTCCAGAAAACGCCAAGGTTTTGATAATTGCCCATATTAATACGCACTTTCCGCTGGAACTCCACGGGCAGCTCATCGCTGGCATTTTCGTAGCAGATGGCCTCGGGCTCTACATAGCTATTGCCACCGTTTTGCAGCACTTTCATACTCACATAAAAATCATCAGAGCGGAAGTTGTTGGGTGCTGGGGTAAAATACCGTTGCTTCACGGCATAGCAAGCCCCGAATGCGCCCATTATGTGGCCCAGAGCGGTTCCTTCCCAATATTTGATTTGGTTCTCGAGAGAGATGTAAGTCTTCTCTTGTTTAAAAATGCCTTCTTGATTAGCGCCTTCGTTGATGATGCTGCCACCTACCAAGCCCATCTTAGGGTCGGCAAAGTGTTTTACTAGTTGGTAGATTGTATCCAGTTCAAAGAACACGTTGGCATCGGTTAGAATCAGGATGTCGTCGGGCTGTAAATTGGGAATTGAAGCATGAAGTGCATTTACGATACCGATTTTCCCCGTTTTAGCTGGAAGCAGGGTATAGTGCACGTTCCCGTACTGTTCTTTAGCCGATTCCAGCAGTGCATTACTGCCATCGGTAGAACCATCGGAGCCGAAATGGATATGCACTTTATGGCTGGGATAATTGGTTGTTACAGAGCTGAGGATTTTGCGCGGCAAAACTTTATGCTCGTTAAACACGGCCACCAAGATATGAACTGTAGGCAAATTAACATCGTTGGGAAGGAAAACCTCGGTTCGCTTTTTGTGATCAAAAAGCACTGATAACAACTTGATTAACAACGGGTAGAATAAGTAGCTATAAAGTATTGCCGCAACACAAATCCAAAATATTACTTGGGCAACAATCATATCGCGAAGAGGCGCTGGTAGAACTCAATCAATTGCTCCGCAAAGGTAAGGTTATTATACCGGCTTTCAATAAGGCCTCGGGCATTTTCGCCGAGGGTGTTAATTTGTTGATGGTGAGCGAGCAGTGCATTCAGGTGCTTTACAAAGGCATCTCTGTTATTGGCAATCATTATGTTCTCACCATCGGTATACTCAATTCCCTCCGCACCAATGCTGGTGGAGATGATGGCTTTCTTCATTGCCATACCCTCAATAATCTTAATACGCATGCCGCTGCCAGAAAATAGTGGTACTATCATGATGGAATTCTGAGCTATGAAAGATAAGGCATCATCAATCTCTCCCAAGATGTTAACGCTATTGCCTTGAAGGCCTTTCATCCACTCAGGCATATTGCGGCCCGCCACATGAAACTGAACCTCGGGATGCTGGGCTTTAATGGTAGGCCAAACCTCCTCAACAAACCACTTCACCCCTTCCTGGTTCGGCAGCCAATCAAGCCCGCCGATAAAGAAGATAGTATTGGGTTTGGGTGGAAAGGTTTGATACGGCTCATATCTATCCAAGTCGCTGCCACACGGAGTCGTGAACATAGGCACCGTAGCGCCCATCTCCCGCATCTTGCGGCCATCATCGGTACTGATGGGCACAATGGCATCATAACGGTTCAATTGCGCCAGTTCGTATTGCTTTAGCCTTCCGGCTTGTAGGGTTAGGTACCATTTCTTAAATGGGTTCTTCTCATTAGCTGCCAACCGCTCCCATATCTCGCTTTCCACGTTGTGGCTGCGCATTATTACTGGGCCTTTGTAGTGCTTTCGAATGACATCTACATAAGGGCCTAGGTAAAGACCCTCACACTGCACCAAGTCAAAATTTTGTGCAACCAATTGCTCCATCACCAGCGATTCAAAACCTTTGTCAATAAAGCGCTCAATGTGATAAGAGCCGCCTTCAAACAAATTTATGAATGCAGGAATAGGTTTTACTGCCGTATCCACCGTTACTGCCTTAAACTCCGCTAACTCCAACACTTCCGCTGGCAATGTAGCTAAGTCAGTATAATGCTTAAGTGTGTTTATAGCCAACACCGTAACCGTATGCCCCAACCGATGAAATGCCTTGATGTTATTATATATGGCAATCACCTCCCCGTCTTTAAGCGGGTATGGAAATTTCTTACAAAGGATGAGGATGCGCATGCCGGGGCAAAGATAACTTCTTTGTTAAAATCAAGACACACGAAGTGTTCATCCACCGTGAACCGATTCCATTTAGGAATTACCCATTGCTATTCCTACAATGGCTGCAAAAAATAGGCATGATAACCAACACCGAGTTAGCGTAGGTTATCATGTCCGTTAAGCTCTTGTTACCTCATCAAGGTAATACTGCCCTTCCTAGTTTGCAGTATCAAATCAGGGAAGTTGAAGGTTAGCTTGTATACATACACTCCTGGGTCAAGCAATTTACCGTTTTTCGTACCATCCCAACCAATAGACTGGTCGCGGGTTTCGAAAACCTTCTCTCCCCAACGATCAAATATTTGGAACACGATGTTATCCAAACCGCTACCGAATATCAACAGCTGGTCGTTGCGGCCATCGGCATTAGGGGTAAATGCGTTGGGTATAAACAACCGCGCGGCTTCCACCACTTTCACATAGTCAGGCAGCAAGAGGGTATCTTGGCAACCGTTGGCATTAGCCACTATCAAGCCAATAGTATACAGGCCAGTATCTTGGTATACATAGTTGAAAGTTGGCTGGGTAAATGCTTGGCCAGTGCCTACATCCCACAACCAAGTGCTAATACCAACTGTGTCGGCGGCAAATGTAACAGGCTCATTCTCCACTTCAACCTCCAATGGCGATGCGGTAAAGGCAGCCACTGGTTTGCTAAATACGTTTACGGTAGTGGTAACCGTATCGGCACAGCCACCGTTGGTTGCAATCAGCACCACATCGTAAGCGCCACCTGCCTCATAAATGTGGGAAGGGGTAGAATCGGTAGCAGTTGCATTATCACCAAAGTCCCAAGTATAGCTGGTAGCATTGGTAGAGGTATTGGTAAACAATACGGGGTCGCCGGCGCAAGCAGTTGTAGCGGCAAATGCAGCTACTGGCAAAGGCGATACATTGATGGTAACATCATCCGTAGCTACACAACTGTTGGCATCGGTTACCGTTACGGTATATGTGGCAGTTGCTGTTGGCGATGCCACAGGTGTAGCGATACTGGCATTATCCAGTCCTGTAGCTGGTGACCAAACATAACTGGTACCGCCTGTAGCGGTCAATTGTGTAGATTGCGATTCGCAAATCGTGGCATCAGCACCGGCGCTAGCAATAGGCAGGGCATTTACGGTAAAAACCAAAGTATCAGTATCGGTACAATTGGTTAGTACATCGATTACGGTGTATACCAAGTTGAAAAAACCAGCACCAGCCAAAGCAGGGTCAAAGGTGCCCGTTGGCGTAACCACGCTACCGCTCCAAGTTCCGCCAGTAGGCAGGCCTGTCAATATTACCGCAGGCGCATCGACGCACTCGCTATCATCAGCACCGGCGTTGGCGATAGGGGCAGGTATTACCTGAGTACCAATAGCAGCGCTGGTATCGGCGCATCCGTTTTGTGAAGCAATAACCGTAATGGCGTTACCAGCTGCCAAAGTGCTACTAGTATAGGTATTGCCAGTGCCACTTTGTACTTGGGTAGCGTTATCATAAAAAGTGTAAGAAGCTAAGCCTGCTGGCGTGGCGGTAAATGTAACCGAAGTGCCACCGCAAATAACGTTATCAGCATCGCTGCTGGTAAGGGTAACTATTGGGTATGGCGATACGGTAACAGTAATGCCCGCGGTTGCCGCACTGGTACAGCCATTGCTAGTAGCTGTGGCGGTGACTATGGTACCAGTGGCAATAGTTGTGGTTGTGA
This sequence comes from Sphingobacteriales bacterium, assembly GCA_027483645.1. GTDB lineage: Bacteria > Bacteroidota > Bacteroidia > Chitinophagales > CAIOSU01 > CAIOSU01. The sequence continues at coordinate 138,815 of JAIXUD010000004.1, forward strand.
AGGTATTGGTTGCCGAGCTTTGCACTGGGTTGCCGTTTTCAAAGAAATCGTATTGGGCCAATCCTGCCGGTGTGGCGGTAAAGGTAATGGCATCCCCGGCGCAAATTGCATTGTCAGCATCGGATGATGAGAGGGTGATAATAGGAATTTGGTTTACGATCGTTATAATCGCTGCGCTGGTATCTGCACAATTGGCATTAAAACCGATAACAGTAACACTATTGCCAGCGGTCAATGCAGTAGTAGTAAAGGTGTTTTGGATGCCTTGCTGCAATACGTTCGCACCATTCAAGAAGGTGTAGCTGGTTAACCCAGCAGGGCTTGCCGTAAAGGTTACGCTTTGGCCGGCGCATATTTCATTATCAACATCTGAGCTAGCCAAAGTTACCACAGGGTAAGTATTTACCGTAGTAGCAATGCCATTAGAAACCAGACCTGTACAGCCGTTGTTGGTGGCAGATACGGTTATTATAGTACCCGTAGTCAATGCAGTGGTAGTATAAGTGTTGCTTGCTGAGCTTTGTACTGGGTTGCCATTTTCAAAGAACTCATACAAAGCCAAACCCACTGGGCTGGCTGTAAAGGTAACCGCATCGCCAGTACAGATAATATTATCGGCATCTGATGATGCAACGGTAACAGCAGGCGAGGCATTTACAACCGTTACTATGGCAGCACTAGTATCAGCGCAAGATCCATTGGCAGCACTAACAGTGATAGAATTACCCGATGCTAAACCAATAGTGGTATAGGTATTGGAAGCTGTTTGTTGCACTATAGTAGCACCATTGCGGAAAATATAAGTACCCAAACCCGCAGGGGTTGCGGTAAAGGTTACGCTTTCGCCAGCGCAAATAGTGTTATCCGCATCTGAGCTGGTAAGCGTCATTACAGGTGGCACATTTACGGTAGGGAATATGGTAGCACTTGGATTGGAATAGCATACCCCATCAAACGCCCTTACAATCACGCTATCACCGGGCTGCAGTGCCGATGTGGTAAACACATTATTGGTACCAGTTTGCAAACGGGTGGTGTTGATGTAAAAGTCGTATTGCTGATAGTTTGCTGGGGTTGCGGTGTAAGTAATCGGCTCTCCAGCACAGATGCTGTTGGAAGTTGCCGCTAAAGTTACGTTGATTGAATTAGGCACAGCTGTTACCAAAATAGTATCAGCCAATACGCCGCAGCAAGAAGTACCTGTAGTAAGGTTTAAGATAACTTGGTAAACGCCTGGGGTGAGGAAGTACACGCTATCCACTACTTGGTCAGTAGGGCCATTAACCGTTGCTGGGCTCGCACCATTAAACGTCCAGCTGTAATTGGTACCCACTTGGGTTGAACGGAAAGTATGGAAACAACCTACTGGTATGGTTGTATCGCCTGGCGAAATGAAAGAGCCGCTGGCAGTACTAGTGTTAAAAATGTCGATAAAATCCGTCAAGGCGGTTCCTGCAAAGGTTACCGTCCTTCTGCCTATGGTTGGGTATTGAACGGTGTGTGGGCCAGCACCAACAGCCGTTGGCGGCACAGCACCTGCCCCAAAATTCCAGTTGCCAGCACCTGCACCTGTAAAGGTTATATTTTGATTAATGCATCCCCTACTATCAACATTTGCCACAGGGGGGTTGCCGGGAACCGTTACTATGTTGGATGCTGCAACAGCCGTACCACCAGGATTCTCATACAAAGCAACCGCTAGGCCTGGCGTACCAGTACCGCCGGCACCGCCATTGCCACCCGCTCCACCGTTGCCACCAGCACCACCGCAGCCTACTTCGCCGTTATCAGGCGGGCCACCGGCACCAGCAGCGCCACCTGCGCCACCTGCACCGCCTACACCACCGGTACCACCTGTACCTGCTGTACCCGGAACTAAGGCGCAATCGGTCACTCCAGCACCTGCGCCATTACTGAAAACATAAATGGGAAAGGAGGAGCCTCCACCAATACCACCCTGGCCACCAGCGCCACCTTGGCCGCCACCGCCGCCACCGCCGCCACCGCTACCTGTGCCACCGCTACAGCTAGTGCCGAAAGGGTTAAATACGTTCCTTTCGCCCGCACCAGCGCCACCGCCTTTGCCGCCTTGGCCACCAAATCCATCACCTCCGTTAACGCCTACACCAGGTATATAGAAACCGGCTGCGTGGCTGCCTGTACCAGCCGCACCCGCGGTGCCATTAGCACCATTGGCGCCACTTGCACCAGCAACACCAACCATTATATTGCCCGAGTTGCATAATCCTTCATTGTTATCGTTACAGCTACCGTTTTCTTGTCCGCCATTACCCGCAATAGTATTAAGACCTAAACCGGCTAATACACCGCCACCATTGCCGCCATTGCCGCCATTGGTTCGGTCTTGCCCACCAGCACCGCCACCGCCGCCGCCGCCGCCAGCACGAGAATTTGTGGATGTACCACCTGCCCCTCCGACGCCACCGTTGCCACCACCAGCATTACCTGCTGCACCGCCACCAGTACCTGCCCCTGCACCACCAGCGCCACCAGGAGTGTTAGTGGTATTATCTTGTCGTCCACGCTGGCCTGCAGCACCTGCAGCGCCATTCGCGCCCGCTGATCCAAGGGCACCAGCAATGCCGTTACCACCATTACCCGTAGTAATGGCGCAGCGCACTATATTGTAATTGGAACAACCTACCACTCGCACTCCGTACACCGACATGCCCGCAGTTGGAGCATTTGCTACGGTTATGGTTAAATCTTGCAACCTAAATCCGCTGATGGTATTAGCAGCAAATGCGGTCAAGGCTCGGTTAGCCACATCGGGGTTCAGCGCACTGCGATTAATTACTGTTGGTGTGCTATTCGATTTTATCCAAGTGGCGGCATCGAACCCACCCTCAATGGTTACGTTAGCTGATAGGTTAACTGTGTTGTCAAGGATGTAAGTACCCGTAGCCATCCATATACGGCTATCGGTAGGGCTTAAAAGCGTAAGGCCGTAAGCAAAACTTGCTGGGTTGGCTTTAGTACCGGCAACGCCAGCTGAAGCGCCAGAAGGGCTTACGTGAACAATGCCACATTCTTGTGCCTTTAATATAGATGCATAAAAGAATAATAAAGAGAGAACAATTACAATCCGAAAATTCATTGGTTTTTAGTTTGGCGCAAATGTAGCACTTAGCAATTGTAGAATGCTGTGATACGGGTTAAGTTAAAGAAATCTTAATCTTGTGTCTAAAATAGCCCCTTTTTAGCTTTTTTCCTACTACGACCGTTAATTACCAAAACGCTTATCTTTGTATTCGATAGTTTATTTCCTTACCCAAATGGCTAACTATGGTTTTCCTTGATTTTGAAGCGCCTGTATCGGAGTTGTATGACCAGTTGGAGAAGTTGAAGGCAATTTCATTAAAGGGAAAAGTGGATGTAAGCAACTCGATTGCCGAACTGGAGCAGCGCATCAGCGAGGTGCGCAAAGAGGTATATAGCAACCTAAACGGCTGGCAACGTGTGCAGGTATCTCGCCACCCGGAGCGGCCTTATACCTTGTATTATATTGAGGCAATGACCACGAAATTTCAAGAGCTTCATGGCGATAGGCACTTTGCCGATGATAAAGCTATAGTGGGCGGCTTTGCCGATTTGGATGGCGAAACGGTAATGATTATCGGCCACCAAAAAGGTATAAATACCAAGATGCGCCAATACCGTAACTTCGGTATGCCGAATCCTGAAGGCTATCGCAAGGCACTGCGCCTAATGAAGCTGGCTGAGAAATTTAATAAGCCTATTATTACCTTTATTGATACACCAGGAGCATATCCTGGCCTGGAGGCCGAAGAGCGCGGGCAGGCAGAAGCCATCGCCCGCAACCTATACGAAATGTGTTTGCTGAAAGTACCCGTAATATGCGTGGTAATTGGCGAAGGTGCCAGTGGCGGGGCATTGGGTATTGGCATTGGCGATAAAGTGTTTATGCTTGAAAACACATGGTATTCGGTCATTTCGCCAGAGTCTTGCTCATCCATCCTTTGGCGCACTTGGGACTTTAAGGAAACCGCTGCTGAAGCCCTCAAACTTACCGCTACAGATATGTTCGGTTTTAACCTAGTTGATGGCATCATTAAAGAGCCGGTTGGTGGTGCACACTCCAACCCTGAGGAGATGGCCGCTATATTAAAGGATTACTTGAAGACCGAACTGGCCCAACTTCAACAGCTTACCCACGAAGAACGCCGCGACCGCCGTATAGCCAAGTATAGCGCTATGGGTGAATTTGTGGAGGGGTGATTCCCGAAAAGCACTAAATCCGGAGGGCGTTGCCACTCCGCTAGCATTCTGGTGCCCCTTTGGGGCGCACTCACATCCATTGAATTTATTAACACGCCCCGACGGGGCACTATAATTCTAGCCTAGCGCCTTTTCGCCCTAGGGACTATAAAGTTACCGGAAATTACAGATTGTCTTTACCCCTCATCCCCATAAACCCTAACCTCCACATTACCATCTACCCCCGCCCATGCTCTGTGCATACGTTCAGTATTGTAAGTAATGGCTATGTTTCCTTTAGGGTCAACGGCAATTACTCCGATATCGCCTTTAAATTCTTTGCAGCGCTCGAAAACAGTATTGTCGCAGGCTTCTTGTAGCGTGCATCCGGTAAATTCTATTAAGCTGGAAATGCTGTGTGCCACAACCCCACGGATAAGCAATTCGCCATCGCCCGTACCTGATACAGCGCAAGTTTGGTTGTTGGCATAGGTACCTGCACCAATAATGCAACTATCGCCAATACGGCCTTCCAATGCATTGGTAAGCCCGCCGGTTGAAGTAGCTGCTGCAAGGTTGCCATTTACATCTACCGCTACGCAGCCAACTGTGCCCTGAATGCGTTTTTGCAATAGGTCTTGTTCTGTTTCTTGTTGATTAAGCTGAAGGTAATCGTTGAAGCGATGCTCGGTAATGAAGTATGAATCAGGCATCATGAGTGCCTGCCTAGTTTTTGCAAAATCGATAGCACCTTTGCCTGCCATAAACACGTGGCGGGTATCTTCCATAACATTTCTAGCAAGCGAAATTGGGTTCTTCACATTGCGAATCATCGCCACCGCACCGGCCTTCAAGTCCCGCCCATTCATGATGGAGGCATTCATGTCCACCTCGCCTTTATTGTTAAGCGATGCACCACGACCAGCGTTAAAAATTGGGTTGTTCTCAAGGATATTTACCACCAGCTCTACTGCATCCAGTGCACTACCACCGCTTTTAAGGAAGTCGTAACCAGCGGTTGCCGCTTCTTGCAAGCCTTGCTTGTAACGGTCTACATTACGGCGCACAAATTCTGAATCAGGCCCGGCCCCACCGTGTATTGCTAATGCTATATTGCCCATAATATCTAGTTGCTATTTATTGGTTGTAGTGTACAAACTGACGTTCATCCAGCAAAAACTTATTGCCTTTGGACAGGATATGTACCTTCATATTCTCGATATACACTGGCTGCCCAATTTCTATCTCATTAATGTTGGTGGATACTATTTGCCGTCCATCAATGATTACCACCATGCCTGAGCCTCGGCATTCAGCAATATTACCCTGCTCGATAATAAGTGCCGTATCCTCCCCAAGCCCAATACCTAGTTTAGTTGGATGAAGCGCTACCGCTTCTGCTAAGCGGCCAAATCGGCCACGCTTTACAAAATGGCTATCGATAATACATTCCGCCAGCAGGCTAAAGCCTTCAGTAAGCTTTACGTCGCCTTTTAAAATAGCCTCGTTGGTATCACCTTTAAAAATCATGACTCCCGCCATAGCCATAGCTCCAGCACTGGTGCCAGCTACAATAAACTTCTCATCTTCGTAATACCTTTTCCTAACCGCCGCTAGAAAGGTAGACTTACCTAATATGTCGGCCAACCGCATTTGGTTTCCACCGCTAAATAGTACAGCATTAGCCTTATTTATGCGCTCTAGCAGCAGCGGGTTTTTAGCTTGCCTTTTATTCTCGATTCGCATTACCCGCACGTTATTGAAACCCGCATTGGCAAAGCTCTGCACGTAGCGCTCCCCTACTTCCACAGGTATTTCAGAAGCTGTAGTAACTACCTCAATAATGTGGTCTACATAACCGCTAGGAGGCAGTAATTCACCTAAAATTTCAAAATGCTTGAAACTCTTGTTTTTGTCTCTTATCTCAGGTCTATCGTCACCATTTCCTTTATCCTCTGCCCCTCCTATTATCAACAATTTTCCCTTAGGAATAAGCATGTTTAACTGTTTAAGATGCTATGGACAACATACCAGTATTGGTTATGTTGGCCTCAATGTATTCTTGCGGCAGTTCGCGCTCCTTAAGAGCGGATACATGCGCCACACAAGAAAGCACTTTTTCGGGTATCATGGTAATAAAAGACCCAGGAATTGCATGGTCGATGGCATATTGTAGGGCTTCAAACTCATTATCTATGCGTAGCACATTTATATTCCTGCCTGAAAGCCTTACTCCCTCTATAATTTGGGCCGATAATTCTTCATGGCTCCTGCCCCGAGGATCGCTGTCTTGGCGAATAATAATTTGATCGAACATTTCTGCTGCAACCCTAGCCTGCTCAATATTATCCGATGGTATTCTATCACCTAATACCGCAAATATAGCCACCTTGTAAGTAGCAGGGGTTTTATCTATAAACTTCTTTAGCTCTAAAAAGCCATCGGGGTTGTGGGCATAGTCCACCATCAAATCGAAATTCTTAAACTGGAAGATGTTCATACGGCCTGGCATAGTGGCTGGCGATGGTATAAATGAGCGCAAAGCGGTACGAACTACTTCTATATCAAAACCTTGTATAATGCCGGCCAGTGCAACGGGCAAAACATTTTTGATCATGGAGCTAGCCCTGCCTTCAAAAGTGATAGGTATGTTAATCAACTTTTCCACGCGGGTTTTCCAAATGCCTTTGCAAATGGTAAGGTAGCCTTTCTCTACTGTAACTGCCAGCCCACCTTTTTGGCAATGTGACAATACGCGCGGGTTATCCGCTTCGGTGCTGAACAAGGCAATTTTACAGCTCAAGCTGCGAGCCAAATCGAATACTAAATCGTCATCAGCATTCAAAATAGAATAACCCTGTTCGAAAGTACTGCGGGCAACCACACCTTTTACTTGTGCCATATCAGCAAGGGTGTTGATGCCCTCCAAGCCCAAATGGTCGGTAGTGATGTTGGTAATAATACTAATATCACAATGGTCAAAGCCCAAGCCTGATTTCAAGATGCCGCCCCTGGCGCACTCCAATACTGCAAAATCAACAGTTGGGTCGCTCAATACCGCTTCGGCGCTCTTCGGACCGCTGCAGTCGCCTTCATATATCAAGTGGCTTTGTATGTAGATGCCTTCGGTGGTGGCGTGCCCTACTTTATGCCCTGCTGTTTTGGCCATGTGTGCCATCAAGCGGGTAGTGGTAGTTTTGCCATTGGTACCAGTTATAGCTACCAATGGTATGCGCGATGGCGCACCCGACGGGTACAGCATATCCACCACTGGCTCGGCCACGTTGCGAGCTAAGCCTTGAGATGGCTGCAAGTGCATACGGAAACCCGGTGCAGCATTTACTTCAATCACCCCTCCGTTGCGTTTGTTTATCGGCATGGCGATGTCGTCCGCCACCACATCGATACCACAAATATCCAAACCTACTAAACGAGCTACGCGCTCTGCCATCAGTATGTTCTGTGGATGTACAATATCAGTAACATCCCTTGCCGTTCCGCCGGTGCTTATGTTGGCAGTATCTTGCAAGCGCAATACCTCCCCTTCTAGCAAAACAGCATCAATGGTGAGGTTTTTCTCTTTTAAAATTCCTTCGGTAATGCTATCCACTTTTATCTTGGTCATTACCTTCTCATGACCCTCACCACGATTGGGGTGTTGATTTACAATTTCTATCAATTGTTGAATGGTGGAAACCCCGTCGCCCACAACTTGCGCAGGGGTGCGCTTGGCTGCAGCCACCAGTTTATAATTGATAACCAGCAAGCGGTAATCGTGACCGGTGATAAACCGCTCCACTAGCACTCTGTGCGATATGGCTTGCGCCAATGCAAATGCCTTTTCAGCATCTTCATGGGTGCGGATATCAGTAGTTACCCCGCGGCCATGGTTGCCATCAATAGGCTTAACCACAATAGGGAAAGCTAAATGCTTAATAGCATCATGCAAACCTTCAATTGACGTAACGGTGCTGCTTTCCGGTACCGATATGAAATTCTTAGCAAGTAATAGCTTGGTATCTTCTTTATCGCCGGCAATATCAATGCCGATTCCACTGGTATGTTCAGTTATGGTAGCCCTAATTCGCTTTTGGTAAATACCTTGACCAAACTGCACTAATGAGCCACCATTTAATCGACGGTACGGAATTTTGCGCTTCACCGCTTCTTCTACAATGGAGCCGGTACTTGGGCCAAGGCCATAGCGGTTCTTCAGGTACCGAAGTTCTTTCAAGTCAGCCTCTACATCGTATGGTGTACCGGCAACCAAAGCCTCACAAATAGCCATAGCAGCTTTTGCGGTATAGATGCCCGCCTCTTCTATCTCGTAGGTAAAAATCACGTTGTAAATGCCCAGCCCACCAGCAGAACGTGTGCGGCCATAGCCACACTCCATACCTGCAAGGGTTTGTAGCTCTAGCGCAATGTGTTCCATTACATGGCCCATCCAGGTGCCCATGTCTACTCGCTCAAAAAAACCACCCTTATGCCCTTCGGAACAACGGTGGTTGTAAAGTGATGGCATCAAAGCCTGCAACCTTTCTTTAAAACCCTCAATTTTATTTGTAGGGAATTGCTCCAGTTCCTCTAAGTCAATTTTAGCGACAATAAGGTGCTGCCTGTAGTTTGACCAAAAATTTGGTCCTCTCATGACTTTGGTTCTCAGGAGTTTCATAATAATAATTTAAATGTAATGGTTGTTGCCGATTGTAATTATGGGCGTTAAAGGAAAGCAATGTTCATGCCAAGTAACGCAACTAATTGTAATGCAAGCTTTTATCAAATTCTATACTAAAAATGGAGACAAAAGTAGTTCTATTTATCCACACTTGCCACATTTTATTATTCCCACTCTTAGCACTTACACCCATAAAAGCAAAGCGCAGCAAAGATTTCGCACCCCGCTGCGCTTCACAATGTAGTGATTTGATAATGTTAGGAACCTGGTATTAATACCACCTTAACACAATCGTCTTTTTTATCGATGAAGATTTAATATGTATGCGAAGCCTAGCTTACAAGCAAGCGGTGAGAGACAGCAGCAACGTTGCTGCCTTTCAAGGGCTTGGTGGCAAAGTAAAGCTATGCTATGCGGTTTGCCCTCATTTGGGTTACATGGGAATATCCAACTCCATCCTCAATAAATGGCTGCTGAAGTTTTTGCCCAAGGTATCCATACGCAACGAGCGGGAAGCTCCGCCGTCTAGCGCACCACTACACACAAAGTTGAGGCTCTCTATGGTATCCCATTCGTAGCGCACCACTTCACCTTTAATCAAATCTCCGAAGTGTTGCTTTACCTTGTCTTGCGTAAGGTGTTGTTTAATAAGCTGGTATGATGCGGCATCGTTAGCCATTACGCCTATGTTGCACACATCGTTTTTGTCGCCGCTTCGGGCACTGGCGATATCGATTAGTTTGATGCGGCTCATAGTTCGTGCAGTTTAAATTCTTCATGAATCAGTTCGCGGGGCACCAAGGTTGGCCAAAGGCTGAGCATGGCGCGATTCATTTTGCCCCAGCCCGGTATGGAGATTACCCCTGGCGGGCCGTTTAAACCTAAAGCAGTAATGGCTGCAATAGCCATCTTACCGGTGCGCTCATCTTTATGTTTGATGGCTACGCGGATGCCAATTTCGTTTAAGTTATCTAAGTACTCCTTGGGCACTTCTGGCGACGCAGCACCATGGATGCCGTTGATGCCCACTAGGTCAAATTGCATGCGGTCAATCTTCACGGGCAGGTTCGCCCAAATCTCCTTCACCGCCTCAATAAACTTCTGCGACTTAACATAAGCGTAAGGCCACGAGAAGAAAAAGAACTGTTCGGTAATATAGCCTTCCATCTGCCCAATGGTAAGCTTTAGCTTTTCGGGTCGGGGCTTGCCTTTGGCACCTTTAAAAGATACACGGTTGGGACCTAGCTCTTTAATTTCTACCGAAGTTAAATCTACAATTACATCGGGGGTGATGTAGTTTGCCGGGTCGTGTATTTCGTATACCAACTGTTCGCGCAGGGTATTACGGCTCATTTTACCGCCTTGGCTATCTAGCTTGGTAAAGATGGCAGAGCCATCGGCAGACACTTCAGCAATCGGGTAACCCAAGTTGCTTACTTTATAATCCATTGGCCACTCTGCATAACTATTACCGCCAGATGCCTGACCTCCGCACTCCAATAAATGTCCGATAGAAATACCACTCGCCAATAAATTCAATTGCTCTTGGTTAAGTTCACCTTCCAGTTCCCAACCAAATTCATGTGCCAGTATGCCCAGTGTAAGGCAAGGGTCGGCCACACGGCCCGCAAGAATGAGGTTTGCGCCCGCATCCAAGGCTTCTTTCACCTTCTGTGCGCCTATATATACGCTGGCATGGGTGGGTGGATAAATACTGGTGCTATACGGTTGTTGGGTATCCATATTAGACAATTGCTCGCCAGTGGCTTGCAGCTCCGTCAATCTGCCTAATACATCATCGCCAGTAATAGTGGCTATCTTAACACCAGTTACCCCCATTTGGGTAAGGATGCCGCTTACACGCTTGGCAGCGCTTTCAGGATTCAATCCGCCGGAATTGGTTACCACCCTCATACCATTAGCAAACGCCGCCGGGTATAGTATTTTCGCCAGTACTTCAATATCCTTCGCATAGCCCTCTTCAGAGTTTCGAAGCTTGTCTTTTTGTAGAATGGAAAGAGTAAGCTCGGCCAAGGCATCGTGCACGAGGTAATCGGCAGCCTTTTCCATCACAATGTTCATGGCAGCCATAGGGCTATCGCCATAAAAACCTTGCGCACCAGCAATTTTTATTGTTTTCTGCATAAAAATTAGACACAAGACGCAAGACACAAGACATAAGACAACTTCAGGAAACTTAGCCTTTTGAATGCGTTAACATGATATAATAAGAAATGGAAAATTTGAAATCAATATACAATCATAAGCAAGTCTTGCGTCTTTTGTCTTATTTCTTGTGTCTATTTTAGAAAAGCCCGTACAGCTCCGTATTCACTCTACTAACCACATCGGCCATGTGTTCTTGGTTGTCGAGGAAGTTGGTAGTATCAACGTCAATAATCAACAGCTTGCCTTCTTTGTAAGTACTTATCCAGTTTTCGTAGTATTCGTTCAAGCGGCGCAAGTAATCCAAGCGTAGGTTCTCCTCGTATTCGCGGCCACGCTTTTGTATCTGGTTTACCAAGGTAGGCAAGCTAGCGCGCAGGTAAATCAACAAATCGGGCGGGGTAATCAGCGAATTGATGGTATTGAAAAGATTGGTATAGTTCTCGAAATCGCGAGTAGTCATCAAGCTCATCGCGTGCAGGTTCGGCGCGAAGATAAAGGCATCTTCGTAGATGGTGCGATCTTGCACCACCGTCTCAGGGCCTTGTTTAATGTCGATAATCTGCTTGAAACGATTGTGCAGGAAGTAAATCTGCAAGTTGAACGACCAGCGTGGCATGTCGTTGTAGAAATCGTTCAGGTACGGGTTGTTCTCTACATCCTCGTAATGGGGCTTCCATTTAAAGCTTTTGGCCAATACCTCGGCCAATGTGGTCTTTCCGGCGCCGATGTTGCCGGCGATAGCGATATGTTTGATGTTCCTGTCTTCCAAAGCGGGTATGTGGTGGTTTGAGAAGCCTAATATAAATTAATAATGGCTAACTATAAAAGGGAAAGGGCATTACTAGAAAAATCTTTTGATGCCGATGGCCTCGTGCACCTCTTTCATCGTTTGCGAAGCGCTGGCGCGAGCCTTTTCGGCGCCTAGTTTTACGGTACGGCTAAGGAGCGCCTCATCGTTGCTAATTTCCAGCATGCGCTCACGGAATGGCGTGGTAAAGGCAATCACATCTTCAGCTAGTTGCTTCTTCATATCGCCATAGCGGATGCTGCCACCTGCATATTGATCCAAGAAGAATTGTACTGTATCGGGTTGGCTCACTTGCTTCATAATGGCAATTAAATTAGCCACAGGCTCGGTAAGTGGCTGGTCGGTGCCGGTAGGGCCAGTATCGGTTACTGCGCGCATTACCTTCTTGCGGATGCTCTCAGGGTCTTCACCTAAGTAAATAGCATTCTTCCCACCCTCCGATTTGCCCATTTTACCCGTGCCGTCCAAGCCTGGTATTTTCACCAGTTGGTCGCCAAAGTTAAAGCCCTGCGGCTCCGGGAAAATATCACAATTGTATTGAAAGTTGAAGCGGTTAGCAAAGTTGCGGCTCATCTCCAAGTGTTGCTCTTGGTCTTTACCTACGGGTACTTTGGTAGCCTTGTGTAAGATAATGTCTGCCGTCATCAGCACTGGGTAAGTAAGAAGCCCAGCGTTGATGTTATCTTCCTGCTTCGCTGCTTTCTCTTTATACGTTACAGTGCGTTCCAGCTCCCCTACTCCGGCCAGCATGTTCAGTATCAGGTATAGCTCTGGTATTTCGGGTTGGTCGCTTTGCACGTATAGCGTCGCTTTCTCAGGGTCCAATCCACAGGCCAAGAAGGTAATCAGCACTTCCTTCACGTTAGCGTGTAGGTCTGCCGGGTTGGGGTGCGTGGTAAGACTGTGGTAATCAGCGATGAAATAAAAGCAATCGGCTTGATCTTGCAAGCGTACATAGTTGCGGATGGCCCCAAAATAGTTGCCCAAATGTATTTGCCCAGTTGGGCGGACGCCGCTTACTACTCTTTCCATAGGGGCAAAAGTATGAAATAGACACAAGACATAAGACACAAGACACAAGACTGTTGCAAAAAAATGATGTACAATGCCTGCCTGTCCGGCAGGCAGGCATTGTACATCAACAAACTGGCAGAAAACTTGCTTACTTTGCACCAAAGCCACACCTCCATGGAAACCAAACTGCTCTCCAACCCAATCCTTAACTCCAATTTCATACAGCGCTATGATACAGTGCGCCAGCAAAGCGAGGCCATATGCGCTCCGTTGCAGAAGGAAGATTATGTGGTGCAGCCTGTGGTGGATGTAAGCCCGCCGAAATGGCATTTGGCGCACGTTACTTGGTTTTGGGAGCACTTTGTGCTGGTGCCAAACTTAGCCGGCTACAAGCTTTTCCATGAGGATTTTGCTTTCCTCTTCAATAGCTATTACGAAAGCCTGGGCGACCGCACACCGCGCGACCACCGTGGAAACATGACCCGCCCAAGTGTGGACGAGGTGTACCAATATCGCCATTATGTTGATGAAGCCATGCAACGCTTTTTCGAATCATCGCCAACAATTAATGAAGAACTTGCCTATATATTGGAGATTGGCATACAGCATGAGCAACAGCACCAAGAACTCTTAGTTACCGATATTAAATACATTCTCGGGCATCACCCTTTACACCCCACATACAAAGAAATAGACTTGCCCACCAATGGCAGCAGTTTACCTTTAAAGTGGCTAGAAGTGGAGGAAGGGATTTACGATATTGGTTTCGATGGCGAAGGTTTTTGCTTTGATAATGAACAAGGTAAGCACAAACAATATCTGCATTCCTATCGAATAATGAACCGCCCCGTAACCAATGCAGAGTACTTGGAGTTTATGCAGGACGATGGTTACAACAAGCATCAATACTGGTTTATGGATGCTTGGGGATGGCTGCACGAAAACAACATAACAGCCCCGAATTATTGGAAACAAATTGATGGCCAATGGCATCAATACCAATTGGGAGGCGGGATGAAACCCATCGACTTATGGGCACCCGTAAGCCACGTAAGCATGTACGAAGCGGCCGCCTACGCAATGTGGGCTGGCAAACGCCTACCTACCGAAGCCGAATGGGAAACCGCAGCCCGAATCTTTAAGCCAGGCGGCCCTAGCAACGGCAATTTCCTGGAGCAGGGCAACTTTCAGCCTATGCCAGTGCACAAAGCCGAGAGCCAGTGGTATGGTGATGTATGGGAGTGGACCATCAGTGCCTACCTACCCTACCCCAACTACCAGCGGCCCGACGGCGCGCTTGGGGAATATAATGGCAAGTTTATGATCAATCAAATGGTGCTGCGCGGCGGCTCTTGCGCCACGCCCCAAAGCCATATCCGCCCTACCTACCGAAACTTTTTCCAGCCCGATAAAAGATGGCAGTTTACAGGTATCCGCTTAGCGGAGCATGTGTAGTGTGTCTGAATCAGAATTTACAGAATTTAAGAATTATAGAATCATTTCGATCTTTTGTTACGTGGGCGTCTGGAGACGAATCGTCCGTTTCATCCGCGTCTGAAGACTCGGACGAGTTAATGTTTTATACCTTCTGTGCCTCATACATTGTACTTTGTACCTAGTACATTGTACATCTTTTGCCACAATCTTGATACTTGATACTCACTACTTGATACTAATCCTGTATCTTTTCCGAGCCTACCCGTTAGCATTGGGTAAAAGCATCTTTCATGTCTTATTCCACCATCGCGATGCACAACACCAGCTACCAAGCGCATACCACCGACCTGAGTGAAGAACAGGTGTGGATATTGGCCGCGCAACAAGACTCCAGGCGGTTTGAGCCGCTATACAACCGCTATTATGAGGCCATCTTCCGCTTCGTACACCAGCGCATCAACGACAAGCACCTAAGCGGCGATCTTACTTCGGAGGTGTTTATGAAAGCGCTCTCCAGCATCAAGTCATTTAATAGCCAAGGCATCCCGTTTAGCTCGTGGCTCTACCGCATTGCGCGTAACATTTTGATCGACCGCTTTCGCCGAGGTAAAAACGAGCGCGTAGTAAATGTGGAAACCAGTGCCCTAGCCGGTATGGCTGAAGAGGCCGAAGTAGATGGCGTGGACGAGGTTAGGATGAACCGTATGCTGCAATGCTTGGAAAACCTACCCGAAGACGATATGCAACTGATAGAGATGCGCTACTTTGAGAAACGTTCTTTTAAAGAGATTGGCGAGATACTGGGTATTACCGAAAACAACGCCAAGGTAAAGACCTACCGCATCCTTGATAAGATGAAGAACCTAATGACCGCTGTTAAATAACCTTACACTAAAGCCATGAAAAAGAATAAACTCAATATAAACCCCAGCCCACTGACCCCAGAGGACATTAACGCTGGCAAAAATTTCGATTCGTTTCACCAGCAGTTTCAAGCGCAACACAAAGGGCCTTCGCTGTTGCGAAAGCTCGCTTTGCCTGGGCTAGCGGTGGCAGCGGCGATAACCATTGCTATTGTTATGTTCCGAATGCCGAATAACAATATTAAAACCATCGCCGATTTTGTAAGCCCACCCATTGAGGGTTTGGAGCGCAGCTATGAAGCGATGACATTTTTGGTAGATAAAGGCTTGAGCATCACCATGCCGAGCGGAACGGTTATTAATGTACCGGCCAATGCCTTTTTAGATGAATTTGGCAATCCCTACACTGGCGAGGCTACTTTGAAATACCGCGAATATACCGACCCTGTTGCCATCGCCCTTAGCGGCATCCCTATGAATTATGACTCTGCGGGCGTGAGCTTTACGTTTGAATCGGCAGGGATGTTTGATTTAGTGGTGGAGACCAACCCGACCGGCACTACTGCACCCAAAGCCCTTTCATTGGCCAATGGTACCGTGGTTTCGGTAGGTATGCCTGCCACCAGCACCGATACCGACTTCAATGTGTACGAACTGGATACCGCGAGCCGCAACTGGGCATTGCGTGGGCAAGACTCTATTGCGCCATTGGCAGTTGATACAATTGTAGCCCCCGCCCCTGCTGCCTTAGCCACCACTGCCCCTAAAAAGAAAGTGGCAGAAGTAAGCGACCCGCAACTAGAGGAAATGTTTAAAACCCTTCAGAGCATTGGCGATAGTATCAATTATTACAAAAACATAGCCCTCACAAAGCCTGTAAAGACATCCCCTGAAGGGCATCGATTCGATTTGGATAACAAAGTGAACGAGTTCCCTGAGTTGGTATTTAATGAGTTGCTCACATGGGAGGTGGCTCCTTTTACGCCCAATTTTGAGCCTGCTTATCTTGGAGTAAGGTGGACAACTGCTAAGGTAACCCGTGTAAGTGGTAGCAACTACAACATTAATCTAAAGAGAGACGATGTAGACCTTAACTTCCCGGTAAAACCTGTATACCACGGTAAAAACTACGAAACTGCCGTTAAAAAGTACAACGGCAAACTGATAGAAAATGAGAACCGCTTAGTGTACCTGCAAAGCAAGCAACAAGAATGGCAGACGAAGTACAACGGCTACAAAGCATCGTTGCAAGCTAGCAAGGGCAGTAAGAGCACCCAAGAACTAAATAAACAGGAAAAGCAATACTTGGATGAATACAACCTAGCCACCGCCAGCAATGCCATGTATCGCTTTGTAGCGGTTACCAATATGGGCATCTGGAATATTGACCGCGTAATGAAGGACGAATATGTGATGGCCGAAACCGAGTTTAAGGATAGCAAAGGGGAAATATTGACCATGCACAGGATGTTTCTCTTCGAGAAAGGTATTAATGGCACCTTAGAATTCTTTAAAATGCCCGATAACCATATCGTGCGCTTCAAGTACAACCCTGAACGGGGCTATAGCGGCCTCGGCATTACCAAAGAAGGCAAGGCTTTCTTGATAAGACCATCCGATATCAAACAGATAAAAACCGATGGCATCAACACCATCACCGCCA
>JAIXUD010000006.1 GCA_027483645.1 Sphingobacteriales bacterium
AGACACAAGACACAAGACACAAGACACAAGACACAAGACACAAGACACAAGACACAAGACACAAGACACAAGACACAAGACACAAACAAGGAAATCAATAAAGTTACAACTATACTACAAGCATACACGAAGCGTTACTGATGTATGATACTGGAAAAATCTTGTGTCTTGTGTCTTGCGTCTTGTGTCTAACGAACAACAGATGGATTTAAACGCTTCTCAATTAAGCACCTTACGCAGGTTTGACAACCTGGAGCTACTGGCCCGCCAAGTAGTGGAGGGGTTTATTGTGGGATTGCACAAAAGCCCTTTTCATGGTTTTTCGGTTGAGTTTGCTGAGCACCGCTTATATAATCCCGGGGATTCGGTAAAGAACCTCGATTGGAAGGTATATGCTCGCAGCGGCCGCCTATACACCAAGCGCTACGAGGAGGAAACCAACCTGCGCTGCCAAGTGGTGATAGATGCATCTTCATCCATGTATTACCCCGAGGGCGAAAAGAACAAGCTGGAGTTCAGCATTATGGCAGCAGCGGCTTTGATATACTTGTTGAAGCGCCAGCGCGATGCCTTTGGTTTGAGCATCTTCTCCGACCATGTGGAGCAGCACACGCCTAACCGCTCTACCTTGATGCATTATAAGCTGTTGTTTTCTTACTTGGAGCAATTGCTACAAAACCCCAAGCGCAACCGCAAAACAAGTGCCGCCAAAGCCCTGCACGAGATAGCCGAGAACGTACACAAGCGCTCGCTGGTGGTTATCTTTAGTGATATGATGGATAACAGCGGCGACCAAGAGGATCTGTTTGCCGCCCTGCAGCACTTAAAATACAATAAGCACGAGGTTATCCTATTCGATGTACATGATAAGGAAACTGAGCTGGATTTTGATTTTGAGAACCGCCCCTACGAGTTTGTAGATGTGGAGACTGGCGAAAAGATAAAGTTGCAAAGCAACCAGGTAAAGGATTTTTATGTGGAGCACTTGGCCAAGTACCGCAAAAACCTAGAGCTGCGCTGTACCCAATATGGCATCGATATGGTACCCGCCAACATCAGCGAAGATTTTACCCAAATACTGATACCGTACCTCACCAAGCGGCAGAAGATGATGTAACTCCCAATTTGAGAATTTGGGATTTGAAAATGCCACGGGTTTTTACAGCGACTCCCGAAAAAAGGGACATCCCTTAGCATAATTAGATGCTATAATCATGCTTCCAAGCTACTGATGTAGTGCATCTCCTGTTTCAACACTGCCTCGATACTGCAGCTAACTCCATCTGCTTTTACTGAACACTTCGATAGGTATGCTTTTAACACTTCGCTAGGAAATCAATTAAATATGTAAATTACATAGATATAATATAAAATTAAATTCCTGATTATCAAATTTTGAGTTATCTTTTGGATAATTCTCTAGATTTTCTAAAATATTTTTAATGACTAAATGTTTTTGTTTTAGTTAATCTATAATATATTTGGGAAAACCTTACGTTCTCTAACCTAGAAACTACCTGTACAATGAAAAGGCTTTTT
Source organism: Sphingobacteriales bacterium (assembly GCA_027483645.1). Lineage (GTDB taxonomy): Bacteria > Bacteroidota > Bacteroidia > Chitinophagales > CAIOSU01 > CAIOSU01. The sequence continues at coordinate 1,540 of JAIXUD010000006.1, forward strand.
TCAATCTCCGTTACTTTTTTGTTTTTGATACTTCACTTTCAAGTCTTTAGCCAAATGGATGGCGAAGTAGGCCCATTAGCTCCCCAGCCACCAACCCAAACCAATGTAGATAAGCAGGGGAATGGGCAACCAATAGAAAATCCGCTGGATGAGGGGCGCAAAATTTACCAGATATATAAGTCGTACCAAGTAGTTGTTAAAGGGCAGCCTTTTGCCAGCCTTGGAATAAAAGAAATCATCTTAAAGAGCAAGTCCTTGTCGTCTCATCAGCAAACCCAATTGGATAATGAGTTGGCGATACTGGATGCGTTGATAAAAGGGTTACAAGCCGATTCGCAAAAAATCGTTAACCTTGATGCTTTTAAAGATAAAATACCTGACCGGTTTGTTTTTTTAAATGACATTGAAGAAGCATTAGCGGCATATGTGCCACCAGCTTCGGGTCAAGGCCAAGCGGCGCCAGCTCTAGCGGCAGGTTTCCTTGGTGGTATAAACCAATCCAACTTACTCTTCGGCATTACTGATTGGGCCATAAAAAATGCAAAGGAGCAAATGCTAGAAGTTGCCTTAAATCAGTTTTTAGCTGATATAAAGGCTGTACAGATTGTGAAAACTATGCTACCGAGTACTTTTAATATGCTAGATACACGCAATGCTAGCAGTTCGCTTACTGATGGCCAGGCATGGAAGTCGGCATTTATGAGCGATTTGAAAGCAGCGCCAATCAATCTGGCGGATGTATTGATTGCCAATGTAGACTCGATTCAAAAATTGAACGTAACTCAAAAAACCAATTTAAAGCATATCATTTCAGCTTATAAGACAATATTTCAAGGTGTACAAGAGAACAAAACTCCGTATCTCATCTTTAGAACACTCGCCAAAGAATACCTCGCAGCGAGTAGTGGGAAGATCTCGAAATTCCAGCAAGGGCTGATGCTTACCGATATTTTGCTGGGTAGTTTTGTTTATGAAAGTACAGAGATCAATACAAAAAAACCCCAACTGAGGTTTGTTGATCCTTACGCATTTGCTAGCGCTAATAACGAAACTGTTTCGGCATTTTTTACGCTCATGCTTTATAGAAACCAAAGTAACATTGTAAAATCGCTGAAGGTAAAGGATATAACAATTGCTAGGGATACTATAGATGCCCATCTCGACAAAGTGTTTCTGGTTACACAGAAATTGGGATCCGTTTTAGAAGCCACCAATGCACTTTTCCAAGCCAAAGATTTAACGGAAGGAGGCACTCCTCTTACCGCAGCAAAGGTTAATCTTTATATTGAACTGGTATTGCAATTAACCGATGCTTCGCTGGAGCTGGTAAATGAGTTTGCGCCTATGGATACTGACGAGACCAAGCACTATACGGGTTTAATAAAACCTTTTGCTAAAAATGTAATGCTCGCAAACCAAGGTATAGCAAACCAGAAGTATGGCGACGTAATAGTTGCCGCAGTAAATACCCTTAATGATGTTGCGATTTTTACAAAAAGTTATAACAATACAACTTCCGAAGAATTTGCCAAGGCTGCAGAGCACATTAACAAGTATGGTAAATTTATGGTGGACATCTTATATGCCGATAGCAGCCAAGCTGTAACACAAGCTTTAACCCAACTAATACCACGTAACCAATACCACTTAAAGCAAAACAGTCGTTTTTCGGTAAGCTTGGTTGTGTACCCCGGGGTAAGATTTGGTCGCGAACGGTTGGTATTAAGCGATGAAGAGAAGGCCAACTTGAAAGATGGGGAACAAACCGGCCGGTTTATTTCGCCTACGCTACCCATCGGCTTTGAAGCGGCTTGGGGCTATTCCCCAGCGAAAAAGAAAAACCCGATAGGAGCCAACGGTATCTTTATCCACCTTATTGAAGCTGGCGCGCTACTTAATTATCGCCTTTCGGGCACGGATGAGGTAGAGTCCAATCCGGATGTTAATTTCCAGATGGTGTTTTCCCCGGGAGCTTATTTTACCACGCACTTTAAGAAAACGCCAATTACACTCGGGGTTGGTTATACACTTACCCCAGCACTGCGAAACATTCAAGGGGCAACGCTTGATATCAGGACCAGTGCTCACCAGTTTGGTGTCTTCTTGGCTGTAGATGTTACTGCATTTACCTTTAACACTAGTAGGAATGCTTTTAAAAAGTATAACTAAACATTATGCAGTTTAAGGCAGGGGAAGCCTTTCTCACTCTTGATAAGCAAGGATACGGTACTGTGGGTGGTTTTTTTACTTTGCCCGACCATCCGGGCAAAGTATTTGGCCTTACCAATAGCCATGTAGTTGCTGGTTGCGGGCTTGTAAATCCAAATGGTGCTATCATACACGGTGGCGCACTGAACAGTAATTACCCAATAGTGGGCGGCATGACTAGTTATTATTCGGTAGTGAGTGCCACCCGTGCCAACTACCATGACTTCGCCTTAGTAGAACTAAATGGCAACATACAACCTACATGGGGCTTTCCAAGGCCTATAGGTTATGTTCCGCAATTGGCATTGGCCCGTTATTATAGCACTGGAGTAAGCATACACGGGGCAACTTCAGGCTATCGCAGCGGCATAGTGTCGGCAATTGGCTATAGTGTCAGCAATATAGTCATGGCGCAATGCGGCATTCGGGTGGCGTTTTATGATGTTATTGTGGCTTACAATCCATTAGGTTTTTCTGCTATTGGCGATTCTGGTAGCCTTATGTGTTCCACAGTGGATGGCAGAATTTTAGGGGTTCTCATTGGTATGGTGCCCGGCGACAACAGATTTTCATTCGGTTTTCCATTTTGGAAGCTGCTTACTTATCTCAATCTTCATCTCTACTGAAATTAACAACATACCACTGGCTACTAGTTCCTTGATATTAATTTCGCTGCTGCCAAAACAAAAAACTGGGATGCTCCGCAAGGAACAACCCAGTTTCGAGAGGGATGAAAAAAGATTAATCTTTCCTATCGTCTTTGTCTTTGCCTATTTCTACGTCAACCTTTCTTTTGTCATTGTCCACGTCTACATCTAGTTTTCCGTCTTTACGGTCAACATCTATCTCCACTTTGTCGTTGTCGCGTTCAATCAAGCGGTCATGCTTTTCTACTTCTATTAGTTTGTCGTCGTTTGCGTCGTTACATGCAGCAAACCCTATCGAAAAAGTAAGGGCCATTGCCAACATGCTCAATTTAATCGCTTCCATGGTAAGTTGTTTTGGTTTACAAATTTGATATGGCAATTTAACCGCCAAATTCGCCAAACGGGCAGCTACAGCTGATTGAAATGATTGGTGTGGCTAGTTTTTGGTTTGTAATTTTGGGTCATGGCAGTTTTTCTACAGGTGCGCACTTTTGTAGAAGTGCTTTCCGTTGTTGTGGCATACTTACCCGCAATTGGGTCAATAGTAATCGTAAAGGGCAATTGTTGGGTGCATTTCCGCTTTTTTGGTTATTTTTACCCTTTAGAATTAACCCAACAATACACTAATGCTGAATATCATCCTCTTCGGCCCTCCGGGAAGCGGTAAGGGAACGCAAGCAGCCAACCTCATTGAAAAATACGGACTGCTGCATATTTCTACTGGCGATTTGCTTCGCCAAGAGATTAAAGACGAAACCCCACTGGGGCTGGAAGCCAAGAACTTTATTGATAAGGGCTTACTAGTGCCAGATGATGTGGTGATAGGCATGATAAGTGCCAAGTTGGATAGCAACAGCAACCTGAAAGGTATTATTTTCGACGGTTTCCCGCGCACAATCGCGCAAGCAGAAGCATTAGACCGACTGTTGGAGTTTAAGAAAGCCCCAATTACGGTTATGCTTGCCCTTCATGTTAACGACGACGAGCTGGCTTCACGCCTTGCTAAGCGCGGCGCTACCAGCGAGCGGACTGACGACCAAGATGAGAAAATCATCCGCCGCCGCATTGAAGTATACAAAAACGAGACTTCACCAGTTGCTAACTACTACAGCGCACAAGGCAAACTGCAAAATATACCCGGCGAAGGAACGATTGAAGAGACTTTTGCCTTATTGGTGAAAGAATTGCAAACAGTTGCTAGCTAGACCACAGACGACAGACGATAGACCACGGATAAAATTGGTTATTGGTTAACTAGTTAATAGTTGATTAGTGACAAATGCCTTTGCATAATTTTACCTGTAAACCCTTCGCTGTTACCCAATAATTATTTAACTACCTTTTACTGTCGACTGTCGACCGTGGACTGTGGACCACCAATAACCCATAACCAATCCCCATGTCAAATTTCGTTGATTATGTAAAAATCCTGTTCCGGTCGGGTCACGGCGGGCCAGGTGCTGTGCATTTTCACCGCGACAAATTATCTGCCAAAGGTGGCCCAGATGGTGGTAATGGTGGCCGAGGCGGGCACATTGTGCTTAAAGGCAACGCGCACTTGTGGACCCTGCTACACCTTAAATACCGCAAGCACATATATGCCGACGACGGCATCAGGGGTGGCGCAACGCTTATGACTGGCCGCAGTGGGGAGGACATTGTGGTAGAAGTGCCACTGGGTACGGTAGCCCGCGATGGTGAAACCGGCGAACAACTAGCCGAGGTAGTAGACCACGACCAAGAGGTGATACTATACCCTGGCGGCCGTGGCGGCTTGGGTAATGAACACTTTAAATCGGCTACGCAACAAACGCCCCGCTACGCCCAACCAGGCGAAGAGGGCATTGAGGCTTGGACCATACTAGAACTGAAGATATTGGCCGACGTAGGTTTGGTAGGTTTCCCGAACGCGGGTAAATCAACGCTGCTTTCAGTAGTGAGCGCTGCTAAGCCAGAGATTGCCGACTATCCCTTTACTACGCTTGTGCCACAATTGGGCATCGTATCGCATTACAACAACCGCTCCTTTATCATGGCCGATATACCTGGCATTATTGAAGGTGCGCACTTAGGCAAAGGCATCGGCCACCGCTTCCTTCGCCATATTGAGCGAAACTCGGTGCTGCTGTTTATGATACCGGGCGATACCAAGGACATCAAAGCCGAATACAAGATATTGCTGAATGAATTGAAGCAGTTCAACCCCGATTTGCTGGATAAGGACCGTGTATTGGCTATTACCAAAGCCGACTTGCTAGATGACGAGCTGAAGAAAATGCTGAAGCCTACCTTACCACGCAACATACAGACGGTGTTTGTATCCTCGCACACCAAAGAAGGCCTTGATAAGTTGAAAGACTTGTTGTGGACCAAGCTGATTGACTCCCCTAGATGAGCAAACTTGCCAATGCCCCACTTGATGCACCGCCTGTAGCGCCTGCAGAAGGCCAGCCTACACCTTGGCATTGGTCGATAATATTAATACTGTCTTTGCTTTGGGGAAGCTCGTTCATCTTAATGAAGTTTGGCCTCGAAGGCTTTACTTTTACACAAGTAGCCAGCTGGCGAATCTTTTTGGCATTCTCGGTGCTCTCGGTATTTTGGGTGCGGGTGCCCGTAAAGTCCATCACCCGTACCGATTGGAAGTACCTATTTATAGTAGCCATTTTTGGAAGCGGCATACCGCCGTTCTTGTTTACTTTGGCGCAAACGCAAATACCTAGCGCTGTGGCGGGTGTGCTTAACTCCTTAACTCCTTTGAGCACTATTATCATTGGTGCTTTTCTGTTTAGGAACCGTTTTGCCACCAACCAAATAGGCGGTGTGGTACTCGGCCTTTCAGGTGCGGTTATTATCATGTTTTTAAGGGCGGATGGCAACTTGGAAGGCAATTACCTATACAGCATCCCCATCGTATTTGCCTGTATATGCTATGGTATAGGTGCCAATACCCTCAAAAACAAGCTGGCGCACCTTAGTCCTATTACCATTACTACGGTGGGCTTTACCATTATTGGCATACCGGCGGGCATTTACCTATGGCTTAGCGGTGCTATGCATGCCGCAGCTACCGTACCCGCTGCCACCGAGGCATTGGGCTATCTGGCTATTCTGGGCATAGCGGGCAGCGCTTTGGCGGTGGTAATGTACAACTACCTTATTAAGAGTGTGAGCGCTCTGTTTGCCTCTACGGTTACATACCTCATGCCCATTGTTTCCATCGGTTGGGGCCTCATTTATGGTGAATCCATCACCTGGGTACATGGCGTTGGAATGGCGCTGATATTGGTAGGTGTGTGGCTGACGGGAAGGAAAGCTCCTTCTAGTATCAAGTAGTGTTCTTCGACAAAAGCTCAGGATAAAATCCTCAAGTATCATGTACTTGCTGCAAACCTCGAAAACGTCTGTCATCCCGAGTTTTTTACGAGGGACCTTCGGGCACCGAAGTGAGACTCTCGAAATATGCACCACATTAAAACCGTATTATGTATTGTATTACGTAAGGTTTCTTGGGTAATTCCAAAGCGCCCATAACCGCCCGAAGGTCCCTCGTGAAAAACTCGGGATGACAATACGGGGGAAAGTCGCTGTTCTTAAACAACAAGTACTTGTTGCTTGAGGATTTTATCCTGAGTTTTTGTCGAAGGACACTACTTGATACTAATACTAAGCATACCGCAAATCCACACTAAAGTCCTTAGGGTGGCGGGGGTGGATGTTTTTGTAGAAGGCCATTATCTCGCGTAGGTCTTTTTCCATATCGCCGCTGGGGTGTATAAACTTGCCTACGCCTGCTTTCTTCTTTTTATAATCTAAGTACCCCAAGCCAATAGGTACGCCCGCTTGCACCGCTACGTGGTAGAAACCCGTTTTCCACTCGGTACGTTTGGCGCGGGTACCCTCGGGTGTTACTACCAAGGTAAGGCGCGGGTTGGCACGGAAAAGGTCTACCATTGCCTCGGTCATACTCTTACGTTCGGTGCTGCCTACTTTGGGGCTACGGTCAATCCAGATGGCGCCCAGGTTCTCGATGATGCGGCTGATGATGGGCGTGTTTTGCCACTCGTTTTTGATGGTAAACCGTATGCGGATACCCAGTAGGCCGAATGCCCCCATCATATACATAAGGTCCCAGTTGCTGGTATGCGGGGAGGCTATCATCACACAGTTGTGTGCATCATCGGTCATACTTTCATTATCCAACTCCCAGCCCTTAAACTTAAACCATGCAGTGTATATGCTCATAGTGCAAAGGTAGCATATTTGGCTTATGGTAAATAGTGGGCAGTAAGCACCGGTCTTTCAGTATTGTATAGTTTCTCGTTGGTATTTGGGGGTTTTGTCGTGTACTTTTCGCAAGTGTTGGCAAGGCTTTGGCGTTTTTCAAGAGTAACGATAAAGGGTAAAATAATTGCCCAAATCCACTATCCGAAAAGACCTTTAAAACTAGTAATCGTATTTAATTAAAAATGCCGTAGCATTAAGCGTGCCAACAAATGTGAGATATAAAAATTAAAACCAAAATTAAAGTGTATCTTGTTCTTAACAAAATTATTGTTTGTAGTATTTAGTGAGCACACACACCTTAACTCGTTGAACTGATAGCCAATTTGATTTGTGAGCCTGCCTTTTGTATTAGTTGAACCATTTACAATGCCCCCGAAATGTCTACACCACTTATTCTGCTACTTGCCGACGACGACGCAGATGACCGTTTTTTCTTTAAAAAAGCGGTGGAAGCTATATCACCGTTACCTGAATTTACCACCGTTTCTGATGGGCAAAAATTAATGGATTATCTAAATGCCCACCTCGATACGCTTCCAACCGTTATTTTTCTTGACTTAAATATGCCTCGAAAGAATGGGTTGGAATGCCTAGTGGAGATAAAAAGCAATGAAAACCTGAAACATATTCCGGTTGTGGCATATTCCACCTCTTTAAGGGATGAGACTGCCGATGTGCTTTATGATAACGGTGCCCACTACTACCTGCACAAGTGTGAGTACAACTTGCTTTCCCAGAACATCATGAAAATATTGCGCTACCTAGCCTTAAGCCCCTTGCAACCACAAAAAGGGGAATTCATAATCAATCTGCAGGAAGCGTAAGATATTACAATTAATTTATGACAGAAGCCAATACAAATAGCCACCCAGAGGCATTAACGCCAATAATTGATACATTTCCAATAGTGGCTATCGGGGCATCATCGGGTGGCTTAGAAGCAGTTACAGAATTGTTTAAGTCGCTGGCGCCCGATACGGGCATGGCCTATATTTTCATACAACACCTTAGCGCCGACCATAAAAGTATTTTGACAGAACTCTTGGCCAAAACTACCAAGATGAAGGTGCAGGAGATTGAGGATATGGAGCTGATGAAGCCCAACAATGTGTATGTAATACCCAGCACCAAAGGTATTGAAGTAATGGATGGGCACATACAACTAATACCCCGCGCTAAAACCGGTGCGCAACTTACTATAGATGTATTGTTTACTTCTTTGGCCGAAACGCACAAAGAAGATGCTATTGGCGTAGTGCTCTCGGGCAATGCCAGCGATGGTACCATTGGGCTTAGGGCCATTAAGCAAGAAGGTGGCATCACTTTTGCACAAGATAGCTCCGCCAAATATGACAGTATGCCCCAGTCTGCCATAAGTGAGGGTGTTGCCGACTTTATTCTATCGCCCAAAGAAATTGCCAAAGAACTGGGCCGGATAAGCAAGCATGCTTTTAAAGACAAAAAGACCCTACGCCCAGGTAGGGAAAGTGCTATCGATGATGCGCTGCCCGAATTGAGAAGCATATTGCAGCTATTGCAAAAAACTACTGCCGTAAATTTTAGCGGCTACAAAATGAGCACCATCAAGAGGCGCATTTTGCGTAGGATGCTTATCTATAAAATTGCCACATTAGGCCAATACTATAAACTACTCAACACCAATAGCAACGAAGTAGACATACTTTATAACGACCTGCTGATAAACGTAACCGACTTTTTTAGAGATGTAGACACCTTTCATTACTTGAAGAATACGCTGTTCCCTAAAATAATAAAAGCCAAACAACCTAATGAGAAGCTGCGCGTATGGGTTACGGCCTGTTCCACAGGGCAAGAAGCATATTCAATAGCCATGCTATTGGTGGAGCTATTGGGCGATAAGTTGGCGAAGAAGCAAGTGCAGATTTTTGCGTCGGACTTGAGCGAGCAAGCCATTAAACGAGCGCGTGCGGGTATTTACAGCAAAAACGAGATAAAAGCCATAAGCACCAAGCGGCTCACCGAGTTTTTTGTTGAGAAAGAAGGCCATTTCCAGATAAACAAGAGTGTGCGCGAGCTCTGCATATTTGCGCCCCACAACATATTGGGCGACCCCCCGTTTTCGCACATCGATTTTGTAAGCTGCTGCAACATGCTTATCTACTTCGATAATGATAGCCAAAAGAAGGTGTTCACCACCTTCCATTATGCATTGGCACCGGGTGGTTATTTAATGCTCGGTAAGTCAGAAACTACCGGCTCATCGCCCTACTTTACCGCCATTAGTAACAAGCTTAAAATATATTCGCGCCGAGCGGGATTGCGTACCTTACCGGCGCTCGATTCGAAATATCCATATACCATTATTAATAAAAACGTACCGAAGCCCGTAATAGAGGTATTGGATGCGGATGCCGTAATAAGCAATATCTTATTTTCAAGGTTTATGCCCGCCTATGTGGTAATTAACCAAAGCTTCGATATTATTCGCTTTAAAGGTGCCACGGCCAGTTATCTACAACACCATACCGGCAAGGCCTCGTTGAATATTATAAGCATGGCACGCCCCGAGATAGCCTTTGAACTGCGCAATGCCATAAGCCAGGTAATTGAAACGAAGCTTGAAGCAAGCAAGCATGGCATAGAAATGCAGGATGGCGATAAATGGGAAACCATTGCCATAAGTGTAATACCTATAGCACCCGATGATAGTAATACCTTACTGTTGGTAGTATTTTCCAACGAAAGTAACAGCGATGCAGACCTTACAAAGAAAAGCCATGGGATATCAGCCAAAAAAGGCCAAACCATAAAAACATTAAAGGCTGAACTAGCCCATGTAAAGGCCCAAATGACCGCCCTTGCAGAAGAAAAGGAAAAGGCCTACGAAGTATTGCAAGCTATTAACGAGGAAATACTGACTAATAATGAGGAGTTCCAGAGTATGAACGAAGAGCTGGATACCAGCAAAGAAGAAGTGGAGTGTGCCAATGAGGAGCTTACAACCATCAACCAAGAGCTGCAAACCCGCAATGAGCAATTAGCTGAAGCATACGATTTTTCGGAAGCTATTACGGCTACCATGCATGAGCCTATGCTGGTGCTTGATAAAGACTTGCGTGTAAGAACTTGCAATACAGCCTTTTGCAAAACCTTCTTGGTAATGAAAACAGATACTGAAGGGAGGTTACTATTTGAACTGGGCAACAAGCAGTGGGATATATCCGACTTGCGAAAGCTATTGGAAAACATTGGTGCCCAAGATAAGTATGTGCACAATTATGAGCTAACCCATGTTTTCCCCGACATTGGCAAAAAAACCATGTTGCTTAACGCCAGGCGCATTGAGCAAAAGGTAAGCGATAAGCAATTGGTGCTATTGGCATTTACGGATATAACAGAGATCACCCGCAAGCGTAAGGCAGAAACCAAAGGGCTGGAGGATATAATAAGCCTGCGCACCAGCGCATTAAGGGATAGTAACATTGCCCTGGCTGGGCGAAATATTGCCTTGCAAAAGATGATAAAAGAGCTGGAAACGTTTACGTTTATCTCCAGCCACGACTTGCAAGAGCCGCTAAGGAAGATAAGGAACTTTGCCAGCACCCTTTTAAAGGAAGAGAAAAAGAACCTTAGTGCCAGTGGCCAGGATTATTTGCAGCGCATGAGTGAATCAGTAAAACGTATGCAGCGGCTTATTGAGGATTTGCTTACCTACTCGCGTGCCAAAGATGCTACCCATAGTTTGGAAGAAACCGACCTGAATAAAGTAATAGCTGGCGTGGTTGCAGAATTTGATGATGCCTTGAAAGAGAAAAAAGGTATTGTAACAGCTGATGGCCTTTGCCAGTTGGCTATTATCCCTTTTCAATTTAGGCAGCTTATGCAAAACCTGCTGAGCAATTCCATTAAGTTTGCCCATGGCAAAAGACCATTGAGAATTGCCATATCCAGCTCATCGGGTATAGGTAGCAGTTTCGATAATGATGCTTTGGAGCCTAACGTAGTCTATTGCCGCTTGTCCGTTACTGACAATGGCATCGGTTTCGACCCGATATACAAAGACCGCATATTTGAGGTGTTCCAGCGCTTGCACGAGTATGAAGAATACAACGGGACAGGTATTGGCTTGGCCATCTGTAAGCGTATTGTGGAAAACCACCAAGGTGTAATATGCGCCACGGGTGTGCTAGGCAAAGGAACGCAGATTGATATTTACATACCTATGGAACAGAAATTAAAACAGCAATGATGAATAAGAGTGGACCAGTAGTAGTAATTGAGGATGACTTGGATGATCAAGAGATGTTGGATGAAATATTCCAGAAGCTAGGGTACAAAAACAAAATTGTGTTTTTCGCCGATGGCAACAAAGCCCTGGAATATTTAAACCGTACCGATATTACGCCGTTCCTCATACTATCGGATGTGAACATGCCGCGCATTAATGGTTTCGAGCTAAGGGCCAAAGTTCACACCAACGCACAACTGCAGTTAAAGTGCATCCCTTATTTGTTTTTCACCACTAGCGCCTCTAAGGCGGCTGTAATAGATGCCTATTCCATCTCGGTGCAAGGCTTTTTTGTAAAGCCGAATAGTTTCGATAAGCTTGAAAGCACGATAAGGAAGATTATGGAATATTGGATGGAATGCATTGCTCCTAATGAGTATGACTGAGGATGTGGCTCACTGCGCCGCTGGCGCACCATATACCACTTCAAACTTAGAACCTAGCAAGTACCAATTAGCCTCATTTTGAAACAAGCCAACGGGCTTCATGGTAAACTCGATTGGGGTCGCCTTTAAGTGCAGCACAATTTGCAGTACCACATCCTTATCGTTTTGGGTTACTTGCATTAGTTGCAGCTTGCTAATGTCGCCGCCTTTAGCGGTAATTTCTTCCCGCAGGGTGATAATCTCTTTCTTTAATGCCGTAACTAACATATGCTCGGCTTTTGCGCCAAATTCTTGTGCAGCAGTATCGTTGGTATTGGTGCTTTCTATGCCCAGCACATCGCCCACGCCAGGCAGGTATTGGTTGGCACAGGTAAAATCCGCATCGCGCAGGCAAAGCGCTAAGCTCTGCGACAAAGCTTCGGGCGTTTTGTATTTACAATCGGCGGTATGCTGCAGCGCTAAGCCCTTATCCTCGGCTTTGCTTTTGCAAGAAGAAAGCAAAAACATCAAACTCAGAACAGCCATCACGCCCCAAAGGGGCATCATAATTCTAGCGGGGGGCATCGCCCTCCGAACGCTATGCGTTTCAGGTAATGTGGTTAATTGTGTGTCCATTGTTGTGTTTTTCTCTATGCTGCGGTCTGTGGTCAGTCGTCCGTGGTCCAACCATGGTCCTTGGTCCATCGTCCATCGTCCAACCATCGTCTATCGTCCATCGTCCGCCATTATATGCAAGTTACGCAAAATCTTCGCCCTTGCGGCGGTAATGCCTACCACCAGTAGCGTCATACTGCCGCCAAATACCACCGCAGGCACGGTGCCGAACCAATGGGCAGTAACGCCCGACTCAAACTCGCCCAGCTCGTTGGAGGAGCCCACAAAGATATTGTTAACGGCCGATACGCGGCCCTTCATGTGCTCGGGCGTATGCAGCTGTAGTAGGGTGCTGCGCACGTTTACGCTCACGCTATCGAATACACCCGTGAGGAACAGCATTATTAACGATAACCAAAACCAAGGTGACAAGCCAAAGCCTATAATGGCCAACCCGAAGAAGGCTACCGCTATCAGCATTTTTTGTCCGGCATTTTGCTGAATAGGGTATCGTGCTAGGAAAAACGTCATTACTACTGCGCCTAATGCAGGTGCAGCGCGTAAGATGCCCAGCCCCTGTGGGCCAATCATCAAAATGTCGTTGGCAAATACGGGCAACAACGCTACGGCACCACCAAACAGTACGGCAAACATATCCAGTGATAGCGCGTTAAGGATAATCTTGTTTTTGAACACAAACCGCAGCCCCTCGGTTAGTCGCTCACCCATACTCTCTTTGGTGTTGGTTTGTACGCTGGCAGGCAAAGGCCTAGCAGCTACCATGGTAGTAAAACCCAGTGCTATAACCACGAGTATAGCTTGTATAAAAAACGTGTTGTGTACGCCCGCAAAGCCATACAGCAGCCCGCCCAGCGCAGGTCCCGCAACCGAGGCGATGTGCCAGTTGGCACTGCTCCAAGTTACAGCATTCTGGAACTGCTTTTTGTCAACCAATTGTGGCATGAAGGCAAACATGCCTGGCCCCAAAAAGCTACGGGCTATGCCGGTAATAAAGATGATGATGTAGATGGGGTATACGCGGCTATCAAATAAGTGCTGAGAATAATCGAAGGTGTAAAGCCACAGCAAAACAGAACAAAATACCAACGCGGCTATGGCCATTACAATAATGCGCTTGCGGTGTACCTTATCCACCATATGGCCGGCCACAAACGAGAAACCGATATGTGGTATTACCTCTGCTAATCCAATGGAGCCTAGCAACAGCTTGCTGCCTGTTTTCTCATAGATGAGCCAACCCACCACCACGCTCTGTATCTGTATAGCGAGCGTAATGCAAAACCGCATCATAAGGAAATAGCGAAAATCCTTTACCTGTAGGGCTTCGTAAGGGTTGTACTTAGGGAGGAGATCGCTCATAGAAAGTTAGTCGATGGTCCACTGTCCATGGTCCACGGTTGTATAAGGTGATGGTTCCAAAGAAGTATTTTGTTACCGTTCTATGTTTGTTACAGTTTTTACCGTGGACCGTCGACCATCGTCCGTCGACTATACAATAGTATTCCAGCTCTTTGCATCAGCAACCGCACCGGTGCGTATATCGCTGAGTTGTTTCTTTACGCGCATCATAAAGCTATCTGCGTTCCACTTTGGCAAGGGGTATTCTTTGCCGCGGATGGAGATATTTTCGATGGGGGCTACCACTGCGGCGGTACCTGCACCAAAAGCCTCGGTTACGCGGCCTGCACTAAGGGCGGTTTCCAGCTCATCTACGGTTATGCGGCGTTGCTCGGCTACTATGCCCAGCTCGCTGGCAAGGGTTAGAATGGAATCTCGGGTTACGCCATCCAATATGCTGGTGGAAAGCGGCGGGGTGGCCAATATGCCATCAATCACAAACATTACGTTCATGGTGCCAGCTTCATCCAAATACTTATGCTCTTTGGCATCCGTCCATAGCACTTGGTCGTAACCTTGTTGGCGAGCCAATTGGGTAGGTAGGAACGAGGCACCGTAGTTGCCGCCACATTTAGCATAGCCCGTACCGCCTTCGGCAGCACGCACATACTCTATCTCAATCTTCATATTGAGCGGCTTAGCATAGTATGGCCCTACCGGTGAGGTAACCACCATAAACAGGTACTTATCCGATATCTTCACGCCTAGGCGCTGCTCCGTGGCTATCATAAACGGGCGCAGGTATAGGGCACCACCTTCGGTGCTAGGTATCCAGGCTGTATCGGTTTTCACCAGTTGCTTAATACCTTCTTTGAAAATGTCTTCAGGTATCGCTGGCATGCACATCCGCTCCAATGATTTTAGAAAGCGCTGGTAATGCTTCTCTATACGGAAGATGGAAACGCCGCCATCGGCCATTTTAAACGCCTTCATCCCTTCAAATACCGTTTGCGCATAGTGCAGCACCAAGCTGGTAGGGCTCAAGCTAATCTCACCAAAAGGTATAATTTGCGGTGCACCCCATTCGCCCTTATCATACTCCACTATCAACATATGGTCGGCAGTATGTTTACCGAACTCCAAGTTGTTGAAATCAATCTGTTCCAAACGTGAAGTCGGGATTCGGCTTACCGGTATTTCAATAGGAGGGGTCATAATCGGGTTGTTTGCGAGTGCGAAGTTAGCGGTTTTTTGGAGGTTTTAGTGTTCGGGGTTATTCATGCGCACAGGCGAATACCCTGCTCGTTAGCATCCTAAGCTCGACTTTTGTTGCGTGGGCGATAGAGACGCAAAGTCCGTTTCATTCTCGTCCAATAGACGAGGACGAAATACCCCTCCCTTTTCATCAAACAAACCTTATGCTTTGCCTGTTACATAGGGGCATCTCAAAACGTACATGTTATACCAAATTAGATGCTCATTGGCTGGAGCGGTATGCTGGTAATATTTATCACCACACAGGTCTCACCTACAGCCCTTAACTTTGTGATATGAACAGTGTTCTACATCAGTCTCAACCCTCAGTATTTCATAGCAAAGGTGCCCGTGCAGTGGGCATTTGGCTGCTTATCGGCGTTTTTATGCTGTTGATGCAGATTGTTATTGGCGGCGTTACACGCCTTACCGGTTCGGGCCTCAGCATCACGAAGTGGGAGATTGTAACCGGCACCGTACCGCCCCTTAACGAAACCGAATGGAACGCAGAGTTCGACCTTTACAAGGCATCGCCTCAATATGCTAAAATTAATCAGGGCATGACCCTTGGCGAGTTTAAGTTTATCTACTTCTGGGAGTACTTTCACCGCTTTTGGGCACGCTTTATGGGGCTGGTGTTCTTTTTTCCGTTCCTCTATTTTCTGGCGAAAGGTTATCTAAGAAACAAGCTGGCACTGCACCTCATTGGGGTGGTGGCACTGGCTATGGTGGTGGCTTCGTTTGGCTGGATAATGGTAGCCAGTGGCTTGGTGAGCCGCCCGTATGTGAATGCTTACAAGCTTACCCTGCACTTGATGCTGGGCATCAGCTTGTTTACTTATGTGTTTTGGTTGGCGGTTAATTATTTGTGGCCAAAAGAAGGCATTCGTTCCCTACCCGGGCTGCGCAATTGGAGCACCACGGTAATAGTGGTAGCAGTACTACAACTCATATTGGGTGGATTGATGAGCGGCATGAAGGCCGGCCTCTTCTTCCCCACTTGGCCTGATATGAACGGTGCCGCCATACCTGCTGAACTTTTGGATGGCAGCCAATGGCACCTAGATGCCTTTAAACAATACGACACTAATGCGTTTGCGCCAGCGGTTATACAGTTTCTGCACCGCGGAGTAGCGTACATCCTCACCGCATTGGTATTGATTTTCACCTACAAAGCCTTTAAGCGGCAACCGCTGGGCACGGCCAAGGTGGGCTTTACTTTGCTGCCCGTATTGCTATCGGTACAAGTGCTGCTGGGTATTATAACCATCATCAATTGCGTGGGAACCATACCCGTTGGATGGGGCGTACTACACCAAGCGGGTGGGGTGCTGTTGCTGGCCAACTTGGTGTTTGTACGGCACTGGTGCGCAAAGCAAGTTTCTACTGCAACTTCAACCCCAACATCGGTTTATACCACCGCCACAGCACCAGCGAGGTAACTAGCATAAACCCGCTGAAAATGGCCATTACCCATATGATGTTGCCATCCCTGTAAAAGAAGGGCAGCATAAAGAGCAGCAAGAACATGATGCGCAACAGCACGTTGGTAACCATAAAGATGCTGCCCGTGCGGCCGATGAGCTGGTTGGGGATGTGCTGAAACAGGTAAGTAATGCGCATAATGCGTGAGCCTGCATTGGCTAGCCCGAGCAAGAACGCCGCACCAAAGAATACAGCCAAGCTGGTGTTCCAAGCATATACAAAGAAAACCCCTGCCGCCACCAAATGCAACAGTATGATGGCCTTGGGCGTATTGGTACCGCGGAAAATGCGGCGAATCATCAATCCAGCAAATAGGCTGCCCAGGGCGAAGTAGATTTCGTAGGTGGCATATACATCGGGCCCCATGTGCAAGTGGTCGGATACATAGACGGGCTTAAGGAAGAAGTTGATGACGATAATGGCCACGAAAACATTGCTGGCGAAGGTGCCAAACAATAGCAGTAGCGGGTTTCGGCGCAGGAAGTCCATCCCTACCTTGATGCGGGTAAGGATGGGTTCAGGCTCATAGTGTCGCTTGGAAATAGCGTCGAATTTGATATATGCCACTAAGCCAAATGCTACCAAATAAGTAGCCGCATCCAGCAGAAACACCTGCTCTAGGCCCCATGCCTCGAAGGTGAAGTTGACCGGTATGGCCAACCCAAACAGCCGTATAAACCCATCGGTGCTGCCACCCAACAGTACCGCGGCAAATGCCCCGGCTATGGCGGTGGTAAACTGCCCCTGTATCTCCAAGTAAGAGCTCACGTTGCCGTAGTCCTTCGGCTCACTTATCTCTTGCACAAAGGCGTACAGGTTGGGGTAATGGATATTGTAAATAAAGAACGTGGCCCCAAATACCAGCCCCACCGTAATGCCATCCATATGGCCGGTTATCATGCCCTTGCTGGCTGCCGCCACCAACATAATGGCGCCAGCTAAACATACGCCCATATAGATACGCTGGCGGTTGAACCGATCAATAAGAGAACCCGAATACACGCCCCAAAACAACGACACTACCGATACCGCCAGCATAACCTGCGCAAATACTTGCGGCAAGCCCAGCACATTGGTGAAATGCCATGGTATGGCTATCATGCTAATGCCTTGGGCAAAGCCCGATATACTGTTGGCCGCAAACAGCAGCCCAATGGCACGTTTATTTTTCAATGGGGGGGAGTAGCGATTATGCGGGGGCGAAATTAGAGGATTTTGGGGGATTGCGGGTGTTTCGAATTTAAACACAAAGTGCACAAGGGGAAAACACAAAGTTCACGAAGTCTGCTTTGTGTCCCTAGTGAAATTTTCTTATTGCTCTTAGTGGTTATACCGTAGCGTTCACTTCCCAAACCACTCCACCAAGTAGCCGTTCACCAACTCCGGGGCATCTTGCTGTACCCAATGGCTGCTGTCTTTAATGTATTTGAGCTCGAAGGTTTTGCCCATGTATTTATGGGTGTCGAAGGTGAGTTCTTTGCCGAGGGCTTTGTCGTCTTCACCCCAAATGAGTAGCGTGTCCACCATAATCGGCCCCTTCGGTTTTCCCTTACTGCTGAACATGCCCCGCAAGGCGGCACGGTAGTAGTTTACTGGGCCAGTAATACCATAAGGCCTATCGAAAGCCACCACATATTTTTGCAGCACCTCATCGGGGAAGGCGGCCTTGTTGTGAGACCAACCACGAAAGGCCCGCTTAAAGAACGTAAGCAGATCGCGCTTCATGGTCCACTCCGCCAAACCGGGCACCTGAAACATAAACATGTACCAGCTACGGCGTAGCTGCTTAAAGTTGGTAAGCAGGTGCTTTTGTAGGATAGCGGGCAGCGGGCAGTTCAGCACTGCCAGCTTTTCAATTACCTCGGGGTGGTTAATGGCCAGTTGCCAAGCAATGGCACCGCCCCAGTCGTGGCCTACCACATACGCTTTTTGGTAGCCTAGGTGTTGGATGAGCTCTTTAATATCCAGCGCCAAAGTATCGGCCGTATAGTGCTTTACGCCATGGGGCTTGTCGCTCTCGTTATAGCCGCGCATGTCCACGGCTATTACTTTGTAGCCCGCTGCTGCCAGTACGGGTATCTGCTGCCGCCAACTGTACCAAAACTCTGGGAAACCGTGCATCAATACCACAGGCTTGCCCTCGCCTTGGGTTACATAGTGCAGTTTTACGCCGTTTACGGTGGCAAACTCATGCTTTATACCTATCATGGTGGCTATTGTATTTGCAAAGGATACACAAGGTTGAAAATTTATCGCATAATATTAAACATCCTCACCACTTTCATGTTAAATTTATACAATTAACAACACCTATTGAACCTGCTGCGTACACTTTTACTCATCCCTTACAACATTTGGGCGTGGAGCACTTTTATATTGCTCGGCATGCTAACGGCGGTAGCGTATGTGGTGATATTTTTAACGGTAAAGCAGCACCCCGGCAAATGGCTATATGCTTGCAACTACCAGTACGCCCGTATTTGGGGTGCCATCAATGGTGTGCGGTATAACATTGCAGGCCGGCAGCATATTGATGCAGTGGGCACTTGTGTAATTTGTGTAAACCACCGCGGCATTGGCGATTTGTTTATTCTGCCCGCATCCATGAAGGGTGTCAACTACCGTCCGCTAAGCAAGGCCGAGCTAGGCAAAATACCCGTACTAGGCTACCTTTTCCGTAGTGCACTGGTACTTATTGACCGCAAAAGCCCTGAGAGCCGTAAGCGCGGTGTGGAAACTTTAAAGAAGCTGATGGCCGAAGAAGGCATCAGCCCACTCATCTTCCCTGAGGGCACCCGCAACCGCACCGCCGAACCGCTAAAGGAATTCTATGATGGTGCGTTCCGCATTGCCATTGAGTGCCAAGTACCCATTGTGCCGATTGTATTGCTAAACGTGGATGCCGTTACCCCGCAAGGCTCCATCCTCATTAGGCCTGGTAGGCTATACAGCCGTTTCTTGCCGCCGATACCCACCACGGGGCTTACACTAGATGATGTGGATAGCCTAAAGCAACAAGTATTTAACTTGATGTGGCAAAAGGTGGAAGCTTTTAGGCAGACGGGTAAGGTTTAGACGACAGATGATGGACTAAGATTGATACAAATTTCCGTGATTTATCCGTGCTATTTTCCGTGTTTTCCGTGGTAAAATTACATTATGTGCACGTCTCGCGTACCGAGGGCGAAAAGGCCCGCGGTCAGGATTCTTGTGCTCCGCCTGAGAGACTGTTTAAAATTATAAAATAAAAATAAATTTTTCGGGTCCCTCACCTAGCCTCTCCCAGAGGGAGAGGGACTCATGCCTCCTTGCCTTCGGCAAGAATTTTTATTCCAAATCCTTTTTTATAACGAGTCGAAGGCGAGGCGTACCAAGCTCCTATCCCTCTGGGAGAGGTTGGGTGAGGGACATAACACAAATCAAAATCTTGGCAGACAAATAGACTATTCAGATAATTTTAAACAGTCTCTGAGGCGGACGTACCGTATTACGAGAAAATTCAAACGTCTTGAATTCTAAAATTCTGTAAATAGATGTCATCCTGAGCTTTTGTCGAAGGACGGATTTAGACACCCAATACTATCCCAGCGCTGCTTCCAAGTCAGCGATCAAATCATCCACATCCTCAATACCTACGCTGAGGCGGATAAGTGAATCGAGCACACCTGTTTTCTCGCGCTCCTCTTTCGGTATGCTGGCGTGCGTCATGGTAGCAGGGTGGCCAATCAGGGATTCCACACCGCCCAACGATTCCGCTAGGGCGAAAAGGTGGGTTTTGGTAAGAACTTGGTTGGCAGCGGCTATGGTATTTTCCTTCAAAGTGAATGATACCATACCTCCAAAGTCGCGCATCTGCTTTTTTGCTACTTCATGGTTGGGATGCTCAGGGAAACCCGGCCAGTTTACTTTGGCTACTTTGGGTTGCTTCTTCAGCCATTCGGCAATTATACGGCCGTTCTCGCAGTGGCGCTGCATGCGTATGTGCAAGGTTTTGATGCCGCGCAACACTAGGAAACAATCCTGCGGGCCGGGTACAGCACCAGCTGCGTTTTGCAAGAAGTAAAGTTTTTCGGCTAAGGCATCGTCTTTCGCTACCAGGGCACCCATTACCACATCGCTATGGCCGCCTAGGTATTTGGTTACGCTGTGCATCACCACATCGGCGCCAAGATCAAGCGGGGTTTGTAAATATGGTGTGGCAAAGGTATTGTCCACCGCCAGCATGGCATTGTATTGCTTGGCAATTGCTGCCGCGCCTGCTATATCGATGATGTTCATCATCGGGTTGGTGGGTGTCTCTACCCAAATAAGTTTAGTATTGCTATTGGCGAGGGCAGTAATGGTGCTCAAGTCGGCCATTGGCACAAAGTGAAACTTGATACCGTACTTGGCATATACCTTGGTGAAAAGGCGGTAACTGCCGCCGTATAGGTCACTAGTGGATATTACTTCATCGCCTGGCAAAAGCAGTTTTAACAAGCAATCAATAGCAGCCATTCCGCTACCGAAACATAGGCCATACTTGCCATTCTCCAACGCAGCCAAGTTATTTTCTAGCGCATGGCGGGTAGGGTTATGCGTGCGGCTGTACTCGTATCCCTTATGGTCGCCAGGTGCGGCTTGCACATAGGTTGATGTTTGGAAAATAGGGGTCATAATTGCCCCTGTTGATGGGTCGGGTTCTAGGCCCGCGTGTATGGTTTTTGTTCCGAATTTCATAGCGCTATATTTCGGGTGTGAAGTTACGGATTTCTTACTGCCACATAGTTAATCGAATTTTATGTTTGTAGATAATGCCGCATTGTGTCTTAGAAGCTGTTAGAGAATTTCTAAAAAGCAGTTTATTGCTATTATTGGCTGCGTCTATAACATGTTTTTTTGCCCTAATTATTTCATTATGACTTCAGAAACCATCTTTGTCTGCCTCAATAATAGCTCAGAAACAAACTTTCCATAAATTCACTAACAGCTTCTTAAGAGAAGCCGCAACGTTTTTCTTTACCCTATCGAAAAATTTGGAAAATGAGCACCAAGGGTAGGCTGCGAGTATGCTTACGTTAGTTACGACAAACAACTGGGATGGAAAGGAAGCTACAGGCAGTAATAGTCGGCTATATTATTGCCGTAGGCCAAAATCTATGATGCCAACAACTAGCCTCACCTGCGGCAGGTGACTATTGTCAATAGCCAAATGGTTGCTTATCGTTTAACCACCCCCTATCTTACATAAATAAACATAAGGCTATGCCCAAAGTATTCCTCTCTGCCCAATGGCGCAAACTACTGATGGCTAATTACGCTGTCGACCCAGAAGTATTGAAGCCTTACCTACCGGCCAAAACCCAGCTTGACCTTTGGAAAGGTACCTGCTATGTGAGTTTGGTGGGTTTCATGTTTATGGACACCAGAGTAGTGGGCTTCAAAGTGCCATGGCATGTTAACTTTGAGGAAGTGAACCTCCGCTTTTACGTAAAGCACCATGCGCCCGATGGCCAACTGCGCCGAGGTGCTGTATTTATTAAAGAAATAGTGCCCCGCCCAGCTATTGCGGCCATTGCCAATACCTTGTTTTATGAGCATTACATATCCGTGCCTATGCGGCACCGTTGGCAGTTGGGCCAAACTATTGAAGTGATGTATGCATGGGATATAAAGGGCCAGGAGCAGCGTATGAGCGCAAGGGCAGCAAATTTGCCCTTACCGCTGGTAGTGGGCAGTGAAAGCGAATTTATCATGGAGCATTACTGGGGCTACACCAAGGTGAGCGACACCCTAACTACCGAGTACCAAGTGGAGCACCCAAGCTGGATGCTATACCCGGTGGAAGACTACAAAATTGAGATTGATATGGCCTTGGTATACGGTCAGCAATTTGCCTTCTTGCAAAATATAGAGCCGGTCTCGGTATTTCTTGCGGAAGGGTCGGAGATTAAGGTAAGGAATAAGCGGACCATCTAGTAATTCAATCAAAAAGCGTGTTTTTTCAGCCGCCCCGTTATAGCATCATACTCCGCATCCTTTAGTTTCCTAAACGCCGGCTCGGGCCAGCCAACGCGTTCGTAGTAAGCAACCGTTTCGGCGATAGATTGGGGTATATCAGTAAAGTATTTTCCGAATTTTGCTTGATACTTTTCCATTCCCCATACCCCATCATGGTCAAGCCACAGGGGTAAGTCGCTCCAGTAGATTAGATTTTCTTTATCCAAAAACTCCTTGGGGGCATTTAACACAGTTGGGTTCACACCTAAAGTTTCTTTGCCAAGTTGCACCAGTTCTACAATATTAAAAGTGGTTGTTATGGAGTTGTACACGTCGCCATTACCTTCGGGGGTGAGTAGCAGCAACATGG
Organism: Sphingobacteriales bacterium; assembly: GCA_027483645.1. GTDB lineage: Bacteria > Bacteroidota > Bacteroidia > Chitinophagales > CAIOSU01 > CAIOSU01. The sequence goes on from JAIXUD010000006.1 coordinate 24,379, forward strand.
TTTTCACCAAGTCACGAACATAGGTGTGCGATACCCTGTTTTTACCCTCTTCGGGGATAAAAAGGGTATCCTTCTTCTTCATCTGATGTAGCCAATAGCTGGTGCGATCGGTGGGGTCGTACTCGCCATAGATTAGGGCTGGGCGCAGTATCACATAGTTCAGCCCACTGCGTTGCAATATCCGTTCGCATTCGGCCTTTCGGGGTCCGTAAAGGGCGGCGGAGTTGATGGGCTGGTCTACATCCAGCGTAGCGTCATACTCAGCGGTGGCCGACGATTCATCGTTTCTGCCGCTATTTTCTGGATATACCGATACGGTGGAGATAAACACGTATTTCTTTACATCGGTATTGATGTTGCCCAACAGTTTCGGCAGGTTGTGCGGCAGGTAGCAAGCCACATCAATTACATAATCCCAATGCTCTCGCGCCAGTTGCTCCACATCGGCAGTATTGCGGTCGCCTTTGATGCGGCGCACCTCAGGGAACAGTTCGGGGTTGGTAATGCCCCGGTTGAAAAGGGTTACCTCGTAGCGGTTGAGCTTCTGTAACTCCTCCAATAATACCCTGCCTATGAAATTAGGCCCGCCGATGATGAGTAGCTTTTCCATGTTTATTTACTTAAGACTAATTTATGGAATTGTTTCGCTTGCGATGGCAAGCTTTCGACAAGCGTAGTATGATAATAGACCAGAAACTTAACTTAAAAACCATGGACTGTCGACTGCGGACCATCGACTAAATGACGTATCTTCGTGACTTACAGCCTATTTCATGAGGATTTTATACGCAATAATAGCCATTCTATTTACGGTATCCGCCACGGCCCAAACCGTTACCCAAGGCCCGATAGTAGGTGGGGTAACCATTAATAGCGCCCGGGCAGTGGTGTTTTGCAGCGCCCAAACGGCAGTGAGCATTGAGCTTTCCGATGATTCTACTTTTGCCAATAGCAGGCTATTTCAAGGCACCACTTCGGCAGCCGACGGTAATGTGGCTTTGATTGATATGGATAGCCTCACCAGCAACACCAAGTACTATTACCGCGCCATTATCAATGGTAACCCCGCTAGCGACCGCCGCAGCTTTATGACGTACCCTTGCGAAGGCGAGAGCCTAGTGTTTAGCTTTGGTATGGGCTCTTGCATGAACGAGAACCGAAACGATGACGAGGTATTTATTGAGGCTAAGAAGTATCCGCTGCGCTTTTTTATGAATGTGGGCGATTGGGGATATCCTGATGATACCGATAACTACCCGAGTAACAGCGATTACTTTGCTGTAGACTATAACCGCGTAGTGCAATCATACAAAGATAGATACAGCTACCGTTACATGAGCACCTTTTTGAAAGACGTGCCCATCGATTATGTGTGGGATGACCATGATTATGTGAACGATAATGCCTCGGCCAATACCGTACCACATACCGATTTCGGTTTGTTCAATAGCACGGTGATTGAAGACCCGATGCCACCAGGCACGCGCCGCAATGCCATCAAAGGCTATTACAACATGTTCCCCGGCTATGCACCTGTCGATTCTACGCAGGGTATTTATCACAAGTTCCGCTTTGGCAATGTGGAGGTATTTGTATTGGATGACCGCGCCAGCCGCTCACCCAATACCGAGGCACTTACTAGGCCTGGTTTCTTCTGGGAATTTGATCCACCACCAGGCCACTCTATTATAGGCGATGTGCAACGCCAATGGCTGTTGGACAATTTGCGAAGCAGCACCGCCACTTGGAAGTTTATAGTAACCAGCACGGCCTTTAACAAAAGCTATCGCGATGCCATTGATGGCTTGCTTAACCTGCCCTCCATAGCTGGGCTGCCACTAGCAGCTGCATTGATTGATTGCTGGAGCGGTTTCCCGATGGACCAAGACTCTATCATCAATGCCGTAAACCAAGGCAACATTGATGGTGTAATAATGATGAGTGGCGATACCCACACTTCTGCCATAGATGATGGGCAGGCCGGCGGTTTGCCAGAGATTATGGCCGGAGCACTTTCACAATCAAACTCAACCCTGTTCACTACAGTGCCTTTGCAGGCATATGGCCTTACTTGGAGCGAGGGTGGGCAGGGCATTGGCGGCAATACCGACATTAGCGATGCCTTTGCCAACATACAGGTAAACGGCGACGACCACGTTACCTTGGAGTTGCGCAGCGAAAATGGCAACGTAATTGCAAGCCATACCATTTACAGTTGCAGCTACCTTACCGGCCTTACCTTGGCTACCGATAGTATTGTGAACGTAGGTTGCCATGGCGATAGCACTGGTGCCATACACCTGTCCGTAACCGGTGGCACCCCGCCGTACCAGTATTCGTTGGATGGTAGGAATTTCCAGAGCTCCAACATCATTGGCAATTTGCCTATTGGCACTTACAAACCTGCTGTAAAAGACGCGGGTGGTTGTACCAAGGAGTTGTGTATTACCATCACGCAACCAGCAGCACCGCTTGCGGCTAGTGATACCAGTACCGATGCCACATGCTTTGGTCTCAATAACGGCACCATTGATGTTACTGCCAGCGGAGGTACTTTCCCTTATCAATATCTTTGGAACGATAGCGATACCGTTGCCAACCGCGATAGTGTTTTGGCGGGCCTATATACCGTAAGCGTGGTGGATGCCAACTTGTGCGAAGTGGTATTGCAAGCGGAAATTTTACAGCCTGATAGCCTATACGCTGCTATAGTTACCCAAGACCCTACTTGCTATGGCGATAGCAATGGTACCGCAACAGCTACCTTGGTTGGCGGTACGCCACCATACACCATCAGCTGGAGCAACGGTGATACCTTGGCCACGCAAAGTACCTTTGCAGCCGGTACCCATAGCCTTACCATTACTGATAGCTATGGCTGCTTGTTTGTGGATTCGGTGACGTTGACTGAGCCTATCCCGGTTTCCGCAATTGGCAATACTACACCAGATTATGGAGGAAATGAGGGTGCTGTTAACGTGAAAGCAAATGGCGGCACAGAGCCCTACACGTATGAGTGGACCGATGGCAGTACCGATACCACTTTAAGCGGGCTAACCTCTGGTATCTATGCGGTAACGGTTACCGATGCTAATGGCTGTACCTATGACACTACCTTCGAGGTAACGTTCATCAGCTATGTGGAAGACCTCAGCCAACTGGACCTACAAGTGTTCCCTAACCCGGCGCAGAACCAGGTGCAGGTGCGCTACACCTTGCCTTTCAGCACGGCGATTACCATTAAGCTCTACAACCTGCTGGGTGCAGAGTTGTATTCGCAAACGTTGGAAGCAGCCATTTCGGGCAGCCATACCTTGGACTTGAGCAACATTGCCTCTGGTAGCTACATCATTCTCATTCAATCCAGCAAATTCCAAGCGCAGAAGAAATTGGTGGTAGAGTAGGAGAGCTTAGTATTTGAGATAATTGCAGGACTTGCCCTAATCACTAAGAGCACAAAGGAAATCACAAAGAACACAAGGCTGGTAATATGTGCTTAGTGTACTTTGTGCCTTTTTTCTTAGTGTCCTTCGTGTTAAATTCTCGTAACACGATTATGTATGTGGTTTACTAATTTTATGTAATAACTGTTGCGCTATGGATGAGATACGGGAGATGCAAAGCATTGTAGGATATACTCCTGATGGAAAGCCAATTTTTCAGCAGGATTTGGTAGAAAGAATTCGAAGAGCGGAGAAAGATATTAAGAATGGTAATGTAATGTCGCTAGAAGACTTTGAAAGAGAGTCAGATAATTGGTAACTCATCCTTTTACAATAGACCCGACTGAATTCTATAATTCTAAAATTCTGATTCAGACATTCCTCAACACCCCTCCACCTGTTCCACCACCACTTCGCCATGAAAATTAGGGCAATCGCACTTGTTGGCTTTGCAGCCAGAGAATAACGCTAGGCTAGCTAATACAAACAAACCAGATAGTATATATTTTGAGAATTTGTGTAGCATATCATCTTTATTGACGGTAACAGTGCTAAATTTACGGTTTCTTGGGGAAAGCAGTTTATTTAGTAACGTTAGTTTCAATTCTTTTATTTGAGTACGCCAGTAGTTTTAGTTGCCGCATTAGATTGGGGCTTGGGCCACGCAGCCCGCTGTATCCCCCTTATTAATCTGTTGAAACAGCGCGATGTAAAGATTATCCTCGGCTCGGCGGGTAGGGCTGCGCAGTTGTGGAAAGACGAGTACCCTGATTTAGAGCACATCGAGTTGCCTGCTTACGACCCTTCTTACCCGGCCGATGGAAATATGATATGGCACATGGCCATGCAAAGCCCCCGCCTGCTCAAAGTAATTAAAGAAGAGCGAGATGTATTGCCGGAGTTGATAAAGAAGCACGGCATCACTCACGTTATCTCTGATAATAGATATGGGCTTACCAATGCTAAAGTACCTGCAGCATTTATTACTCACCAAGTATACATCCGCATGCCTGGGATAATGCGGGTAATGGAACCGCTGGTAAACTATATTAACCAAGGTTACATCAATAAATTTACCCGTTGCTGGATACCCGATTGGCCTGCCGTACCCAACCTATCGGGCGACTTAGGCCATGGCGGGGCCATTACCAAGCGCAAGTACCGTTACATAGGCCCAATGAGCCGCATGGTAGCCACCCCTGAGGCAGTGGAGCAAGTGTATTCCATAGTGGCCATTTGTTCAGGGCCAGAGCCGCAGCGCAGTATATTTGAGCAGAAGCTACGCGAGCAGCTGCCGAGCATACCTGGCCGCAAGCTATTGGTACTAGGCAAACCTGAGGAGGGCAAAAATGTAAGGCAAGAGGGTGGGATAGAGGTAGCGGGGCATTTGGATACGCCAACCATGAACCGAGTAATGCAAGAAGCGAAAACCATAGTATGCCGCTCAGGCTATAGCACCTTGATGGACCTGAACGTGTTGGGTTTAAAAGCAATACTAGTACCTACACCAGGCCAAACCGAACAGATATACCTAGGCAAGCGCATGGCCAACTTGGCGCGGCATATTACACAGTTCCAGGAGCATTTGAACTTGGTAGCGGGTATGGAAAAAGCACACCTACTGCTCAGCACTTTTTCCGAACAAAGAAAAGGGCCGTTATCCACGGCCCTTGACGAATTGCTATTTGGTGATTTGAAACGCCCTATGCACTAGGTGCTTTTCTCAATTATTACTTGGTAGAAGCCAATGCAGCCTCGCCCACTTTCAAGAAACCTGCGGCATCGCTGGCACCGGTTTGGCGGTGAGATACTTCGCCAGCAGCATTGATAAACAATAGTGTTGGGTAGGCATTCACTTGGTATTTGCGGGCAAACTCTGGGCCTTCACCTTTCTCCATATCAAACTTGTAGTTGATAAAGTTCTTGTTGAAGTATTCGCCAACTGCTTTGTCAGGGAACACGTTGTTGGCCATAAACTTACATGGGCCACACCATACGGCGTAGGCATCCACAAAAATCAGCTTCTTCTGTTTTTTAGCGGCAGCCAATGCTTCGCTCCAAGTACCTTGGAAGAAGGTAATTCCTGTCGTTCCAGCAGGTTTTTTAGTAGAACTGTCTTGTGCTTTTGCAAGATAGCCAGTGCCTAACGTAGTGGATACTACCAGGGTAAGAATCATCAATAATGTTTTCATAATTTTCTTGTTGTTTTTAAGGCGGTAGTTTAGCAGCCTAAGTTATAAATTTTTTCTTTTCAATGCACCATTACCAAACACCGAGCCAACTTTTTGTTACTGGTTGATTGGTTATTGGTTACTGGTTAATGGTTATCGGTTTTTCGCTACCTGAGAAGTTGGAGATTTACCTTCGGAGGTTAGGGGGCAATGCCTAGCTTTTGCTTTACTAATAGTGTTATGTCCTCCGACTCTGGCGCCAGTAACAAAGTCTCGTCGCTCGAATCAAAAACATAATTGTAACCTCTTTCCATTGCAATTAGATTGATCGCCTCCATAATTTTGGTTTCCAATGGCGCCATAAGTTCTTCTTGCAAAAATTCTAGGTACCATTCGGCGCTACTTTGAACTATTGCCATGTCAGCTTCCAACTGCTTTATCGCTTCGGAATTATCTTCAGGCGGATTGCTAGGATGATGGTCAATAAGTTCTTCGTATGGCTTTATAAGTGCGTTATACTCTTCTTGTAAACTCCAATATTGATCTTCCAGTTGCTTGCGACTAGCAATTAAAGTGTCGCTAATGACTTTGTAGTCAGGATGGGCGAGCATCACTTCCTCTAGGTTAAGGTGTCCTATCCTATTTTGGGCTGTAAGAATATTGGGTACAACCACCATAAAAAGCAGTACTAACGCCCAACTTATGTTTCTCATAGCGCTGTTAAGGATGTAATTGAAAAACGCCGAAATGCTTTTCAAAAGTATCACCAATCAACCAATTAACCAGTCCACCAATCAACCAACCCTACAGTTCCCAAATATTGGCGTACTCCAGGTGCACATCCTCGCCAAAGAAGTTCTTAGCGGTTTTGTCGAAGGATTCGGTGATGTCGCTGGCGAAGAACTTATTGGGGCCGCTGCGGCGGTTGTTAAGCAGGCCTTTTACATTGAGGGCATCGCGTACTACGTTCGATACGAAGTCGGTGGAGTCGTAAACTTGCACGGTGCCTTGGTAGTATTCCTCAATGTCCTTTTTAATGAGCGGGTAGTGTGTACAGGCAAGTACCATGGCCTCTATATCGGTAAAGCAATCTTCCTTCAGGTAAGTCTCAATTACGGCTTTACTTATCTGGTTGTTGAAGAAACCCGCTTCAATCATGGGGGCGAGTAGGGGAGTGGCTAGGCTGCAAACCTCCATATCAGGGCGGAGCTCTTTCAATTTACGCTCGTAGATGCCGGTTTTGATGGTGCCCTGCGTGCCGATAATACCGGTGCGGTGTACATCCTCCAAGCGCGCCAGGCCGTGCACTAAGGGGTCGATAACATTTACGAATTGCACGCGGCTGCCGAAAATCTCCACCACGTCGTCGTATATCACGCTACTGATGGTGTTGCAGGCTATTACTATTATTTTGCAGCCTTTGCTTATCAGGAACTCTACTATCTTGGTGCCATAATACCGCACCAGTGCCGGCGATTTGTCGCCGTAAGGCATGTGGGCAGTATCGCCAAAGTATATTACCTCTTCCTCTGGCAGCTTGCGGATGACTTCACTAGCAATAGTAAGGCCACCAATACCCGAGTCAAATATCCCTATTGGGCTGTGAGCATTGATGGCCAAAACGTTGAAATTATTTCAGTAAACTAATGTGCTACAATCAAGGAGCTGCTGGGGTGGTAACCAAGCCTAGTTTTTTCTTCACTAGGGCCATAAGGTTGTCACCATCAGGTGATACCAACAGGTTGCCAATGCTCGAATCGAAAACGTAAGTATAACCGCCTTCTTTGGCCACCGTTTTAATGGCTGCCATAATTTGGTCTTCCAATGGCTTCAGCAATTCGGCTTGTTTCTCCAACAATTGTTGCTCGCTATTGGCTTGCAACTTTTCCATACGTTTCTCCAAATCAACAATCTGGCTTACCAAATCTTCCAATACTGGCTTAGGGGTAGAGCTAAGTTTTGATTGGTCTTCGTATTGCTTCAATAGTTTATTGTAGTCGTCTTGCATTTTCATGTAAGCATCTTGCAGCTGTTTGGCATACGCCTGCAAGCTCTTTTCAGCAGTTTTGTAGCCAGGTAATGCCACTAGCACTTCTTGCGCGTTGATGTGACCTAATTTTTGCGCAGAAACGGTAGATGGCAAAGCCATAACAAATACCAACGCTAGGATAGCAATAAAATTTTTCATGTTTTTGTTTAAGTGGTTGTTTTAAAAACAGGCCTTAAAGATAAGCCTTAATTTTATTTTTTATCAGTTTTGGTGGGTTTATATCCTAGGGCTGTGATAATATCATCGCTCCTATCGTATTTCGGATTTACAAATAACATATTGAGGCCGTTGGCTTTATCAAATACAAAGTCGAGTGCTTTCTCGGTAGCCATCTTGTTTATCTCATTGTAAATTTTATCCTGTATTGGCTTTACCAGCTCCTGTTTCTTTTGAAAAAGCTCACCTTGGTAGCCAAATTTTTGGTTTTGGTACTCTTTTACGGCCTTCTCCTTGTTCTCAATCTCCTTCTGGCGCTGTTGGCGGGTTTCCTCTGGTAGAATGATGTACTCGGCTTGGTAGGCTTTGTATAAGTTGTCTATCTCTTTGTAGCGCTTGTCAATCTCGGCGCGCCAGCCTTCGGCCATATCGTCAAGTTTCTTTTGAGCGGCCTTATACTCTGGTATGTTTTCCAGTATGTACTCGGTATCTACATAAACAAAGCGCTGGCTGTAGCCGGCCACGGTTATAAGCAGTACGCTTAGGGTGGTAAGTAATAGCTTTTTCATTTTAATGGTTTTTAAGTTTAAGATGCGTTACAGCCATCAATCTGGTTCGAAGCCTAACACGATACTAAATTTACCGTATTTGTTAAGAAAATCGCCGAAACCAGTTGCTGGCGCTGCATCTTTATCAAAGCCTATGCCATAATCGAAACCAAGCAAACCAAACATAGGTAGCATGATGCGCACACCTAAGCCAGCCGTACGTCTTATGTCGAATGGATTGTAATCTTTAATGCTGCCATAGAAGTTACCGCCCTCAACAAAAGCTGTAGCAAATATAGTAGCCGAGGGGTTTAAAGAGATTGGGAAACGCATCTCCACCGTAAACTTGTTGAAGAACGGCGAGCCAGTGGTTGGGCTCAATACCTCATAACCGCGCAGGGCCACAATATCCCTGCCGAAGAACTGGATGTTGGAGATACCATCGCCACCCAACTCAAAGCGCTCAAATGGCGAGTAGCCAATCTCTTCGTTGTAGTAGCCCAAGAAACCGAATTTAGCGGCCACACGCAATACCAGTGGCTGTTTCAAGTTCTTGGTAATAGGAGTAAACCACTCAGCCGTGAAGCGCCATTTGTGGTACTCTACCCATTTGTATTTCTCGTTGTTGTTCAACGTGCTGTAGTCCCTGTCGTTAAACAAGGAGTATGGCGGTGTAACCTGCAACGACAAGGAAATGTTGGAGCCTTGCGTAGGGTAAGTTGGGTTGTAGGTTGAGTTACGCGCCAATACAAACTTCATGTTCAGGTTATTGGAGCGGCCATCGGTAATAATGAAGTTGGATGATGTCCAATTATCTAGATTATAGTTCTGAAAATTGAGCAATGCCTGGAAGGTAAAGTAGTCATCGGGCCACTTAATACGGGTACCGATGCCGATGGTGGCACCGTTGGTTATCAAGCTGGCTACAACCTTACGCTCGTTATTTAGATTGCTAAAACGGGAATTGTAATAGCTGATGGTAAACGAGTTGGCCTTTTTGCCACCTAACCATGGCTCGGTAAACGAGAAGTTATAAGACTGGAAGATTTTACCATTGGTTTGAACCCTTAGCGATAAACGCTGTCCATCACCAGCAGGTAAGGGGCTCCATGAGCCTTTCTTAAACATATTTTGGATGGAGAAGTTGGTAAACGACACGCCCAGCGTACCTACCACACCACGCCCACGGCCACCCCAACCTGCAGAAAGCTCCAATTGGTCGGATGGTTTTTCTACCACGCGGTACTCAATATCTACCGTACCATTGGTTGGGTTTGGTATCGGCACTACTTCTAGCTGCTCAGGGTCAAAATAGCCGAGGTTGATAATCTGGCGCTGCGAACGAATCAAATCGCTACGGCTAAATACGGCACCAGGCACAGTGTGCAGCTCTCGGCGTATTACGTACTCTTTGGTTTTGGTATTGCCACTAATGCGCACCTCGTTGATGATGGCAATGGGGCCTTCCATTACGCGTATCTCGATATCGATAGAGTCGCCATCTACCGAAATCTCTAGCGGGGTCACTTGGAAAAACAGGTAGCCATTATCCATATACAAGCTGGCAATGTCGGTGCCATTCGGGCTCATGTTCAGCCGCTCATCTAGCAAGGTGCGGTTGTATATATCGCCTTTCTTAATGTCCAGCATTTTGGCCAGCGAATCAGATGCATAGATGGTATTGCCCTTCCAGGTAATGTTCCGGAAATAATAGCGGTTGCCTTCATTTACTTTGATGCGTATTTGCAGCTCGCCGTCTTCCATATACACGCTATCGCCCAATATCTCGGCATCTCGGTACCCTAGCGAGTTGTAGTACTCAATCAGCTTCTCTTTATCGGCCCTATAATCTTTCAGCAAGAATTTTGATGAGCTGAAAATGTTTAGGCGGGCTTTATCGGCCAGGTAATCTATGGTGCGGCTAGGGGCAAGGTTTTCTAGTATCTCGCCAAAGCTAGAAGTATCTGGCGTGGCATTGCGGATGTTCTCTAAGCTAATGATTTGGCCAAGGTCAAGGTGCACCTTTTCCTTAGTATCCTTCATTTTCTTCCTGAGGGTTGCATCGCTGGCTACTACGTTGCCTTCAAATTGTATACTGCCAATTTTTACTTTGCTGCCTTTCTCAACGCTTATTTCTAGGATGATGCTATTTACTAAAATAGTATCGGGCATCTCTTTCAGGGTCACCTTCGCATTCAAGAAACCTTTGTCCTTATAATGGTTTTTAATGATGGTAATGGTGTTGGCCTTCATGTTTTCGGTAAGCACGCGGCCGCCAATCAATTTTATCTTTTCCCTTAGTTCATCTTGCTCGCCTTTTTTAATCTTCCCAGTAAAGTAGAAGCGAGATAAGCGGGGCCTTTCGGTTACCCTAATGTCCAAAAAGATATTTACGCCTAGGGTTTTTACAATGCGTATCTCTACGTCAGTAAATAGGCCTTGCTCCCACATTTTGCGTATGGCCTTGGCAATATCGTCGCCAGGTATATTTACGGTTTGGCCAACGCGCAAGCCTGAAAGCGGCACTAGTAGGTCGGGGTCAAGATACTTTACGCCCGAAACGGTGATGCCACCAATAGTATATTCTGTTGGTATGGAGTAACTTACACGTGGCATGCCGGTGCTATCCACTTGGGCCAATGCCGGTAGATTTACACATAGCAGCGCTAGCGCCATATATATTAGGTGCTTCAACTTGCCTTATTTTTTATCTGCTCACTTATTTTGCCAAAACGGCGTTCACGCTGCTGGTAATCTTCAATGGCTGCGTACAGGTGTTCTTTTCTGAAATCGGGCCAAAGGGTTTCTGTAAAGTATAGTTCAGCGTAGGCTAGCTGCCAAAGCAAAAAGTTGCTTATGCGCTGCTCGCCACTGGTGCGTATCATCAATTCGGGGTCGGGCATGCCTTTGGTGCTTAGGTAGCCACTCAAGGTTTCTTCGGTAATGCTTTCGGTATTTATTTTGCCCGCTTTGGCTTCATCAGCTATTTGGCGTATGGCCTCGGTTATTTCCCACTTGCTGCTGTAGCTTAGCGCCAGCACTAGGGTCATCCGTTTGTTGTCTTGGGTCTGTAGTATCGCTTCTGCCAGTTTGTTACGGCTCCGCTCGGGCAGCATATCGGTTTTGCCGATCACCTGTAAGCGGATGTCGTTTTTCATCAACGTTTTTACTTCTGATTTGATAGTGCGCACGAGTAGTTCCATTAAGGCATCCACTTCCATTTTCGGGCGGGCCCAATTTTCGGTACTAAACGCATAAAGTGTGAGATATTGTATACCGAGCTCTGCACAAGTTTCAACTGTTTCGCGCACGGCGGTTACCCCATGCCTGTGCCCAAATATGCGGCTATGACCTTGGCTCTTGGCCCAACGACCGTTTCCGTCCATTATCACAGCGATATGGCGCGGAAGTTTTTCGCGGTCTATTTGGTTCTTTATTTCCATTAATCAGTTGGCGATGCGGCGGTCAAAGGTACAAAAATCATTAACGAATTCTAGATGGCCACGGGCAACGTATCTTAGGTATGGTATAACTCAGGCTTAACCCAAAAAACATGAAGCTATCAGGCTTTGTATCCATGCCTCTTTGCTTGCCTGGTACGCCAATCGGTTCGCCTACTTCGCCACTGCGGTCGCTCAATGCCTCGGCCACGTTTCGTGATACTGCAAAGCTGTACACATTGGCTGGGTATACATCGCTCACATCATCTAGGTAATCGGTAAAGGTTTTTCGCACGCCAATTTCTACGCCCAAAGTCCATGATGGGTGGAAACTGTACTTAAAACCACCACCCACTGGTATGGCAAAGTTGAAACGGCTATAAGGCTTCTTGCCGCTATCAGGGTCATTTTGGCCTTCGGTGCCTACGGGTTGTAGGGCAATCCATTCGCCATCCAATTCTGCTTTGGGGTTAAAGTAAAAACCCGAAATGCCAAAGGTAAGGTAGGGGGTAAACTTAAATCTATCCTTACGGGGCTCGTACCTAAAGAAATTTATCTCGATTTGGCTGGTAATTTCAAGAATGTTCGACTTGAACGATAGGTTGCGCGCCCGTTGGAAGGGGTCGGGAGAGGCTTCGTCGGCATAAGAAACGGAGCCATAATTAAACCCGTTTTTCCAAGCGAAGCGGGTACCCATGTTGTAGCGGGCAAAAGCGCCGCCACCAGGGCCCATATACTCAAAGCTGGTGCGGGTATTGAGGTCGCCAAAGTAGTTGCTGAAACCGGCCCATACGCCATAATCCCACTCTTGCGCCTGAGCACGGCTAGGCAAGGCCAAGCCCGTTAGCACCAAAACGACCAGAATATAGCTATAGAAATACTGCTTCATACAAAAGCCCAAAATTAGACAATTTTGGGCTTTTAGAACGGTATAGGGTATTGTTTATTGTTTAATTTGAGCAGAATGAACCTGTAGCCGCTATTTAGGGCAGCCTCTTAGGCCTGCAACTTCTCGCCGAAAGCCAAATCTCCCGCATCGCCAAGGCCGGGTACTATGTAGCCTTTGTCGGTCAATTTGTTATCAATGGCTCCGCACCAGATGGTTACATTGGGTACTTCTTTCAAAAGATGGTCGATGCCCTCGGTAGCGGCAATGGCGCATACTACGTGTATGTGCTTGGGTTTGCCCAGTACAATCATTTTTTTCAAGGTTAACGCCAATGAAGCGCCCGTGGCTAACATGGGGTCGCTAACGATTAGCACACGGCCGGCAATCTCAGGTGAGGTAACGTATTCCATGCTGATGGTGAAGTTGCCCTCGCTATCGTGCTTGCGATAGGCGGCAATAAAGCCGTTGTCAGCATGGTCGAAGTAATTGAGCAAACCTTGGTGCAATGGTAGCCCAGCCCTAAGGATGGTAGCCAATACGGGTTGCTCTACCAGCTGGTAGCACAAAGCGGTCTCCAGCGGAGTGGTTATTTCCACCTGTTCCCACTCCAACTCTTTGCTTATCTCGTAGCCAATTATCTCGCCGATACGCTCTAAGTTGCGTCGGAAACGCATACGGTCGCCCTGTATCAATACATCGCGCAATTCGGCCACATAGTGGGCCAGTAAAGAAGGTTTCAGGCTGAGGTTGTGTACCATTTTTTTGGTCGATGGTCCACCGTCCACGGTCAACGGTTGCAGAACGGGGAAAATGGATTAGTTAGGAGTGCCGCAAATTTATGGAATTTGGGCCACAGTCAAATCGAGCAGTTAAACAACCTCAGCAATTATTTACAAAACAAACAAAAACTAATAAACCATTAGCTATTATCGCTGTGGACCGTCGACCGTGGACCGTCGACTAACTTTTGATATGGTCAATCATTTGCTCGTACATGTGTCGCCAGCCTTGCCATTCATCCTCTTCGCTAAAGCTATTGTTGTGCCACAGCGTTATCAGTAGGCCATTTACTTCCTTCACCTCGTCTATAATCGGCTTTACTACCTCAAGCGCTTCATGGGGCTTAAGCTTCATGTAGTAGTTTAGCGTGGCATCCATAATGGCAAAGGGGTATAGTTTTAGCAAGGTCTTGTTCTCACGGCTCATATCATAAAAGAAAAACGAGCTGCAAATGCTAGCACGAAAGCCTGGCAACGCTGCATAGCCCAAGGTATAATCCTCCTCAATATCTTGGTCCATCAGGTTGTGGTACGTATCGGGGAATTTTAGCTTAAGGAAGTGTTGGCGGCTGATGTGCACTTCGCGCTTCAAAATGCGGTTCAGCCGGCGTATTTCGCGGCGCAGCTTATCGGTATCGCCATTGCTGGCGTATGATGGGTGTATGCCCACTTCGGCCTTATCGGCAATGGATTTGATGAGGCTTTGGAACGGCGCTACATTTACCGATATGCCTTTATCGTACTCGCCATAATCGCCCAGCAAAAAGAAGAATACGGTTTTGTAGTCGTTCTTTTCGTGCAGGTTTAGCAGGTAGTCGTAAGTATCATAAGGGTCTTGCTTTCGACCGAAGAGCACCTTCAGCCGGTCGCCCGCTTCCGGAAATTCACCTTGGATGATGGACCGCAATAAGCCACCCAAGTTTCGGAAAGGCCCCTTGCCGCGGTAGTTGTAAGCACTATCAATATCGAACGTAGGCTTAAAACGAAACCTGCGGGGTGAAAATTTAAGGTCAGGGTAATGCTCCTGTATCTTCAGTTGTACTAGCCTGATGTAGTGGTTCACTACGGGTATATGCAAAAAGCCGTTGCGGTAGGCAAAGCTCTCCTCTGGGGGGAAGCGATCGTGCTTATCGTTGGCGTGGGGCAGGTACTCTTCGTAACGGCTCACTAGGTAAAATGCCGCGGCAAAAGGGTCGAATGGCAGGGCGAATTCCTCACCCTCTACCTGATAAAATATCTTGAGGTAATTGTACTCAGTTACTGTTAAATCTTGCTTCACCAATCCCCTTTGGAACAACAGGTACACCGCCCCGAAGCATAAGATGCCCTCTTGCGGGCGGCTGTCGTACACTATCTTGGGTCCATCGGCCACCCGAAATTCATCCACACTGCTGGTAAGCTTATACGCTACGTGCATCTGCTCTTTAAAGAACAAATCGAACACGTACCGGATGCGGTTGGTGACTTGTGGCGTATAGATAACCAGCATGGGGCTAAGTTACTAGTTTAGTTGATTAGTTGATTGGTTATTGGTTGATTGGTTTTGCAGTATTCCAATTTTGGGAGTACCTTTTTAATATGAAGAAAGTAATTATTATTGCTGAGGAGGCTGCCGAAGGAGGTTACATTGCCAGAGCACTTGGGCACGATATTTTCACTGAAGCAGATGACTTAAGAGCCTTGAAAATCAACATTAATGAAGCGCTAATGTGCCATTTCCAATAGTTCAATACTTCCTCCCCTTCCAATCATACTTCTTAAACTGCGACTGAATGCCGATGCGTAGCACATAGTATGTGTGCAACAACTGCGAGGGCAGAAACCAAAGCAGCTCCTTACTTCGCCCGAAGAATGATGTAGCGTGTACCAGCATTATTAGCTCAGGCAATAGCTTACCTAGCAGCAATACTATAAACGGGATTAACATAAAGGGCTTGAAGCACATCCAAACACCGAACACTAGAATAGCCAACGCATACACATAGTAAAACGTAAGCACCGCCGTAAGCCGTGCATCGCCAAAGCCTGCCGCTTTACTTACCCAGCGCACCCGTTGTTGCCAGAAGGCTGCCCAAGTAGCAGTTGCTGGGGTGGTCACTATTGCTTCCTTGGCCTTTACAAAACCAGCACAGCCTGGGCGGTGGCTATGGGCTTTTAGTAAGAACAAAATATCATCGCCGGTTGGGGTATTGTCAATGCCGGAGTACCCACCAATGGATTGAAAAAGCTTCTTCTCAAAAGCAAAGTTAGCCCCATTGGCCATGTGCGGAAACTTGAACCGCAAGCTACCAGCGGTAATAAACATAAGCCCCATGAGATCGAGACTCTGAAATTGCTGAAGCAGACGAAGGACCAAAGACGAAGGACCATGGACCTGACTAAACGCTACTGGGCCGGTGAGTACTTTGTAGTGGTTAGCATCGTAGTATTGGGCGACGGTGTTTACCCAATTAGCTCCCATCTCGCAGTCGGCATCGGTGGTAATGATGAGGTCGCCGGTGGCTTGGGCTATCCCGTAGGTAATTGCCGCTTTTTTGCCTGAAAGGTTATTTGGCAGCATGTATATGCCCAATCGGATTTGCAATCCGATTGTACCGAGCTGCGGATTTGCAATCCGCTGTACCACTTCGGCAGTGCTGTCCTCGCTGTGGTCGTCCACTACTATTATCTCCAATAAGTCCTTTCGGTAGTTTTGTGCCATCAGGCACTGCACTACCCGCTCAATGTTAGCTTCCTCGTTGCGGGCAGGTACTATTACCGTTACCTTGGTAAATGTTTGACCGTCTTGTTTTGGCTCGAACAAGGGCGTAAGTATCCACCCCCAAGCATAATACTGCATCAAGCCCATGTATAGGGCCACCATGATGAGGGTAATGATTAGGACAGCTAGCACAGGGCAAAGATAATGGTTGGTCCACGGTCCACGGTCGATGGTCCACGGTTTATTGCGTTAATATGCAATTTTAAGCTGTGGACCGTGGTCTGTCAACTGTGGACTATTACCAAACACCAACGGGGCCACCTTCCAAAGAAAGCAGCCCCGCAGGATCAATAAAAGGCCAAAAACCAAATTCGCCTAATCGTTATAGTTTTACAAACGGCTTGCGCACGTTGCCTTGGGTGGTTATGGCATTCAGGTAATAGGTGCCTGCAGGTAGGGTGGTTACATCAATTTGGGTAGCATTACCCGCTATTGACACTACCTGCTGGCCCATTACATTGTATACTTCTACACCAGTTAGTATTTCGCTAGTGCTTATGGCTATGCTGCTTTGTGCAGGGTTCGGGTAAAGGCTGAGGCTGATGTAGCTGTTTACTTCGCCAATGCCTACACCAGTAATTGTTACCGCAGCCGATGTTGGCGACTGGCAATTGTTTGAGCCTGGGTTGTTGGTAATAGCAACTACTGTATAATTGCCATTAGCGGTAGCAGTAATGGTTTGCTGACCGTTAAAGTTTGGCTGCGTTGCGCCATCAAGAAACCAAATGTAGTTATCGCCAAGGGTGTTGCACGTTAATTCGTTGCCCACGGCAGTAATGGTTGGCTGCGGTAGATTTGGATATACGGTTAAAGTGAAATTGTCAAAAAGCAAAGTGTCGCAATCGGTAGTTAGTTGCAGGGTATATACGCCATTGCTAGCTGCGTCTACCGGATACACGTAGGTATCGCTATTGGCGTTGGGTATAGCCACGCCATCCTTAATCCATTGGAAATTTACGCCGCTAGTTGGGTAGCTAAAACCTGATACCAACACGTAATTATCGCCGGGCAAGGCACAAGTTTGCAAGCTTTGGCCAGCCTGTACAAATGTGCCTATAATCTGCGGGCAGCCCGTATTTTGGGTGTTGAATACGCTAGCTATCTCAGCATTGCTCAAGCTACTGCTGTATACCAGCAACTCATCATATTGGGTAGTAGTTACGCAATATCCACCCGCAACACCTAGCTTAATCTGGTTGCTGCCAGCATTTACCGTTAGGGTACCATCAACCGGTTGGCCCGCCACTAACTGACCATCAATAAACAACTGCATGCCAGTACTTGGGGTAGCCTTGTTGTATCGGTAGGTATAGTGGTGCCACTGGTTTAAATAAGGCAGCACCGAGAAACCTAAAGTGAGATAGTTAGTGTAAGTAGGTGTATAAAACGCATAGCAAGTTAACTGGGCTACATTGGTACCGCGCTGGTATTCTACCGAGTGGCTTGCCACATTGGTAGTGCCATTGGTAGTGGCAAACAAGGCTTGCGGGCTGAGGCCGGTAAGCTCGTTACTATCAATAAATGCCCAAAAGCTTATGGTAAGGGTACTGTCGTTAAAGGTAAAGTTGGTATCGCTTATCAAGTATGCACAGCCATTGGCATTGGCCAGGTCCAGCGCTTGGTTAATGGTGTCATGACCATCCACATAGGTTACGGCAGTTGGGTTCACCACGGGGCTCAAGGTATGGGCGTTGGTAGTGGTGTCGTTAAGTGTGTTGTTGAATGGGAAACGAGCCTGTAAGCCGTTGCTAGGTATTTGTGCCATGGCGGCCATGCTAGAGGCCAATAGTAGTAGGGTATAAAGTGTTCTCATAATGATTAGGTTTTTTTGATCCGATGCAAATTTGTACCCTCAAGCACAATGATGCGGCCACCGTTTTACGAAACCCCGTTTTGGCTTTACGAAGGATGGATTTAAGTTGAAGCAGGGCTGTATATTTGCCTTCAGCATAAATGAAGAAACTGCACGAAATAGTAACCGAGCTAGAAGCCGAGCTAGCCACCTGCACCCCTGAGGATTACCCAAGGGTGTGTGTGGAGCTTTGTAAGCATTTGAATTTTGTGGATACCATTAGAACCGCTGATTTGGTAAAGGGCCTATTGACAATTGAAGGTATTTCCAATACACCCATCTACCATGTCGAGGCGCTTACGTTAGCAGCTAGCAGTGCCATGAACCAAATAAACCCTAAAGAGGCAGAAGAATTTGCTAACCAAGCATTTGAAATAGCAGAAAAAAATGATTTGGAACAGCAAAAGCTCTATGCACAAAATGAGCAGGTTGTCTCCTATTTGTTCGGTGGTAAATTGCCTGAAGCTATTGCCCTAGGGGAAGAAATTCATCACTGCGCAGAAGCTATCTGTGATATTGAACTACTATTTGCGATAAAAAGTACAATGGTACATGTTTATAATCAGCATGACCATAAAAAGGAAGGCATAATTGCATTTGAAGCATTGGAACTGTCGAAACTCTTAGGGAAAGTTTGGCTTCAGGGTTACATAACTTATCTCATTGGTTTTTGGTCAAGAGCTATTGGTCAAAAACAGGAGGCTTTTTTTTATATGGAGGAGGCTAGAAATCTGTTTTTAGAACAAGGTGCAAAAGAATACTTAATCAATGCATCTACAACTTTGGCCAATAGTTATTGCAATAATGGAAACTTTGATTATGCAATAGAACTCCAACAGCAGGCCCTAATAGCTGCAAAACAAATGGGCAATCCTCGTCAAATAATAGTAACTACGTACCATTTTGGACTTACTTATCAGCGAGCCCAGGATTATTCTAGTGCTGAGCGGTTGTTCCTTGAAGCAATAAGTATGGCAAAACGCTATTACAATTCTTTTGAAGAAGCAAGTGCTTCTACTTATTTAGCTAATCTCTATGAAATTTTAGAAGAGCACGAAAAAGCTATTGATTGGTTTGAGCAAGCCACACAAGCGTATGGTTCTACAATCGGCATTCGAGATAAAATGGTCATTGCCAACCACCTTAACAAGCTTTATGCAAAAGTAGGCAACCACCAAAAAGCATATGAACACTTATTGAACTTCCTAGACATAAAACTCAAACTCCAAGACGAAGCCCGCATCAAAGAAACCACCAAACTACAGCAGCTCTACGAAAAGGAAAAGCGCGAAACCGAGCTGCGCGAGTTGACCATCAAACAGCAACAAACCGAACTGGAGCAAGCTGAAAGCGAGCTAAAGGCCATACGAGCGCAAATGAACCCG
This sequence comes from Sphingobacteriales bacterium, assembly GCA_027483645.1. Classification (GTDB taxonomy): domain Bacteria; phylum Bacteroidota; class Bacteroidia; order Chitinophagales; family CAIOSU01; genus CAIOSU01. The sequence goes on from JAIXUD010000006.1 coordinate 43,853, forward strand.
CACTTTATCTTCAATGCGCTTAATACCATACAGAGCTATATATACCTTAACGACAAGCAGAACGCCAGCAACTACCTCGGTAAATTTAGTCGCCTTACGCGTATGATATTGGATATGAGCAACCATGAGGTAGTAAGCCTAAAGGATGAACTGGAAGCCCTTACCCTGTACTTACAGTTGGAGCGGATGCGATTTGAGGAAGTGCTCACCTTCAATATTGCGATTGCCGATGCGCTGGATACCGAGAGCATCAAACTACCGGCCATGCTGATACAACCTTATATCGAAAACGCTATCAAGCACGGGCTCCTGCACAAAAAAGATAACCGTGAACTACTGTGCAGTTTTGACCTAAATGGCGGTAACTTGATAGTGCGTATTGATGATAACGGCATCGGTAGGCAGCGGTCAATGGAGATGAATGCCACTAAGGGGGGCGACCATAAATCGTTTGCCACTAATGCCAATGCCAAGCGGTTCAGCCTACTCAACAAAAACAGTGATGATACTATTGGCGTGGTCTATACCGATAAAACAGATGCGGATGGACAACCCAAGGGCACATTGGTGGTGTTGACGATACCGGTGCAGTTTGATGGGGTTTTGGCGGCTGGGCAGGTATAGCGTGCGAGCTGGAAGCTCGAAATTACTAAGTCCTCGTTGGAAACGAGGACTAGCGAATACTCGTCCGCGCTTTTAGCGCGGATGCAATAACAGCGAGCTTCCAGCTCGGATACCTTATTAATAAACATTTGCATGAAGGCCATAATCATTGACGATGAAACCAAAGCACGGCAGCTATTGCAGGCCATGCTGCAAGATTATTGCCCAGAGGTAACCGTAGTGGCCGAGGCCGATGACTTGCCTAACGGCATCAAAGCCATCAAGCGCCATGCGCCCGATGTGGTCTTCTTGGATATTGAAATGCCAGGCCATAGCGGATTGGAACTGCTCGACTTCTTCAATGAAGAGGAGGTAAACTTTCAAATCATCTTCGCGACGGCTTACAATCAATATGCCATCAAAGCCTTTAAGCTTTCGGCGGTGGATTATCTACTGAAACCCATTGATGTTGACCAGTTGAAAGATGCCGTGGCCCGTGCACAAAAGCAACAAGAAAAACATACCACCAGTTATCAACTGCTCAAACACCAGCTAAGCAGCGATAGCAAAGGCAAACTGGCCCTACCACAAGCCAATGGCATTAAATTCATCCCCTTTGGCGATATCCTCTTCCTAAAAGGAGACCGTGCCTATACCGAGATACATTGCACCGATGGGCAGATGCAACTCGCCAGCCGCAACCTGAAGTATTTTGAAGATGCCTTGGAAAGTAGCCCACAATTTTTCCGCAGCCACCGCTCCTATATAGTAAACGTACAAGCCATTAAAGAGTATGTACGTGCCGATGGCGGCTACCTGCTAGTTGGCAACCACCAAGTAGGCATCTCCAGCGAAAAAGTGGATGCGCTGATGGGGCTGATGCGGTGAGGGTATGCTGACGGCCATCACTTCACCAATATGCTCCTCATACTAATAAATTATCTATGGACCGTCGACTAAAAATACCTAATTTCGCAGCTTAAATCCCCCGCTTCCCGATGGATATCCTGAACCCCGCCAATGGCGCATTGATAGCTACTTTGCCCGATACTACTGCCGAGCAAGCACAGCAGAAATACGTTACCGCCCGTGCCGCGCAGCACATTTGGGCGCAAAAGCCAATTGGTGAGCGGTTGGTAGCTATCGATAAGTTCTATGCCCTGTTGGAAGAGCACCAAACCAAACTGGCTGAGGTACTTACCAGCGAGGTGGGCAAGCCCCTTGGCCAGGCAAAAGGAGAAATAACCGGTGCCCGCAAGCGCATCAAGTTTTTCTTGGACCAAAGCGAGCGCTACCTGTCCGATGAAGTGGTATATGAAGAAGAAGGATTGAAGGAGGTAATTTCATTTGAGCCGTTGGGGGTTATCGGCAATATTTCGGCATGGAACTACCCCTACCTAGTGGGCGTGAACGTGATTATCCCTGCCTTGATAGCGGGCAACGCGGTGCTTTACAAGCCATCGGAACACGCCACGCTAACGGGCCTAAAAATACGCGACCTGCTATACGAAGCAGGCGTGCCGCAAGAGGTTTTTCAAGTAGTAGTTGGAGGTAAAGAGGCTGGCGAGGCCTTGCTAAACCTGCCGCTGGATGGTTACTACTTTACCGGCTCATACCGCACCGGCCAATACATCTATGAGCGCGTGGCGCCTAAAATGGTGCCTTGCCAACTGGAGTTGGGCGGCAAAGACCCCTTGTATGTTGCCAATGATATTAAAGACATAGCCAACGTAGCAGCTAACGTGGCCGATGGTGCCTTTTATAACAACGGACAAAGCTGTTGCGCTGTGGAGCGGGTGTATGTGCACGAGAGCATTTATGAGCAGTTTGTGGAGGAGTTCGTAAAAGAAGCAAAAGGCTTTAAAATGGGCCAGCCTACAGAAGAAGGTGTGTACATTGGCCCACTAACTCGCCAAGACCAGATAAAAGTATTGGAAGGCCAAGTAGCTGATGCCGTGCAGAAAGGCGCCAACCTGTTACTAGGCGGCAAGAAGATTGACAACGGCGGCTACTATTTTGAACCCACCGTTCTTAGCCATGTGAACCACACTATGAAGGTGATGACCGAGGAATCTTTCGGACCCATCATCGGTATACAGAAGGTGCGCAACGATGAGGAGGCTATCAGCCTAATGCAAGACACCGAATACGGTCTTACCGCTGCCGTATATAGCGATAGCCAAGAACGCGGCGAGAGCATCCTGAAACAACTGAATACCGGCACCGCCTATTGGAACTGCTGCGACCGTGTAAGCGCTAATCTCCCTTGGAGCGGCCGCAAACACTCCGGCATTGGCGCTACGCTGTCGCACATTGGCATCAGGGCGTTCACTAAGCCTAAGGCATATCACTTGAGGGGATAATGCCTTTAACCAATCCCATTTGGGGTATAAATTGCCGATACGGGATAATTATCCCAATTATTTTGCCCAATTATCTTCTGGCTTAGAGTAATTGCTAATCGTATATGGTTGTATTGGGCGCTTTTGGCAATAGTTGCAAGGAACATTGAGAGTTGGATACAAATTTGCAAGCAGGCTTTCAAATAAATAAAACTACTATGAAAACAATGAAACTAAGCCTGTTGGCCCTATCCGTAATGACTTTATCTTTTGTGTCTTGCAGCGAATCTCCAGAGCAAGTGAAAGAAGTAAAGGAAACAACGATTATTGAAGTGAAAACTGAAACGCCAGCTGCGGTTGAACCCGAAGGAAACAACGAAGGAAAGAAAGTTGACATCAACGTAGATGCAAATGATGGCAAACTTGACGTAGGTGTAGAAAACGACAAAAACAAAGTCAACGTGAATTTGGGCGATGACGACAAGAAATAAGGTCAACGCTTAAATTAACCAAATACTATTAACGGGAATGTTCCAAACGGAGCGTTCTCGTTTTGTTTTATAGCAGTACCAATAACCAATAAACGACAAAACCACATTGAAGAAACCGTGGACCATCGACTGTGCACCGTGGACTATCACCTCTCCCACACCTCAAATGTAAAACCATACTGGTGCCGCTCATCGGCATCATGAAATGCGGTGCTCACCAAGCGCCATTCGTTAGGGTCGAGCTCGGGGAAGTGCGCATCCGCATCGGGGAAGGTAGCGTGCACGCGAGTAAGGTAAACGCGGTTGGTTTCGGGCAAGGCTTGGTGGTAAATTTCGGCACCACCAATCACCATTATCTCATCGGTTCCAGTATCGCGCGCCATGATTAGCGCGCTATCAATATCGCCTACTACTTCCGCACCGGGTGCCTCAAAATCAGTTTGGCGGGTAATAACGATGTTGAGGCGCTTCGGCAAAGCTTTCCCGAGTGCCTGAAACGTTTTGCGCCCCATCACTATCGGGTGGCCAATGGTGGTATCCTTAAAGAATTTGAAATCGTCGGGCAAGCGCCACATTAGGTCGTTGTGCCTGCCTATGGCGTTGTCTTCGGCAGCGGCCACTACCATGCTTACTATCGTCATACGCTTACTGCCGCTTTAATGTGCGGATGAGGGTCATACCCCACCAGTTCAAAGTCTTCAAAGGTAAACCCGAAAATATCTTTAATATCAGGGTTCATCTTCATTACGGGGAAGGGCTTAGGCTCGCGGGTCAATTGCAAGCGCGCTTGCTCCAGATGGTTGCTGTACAGGTGCGCATCGCCAAAGGTATGGATGAACTCACCCGGCTGCAGGCCTACCACTTGTGCCACCATCAAGGTAAGCAACGCATAACTGGCAATGTTGAACGGCACGCCCAGGAACACATCGGCACTGCGCTGGTATAGCTGGCAGCTCAGTTTGCCATCGGCCACATAAAACTGGAACAGACAATGGCACGGCGGCAAAGCCATGTTCTCAATATCGGCCACGTTCCAGGCGCTCACAATATGGCGGCGGCTGTCGGGCTTCGTTTTTATCTGGTGTATCAGTTGGGTAATCTGGTCTATATGGCGGCCATCAGGTGTGGGCCAGTTGCGCCATTGGTAGCCGTAAACTGGGCCTAGGTTGCCGTTTTCGTCCGCCCATTCGTCCCAAATATTTACCTTGTTTTCTTTGAGATATGCAATATTGGTATCGCCCGAAAGAAACCACAACAGCTCGTGTATAATAGAGCGCAGGTGCAGCTTCTTGGTAGTCAAAACAGGAAAGCCCTCGGCCAAATCGAACCGTATTTGGTGGCCGAAAATGCTGTAGGTACCCGTACCGGTGCGGTCCTCTTTTTTAGAGCCCTTCTCCAGTATCAGTTTCAGTAAGTCGAGGTATTGCTGTTCAGGGTGCATGCTATACAAAGATACAAATAGTCGATGGTCGATGGACGACAGTCCACGGAAAAGTTTTTTTCATTGCGTACGTAGGGCAAATAGGCCCTACGCTAGTGGTACAATATCCGCCTTAGGCGGAGAATCCTTATTGCGGTCCGCCCCAAATGTCAATGCCGTTAAGTTAAGGATGCGAGGAAGTAACTAAGCGGTCTGACGACTTCGGTGCGATGAGCAAGGAAATTCAATATGTCCTATGCCACTGCCCCAAATAGTCGTCCGAACGCTTCGGTTAGGAACCTTCAATGCGCAGAAAAAAGTGTTCGGACGGCACTCGTGGCAGAATCTCAACTTGTAATTCCAATTCCTTACTCTATTCAGCAAAGCCGTCAGACCACTCATTACCAGAAAATCATTTCGTGCTTTACTTAACGGCATTGCCCAAGGGGCACCAGAACGCTAGCATTTTCGCCCTCGGGACGTAATGCGTTTCAGTAACTACGTACCCATCCACTTAAAGAATACAACCTCGCGAGTATTGGCATAATCATCCAAAAACCTTAATTTCCCATCAAGAAAAGCTACCATGGAAACACCCACCATCACTACACAAGCGCAAATGATTGCTGATATATTTGACGAAACCCGCAAGCTCACCCGCTTTTACCTAAGCAAGGTTGACCCTGCTTGGGCAGAGTGGCAGCCTGTAGCCGACGGCGTGCCACTCAACAGCGCTTACTGGCTGGTGGCACACCTCACCTGGGCAGAGCATGCCTTGCTGGTGGCATCGCTGGGCGGGCCAAAGCTGGACATCCCTTGGATGAAACACTACGCCTTGGGCACAGATGGTACTTTGCACGAGGGCAGGCCATCGTTCGAGGAGTTGGTAAATGAATTTAACCGGGTACACCAACACGCCATGCAGTATTTGCGCAGCCTCACCGATGAGCAATTGGAAGAGCCCGCCGACACCGCAGCCATGCAATGGAACGCCACCAAGCGCAAAGTAGCCTACCACGCCATTCGGCACGAAGGTACCCATGTGGGGCATTTGGGGTGGTTGTGCAAGATTAAAGGGCAGAAAACGATTTGATACAAATAATTACCTAATCCAAACGTAAAGGCAGTTTAATGAGAAAGGAATTGGAGTTACTTTTAAGTACTCTGGAGCATTTAGAAAAATATCCATCTATGTACCTTATGCATAAAAATTTTGTAGGTCTCTCCAATTTTTTAAATGGCTATATTGTTGCTATTTCGGAAGTGTATGATATTCCATATAGTCCCCAGATAAGTAATTGGTTAGCTGGCCGCAGTAATAATGTGGTTTGGTTTTATTATATATTAGCTGTTGAAGCCAATAATGATGAGGAGAAAGCTTATCGATTGCTAACAGAAAGATTAAAAGAATTTATTAAGCAGTATCCGCACCCTAATTAATCCTAACTTGTCAATTTAAAATCACCAGCCACCAGCTCCACCTTCATCCTATCATTATCCTCAAAAAATACGGCATAGTAATCAGGCCCACCCGCAAAGGGGTGCTTGTCTTCATACAGTATGGTAATGCCTCGTTGGCGCAGGGCGCTTGTCATGTCATCCACAAACTGCCTATCGCGTGCATGGAAGGCTAGGTGGTTGAGGCCAGCCTTTTTGCGGTGGTATTGGGTATCCATGTGCTCGGGTTCAACTTGCACAAATACGAGGTAGGTATGCCCTAGTTTATAGCTCACGCCTTCGGGCCACTCGCTGGATACGTGGTAGCCCAGCTCGCCCAAAAACCAACCCCAAAATTGTTTGGTGGCGGCGAGGTCGCGTACATACATTTCTACGTGGTGCAATTGGCCGTGCATGATATCTCTTTTTGTCTGATGCAAATGAAACACTAAGTACACAAAGGTGAGGCACAAAGAACACTAAGCTGATGTTTTCTTAGTGACCTTAGTGTTTTTACTTAGTGCTCTTTGTGGTTAAACCATATCTCACAGCAGCCCCGGTATTACCGCTTTCCGCTCTTTAGGATAATCAGGGAAACGCTTAAGGTAGAACTTGTGGTGCTCCATTGCGCGAGGCAGCAGATTGGCTATCGTCCAGATGGCGAAGGCCCAAGCCGGAAGTGCGCCCACCATTACCGCAAAGCCAATCCACTCAATCATCTCCCCAAACAGGTTTGGGCTCGATACATAATTGAAAAGCCCGCCCTGCGGTATTTTGTAACCTGTTTCGCCCGGTTTGCGGAGGTTGAGTAGTTGCTGATCGCTATACACATTGATACCTGCTCCTACCACAAACAAACTAAGCCCTACTATCATATTGGCTGAGAACCAGTAATCCTCAGTATAAACTGGCCCATAAGTACCTAGATAATAGCCATTAATAAACCCATTAATCAGGTTAAAAAATATAGCAGAGGCCGCAACGGAGAACGGCATTTTTTTGCCTTGGGTCTTTATCCTGAAAGGAAAAATGAGGCTCCTATTGATATAGTGCCCTACATACAGCCCAAAAAACAACCACATCGGCGACGACTTGTCATTTGGCCCCAGCAAGAAAAACAAGCTAAAGGTGAGCAAAGAAGGCAGTTCCATAATAATCCAACCCAAGCGGTTGCTTATCATCGGTCCCCAGCCTTCTTTGGTGTGGCGGCCATAAGGGGCAGCTATCTTCAGCAATACTAGAAACGTAACCAGCGCCAAACCTATCCATGCCCAAATGAATGGGGTGAAGTATTCGTTAATCATTCATCAGGAATTTGGATTATGCTAAAGCATGAAATTGTACGTCAGATTAGTGGATTCTTTGGATTAAATAAGTGTGATGTGTTTTTCTGAATTTGGATTATGCTGCGCATGAAATTGTGTTTCAGATTTATGGATTTTTCGAATTAATATCGCAGTGTTTCGCTCCGATTCACTTAATCCTTTTTGTCCTTTAATCTGACGCACCTTCTCACGCTTTAGCGTAATCCAAATTCAGATAAAAAGAATCCAAATCACCATTTGTTCTTTGGATGCCTTAACCGCTTTACTTCCAAACTTCTTGTACCAAAATTAATCAGTAATCCTTTGTCTTTCTTGTATGCAACAAGATAATTAAGGCCTTGTGCTAAATGCACATCTTCCAAAGCTACCAATGCCTTCAGCTCCACGCAAACTTCATTTTCCACCAAAAAATCGATCCGTCGGGTGCCTATTTCCGTACCATCATAGTATATAGGCATGGTGACCTCTTTACCAAATTCTAGTTTTACTTTTCGCATCTCTATTGCTAATGCATTTTGGTAAATTGCCTCTTGAAAGCCATTCCCCAAAGTTGCATGCACCTTCATCGCGCAGCCAATGATGCGATAGGTAATCTCGTCCTCAATCTTTTCTTGGCCATTAGCTGGCACGTTTCTATCTGAATTTGGATTCGTCAGATTCATGGATTGATTGGATTAATATCTAAGCAATGATATTTCAATTGTTCTCTTGGTAAAGATAAAGAATCCTTTTTTGCTCGAAATTCTGTGAATTTTTTAATCCCTTTTTATCCCTTAAATCTGACGAATCCAAATTCAGATAAATAGAAAAGCACTTTTTAAAAACAGTTTAATAAAATCCACATATTAAGCTTTCCACAACATCCACTCGATTAATTCACCTAAAACAAAACTATTTTTATCATTCACCTTTTATCACACTATCATTTTGCCCACAAATGCCTTACAAAATCAAAAATAATCGTTGACACTTTAAAACAATCAACCTATCTTTGCATCATCTTTAAGGAAAACCCCTATAAACCCTTATCCTATGCGCTTTAACTCCATTGAGGCTGTCTTAAACAGGCCAACGGTAGAAGTAAATCCACCCAAACAACGTATTTCCGAGTATTTCGGTACCAACGTTTTCGGTGATGCTGCCATGCGTAAGTACCTCAGCGAAGAGGCTTACCTGAGCGTAAAAGCATCTGTAGAAGCTGGCCAGAAGCTTGACCGCGCCATGGCCGACCAAATTGCATCGAGCATGCAAGCTTGGGCTCTTGACAAAGGCGCAACCCACTACACCCACTGGTTTCAACCGCTTACTGGCGCTACTGCCGAAAAGCACGATACCTTCTTCTCTTATGAGAACAATAAAGGCATGGAGAGCTTCAGTGGCAACGCTTTGGTTCAACAAGAGCCTGATGCCTCTAGCTTCCCGAACGGTGGTATCCGTACTACTTTCGAAGCGCGCGGCTATACCGCTTGGGACCCGTCTTCACCGGCTTTCATTATTGAGACTGGCGCTGGCAAAACCCTTTGCATCCCTACCGCCTTTGTAAGCTACACTGGTGAGGCTTTGGATTACAAAACACCTTTGCTACGCTCCCTGCACTACATGGATAGCGCTGCAACCGCGGTTTGCAAATATTTCGACAAGAACATTACCAAAGTAACTGCTACCCTAGGTTGGGAGCAAGAGTACTTTTTGGTGGATGAGGCTTTGTTCTACAGCCGCCCCGACCTGGTAATGACTGGTCGCACCCTGGTTGGCCACGGCCCCGCACGCGGACAACAATTGGAAGACCACTACTTTGGTAGCATACCTGAGCGTGTGTACGCCTTTATGGTGGACTATGAAACAGAGTCTCACAAGTTGGGAATACCTGTTAAAACCCGCCATAATGAGGTTGCCCCTGGCCAATACGAATGCGCCCCTACTTACGAAGAGGCTAACTTGGCAGTTGACCACAACCAATTGTTGATGGACTTGATGGATCGTGTTGCACGCCGCCATAAGCTGCGCATCTTGTTCCATGAGAAGCCATTTGCTGGTGTAAATGGTAGCGGCAAGCACAACAATTGGAGCTTGGGTACCAATACAGGTAAAAACTTGCTTTCTCCGGGCAAAACCCCGAAGAACAACTTAATGTTCCTTACGTTCTTTGTGAACACCATTCGTGCGGTTTATGAGCATGCCGACTTGCTGCGTGCTACTATTGCCGGTGCCGGCAACGATCACCGCTTGGGTGCCAACGAAGCCCCACCAGCAATCATATCCGTATTTATTGGAGGTGCTTTAACCAAGCTATTAAATGAAGTGGAGCAACGCATTAGCGAGACTGATTTTGATGAAATGGACAAGGCCGACTTGAAGTTGGACATCCACAAAATCATCCCGGATTTGTTGTTGGACAATACTGACCGCAACCGTACATCGCCGTTCGCCTTTACTGGCAACAAATTCGAGATACGTGCCGTGGGTTCTTCTGCCAACTGTGCTGCGCCAATGACCATCATGAACTTGATTATGGGCAACCAATTGATCAAGTTTAAGGCTGAGGTTGATGGTTTGGTTAAAGACGGTGAGAAGAAAGACACTGCCATCCTACGCGTTATCCAAAAATACATCACCGAGAGTAAGGCCATCTTGTTTGAAGGTGATAACTACAGCGACGCTTGGAAAGCCGAAGCCAAAAAACGGGGCTTGAACAACGTAACCACTAGCCCAGCAGCACTTGACTTCTATGTAACTGATAAGGCCAAGGTCTTGTTTAAAGAATCGGGTGTATTGAACGAGGCTGAGCTTGAGGCGCGCTACGAGATACAACAAGAGCTATACTACAAAAAGCTGCAAATTGAGTCTCGCATCCTACGTGATATGGCCCTTAACCAAATCATCCCTGCCGCTATCACTTACCAAAACGTGGTGTTGACCAACGTATTGGGCTTGAAAAACGCTGGTTTGGATAAGAAGCATTACAAAGCGCAAACCGAACTGTTGGAAGAGCTTTCTGTTGGTATCAACGGCATTAAGAGCCACGTGGCCAGCATGATTGATGAAGTGGAGAAGGCCGAGAAAATCGAGTCGGCCCACAAGAAAGCCTTGGCGTTCTGCAACAAAGTGAAGCCACACTTGGAAGCCATCCGCGATTTCTCCGATAGCATTGAGATAATTGTGGAAGACCAATACTGGCCATTACCGAAATATAGGGAGCTGTTGTTCCTTAGATAATATAGCGGGTTTCCAATTGGCAACGCCGATGTTCCTCTGGAGCATCGGCGTTGTTTTTTTGGATTGATCTACTTAAGTAATAACATTTAGCTTCAAAATTGTCATTATTCTCACGGCAAACGTAGGATGACTCACCTTGTGGGCATTTCTAACTAACCCTTTTAATGTCTAAATGATACTATATATTGCTACCGCGGGGCAACTGCTCCAGTATCTGCTTCATCAGCTCCACCTGAACTTCTTGTATTTCGAGTAATCGTTGGCCTTGCTTTAACATCAGGTGGTCTACCTTTTCATTCAATTGTTGTATCTCCAGCTCTGCTTTTAGATTGATTTGGTAATCGTGCTCAGAGCGCAGTCTATCCTTGGCTTCTTGTCGGTTCTGGCTCATCATAATTACCGGTGCCTGCAATGCAGCTACGCAGCTTAGTAAGAGGTTGAGTAAAATGAAAGGATACGGATCGAATGCTCCAGTAGTAAGGAGGAATACATTAATTAATACCCATATAAAAATGAACCCTAGAAAGAGCAAGATAAAGGTCCAACTACCGCCAAATGAAGCGATGTGGTCGGCCACCCTTTTGCCAAATGTATTTGTTTGGTCTAGCTCTGGCTCAATATTTCGAGATAGGACATTAGCGGCACGAATTTTTGCAATCACTTCTTTGTCCAAGCGATTCATATCGCCGTTCTCGTCTTGCAACAGTTGCTCTACGTGCTTAAAGCGATATATATTAGCTGTTTCCTTTGCTATGTAGCCAGCAGCATTTATGTTGGGGTAATCATGCAGTAGCAGGTTGAGCACCGTATCGCGCAAAGCGTTTATCGGCAACATTTCAGTACTGGGCAAGGTTTTGCCGCTTACTTGGCAAATGTGGCTAGGGATGTTGGCCATAATTTTATGGATTGTGGCTTGAAGGTATGGATTTGTAAATGGGGAATAGCAACGTTATCATTGAAGCAGCTATGGTCTATCGCTTGCCCCACCTTTGGCGAGGATCCATCGTCTTTTTACACCTTCCAACCCACCAAACCCTTCACTTCTTCCACGCTTAGGACTTTTACTTGCTTTAAATCTGCTGAAGGGGTGTAAACACTAATTAAATAATTCAATGCTGGCTGAATCCAAACACTGGTATTGGCATCGAGGTTATCTATCAGTAGTGAAATTTGATAGAGGGCAGTCAATTTTTCAAAAAAGACTTTAGCACTGGCTTCCATTTCATCTTGTGGTAGTCCTTTTAAACTTTCGCCAAAGGAGACTAACTGCTGCATGTTGCTCACCAAAAACTCACTATGTACTTTGTTTTTAGATGCAGTTTTGGCGATGTCCTCCAGCAATACCGTCAACCCATTACTCTTCCAAAGCGCACGCAGCATGTCCAGCACAATAATGTTGCCTGAGCCTTCCCAAATGGGCAGCACCATCATGTCGCGCATCAGCTTGGGCATTACTTGGTCTTCAATATAGCCTAGGCCGCCCATCAATTCCATACTCTCGCGTACTATATATACACCTTTTTCAGCACTCCACTTTTTGGTCATGGGGTTAATGATGCGGAATAGTTGTGCCTCGCGCTCGTCGCCCGCATCGGTTTTATCCAATGCCTCAATGGCACGCCATACCAAGTAGAAGTTGGCCACATTCAACGCGCCCAGTTCGGTAAGTTTGGTTCGAATCAAAGCATGTTCAATAGCCGTTTTGCCGAAGGTTTTGCGCGCATTCACAAACTGGTAAGCCTCAATCAATGCCCTGCGGGAGCAACTCAAGGCCGCTACCGAATTGTACAGGCGGCTCAGGTTCACCATCTCTATCATCACCTTAAACCCTTGAAACTCTTCCCCCACCAAGGTACCTTGCGTGTTGGTGAGGTAGGTCTCCGCGCTAGCCATAGAGCGTACACCCAGCTTATCTTTAAGGCGGATAACGTCAATGGGGTTGCGCTCGCCGTTGGGCAGGTTTTTCTCCACCATAAAAATAGAAAGCCCCTTTGTGCCCTTTACTTCCGCATCAGTTCGTGCCAGCGCAAAAATGATATCAGCGTTGGCATTGCTACAAAACCATTTCTCTCCGTTCAGCGCATAGGTAGTGCCATCCACTTGGGTAGCGGTGGTAATGCTCGCGCCCACATCGCTGCCACCGGTTTTCTCCGTAAGGTACATGGCACCTGTAAAAAACTGCTCCGCATCTTCGGTGTATATGTGCGGTAGCAGGCGGGCTTTATCCTCCTCGGTGCTGAACAAATCAATCAACCGTGCCACCCCATCCGTCATGCACAGTGGGCAGTATTGGCCGCTTTCGCTCATAGCGTATAGGTAGCCCGCGGCAAAGCCCAATCGGTGGCCTTCGTGCTTAAATTGTGCCTGCAAGCTAGGCTCCCACTTTACGCGGAACATCCCCGACTTTACGGCTATCTTCATCAACTCCCAATAGCTCGGGTGGAATTTTATCTCGTTTACGGTCTCGCCAAAGGCATTGCGTTTTACCAGCACCGGACCTTCCTTATCAGCAGTTAAGGAAAGCTCGTTCATTGGCCCCGCCGCTTGCTTACCAATGTACTGCAAGTTATCCTGCATATATGCTAACCCCTTGGCCGATAAGTTTTTGCTCACATAGTGCTTCAGTATCTGGTCACTTTCGTAGAAATTGGTGCTGGGCTTAAAATCGTGTAGCACTTTGTTCTTTTCCACAGGGTATCTATCGGTGCATTGGGTAGTGGCGCTCATAGGGGTTGTTCTTTGAACTTAAAAATACGGAAAAAAAGCAGTTTCGAGTTGCGAGTTATGGGTTACGAGTTAATAAGGAGCTTAATTAAATCTTCTGCCACTCGCACCTTATCTTTGCACCATAAATTACCCTTACCCTTATGAAAGTAGCCGTAGTAGGTGCCACCGGACTGGTGGGCACCAAAATGCTGGAAGTGCTGGCAGAGCGCGACTTCCCTATTACTGAACTGATACCGGTAGCTTCTGAGCGCTCTATTGGTAAAGAGGTGTTTTATAAGGGAACGGGCTATAAGGTAGTGAGCATGGACGATGCCATTAAGGCCAAGCCAGCGGTAGCTTTGTTCTCAGCGGGTGGCAGCACTTCGCTGGAGTGGGCGCCAAAGTTTGCCGAAGCGGGCATTACCGTTATTGACAATAGTAGCGCTTGGCGCATGAACCCAGCCAATAAGCTGGTAGTGCCCGAGGTGAATGCCCACGTACTCGGCAAAGACGATAAAATTATCGCCAACCCCAATTGCAGCACCATACAGATGGTGGTGGCCTTGCAGCCGCTGCACCTGCGCTATAAAATCAAGCGCGTAGTGGTAAGCACCTACCAATCAGTAACCGGTACGGGCGTAAAGGCGGTGGACCAACTGAACGGCGAGCGCCAAGCGGCATACGAAGGCGTTGCCTACACCGGCCCGAAAGCGTATGCCTACACTATCGACTTGAATGCCATCCCACAGATTGATGTGTTCCTAGAAAACGGCTACACCAAAGAGGAGATGAAGATGGTGAATGAGACCCGTAAGATTATGGGCGACGACAGCATTGGTGTAACCAGCACCACGGTGCGCATACCCGTTATGGGTGGCCACAGTGAGGCGGTAAACGTAGAGTTTGCAAGGGATTTTGATATCGCCGAAGTACGCACCTTGTTGCAAGAAAGCCCTGGCGTAGTAGTATTGGATGATATAGCCAACCTGCAATACCCAATGCCATTGATACACGCCCATAACAGCGATGCGGTGTTTGTAGGCCGAATCCGCAGAGATGAAAGCCAGCCCAATACCTTGAACATGTGGGTAGTAAGCGACAACCTGCGCAAAGGCGCTGCTACCAATGCGGTACAAATTGCGGAATACTTGGTACAAAAAGGCCTGCTTTGAGCCAGGAAATCAATTTGGAAGCATTGCCTACTTATACCAAGTTTCAATTGGCACTGCGCAACGGGCAAGACAAAGACCAGATTTGGGTGGCCTACAATGGCCTCATATACGACCTTACAGAAAGCCGCCTATGGCGCAACGGCAAGCACTATGAACACTGGGCCGGGCAAGACCTTACCGATGAACTGAAGGATGCCCCGCATACAGAGAAGGTTTTCGAGAAGTTTGTGCCCTTTGCGAGGTTGGTATAGCACTAAGAACTGCTTCCAATCATATAATTCTGTTTCCGTGGTTCTCCGTGGTTTTTTCCGTGTTCTCCGTGGTAAAAAAACAAACCACGGAAGGCACGGAGTAGGCACGGAAAAACACTGATAAAATGGCAATAGCAAGGGCTAATTCGAAAAGGAATCGGTGTGCTCACCATGAACACTTCGTAAGAAGTTATACCATGTAAACATACCTGCTTTACTCTACATACAACAAGCGCTGGGTAAAGTTGCCATCTTCCGTTTTTACTTGTATGATGTAGCTGCCCGCGGCAAGGTTCAATTTCTTGGCATCCAAAACAAACTGATGCTCGCCATTGCTTTGTTGGGTATTGGTTTGCAAGCGCCACATGTGGCCCGCAAGGTCATAAAGCTCCAAGGTAACGATTGAAGATTCTGACAGATAGTACGAAACATTTGTAGCCCCTGAGAAAGGATTGGGATATACCTTTACATCGCGCACTGGGCTATTAGGATCTACTATATTGCTTAAAGTTGTGTCAACCTTTAATATGGTAAAGCTATCCAAAATATTGCCATCAGCGCGCAGAAAGTAAGCATCTAGGCGATTGCCATTTACATCGATGATGAAGGAGCCTATGGTAGTATCTCCTGCAGCACTATAGCACATCACGGGGTGGTCAAGGCTGGCTACGTCCCTCTTGCTGGCTGAACACCCTACTATCGTATAAACAGTACCTTTATTTTTATCTGGGCCAAATGTATATTTCACATAAGGCTCACCAATTTGGTCACTGCCACATTGTGGGCTTACCAGGTGTATACCAGCATCCCAAGATGATGAATTGCCATAGTGGCCCTTAATAGGGAAAGAGCGCTCGTATACGTGGCTGTGGCCGTTAAGTACCAAATCAACGCCATACTCTTCCAATACCGGAATATAATTTGTACGCATAGCCTTCATGTACAGCTCAATACCATCATCAGAATCATGAGAGCCCTTACTGTAAGGGGGTTGGTGAAAATACGCTATCACCCATGGTTTATCATTGTTCTCTAGGTCATCGCGCAGCCATTCCAACATGGGTGAGGTAGTAAATGGCGACAAAACATTTACACCGGTCCAATCGTGCGCCGCGGTTATAGGGGCGCCCAGCTCTGAATTAAGCGAGATAAAATGCACATTGCCATAGTCGTAAGAGTAATACAGCTCATGACCAGAGGCTACACCCCCTGCCTCCGCATTAGTTGGCACATTGATAATGTCGTAATAGACACCCGTGTGTGTTAATGGGTCTCTAGTGTCTTGTGGGGGCGAAATCTCTTCATAATCATGGTTGCCAGGGCAGGGCATAAAGGGTAAATATCTAAAAATGCTATCATACCCATTTGGGGGCCCAAATACGGTTAATTGGTATTCTGCATCCGTGCCACTTTGGTAAGCATTATCGCCCAGCCACAGCCACACATCGGTATGCTTGCCTTGCGAAAAATTTTGAAAAGATTGGCGCACATCTATTTGTTCTTGATTTGCCTTGCCGAAATCGCCAATGGCCCAAATACGAATGGGTTGCACCGTGCCAATAACTGGGCTGGTTTTGAAATGGTGATGGTCGTTTCCACCAGCCAGCACGGTAGTGCCATGGCCTACAGAATAGTAGTAGGTGGTAAATGGCGATAGGCCGGTAATCTCCACTTGGTGTTCTGTAGTTGCAGCGGATTCAGTTAATGCTACAATTAAGTTAGCCGGGTCGGCGCCGTAATTTAACTTGCCAATAGTGGGCGAGTCGGTACGCCAGCGCACAATAATGCTGCTACTGGTTGGCAGTTGCAAATAAGGACCTCTTACAAGGCTTTGGGCCTGAATTGTGTTTTCGGCTAAAAACAACATTGCCAATAGGGCAATTATAAAATATCGCATTTCAACGTCAGATTATGTTCTGCTCTAAGATAGCTAAAACCCCATTATCAAGTATCAGTAGGTTAAAGGTACGGCTGTTAAACCAAAGTTAAATAATAGCACTGGGGCTGATGAGTTTACATTAAGCCACTTGAGACTTTTGCGATAGCAATCTTTCTTTTGCTGCCTCTAGTTTTTTGCTTTCTAACGGTAGCTTTCGTTTAATAGCTATGGCGAGCCCTTCATTTACAGATTCCATTGCAGCATCCATATTACCAAGCGCCATATATACCTCAGCATAGTTGACGTAGAACTCGCAGATTCCACTATAGTAATCTATCGATTTTACTATCTCCATGCCTTTTTCATAGTGTTTCAGCGCCTCATCATAGGCTTCCATGCCCATGTACACACTGCCAAAGCCGCGGTAAACGTCGGCTTCGGCAAACTTAAATTCATTGGTTTTCAGGAGTTTTAGGGCCTGTATAAAGAATTTCATAGCCTTGGCATATTGCCTAAGCCCTACATGTGCCTCGCCAATATGCACCAAAGTGAGTATCTCGCCCGTGTGGTGTTGCAGTTTTTTGAACCCTGCAAGCACCGGCTCCAGATATTTAAATGCGGCTTTAAACTCCCCTTTCCTTATTTTTATTACGCCCAGGTTTCCCATTATGTTATACATAATGCGCTCTTCGCCAATGGTTTTTAGTATTTCCATCCCTTGCTGGTAATACTCCTCGGCCTTGTCATACTCGCCCATGCGCTCATAAATGTTGCCGACATTGTTGTAGCAGAAAGCTTGGTTGCCTGTTGGGTCGCTTTGCCCATCAAAGTATTTCAGTGATTTTAACGATACTTCCAACGACTCATCAAATAGCCCTTCCTTCCAATATACCATCCCCAAACTATGGTAGCAATTGCTCTCTAGCATTGTCGAGCCAGCCGCTTTGGCATAATCAATGGCAATCTTGAAGGCGGTGGAGGAATCAGAAAATTTATTCTGCTTAAATTTTATACGACCAAGGCTGCTATAGTAAAAGCCCAATGCTTTTGGGTGGCCCAATTTTTTGGCCAACTCGCCTAATTGATCTACGACCTCCGTGCAGCGTTTTACATCGCTGTTCAAAAACTCTGTAGACAAGGCAGCTAATAAATCTACCCGTTCTAGGTCATCGTTACAATGCTCCAGTTGTTGGTAAATGGTCTTTATTTTCTGCATTTACAATTGCATTAAAACGTAATATTAAGTATCGATATGGGGCAACAATATACTGCATAAAGTATTGAAATGCCACTAAATTTCGACTAATGCGTAAATGCACTACAGATGAAAAGATGAACCAAATTGAACAGAAGTTGCAGTTACAAAAGCATTTACTACAGTTCTAATTCTTTGGTTGGGTCCCAGTATAATTCTTGAAAAAGCACTACTTGGTCTTCTTTTACTTCTATTCCTTCCTTCTCCAACAGTTCCTGCATTTGCTCGGGGTAGGCGAAGTGGTGCTTGCCAGTGAGCAAACCGTTGCGGTTCACAATACGGTGGGCGGGTACGGCAGGCGATTGCCCATGGGCTTGGTTCATGGCCCAACCAACCATGCGCGCCGAGCCGCTTGTGCCCAAATACTTGGCAATAGCACCATAACTGGTTACCCGCCCCGGCGGTACCTCTCGCGCCACGGCGAATACCATTTGGAAAAAACTATCGTCTTTTGTTGCCATGGATATAAAGATAAGTACAAATGTACATGCTGAATGCCCGATTGTGCATGTACATTTTAGTAATTTGTTACCACCTTTGGCCCATATAATACAACAACCATGAAAACACTATTACTTTCTTTAGCCATGGCGCTCTTGATGCCCCTCGCCAGCCAAGCACAGCTGCTCAATGGCGACTTTGAAGACAATAACGACACGCTACCCGCTGATTGGTATGCCTCAGACTTTGGGGCAGGTGTTAAAAACAATTATGTCGAATCGGGAGACTACTCTGTTGCTGTATGGAACTGGTACTATTATGCTGAAGGCTATGTAGTAAACGGTACTAGTATGGCCAACCTGTTAGACGATATGGCGGGCGCAGGAACAGCCAGCACTGAAAAGGCGCTACGCCTTACTGGATACTATTACTATGACACCACCGGTACAGACACCAATGCTGATACTGCAGTAATAGCCATTGCCTACCGCAAATGGAATACCACCACCAGCTTATATGATACGGTAGCATTTGGGGTAAAGCATCTATTTGCGACGAGCGGACAAGCGATGGTTCCGTTTTCCTTGACTATAGAAGACTTGATGCCAGGCACCGACCCCGATACTATGCTAGTGATAATCAAATCGAGCATAGATGGCTTTTGCGATGCCTCGGGCGGTGGTAACTGCTTATATCTTTATGTGGATGACTTAAGGCTAGAAAACACCACGGGCATACAATCCATCATGGGGCAATTTGAAGGGTTGAAATTACACCCCAACCCTACTAGCCAATACGTAAACATATCTATAGAGGTTGATAATGCCCAATGGAACCTGTATGACCTTTCGGGCAAACTAGTACAATATTACGCGCTACACCGCGGCGAAAACCGATTGGATGTATCGGCACAACCGGCTGGGCTCTATATTGCCACTTTGCTACAAGATGGAGTAGTGATAGGTAGGGAGAAGTTGGTGAAGGAGTAAATAAGAGTTTGATAATGCTATATAATAAAAGAAGCCGCTCCAGTTCTGGGGCGGCTTCTTTGGTTTTATACGGAAGAATCACTCCCATTTTATAATGTTTGGATATTTCTTTTTCAGCCGTTCCTTCACCACTTCATGAGGAATACCTAGTCCTGCATCCAGTTCAGCTTCAGCCTCGTCAATAGCTGCTTCCTGTTCAGGTGTAAGGGTAATAGTAGATTCCAGTTCTTTCTCTTTATCCTCTTGATTTTGCATTGGTAACAATTTTACAACTCCACTTCCACTACGTTCCTATTCAAATCCTCCAGTGTTTCTCGCTGGCGGATGAGGTGGTCTTTGCCGTTGTATATCATCACTTCGGCTGGGCGCGGGCGGCTGTTGTAGTTGCTGGCCATGGTAAATCCATAAGCACCGGCATTATAGAAGGCCAGTATATCGCCTTCGCGCACCTCGTTAATCTTGCGGTCCCAAGCAAAGGTGTCCGTTTCACAGATGTAGCCCGCTACCGTGTATATACGCTCGGTGCCCGTCGGGTTGCTTACGTTGATAATGTGGTGATAGGCATCGTAAAACATTGGGCGAATCAAGTGGTTGAGGCCCGTATCAATACCCACAAATACGGTGGCGGTGGTTTGTTTAATCACGTTAACCTTGGCAAAGAAGTAACCCGACTCGCTTACGATAAACTTGCCCGGCTCAAACCACAACTCCAAGTCGCGGCCGTACTCCTTGCAGAACTCATTAAAACGCTTAGTAAGCGTTTTGCCCAGCTCCATTACATTGGTGCCTTCATCGCCTGGCTTGTAAGGTATTTTAAAACCGCTTCCGAAATCAAGGAATTGCAGGTCTTTAAAACTAGCCGCCGCATCAAACAGCATCTCCGCACCGCGGCTAAACACGCCCACATCCAGAATATCCGAACCCGTGTGCATGTGTATGCCCTGTACATTAAGGCCAGTGCTCGCTACAACGCGTTCTACGTGGCGAAGCTGGTAAATGCTGATGCCGAACTTACTGTCGATATGGCCAGTAGAAATCTTCACGTTGCCCCCTGCCAAAATGTGCGGGTTCAAACGTATGCAAACTGGCACTTTGTTACCATAGTGGTTACCAAACTGCTCTAGGATAGAGATGTTATCAATATTGATGTGCACGCCCAAAGCAACGGCCTGCTTTATCTCATCAAGGCTTACGTTGTTGGGGGTATAGATAATGTCGCCCGGCTCAAAGCCCGCGGCGAGGCCAATCTGCACTTCTTGAATAGAAACAGTATCCAAACCCGCGCCCATGCTCTTTATGTAGCGCAATATGTTGGGGTTGGTCAATGCCTTGCATGCGTACTTTATCTTAATGTTGGCTCCCTTAAACGATTTTATCAGCAGCTCGTACTGGTCTTTAATCGTCTCAGTATCATATACGTATACAGGTGTACCGTATTTCTCGCACAGGTCGGCAACTTTGATGCCGCGCAATGTGTACGTGCCTTTCTTCAGTTCAAGGGGCATGGCTAAATGGATTGATTTTAGGGTGCAAAGGTAGGTTTTTTTGGTCGATGGTCCACGGTCGACGGACCATGGTTGCTGCAAAATAATAGCATACCACAATTCAAGCAGTCTTGTGTCCTTCGACAAAAGCTCAGGATGACATTTCTTGTGTCTCCTATCTTGTGTCTTAAAAGCCGTAACTTTGCAACCGATTTTGCCCAAATGATGTTATAACCCGCATGGCTGAAACAGAGACCTTAGTAAACGGCGACGCCGTCGTAGATAAAAACCCCAAGCATTTCATCATCATCAAAGGCGCGAAGGTTCACAACCTGCGCAATGTAGATGTAGCCATACCCCGCAACAAGCTGGTGGTGGTTACAGGTGTGTCCGGTTCGGGCAAGTCTAGCATTACCATTGATACCCTGTATGCCGAGGGCCAGCGCCGCTATGTGGAGAGCCTGAGTAGCTATGCGCGTCAGTTTTTGGGCCGTATGAACAAGCCCGATGTGGAGTACATCAAGGGTATTTGCCCGGCCATTGCCATCGAGCAAAAAGTGAGTACCCGCACTACCCGTTCAACCGTGGGCTCGCTTACGGAGATTTACGATTACCTGCGGTTGCTGTTTGCGCGTATTGGTAAAACCTATTCACCCATTTCGGGTTTGGAGGTGAAGAAACATACGGTGGATGATGTGGCTACCTATGTGGTTGGCTTGCCAGAAGGCACCAAAGTACAAGTGCTGATACCGATTGCCCACCACGACAAAACCAACCTAGAAAAAGAGCTGCAACTGCTCTTGCAGAAGGGTTATAGCCGCGTAGCGGACAACACGCAGGTGTATAAGATAGATGACCTAATAGAAGATAAAGCCGTCTACAAACTGTTTAAGGAACAAGACGAGAAGTACGTACTGATTGACCGCCTAGTAGTAAAGCACGGCGAAGACGAGGACGAAACCCGCATGCGCATTTCCGATTCGGCACAGACGGCCTTCTTTGAGAGCTTGGGTACCTGCATCGTGGATATTATTGAGGGCGAGAAACGGGAATTTAACAACCGCTTTGAGCTAGACGGTATGCGTTTCGAAGAGCCTTCTCCCCACTTTTTTAACTTCAACAGTCCCATTGGTGCCTGCAAAACCTGCGAAGGCTTTGGGATGGTGATGGGCATTGACGAGGATTTGGTGGTGCCGGATAAAAACATGTCGGTATTTGAAGGCGCATTGGCACCTTGGAAGGGCGATAAAATGGGCGAATGGCTGAAGCCACTGGTGAAGAACGCCATGGCGATGGATTACCCCATACACCGCTCATACAAGTTTTTGACAGAAGAAGAGAAGAAACTCTTGTGGACGGGCAACAAGTACTTTGAGGGTTTGAATGCCTTTTTTGAATACCTAGAAGCCAATGCCTACAAAATACAGTACCGTGTAATGCTGAGCCGCTACCGTGGCCGCACCAAGTGCCCGGAGTGCGGTGGAAGCCGCTTGCGGAAGGATGCACAGTACGTGAAGATTAACGGTGCCAACATTGCCGAAATGCTGTTGTTGCCAGTGGAAAATCTTTGGGATTGGTTCTCTAGCCTGGAGTTGAGCGAGCACGACCAAAAGATTGCCAAGCGCCTGTTGATTGAGGTGAATACCCGTCTTGGATTGATGCTAGAAGTGGGCTTGCCCTACCTCACCATGAACCGTGTTAGCAACACGCTTTCGGGTGGGGAAACGCAACGTATCAACCTGACGCGCACACTGGGTAGCAACCTTACCGATTCGCTATATATACTGGATGAGCCGAGCGTAGGCCTTCACCCGCGTGACACCAAGCGATTGGTGAAAGTACTGGAGCGCCTGCGCGACTTAGGCAATACCGTAGTGGTAGTAGAGCATGAGGAAGAAGTGATGCGGGCTGCTGATTACGTAGTGGATATGGGCCCAAAAGCTGGCCGACTGGGCGGTGAGGTAGTGTTTCAAGGCGATTATAAAGATTTGCCCAAGAGCACCCGAAGCCTTACTAGCCAATACCTGAACGGTATACTGGAAATTACCACGCCTAAAACCCGCCGCAAAAGCAGCAACAAGATTAAGCTGAACGGTGTAACCCAGCACAATTTACAAAACGTAAGCATCGAAGTGCCGCTGAACGCACTTACGGTGGTTACGGGTGTTTCGGGCTCGGGTAAAACCACTTTGATTAAGCAGGTGCTTTACCCGGCGCTTACCCAGTATTTGGGCGGTGCAGGCGAAAAGCCAGGAGCTTTCGAAGAGCTAACCGGCGACTTGAAGCAACTGGACGTGGTGGAAATGGTGGACCAAAACCCCATCGGTAAATCATCACGAAGCAACCCAGTAACTTACATCAAGGCGTATGATGCCATCCGCGATTTGTATAGCCACTTGCAGCTTTCCAAGCTTCGGGGCTTGAAGCCGAAGCACTTCTCGTTTAACGTGGAAGGCGGCCGCTGCGAGGTTTGTAAGGGCGAGGGCGAGATAATTGTAGAGATGCAATTTCTAGCCGATGTACACTTGGTGTGCGAAGAGTGCCATGGCAAACGCTTTAAAGAAGAGGTGCTGGAGGTACAATACAAAGGCAAAAACATCTTCGACATACTGGATATGAGCGTGGACGAGGCGATTGAATTCTTCGATAAGGAGAAGGACATCCGCGAGCGCATACAGCCGTTGCAAGATGTGGGCCTTGGCTACGTAAAGCTGGGCCAGAGCAGCAGCACGCTTTCGGGTGGTGAGGCGCAAAGGGTGAAGCTGGCTTCGTTCCTAGGTAAAGGAAAAGTAACGCAGCACGTACTCTTTATCTTCGATGAGCCTACTACGGGCCTTCACTTCCACGATATCGCCATCTTGTTAAAAGCCTTTGATGCCCTGTTGGATATCGGCCATACCATTATCGTTATCGAGCATAACATGGAGGTTATCAAAAGCGCCGATTGGGTTATCGACCTAGGCCCAGAGGGCGGTGCCGGTGGCGGCGAAATGCTCTACCAAGGCACCCCGGAAGGTTTGGTAAACGTGGAGCGCTCGTATACGGGGAAGTTCTTAAAGGAGAAGCTTTAAGTTTGTATCAAGTAGTGAGTATCATCCTTCGGCAAAAGCTCAGGATAAAATCCTCAAGACTGCTTCAAGGAGCGTGTCATGGTGAGCGGAGCCGAACCATCCATAATGTAGGTGGCATAACTCCTCTTTCTATGACTGGTAATACGTGACAATGTTTCGTGACCGTGTTGCGGATGGTTCGGACCGGAGTTTACCCTGAGCTTTTGCCGAAGGGCGCACCATGACAGACTGGAGATTCAGGTTTATTTTGCAGCAGTCTTGTGTCTTGTGTCTCATATCTTGTGTCTAAAAACAGTAACTTCGTAAAAAACTATTCATGCGCCTAGCTATTTATGGCCGATTGCTGAAAGATGAAGACATCCCGTATATACAGGAGTTGTTCGATATTATCAGTGCCCGCCAGATTGAAGCATTGGTGCATAAAGATTACCAAAAGCAGTTTCACGGCCGCTTGCGCATGGATGGGCCGTTCGGCACCTTCAAAAACCATGATGATATTAATGGCAAGGTAGATTACCTCCTCAGCCTGGGTGGCGATGGTACCTTGCTGGATACGCTTACTTTTGTTCGCAACAGCAACATTCCAATCCTTGGCATCAATCTAGGCAGGCTGGGGTTTTTAGCCAGCACCGGCAAGCACGAAATAAAGCTGGCCATCGATGCCCTGCAATCGCGCGCCTACCAACTCGATACCCGAACGCTCATCCATTTAGATAGCAATAAAGATATTTTCGGGGGCGTAAACTATGCCCTCAACGAGTTTTCCATCCACAAGAAGGATACCAGCAGTATGATTACCATACACACCTACATCAATGGTGAGCTGCTTAACTCGTATTGGGCCGATGGCTTGATTATCGCCACACCTACTGGCTCCACTGGCTATTCGCTTAGCTGCGGTGGCCCCATCATTTTCCCATCATCCGAGAACTTTGTTATTACCCCTGTTGCCCCGCATAACCTCAACGTGCGGCCCATTATCGTCTCTAGCGACTCCATCATTTCCTTTGAGGTAGAAGGCCGCAATGAGAACTTCCTTTGTACGCTCGATAGTAGGTATGAGGCCATTGACTCATCTTATCAATTAGCGGTGCGCAAAGAAGCCTTTACCATCAGCCTTTTGCGCGTAAACGAGATGGATTTCCTGAGCACCATCCGCGAAAAACTCATGTGGGGTGCAGATCAGCGGAATTAATACCAACTTATTGTAACCTTTCGCCCTTTTTTGCCGTAATAAAGACCAAGCCATAGTGGCAATAATGTCTGCTATGGTGAATCTCAAAACTAGTTCTTTAAAAAATATTTCAATCATGAGAAGATTCGTGGCGATTCTGGCAATGTGTAGTTTGATGTCGTGGAGTGCGGTTGCCCAGGTAGGAGAAGTGGGGATTGGCGTAGGTACATCAAATTTTTTAGGCGACTTGGGTAAGAAAAGTTCTTCCTTTAAGTCTTATTTCGGGGACATTGATGGTTCATTGTTCCGGCCTGCTGTACAGGTGTACTACAGGCATAGTTTTTCTTATCGCTTTGCGACTAAGTTATCATTAAGTTATGGCAGATTGGAGGGTGATGACCGTTTGAGTCGTACCAAAGAGTTCCGTGACGATGCATGGTTCCGTAGCTATAGAAACTTAAGCTTTAAGTCATTCGTACTGGAAGCGGCCGTTACTGCCGAGTTCAACATATTGAAATACGCACCTGGTAGCATGAAGTACCGCTGGACCCCTTATGTTTTTGGTGGCGTGGGCATCTTTGCCTTCGATCCAAAAGCAGAGTATAATGGCGAGTGGGTGCGTTTGCAACCGCTTGGCACTGAAGGCCAGGGCTTGCCTAACTACCCAGAGCGCAGAAAGTATGCGCTGATACAACCTTCTTTACCGGTGGGTATAGGTTTTAAGTTCAACATTAACAAAGCTTGGTCGGTTGGTTTGGAAATGGGCCACCGCATCACCTTCACCGATTACTTGGATGACGTAAGCACCAATTATGTAAGCTACGGCGATTTCTCGTCATACTACGGCAGCGAGCGCGCCATTATGGCCTACGAGCTAAGCCGCCGCTCACCAGAGCTTGACCCTGAGGGCAAATACGGTACCATAACCCAGCCGGGGGAGGTACGTGGCAACCCAGAGAGCAACGACTCATACTTGTTTACTATGGTATCAGTTACCTACAACTTCAACAAGATGAACAGGCGCGAGCACAACCCATTTGCTAAGAAAGACACAGGCAAGTATCGTAGGGTTTTTAGGTAGACGAAGGACCAAGGACGATGGACTGCTTAAAAATTGGTTACAGCAGTCCTAGTTTCTAATTCCTAATTGCTTTCTTAAAACTGTAGCAAAATATATCAAACAACTTACACACAGGCAAGGAGGTAACTCTTTGCCTGTTTTTGTTTTGGAAAGCAATCAACTGGTTAGCCCTTTTCAGCAGCAGCTTACCATACCGTCGCTGTCTAGTTTTGTTTCTGGTAGAGATACCTATATACTGCAGGCGCTAAGCAAATTGTAAGTGCTACACTACCCTCATAATCGTTCTAAACGCCACAAACTTATCTGCGTAGCGGTCTGCTACTTCTTGTTGTAGGTGGGGCGCATGCTCGGCCTGGTAGGTAAAGTAGTCCTCAAGGTTGCGGGCAGTATATTGTATAGCATAGGTAATGCCATCAGTTTCATCGTGCTCCAATATGCGTAGCATGCGGTGGTCGTGGAAGAGGCCTGTAGCCAACACGCGCGGTATATGCTCCAGTTTCATCCAGCTAAGCCACTCATTATGTACGTCGAGGTCAATTTTTACGGTAACGTTGTATATTATCATGGTAGTTAGGTCTGAAATGTTGCTTTCCGGGGATTATGGTTTTACCACTAAGAACACGAAGGAAAGGCACAAAGTACACAAAGAAATAGTGGATTGGCAAATATCAACGTTTACAATTCGTCGCCGCGCAGCTTGCGGAAACGTTTGCGGGCTTCTACTACCAGTACACTATTTTTGTAGGTTACCAGCAAATCTTGGTAAAGCTCCATGGCTTTGGCTTTGTCGTTCAACACGGTTTCGTATAGTTCGGCAAGCATAAAGGTGGCATCGTCGCCAAGCAAATCTTCGGCATAGCTAGCCCGTATCTTATCCAAGTAAGCGGCACCGGCCACATAGTCCTTTTTGCGCAAGGCTATTTTCGCACGCATCATTACTATATCATCAGCCAAGGTATGCCCTGGGAAGATGGTGGTAATGCTGTCTAGCTTCAGCTTCGCATCCTCAAACCTGTTTTGGAACAATAGCAGCTCAGCCTCCGCGTACTTCTGCATAGGGTATAACGTGGTATCCAAGCCCAAATTATCGGTAATAAACACCGACAGCGAAATAGCATCATTGCTTATCAGGTGCGTGGTTGCACCTTTAAGGATGTTGAGTTGCGCCTGTGCCCATTCAAAATCGGCCATGTAGTAGCTTAGCTTAGCGTTTTTGTAGCGCGCCAATTCGCCCAGCGGCTCATCTTTCATCTCTTTATCGGCTTGAGAGTAGAGTAGGGTGGCCTCCCATACTTCGCCCTTCAGCAGGTAGTAATCACCAAGCTCAAGTTTGGCTTGATTCTTAAAGTTTTTTTCGAGAGTTGGGATGTTGATGATGGCATCAACCACCGCTATAGCCGAATCTATTTCATGGAAATAAAACGCTTTCAGTTGCGCCTTGTCCAATATTATTTGTACAGTCTGCTTATTAATGCCAAACTCCACAATAAAGGCATTGTAGCCTTCCAGCAGTGCAGCCAAGTCAGCATCGGTATAATTAAAGCCACTGGTAACCTTGGTCTTGCGAGTAGTTAGTATTTCCTGCTTCGCCACTTGGTATAGCGAGCTCACCGCGCCTTTGTCAATGATGTATTGATATGCTTCAATGGCCGCATCATAGTCGCCACTGCCGCTTGCTGCACGAGCCAACACTATTACGCGGCTACCGTTTTCCTTCAAGCGCTTATCCAACGCCTTCACTTGTATAAAGGCCGCACGGTAGTTGTTGCGCTGTATGTATTGCCATACCAGCATTTCGCTGTAGATAAGGTCTCCGCTTTTTTGTATTCGGCCAAGCAGCTGCAGTTGCAGCTCATCGTACCACACGTCTTCCTGTATCAAGTCTTGCAGTCGGTTCTGCACGTTTTGTACATCATGCAGATTGTATTTAATATAGTCCAAGTAACTTTCTACAGCCTCAGGCTTTTTGTTGAGGCGTTGGTAGAGGTCTGCAAGGTCAAAGGCAAAGAGTGTTGGGTCGCCGCCATTGCCGGTAAGCAGTTTGCGTCCGTTGAGGTAGGCTTGGGCGGCCATCTCATTTTCGCCTAAAGCCAAGAATGCATTGGCAAGGCTGCGGGTTATATTTTCGTCGGCTATTAAGCCTTTTAGGGCTTTATCGTACTCGGCTTGGCCACCGGCAATATTACCTTGTTGCTTGTACACGTAGCCCAAGTCCACCAAGTAAGTAAGGTTCTGCGGGTTCTTTTTTACGTTGCGCTTTACCACTTTTACCAAGTCTTCGTACTGTTTGGTGTTGAGCCAAGAGTTGTACAGGTACCGGTAGTAAAGTTCCGATTGGGGATTTTTGTCGTACAGTTTTTCGAACAGCTCGGCAGCCTTTTCGTACTCACCGTTCTGGTAAAACTGTATGGCCAGGCTTTGGTCAGCATTGCCCTGGGCTTGCACCGCAGTGGCACCCGCCAGATATAACATTATTGCTAGTAACCATTTCATTTGCCTGTATTAACGTTAGTATCGGTAAAAGTGTTGCCCATTTCAGCGCGATTATTGAGCGGTTGGTTTTTTACCCAACAAGCCAGTAAACAACTTAAATATACCAAAACCAATAATACCGCCCATAGTATTGGCCAAAATATCGAACCAATCAAACGTACGGTTAATGGCTACATACTCCTGCAAAAGCTCAATTACAGCGCCATAAACCAACACGAAACTAATGGTATACACGCCAGCAAATTGCCGAAGCCTGGGCCAATGAACTGCTTTGCTAGCCGCCAGCATCAAAAAGAGCGCCAAAAGCCAATAGCAAAACAAATGCCCCGCCACATCAACCGGTATAAAACCGAACAGGGGCGGCGGCGGACTAAATGTATTGCCTGGAAGCAGCGACAATACCGTTACTACCACTGCCCAAACAATTGCGGGTAGGGCGTAAAGTATCTGCATAGGCGCGCGGCTGATTATAGTTGTGCCTCGTAGCCAGCACTATCGAACAGGCTGTCCAATTCGCTCTTGTCAGCAAGGGCTACTTTGATCATCCAGCCTTTGCCGTATGGGTCGGTATTTACTTGCTCAGGTGCATCGTTCAGGGCGTCGTTAAACTCCAGCACTTTGCCAGAAACCGGCATAAACAGGTCGCTCACGGTTTTCACCGCCTCAACGGTACCGAAGATGGCATCTTTGTCTAGGTCGTCGCCCACGGTAGCTACGTCAACATATACAATATCGCCCAACTCGCGCTGTGCGAAATAAGAGATACCGATATAGGCTACATCGCCTTCTACACGCACCCACTCGTGCTCTTTGCTATATTTCAGGTCAGCTGGATAGTTGCTCATTTCACTAGATTTTGAGCCTCAAAAATAACGTAAAATTTCGGGACGGCTGTTAATATTTTTGTTCGAAGCGCTATCAATTTATTGTGCTGACAACATTTATAAAACAACCAACTTTGGAACGAGGTTTTACTCGTTTATAGTTATTGCTATTCACCTCTTGATAACAATTGATACCATTGTAGTTGCGCACCTTCTTTATCTGTCTTTAATACATTACACCAAGTAAGTAATGCACCATAGTTCTGTTTATTGCTTACTTAATACTGCTGATTATCAATAGTATCTTTATACAGCATTTGACTGCTGTTATATAGTGATAGACCGATTACAACGAAGTTCCATCCAGATTTCATCTTTTCTGGTTGGCCTTACGGGTTTTGCCTGTGCGGCCATCACTATGGGCTATTATGGCAAACCAACCCCTGCCGACAATGGCCTATGGTATTTTTACCTGCTGTGCATTTCCGCATTTTTTCTAGGTCATTTATTCTTTTTGCGTTTTTGGGTAGCAGGCGGTAAGTACAGCACAGTGGAAGACATAGTGCAATCGGTAGCTAGCTTTGCGGTACCGGCCGGCTTAATGTTAATACCAGAGATGGCAGGCATTATTACTGATTTGCCCCCTAACACCCTAACCGCTTACCGCATAGGCGAAGGCTACTTGTTTACTATTTATGTGCTGGGCAGCCTAAACCTCTATATGAGTTTGCTACTGATGCGCCGCACGGCCAACAAGAGCAAGATAATTGATGGCTTTTATGTGCTGCTTATTATTTGCGCAGTGCTATTAGTAGTGCGCCTCCACCTACCCTATTGGGTCATTATTGCCTTCTATTTAGCTGGTGGTATAGGTGTTGCCTACCTTACTACCCGCCTTAACTGGATAAGTTTGGTTCGCAAAAATCAGAAAAGCTCCATAGCATTATGGCTAGTGGTTATTAATTTGATTAATGCACTTCTGGTATATCAATATCTAATAAGTAGGGAAAATTTCTTTTTTTCGGTGTATGGCACGCTGCCCGAAGCCATTTATACCATTACTATTGGTTTCAGCGCCATTTATGGGCTTATGGCGCTGCTAGGCCTGCTATTCTACTTCCCTGTGGCCGATATTGTTGATCAACAAACACGCGAACTAGAAGGCTTAATGGAAATAAGCGAATCGGCACGCCAGCGCGAGAATGTAGGCCAGGTGTTCGACCGCATGTTTGCTGCCGCCATCCGTGATACTGATTCAGACGCTGGCTGGCTTTGGTACAAAGTGGATAAGCAAGATGCCGTGGTGAAAGCCAAGAACGTAAACCTGAGCAAGGTAAACAGCTTTAAAGATGCCTTGGAGCCGATTGTATATAACGGCCGGGCTGCGGAGATGCTTGATGTGCCAGAGCTGCAGGAGCACCCCACCTTATCGCCCATGAGCAATGGCTTTAAATCAATGCTGGCACTGCCGATGGTATCTAACCGCGTAGACCTGGGTATGCTGTGCCTTTTTAAAAACCAAGCCAATGCCTACGATGGGCGCATGACAGGTATGGCGAAAACCTATATAAACTTTGCCCTGAATGCCTATGAGAACCAACAGGTGCTGGAAGAAACGCTGCGCAACGAGCATGTGCTGGAGGAATATAAAATTGCCCGCCAAATACAGCAACGCTTAATACCGGCTACGCTAACAGGGCAAAATGGCTGGCAAGCCGTCACCTTTATTGAGCCCAGTAAAGAAGTGGGCGGCGACTTTTACGACAGCTTTGTTTTGGATGAAAACCGCACTGCAATTGTGATTGGCGACGTATCGGGCAACGGGATGGCAGCGGCTCTGCACATGGCCGAAATCAAGGGTGTTTTCCACTCGCTTACGGCTTTTAACCTAGAGCCTAAGGAATTGATAGTGAGGGCAAACAATGCTATTTCGGCCTGTTTCGAGAAGAATCGGTTTGTTACCCTGCTGTATATGGTAATTGATAAAAAAGAGCGTAAATTTACTTACATAAGGGCCGGCCACTGCCCGATACTATACTATGATAGCCGGCTGCATGAAGCACACTATATTAAAGACGAGGGGCTGGGCCTGGGCATTTTGAGAGACCAAGCGTATGCGGGCCATGTGCACGTGTATGAGCAGCCCTACCAGCAAAATGACATAATAGTATTGTTTACCGATGGCATTGATGAAGCCGTAGACCCTAAAACGAAGGAGGCCTTTGGCCATGATCGTTTGAAGGCTTCGCTGGTGGAGGCAACTAGGCACGAGGTATTGGATAAGGTGATGAAAGGTATGCTAGCCGATATGCGACGGCACGTAAAAGATAACCGCGAACTGGACGATATGACCATGATATTGCTACGTTTCGGCTAAATACCATAAAACCATTAAAACCTTTCTACCTAACCTACGTATAAAAACACAAGCTTATGGAAATCATACAGCACTATGAAGACGAAATATTGACGATACAGTTAACTGGCGAACTCGATGCGAAATCTTCAATAGACCTGGACGAAACCATTAAATTGGCACTTTTACAGGAAAAAACGCGTATTGTTATTGATTGCCAGCGATTGAATTATATTTCATCAGCTGGTTTAGGGGTGTTCATATCGCACCTTGATGATTTGAAAGCATACGGAGGCAAGTTTGTCTTCTATGGCATGAATGGAAGTGTGTATAACGTTTTTGAGATTTTGGGGCTCCATACCATTATGGAGATAGTGAGAGATAGATTTGAGGCGCAAACGTTAATGAATGAAAGCTAACTTAACTACAATATGCAATATTGACACCCAAGAGGAGATTCGAGCTTTTCTGAACAAATTTTTCCGCGGTGTTGAAGACCTGAATGATCAAAAGCGCAACCAGATTGTGCTGGCGATTGACGAGGCCATTGCCAACGCCATCATCCATGGCAATGATAACGATGACCAGAAATCAATTCAACTGGATATCGACATCAACTCCAAGCGTATCCACATCGAACTGAGCGACATCGGCCTGTTCGACGAAATAATGAACAACGATAAGAAAGACAAGCACCTTAAAGAGGTGATAAAAGACAAGCAAAAAGGCGGTCTAGGCCTTAAGCTCATTTACTCCATTATGGATGTGGTGTGTTTCTACACGCAAAACAACAAGAGCTATTGCTTAATGGTGAAGTTGTTGAAATGAGTATCAAGTAGTGAGAATCAAGTATCAAGACTGCTTCAGTAAAAATGAAACCCTTCACAAAACAACCGTCATTGCGAGGAATGAAACGAAGCTTTTCGCGAAGTTGAATGACGCGGCTACTTTTCTCACTGCTTGCAGTAATCCCTACCCCTGAAGCATAATCCCCGCAAACCAGAGAACTAATACATAATACGTTTTATTGCAGCGGTTACAGGCACTCACTGCCGCCTGCATGGGATTGCTTCGTCACTCAATTGCGCGAAGGGCGCAAATTCGTTCCTCGCAATGACGCGCGTTATGTATGTAAAAATACGAACTTAACTCGTCCGCGTCTTCAGACGCGGATGAAACGGACATAGCGTCTCTGACGCCCACGCAACTCAGGTTTTACTTCCCGAAAAACGCAATCAACTTATCCGCTACTTCTTCGCCCACGCGCTCTTGGGCTTCGTTGGTGCTGGCACCAATGTGTGGAGTTAGGGAAATATTCGGGTGCTCTAGGATGGCTTTGCTCGGCATGGGTTCATTTTCGAACACATCCAACGCTGCACCGGCTACTTTACCGCTGTTGATGGCATCTAGCAGGTCTTGCTCCACCACGGCACCGCCACGCGCAGTGTTTATGATAAACACCCCATCTTTCATTTTATCGAAACGCTCTTTGTACAATATCGGTGGGTCGCCTTCTTTAAAGGGTACGTGCAGGGTGATGAAATCGCTATTCGCCAATAGGTCATCGAAGTTTTCGGTGCGCATTTTTATCGCTACTTCGGCATCCTTTATCTTGAAGTAATCGATGTAGATTTTAACTTCGGCATGGTGTAGTTTGAATGGCAATACATTCATTCCCAAGCCCAGCGCCATCCGCGCTACTGATTGGCCGATGGCTCCAAAACCGATAATACCTAAGGTTTTGCCACGCAGTTCTACCCCAGCGGCGTAGCTTTTCTTAAGCTTATTAAAGTCCGTTTCACCTTTGATGGGCATCTCGCGGTTGCTGATGTGCAGGAAGCGCGCCAAGCTAAACATGTGCGCAAACACCAGCTCCGCCACCGATTGCGAGGAGGCCAAGGGCGTGTTCAGCACGGCTTTGCCTACTGAGCGGGCATACTCCACATCTATATTATCCATGCCTACACCTGCACGTACTATTACTTTTAGGTTGGGGCTGGCATCTATCAAATCTTTGCGTACCTTGGTTGCACTGCGCACTACCAGTGCATCATATTCGTTCAGGCGGGTAAGCAACTGGTCTTGCGGAATAGTAGTGGTGTCCACTTGGTGGCCAGCTTTTTCAAGCATTTGCACGGCAATAGCATCTATACCGTCGTTAGCGAGTATCTTAATCATAGCGGGTAATTTGAAGATTTGGTAATTTGTAGCGCCTCAGAGACTGTTTAAAATTACAAAATAAGGTACATGTTTCGGGTCCCTCACCTAGCCTCTCCCAGGGGGAGAGGGACTTGTACACCTCGCCTTCGGCTCGTTTAATGCAATTCTATTTTTAAAATTCTAAGCAAAACTTCTTGCCGAAGGCAAGGAGGCATAAGTCCCTCTCCCCCTGGGAGAGGTTAGGTGAGGGACACATAACACCAGTCAAATCCAGATCCCAAGAAATACAACTTAGTTGTCAATATATTTTAAACAGTCTCTCAGACGAGATGAAAATGATGCTTCAAAATTTCAATCAACCATGCTTTTTAGAAAACGCCGTCATTACATCCACCAAGGCCTGTACGCTTTCTTTGCGCAGCGCATTATAGGTACTGGCGCGGAAACCACCTACTGAGCGGTGGCCTTGCAAGCCCACGCAATCAGCCTCTTCGGTCAATTTCAAAAACTCCTTTTCCAGTTCTGGCTTGCTTAGCACGAAGGTAATATTCATTAATGAGCGGTCTTCTGTTGCGGCAACACCTTTAAACAGTGGCAACTCATCTATAGCTTTATACAGCAATGCGGCCTTCTCGTTGTTATGCTTTTCCACCTCTTTCAGGCCACCTTGCTGCTTTATCCAGCGGAAACTCTCCATCATAACATAGATGGGGAATACCGGCGGCGTGTTATACAGGCTCAGGTTATCTACAAAGGTTTTGTAGGCAAACATGGTGGGTATAGCACGTTTCACCTGCTCCAACCAGCTTTTGCGAATCAATACCAACGTAACGCCTGATGGCCCTAGGTTTTTTTGGGCACCAGCATATATCAGGTGGAATTTGTTGGCATCAATCTCGCGGCTATAAATGTCTGACGACATATCGGCTACTAGCGGCACATCTACATTCGGGATGTGGTGTAGCTGCGTACCGAAGATGGTATTGTTGGTAGTTATGTGGAAGTAATCGGCATCCGCAGGTACTTGATAACCTTTAGGGATGTGGTTGTAGTTGTCGCCTTTAGAGGAAGCTACTACATCGGTTTGGCCGAAAAACTGGGCTTCCTTGATTGCTTTGTTGGCCCAAGTACCGGTATCAAGGTAAGCGGCTTTGTTGTTTAGGAAGTTGTAAGGCACCAAGGCAAACTGTGTACTGGCGCCGCCGGTCATAAACAGGGCTTCGTAGGCATCGCCCAAGCCATATATCTCTAATGCCGACTTGCGAGCCTCTTCAATTACGGCATCAAAGTCTTCGCCACGGTGGCTCACTTCCAAAATAGAAAGGCCAGAACCATTGAAGTTTTTTACCGCTTCCACGGCTTTCTCAATTACAGGTGGGGGTAGAATGGCCGGCCCAGAGGTAAAATTATGTTTCATAGCGGATTATGATTAAAGCGCATTACTTTAGTTATACGAAGTTATCACTTTTCCCTTCAAAAAGCCCGAAAGGCTAACTATTCATTCGGGACTAATAGGATAAAAACAATGAAAAAAGGGCGCTAAATTGAAAAATTGTGTATATTTTAGTTCGTAAGATATTGTTTCACCAATACGAGGATGTATGAGAGTACCGGAAACCCCAATAAATGAGCTAGAGCGATTGCGCGAGTTGAACGAATACTCATTATTGGATACCCTGCCAGAGGAAGATTATGATAATATTACCCAGTTGGCATCTCAAATATGCGGCACGCCAATAGCACTCATTACCTTAATTGATAAGGATAGGCAATGGTTTAAATCGTCGCTGGGTTTAGCAGGTACCGAAACCCCACGCAATGTTTCATTTTGTGCGCATGCCATCCTATCGCCAGAGGAAATAATGGTGGTGCCCGATTCTAGGGAGGATGATCGTTTCTTCGACAACCCTTTAGTATCAGGGGCGCCACAAGTAGTATTTTATGCGGGTATACCGTTAGTAACCAATAAAGGTTTTCCACTGGGTGCACTGTGCGTTATCGATTCGGTTCCTCATAACATATCGCGCGAGCAGTTAAAATCGCTCAAAGCACTTTCGACCAATGTGGTGCGATTGTTTGAACTGCGTAAAAGCAAGATGGAGTTGGAGATGGTACAAACAGAACTTCAGCGAAAAAACCAAGAGCTGGAGCGCTTTGCTAGTATTGCCGCACACGATTTAAAATCTCCCTTGAGTAACATCTCCAGTATTGTGGATTTACTAAAAATGGCGCACAGCGAGCATTTGAGCGAAGAAGGACAGGAGCTCATAGGCCTGCTTGATGAATCATCTCAACAATTGAGAGAGCTAATTGATGGCATTTTGGAGCATAGCCGAAGCGATGCCTTGTTGCAAGCCAACCGCGAGGAGGTGAAGCTACCCCAGTTTTTCACTGACCTACTTAACCTAATTGACTACAAGAAGCAATACCAGATAAAGTACCCAACGGATTTCAACATAATAACGGTTAACCGACATGCCATCCAGCAAATACTTATTAATCTTATCATTAACGGCATCACTTACAACGATAAGGACAGTGTAGAGATAAGTATCGGTTTTGAAGAAGGGGAAATGTTTTATCGCTTTTCGGTAACGGATAATGGCCGTGGTATTGCTCCTGAGCATCAAACCAAGATTTTCAAGCTATTTGAGCGCCTTGATACCCCAGAGCAACATGAAACCAAAGGACATGGCATTGGGCTTAGTACCGTAAAAAAACTAGTGGAGCACTTGGGTGGAGAAATCAGCATTCAATCTATCGTAGGGCAGGGCACTACTTTTTCGTTTAGTGTTTTGAAGTAAAGCAGAGGCTTTAGGGTCACTCCTTATTCACCAAATTACCTATACTCGCTGCTCTGTAAGCTGGTATCCATGAGGCTAGTAGGCTGATGGCAACTACCGTACCGCCCACTAATAGGAAGTCCATTATCTTCAGCTTTACCGGCATGGCTGTAACCACAAAAGTGCCGCTGCCGGGCATGGGGATGACCTCAAAATTGATTTGTATCAAGCAAATGATAATGGCGATAACAATACCTATGGCACTCGCCATTAAACTAGATAACAACCCTTCCGCCAAAAAGATACGGCGTATAGTACCCGCATCGGCACCAAGGGCTTTCAGCACGGCAATGTCCTGTTTCTTTTCCAGCACCAGCATCGATAATGACCCAATAATGTTGAACGCCGCAATGCCCAATATCAAACTGAGTATGGCATAGGTAATCCACTTTTCGGTGCGCATTATTTTATAGAGGAAGGCATTTTGCTCATAGCGGTCTTTTAGGGTAAAGCCCGTGCCCATGATGGCCACCAAATCCTTCTTGGCTTTGGCAACGGTGGTCTGGGTGAGGTCAATTTTTATCTCTAGAGCGCTAATCTCTTGGTCGTATTGCAGCAATTCCTGCATTAGGCTCAATGGCACAAATACGTACTTGTTATCAAATTCTGCCTGTATACTAAACGCCCCCGAAGGCAACACCTGCCCGCGGTTGAAAGCTTGGGTAGGCACCAACCCACCCTTGCGGCCACTGCGGTTGGGTACCAATATGCTTATCTCCCGGTGCTGGTCGTCAGGGTTTATGGCCAGCTTGCCTTGCACCCCGGCACCCACCACGGCGTAGTTACGGCCTTTGCTGCGCAGTACAAACTTTCGCCCTTCTAGCATCGCGCTATCTATGCCCGTTACGTTGCCGTAGAGGTCATCTACACCTTTTACGCTGCCTATAAACTCATACTTATCGTACTTCAGCGCGGCTTTTTCCTCCAGCACGCGGCTTACCATGGCTATGCCAGGCATGGCAAGCAGGGCATTTTCTTGCTCATCTGTTACAGTGAACACCTTTCCTTCGGTGGCGGATACTTGAATATCGGGGTTAAAGCTGTTGAACAACGAAATGGTGAGCCCTTCAAATCCGTTGAACACCGATAGCACCAGCACCATAGCCATGCTAATAACCGCCATACCCAACATCGAAATGAAGGTAATGAGGTTGATGGCGTTCGTGGATTTTTTGGATACCAGGTAGCGCGCCGCAAAGGTAAAAGGCAATGATCTCATATAGATAGACACAAGACGCAAGACACAAGACACAAGATTTTTTGTGCATTGCAAATTGCTTGTTGAAGTTTATGAAATTCTTGGGCTTTCATCTAAAATTTTCAAGTCTTATGTCTTATGTCTTATGTCTTGTGTCTAAACTTCAGGGTTGTAGTGTTCGGTGTAGTCGTCAGGGTTTGTTTTCACATCCTTGGCGGGGTTGGCTTTCAATATGGCATCAATGCGGAACACATCTTCTAGCGTTTCATCCAAAAAGAACTCCAAGCTAGGTATCACACGCAAGTTTTTGCGCAGGCGGTTGCCCATCTCGCGGCGTATCTCGCTCACGTGCATTTTCAGCCCCTTCAGTACTTTAGCCTTATCATCGGCATTGAATACGCTCAAATAGAAACGGGCCACGAGCAAATCTGGTGTGGTTTTTACACCGGTAATAGTCACAAACGAAGTACCATAATAAGCCGTGCCGTTGCGTTGCAATACCTGGCTCATTTCATCTTGCAGCAGCCCTGCCACTTGTTTCTGTCTTCTAGTTTCCTCGTTTGCCATAGCTCAATTGTTTTATGCCCGCTATATTTTCTTCATCAATCCAATTGCCACAATGTTCGGCTGGGTGCGGGCGTTATCAAAACTCCCACAAGATAGTGATATATTTGTTCACCTATGGGCGGATTCCTTCGCATACTCGCATATCTCAAGCGTTACAAGTGGCTCACATTCCTTAATGTGGTGTTCAATGTGCTTACGGTTATTTTCGGGTTGTTCAGCATTGCCATGTTGATTCCGTTCTTGTCGCTTCTGTTCGAAACCGATGCCACGGAAATGACCGTTGCACCAGCGCTGCCACCATTTGCATTTTCTATTGATTATTTGGTAGGGCTTGGGCGGCACCATTTCATCAACTATATTATACAGCACGGCAAGTTTGCCACGCTTAGCTTGGTGTGCGTGGTTATCATCATCGTATTTTTGTTGAAGAATCTGTTCCGCTACCTGGCACAATTTGTAATGGCCCCCATACGCAACGGGGTGGTGGTAGATATCCGAAACCGGGTATACAATAAGGTCACCTCCCTGCCATTGTCCTTCTTCAACAAAGAGCGCCGTGGCGATTTGCTTACCCGCATGACGCAGGATGTGCAAGAGGTGGAGTATGGCATCATTGCTACGCTGGAGACCATGATAGTAGAGCCTATTACCATTCTACTATCATTGGGTTTTATGTTTTACTTAAGCCCACAGCTTACCCTGTTTGTGTTGATTATGATATTGATAACAGGCCTAATCATTGGTCGAATTGGTAAAAGCCTGAAACGTGCCAGTAAGAAGGGCCAAGCCAAAATGGGTGAGTTAGTTTCGATTATCGATGAAACGCTGCTTGGGCTCAAAATCATGAAAGCGTTCACGGCCGAGCGCCGCTTGGAAGCTAGGTTCGATAAGGAAAACCGAGCCTACATGGGTATCATGAACCGAATGTTGCGCCGCAAATTCGCGTCATCTCCGCTTACAGAGTTCTTGGCCATTATCATTTTGGTGATTGTGCTGTGGTATGGTGGCAAAATGGTGCTGGCTCCCGATGGTATGAGCAATAAGATATTGCCCGAAGTGTTTATCGGCTTTATGGTGATCTTCTCGCAGCTCATTCCGCCCGCAAAGAATTTCTCTTCTGCTTACTACAACATCCAAAAAGGTTTAGCCTCGCATGAGCGCATCGAAACCATATTGAACGCCACCAGCGAAGTAACCGATAATGCCGATGCGAAACCGATTGCCCGGTTCGAGCAGCAAATTGAGTTTAAAAACGTGTCGTTTGCCTACTATAATTTTGATAACCACCCCGTGTTGCAGAACATCAACGTGGTTATTAAGAAAGGTAAGATGCTGGCCTTGGTGGGCTCCTCGGGCTCGGGCAAAACCACCTTTGCTGATATGCTGCCCCGCTTTTATGATGTACTGAAGGGAGAGATATTGATAGACGGGATAGATACCCGCCAATACAAGCTGCGCGACCTTCGTAAGCTGATGGGCATTGTTACGCAAGAGCCTATTTTGTTCAACGATACGGTGCACAACAACATTACCTTCGGGATGGATGGCGAGATAAGCCGTGAGGAGGTGATACGCGCCGCCAAGATTGCCAATGCGCACGATTTTATTGAGCGCCTAGAGAACGGCTACGACACCAACATTGGCGACCGTGGCGGCAAACTAAGCGGCGGCGAACGCCAACGCCTCACCATTGCCCGCGCGGTAATGAACGACCCACCCATATTGATACTGGACGAGGCTACCTCTTCCCTCGACACTAAATCGGAAAAACTGGTACAGGAAGCCATCTATAAACTGATGGAGAATCGCACCACTATAGTTATAGCCCACCGCCTTAGTACCATACAATACGCCGACGAAATCCTCGTAATGCAAGGCGGCCAAATCATTGAGCGCGGCAACCACATCAGCCTCATGGCCAAAGGCGGTGCATATAATAAGTTGGTGGAGCTGCAAGCGTTTTGATACTGCCCATGTTAATGAATGGTTAGGTGTAAGATAGCATAGTAATTTACACGCTACTGGAGTACCCAACCAACTGATTTACCCCCTATCTTAGTTATATGGATTGGAAAAGTAGCATCAAGGGCTTTAAAGCTTACCTGAAGTTGGAGCGGTCGCTTTCTGCCAACTCCATTGGAGCGTATATGCTGGATATAGGCAAGCTGCAAGAATATGTGGAAACCAACCACCCTGGCGTTTCGCCCGAAAAGGTAGACCTAGCCATATTGGATGCCTTTGTAACCTGGTTGTACGAAAAGGAACTCAACGACCGCAGCCAAGCCCGCATTCTCTCGGGGGTAAGGGCCTTTTATCGGTTTTTGTTGATGGAGGATATGATGGACCACGACCCCACCGACTTGCTAGAAGGCCCCAAAACCAAACGGAAATTGCCAGATACGCTCAGCTACGAAGAGATAGTACTAATTATCGCTAACATTGACTTGAGCGAACCTTCTGGCACGCGTGATAAAGCGTTGCTAGAAACACTATATAGCAGTGGCCTGCGCGTTTCGGAATTGATAGATCTACGTTTAAGTCGATTGAGGTTTGATGAGGGATATGTGCGAGTGCTGGGCAAAGGCAACAAAGAGCGGCTGGTGCCCATAGGTGCCGATGCCATGAAATATATTACCATATACGTGGAGCAAACGCGATGCCACCATTTGGTAAAAAAGGGCAGCGAAGACCATGTTTTCCTCAATCAACGAGGTAGTAAGGTAAGCAGGCAAATGGTATTCGATTTAATAAAGGATTTGGCAAAAAAGGCGGGCATACATAAAAATATTAGCCCCCATACCTTTCGCCATTCCTTTGCTACCCACTTAGTTGAAGGTGGTGCCAA
The DNA here is from genome assembly GCA_027483645.1 of Sphingobacteriales bacterium. Classification (GTDB taxonomy): domain Bacteria; phylum Bacteroidota; class Bacteroidia; order Chitinophagales; family CAIOSU01; genus CAIOSU01. The sequence goes on from JAIXUD010000006.1 coordinate 85,476, forward strand.
TTTGCGGGCCGTGCAGCAGATGCTGGGGCACGAGAGCATTACTACCACGGAAATTTACACTCATTTGGATAGGGATTTCCTTAGGGATACCGTTGACCGCTTTTTGCCTAAACACCATAAACCAGGCAAGAAATGAACCAGGAACTGAAGACTGCGTACCATAGCCTTTCCAGTAGCGAGCACGAACATTTGCGACAGGAGTTCGCCAACTCGCCCAAAGCGCTGTTGCTTATTGGCTTCCTGGAGGAGCACAAGGGCACTGGCTTTAGCAACCAACAGGTAATACCCCATATCTACGGCAACGATGAAAGCAGTTTCGAAACCCTCCGCAATCGCTACTTTAAGCTGCGCAAAAACCTGCTGGAAAGCATTACCAAACTAAAGCAGCCCGTTAGTGCCGGCCAATGGTCGCGCTTCCCTGAGGAGCAATTGGAGCTGTACCAAATTAAGCTGCAGATAAAAGAAGAAGGCCAATATGGTATGGCGCGGCAAAAGCTGGAGCCGCTGGTAAAAAAGATGTGGCAAGAAAACCTCTTCGAGATACTGCCCGATGCCATCCAAAATTTAATGTATTGCAGGCAAGTGTTGGGCGAATACCACCATAACAGTACCTTGTTTGAGCAATGGGAACTAGCAGTAGAGCTGCAACGGGATGTTAACCAAGTGAGGTTACTTTCCACCAAAGCCTTAAATGAGTTTCACCACGGTGGTTTCCCTAAAGTGATGGAAGTAATGCAATTACTGAAACGATTAACGCTAAAAAGAAAAGAGTATCCTCGGTTTGCGATTGCCTATCACCTATCGCACGTACTCAATGGTGCCGCCACTATGGGCAACAAGCTGGGGGCGCTTACTCGGCATATAAAGCAGTTTGAGCAGTTGCGCCAACAGTACCCCAATATGCCCGGGCTAAACTATGAGAGCAACCACCTATGGACCGAGCGTTTTCGCTATTTGTATGCCAAGGGCCTCTATAATTACATGAAAGACGATATCCGTGGCTTTTATAAGCATCAAACGGAAGCGTACCAGCTTACCCAGCGCATACCAGAACTGCGTGGCGCCCGGTCGGAAGGGATGTTTTACAACAAATTGCGCACGGAGGTTTTGCTTGGCCTGTACCATGAGGCGCAAGAAACCGCTCGCCAGATGCAGGCCTTCCAAAAGGAGCATAAGCTGGTAGCCAATGTTTGGAAAACGCTGCTTGAGCTGGGCCGGATATATGTATACAGTTACCCCAAAGTACAACCGGAGAACCTAAAGGCGTTTGTAGATACGCTGGAGCGCAACTTGCAGCATGCTACACAAGCCATGAATGAGAGCGATAGGGGCGAAGCCTTTGGCGTAGTGGCTATATTGCGGTTTTACAATCGGGATTATAAAATTGCCCTAAAAGTTTATGAGCGTGTAGAGACCATTGCCTACTTTGAAAGTATGGGCATTGGGTTCTTTCATGAAGTGTTTCAGTTGCCCTTTAGCACCCAAAACCCGCAACTGCTTGCTAAAGAGATAAAGAAAAAAACCAACCAAAACGAGAATCTCATCTGGCGCAATTTAATGGGCAGGGCATTGAGCATGATTGATATGTATACTGCGGGGTGATAGCTGGGCATACCAAATATTAGCGATACTATTATAATGGTTAAAACATTTTCTATATTGCACGTCGCACCCTACTTCCCACCTTATTCTTCCTCTTAAGGAGCATGATATAATTTCTATTGTGCTCTGTTTTTATTCATAGAATGAAGGGATAACCACCATGTTCAGAAAAACGATAATGGTAGCTGATGATGACCAAGATATATTGGACATGCTCACTACCGTACTTATTTACAATGGTTATCACGTGCATACTTCCTTCAATGGGGAAACGCTGAACGAAATAGATGCCGATAATATGCCAGATTTGCTGCTGCTTGATATCAGGATGAGCGGATTAAACGGTAAAGATGTATGTATAAGGCTGAAGCAAAATGACGTTACCAAAAACCTCCCCATCATCCTTATATCTGCCAACCATGATATTGCCGAAGTAGCTTACGATTCAGGTGCAGATGGGTTTGTGCCCAAGCCATTCAACATAAAGCAATTGCTCGATGTGATTAAAGTACACCTTAATGGAAAGTAAGTTTTCATTATCTCGAGAAGGCAGTGTTTATGTAGCCTATTGCTAGGTAAAGGGTACCGGGTACCTCAATCAACATACTGCTTAAATATTACCGAAGCATTTTTACCCCCGAAGCCGAAGGTGTTGCTTAGTGCTGCGCGTATAGTGCGCTGCTGTGGTTTGTGGAAGGTAAGGTTTAGGCGCGGGTCAATAGCCGGGTCGTCGGTAAAATGGTTAATTGTGGGCGGTACGGTTTGGTTGGCTATGGCCATGATAGTAGCCACCGCTTCAATACCACCGGCTGCACCCAGCAAGTGGCCAGTCATGCTCTTGGTTGAGCTGATGTTGAGCTTATATGCGTGCTCCCCGAAAACATCCAAAATGGCCTTCACTTCCGATACATCGCCCAGCGGGGTAGAGGTACCGTGTACGTTGATGTAATCAATCGCATCAGGCTGCATTTCAGCATCTTCAAGTGCGGTGGACATAGCGCGCAGGGCACCGTTGCCCTCAGGGTGTGGTGCGGTAATGTGGTATGCATCGGCAGTCATGCCGCCGCCTACTAGCTCCGCATATATTTTGGCACCGCGTGCTTGGGCGTGTTCTAGTTCTTCCAGTATAATGGCTGCACCGCCTTCGCCCAATACAAATCCGTCGCGGTCAAGGTCAAATGGGCGGCTGGCCGTTGCAGGGTCATCGTTTCGCTCGCTCATGGCGCGCATAGCTGCAAAGCCACCAATGCCCGAAGCGGTAATGGCAGCCTCGCTACCACCGGCTACCATAGCGTTGGCCTTACCCATGCGGATAAGGTTAAAAGCATCAATAACGGAGTGGGTAGAAGATGCGCAAGCCGAAACGGTGGCATAGTTGGGGCCCATAAGACCGTATTTTATGGAGATGTGCCCAGGGGCAATATCCAATATCATTTTCGGTATAAAGAAAGGATTGTGCCGCGGGGTGCCATCCCCTCCGAAATAAGCAGCTACCTCCTCCTCAAAAGTGCGGATGCCGCCAATGCCACAGCCCCAAATAACCCCAATGCGGTAGCGGTCCATCTTTTCGAGGTCCCAGCCGGCATCTAAAATGGCTTGGTCGGTAGCTGCCATCGCAAAATGGCAAAAACGATCCATTTTGCGGGCATCTTTTTTATCGATATAGTCGAGCGGGTCGAAGCCTTTCACTTCGCAGGCAAAGGTTGCCCTAAATTTGCTGGCATCAAACAAAGTAATACCTGCCGCGCCACTTTGGCCCGTTATCAACCCGTTCCAATAGTCGGCAACGGTATTGCCTATTGGCGTAACGGCGCCAAGTCCTGTAACTACGACGCGTTTGAGCTGCATGAGCGCTTTTTAGTTTTTAAGCTGCTCTTCCAAGTAAGCAACTGCCTGGCCAACAGTAGTGATGGTTTCGGCTTGCTCATCGGGGATGGAGATATTGAATTCTTTTTCGAATTCCATGATCAATTCCACCACATCAAGTGAGTCGGCTCCTAAATCGTTGTTAAAGCTAGCTTCTGGGGTCACTTCGCTTTCGTCAACGCCTAATTTATCAACGATAATTTTCTTAACTCGTGCTGAGATGTCAGACATGGTCGGGTGTTTTTTTTAAGTATGCCTCTTAGAGGTGCACTATCGTTATCATATTATATAACTTTAGATAGCCTCATTGGAATTGTACTGGGCAAAAATAACCTTTTTAACCCTACATAACCAAATTTTGATTTTTTTTATTGGTGGATGGTCGATGGACCATGGACGGTGGACCATGGTAAAAGAATGGTGCAAGATTGGTTAACAACAAAATGAACGTCATTGCGAGGAATGACAATGCCGATTTTTCCATCGGCATTGGTATGACGAAGCAATCCCATGCCACGGAGAATGATATTCGCAAACAGCTGAGGCTAATCATGTATTATGTATGTGCGCCTCGGTTAAGGAACTGCACTAGACTCGTGAAGGGATTGCTTCTTCACTCAATTGCGCGAAAGGCGCAAAGTCTCTCCTCGTAATGACGTCCGTTTTATCTCTGTTTCTATTTGCCCCAACTGACCACCATACCCTACACTTCCCACACCCTGTTCCTCATTTCATATTTCTTATCTCCCATTTCTCATTTGCCTTCCTTACCTTTGAATTGAACCAAAAGGATTTCCGGCTTTGGCGAAGAAAGGTATTTTGTTGGATTGGGAGCCGGATTGCTCGTTCGAACTGGTCTCTATTATCTCCTCAGTTAGAGACTACCGGATTTGTTGGCTACTAAACACCCAATTGGGTTATCAACTGCAATGGAAGGAAGAAGTGCCCCTGCTTATCGCAAAGGGCAAACAGCGCGCGCTATTTAACCGCTTTGCCTATCATGACGAACTTAACTGGCTGGAGTTTCATTTCATTAACAACAAGTATTTGGGCGAGCACCTGGTACCCGAGCTTAAGGAAGTGGATTATTTTCTACTGGTGGATGGCTCGCATGCCGGGGAAGAAAAAGCCCGCGCGATAGATGTACTACGCGCATCGCCACTCATACAAGCCGTGGTAGAAGTGGATGCAAATGATTTACGTTCAAAGAAAAACCTCATTTTCGAATGATTCCAAATTTCAACAGAACCAAGATAATAGCCACCGTAGGCCCAAGTAGCAATACATACGAAATGCTGCTGGAGCTGGTGCGCACGGGTGTAAACATGTTCCGTTTCAACTTTTCGCACGGCACACACGAGCAGCATAAGGCGGTATTTGAGCATATACATAAGCTGAACCGGGCCTACAAGCTCAACATCGGCATCTTGGCCGATTTGCAAGGCCCTAAAATCCGCATTGGTGAGGTGAAGAATAACCGGATTGATTTGGAGAAGGGCATGGAGTTGAACATCACCAGCCACAAAAGCATTTCTACTGAAGAGCAGCTATATATAAGCTATGAGGAGCTGCCCCGCGATGCACAGCCGGGCGACAAAATTTTGCTGGATGATGGAAAAGTAGAGCTAGAGGTAATTAGTACCAACGGCGTGGACCTGCTTAAGGTAAAAGTGATACACGGTGGCCCGCTGAGCAGCAAAAAAGGCGTAAACCTGCCCGATACCAAGCTTTCTACCTCATCCATTACCGATAAAGATAAGGCCGATCTGGAGTTTGCCATGGCCAATGGCGCTAACTGGATAGCGATGTCTTTTGTACGCTCTCCCGATGATGTGCTGGAGCTGCGCCAACTGATAGGCAATACTACCAAGCACCGCATTATTGCCAAAATAGAGAAGCCAGAGGCGCTTACCTGTATTGATGAGATTATTGCCGTGAGCGATGCCATCATGATTGCCCGTGGCGACCTGGGCGTGGAAGTGCCCATGGAGCGTATGCCGATGATACAGAAAGACATCGTGAAGCGCTGTGTGCTGGCTTCGAAGCCCGTGGTGGTGGCTACCCAGATAATGGAAAGCATGATGACGGCCAGCCGCCCAACCCGTGCGGAGATAAACGACGTGGCCAACGATATGATTGATGGCGCTGATGCCTTGATGCTAAGCGGCGAGACCGCAGCCGGTGCCCATCCCGTAAAGGTGGTGGAGACCCTAGTGAAAATAATGAGGTATGTTGAGGAGCAAGACGTAGTATATACCCGTAACCAAAGACCTGATCGCTCCTCTAAAAACTACCTATCCGACTCCATTTGCCATAGTGCGGCCCGCATGTCGGAGACGGTGGATGCCAAAGCCATAATCGGTATGACCCGCTCGGGCTATACCGCCTTTATGGTGAGCAGCTTTAGGCCCAAGGCGAAGATTGTCATCTTTACCGATAACGAGGATTTGCTGAACATCTTGAGCATTTCGTGGGGGGTGATAGCCTTCTACTACGATAAGTTTGTAAGTACCGACGAATCCATCAACGATGTAATCGAAATGATTAAGAACAAAGGCCTAGTGGCGAAGGGCGATGTCGTAATCAACACGGGTACCATGCCGCTGCACAAGCAAGGCAGGGCCAACTTTGTGAAGGTTACTGTGGTGGAGTAAATTTGGAGGCATGCCATGTTGATGTAGAGATGACCTAGGTTCATCTCGTACATTTTGCTCAACTTTGTGCTATCATGAAGCAGCACATCCCCAACATTGTTACCCTAATGAACATGGCCTGCGGCTGCGCGGGCATTGCTTTAATCTTTAGTGGTTTCCCCGTGTATGGTGCGATGATGGTTTATTTGGGTGCTATTTTTGATTTCTTTGATGGGTTTGTGGCGAGAGCTTTGAAGGTAGATTCAGAAATGGGTAAGCAATTAGACTCAATGTCTGATTTGGTCACTTTTGGGGTGTTACCGAGTGTACTACTGGTCTACCTTTTGGGAGTAGTAGATTTTGTTGAAAGAGACTATTTGCCTTTTACATTAGCTGACGGTTCAATCCCAATGGCTACAATTAGCTGGTACTTAATACTGCCATTCTTTGTTGTTGTTCTTGGAGCTGGCTACCGCCTTGCAAAATTCAATATTGATACCCGACAATCCACAAGCTTTCTGGGGCTTCCTTCACCAGCCAATGGAATATTCTTTGCTTCTCTATTTTTAGGACTAAGTACTAATGGTTTTCCTCTTTGGCTTAGCCATTTAATTTTAACACCCATCACCCTCTACGCCCTCGCCATCATCTTCGCCCTACTTATGGTAAGCGAAATACCGATGTTTGCCATGAAGGTAAAAGGCTACGGATGGAAGGGCAATGAGTTTCGGTATGCTTTGTTGATTTTATCCCTGCCGCTTATCATATTCTTTCAGTTTGCGGGGCTATCTTTGTCCATCATACTGTATATCCTCTTATCCATCACCCAAAACCTGGTAAAAAGATGAATTTCATTGCCGAGATAGATGTAATGCCCTTGAAAGAATTGCTCGACCCACAAGGCAAAGCAGTAGCCGCTGGCCTAAAAAACCTAAAGCTGGATGCCGTGAACGACGTACGCGTAGGCAAACACATCACCCTTAAGCTAGAAGCTGCAGATAAAGCCGCTGCTACCGCACAAGTAGAGTTGGCTTGCAAGAAGTTGTTGACTAATCAGGTTATTGAATACTTCACGTTCCATGTAAACGAAGCCTGATTTGGATTCGTCCGATTTATGGATTTGTTGGATTAAATTTTTTAAGTGAATGGAATTCAATGGAGATTTATGTAAATCCATTTAATCCATAAATCTGACGAATCCCAATTCAGATAAAAAAGCATGGCGCACCTTATCCTCGTACCCACCCCCATAGGCAACCTTGAAGATATGACCTTCCGGGCAATACGAGTATTAAAAGAAGCCGACTTAATACTTGCAGAAGATACGCGTACCAGTGGGTTTTTGCTGAAGCACTATGGCATCAGCACACCCATGAAATCGCACCATAAGTTTAATGAGCACCAATCTGTGGCCTACATTGTGCAGCAGATATTGGATGAGAAGAAGACCGTGGCTATGATAAGCGATGCCGGTACGCCGGGCATCAGTGACCCTGGGTTTCTGTTGGTACGGGAGTGTGTGAAGGCAGGCGTGGCGGTTGAGTGCTTACCAGGTGCCGCGGCACTGATACCGGCACTGGTAGTATCGGGCTTCCCTAGCGACCAGTTTGTATTTGAGGGTTTCCTGCCCGTGAAGAAAGGCCGCCAAACCCGCATGAAAGCGCTGGCAGAAGAGGAACGAACCATGGTGTTGTACGAATCCCCGCACCGCATCGGAAAAACGGTGGAGCAACTGGCAGAACACCTCGGTGCTGAGCGCGAAGCCTGCATCTGCAGGGAGCTAAGCAAGAAGTTCGAAGAGATTATCCGCGGTACGCTCACCGAATTGGCAATACGTTGCAAAACCAAGCCGTTGAAAGGGGAGATAGTGCTGGTGGTGAAGGGGAAAGATTAAAAATTCTTACTTATCCGTCATTGCGAAGGCTTTTAGAGGGTTCCAATTACCCTTGCACTCTCAAAGCCTGAAGCAATCCCCCGCTACAAAGTATGATGTATCCTAACCGATGAACAATTTACTAACTTCAAGGTATGAAAAAAGGTGGCTATGTATATATTCTGACTAACGAACATCATACCGTGCTTTATGTCGGAGTTACTGCGAGCTTGAAGAAACGGATTCATGAGCATAGAGATAAGCTACACACCAACAGTTTTACAGCTAAATACAACATCACCAAATTGGTATACTTCGAAGGTTTTCATTCCATAGAAGATGCAATAGCGAGGGAAAAGCAACTCAAAGCAGGTTCAAGAAAGAAAAAAGAGTTATTGATTGAAGTGAAAAATGATAAATGGAATGACCTCTGGGAGGAAATACAGGATTTTTTTGATTGACAGGAGATAGGTTTTTTCCTGACGGGGGGGATTTATGCTTCGTCGCAGAGGATTGCCGCGGGCCATTAAAGTTCTACACTAAAAGTGAAATCCCGCTGGCCCTCGCAATGACGCGCTATTGTAAAAGAAAGATAAAATTTAGCCTATAATGTGGCCTTTAACTCTAAATAGTTTAATTAAAGCGGCAATACTGATAATGTATACACTTACATTATCGGGCTTGTTCATTTGGCAAGTAGCCGAGTTGGAAGGTAACACTTTTACTTTTTTCGATGCAGCGATTATTAGTACTATAATTTTTGTAATATTTCCATCCCTCATCCAACTATTTATTCTAAGGAACCGTGACTTCCTCAGGCTGCACTTCATGGCTTGCGGTACAGGGCTTTTACTAGCGCTGGCTTGGCCGCCGCTGCCTACAGCATTTATCATTTTCGGTGCGCTTTTGCCGCTGCTATATGTGGAGCATGTGGTGAGCAACCCCAATAGCAAATACTTCGGGCACAACTTCTTTAGGCTTAGCTATACGGCCATCCTCCTCTGGAACATTCTCACCACCTACTGGGTAGCCAATTCGCACATTTTCGGTGGGCTGTTTGCGTTTACGGCCAATACGTTTTTCATGTGCTTGCCGTGGTTTATGTTCCACCTTACCAAAAAGCGGTTTGGCGCGGGCATCGGCTATACATCGCTGGTGGTTTACTGGCTTGCATTTGAGTACCTGCACATGCAGTGGGATTTAAGCTGGCCTTGGCTTACGTTGGGCAATGCTTTTGCATCTGTTTACCCTACCGTGCAGTGGTACGAGTACACCGGCCACTTGGGCGGTACCCTTTGGGTAATGGTGGTTAACTGTTTGGTGTTTTACGGTATTACCCATTTTGCTAAAATACAGGCGTGGGCTGGCAGTCGTTTCAAGGTGGCCGATGCCAAGGCCCGTACTTATGCCAAAGCATTGGTAGTTACAGTTCCCTTGCTTCTGGTGCTTGTCCCAGTCGGCATTTCCTTGCTTATATATAACCAAAACAACCCCGATAACTTCAGCAACCTACCTACTACGCAGGTTACGGTGCTGCAGCCCAATATTAACCCATACCATGAAAAGTTCTCGGCCAGCGCTGATGAGCTTTTGGATAAAATGATTTTGCTCTCTGAAAAAGGCATCACCCCTGAAACGGATTACCTCGTTTGGCCCGAAACCTCTATCCCGTCGCAGGTGTGGGTGGATAGGCCTTACCAATCGCGCATTATGCTGCGGGTAGCTGATTACCTGCACATGCATCCTAACCTTACGTTGATTACTGGTGCTATGGCACGCGAAAAATATGATTATCGCGCCACCACAACTACCCGCACGCATGTAAGCAACAGCGACACGCTGTTTTACGATGTTTTCAATGCCGCGCTACAATTGGAAGACAGCCTGCCTGCGCAAGATTATCGTAAGAGCAAGCTGGTACCCGGCGTGGAGAAGATGCCTTACCCCGACTTGCTGGGGCTGCTAGGCGGCTTGGCTATCGATTTAGGGGGTATCTCGGGTAGCCTAGGCGAGCAGGCCAATCGTGAGGTATTTTTCAATAGAAAAGGTACGGGCATCGCCCCCGTTATCTGCTACGAATCTGTTTATGGCGATTATGTTACTGGCTATGTGCGCAACGGTGCCGAGGCCATCTTTATCATTACCAACGATGGCTGGTGGAGCAACAGCGCGGGCCACATACAGCACGTGCAGTATGCTTCATTGCGCGCTATTGAGACTCGAAGGGATATTGCCCGATCTGCCAATACGGGTATCTCCTGCTTCGTAAACCGCCGGGGCGATATATTACAAGCTACCAATTACTGGGAGCCCGCCGTTATCAGCAGTGCAATCCAGCTCAATAGCGAGCAAACTTTTTTTGTGCGCCACGGCGATTATATTGGTCGCTTTGCGGGCTATCTCTCCATTGCTTTTGTATTTGCCACACTCGTTAGGTGGAAGCGGAAAAAGGTGAATGCTCCCCTTAGTTAATCCATTTCCACAATTGGGTATTTAAATACCCATCTTTCTTCTAGCTCATTTTCTTCTGAATTTATGATGAACAGATTATTTGCCTAAAATTAATTGATTATCAGTTGATTGCGTTCTGTAGTCTGCGTCTCATCATCTTTAAGGTACAGTTTTTTCTTGCTGTTGGGGGTAACTAAAACTTACCGCCATGTCGCTATTAGGACTACCGCTAACCCCCCCAACCAGAAAAAGACGCCGATAACAAGCGTAAGGATATACGTGAAACGATGACTGGCATTAAGAAATCTCCAACCCAATTGAAGGAGGAGCACATGCCTCATCCTGGTGACCCTACAATGACCGATAAGAAACCTTCTAGAAAACTTTAAAAAAACATTCGATATGCAACCCTTCACACTTGAAAAATTAGACCTTAAATCAGTTAAGGCATTCAAAGCTTCTGATGGTAATGGTATGACCAGCAACCATAAAAAGACTATCGCCGTGGGCCTTTCGCAAGTATTGGCCGATAGCTATAAGATGTTATTGAAAATACAGAACTACCACTGGAATGTGGTAGGCGGTAAGTTCTTCATGGTACATAAAATGACCGAAGAACAATACAACGAATTGTTCAAGGCTATTGATGAGATAGCCGAGCGCGTGCGTGCTATAGGCTATCTTACCCCGGCTACATTTGCCGAGTTTGACAAGCTATCAACAATAAAAGATGGCGATATGCAGTTAGGTGAGGATGAGATGTTGGCCGATTTGGTAGCGTCTCACATCGCTGTGGCACATACAGCCAAAGCTGTGGCACTGAAGGCCGATGAGTACCATGATTTAGCCACTGCCGATTTGCTTACCAAGCGTATCGGGGTGCACGAAAAGTCGGCTTGGTTGTTGCAGAGCCTAGTGACTGAGCAACCGGCTGCCAAGGCTAAGAGCCGAGCACATAAAGCTGCATAAATATGGAGAACCCACTTGGTAACGATAGTAGCAGGATAAACCTGAAAACATTGGTTACGGGTGGTGTTTTTGCCATAGTCTTACTAATTGTAGGGGTCTACCTAGTGAATTTGAAGGGTGAGGTGCAGGGTTTTAGGGCAACTAATGTGGCGCCAGAACCCGCAGATGAACCTTTATCAGCAGAGCGGCAGGAGGCAATAGCATGGTATGAAATGACTATTGACAAATTGTACAGGCGAATTGAAAAAACGGAAGAGCTGATCATCGGTAGCGAAACGGAGTTGCAAGAAACTTACCAGGCCAGCCTTACCGAATTGCAGAAGGAGCTGGAAACTATGCAAAGTGAGCTGAAGCTGCTGCGCCGAGCCAGTGAGGCTGAATGGCAAATGTTGAAAAGCAAAGTAGCGGAAACCCGCGCTAGGGTTGAAGAAAAGTTACAAAACGATTACCGTGATTATTCGGTAAGTATTGATAAAACCACCATGATATGTTAGAGAACCTTAAGCAAAGTACTTTGGCGGCAACTACCAACTTGTTGCAGGCCAAAGGATATAAGCATGATCTGCAAATTGATGAGCAGGGCCTCTATGTCATGGAAGATAGGGAAACGCATTATCAGCCCGATGAGGTACATATCATATCGGTTATCCGTTTCGAAGGTACCAGCAACCCCGATGATATGGCGGCTATTTACGTAATTGAATTGGGCGATGGAAAAAAAGGCCAGCTTATTGATGCCTATGGAGTGTATGCGGATGCAAAAACCGGTGAATTCCTTAAGCAGTGTAAGTTTGACTACAGCGCTAGCACCGAGGAGCGGTAAAAGAAACTAGAATTTCGCTAAATCAACAGGGCTGAAGGCATCGCTTTCAGCCCTGTTCTTATTTGCGTTAGAGTATTCTGCAAACAAAAAAGCCCCCTGCAGTTAACACTGCTAGGGGGCTTGTACCGAGAGGGAGAATTGAACTCCCGACCTTAGGGTTATGAATCCTACGCTCTAACCATCTGAGCTACCTCGGTAAATTTCGGACTGCAAATATACGCCCATTTTACAAGCATCGCAATTCCAGCGGAATATTTTTGTTTTCTTTAAGACACAAGACACAAGACACAAGACGCAAGATAGGATATCGCTGAGGCGAGACCAATCAACCAATCAACCAATCAACCAATCAACCAATAACTTCCTTTAGCGAAAACGCTTCCGCCATGCGAACACCTTTCTCGGTACTTTGCAAGGTGCAACATTCAATGTGGGCATCGTGCTCAAAGAATAGTATGTGGTTTTGCTGTTGGGCGTTTTCCAGAAACACCTTTTTCTCGGCAAGGGTAATCAGTGGGCGCACATCATAGCCCATAACATATGGCAGCGGCATGTGGCCGGGGGAGGGTAGGAGGTCGGCTACATAAACTATGGTCTTATCCTGATACTGTATGTGCGGAATGATTTGCGCTTCGGTATGGCCATAGGCAAGCATAAAATCTATGCCCGGTATTATCGGCTGCCCTTCGGTAACATACTGCAATTGGCCCGATGCCTCAAGTGGCAGAAAGTTCTCGGGTAGAAACGAAGCCTTTTCCCTATCGTTCGGCTTGGTGGCCCAGCCCCAGTGCGCGGGGTGTGTCCAGTATACAGCATTCGGGAAGGTAGGCGCATAGTTGCCATCGCTGTTACGCTTTACCGCGCCACCGCAATGGTCAAAGTGTAGATGGGTAAGTATTACGTCGGTTATATCTTCTGGGGCAAAGCCATGCTTTTTCAGCGAGCTCATCAGGGTAGCATCGCCATGGGGTTCGTAATAGCTAAAGAACTTCTCGTTCTGCTTGTCGCCCATACCCGTATCTATTAGCACTAGGCGGTCGCCGTTTTCTATTAATAGGCACCGCATGGCCCAAGTGCAAAGGTTGTTGCTATCGGGCTGATGGATTTTTTGCCAAATCACTTTGGGCACCACGCCGAACATGGCGCCGCCATCAAGCTTAAACAATCCGGTATCGATGGTGTATAGGTTCATTTTTTTGAGGAATTAGGGACTAGGAATTAGGAATTAGAGTGAAATAAGCAGGAGTTAGCAAAGCTAAAATGTTAGAGCAATCAATTTTTGAAAGAGTTTTTATTATCAGTTCTATCAAATGCTATCGAATTAGTAATCTAATTCCTACTTACTAATTCCTATTTCCTAAACCTCTACTCTTTATTATGACTAGGCTCTTGCCGGCTAAACGGCCTTATTATCAACCGTATACCCCGGTCATAGTTTACATAGTTCCAAAGCCAGTTGATGAATACCACCACCTTGTTCTTAAACCCGATGAGGGAAATGAGGTGGATAAACATCCATACATACCAGGCAAACAACCCTTGAAACTTGAAGCTTGGTAGCTCTACCACCGCGCGGTTTCGGCCAATGGTAGCCATGCTGCCTAGGTCGTTGTAGCTAAAGGGCTTCATGGGTTCCCCTTTTATCAGTTTTAGTAGGTTGCTGGAGAGCAGCTTGCCCTGCTGCATGGCCACTTGTGCCAGCATCGGGTGGCCCTTGGGGTAGTTGGTGGAGTTCATTTGCGCCACATCGCCAATAGCGAATACGTTGGTAAGGTCTTTCACCTGGTTGTATTCGTTTACCTCAATTCGGTTGGGGCGGGTTAGGGCATGTTCCACGCCATTGATGGCAGCACCCACTACACCTGCGGTCCATATAATGTTATCGGTTTCGAAGGTTACCTCTTTATTGGTTAGTACTTTTTTCCCAACCACATCTTTCACGGCCGTTTCTAGCCAAATGTGTACGCCTAGCTCTTCCAAGTACTTCATTGATTTTGCCGATGAAACCGGGTCCATACTAGCTAGCAATCGCGGGGCGGCTTCTACCAGGTGTATCTGCATTTTAGCAAAGTCAAGGTCGGGGTAGTCTTTTGCCAACACATGTTTTTGCAGCTCGGCAATTGCGCCTGCCAGTTCCACGCCGGTTGGGCCACCGCCAATTATCACAAAGTTCATTAGGCTATGGCGGCGCACTAGGTCGTCGGTTAGCAGGGCCTTCTCAAAGTTTTGGAGGATGAGGCTGCGTAGGTTCAAGGCTTCGGGTATGGTTTTCATAGCCATACTTTGCTCTTCCATAGCACTAAGCCCGAAGAAATTGGTTTTGGAGCCAGTGGCTACTATCAGGTAATCGTACTTTACCTCGCCTATGTTAGTATATAGGGTATTGGTCGCCGTGTTTACGCTATCCACATCGGCCATGCGGAAGAAGAAATTGCTATGGCGCTTAAAAATTTTTCGGATGGGGAAGGCAATGGCATCGGGCTCAAGGCCAGCGGTGGCTACTTGATATAGCAAGGGCTGAAAGGTGTGGTAGTTATGCTTATCAAGCAGCACCACTTGGTAGGGTTTACCTTTTAATGACCTTGCCAGCGAAATGCCGCCGAAGCCTCCACCAATGATTACTATGCGCGGTAGGCTCGCATCAGGAATATTCATACCCATGTACTAGGTTTTTAAAGCATAATATTACAAAGGTAAGGAGGAAATTGTTACCGCTTTTTGAGAATACCAATCTAGCTTCATATCTTGGAAATGCTGTCGGGGGAATTTCTACGTGAAAACGAGTAGAGCAAGAGGAATTAACGATTTAGCAACGAAATTATTGCACTTGGCTGTCTTTGAATTCAAATTATAAATGTTACCTTAGCGGACTGATTGCATATTTTTGTTTTGTATATCAGCGTAAGTATTACAACCAACAACTAACCGCCATACACATGAAAAGCATTTTTAGGCTACTGCTATGTCTGCTGCTGATCACCACCTCTGTCAGTGTCCCGTTCCTGTCTAACGCACAGTGTAACTTGACTAATTTTTTTGAACCAGGCGTTCCATCCAATGCAGCTCCCCCATGCGGTGCTTTTGGAACAGGCTATAGTGTTGGGCCTGGAACCCAAACAGGTTTTCAAGTTTTAAACGGCGGTAGCTATTCTTTCTCCACGTGCGGTAGTGGCTTTGCTACGGGCGTTTCGGTAGTTACAGCCAGCAACGTTATTAAAGCATCCAACAATGGTAACGGGCCATTTTGTGCCACCAACCGTGCCTCTTTAACTTGGATTGCAGATGTTACGAGCACTGTTTTCGTAGTGGTTACTACGCCATCGTGCGGCGGTTGGAATACTTCAGGTGGCACTTCGGCTGTTCTGAATTTCCGCCAAGACAATAACTTAGTCTTTACTTCATCAAGTGCAGATCTTTGCCCGGGTGCTACCCGCAGCTTATCTGCAACACCTGCTGGCGGTACATTTACCGGTCCTAATGTTAGTGGTAGTTTATTTACTGCTCCATCTAGTGGTTCGTCTACAATCACCTATACATTCGGTAACTGTAGCCAAACACAAACACTAAATGTTAGTTCCCCACAAGTACAACCAAGTGGTGCAACCGCAACCCCTTCAACTATTTGCTCTGGCGCAACATCAGCTTTGCTAGCTGTTGGCGGTAGCTTGGGTACTGGCGGCTCTTACCAATGGTATACTGGCGCTTGTGGTGGTACCCTTATCCCTGGAGCAACTGGTTCCACGCTTAACGTAACTCCAACTACTACCACTAATTACTTTGTGCGTATTACCGGCGCTTGCAGTACCACCGCTTGTGCACAGGTAACTGTTACTGTTAATTCTGCCTCAACTGATCCTACTGGCATCAATACTAACAACAATGGTTTCTGCCCAGGTGGAAACGCAACCTTAACCGTACAAGGTGGTTCACTAGGTACTGGTGCTACTTGGCGCTGGTACGAAGGTTCTTGCTGCGCTGGTGCATCTATTGGCAGTGGCAACTCCATAACCGTAACCCCAACTGCCACCACTCAATATTTTGTGCGTGCTGAAGGCGCTTCTTGCGGCAACAGCAACTCTGCTACGGTAACTATTAATGTAAACACCGTATCGGTAGCGCCTACTGGCATATCCTCAACCAACGGCACTTTGTTCTGCAACGGCCTAGGTACTACAACACTTGGTGTGCAAGGTGGTTCTTTGGGAAGTGGTGCAACTTGGAACTGGTATACTGGTACTTGCGGCGGTGTAGCTGTAGGCACTGGCACTACCATAAATGTAAATCCTACTAGCAGTACTACCTACTTTGTGCGTGCAGAAGGCACTTGCCCTCCGCCAACTGGCTGTGCGCAGATTACCATCAATGTAAGTGCTGGCCTAGCTATTACTAGCATAAACAAAACTGATGTAACTTGCTTTGGTGCTAACGATGGTACCATTACTGTAAATGCAACCGGCGGTGTTACCCCTTATACTTATCAGTGGAGCCCTGGCTCAGGCGGTGCAACCCGCACCAACCTTGCCCCAGGTACTTATGATGTAACCGTTACCGACTTTGTAGGTTGTACCGTTGTAGGCAATAGCACTACCATCAACCAAGCACCACAGCTGGTAATTACCAATGTAGTTAAGGATGACATTTCTTGTAACGGCAGCAACGATGGTACTATTACCATCTCAGCCTCTGGCGGTACTGGCCAACTACAATACTCTATTAATAGTGGCTCAACCTTCCAGAACAGCAATCAGTTTACCGGTTTGGGTGCTGCCTGCTACAGTATAGTAGTTATTGATGCTAGCAACTGTGTTACGGTTTATCAAAGCAACCCTGTTTGTATTATTGAGCCTTTACCAGTATCTATTGCAGTTACTGCACAAACTGATGCAAGTTGCAGCGGTGTGAACGATGGTACCATTACCGTGCAAGCTACTGGCGGAAGCGGCGGTTTCCTATACTCACTTAATGGTAGCGCCTTCCAACCGGGTGGATTGTTCGGCAACTTATCTGCTGGCAACTATACTATATTGGCGCAAGATAACAGCGGTTGCCAAGCTACTACCACTACCTCGCTGGCCAACGTTACTACTTTAGTACTTGCTGTGGATACGGTAATTGATGTAAGCTGCTCAGGCCAGGGCGATGGCTCATTTGAAGTAACTGCATCAAGCGGTACTTCACCTTACCAATATTCAATCAATGGTATCACCTTCCAAAACTCTGGTGTGTTCAGCAACCTTAACGGTGGCACCTATACCGTGTTGGCCAATGATGCAGCTGGTTGCCAAGTAATTACTCAAATTGTAATTAACGAGGCTCCATTGCTTGTTGTAACTGTGGATAGCGTTACCAACCTAACTTGTAACGGATCAAACTCGGGTGATGTATTCATCTCAGTTTCTGGCGGTACACCCGGCACAGTGGCTACTTTCACACCGCTTGCTGGCAACGTACGCAATGCAGTTGGATTGAACGATCCTACTTTTTCCGCTCTTTCTAATGGTGCCAATACTGGCCGCCCCGATGAAACAGGTGCTTGCTGCAACGCTCAAAACCCTCCAACTGATATTTTTGAATTTACCGTGTCTGCAAGTGGTAGCTATACCATCACCAATGATTACAACGCTGGTTTCAACGGTACCTTACTATTGTATACCGATCCATTGGACTTTACAGTAAGCCCACCTACGAGCTTCGTAGCTGGCGATGACAACTGTACTGCCTTCTTTAACTCTTGTGTAACTACTGGCTTAACTGCTGGCCAAACCTACTATTTGATTACCACCCGTAATACTGGTACTGCTACTTCAGAAAGCTGGACTACCACTTTTACCGGCCCGGGCAACATATTGGAATCAACTGGTACTACAATAGGATACACTTACTTGTGGAGCAATGGCGACATTACCCAAGATATTGATAGCGTGCCTGCTGGCAACTATACCGTAACCGTAACCGACGGTAACGGATGCACAGCTACTACTTCTGTAACCATTACCCAGCCACTGCCACTTACCGTAAGTTTGGCCAACTTGGCTGAGGTACGTTGTAACGGCGGCACTGATGGTGAGATTGACATCACCACAACAGGCGGTACTCCTCCTTACACTTACCTTTGGTCGAACGGTATTACTACTGAAGATAATACCAACTTAACTGATGGTACTTACAGCGTAACCGTAACAGATGCAAATGGCTGTATCGAAACAGATACCTATACCATTACTGAGCCTACTGCCATTGCTGTTACTGGTACTGTAACCGATGCCGCTTGCGGCACTAGCCCTAACGGCGCAGTAGATGTTACAGTATCTGGCGGTGTTGGCCCTTACACTTACTTCTGGACCAACGGACAAACGACACAAGATATTACTGGTTTAACCCCAGGCGTTTACACTGTTCAGGTTTTAGATAGCCGCAACTGTATATCATCAGCCAGCTTCACGGTAGGTGGTGGTTCTTCATTGACCTTAAGTGTTGATACTGTTATCAACATTGGTTGTTTCGGCGACTCAACCGGTGCTATCGAAATCATCGTATCTGGTGGCACTGCTCCAGTTACCTTTATTTGGAGCAATGGTGCTACTACCCAAAATATTAGCGGCCTGCCAGCAGGTACCTATGCAGTAACTGCTACTGATGCTAATGGTTGTCAAGATGCTTTGTCGGCTACCGTGTTGCAGCCGAGCGCTTTCTTCGCCGTAGCTTCGGTAACCAATGTTGGTTGCAATGGTAATGCTGACGGCGAGATTGATGTAACCGTAAGCGGCGGCACTACTCCATATACTTACACTTGGAGCCCTGCTGCTGGCAACGTGCAAGATCTAACCGGCTTAAGCGGCGGTACTTACTCCCTTACCATTACCGATGCTAACGGTTGCACTACCAACTTAACTGCTACTGTAACCGAGCCTACCGCGCTTAACGTGCAAGGAGCGGTATCTAATGTACGGTGCAATGGTGGCAACGATGGCGTTATCAACTTGAGTGCTTCTGGCGGTGTACCTTCTTACACCTTCATATGGAGCAACGGCGCCACTTCATCTAGCTTGTTTAACCTAAGCGGCGGTACTTATACGGTAACTGTAACCGACGCCAACGGCTGTACCGAAGTTCAAAGCTTCACTGTAACCGAGCCTGCTGTAGTTGTTGCTAGTGCAACTGGTACCAATGTAAGTTGCCCAGGTGGTAGCAATGGTACTGTAAGTGCTTCTGCTACTGGCGGCACTGGTGCATACTCTTACCTATGGAGCAACTTCAATACCAATGCTTCACAAACTGGTCTAGCTGCTGGTACTTATACCGTAATAGTTACTGATGCGAACGGTTGTACCGCTTCTGCTGCATACACGGTTACCCAGCCACAACCAATAGCCATTACTGAGACACTTAACAATGTAACCTGTAACGGTGGAAACAACGGTTCAATATCTATCAGCATTGCTGGTGGCACTGGCCCTTACGATGTAACCTGGAGCAACGGTCCGTTTACCAACGGCACCACTACCTCTTCCAACGGCACCCTAGCTGCTGGTACTTACACAGTAACTGTTGAAGACCAAAACGGTTGTACTGCAACTGAAACTTATACCATTACCCAGCCTACCGCAATTGCACTGGCCACACAAGCAACCAATGCTAATTGCAACGGTGCTGCTACTGGTGCAGTTGACTTGACCGTAAGCGGCGGAACGCCTACATATACTTATGCTTGGAGCAACGGCGCTACTTCACAAGATTTGACTGGCGTAGCTGCTGGTACTTACACTGTAACGGTAACTGATGCTAACGGTTGTACCGCTACCACCACTGCTACTGTTGGCCAGCCAACGGCTATTGCGTTGCAAGCATCTGTAGTAGATGCTGATTGCAACGGTGCTACCAATGGCGACATATTCCTAAACGTAAATGGTGGCACCCCTAGCTACACTTACGCTTGGAGTAATGGTGCAACTACCCAAAACTTACTAAACGTAGCGGCTGGTACTTACGCTGTAACAGTAACCGATGCAAACGGTTGTACTGCTACTAGTTCTTATACTATCAACCAACCTGCGGTAGTTACCTCAACCGTTACCGTTACCAATGTTGATTGCTTCGGTGATTCAACTGGTACAGTTAACCTTAGCCCAGCTGGTGGTACTGCACCATATACTTTCTTGTGGAGCAACTTTAGCACCTCAGAAGATTTGAGTGGCGTACCTGCTGGTACTTACTATGTGGTAATTACCGATGCCAATGGCTGTAACATTACCGATACTGCTGTAATTACTCAAAACTCGCTAGTGGTGCTTAATGCTACCATTACCAATGTTACTTGCTTCGGTGCCAACAACGGTTCTGTTTTGGTAAGCGTAACTGGTGGTGTTGCACCATACACTTACATCTGGTCTAGCGGTGGTACTGCTGCTTTGGAATCTAACTTGGCTCCAGGTACCTACACTGTAACAGTAACTGATGATGCGGGTTGCTCACAAACTGCTACTTACGTAATTACTGGCCCTACTCAAGTAGTAACCAGCGGCGTGTCTACCGATATATCTTGCAACGGTGCCAATGACGGATCTATTGACTTGACAGTATCTGGCGGTGTTGCACCATATGTTTACTTGTGGAGCAATAATGCTGTAACCGAAGACATTAACGGATTGGCTGCAGCCACTTACGATGTGCGAGTTACTGATGCCAATGGTTGTATCGCTCGCGATACCTTCACCATTGCCGAGCCTGCGGCTATTGTTACCAGTATTGTAGGTAATGATGCCACTTGTAATGGCAGCGGCAACGGTTCAGCTACATTGACTGTATCTGGCGGCACTGCTCCTTACACTTTCTTCTGGTCTAACTTCCGTTTCACTCAGAACGCATCTAACTTAACTGCTGGCGAATACTTTGTAATAGTAACTGATGCCAACGGTTGTCAAACTGTTGATAGCGTAACTATCGGTCAGCCCGTGGTACTTGAGGTTACTGGTTCTGCCAAAGGCGCAGGTTGCGGAAACGATGCTCGCGGCGCAGTAGATATCACTGTAACTGGCGGCACTCCACCTTACGGTTTCTTGTGGAGCACCGGCGCCGTAACAGAAGACATCACTGGCTTGGGTACTGGTACCTACTGTGTAACCGTAACTGATGATGCAGGTTGCCAAGCGTTCTTGTGTGCAGTGGTTACTTCCTTCCCGCTACCGGTGGCGAACTTTAGTTCTACCCTGGCTTGCGACGACCAAGCAGTTACCTTCACCAACTTGTCAAATGTTAGCAGCGGTCCAATGACTTACCTGTGGGATTTTGATGATAATGGCGCTACCAGCACCGACCAAGATCCTATTTACACGTTCACAACTCCTGGCACTTATGCTGTGAGCTTGATAGCGTTCTCAGACCAAGGTTGTGCCGATACAGTTACCCAGAGCATCGTGGTAAATGCTACCCCTGATGCTACTATTACTTCTAACGGACAAACTGGTACTGTTTGTAACGGCGATAGCGCCGTTTTGACCGCTCCAACTGGCGCAGGTTTCACCTACCTATGGAATACCAACGACTCAACTCAGTCAATCACGGTTACTTCTTCAGGTATTTACAGTGTAACTATCACTAGCGGTGCATTGTGCAACGGTATTGGTTCAATTGAAGTAGGCATCTTTAGCCAGGCGGCGGTAACCATCTCTCCAGATACTACCATCAGCCGTGGCTACAGCACTACCTTAGAGGCAACTGGCGGTATCTCTTATGAGTGGTCTCCAGCAGCTACTTTGGATAATCCGTTTGCCGCTACACCAGTGGCTACTCCGTTGGATGCTGTAACTACTTACACCGTAACGGTAACCGTATCTACAGGTTGCGTAACTACACGTGAGGTAACGGTAACGCTTACTGACGACTTCCGTGTTGATTTGCCAAACTTGTTTACGCCAAACGGCGACGGTATCAATGATACTTGGGTTATTAGTAACATCTTCACCTACAATGCTGAGGTATTCGTTTTCAACCGCTGGGGTACTGAGATTTTCTCAACAACCAACTACCAGAATGATTGGGGAGGTACCAATAATGATGGCGATGAGCTAGGCGACGGTACTTACTACTATGTAGTGAAGGTGGGCGATAAAGTCTACAAAGGCGCTATAACCATCTTACGTTAATCGAACCAAATACTAACAACAACAACTAACCATATCATCATATGAAAAGGTTCTTTTGGTCAATACTACTGGTAATTTGTCTGGCGGCTCCCGCGTTCGCTCAACAAATACCCTTGTACAGTCAGTACACGTTGAACCCATTCTTGTACAATCCGGCTTATACCGGTTTGCGCTCGGGGTTGAATGCTAATGTGATTTATCGTAAAATGTGGACCGATATCGAGGATGGCCCGGAGACCCGTGCTGTAACCTTAGATGGTGCCATTGCCAACGATAAAGTAGGCCTTGGTGGCTACGTTTACCAAGATTTTACTGGTGTTATTGAGCGCTTGGGTGCAAACCTATCTTATGCTTACTACATCAAAATCAAGGAAGATATGCGTTTGGGTATCGGTATCGCTGCTGGCATCCAACAGATTAGCCTTGATAGGGATCGCATCATTACTGGCAATGAAATACCTGACCCTGCTTTGCAGAATGGCCGTAACGGTCTGAATTTTGATGGTTCTGCCGGAGTAAGCTTCTTGTGGAAAGGCTTGAAAGTTGGTTTTGCTATGCCACAAATTATTGAGACCAAGATGAAAAGCTTGAGCAATAATGACTTTAGCAACTACCAGCTAGCTCGTCACTATTTGATTAATGCCTCTTATGATATCCCGGTAATTAAAGACAAATTCTTTATCGAGCCTTTGGCTATGTTCCGTGTTGCTAAGGGTATGCAATACCAAGTTGATTTCGGTAGCACTTTCCGCTTCAAGGAATTGGTATGGTTGACCGTTCTTTACCGTTACGACTATGCGGTTACCTTCGGTGCCGGTGTTCGCCTGCACGATCGTATCAGCATCGGTTATGCTTACGACCATAGCGTAAACAACCTTAGCGGCTTGGCAGGTGGTACCCATGAGATGATTTTGGGTATCAAGTTTGGCAAAAAGGAAGATAAAGGCTTGATGGAGGAAATCAAAAAACTTCAACAGCAAGACCAGTTGCAGCAAGAGCAGATCAATAACATTGATGCCCGCAACGATAGCTTGAACGATCAGAACCAAGTGTTATCTACCAAAAACGAGCAGTTGCAATCTGATTTAGATGCGCGTAATAAGCAAATTTCCGACTTGCAAGTTCAAGTTAGTACCATCTTGAACGACTTGGCTACCAAAGACTCTATGCTTACTGGCTCGAAAGCTAGCTTGCCTTCCGACATTGTGTATGATGGTGGCGAGGATGATTTGGAGTTTATTACTGGCGAGCCTTCTAGCAACTACTTTCTTGTAGTATCATCAGTACGTACTGAGGCGCAGGCTCGCAAGTTGGCTAAAACCTACCAAAAGGACGGCCATAAAGTCGGCGTGGTATTTAACAAACGTCGCACTTGGTACTACATCTTTTTAGAGAAGCCAGGTGAGTTGGAAGATGGCTTGAAGGAGTTGTACCAACTACGCAAGCAAAACGAATTTAAAGATGCGTGGATCCATATCTACGATAAGAACAAGAAATAGTCACTGACTAACACATACAAGAAGGCCCGCTCAGTATCTGAGCGGGCCTTCTTTATTTTGGTCAAATAGTGTAAATTTTTCTTGGTTGATTTGATTTAAAGGGTTAATTCAATTTTGGGGTAGCAATCAATTCAAACTCCGGTATCAATACTTCGAAGATGCGGCCATCGCTGGTACGCTCAAACTCGTACACACCATGCATACGTCCCATCTCGCTCTTCAGGTTGCAACCAGATACGTACTGGTATTGCGCCATCGGGTCGAGGGTAGGTTGCTGGCCAACTACGCCATCGCCTTCCACTTCGCGGTATTCGCCTGTACCGTAAGCATCGTAAATAAACCAATGCCTGCGCAACAAACGAATTGTTGACTCGCTGGAGTTTTCAATAGTAACCCGGTAAGCAAAAATGAATTCGCTCTCAAGCGGGTTGGAATAATCGTCCTGGTAAAAGCTCTCTACACTTACCCGGACCCCTCTGGTGATCTCAGTAACCATAACGCCACAGTTTTACTTATAGGTAATAATACGTAATCTATAGTCAAAAGGTTGTGTGCTCGCTTCTGATACCTAGAAAACCCTCTACCAACCTTTCGGCCTCTCTTAGCGCGTCTTCTAGCGCATCGTTCACTATTATTGCGTCAAAATAATCTTCGTGGCTCAATTCAAATCTCATCCTTTCAATGCGCTTCTGTAGTTCATCGGGGCTTTCGGTGCCCCGCTGCTTTAAGCGTTCAACCAGAATTTCCGGTGATGGTGGTTTTACAAAAACTGCCAGCACCTTATCATGGTACATATTCTTTACGTTCAGTGCACCTTTCACATCTATATCCAACACAAGATTCTTGCCAATCTTTCTAAGGCGCTCCACTTCTGAGTGTAAAGTGCCATAATATAAGCCTGGGTAAACCTCTTCTGACTCTATGAACGCATGCTCCCTAATATGTTTCA
This sequence comes from Sphingobacteriales bacterium, assembly GCA_027483645.1. Lineage (GTDB taxonomy): Bacteria > Bacteroidota > Bacteroidia > Chitinophagales > CAIOSU01 > CAIOSU01. The sequence goes on from JAIXUD010000006.1 coordinate 110,283, forward strand.
AGAACTCTGATTCGTTCATGAAATAATAATGGACACCTTCTTGTTCTCCTTCTCTGCGTTTGCGGGTGGTGGCAGATACTGAAAAACCTAAACGGTCTTTATACTTAGACAGTAAATGTCTCACCAAGGTTGTCTTGCCTGCCCCTGAAGGTGAGGTAAAAATGATGATACGGCCTCCGTTGTCCATGTCACTATTATTATAACAGCGTGTATTACAAAATGTTGTTTAATTGCTCTTTGATTTTTTCTAGGTGCTCTTTCATTAGCACTACTAGCTTCTGTAGCTCGCCATTGTTGCTTTTGCTGCCAATCGTGTTTATCTCGCGGCCCATTTCTTGGCTTATAAAGGCTAGTTTTTTGCCTTTTTCAATGCCGGCTTCATCAATAATCTCTATAAAATATTGGCAATGGCTACGGAGGCGTACAATTTCTTCAGTTACATCCAGCTTTTCGGTATAGTATATCATCTCCTGCTCAAGCCGGTTCTGGTCTATGCGGCCTTCTTCAATAAACGTCTTCAATTGGCCCACAATGCGCTCGCGCACCTTATCCTTACGCCCACCCTCAATTTCCTCTACGGTGTCGTTGGTGCGGCTTATAAGGGCCACACGCTCCGCCATATCCTTCCGCAGCTCGTTACCTTCCCGCTTGCGGAAATCCTCTAGGGCATGCAATGCTTTCTTAATACCAGGTTCTAGGAGGTTCCACTCTTCTTCCGTCAATATACTATTGTCGGTTTGCATTACATCTGGCAGGCGCACAATTACCGATAGCAAGTCTTGGTCGTTCAGTCCGTTTTCACGGGCCAGCTCTTTCAGCTCCTTGTAATAGGCATTGAACAAGGCACGATTTACGGTTTGGGCAGGCATTTCAGCACCACTCTCAGGCGTAATGGTGAAGTCAACCTTACCACGCATTAATATGGCCGTGATGAGGCTGCGCACCTCAATCTCTTTATGGCGCAATAACGAAGGTATTTTTAGGTTGAGGTCGAGGTATTTGCTGTTGAGCGACCGTGCTTCAATTTGGAAAGTGCGGCCGTGCAAATTAACGCTTGCTTTGCCGTAACCCGTCATGGATAATATCATGCCTGTGTTCGATTTGCGATAAAGTTAAGATAAAATGGTCGATAGTCGATGGTCCACAGTCCACGGCTTACTTTGGTTATTATTTGATGGATTATTGGCTCCATTAAGTTTAACTGAGTGTGCGTTCTGCGGTCAGACGGCTACGGTGATACGAGTATTAAAGTTTAGAATCTAGTAGCTTGTATTCGGAGTGCCGTCCGACCGCTATCTATGGAGCGGTCTTTGCAACAACGGTGATGTAAATTGCAAATATTGTTTTTGACGGGGTAGCGGTAACCTTGCGCTTCCTTACATTAGCGGTCGGACGCCCTGTTCGAATATAAGATTCACAAGCCTGCGACCATACCACTCGAACCATCGTAGTCGTCTGACCGCATCCATCATTCTACATACCGATTCAAATCATAATGGTGCATAAGTAACGGCAACTCGCTAAAGTCTATATTCCAATAACCAATAACCAATAATCTTTCAGCCGTGGACCGTCGACTGTCGACCGTGGACTAACGAAGTTCCTCCACCTCAAAGGTAGGGTAGCCCTTGGTACCAGCATTGTTGTAGAACTCAGTAAATCGGAGCTTGAAGTAGGTGCCCTCCACGCTTTTTATGATGTAAAGCTTGTTGGGGTCTACCTCGTAGTTTTCGTCGCTTAGGGTGAAGTTTTTCCAATCGAAGCCTAAGGCATCTTGGTTCGCAGAGAAGGTTAAGTTAGCGGCATCGGCCAAGGTAAAGGCGTTAAAATCTGCCGAGTCAATTTTGGCAACAGTTACACCATCGCGATAGTTGCTCAACACACCCACCACTTGGTAAGGCAGCGTATCCGTAGGGGGGAAACCCGGCACGGGGCCGTAAAACACATGCGTGTAGCGGGTAAAGTTCAAGTCCCACGTGGTGCTAGGCTCGCCTGATGTTATTTGTCCATTATTATCTAGCACCATATATACCCGCTGATAGCCGTCAGCTTTCGGTACAGTAACAGTAGTTGCAGTAGTGCTGTTCAAATAGCCATAACTTATAGAGTAGTTGCCGTCGGTTAGGCTGTTTATTACTACTTTTCGATAGCCGAAGGTATCCAAACTTGCGTTGTAGCCACGGTCTACTAGGTATACGTTGCCGTTGCTGGTTACCTCGCCAGGGCTAGTGATAGTACCCCACTCACCGAAAGCGGTTTTGGTGAGGTCGCCATTGGGCTCATCCCAGCGGCGGCGTAAAAAGTTGTAAGCGTAAGTGCTGTCAAATTGGGTAGAGCCGGTGTTGTAGGCAAACATAAACTTGCTGCCATTGATAAATACACGGTAACCATCGGCGGTAGATTCAAATGCCAAATCCCAGTTAAAGCGGGAGATTACCTCCGCGGTAGCATTGCTCTCTAGGTCGAAAAAGTATTGGTTTTCGTACTGGGGCCCCATGGGTATCTGCACCGTTTCTAGCACCGGCTTGTCCACTGGTTTTTCCTCTTTTTCGCAAGAAGACATAACTAAGGTACCAAGCAATAATAAACAGGTAATAGCGCGCATAGGTTAGGCCTTAGTAAATTGTAACTTTAATGACACGAAGTAACTGCGCCCCCAAGCAACCGGTACGCTATTGCTACCTAAGCTGTGGGCGGCGCCACCGGTACCGCCATTGGTATTAACCTGATTGATGTTCAAAAGGTTTTTAGCACCGGCGCTAATTACGATGCGGTTTTTCCAGAAGCTCCTTCCCAAGCTAAAATCCAATAAGCCATACGGCTGTATTATCTGCTCGGCAACGGTGGCATCCGAATCGATGTAAGGGGTAACGAACTGCCCATTGTATTTGTAGTAAACCGACACGCGCAACTTGATTTTGGGTATCATATACGTGGCATCGGCAGAAACCTCGGGGCTAAAACGGAAGCCACCAGAGCTTAGTGTATCGTTAAACTGGTATTTGCGGCCATTGGCAGCGGTGGAGAAACCGATGGTAAGCCCATCTTTAAACTGGTATTGCATGCGCAGGTTGGCGCCTATAATGCGGTTGCTGCTAAGGTTGCCATAGGTGTAGGGCAGGGCAGTGCCGGTACCGCCTTCGTTACTAAAATCCTGTATCAACTCAATATCGTTCTTAATGTCGTTGAAGAAGAAGGTAGGGATAAACTTGAACAAATGCGATTCGCCAATTGGGCGGGTGTAGCTAAACTGTAAGTTTACGTTGTTGCTGTATTCAGCTTCTAAATCGAGGTTGCCGTATATGTTGTGGTTGATGTCGAAGAAGTCGAAGTAAAGCTCTTTAACCGATGGCGCTCGGAAACCACGGGCATATGATAGGCGAATGATAAGATACTCGGCTGGGTTGAATTTGAAGTGTATGGATGGGGTAAGCGGGGTTTTGTATGCCGTATTATAAGAGTAGCGCAGGCCGGGCTGCATGGTTACCCAACTGAAAGGCGAATAGCTAATGCTGGCGAATGCCGCATAATCGCCGATGGTTTGGCTACCGTCTTCAATGCGCCTGCCGCTGGCGGTCTCAATGTTGATGTCGTAGCCTACTTGGTAGTTCAGTTTCTTTACGGCCGTATTGCGGCTGATAAAACCCCTTGCCAAAAAGGCATTGAAGCGGGTAGTATCTTGCAAAGTAGGGTCTTCCACCAAGGTTTCAGTAAGGTCTACCAAATCTTTGAATACCGTGTTTTTGCGGCGTTGGAAGTAGGAGTAGGCAAAAACTTGGTTGAGGTAATGGTTCTTAAAAATTTCCCCGCTAATGGTAAGGGAGTTGGCATTGCGGAAAGTATAATAATAATCGTCGAAAGCCGATACCCCGAAAGGCGCACGCGGCGTACCACGATTGGTAATTTTCTCGTTGAAAAGGCTGGTGCTGTAAAGCAAGCGCAAGCGCTTAAAGCTGTAGCCGTATTTCACAGTGCCAAAGTACTGTTCCTTGGGGTTCCATAGTAAATCGCGTGCATCTTTATCTTGGTCGTAACCATCAAAAAACCAGCGGCCAGCATTGATACCGAAAAAGTGTTTTTTCACCCTAAAACCTGCCAAGGCATCGATGTTATAGGTGCCGCGGCTTTCGTAATAGGTATTTAGGGAAGTATTAATTTTGTCGCCTTGGTCGGTTTTGGTAATGATGTTGATTACCCCGCCCAAGGCATTGGTGCCATATTGCACGCTCACAGGGCCTTCAATTACTTCAATACGGGCCACATCGTTCAGGTTTATTTGGCTAATGTCAATATCGCCATTTACCCTACCGATAATCGGCACGCCATCAATCATGTATTTTACTTGTTCCCCGCTTAGGCCTTGTAGGCTAAGACCGCTGCCTAGTATATTATCTTGCGTTACGCGCATGTTCAGCTCTTGGCCTAGCAGCTCGCGCAGGTTGGTGGCACCGCGGTTTTCAATGGTTTTTAAGTCGATAACCTTTACCGCATATACTGAGCGTTTTGGGTCATCGGGCGTAAACTGGCCGGTAACCACCACAGGCTCAATGCTGATGCTTACAGGGGTAAGGCGATAGTATTGGCTTTGCCCTGCTTCTAGCGTGTCAATATGAGGCACAAAGCTGGCATGGCTTATCTCAAGGTATACCCTGCCAGTAAATTTAATGTTGGCCACACCGTCCTCATCGGTAAGTACGCTGTATTTTTTGCCTTCGCCATCAAGGCTATGTACTATAATATAAGCATCCCCGGCTGGGCTGCCATCGGCATCGCTTACCACCGTAATGGTGCGCTGCTGGGCCGCCAAGCCGAGGATACTCAGTAAAAAAACTATAGTAAATAGTATGCGCAAAGGTATTATGTTATTGTTTTACAAATTTCTGTACGCTGCGGTTGCCGTTGGCTTCAACAGAAACCAAGTAGTAGCCGTTAGCAAGGGTTGATACGGGGATGCTGATGTTCTGCAAACCGTTTACAGCAAGCTGGGTGCTATAGGTTACTTTACCAGCAAGGTCCGTAATTACTACGGTGTGCAAGCCAGCTTCTTTGGCATCCAATATCACGTTCAATTGGCTAGTAGCTGGGTTAGGGTAAAGCACTACGCGGGTAGCGTTGGCCACATCGTTAATACCTACTGCTTCAAAAGTCAATTGGGTTTTCTCAAAAGCAATTACACCATCTGGGGTACCGCCAAAACCGGTAAACACTATTTTGTAATACTGGTCATCGTTAGCTTTTACAAAGTATACGTTGCTATCAGGTATTTCCCAAAATCCTGGAGGCGGGGTTGAGTTGCGCACGCGGTAAGTAACACCGATGTTGTAGATAGCACTATCGAAAGTGGCAGTCAAGTAATCAGCAGAATCGGCAGGAGCGCCAGTTACACGAACTGATTGTATGCCACGGTTGGCATATACTGCACCTGCTGGCGGGCTAAGTGGGGCACCTGGCGCACCTGGGGCAGCGGTAAGGCCGTTGGTAAACCATAGGTCCCAGCTTTCGTTAGATGGCTCGCGGTCAAGTTCTACTTCGTTCAACAAGCTGTAGTAAGATAGATTGCGGTCGTTGTTTTTCAATACCGAGTCAATCACTTCACTGTTACCGTCAATATCAGAGAAACGGAACACGTAGCGGTTCACATTTAAGTTCTCAATCCACAATAGTTTTACGGTACCGTTTGCATACTTTACCAAATAGATAGAGTCACCATTTACTTCGTGTGCTGGCGGGCCAGTGTAAACACCCCAACCGATATCAAATGCGCTGGTAGGGTTTGAGTTAAATGCACCATCGGCCCATGAGCCAGTGCCGTTTTGTATGCGTTGCCAAGTACTAAGGCCAGTAGTATCAACCGCGGTGCCCCAATCGGTGGCATCTAAGCTAGGTACTAGGTAAGCAGATAGGCCAGCGGTTTCATTCAACCAAACACCAAAAGTGATACCGTTGGCTTGGAAAGCAACGTCCCACTCGGTTTTGTCGGCTATGGTTTTTTGGCCTGTTACTAGGCTATAATATACTTGGTTGGCATAGCTAGGGCCAAGCACAACCGTATCGGCTGTTGGGGTACCTTGGGCGAACGCGCCGCTGGCAGTAAATAACAATGACACCGCAACAAAAAGGTGTAGGGTAAATGTACGCAACATCGTGAACATAGTTTTTAGATTGTTTCTAAATAAGACTGCAATGTTCGGTGTTTTGTTCGCAGGTTGCACTATAAAAACCATCTTCTGACAATACTATGACAATACATTACCCTAAAGAGGGTAGCTGGGGGTGAAAGATGTAATTTTTGGATGAAGGATTACCGCCTAGCAAGGGTTGTAGCTTGGCATTATATACTGTTTTGTTTACCCCATTAATTGTCAATTAAACCATATCCACAATTACTTTTTAAATTGCAAACCTCAAATTGAAGCAGTCCATGGTCCATCGTCCATGGTCCATCGTCCATGGTCCATCGTCCAAACAAATTTACCATCTTTGCAATACCATGCATTACTACTCTACCAACAACCGCAACCACCACGCCACGCTCAAGGAGGCCGTTATCCGCGGGCAGGCGCCCGACAAGGGTTTGTACATGCCCGAGCGCATTATTACCCTGCCCGATACCTTTTACCAAAACCTGAAAGGCCTATCCTTTGAGGAAGTAGCGTTTAAGGTAGGTTGGGCGATGTTCCGCGATGATATGGAATTGGGCGACCTAAAGAACATTATCGATAACAGCCTGCACTTCCCGATGCCGCTGGTACAGGTGGAAGAGGGCATATACAGCTTGGAATTGTTCCATGGGCCCACGCTGGCGTTTAAGGACGTAGGCGCGCGGTTTATGGCTAGGCTGTTGGGGCACTTCCTTAAAAACGAGGATAATGAAGTAACCGTTCTGGTAGCAACCAGTGGCGATACGGGCAGCGCGGTGGCGCACGGTTTTTTGGGAGTGCCAGGAATAAAAGTGGTGATACTGTACCCTAGTGGCAAAGTAAGCCCATTGCAAGAAAAGCAATTGACCACCCTCGGCCAAAACATAACCGCGCTGGAAGTGGAGGGTAGCTTTGACGACTGCCAAGCCTTGGTAAAACAAGCCTTTGCTGATACCGAGCTGAATGCCCGAATTAATTTAACTTCCGCCAATAGCATCAACATCGCCCGATTGATACCGCAGAGCTTTTACTACCACTACGCTTGGAGCCAAGTGCCCAAGGGCGAGGATGATAAGGTAGTTATCTGTGTGCCGAGCGGCAACTTCGGCAACCTTACAGCTGGGTTGATGGCCAAGCGCATGGGGCTGCCGGTACACCGGTTTGTGGCAGCCACCAATGCCAACGATGTGGTGCCTCAATACTTGCGAACGGGGCAATTTACCCCACGCGCATCGGTATCTACCTTGAGCAATGCCATGGATGTGGGCAACCCAAGCAACTTTGCCCGTATGATGGACCTCTACGGCAACAACCAAGAAGCGCTTGCCAAAGATGTGGTGTCATGTGCCATAGCTGATGACGAGACTAGCGCTACCATACAAGAGGTATTGCAGCGCACTGGCTACCTGCTAGACCCACATGGTGCGGTAGGCTACCTCGCCTTGAAGCGCTACCTGAAAACGGAAACGGCCACTGGCATTTTCTTAGGCACGGCCCACCCTGCCAAATTTATTGAGGTGGTAGAAGCCGCAACCGGCCAACCAGTGGAAGTGCCCGAAGCCTTGGAAAGCCTGCGCCATAAGGAGAAACTGGCACATAAGATTGCGCCGCATTTGGAAGAATTGAAAAGGTACTTGGCCTAATTTGTGATATGTTCCGTAATTTTAGCAATTCAAAACCGCGCTATATGAAAAATCTTGCTTGGCTTGTACCCGTTTTGATGCTAGTGATTACGGCTTCGTGTAATAAAGACTCCAAAAAGGGGGACATCAACCAAAGCAACTTTTCGGCAGAGGTAGTTATTGATGGCGATACGATAGTAATGGAGCAAGGCTTGGTGGGCTACGGCAATGGCCCTGGCTCGGGCGGCGGCGTGGTGGATACTAACGGAACGTACCTCTATCGCCAGATTACACAGTTCTTTAGCGCTAACGATACTTTCCGTATTTACTTTATTGATACGTTTCCTACTGAGCCGACCGCTGCCCAAAGGGAGGCCATCATTTACACTGGCAGCTACCCAACTGGCTACGGTACTGCCGATGTTATTGCACCCGATGCCAAGTTAAAGAGTGGCGCTGCTGTGGTATACATTGATTCTAGCGGTACCCGCTGGACCACCGACCGTGACCCAGAACAACAACCTAACTGGGGCTTCAATGTATCGGCCCACGCAGCCAACGATATTGATGGTATCTCTAAATTCATTACCGATTTAACCCTGTCGGCTAGGTTGCACAACCCCATTACGGGTGGCTTTATTGATGTACAAGTGCTTAAAATGCGCACCCGCACGGTGCCCCAGTAATAGCTAAAATTAGATAGGCTTTATCTTCTTCAACAGGGTAAGAAACTGTTGGGTAAACCAGTTGCTGCTCATCTTTTCCATAGCATTCAGCAGGGTATCGGCCTGCTGGGCGAAGTGGTCAATATCATGTACCGCTTTGGTGAGCGCCAACCCTTCCTTGGTTTCGTCAGGTTTTACCTGTTTTAGTTGGGTCATAATATCTATCAGCGGCTCCAGCTCTCGTTTACGGCGCTGACGCATAATTTTCATAGCGGTTATGTAAATATCCTTCTCGGCATAAAAGTACTCCTTCCGGTCGCCGGGGCGCAGCTCTTTGTGCACAATACCCCAGTCCATCAGCGAGCGCACGTTCATATTCACGTTGCCACGCGATATACCGAGCGACTCCATGATTTCCTCAGTGCTCATGGCCACGTGCGATATAAGCAACAGCGCATGTATCTGCGCCATGGTTCGGTTGATGCCCCAGCTAGAGCCCAAAGTGCCCCAAGCCTGTATGAATTTGTCCCTACCTTCTTGTACTTGCATGCTGCAAAGATACTATACTCCCTACACTTTCAATAACTTCTGAATGGTTTTGGTCAAAGGACGATGGACGAAGGACTGCTTCAAAAAATAGACCATGGACGAAAGACGAAGGACCATGGACTGCTTCACAAAGCTTTGAAAGGCCTTGGAGGCAAGTAACGTGATATTGTCCAAATTAATTACTTGGATAACTTTCGTACGTTCTGATACTAAATTATTTTTACAGCAACCATGGTCCATCGTCTATTGTCCATGGTCCAATTATTATTTACCTTTATCCCTCCTAAATTATAGCCTCCCATGAACTTTGAATTGAACGGCAAACTGTTTGAAATACATCCTACCGAGCAAAAAAGCGAGCGTTTCCGCAAGCGCGATTTCATCATTGAAAATAGCAGCAACATTGGCGATCGCACCATTACCGATTATATCAAATTTCAAGCTACGGGCGATAAATGCGACCTGCTGAACAAGTATAAAGTGGGTGATGAGGTGAAGGTACATTTCAACATCCGGGGCAACAAGTGGGAAAATGCAGGTAAAGTTTCTTACTTCACCAACTTGGATGCTTGGCGTATTGAGTCGGCCGGTGGCAACAACCCATACGGTCAAGATAACCAAGGTAATAGCGGTTTCGATACCCCGCCACCAGCACCCGCTACTGGCGATTTTAACGACGACTTACCCTTCTAGCTAAGACCTTAACGTAGCCTGCTGGCACGTTATTTGCCATATTGTTCTCAGCAAAGTAGCATCTGCATTTATGCATATTCTACCTTGTTGCGCGCTACCTATATCCTATCAAACTATTTAACCAAAAAATTATAGTTATGGTACGGAGTATGATTAAATATGGCATCATCGGGGGAGCTATTCTTACCCTATTGTTTGGGATAATATTCTTAACAGGCCTTTATTTGCAAATTAGTTATTTCGGTGCTTACCTACTTGGTATTGGCATCATTATTACGGGTCTTCTTGTTATTGGCCCCGCTGTGCAGCACGAAAAGCACGAGCACGGCAACGGCATTGGCTTTAAAACAGCATTCGGCATCGGCATGGGTGTTTCGGCTATTACTGCCGCAGTATATGGGCTGGCATCGCTCATCATATTTAGTTTGATTTTTGCCGCATATAGCAACGGCGTGCCCGAAGGTTCGCTAGAGTTTGGCAGTATGCCTAGCTTAAGTTCGGCTCGCTGGAGTGAGGTAGAAATGGCATCACATAGCCCCATCTACTTTAAGCCTTGGATACAGACTGTAGTGATGCTTACTGCCATCATCCCCATTGGGTTGTTAATGTCGTTTGTTTCGGCAAGGCTTACTAATACCCGCCCGTAATCGAAGAAGCTGTTGGAGTAGGTAAACTATAACATTAACAAGCTTTAAAGATATCCACCAGAAAGGTCCGCTCCCCTGTATAGTACAGGCGGGGCGGCTGTTTTTAATTAGTATTGTTGTAATATCGCAATGTATATATCAAATCCTATCCTTCCCTATGGATACTCGCATAAAATACGGCATCATTAGCGGTGCCATTGCTACTGGCCTCTCTTTACTTACATACGCCATCGGCCTCGATGCTAGGCTGTCCTACGCCGCACAAGAAATTGTAGGCTACCTCTCCATGTTGTTGGCTTTGCTCGTTATTGTTTTGGCCATATTGCAAGTGCGCAAGCAACAGGGTGGTTACATTTCTTTTAGTAAAGCATTTGGCACCGGCATGGTGGTGGCGCTTATTGGTGGTGTGGTTTTCGGTATTGGCATCACTATTATGCTATCATTTGCCGGTGAGGAATACTTTATAGAGCTTATGGCTAAGGCAAAGGATGGCATTATGGCCAGTGATATGCCCGAAGTGCAGAAAGAGTTAAAAATTGCTGAGATGGATATGATGGCTAATTCCATTTTCATGAAGCCTTGGTTCAGCGGCATTTTAATGTTCCTTCACATGATATTTATTGGGCTGATAGTTTCTCTCATCACCAGCCTAGCATTGATGCGAAATCAATAACGGTGATGAGCACTTTTTGCATAGTTAAGGTTACTTTTGCATTCCTTTAATCCTTAAATCGCAATCCCCAATGGGGAATATAGAAGTACATACCGCTACCAGTACCAAACGCCTGCTACAGCAGGGCTATTACATCAATAGCCTAGGTGAGCGGGTGGATTTGCAAGAACCCCTTGATAAAGCGCTAGCCAATACCCAACTGTATAACCCCGAAGAATTGGAGCTATTGCCTGCCCGTTTTAAGCGCGATGCCATGGCTACTCGGTTTGAAGCAACGCGCGAAACCAACATCTCGGCTATACAGCGCTTACAAGGCAACCGTAGTGGGCGAGTTATGTGCCTCAATTTCGCATCTTTAGATGTAGCTGCTGGCACCACTGAAAACACCCAGCAAGACCGTCTTATTAATGCATCAGGCCTGGGGGCTTGCCTTTCCGTAGCGCCTAGCTTCTATGAGCATCAGCAGTCGGCAGCAGCGTTTCTATATACTGACTATATGTTGCACTCGCCCAAGGTGCCTTTTTTTTTGGATGACGATGGCCGCTTAACCGATAAACCCTACTACGCGGGCATCATTACCGCTATGGCGGTGAATGCAGGTGCCATCTGCCAGCATGAGCCCGAGAACACTCCGCGAATAGAGATTACGATGCGTATCCGTATCCGTAAAATGCTCACGCTGTGTGCCGCACAGGGCTATGAACACTTGGTGCTAGGTGCGTGGGGTTGTGGTGAATTTAAGAATGACCCTGTAATGGTAGCCGAACTCTTCCGCGAAACCCTTACTGATCACTTTGCCGGTTGTTTCCGCCACATCATCTTCGCCGTTGATACTGATGACGAGCACATCTTCCAGCCGTTCTATACTCGGTTCAACGGCATTATGTATTATTTGATGTACTGAGTCTCCGCTTCAAGCACTTCTTTTACAAAACTGGCATACTTAGCATGGCCTTCATTATTGAAGTGCATGTCGCCACCTAGTGCATAGTCGCTAGTGGTTAGGTTTAGCGGTAGGTACGGCTTAAATCCATCAAACTCGCAAGGATATCGGTCGTACAATTCGTCCAAGGTAGTGGGGATAGCGTTTTTTTCAGGAATTACAAATAACAGGAACTTGCTGTGGTGCTGCTCGGCTAGTGCTTTAATACGCTGTAGGTAATGGAGTGTAATGGGTTTCAAATTCTTATTGTACTCATCACATGATGGGGGGGTATTGGGTGATTTAATCAGAAAGTAAAGGTAAGTGCCCACATGTGTAAAAGATAGTGCTTTAAGGAACCAAGATTTCCGGGTATGAAGTGAAAACCGATTGAGAAAGTAACTATAGGCGGTATCTGCTGTATCAAAATATCTTATCTCGCCACAACCTTCGTTGATTACCGATGATAAGCCCATGCCTTCGGTCCAAAAGTTGTTAGGCACAAATGGTCTTAATGGAGCATCAAAAAATAGGATGTCGTTACCAGCGAAGAGAAACAAGCAGGTTATGTGTGGTTTTAGTTGGGGTATATAGGTTGTTGCAATAGCTTCGTATTGATTGGGGGCTGCACCTATGATGCCGGTATTATAGATGCAATATTCTGCATCTAGCAGGTCGGCAAAACAAGCGGATTGAGGCTCTGCGGCCAATCCCCATAAAAAAGAGTCGCCCAACATCAATAGCCGTTGTTGCCCTGCACAGGTATCGGTAAACTCCCTGCTGCGGAAACCCTCGTTATTGATATAAACCTCCGGATGATGGGTTTTATAATACTTGGCGTTGGCTTTGGTAATGCCTATGCTATCAGCAAAGTATTGGTGGTTCTCCTCAAAGTGCTCGGTATACCGCATGTAGCTATACATGGTCTCAAAGCCTTCGTTATGCCCGGTTGAATGTAGGTATGCTTCGGCAAAGGCCATGGTTGGGGTCAACAGGATGGTAGGCCAGTATATATTCAATGCCATTTGCTTAATGCTGGAGGTAGTGTGTGTTCTATATATTGCAAACCCTACTATGGCAGAAAGCAACAGAAGCACTATTACTATGACGGCTATAGTAGCCAGGCCAAAGCCCCAATCATGCTGCAATATCATTAGCAAAGGCTTGCACAGCACTAATAGGGCATAGCATAGGGGGATGGAGAGCAGGAAGCTCACTATTTTGCCAGCTATTGGTTTACCTTGCAACATTTAATAAAGATGCATAATGGTTTTGTGCTGGGCAACTTTCATATTCACGTTCCCAATACCGTTACATAAAAAAATGCCCAGTGGAAGCTCCACTGGGCATTTTGAAAAAGGTGTGCTCAATTACAGATTATTTGTTCAATACCACACGCTCTACGCTGGTTTGGCCAGCATACTGTATGCGGGCGTAATAAACGCCAGCGGCTACATTGCTTAGGTCGAAGGTATGGTTGATGTTAAGGCTGCTATCAAAGCTATTGGTCAACACGCGCTCACCAATGGCATTGTACCACTCTACTACAACTGCCTCTGGTTGGGCCAAGGTCAAGTTCATGTTTATCTTACCTTCAGTAGGGTTAGGGTACATGTTCAATGACACAATTAGGCCAACATTGCTGATGCCGTTGAAAGTGCTTACGGTGCCGCTTGCAGTGGCGCTACAGCCATTAACATCGGTGGCGGTTACGGTGTAGGTGGCAGGGGCCAAGTTGCTAAGGTTGCTACCAGTGCTGCTGTTGCTCCAGGTATAAGTTATTAAACCAGTACCACCAGTAGCAGTAGCAATGGCAGTACCGTTGCTAGCACCACTTGCAGTTTCGGGTGTGGTGGTTACAGTTACGGTTACACCGCTAGCCTCGCCTACTAGCAAGTTACTAGCTACAGTGCTACAGCCATTTGCGTCGGTTACGGTTACGCTGTAAGTACCGGCTGCTACGTTTGCTAGGTTTTGGTTGCTAGTGCTGTTGCTCCAAGCGTAGGCGTAGTTTCCAGCTCCGCCAGATACGGTAATGGTAATGCCACCATCGGTGCCACCGTTACAAGTAGCGTTGTTAGGTGTTGGGTTTACTACTATGCCGCTTGCGCTGGCTACGGTGCCAGTTGCAGTGGCAGTACAGCCGTTTGCATCGGTTACGGTTACGGTGTAGGTACCAGCGGCCAGGCCGGTTGGGTTGCTACCACTTCCGCTAGGAGACCATGCATAAGTAAACGGAGCAGTACCGCCAGTAAGGTTTACGGTTGCGCTACCATCATTGTTGCCTTGGCAACTGCTAGCAGTAGTGGTTAAGCTTGCGGTGAAGCCGCTTGCAGCAGCTACAGTAGCTACTGCGGTTACGGTACAGCCATTTGCATCGGCTACGGTTACGGTGTAAGTACCAGCAGCTAGGTTGTTTACTGTACCACCATTGCCTGATGGCCACTGGTAGGTGTAAGAGCCTGAACCGCCGCTAGCTGTTGCTGTAGCAGTGCCATTGCTGCCGCCGCTACAAGTTACAGGGGTGGTAGTAGTAGCAACGGTAATCAAAGTTGGAGCTGTAACGGTTGCATTAGCTACAACTGAGCAGTTGTTGGCATCAGTAACGGTTACGGTATAGTTGCCTGCTGCCAAGTTGCTAGCAGTTGCGGTGTTTTGTATTGGGCTAGTGCTCCATACATAAGTATAGCCACCAGTACCACCTGTTGCAGATACGCTTGCGGTACCATCGGCACCGTTAAAGCAATCAACGCTAGTTACGTTGGTAGTTGCAGTAATTGCTGCAGGCTCTGTAATGGTAACACTCTGTGTGGCGGTACAACCTGCACCGTCAATAGCTGTTACGGTATAAGTGCCATCAGCCAAGCCACTAGCACTTGCGCCAGTTTGGGTTGGGTTGGTGTTCCATACGTAGCTAAAGCTGCCAGTACCGCCAGTGGCGGTTACTTGCGCGCTGCCGTTGTTGGCACCGTTACAAGTTACATCGCTCTTAGTGATGTTTAGGTTGATGGCATTTGGCTGGGTAATGGTTACCGTAAAGTTGCGTGAGCAGCTTAAGTTGTCAGTAACTTGCAAAATAACCGCACCGGCAGCCAGGTTAGTGGCAGTACTGCCAGTCTGTTGTGGGCTGGTCAACCAAGTGTAGCTGTAGCCACCGTTGCCACCAGTAGCAATTACAGATGCCACACCATTGTTACCGCCTGGGCAGGTTACGTTAGTTTGGGTTACTTGTACGCCAATAGTATCAGGCTGGGTTACCGTAGCTGATACAATGGCACGGCAGGTAGAAGTAACATCCAATACAGTTACGGTGTAGGTACCTGCAGCAAGGCCAGTCGCAGTGCTGCTGCTTGAGCCTGAGCTCCAAGAGTAGCTGTAGTTGCCCGATCCACCAGTTGGCGAAGCAGTAGCTGTGCCGTTGGTACTGCCATTGCAAGTAGTAGCCGTGGTAGCGGTAGTTACAGTTGGCGCACCTGGCTCGGTTACATTGCCGGTGCCTGTTGCGGTACATCCGCCGCCATCAGTTACGGTTACACGGTACACGCCAGCACCAAGGCCGTTTGCAGTTTGTGTATTTTGAACTGGGGTAGTGTTCCAAGTATAAGTATATGGCGCAGCACCTGAGCTAGGGGTAGCGGTAAGCGAAGCATTGGCAACACCACAAGCCGAAGTTTGGGCATTGGCTACACTTACAGATACAGGGTTTAGCGGAGGCAATACGGTACCGCTGCGGGTAGTAGTACAGCCATTAGCATCAGATACGGTTACGGTATAAGTGCCCGAAGCCAAGCCTGCGGCGGTAGCAGTGTTGGTACCATTGCTCCATGCATAAGTGTAAGGGCTAGTGCCATTAGCACCAGCAGCGGTCAATGAGCCATTGGTTGCGCCAAGGCAAGATATGTTGTTGTTTACGGTTACGGTGGCGCTCAAAGCGGCACTTGGGCCAGTAATGGTAATGCTACGGGTTCCTTGGCAGCCGCTAGCATCAGTTACTGTTACGGTTACACTGCCAACACCCAAGCCAGACTGGGTAGCAGTAGTGCTACCAGCGCTCCATAGGTAAGTGTATGGTGCGGTACCACCAGTTACGTTTACACTGGCAGAAGCATTGGTAAGGCCAAAGCAGGTTACATTAGTTACAGTACCATTAGTTAGCACTGGGCTACCTGGGTTTGCCACTGTGGCTGTTGAAGTGATGCTACAGCCGTTGGCATCGGTAACGGTTACAGTATAAGTTCCAGCCAATAAGCCAGTAATAGCGGCAGTGTTGCCGCCATTGCTCCATGTATATACAAATGGGGCAGTACCGCCCGCTGGGGTTACTGTGGCAGTACCAACAGCCGCGCCGCAAGTGGCGTTGGTGGCAGTGGCACTGGCGGTCAGGTTACCCGCGCTAGTAGTTACTGTAGTGCTTGCAGTTGCAGAACAACCGTTGGCATCAGTTACGGTTACGGTATAAGTACCCGCAGTCAAAGCAGTTCTGGTAGCGGTGTTTCCGCCATTGCTCCATGCATAAGTGAAAGGGCTGGTGCCGCCAGTTACCGTGGCAGTTGCAGTGCCGTTGGTAGCAGTACAAGTTCTAGGAGTGCTAGCGGCAGTAACCGCTAAAGTACCACTGCCGGCAGTAATAGTTGCAGTACCTGTGGTGGTGCAACCGTTAGCATCAGTTATGGTTACCGTGTAAGTACCGGCTGCACGGTTAGTAATGCCAGCTGTGTTTGAGCCGGTGCTCCACACATAAGTGTAAGGGCTAGTACCGCCGCTTGGTGCTGCGGTAGCGCTACCGTTGCTAGCAGTACAAACTGCAGGTACAGTAGTAATGTTGGCAGCAATAGTAGGGAAGGTAGTGGTAATGGCGCGGTTAGCAGAAGTTGTGCAACCATTGGCATCAGTTACGGTTACTGTGTATGTTCCAGCTGCAAGGTTGTTAATGGTAGCGGTGTTGCCACTATTGCTCCAAGAGTAAGTGTAAGGTGCCACGCCGCCTGTTGGGCTAGCAGTGATGGTTCCATTGGTGGCGCTACAAACTGGGCCAGTGCTGGTAAAAGCAGTAGTAATTACAGGGCAAGGTACGGTAGCACACTGAATAGGGAAAATGTAATGGGCCAAATCAAAACCCCAGCTAGCTGGCGTTTCAGAGTAAGCATGCCATGTGCCATCATTCCATTGCTCGTATGCAGTACCTGGTATTACATCGCCATCCGTAGTGGTCAGCAAAGCCACAGTGTCTCCAGCGGCATATTGGTAAGATATACCGATGTAGTAGTTGCCCGCAGGTGTAGCTGGGTTGGTAAAGTTTACAACGGTAGGTCTGTTAGCGGCAATATCAGCAGCAATAGAGCTGATAGTAACCGATTGGGTGGCAAGCACGGTACCCGGCAGGCCGCCAACTCCGTTGTTGTTCCATACTTTTACACGGATGGCTTTTGTGGCATTGGATGCCGCAGCTACCTCAAAAAACATTACCACACCAGAAACTGGGGAGCCAGGAAGGGAGTTGCCAATAAGCTCAGCCTTAGAACTGTCGCCAAAAAAGTTATGGCCAGATACATAACCCCAACCGCTTGAGGTATATAGGGTAGGCGTAACTAGGCTAAGATCAAAGTTGGCAAAGGTATCGCAATCAACAAAAGTACCACCACCGCCACCGGCAGAGTTTACTTGTATGTAGCCGGTTTTAGTTTCGCCATCAGTACCGCTACCATTGGTTGCGGTAAGGCTTACAGTATAGGTACCAGGGGTGCTATAGGTAATTGCTGGCGGGGTTTGTAGGCTTGATGAGGCAGGAGTACCACCTGTAAAAGTCCATGCCCAAGAGGTTGGAGTACCACTGGAAAGGTCGGTAAAGTTTACACTGCCACCGGCGGTAAGGGTAGTAGGGGTACCTGAGAAATTGGCTACAGGGGCAGCTGCCAATGGGCAAACTACTGGTAGGGTCCAATGCGAAGTATTGAAACCCCAAGAGTCAAAATAATCAATCCAAGTTGCGTTACTAAGTTGCTCCCACGCGGTATTGATAGCACCTGCTAAGCGTGGGGTCTCGGTAGTGTACAGCGCTACCGTATCGTTAGGGCGGTAGGTAAGCTGAATGCCAAGGTAAAAGTTACCGGTTACGTTTACTGGGGTAGTAAAATTTATTACAGAGAAGTTACCAGCCGCTACATCGGGTGCAACAGAGCTAATGGTAACATCTTGAAAACCAAGTACAGTACCTGGTGCTCCAGCTGTGCCATTGTCGTCCCATACGCTCACACGAACAGTGTTGTTTACATTGCCAAAATTAGCACGGGCAAAGGCTACCAAAGCTTGTGTAACCTGGCCAGAGCCTGTATTGGTAAATAAATCGGCCTTAGAGATATCGCCATATTGGTTATGGCCCGAAACAAAGCCCCATTGGCCAGTAATACCATAAATTAAGGCCGAATCTGTAACGAATAGGTTAGATAGGGTATCGCAAGTAGTACCACGGTTGCCACCTTGGTTTTGGATAGCCGATATGCCATTAATTCCACTTGGCTTTGGTGCACCTACCGACCGCTGAGCAGCAATAGGTTGCCAAAGGCCTACAAGAAGAACCAGTAGCAGGCTTAGTTTGGTAAAGTTATTCATGTTGGGTGTTTTTGGTTGTTTAGGTTTTTGCTTTTTAAGCGGTGCTAAAAATACAAAATATATTATTCAACTAGCGCATGGCATGGTGTTTTTAACTTTAATGTTGCGGAATATTATTGCCGATATTTACATTCCCAATAATTAACTGATGTTGCAGCTATAGCTAGCACCATAAAATATTTCCCGTATTTAGCGGTAAGTCTTAAATCTTTGACATTTATTTTACAATTTTAGGTAATAATTACCTTCTTAATTAATCTCATTAAAACGTATCATGAAAAGGAAATCTTTACTCTCTTTAGCTATTGTAGTTGCCGCTATGCTCGTAGGCTCGCAAAATTTGTTCACCAACACCGTGCAGCCTCCAGCAGGTTTCACTGGCGCGCCAGGCGAGGCCACTTGCGCTACTGCCGGTTGCCATGCAGGTACGGCACAATTCAACTCCGATTTTGCAAAACTAGGCTCATTGGGTGTCAACGACTTAACCGCTGGGTTGCAAGCCACAAAAAGATATGACTTATCAGTAAACGCGGTAGGAACTTCAGGCGTTAGCGCCTATGGTTTTTCGGTAACGGTGCTTGATGCCGCGGGCGACTCAATCGGCAACCTGAAAGAGATTACCGCTACTACATCAATAGCTACTGCCAATGCCAAGCAGTATGTAGGCCACCAAAATGCAAACAGCACCGGTGCGTGGACGTTTGTATGGGAAAGCCCATCTACAGTTGAGCCGGCCTTCTTTTACCTAGTGGTGAACAGGGCAAATGGCAATGGTGAAAGCAGCGGAGACGCTATTTACAAAGCCACTTACCGTGCCGATGCTAGCGGCCTTACGGTGATTGGTGCTACCGCTATCCAAAATATTGATGCCCTTACTGATGGCAGCATCTCGGTATTCCCTAACCCAGTTAGCGACCGCCTGAACCTGAGCTTCGATTTGGTAACTGGCAACAACGTGCAAGCTGCTATTTACAACCTCAATGGCCAAATGGTAAAGCCTTTGTTGGATGAGAACCTTGCCTGGGGCACACACGAGCTTAGCTACAACGTAGCTGGCGAGTTGAGCACTGGTATCTACTTGGTAAAAATGACCGTAGACGGTGCTGACTACTTCAAGAAAATTGTCGTAGAATAATTGAAAAGAGTGATGTACGATGTACAATGTACAAAGTACAATGGATGCATAAATAGAGAGGGCACACCAACCGGTGTGCCCTCTCTATTATTAATACTAATAACCAAATTGAAGCATCCATGGACCGTCGACCGTGGACCATCGACTAACTTTTATACTTACCAAACCAGTATATCCAGCAAGCGCGGCCTAGCCTGAAAACCATAGGCACCAGTAGCAATAACAACAAACCGCCCAAACTAAGCGCAGTATAAAACTCCAGCCCAACAATGGAATAGAATACAATAAACGTAGGCAGAATGATTGCGACTGAGGTGCCATAGTTAAGGTACATGCTGCCCCACCAAAAACCAGGCTCTTGCTCATACTTCAGGTTGCACACTGGGCAGCGGTCATACATATCGGCCATGCCCTTCACTACATATAGGCCCGGCTTTTTAAACAAATCGCCCTGCCTGCACTGCGGGCACTTCAAACCCACTATACCACTAAACGCCCCTAGCTTCTTTGCTCCCTCCGTTGTCATTGTATTTACTTTTTACAAAGATAAGAATAGATAAGGGGAGGGCTGTTATGATTTAAATCATGGGGTGATGAGGAACTAGACGGTATTTTATGGAGGTGATACCTAGATGGCATACTTTTGAGAGCAGCTCAAATACAATCTGTTTTATAAGTCAATGGTATTACCTCATTATTCGAGGGAGCTCAATTGATAGTAAATTTAAAATGAACAAACGCAAAGGAAATGCAATATCCAGAACACTCAGTTTGGTTTCCAGAGGTGGTCGTTCAGAGAGCTTTCTTCTTTAAACTGCATCTGTAGATATGGCGAACTGTAAATTCTCCAAGGCCAGTAAGCGCCGAGATACTTTCGTTTTACAGTAAATTGGATATTGCCATTTCTCATCCAAATGCTACTTACGCGGGTAGAATCACTTTTGAAATGTGCAACAAGGGCGGTAATATAATCCTCGTCTTTAAAGAAATCTATTTGGGTTAGGGTAAATGCATAATCATATCCTAGCCATTGGCCGTTTTTAACTCCTACCACATAATGGTTGGGATAGTTATACCTGTTAGAATAGGTTTCGGGCTTTTGGTAAAGTACATCATACCCATTCAAAGATTTAGTAGTAAAAATGTCCATAGGGACAAATCGTATAAAGTCTTCTTCAAACTTGGATTTAAGTAAGGATTTCTCATGTCTTTGAGCGAGCAAATACCCAACAGATAGGATAGTAGCCGCAGCAATTATTAAAACTATGATTGCGTTTTTCATTCAGGATGAAACTACTAAGTAATCCATGAATAATTAAGTGGACGCCGTATACAACCAACTAACTATCGATCAACTAACAAATTATTGAAGCAACCGTGGTCTGTTGTCCGTCGTCCGTGGTCCATTTTGAAGCAATCCATCGACCATCGACTGTCGACCGTGGACTAATCTTTATAATCAAACGTCTCCAAGAACTTGGTGGTGAAGTTGCCTTTGCGGAAGTCTTCGTTGCGCATCAGCTTTAGGTGGAAGGGGATGGTGGTGTGGATGCCTTCTACTACAAACTCCTGCAGGGCACGCTCCATTTTATTAATGGCTTCCTCGCGGGTTTTGGCGCGTACAATAAGTTTCGCTACCATTGAGTCGTAATTGGGCGGTACAGTGTAGCCAGCATATACGTGGGTATCAACCCTTACGCCATGGCCCTTGCTGGTGTGCAGGGAAGTTATCTTGCCCGGTGATGGGCGGAAATCGTTATTAGGGTCTTCGGCATTAATGCGGCACTCAATAGCGTGCATGGTAGGGTAGTAATTCTTCCCGCTTATTTTTTCGCCTGCTGCAATCTTTATCTGCTCTTTTACCAGGTCGTGGTCAATTACTTCCTCCGTTACGGGGTGTTCCACCTGTATACGGGTGTTCATCTCCATAAAATAGAAGTTGCGGTCTTTATCCACCAGAAACTCAATGGTGCCCAAGCCTTCATAGTTGATGTATTTAGCAGCCTTTACGGCGGCATCGCCCATCTTTTTACGTAGCTTATCATCCATAAACGGCGAAGGGCTTTCCTCCACCAGTTTTTGCATGCGGCGCTGTATGCTGCAGTCGCGCTCGCTTAGGTGGCATACGTTACCATATTGGTCGCCCGCTACCTGAAACTCGATGTGGCGCGGCTCTACTACAAATTTCTCTAAGTACAATCCATCATCGCCAAACGAAGCCTTGGCCTCCATTTGTGCCTTTTGGAAAGCATCATCAAACTCACTTTCTTGCTTTATTATGCGTATACCCTTACCGCCACCGCCAGCCGAAGCTTTGATAACCACTGGGTAACCTATCTTTTTGGCCAGTTTTTTGGCCTCTACAAAGTCGGTAATCAAACCATCGCTACCGGGTACTACGGGTACACCGGCTTCAATCATGGTTTTTTTGGCGTTTATTTTGTTGCCCATACGGCTAATCTGCTCAGGCGTGGGGCCTATGAACTTGATGCCATAGTGCTTGCAAATAGCGGCAAAGTGCTCGTTTTCAGCAAGGAAACCATACCCCGGGTGTATGGCATCGGCATTGGTAATCTCCGCCGCGGCCATTATGTTGGCTATCTTCAGGTAGCTATCTTTACTGGCCGGTGGACCTATACATACGGCCTCGTCGGCAAAGCGCACGTGCAGGCTCTCGGTATCGGCGGTGGAGTATACCGCTACGGTTTTGATGCCCATCTCCTTACAGGTGCGGATGATGCGCAGGGCAATCTCACCACGGTTGGCAATCAATATCTTTTTGAACATAGCGTGTTCTTAAGGCTCTTAGCTCGGGTCAATGATAAACAGCGGCTGGTCGTATTGCACAGGGCTAGCGTCTTCTGCCAATACCTTGATAATTTTGCCAGAGTATTCTATCTCTATTTCGTTGAACAGCTTCATGGCCTCGATAATGCAAACGGTATCACCCTTGGCCACGGTATCGCCCACCTTTACAAATGGTCCTTTGTCAGGCCCTGGCGAACGGTAGAAGGTACCAATCATGGGCGACTTTACCGTAATGTGGTTGCTGCTCTCGGCTACAGGTTCTGCCGCTTTTTCGGCAGGTGCTGCCGGGGCTTCTGCTGCTGGGGCAGTGGCTTGCGCCGCTGGCTGTGCCTGTGGCAATGGCTGTGCATACTGAGCAACTGTTGGCGCATATATTACACCTCCTTCAGCGTGCGTGCGAATGGTGATTTTGAATTCACCTTCCTCTATTTTCACTTCGCTCAGGTTTGTTTTACTCACCATTTTAATGAGCTCCTGTATCTGCTTGAAATCCATAAGCGGGTTGGTTGTGTGGTTGGTTATTTAGCCCTTTCTACGTAAATTTTTTCCTTGGTGTCAATTTTGATTTTGTCCCCTTGGTTTACAAACATAGGCACGCTTACTACGGCACCACTTTCTACGGTAGCGGGTTTGGTTACGTTGGTAGCGGTGTTGCCTTTTACGCCAGGCTCGGTGTAAGTTACTTCCATTATTACAAACTGCGGTACTTCTACGGCAATTATTTTATCGGTTTCGGCATGGGTAAGTACGTCAATCATATCGCCTTCGCGAAGGTATTCAGGGCTGTCGATTACAAACTCGGGCAACGATACTTGTTCGAAGGTCTCGTTGTTCATAAAGTTGTATCCTTGGTCGTCTTTGTACAAAAACTGCGATTGGCTGCGCTCAATGCGGGCTGTAGTAATCTTGGCACTCAACTGGAAAGTATGCTCCAAGTTTTTACCAGTAGTAAGGCTCTTCATTTTACTGCGTACAAAGGCTTGGCCTTTGCCAGGCTTCACGTGCAGAAACTCAACGATCTGCCACAAGTCGCCGTTCATCTCAACACACACGCCATTTTTAATCTCGCTAATATTAGCCATAAGGATTGTTTTGTTCGGGTTTCGGGGTGTGAAAATACGTTTTTTTTAGACATAAGACACAAGACGCAAGACACAAGATTTCAAAATATATATAGTACACTACCCACTGATGATTCCGTTTCCGGTGTCCTTTAGTTACCATTGTTTGTTGTAAGTTAAAACGATTAAATGCGCGCGTCTTTCATCGTACTATTGATACTGCTTTGGGTAAATAACGCCTTCGGGCAACATACCGATACTATTTTCACGCATCGGAATGTGAAGGCATGGATAAATTATAACGCCGCTAATATCCCTGTAGATACTATTATGTTTGTTACGGGAATGAACTATCCATCAAAAGCTAAGGAAAAGGGTTGCCAAGGCATGTTACAAGCGGAAGTAACTATTGATACCAGTGGCAAAGTTATTATGGTTACAATAATTGAATCAAGCATTACCGCTGAAATAGCGGGTGCGGATTGCAGTATGCTAAACACCACTGTTATAAATTATTACCTGAATTTACCATCCTTGCCTTGGATGGCTAGGGATACCACCTACAAAGTTGTTTGGCCTGCACAATTTTATCTCGATAATTAGGCAAGCAATTACGAAGTAATAAATGTTTTGAAGCAATCTTGAGTCTTGCGTCTTGTGTCTTGTGTCTTGTGTCTTGCGTCTAATTTCATCACGGATTTTATTTTTTTGAAGCAATCTTGTGTCTTGTGTCTTGCGTCTAATAATCTCTTATTTTTACACCATGATTCAAACAGATATTTGCATAGTAGGAGCAGGGCCAGTGGGGCTTTTTGCCATATTTGAAGCGGGATTGTTGAAAATGCGTTGCCACTTGGTAGATGCACTGCCGCAGATTGGCGGCCAGCTTTCGGAAATCTATCCTAAAAAACCGATTTACGATATACCTGGTTTCCCGACCGTATTGGCGCAGGAGCTGGTGGACAACTTGGTAAAGCAGGCCGAGCCCTTCCAGCCAACCTATACCTTGGGCGAGCGTATCGAAACCTACGAGCGGCTAGAGGACAATACCTTCCTTATTAAAACCAATGAAGGCACGGAGATAAACGCCAAAATCATCTGCATTGCCGGCGGGCTAGGTTGTTTTGAGCCACGCAAGCCCGAAGTGGAAGGGTTGGAGCGTTTCGAGAGCGGTAAGGGCATTGCCTACATGATATTGGACCCCGAGAAATACCGCAACAAACGGGTAATCATTGCCGGTGCGGGCGATTCTGCGCTGGACTGGACTATTTTTTTGGCGAATGGCGTGGCATCGGAAGTGACTTTGGTACACCGCAGCCAATCTTTCCGCGGGGCGCCCGATTCGGTGGAGAAGGTGATGCAGTTGGCAGCAGCCGGCAAAATCAAGTTGTTGCTAGATAGCAACATCCACTCCCTGAACGGTGACGCCCATTTGGAGAGTGTAAGCTTTATCAACAAAGAAGACCAAGTAAGCGATGTAGCTTGCGACTATATGATCCCGCTATTCGGCCTTAGCCCTAAACTGGGCCCGATCGAAGCTTGGGGCTTAAACCTTGACAAAAACGCCATCGAGGTAAACGTACACGACTACAGTACCAACGTTCCGGGCATCTATGCCATTGGCGACATCAATACTTACCCCGGTAAATTGAAACTCATCCTCTGCGGTTTCCATGAAGCGGCATTGATGTGCCACGGTGCTTACAAATACCTCTACCCTGAGAAGAAAGTGACGTTGAAGTACACTACCGTGAATGGGGTCAATGGGTTTTAAGAGTGAACAACGTTTGCTACACAACTAGTTAAAGTCTTGATAGTTGGTAACGCCCAAGGCAATACTACTTGATGCTAAAGTTGCTAACTTTACACGATGCGCATGCCCCAGTTCTCCATACCGCCCTTCCTGCTCAACAAGTACGTAATTACGGCCGTGGTGTTTTTGGTATGGTTGATATTTTTTGATAGGCATAACCTCATCACCCAGTTCAAGCTCAAGCAAGAGCTTACCTCGCTGGAAAAGGAGAAGCAATACTACCAAGACCAAGCAGTAGCCGTAGAGGCCGAGGCCAAGAGCCTGTTTACCAGCGCCGAAAAGCTGGAGAAATTCGCCCGCGAAGAGTACTTCATGAAGAAAGACCACGAAGAGGTTTTTGTGATTGTGGAGGAATAGTTGGGTTTTCCCTTTATAGATTTTAGTTGTAAATTAGTTTGGCTAGGCATGTTTGTTCCTGTAGTCAACTATCGTTTCAGATGATGGAAATCGAGGAAATCAGAAAGTCACTAAGAGAAACTATTGATACGGCTGATGAAAAGCTTTTGAGGCTACTCCATAACATTGTTTTGGCCCATACCAATACCTATGAGCTTACCCAATGGCAAAAAGATGAGTTGAATAGAAGGTCGGAGGCTGATGAGGAGGGACTAAGTTGGGAAGAAGTTAAGCAACGCATCCGTTCTGGGCATCAAGCTCGTATCAATAGAGACCATTCAGAAAACGATTAGCCATCATATTTGATCCCGTTTGCTGGTACATATTCTCTCTACCATCCTTACAACTTTTAAGAAATTACCCAGCTCTTCAACATTAGTGTATTTGCCCAAACGCTCCATAGCCATATCTGGCGACCAACGCACCCAGACCCTGTTTACGCCACCCTTGCTAATTTCTAGCACATAATCTTCTCCATCACCACCGCGAAAGCGATAGTCCGCGCCAGCTGGAATATCATATAGCTGTGTTTGTTCAACCAAATCCTCAAGAGAATCCAATACTATCTCATCACGGTTTATGGTGAACAACGTGTCAAACCATCGCTTGTTGTAAACCATATTTTCACTTAACTGATCATAAGCGTGAATTGAAATAGTAGCAATATTATCACTTAGCACCAACTGCCGATAAACAAGCGGTGTCCACATATACCCTTGCAGTATCAAACGATATACCACCTCACCTTCTTTTGCTTCTATCCTATCTTGTTTCCATACCTGCCTAAATACATTCCAACCAAAGCAGACCCCAGCTTCTTCTACATTTTCCTGTGGGCAGTACATAAAATCATCAACCAAAGGTATACGGGTACTTTCTTCCTTCGGGGTGGTTGGCACAACAAGTTCGGTAGGCTGCTGGCACGCGATGCCCATAATAACTAATAGAACAATAGTATATTTCATGCACATCCTTTTTCTTAAAGTTAAGGCAAAACACTAACTTCATTTCTATGCACATCGAATCCTTCCGCGAATATTGCTTGGCCAAAAAAGCCGTAACCGAGGGGTTTCCTTTCGGCGAGACGGTATTGGTATTTAAGGTGGCGGGCAAAATGTTTGCCCTAGCCGCTATGGATAGAGACCCATTTCAAGTAAACCTAAAGTGCGACCCCGAGCGTGCAGTAGAACTACGCGACCAATACGAAGACATCATACCCGGCTACCACATGAGCAAAGCGAACTGGAACTCCGTAATCATCGGCAACGGCCGCCTACCCGATAAGCTGCTAAAGGAATTGATTGACCACTCTTATGAATTGATCGTAGCTAGTTTGACCAAGAAGCAGCGGGCGGAAATGGAGTAGAAATCATTGCCATCTTAATGAGCATCATTGCGCCAAGGGGGCGTTTTTATGCGGGCAATGATGGATTGTGTGAAATGCGCGAATTTTACGAAAAACAAAGAAGCCGCAACCACGCAGGGCGTGGTGGCGGCTTCTTGATAAGTATACCCTTCGGGAAATTAAGCAGCTACTTCTGTTGCGCCTTCTACCAACACGGTAATGTTGTTGTTCAAGCACTCTACAAATCCGCTCTCAATTTCGAATAGCTTTACGCCCTGTGCCGAGTTTACACGGATGGGGCCCTTAGCCAGCGCCGAAATAATCGGTGCGTGGTTGTTCAGCATTTCGAATGAGCCAGCAGCGCCAGGTACTTTCACACCTGTCACCTCGCCTTCGTACAGCTTCTTCTCCGGGGTTAGTATGGTCAATTTCATCTTAGCGAGTTGTATTAATTTCCGGCAAGCATTTTCTTACCTTTCTCAATGGCATCATCAATGCTACCTACTAGGTTAAAGGCCGCTTCTGGATATTCGTCTACCTCGCCGTCCATAATCATGTTGAAGCCACGGATGGTTTCTTCGATAGGCACCAATACGCCTTTCAAGCCGGTAAACTGCTCAGCAACGTGGAACGGCTGAGACAAGAAACGCTGAACGCGGCGTGCGCGGTGTACTACCAATTTATCCTCTTCGCTCAACTCATCCAAACCAAGGATGGCGATGATATCTTGCAACTCTTTGTAGCGCTGCAAAATCATCTTAACCCTTTGGGCGGTGTTGTAGTGCTCAGCTCCCAAAATCTCAGGAGATAGGATACGTGAGGTTGAATCCAATGGATCTACCGCTGGGTAGATACCCAACTCGGAGATTTTACGGTTCAATACGGTGGTAGCATCCAAGTGGGCGAAGGTAGTAGCCGGCGCCGGATCGGTCAAGTCATCCGCAGGTACATATACCGCCTGTACCGAGGTGATAGAACCACGCTTGGTAGAGGTGATACGCTCTTGCATCAAGCCCATCTCAGTAGCCAAGGTAGGCTGGTAACCCACGGCTGATGGCATACGGCCCAACAAGGCCGACACTTCAGAACCCGCTTGGGTGAAACGGAAGATGTTATCGATAAAGAATAGGATGTCCTTACCACCGTTCGGGTCGGCAGCATCACCATCGCGGAAGTATTCCGCTACGGTCAATCCGCTCAATGCCACACGTGCACGGGCACCTGGTGGCTCGTTCATTTGACCGAACACCAAGGTAGCCTGGCTCTTCGCCAATTCGGTTTTATCTACTTTGCTCAAGTCCCAGTCGCCTTTTTCCATGGCGTGCTTAAACTCTTCGCCGTAGCGTATTACGTTCGATTCAATCATCTCGCGCAGTAGATCGTTCCCTTCGCGGGTACGCTCACCTACACCTGCAAACACCGATAGGCCTTCGTAGCCTTTGGCGATGTTGTTGATCAACTCCATGATCAATACGGTTTTGCCTACACCGGCACCACCGAACAAACCGATTTTACCGCCCTTTGCGTAAGGCTCAATCAAGTCGATAACCTTGATACCGGTAAATAGCACTTGTGCCTCGGTAGTAAGATCTTCGAAACGTGGCGGCTTGCGGTGGATAGGGGCACCACCTTCTTTGCTCACTTGGCCAATGCCGTCGATGGCCTCGCCTACTACGTTGAACAAGCGGCCTTTGATAGCCTCGCCTACTGGCATGGTTATCGGTGCGCCCATGTCCGTTACTTTCATGCCGCGGGTAAGGCCGTCGGTTGAGTCCATGGCGATTGCACGCACACTGTCCTCGCCCAAATGCTGCTGGCACTCCAGCACCACTACTTGGCCGTTCTCTTTAACAATCTCTAGTGAGTTCAGGATTTTCGGCAGCACTACGCCTTCGCCTGCAAAGCTAACGTCCACTACTGGCCCGATAACTTGCTTAATCTTTCCTACGTTTGACATTGAATCGTTTATTTGTAGAATGGGGGTTATTCTTAAATTCGCTGCAAAATTACGCAATCGGCATTGATAAACAAATTAAAAAGAGCGAATTGTCAACAACTTGATTTTTTGTGGTGGGGAAGCTGTGCTGGTCCACGGTCGACGGTCGATAGTCCACGGTTATTGGTGATGGGTTATTGGCTATCAGTGGTGTTTTGTCGTGTACTTTTAGATAATGGTGGTGCGGGTTTTGGCCATTTTGATAGGCTATCGGGAAAGGATAAATGAGCGATTGGCGCTACAGACTTCCTTTAAGCTATTGACAATCAATACCTTGCGTAATGTCGATGGCTTTTCCGAAAATATTCTCGCCATTTTATTTGCAAAATCCTAAATCAGTTAGTAAATTAGTGATAAATCATTTCGAGGTTGATTTACAGCCCTTCCCTCTGCCAACACAAACATCTTTGATAGCTAGGTTGATGCATCTGGTATGAAGGTTCGATATAGCTAGGAAGTGCCAAATGCCCTCTCGGGAGGGCCGCTGCCTAAATGGTTTTGGCTCGAAGAAATAAGCTTCCCTATCCGAGCGAAAAATGCAACGAGAAATAAATGCAGCGGGGTGGGTCGGTGCTATGAGTAGGAAGCTATAATACTCGCATGAAATCTCCAACATAATTGCGATTTCCTTGCTACGAAAACCCACCTCGACGCGCGCCGAAACCTTGCCTTGATTGTTAATGGTAAGTTGCGCGTCGGTCCTCCCAAGGAGGACATCTGGCACTTCACAACCATCCTTAAAAGCCTTGTAATGGTGCGAAGTTGCTATTTAAACGCATGTGTATCAAAAAATGCCATTCCTCATTTCCATTTCCAGTTCAACCCGAAACCCGTAACTCGCAACCCGCAACCTCATCCCCCCATGCGCCCCACCAAGCTTACCCCTGCCCTACTGGATGCCTTTCGCACCGTTATTGCCGACGAGTGGGCGGCCCTGGCTTTTACCGAGGAGGAACTGGTATGGCAGGCCAACCAGCACCTGCCCGAAACTGACCGCATTACCTACCGCACCTACCAAAGGTATAAGGCTGAGATTTTGGAGACACAAGACGCAATATGTGAGACACAAGACGCAAGACACAAGACACAAGACTTGCTGCATGATAATGAAGATGAAAGAGAAATAGAGAGCGAGAACGAGAAACTGGTGCGAGATATGCACGATACCCTAAAAGAGGCTCTGCTGGCGCAAAAGAAGGCGCTGGTACGGGGCATTTGCGAGGGCCAGCCCAACTGGCGGCGCTATACTTGGCTGCTGGAACGCAAATTCCCTGACTTTAGGCTAAAGCAATTAACGGATGTACTAACGAAGCCAAAAGAGCCTGTAAACAAGGAGGAAAATGAAGCGCTAAAGAAGGGGGATGCCGAATTGAAAGACAAGCAAAGGCGAGAGGCTTGGATTGAGAAGATGGATGCCCATAAGGCAGAGGAAGCGGAGCGCATGAAAGACCCAGCATACAAGTGGCAGCGGAAAGGCGGACCTTGGAAGCCCCGACGGGGTGGCGGTTATGATACCATGCACATCCACGAGTTGAAAGCGCTTGAGGAAGAAATGGCGCGCGACGTGGCGGCAGGCTACCAGAACCCCTATGCCCACCTAGGATACCGCCCCGACCCAGTGGAGCGGACTAGCGGGATATACCTGATAATGGGCATGGGCGAAGACCGGCTGCCCCTAAGGGCGCACGTGTGCCGCGTGGCTGATGCCCCTTACGGGGAAGAGCGGGAGGCACTGTGGCTGGCACAGGAACAGGAGCGGCGAAACATCATCCGTGCCGAGCAGGGCCTGCCGCCAGAGAACTTACCCGAGCCACCAGCCGAAACCCCCACCGAGCATGAGGGCCGCGGGCGGAATAGGATTTATGGGCATTCGGGGATGGGAAATTGATGTAAGAATTACAATGTGTTGGACGGAATAGAATGAGTTGATTTGACGCATATCTCGCGTAAGCATTTGCTTGTGTGTTTTTGCGACCAGTCTTGCCTGAGGCTAGACTGGTCCACGCAATACGGTCCACATAACGTGGTTAAGAAATAGTACAATATCAGAAATAGAAATGCAGGTCAAACTTTGGCTTCGGTACATCGGCCAGCTTTTTACCGCATTATATGAACCCGTGAATACGGGTCACAAAAAACACACAAGCAAATGCTTGCGCGAGATGAGGGGTACGATGTACGATGTACGATGTGTTGTATCATATAGAATAGATTGATTTGGCCCCTTGCTGCCTTGAGCCTCTGGGCTTAAGGCGTAGTGCTTTCCAGCCTCATGGCTGTTTTACCAAACAAGCATTTCAACAGCGAGGACGCTGTTAGGTGGTTGTTGCCTTAAGCGAGGACGCTTAAGGCAGCAGGGGGCTGCTTACCGCCGCTGCCGTTTTCCAGTTGTACTATTTTGCTTGATGGTATTGATTTGATGAGGTACCCATCCCCCTGCATCTAGCAAAAGCATTGCTTGGGCTATTTATGAGACCAGTATGCAGATTTTCTTTAACATTTAAACGGCACATCCAATTAGCCCAAGCTACGTCGTAAATGTATTAAAACTTAACTTAGCCTTGGACGGGCTTCCAAACCTATACTTAAGAACCATGAAAAGCATTATTCTTTGGGCATTGGCCGTATTTGCTAGCCTTGCTGCCTTGGCGCAAGATGACACTACCGCCATACCTAAACCAAATAATAAACCCAAACTTAACTTAAGCGGATTTTTGGATGTTTATTATACCTACGATTTCAATAAACCGGAAGGCCAAGAGCGCCCCTCATTTCTTTACAACCATAACCGCCACAATGAGTTCAACCTCAACTTAGCGTTGATTAAACTCAACTTGCAAGGTCGTAACTACCGAGCTAATATAGGCCTAATGGCGGGCACCTACAGCCAATATAACCTGGCGGCCGAGCAAGCGGTAATGCGCCACGTGTTTGAAGCCAATGCTGGCGCGGCCCTTACCAAAAATGGCAAGTTGTGGCTCGATGCCGGTATTTTTGCCTCCCACATTGGTTTTGAAGGTGCCATAAGTGCTGACAACCTCAATTTGACCCGTTCTATCTTGGCCGAAAACTCGCCTTACTATTTAGCCGGTGTAAAAATGACTTACTATGCGAGCGATAAACTAGAGGTAGCCGCTTTGATAAACAATGGCTGGCAGCGCATTAAAAGGGTAAATGGTAATTCGCTGCCGGGTTTTGGTACTCAAGTGCTTTACAAGCCTAATGGCAATGCCACTTTGAACTGGAGCACCTTTATCGGCACCGACGACCCTGATTCCGTTCGGAGGATGCGGTACTTCAACAACTTTTACGGCAATTTCAGCCTTACTGAGCAATTGGATTTGATAGCAGGCTTTGACATTGGTGCCCAGCAAGTTACGAACGGCTCTAGCGGGTATAATGTGTGGTATAGCCCTGTGGTTATTGTGAAGTATTCATTTACCAACAAGTGGGCCGTGGCCGCCCGGGGCGAGTATTACCAAGATGAGCGGGGGGTGATTATAGCTACAGGCACACCCGATGGATTCAAAACGGCCAGTACCTCACTTAATGTGGATTATGCGATGAACGAGTACGTACTGTTTAGAGTGGAAGGGCGTTGGTTTAACAGCCAAAACGAAATTTTTGAGAAAGGTGATGCAATGTCGCGCAATAATGCCTTCGTTATCGGTTCAATAGCGGTTAGGTTCCAATGATGGCCTCCCCTCTAGCCTAAGTATGTTTCTATTATCTGGCGCAAGTTGTTCAACTGGTGTCATTTCATCTGGCTGCCTTAAGCCCCTAGGCGTAAAGCGTATTGCTTTCCAGTCTATTGGCTGCTTCACCAAACAAGCATTTCAACAGCGAGGACGCTGGTTGGTGGTTGTTGCCTTAAGCGAGGACGCTTAAGGCAGCAGCGGGGGCATTGAGCAATATGGGGATAAAAAACAGAAGCCCGCCTACAAGTAGGCCGGGCTTTCTGTTGCTGACGCTAGCGTTCTAGAATGGCTCGGCGTCGCTTTTTCCGTTGTCACGCAGGGCGTGGCGCGGTTGGTACCTTATTATACGGGCACCCTTAGTGTACGGTTACAGGTTGGCCCAAGTTTATTTTTTCTTCGGGCAGGGCGGTGTAGTGGTGTATGTCTTCCAGCCATTTTACAATGGGCGGTATAATCAAATCAGGCGCTTCGGCCATAATGGCGTGGTCGTAACCATCAAACAGCTCAAAGCACTTCTTGCAGGTTAGCTGGTCGTATATCTTTTGGGTAAAATCAACCGAGAAAATACTGTCGGCGGTACCTTGGAACACCATTACCGGTATTTCTATTTCGGCCAGTGGTTTCGGCAAGGCTGTAGTTGCCAACGATTGCAACGCCCTGAAGCTTACATGGTGCAAGGCCAGAGGGTCTTGATCGATAAAGTTCTTCATGTTGCCGAAGTTGCGAACCTTCACCAGCTCCAAATCCAAGTAGGCATCAATAGGGATAGAGGTATTGGGCATGATGCCGCCAAAATTCTTCAGTATCGGTTTCAGGTACTTACTCAACCGCGGGAAACGGGTAAGCTTAGCCGCATCGGGCGAAGTAAGGTCGGCAAAATTTTGGCAAACTACGCTCTTCAAGCGGGTATCTTTAGCGGCCATGTATAGGGCCACAATACCGCCCTGGCTGCTGCCTACCAGCGATATGTTATTATTGAATTTGGTGGTAGCGTAGCTGATGGCGCTGTGCGTATCGCGCATCAGCTCATCCATGCTATAGTCGCCACGGGCACCTTCGCTTTGGCCATGGCCGCGCGGGTCGAAACCGATTACATTGAAGCCCCGCTTGTGCAGCTTGTATAGAAACTCAGCATAGCACAGCGCATAAATAGCCGTGCCGGGTATAAACACTATGGTTGGGGCATCTTTGCTGTAGGCCAGTACATCGGCGTGCAGCTTTAACCCATCCGACATAAAATAGTCGCTCTTAAACTCATTATAGATGTTTTTAAATCCCATGGCTTCGGCCACCTGCTCAAAATACTCCTCCAGACTATAATAATGTCTATCCTTACTGGCAACCATATTGTGCTGTATTTATTGTTAAACTATTGCTTCAATATCTCTACAAAGGGCGGTAAAGATGATGTTTTTTAGCATTACCTGCAAATCAATAGATGCTTCTTGATATGGTATCAATTTGTGTGCTATAAATGCTAAACCCTCAATAATAAAATAAAGTGCAAAAAAAAGTTTTTCGCTCAAATACCAGTAAATACTAATGGTTTGGAGAAAGTGGAAAAGAAATCGCAAAAAATGTTTTAGAAAAAATTGAAAGTTCGAGAAGTATAATTACCTTTGTATCACAATCAAGCAATAACGGTTTTGGTTTTTGAAAAAAGCAGCATCATTATTGATTGGTAATTCGCTATTCATAAAACAATCAAAGCAACATAATCATGGAAAATTCATTCAAAAAACTGTTTTACGCTGGTGTAGGTTTGGCCGCCACCGCAACTGAAAAATTCGAAGAAACTTTGAACGAGCTTGTTGAGAAAGGTAAAGTAACCGACTCTGAAGCCAAAAAATTCTTCGAGGAATTCCAAGAGAAAACCTCTGGCAAACGCGAAGAGTTTGACGAGAAATTCAAATCATTTGTTGAGAAATTGGGTTACACCCGCAACAGTGATGTAGAAGAACTTCGCAAGCGCGTAGAAGAGTTGGAAAACCAAGCCAACAAAGCAAACAAAAAAGCTGCAGCTCCAGTAGCACAGCAAGCATAATATAGCGGGTTTCTTTTTTTGAAGGGGCAGTCTCTAGCGGGTGCTGCCCCTTTTCTATTTGGGAGAAGTTAAACCACTAAGGACACTAAGTAAAAAAGCACTAAGTTCACTAAGTACATATTACGGGCTTAGTTTTCTTAGTGCTTTTCTTTGTGCTCTTTGTGGTTAAGATAACATACATGTTAGTTGCGGTCTTATTCCCATTTTGGCTTCGAATTTGAAATAGCTATGCCATAAGCATATCTATGACAGTTCAATTGGTATATTGTGATTTAACACAGCCCGGCATTAGCCGTGTTAAAAATGGTGTTGGATGGTATTACCGCTTGCCTACCGGGCACAAAGTAACCCAACCCCGCACCCTTAACCGCATCAAGGGTTTAGTAATACCGCCGATGTGGAATGATGTATGGATTTGCCCCAGCCCCAAAGGCCATATACAGGCCACGGGCATGGATGCCAAAGGGCGCAAGCAATACCTGTACCACGAAGAGTTTACCCGCATTAAACAAACCGAAAAGTTTGATAAACTGCTACACTTTGGGGAGCACCTTCCACTTGTGCGCATGGCCATTGATGAAAACATACGCAGGCGAAGCTGGGGGTGAGAGAAAGTTTTGGCCTTGATACTAATGGTGCTTGATGAATACTACCTGCGCATAGGCAACAACGTATATAGAAACACCAACGGCACCTATGGCCTTACTACCCTTAGGCGCAAGCACTTACTAAGCGTGGACAATACACTGCGCCTAAACTATAAGGCAAAAAGCGGCAAGCAGCGCAACCTAACCATTGAGAACAAAACCATTGCCCGCTTGATAACCCAATGCGCCGAGCTGCCCGGGCAGGAACTGTTTAAGTATTTTGACGAAGATGGGCATCGGCACTTGATAGGCTCTGGCGACGTGAACAGTTTTATAAAAGAGATAACCGGCAAGAGCTACACCAGCAAGCTCTTCCGCACTTGGGGTGGCTCGGCATTGGCCATAAAACACTACCCGGATGCCTTAGAAAGTGTGCAGGCCAACCCGCGTAAGAAGCTGAGAAAAGAGATTGTAAGGCAAGTAAGTGAGCGGCTTGCCAATACCATGAGCGTGTGCGAGAAGTACTATATACACCCCAAAGTGCTAGATTACCTAAGCGAACAACCCGAGCGGATGATAAAATACCATACCCGCCGCCCCGATCTAAGGGAATATTTGAATCAAGAAGAGTTAGTTTTGTTGGGAATACTGAGAATGCAGACATAAGACATAAGACGCAAGACACAAGACACAAGACACAAGACGCAAGATTGAATTGTGTCGAATGTAAACGTATTGTCTTCTGCGATTTTTGAGTATGATTATTATTCCACAAAACGTATCTCCATTTCACAAAGTCTTGTGTCTTGTGTCTTGCGTCTTGTGTCTAAAAACGATAAAAGCAAAGCTGCAAGCCATCCTGTCGCGTCACGCCTTTGGCGTGGTGAGGAAAGTCCGGGCGGCATAGGGTATCGCGCCACCTAACGGGTGGGCCCTTTCGCAAGAGGGGGACAGAGAGTGCCACAGAAAATTACCGCCACGCCTTTGGCGTGGTAAGGGTGAAAAGACGGGGCTAAGAATCCGTTCGGGCGGTGGGCAACCATGGCCTGGGGTAAACCTCGCGAGCCGAAAGACCAAATAGGCCGGCGCTACTAGTGCGACTCGCGCGATTGCCGGCGGGTAGGTTGATAGAGGCTGTTGGCGACAGCAGTCCCAGATAAATGACAGGACGTGCCACGCCTCGGTGTGGTGCCGACAGAACCCGGCTTACCGGCTTGCGGCCTTTGCTTTTTTTGTTTATTTGATTGGTTAATTGTTACTGGTTATAAAACGCGTCATTGGGAGGAATGACGTTCGTTTTAGGCATCAGCACATCAGATTACAGCGGGCTTTCAATCTTATGTATGTATATCTGCCCATCCACATCGGTGCGGTTTAGGCAGTCGGGGCGTTTTTCGAGGTCTTTGTAGGTAATTGTTACGGGCAGGGAATCTACCTTGTAGCTGTCAGGCAGGTTCCAGGGTTGGTAGTTCAAATCGGTATGGAAGCTGATGAGCCAGCCGCAGCCACCATCCACAAATTCGCCCGTCCACACCACGAAGCCGGTGCGCTCTGTAAAGTCTTCTTTTTTACAGCCAATGGTAGTGAAAACAACCAGGAAAAGGGCTACAAGGGCAAGGGTCCGAACCGTTAGGGACATAGGAAAGTGCTTTGAATGGCCTGAAATTAAGAAAACTATACTGAAACAACTATAATCCCTACGTTTTAGTCATTAATTGCGCTGCAAATGCGCCGATAATGTTCCTATATTTGGGTAACTTGACTGAAGAACCACCCTATGCGCCATAGAAAATCCCTATTCCTAGTCATGCTCACGATGCTTATGGTGGCGGGTGCCAATACGCTGGTGATAACCAACACCACGCAACCAGGCCCCGGCACTACGGGCGCCCCGGGGGAGTTTACCTGCGCGCAAAGCAGTTGCCATGTGGGTACTGAGTTCACCACTACCGGTATAGGGTTCGCCACCGTGCCAGCAGGCCAGTTAGCCAATGGTTATGTACCAGGTCAAACGTATCAGTTAAGGATAGATATCTCCAACATCGGCAGCCCTATTTCCAGCAACTATAAGGATGGATTTTTGATTACAGCATTGGATGGCAACAATGATTCGGTGGGGAAATTCAACACTATACCAAGCCCAACCACTACCTCCCTCTCGCAAACTTTTGACCGTGAATATGTAGGACATAAAGACGCCAATGCCACCGCCATCTGGAAT
This sequence comes from Sphingobacteriales bacterium, assembly GCA_027483645.1. Taxonomy (GTDB): domain Bacteria; phylum Bacteroidota; class Bacteroidia; order Chitinophagales; family CAIOSU01; genus CAIOSU01. Next base: position 147,907 of record JAIXUD010000006.1, read on the forward strand.
TTCAATTGGACTGCACCAAATGCGGGCAATGGGCCGGTAACATTCTACATTGCGGCGCTCCGGTCCAATAACGATAATACCGCCGCTGGCGACAGAACGTACACACAGGAGTTTACCATAGCCGAGGGCACCATTAACCCTTGCACCAACTTTGAGGCTGATGTTCGTGCTTCGGGCAACGTTACCACGTTCTGCATTGGGCAAAGCTTGGAGTTGATAGCTAGCAGTGCCAATGGCCCTGGTAATCCAAATTACAATTGGAGCGGTAATGCCGCTAACAACGATACGGTAATAGTTGGCTCTGGGGGCACCTATACGGTAACCGTTACCGAAGGTGGATGTGCGGATACCGCATCCATCACCGTAAGCAGCATTGCAGGTGGCGTGCCGGCATTTGCGGTTGTTGTAGATGATAATACCGTAATCGTAAACAACAGCTCTACTGGCGTGACTGGTGCTTACACTTGGGATTTCGGTGATGGCACTGTGCTTGATGATAACAGTGCCGCCTTTAGCTATGTGTACGACAGCCTCGGCACCTATACCATTACCCTTGAGTATGCCGATGTGTGCGGGGGCAACCAAACCACTACCCAAGCTATTACCATTAGTGTAATCAGTGGTCTGGGCGAGGTAAGTTTAGCCGAAATGCTCCGCATCTACCCAAACCCTTTCCATACCCAAACGAGCATTGCGGTTGATGGCTTTGATGGAGTGGAGTTTCATATCCAGTTGCTTGACATAACCGGACGTACCGTACAAACCCTGCAAGGCACAGGGGGCATACCGCTTACCATCAACCGCGACGGCTTACCGAGCGGTATGTATCTCTACAGCATTGATGCAGGTGGGCAAAAAGCATACGGTCGTTTACTGGTCGATTAATTGGTTATGTATCTAAAAGATTCCTATTAAACCGTAAAGATTGTTGCTATCTTTGCGCTTCCAAATAACCTAAACAGCCTTATGAAACGCAAATCTACCTACCTAGTTATCCTTACTTTATTATTGGTAATCGGCACAAATTCTATCGTGTTTACCAATTCATCGCAACCCAATGCCGGCCACACAGGTGCCCCGGGCGAAAACACTTGTGCTACAGCGGGTTGCCACAGCGGCACTGCAACTGTAAGCACTGCAATGGATTTGAACACCTTACCGCAAGGCGATTTGGTTAATGGCTACACGCCTGGCCAACAGTATAACTTATTCCTCAATATCAATTCGTTGATTAGCCCAGCAAGTGCTACTCCTAAAGATGGATTTCAACTCACCGTATTAACTAGTGGTGGTGCTGCTGCTGGTACTTTGGCATTGCCAAATAATCCTGCTACGGTGTCGTTAACTACTGGTGGTGGCAAACAGTATATCGGGCACAAAAATGCTGCTAGCACCAACTCGTGGACCTTCAAGTGGACTGCCCCTGCAGCCGGTACCGGTGCTGTTACTTTTTATGTAACAGCCAACCGTTCAAACAACCTGAGCAATTCAAGTGGTGATAATATTTACAAACAGCAGTTTACCTTTGCAGAAGGTGCTGTTGCAAACCCTTGCACCAACTTTGCCGCTTCAATCTCTACCCCAGGCAATGCAACTTCTTTCTGTAATGGACAAAGCCTGGCCCTTACTGCCAGTAGCACTGGCGGCCCAGGTGGCGCTACCTATAATTGGAGCAATGCCGGTGGTTCTACCGCAACTATTAATGTAACTAGTGCTAGTACCTATACGGTAACGGTTACAGAAGGTACTTGCACTGCTACCGCATCTTTGGCGGTAACTAGCGTAGCCGCTGGTGTGGCCAACTTTACGGCTACCGTGAGCAACAATGTAGTTACCATCAATAACTCCTCCACTGGTGCAAATGGCAGCTACACTTGGAATTTTGGTGATGGTACCGAGCAGGTGGAAGACAGCCCATCATTTACCTATACCTACGACTCTATTGGTACCTATACAATTTCGGTAGCCTATACTGATGTGTGCGGCACCGCGCAAACCGACGATGCACAAGTTACCATTACTACCATCCCAACTGTGGGCGTGGGAGCAGTAAGCTTGGCCAACGCGCTAAACATTTACCCGAACCCATTCGGCAACCAAACCAGCATTAACATCACTGGCTTCAATGGTAGCAATTACCAATTTACGTTGGTAGATATTACTGGTAAAACTGTTCGCAGGATAGAAGGCGTTGGCGGTACTCCGTTGGCCATTAACCGCGACGGTTTGCAAGGCGGCATGTACTTCTACAACATTACAGTTGCTGGCCAAACTGCCCAAGGCAAATTGTTGATTGACTAATAAACTACCAGCCGCCGCACCTCCCGTGCTTGGTGGCTTTGCAGTACAACCATATAAATACCCCTAGGCAGATGGCTTAGGGGTATTTTTGTTTGGGGGGAAGTGGCTATTGCTGTAAATACTGCTTGCCCGGCTATATTGGTTAGGGTGATGGTGAGGTCTGATATGGTTGATTCGATTACAGCTACATCGGCGGCGGGGTTGGGGTAGAGTAGGGTAGTAGCCAATAGGTTGATGCTTGGGGCGGCGGTGGTGCTATCTAAAAACTGGATGCGCAATAGACCCATATTGCTGGCACTGGCCCAAATGTTGCCGTCATGGTCTTGCACCAAGGTAAGCAGTTCATCAGTGGGTAGGAACGTACCGCTGGTATCGGGGCGAACAGTACTCGATAGGTGGAACCAAGCCAATCCGCCAGCATATACTACCAAGCCTTTATCGGCACTGGCGAAGTACATGTTGCCGCTGTTGCCGATGGCTATATGGTTGATGCTGTTGGATGGGTTGAAGGAGGTAAGGGTGTTGTAATATACCCAACCCAAGTTGCCATCAAAAGCTGCGGTACCTGCCGCTGGCATCGCCAGCCATAGGGCGCCGTTTGCCGTTTGTTTAATATCTAGGATAGTATTATCGGGTAGGCCAGTGGCCATGGTGCGGTAGATAAACCATGAGGGGCCTTGCTGTTTCATTAGCCCACTGTTGATGCCGCCCAGCCATACCTCGTTGGCAGGGCTGCAATAGCTGGCAGCCACATGCTCGGTGTACCAGTTAGTATTGCTTTGCCGGTAAACCGTCCAAGTATTGTTGCTGATTTTTGCCGCGCCGGCTACGGTGCCTATCCACGCATCGCCATTGGGGCAGAAGGAAATGGTGCGCACAAAGTTATCGGGTAGGGTGCTGTTGATGGTGGTATGGTTTATCCAACCCGTATCGGTTTGCACCCATAGGCCGTTAAGGAAGGTACCTACCCAAGCATATCCGCTGCTATCGAAAGCGATGGCTCGTATTTGATAGGTATTGAAGGTACTGATAGTGCCCCAAATACCGTTTTTAAGGGTTGCTAGGCCGTTTTCGGTACCAATCCAAAGGGTAGAGTCGGGCGCTATCGTTAGGGCTCTAATGTTGTCCTCGGGCAGCGGGCTGTTGCTAGTATTAAATACTTGGAGTAAGTGGGGTGGTTGGCCCAAGCTATACATACTAATCAGCATCGTAAACCCAAAGCCTAGAAACGCTTTCAGCCCATTCATAACTTGGATAGTTTGCCGAAGCGGCTACCTGTGGCACCATCCAACCTAAGGAAGTACATACCTTTAGCCAACAGAGAAACATCGAAGGTCTGTCTAGGGTTTCCGGCTGGTAAGGCTTGGCTCAACACCGTTTTGCCTGTTGCATCAATTATTGATAGGGTGCCGCCATCCATGCCCGAAGGCAGGGCTATGGTAAGGGTGTTTTGGGCAGGGTTTGGGTAAAAAAGCAAGCGGTTGTCGGTAAGCTCCGTCATTCCTGTGCTAGGGTTGGGCAGTACGGTTATATATAGTACCGTATCAGCGGCACAGCCCACTGGGGTAGTATAGGTGTAAGTAATGGCAATGGAATCATTTACCCCAGCAAGGGTGGGGGAGAAGTAGGCTTGGCCATTGCCATCGGTGGTTACCCCACGGCCAACAAAGTTGCCATTGGGTATGGAGGCGTTGAGCGGTACTGCGGCGTCATTGAGCAAATAAGCGGCATCCACGCCATTGATACTGATTCCAGTATGTTGCTCAACGGTAATCTCCACTGGTACACGGGGGCTAGGGCAGGTGAAGCTGCCGGTGCTTATCTCCCAATCGTAGAAATAGTAGTAATAATCGGGCCCGGCTGATGAGGTGCTTATGGCGACTAAATCCACAATTTCGTACGGGTAAGCAACCCCGTTATCCGACCTTCGCAACCTTGGGCCATAATCGCCAAAAGAGGTCATGTTTTGCTGCCAATCGGTACCCAAATAGTAGAATTCGCCTCCTGATATTTCAAAGTTTAACCCAACACGGCTTACACCTGCTGGTATATTAATCAAAGTGTCAGCCACTACGGTACCATTGCCATCATATAATTCAATCTTTCTCAATCCAGCTACCTCGGCATATACCTTTACCGATTCCAGCGTAAAGTCGTCGAAGGCATCAAAGTAGAGGTACTCGCTTATCGATGGGTCGTCAACCGCTGTTCCCGTTTGGTTGGCTTGGCCTACAAACTGGTTGGGGTCGCCAATCCTAATGGTATTTTGGGCATACAACGTGGTGCTTTGGGTAATGGCGCTGGTGGTAAAACTGGCCCCGTTATGCAAAGAGTTGCCTCCGGTTGAGTTATTAAACCAATCAATAACCCCTGCGCCCGCAGCCGTAACTACGGCTTGGCTGCCGAGGCATACCGTATCGCCCACTGTGCCACCCACAACAGCGGAAATAGCGCTGATGCTAATAGTATCGGATATACCGGTGCCACAAGTGCTTATAGTTTCTACAAAGTAATCTCCTGGTTGGGTAACGGTAATGCTGTTAGTGGTTTCGCCAGTTGACCAAATATAGCTACTCATCCCTGGAGTGGTAGATAAGGTTACGCTAGTGCTACTGTTGCAGATGTAGGGCAACGATGATACTTGCACGGGTGCAGTTGCGTTTCCATTAGGCATCTGCTTGGTGAGGGTAAATGGTATAGCCGTCCAGTTATTGTTTTCGTTGGATTCGAGGAAATCGTTTCGCGGATCTACTTGAGCCACTATCCAATAATCGCCATTACAGGTGCCCGGTGGTATATCAATCCACATACCTTCCAAGACTTGCGAGTATATATCAACATACCCTGCAGATATGCCTTGCTCAATGGGGTTGCAGCTATAGGTACCGCCACCCATGCCAAAGTTTGGAAGATTGTTATGGTTCAAAATATTTCCTTGCCCGTAAATATGGCTATCGCGGCAATCGCCATAAGAGCTGCTGCAATTGCTTAAATCCATCAAGCAAAACCCGATTTTGGCACCTGAACCAATTATCGGCCATTGAAGGGTATCCGGTTCGTTAGGATCTTCTAGTCGTAGGGTAAATGAAACCCAATCATCAACGTGGTTGTGGCCGTGGCTGGGGTGAAAGGTTTGCCCACCGGCCCACCTATCGGTGTAGGTTACGGTGTTGCCGTTTTTGCTGTAGATGCGCTGTTTTAGGAGGTTGGTAGGTTCGCCACCACCGGGGCAGGTGCTAATGGAGCGTGTAGGGTCGTAAATGGTATCAGTTCCGCAGATGAAATAATCGGTACCCAGCACTGTAAACGAGCCATAGCCAATATTAGGGGTAGAGCCTGTAACACGCAGCCGGCCATTGTCTACACCGTTACCGGTTTGCGAATATTCCGTTGGCGTATCGTTTTCTAGGCCATACCAAGATATCATTAAATCAGGCAACAGCTCGCAATTTTGCGTGCCATCAGCACAAATGCAGTTGGTGCCGTTGGTAGTGCTACAAGGCTGGGTAAAGGCGTATAATGAAACACCTAAAGTGGCAAGTATGAGGAGAACTTTCTTCATTGGAAAAGGAGGCAAAATAATTGCTAATCACAAGTTAACAAAATTTAACCCAGCTTGCAAAATGTATGTGTATCAATGGGTAGGATGCTTAAATGATTTAAGTGAAAGTTAGCAATCCAACAAAATGCATGTTGCAACATTAAATTTAAGCATAAACCTTTTACCTTTGCAATGGTTGTATATGCAACTAATATTTTCATGACTACCCTCGATACTTACAGCCTGAATGATTCCATAGGGTATTTAACTGGTCGCGTAAAGCGGGAGATGACCCGTATGCTGACTCGGAATCTGCAAGAAATGGGTGGTGAGATTACGGCAGAGCAGTATAGGTTGCTCATTTTGCTATGGAAGGAAGGCGGCCTAAACCAACAGTACATTGCCGACATCTATGGAAAAGATAAAACCAGTATAACGCGTATGTTGCAGACCATGGAACGACAAGGTTGGATAACGCGCACGCCCGATGAGGAAGATAAGCGCAATAACAAGCTTTTCATTACTAGAGAGGGCTTAGCGGTAAGGGAAAAGTTTTTCCCCGCGCTGCAAAAAGTGATAACCGAAGCAGAAGTTGCAGTGAATGCCGAAGATATGGAGCAATGCAAGGAAGTACTACGGAAGGTTATAACAAAGCTTTGCCAAGCCGGCGAAGATGGGTGTAAGGGTTGATGAATGATGAAGTTGGCATACGCTGTGCCTGTGTAATAGATTTTTTGGGTGTTTGATAACTATGGAATGAAAGAGATAGTAGGATTGATACTTGTTGCAATGCTGGTTTTGGGGCTTAGCCAAGGTGCCCAAGCACAGGTGAGCCTGCCTGATACTACGGGTAAAAGTTACACACTTGCGGAGTGTATTGGCATCGCATTGCAAAACCAGCCAGCGGTGCGCCAGGCACAGTTGGACGAGGAGATAACCGACCGCCAAATAAAAGCGAACTTAAGTGGCTGGATGCCACAAATAAGCGGAACGGCAAACCTTAACCACTTTTTGGAATTACCGGTGGCGGTTTTTCCTAACCAAGCTACCGGTGAGCGGCAGGTGGTTACCGTAGGGGTTTTCAATACCTCAAATGTATTGCTTGAAGCACGCCAAAGCATCTTTAATAATGAGCTGTTCTTGGCTTCACGAAACGCCAAGCCTTTGCGTCGGTTGTTTGCACAGAACACCGAAGAGGTAAAGATTAGCACCGTAGTGGCCGTGAGCAAGGCGTATTATGATATCCTCATCAACCAAGAACAACTCTCGATACTGGACCAGGTGCGCCAGAGACAAGAGCGCCAACTGAAAGATGCCAAAGCACTATACGAAGGCGGCGTGGTAGACCCAACGGATTATAAGCGAGCCACCATCGCCCTAAACAATACCATGGCCGATATAAAGCGCACAACGGAGAGCCTCAAGTTTAAGTATGCTTACCTGTATCAATTGATGGGAGTAGGTACTTCGGATGTGTTTGCCGTGAAGTTGGACCGCACCTCGGTAGAAGCGGAAATGCTGCTGGACACTACCCAATTGGTGGATTTCAATAACCGAATTGAGTTGCAGCGCTTGCAAACCCAGCGCCAGTTGCAAGGCCTATCCATTAGCGCACAAAAGTGGAGCCTTTTCCCTACCATATCGGCCTTTGTCAATAGGAATCACATTTTTCAGAACGATGAGTTTTCGGAACTGTATAGGCAGGTGTATCCCAATTCGGTAATTGGGTTAACGCTCAATATACCCATTTTTCAAGGGGGCAGGCGGTACCATACCTTGCAGCAAGAAAAACTCGTTAACCAGCGCATCGACCAAGATATTACGAATACCAAAAACATCATCAATACCCAGTACCAGCAATCGATGGCGTTGTACAAAAGTGATCTGAACGATTACAAAACAGCTACCGCCAACGTACAGCTTTCGGAAGAAGTGTATAACACCATCAAATTACAGTATGATGAAGGCATACGCACCTACTTGGACCTAATGATAGCTGAGAGCGACTTGCGCGCCGCGCAAATAAACCAATTGAATACCATATTGAACGTACTATCTAGCAAGCTGGATGTGCTGCAAAGTTTAGGAACCATTAACACAAATCAATAAACGATAAAACACAATGAAGGGTCTTTCCTTTTCAATATTAGCAATTACCATAGCCTCGTTTGCACTCACTTCTTGCGGCGGTGGTAAGGCTGCGGAGCAAAAACCAGCGGCACCTGTAGTGTCAGTAAACGTGTATACCGTAGCAAAGCAAGGCGTAACAGGGGTGGATAATTACCCAGCCACGGTGGTACCGCTCAATGAGGTGCAGCTACGTGCAGAGGTGAATGGCTCCATAACCGGCATATTTGTGCAAGATGGGCAGACCGTAAAGGCTGGCCAGCGCCTATATGAAATTGACCGCAGCAAGTACTTGGCCAACTACAAGCAGGCCCAAGCACAACTAAAGGTGGCCCAAAGCAACTTGGCCCAAGCAAAGCGCGATGCGGAGCGCTACCAACGACTGCAAGAGAAAGATGCGATTGCCCGCCAAGTGGTGGAAAACGCACAAACCGCCCTATTGAATGCCGAGAGCCAAATATTAGTTGCCGAGGCCGCCTTGAGCAATGCCCAAACCGACCTTAACCGCTCGGTAATAACCGCGCCGTTTGCAGGCACCATTGGCATTAGCAATGTGAAGTTGGGCTCGGTGGTTATGATGGGTACTACGCTGATCAATACCATCTCATCTACCGACCCCATTGCCGTGGATATTGCCGTAAACGAGAAGGACATCTATCAGTTTTCGTTGGTGATGGACAGCTCACAAAACGAACAGGATTCCATATTTACGCTACAATTGCCTGGTGGGCAGGTTTACCCTTTTGTCGGAAAACTGATTACCATTGACCGTGCCGTGGACCCGCTTACTGGCACTATCAAGGCTCGTTTGAGCTTTGAAAACCCGAAGGAAAATTTACGTGCAGGTATGAGCGGTGTGGTAAAAGTACGCAACCAAGATACCGGTGAGAAGATTGTGATTCCGAATGTGGCTATTACGGAGCAGTTGGGCGAGTTTTATGTGTACGTGTTGGGGGACAGCAATAAAGTAAGCCAACAGCAAGTAGTGCTGGGCAGCACTATTGGCGATAAGATAATAGTGCGCGAAGGCCTAGCCCCCGGCACCACCATAGTAACTAGCGGAATACAAAACTTGAAAAACGGTAGTGTGGTGCAGGTGGATAGCAGTAAGGCGGCTACTCCTGCGGTTACTGCGCCTACGGCGAAGAAGTAATGATGTGTCTCAACCCGAGCGTCATTGCGAGAAGCGACTTTCCCGATTTTTTCATCGGGATTGGAGCGACGAAGCAATCCCCTCACGACGGAGCATGATTTTCTTAATGCACTGGTCAAGGAGAAGCACTACTCGGCGTTGAGGGATTACTGCCAAAAGGCAGTGAAACTGTAGCTTCTTCGCCTGTGGAATTCAGTGCTGACAGTGAGACCTGGCTTGGCTCATCGCAATGACGGCGATTTTTGAGGCATTTTTGAAATAGCATTTTAACACCAATACAATGATTTCAGACGTATTTATAAGGCGGCCTATTACCTCCATCGTTATCTCGCTCATCATCCTTATTGTGGGCGCACTAGCTATATTGAGCTTGCCGATAAGCCAATACCCTGCCATATCGCCGCCAACCGTGAGTGTATCGGCTAGCTATACGGGTGCCGATGCCTTGACAGTGGAGCAGACCGTAACCACGCCTGTGGAGTTGCAGATTAACGGCACGCCCGGCATGAGCTACCTTAGCAGCACCAGCACGAGTGACGGACGAATGAGCACTACGGTTACCTTTGACGTGGGTACCGACATCAATATTGCCGCGCTCGATGTGCAGAACCGCGTGAGCGTTGCTGAGCCTACCTTGCCTGAGGCGGTGCGCCGCTTGGGTATTACGGTGCGTAAGCGTAACCCTACCCTGTTGATGGCAGTGGCCATCTTCTCACCGAACGGTACACATGGGGCCGAGTTTCTGGATAACTATACCAATATCTACTTAAAGAACGCCATTCTGCGGGTGCCCGGTGTGGGTGACGTAAATACCCGTGCAGAGGATTTTAGTATGCGCATCTGGCTCAATCCCGATAAGCTGGCACAACTGAACATGACTCCTGCCGATGTGGCTGCCGCTATTGGAGAGCAAAATATACAGGTTGCTGGGGGCTCCATCGGTGCCTCGCCACAGCCAGTTACCCAGGCATTTGAGTACTCGTTGTTGTTGAATGCCCGCCTGGAGGATGAGGAACAATACCGCAACATCATTATCCGCACCAATCCTGAAGATGGGTCAATTGTTTACTTGAAGGACGTAGCTCGCATTGAGCTGGGCAAATTCAACTATGGAGGCTTGGTAAAGGTTAACGGCCAGCAGGCAGCCTTGCTGCTCATCTACCAAACGCCCGATGGCAACGCCCTTGAAACGGCAGATGGCATCGAGGCATCGTTGGCAGAGTTGAAAAAGAGCTTCCCGCCAGATATGGATTATAAGGTTTCCTTTGAGTCGGTAACGGTGGTAAGGGTATCCATTCAAGAAGTGCTTTACACCCTATTGGAGGCGCTATTACTGGTTACGTTGGTGGTGTTCCTCTTCTTGCAAAGCTGGAGGGCCACACTTATTCCTATATTGGCTATCCCCGTATCTATCATCGGTACGTTTATCTTCTTTATTCCGCTGGGCTTTACCATCAATACGCTTACCATGTTCGGTTTCGTGTTGGCCATTGGTATTGTGGTGGATGACGCTATTGTAGTGGTGGAAGCCGTTCAGCATTATATTGATCATGGCAAGCTCACCGCCAAAGAGGCCACCCGCCGAGCCATGAAAGATATTACGGCCCCCGTTATCGCTATTGCATTGATACTGGCAGCGGTGTTTGTGCCGGTAGGTTTTATACCAGGTATTGTGGGCCGTTTGTATCAGCAGTTTGCCATCACTATCGCCGTATCGGTTATGCTATCGGCATTCATTGCCCTTACCCTTACCCCAGCACTTTGCGCCTTGCTGCTAAAGCCTATGAACTTAGATGAAAAGTCTCGCGGCCTTAACCGTTTCTTCTATAAGTTCAATGGCTGGTTTAGCCGCACTACCAATAGGTACTCCAATGGCGTTCAATTTTTCATTCGCAAAGCGCCGTTGGCTATTATCTTGCTAATCTGTATTTATGCAGGCACGGTGGCCATGTTTGCCATTAAGCCAACGGGTTTTGTGCCCAGTGAGGATGAGGGCAGGTTGTTTATTGCCGTTACCTTACCCGAGGGCTCCTCTATTACCCGCACAGCGGAAGTGTTGGATCAAATGGGACAAATCATTAGGGATAAATTTCCTGCCATTAAAAATGCTACCTCTATTGCGGGCCTCAACGTGCTCAACTTCTCGGTAAAGAGCAACACGGGTACCTTCTTTACCCAGTTACAACCTTGGGACCAGCGTACCAAGAAAGAAGAAAAACTGGAAGGCTTGATTGCGGGCCTTCGAAAAGAGTTTGCCACTATTAAAGAAGCCAATGTAGTGGTGGTATCGCCACCAGCGGTGCCAGGTTTGGGCAACACGGGTGGTTTCAGTATAGTGGTGCAGCAGCGCGATGCCGGCGGGGTAAAAGAGTTGGAGCAGGTGGTGGGCCAATTTGTCGCAGCCATCAATCAACGGCCCGAAATATCCAATGCCTACTCCTTCTACAATGCCCGTACCCCCGGCTACCAAGTGTTGGTGGATAGGGAGAAGGCCAAGCGGATGGGCGTGAGCCTATCGGCTGCTTATGGGGTAATCTCCAATTATCTGGGTAGCATCTATATCAACGATTTCACTAAGTACGGCCGCAACTTCCGTGTGGTGGCGCAAGCCGATACTGCTTACCGGATGAACATAGAGAGCATCAAGAGCTACTATGTAAAAAACAGCCAAGGGGAATCGGTGCCGCTGAGTGCCATTATCGATTATAAAGTAGTGGAAAATGCAGCGATGATTTCGCACTTCAACCTCTTCCGTTCTGCCGATGTTAACGGTGCGGCCGCTGAGGGTTACAGTAGCGGCGACGCACTAAAAGCACTGGAAGAAGTGGCTGCGCAAACTCTGCCTGCGGGTTATAGTTACGAGTTTACTGGTCTGAGCCGTGAGGAGAAGATATCGGGAGGGTCAACAATTGCCATTTTCGGGTTGTCCATTGGTTTTGTGTTCTTGTTGTTAGCCGCTTTGTACGAAAGCTGGTCGGTGCCGTTCTCCATTTTGCTATCGGTACCTATCGGGGCGTTTGGGGCTATTTTGGCGCTCATTTGCTTGCCGCACCTAAGCAACAACGTGTATGCACAAATCGGTTTGATAACGCTCATCGGCCTCACCGCGAAAAACGCCATATTGATTGTGGAGTTTGCCAAAGAGCGGGTTGATTGGGGTATGGAAGTGGTGGCTGCCACCATTGAGGCGGTTAAGCTCCGTTTGCGCCCAATCATCATGACCTCGCTGGCCTTTATATTGGGTATTACGCCATTGGTACTTTCTAGTGGTGCTGGTGCCGTTGCCCGTCAAACCATCGGTTGGACGGTGATGGGTGGCATGTTTGCCGCTACGTTCTTGGCGATATTTATTGTGCCGGTGCTGTTTGTGGTAATTACTAAATTGGCATACGGCAAAAAAGCCCTTGCAGAACTACAAGCCAACTATAAACCTGAGGACCATGCGGATACGCAGCATGTATAGTTTGTTTTGGTTTTTAGGAATTAGGAATTAGGAATTAGGGATTAGGAATTAGGAATTAGGAATTAGGAATTAGGAATTAGGAATTAGGAATTAGGAATTAGGAATTAGGAATTAGGAATTAGATTGATGCTAAATGAGAGGGGCTTGATAGATAGAATCTATCAAGCCATTTTTTTGATAGAAAGCAATTACCCCAAAACGGCCGTCATTGCGAGGAATAGAACGTAGCTTTTCGCGAAGTGGAATGACGAAGCTACTTTTCTCACTGCTTTTGCAGTAATCCCATGCGATGAGAAGTAATGTGGCTTAACCACTGAAGCTATATAACATCAGTCAAAAAAATCCTGAATTTCCTCCCACAAATCATTGTATTCTGGATTAGTGGAGATAATTAACGTTTCTTTCTTTGCTCTCGAACCTCCCTTGATTCGCTTTTCTCTACTAATTGCCTCCTCGATGGTGCTAAAGGCCTCATGATAAACTAGTTTATTTAAATTGTAGCGAGCTGTAAAGCTATTATCAAATAACTTCTCCCGATGCTCGTATTTCCTTTTTCGAAGTGATGAAGTAACGCCCACATAAAACGTAGTGTGGTTTTGGTTGGTAATGATGTAAACACACCCGCCTTTCTTTATGCTGCCCATTGGGGGAAATTTTATGTAAAATTAATCAATGGTAGCGGTACGGGCATTCACTCGTCAGGGCATGGGATTGCTTCGTCATTTCACTTCGCGAAAAGCTACGTTACACTTCTCGCAATGACGTTCATTTTTTATATTTGATATTACTGCCATGGGGCAGTGAAAAAAGTAGCTTCGTCGCTGCACTTCGCGAAAAGCTTCGTTTCGCTTCTCGCAATGACGTTCGTTATGGGGCAATAACGTTTTGTTTTGACAACCACCATCACTCAATCACAATCCCATATTTCGCTAATAACCCCGGCAAGCCATACGTAGAGAATCGTGCTTTTTTGAGGGTGTTTTTCTCTGGGTCGATGATGAAGTTGTAGGAGGTGCGCAGGTCGGCTTCTTTGAGGTTGGTGCGCTCAAATACGGCACTTTCCAAATCGCAGTTGTCGATCGTGGCGCTGGTTAAATCGGCTTCGGTAAAGTCAGTATTTTTCAGGGAGCAGCTAATCAAGTCAGTGCTTTTAAGCTTGCACTTAAAGAAAATGGAATCATCTAAGTTGCAGCGGTGGAAGGCTACCTTGAAACCAAACGTGCGGCACTTACTGAAATCGACTCCTGTGAGCTTACATTCGTTAAAAACAACCTCTTGCAAACCAGTATTGTTGGTGGTTGCCAGCGATAAGTTGCACTGCTCAAACACACAATCAATAAACACTACATCGGTAAGCTTGGCATAACCGAAATCACAGTTCCGGAAACGGCACTGTTCAAACCGCTTGATAGTGCCAAGGTCACTTATCTTCTCAAAGGTTTCATCATGTATCATTCAGACACAAGATACGAGACACAAAACACAAGATTGATTCGCAAAGTGCATTTACGAAATAGAATTATTGAATTTCCCCTTTGTTAAGGGTAATAACGATTTTATTCTAATTGCTATTTTGCTAATTCCAATTTACTCTTTTTCATCTAATTCCTCCCCTCAATCAATGCAAATCGAAGCTATTGGTAAGGTCTCGGTTGGTATTGCCTCTGTGGCAGCTAATGCAGGCATCTCCTTTATCGCTAATGCTAATTACTAGGTCGCCATTGGGCTCAAATTCGGACCATAACCAGCCCGAACCTGCGTTGGCCGATTCGGTGTTTTTCAACATCACAGCATATAGGTCGGTATCCCCGCCTTTTATTACCTCTTTTACAATTAAAGAGCCATTAGGGAAGGTGCCGCCCACTGGCAATCGGCCGGTGCTGTCCAGTGCATCCCAGGCGGTTTGGTTAAATAGTAGCTTAAAGTTGCCATGGGGGCTATTGCCAGCTCCATTGAGCACCACATTGTTTCCTTGGTAATAAAGTAGGTTGCCATTGAAGGTCTCTTCAATAATGGCCTCATCTTCGGTAGTTGCATCTGGGTTTTTGCAGCTTGTGGCAAGCGTTATCACCAATAGTAAAGTAGCAAGTAGAATCAATTGGGTAGTTTTCATACAATGTTTTTTAGGTGATAGGTAGCGGTAAAACGTTGGTAATGGAGAACAAGGTATGTTTCGGGTAACATTATTATAGCATCCTCAATGTAGGTCAAAGCTGTTAACAAAGTCGCGGTTGGCGTTGCCGCGATGGCAGCCGATGCAGCCAGCACCTTTAGTATTAATGCTTTCGAGCAACGAGCCATCCAAATTGGCTTCATACCATAGCCAGCCTTCGGTAGCATTGGCTGATGCAGGTTGCTTATACATGGCGGCATAAAATCGGGTTTGGCCGCTGCGGATAACGTCTTTAAGCACCAGCGAGCCTTCCGGGAAGGTATCGCCTAGGGGTAGTTTGCCATCACTGCCCAATGCCTCCCAAGCTGTTTGGTTGAAAAGGAGTTTGAAGGTGCCATGTGGGCTATTGCCGGCCGGCACCAAAACGGAGGTATCGCCTTGGTAAGCAAATAGCTGTTCGGTAGTGATGAGTTGATATACGGTTTCGTCTTCGGTGAGGATTGGGTCATCATCACCATCATCCTCCTTTTTGCAGGCATTAAAAGCAAAAACCAGGGACAGCAATAAGGCCGCTAAGGTAACTTTGGTTTTCATAGTAGTTTGGTAGTTAGTATACCAATAACGATGGATGCATTTTTTAGTTCCTAGAGGTTAGTTGGGGTAACAATAAATGGGTAGGTTAATAGGCATTAATACCTATTATAATATCAAACCCTACCAAACCGATAGGGAAAGTGCTTGATAATCATGCATTTATTTTTGAGGGGTGCGAACATTCCTAAACCCATCATTTGCAATGGAATAGAGGTCTAAACGGTTTTTTTCGGACAAGTGCCGTTTGGTAAAGCCATAGTTGTTTCTAAATTTTGGGTTCAAATCAAACAGACCCCCTATGAGATTGAATCTCTACTTTATAATAATACTGCTTGCTTCGTTTACTTGTATTACTACTTTAAAGGCTCAAGCCCCCGTTCCAAATGGCGGTTTTGAGAATTGGACCAACGCTGGCGCCAGCAATGAAGAGCCTACCAACTGGAACTCTAATAAAACTGGTAGCTCCACAGCCCAATTAGGCCCACAAACTTGCTTTAGGGAAGGAAGTGCACATACTGGAAGCTACTGTGTAAAAATGGAAACTAGAAATTACCTTGGGCAAGCCGTAAACGGTAGTTGTACTACTGGCAGAATTGAGGCGCCTACCTTTACCCCTAGCGATGGCTACATACAAACCGTTATAGGCAATACTAACCATAGCTACCCCTTTACTAGCAGGCCCGATAGTTTGGTGGGCTGGTATAAGTATACCAAAGCTGGCAGTTCTGCTGCCGATATTACTGTTAATCTACACACAGGTGCCGGTGCATTACCCGAAAACGGTCAGTACCAAGGCAGCACTTCGGCCAATGTAGTAGGCAGGGCTAAAATAACTATTTCCGTATCAGCCACCGGCTGGACTAGGTTTTCGGTTCCTTTCGTTTATGTAAATGCTAATACCCCCGCTTATTTCCTATGTGCCATGAACGCAGGTGGGGTAAGCGGTGCCATCCTTCGCGTGGATGATTTGGAGGTGATTTACAACCCGGCGCTTACTACTGGTGCGGTAGCTGTGGGTCCTTATTACGTTGCGGCAACTGTTGGCAGTAGCATTAGCGTGCCATTTACTGCTGCAGGTATAGGCGGTAGCAACACTTTTACTGCCCAGCTATCGAATGCTAGCGGCTCGTTTGCCAGCCCAGTAAACATCGGTACTTTGGCTGGTGCAGCTTCGGGTACTATTAATGCCACTATACCAGCTGGTACCGCCAGCGGAACTGGCTACCGCATAAGGGTAGTAAGCAGCAACCCGACAATAACCGCTGCAGATAATGGTACCAACATTACCATCAACCTTGCCAATACCAGCATAGCGCCTGCTACAGTGCAAACAGTAGCCACCAACACCCCGGGTAACCAACTTACCGTTACCGAATCTGCTGGAGCCGTTTCTCGGGAGTGGAAGTATGCCACCATAAGCGGTGGCCCTTACCTTTCATTTAATCCAGCTGCTACAGGTATAACATTTACGCCTCAATTTGCTACTGCTGGCACCTATTACGTGGTAGCACAGTCAACTTATCCTGGTAGTTTGGTTGCCACTAGCAACGAGGTAGTATTTACCGTAGCTGGCAACAGTATTGCCCCAAGTAGCAGCCAAAGTATTTTGGTAGGCGCTACTGGCGATTTACTTACCGTTACCGAAACCCCAGCAGCTACCAGCCGCGAGTGGAAGTATGCTACTACCCCAGGTGGAACTTACTTAAGCTTTAGCCCTACCCAAACCGGTACCACCTATGCTCCTGTATTTAACACTGGTGGCAACTACTACGTGGTGGCGCAAAGCGTCATCAACGGGGTTACCGTTACCAGCAACGAGGTGGAAGTATCTGTAAGCACGGTTAACCTGGTTACCGGTACTATTACCCCTGCATCGTTTTTCTTTAGCCCATCGGCTCCATCGGTACAAGTTACGGTGCCTTTTACCACTACTAGTACCTTTACCAATGGCAACGTGTTTACTGCACAATTGTCAGATGCCAACGGCAGCTTTGCTAGCCCAACCAACATCGGCACCCTTACTGGCGGCGTAAGTGGTACCATCACGGGTACTATTGTATCATCTACTCCTGTAGGTACTGGCTACCGCATTCGGGTGGTATCTAGTTCACCAGTGGTAAACGGCTCTAACAACGGCACCGATTTGTTGGTTGACCAGTTTAACAACAGCATTACTCCAGCCACCACCCAAACCTATACCGTAGGTAGTACTGGCACCGCTTTAACCATAAATGAAAGCCAAACCGCTAGCCGCGAGTGGAAGTTTGCCACCGTTAGTGGCGGCCCTTACAGCAGCTTTAGCCCACCACAAACGGGCGCTACCTATACGCCTAACTTTAGCACCATCGGTACTTATTATGTAATAGCTACTTCGCAAAACCAGTATAGCGACTTGGTGACGAGCAACGAGGTTGAAGTGATTGTGGTGAACGGCACTACGCTTACTACCACTGCTGTTTCAAACACTACCTATTATGTTTCGCCTAGGAGCAACGAAACGGTAACAGTTGACTTTACTACCGACATCGTATTCAATGGTGGCAACACCTTTACTGCCGAATTATCTGATGCCACTGGTGATTTCACTAGCCCAGTGGTAATCGGTACTGCTACCACGGGTACCAGCATCAGTGCGGTGATACCAAGTAACACTTTGGGTGGCACTGGCTACCGCATTCGTGTAGTATCTACCAGCCCTGCAACTGTAGGTACGGATAACGGCACCGACCTTTCGGTAATACCTTTCGAAATAGCAGTGACCCCTAAGGATACCCAAAACCTGTTTATCAATGAAGTGGGCACCGCTGTTACCATTACTTCTACCCACCCTGCCGCAACGCACGAGTGGTTAGGCTCTGGCAATAGTGGATTTGGTTACGGCCCTTTAACCCCCGCTGAAACGGGCACTACTTATACCCCTACTTTTGCTACAATCGGCAACCGGTATATCATTACCCGCTCTATCAATCAGTGGGGCGATACCCTGACCACCTCGGAGTTTGTGATTGTCGTTACGAAAGAAGTAGGTATTAACGAAACCACCGCAAGCAACATTAAAGCCTACTGGAATAACAATGATTTGGTTATCGATTTGGGCGGCTCAATGCTTGAAAACCCAACGTTGCAGTTGTTTGATATGACTGGCAAACTGGTAGTGGAGCAATCGCTTGAAACAAACACTTTGAACCGCATCGGCACCCAATTGCCATCGGGCATGTACATACTACAATTTACTGGCAGCAACCAGCGCTTCAATGCTAAAACAATGAAGCAATAAGATTTTACCCGCTTTTTTCATGGGATCCCGCGGCTTGAGGAGGTCGCGGGATTTTTTTGTTTGGTGGGTTTGACGGGCATTTATTGACATGTGTTGTAACCCTCACCTAACCTCTCCCAGGGGGAGAGGGACTTTAAACGCCTCGCCTTTCGGCTCGTTGTGAAATGTTTTTGTATTATTTTTAGCACAAACTTCTTGCCAGAGGCAAGGAGTAATAAGTCCCTCTCCCTCTGGGAGAGGTTAGGTGAGGGATACATAACACCCGTCACATTACCACCGCATTTGCTTTTCCCCAATAGAAGGCTTAATTTTCGGTAATGACCCGCTACATCATCACGCTTTTATTGTCCCTTATGGCTATGGCTGCCACCGCTCAGGTATGTGGTGGGCAGCGCTACCAAGCGCGGGTGTTTGCCCTCACGGTTAAGACCAGTGATGTGGTGTATGGTAATGCGCCATCTTTGCCTGCCGTTTACTTAAGCGAGAATATTACCCAGAACATCGACCTGAAAATGGATGTTTGGCAACCCATGGGCGACACGCTGCAAAGGCGGCCGCTGGTAATATTGGCTTTTGGTGGGGCATTCTTAATCGGCAGTAAAGAGGATGAGGACATGCGCACCATTGCCGATAGCTTGGCGCACCGCGGGTATGTTACGGCTTCCATCAATTACCGGCTAGGCATGAACGTGGTGAACGGCAACAGCGCCGAGCGCGCCATATACCGCGCCATGCAAGACTACAGCGCTGCCGTGCGTTATTTTAAGGAGTATGCCGATTTGTACCGTATTGATACCAACTATATATATGCTGGCGGCGTAAGCGCTGGAGGGTTTGCAGCCATGCACATGGCGCTGGTAGATGAAAGCGACCGACCCGCATCGTCGTTTGGGGCGGGCGGGTTTAATTTGCGGCCGGATTTGGGTTGTAAGGATTGCTCTGGTAATAGCTTTGCCCACAGCAGCAACGTGCGCGGATTGATTAATTATTGGGGTGCCATTGGCGATGTAAACTGGATTAAACCCGGCAGAACGGTGCCACTGCTCTCCATACATGGCGATCAGGATTTGATTGTGCCATATAATACTGGCTTTCCTTTTACGGCATTGTTTGTATTGCCACAGGTGAGCGGTTCGGGCAGCATCAAACAGCGGTATGACCAGATTGGGGGCTACAACCTGCATTACCCCATCGCGGGGGAGGGGCACAACACTTGGGGGCCGATTATTTTAAACGAGTTTACTCCTGGGCCAAACCAATATTTCCAGCAGTTTTATAGTTATACTGCCGATTTCTTGTTCGATTTAACAAAGCCCAATAAACCCCAGATATCAGGTAATGACAGTGTTTGCCCTGAGGTACTTGCAACCTATTCGGTGGCGGCTTTGCCGGGCTATCAGTATTGTTGGCAGGTGGATGGTGGGCAGATTGCAACCAATGGTAACAATAGCGTGGAAATATTATGGACCAGCCCAGGATTAGGTAGCTTGTACGTGACGCCTATAAGTCACCTAGATGCAGTAGGAGAGGCGGATACGTTTGCCGTGTGGGTGCACACGCCAGTATTGGCTAATGTATATGTAGTGGACAATGACTCCGTTTGTGAGGGAGGCTCATTGGCACTTTCCGCTAATAATGCCTACTATGCACAGTGGAGCCCAGCCAGCAGCTTCAGCGCTGATACGGGTACTATGGTTTTAGTAATACCACCCAGTTCGGGCTATTATTATTTACAGGCAACGGATACCAACGGTTGCCTTTCGGAAGATAGTATTTATATAACGGTAATGCCCATTCCCGCAGCACCAACCATACAGCAACTGGGCGATACCCTTTATACAAGTACAAATGCAGATAGCTTAACCTGGTATGATGCCGATACCAACCAAATTGCCTCGGGCAGTAGTTTGGTGCCGATTACGGCAGGTTATTATTATGCCAATGAAACGTCAACGTTTGGTTGTATAGGCCCTTTGGCTGAGTACTTATACATAGAGGTGCCTGACACAACCGATACCACTGATACAACCGGCACGGGTGTTTATATTGCTACTAGTAATGGCCTAAATGTATATCCCAATCCATTTAACGATAGGGTCGTGTTAGAGTCCGGGGAAGGGGGAACATTTACCTTATATGATATATCGGGGCAGATGATTTACCACACCCAATTTTTATCTGGCAATGTTAATATTTCGTTATCTCACTTCGCTTCGGGGCTATACTTCTACAAAATTGCCACCCCTACGGGGATCTTTGGCAGCAAAATCTTAAAACAGTAAGCACTACTGCGTATTAGGTAGTATTTCTGTAATCGCTTGATTTTCTGGTCAAATAGTGCGCCTTTTATCACAAGGCCGTACTATTTTATGGGCATATGCAAAATACTAGCCACAAATGTTTTAGCTCCCGTTGTGCCTTAAGTCAAATGGTGGTAACTTTGCAAACCATGCTCATATTGCTTTGAATGTGATATGAAACATTGAGGGCCTCATTGACCAACTGATAAATTTGAACGACAGACGGATTTGATTCAACGATGAAAAAAATGGCAAATGGAAAGTTTTTTCAAAAAAAATTTCCATTTCCACTTTTACAACGACTTGTGAATTGAGCAAAATGAAATGTTAAATGCTTGCTACCAATGGTATATGATGTACGAAAAAGTCCGGTTTGGCTCAATGGATTTTAAGTGCTACATACAAAAAATTGCAAACAAGTGACAATTTTTGCTAATTTCGCGAATGATTTGCGTCAGCTATTTTTTTGGGGCTAAGAAAAAGTGATACAAATGGTATCTTTTATAGGTGTTACCACGTAGAAAGCTAATGTGGTACCGATAAATTGCGAATAAACCAACATGAAAATCACCAAATCAGTGTTTTTATTTAAAAAAAAACTTGACTTGTATTCCATCGAGGGGTACATTGCCACACGGCCAATGGTGTATTTCGTCCAATTGCCATATTAACACACAATATAACAAAGTATAAAAACCTTATCGTAATGATAAAGTCCCGTTTTACCAACATTTTGTCAACAGTAGTCTGTTGTATCCTTTTGTTCACTCTGGTTCACTCGAATGCATTGGGTTTCCCTAGCGGAAACATATGTGCAGACAAGATGGTATCCCCCGTGGGTACTACTTGCAGTTCCTATATTACCATTGTGGCCCAGAGCTCCTGCAACGGGGCAAACAGCGGTATTGCTACCGCAACTGTCTATAGTGGCACTGCACCTTATACCTATGCTTGGAGCAACGGTGCCACGGGCGCCACTGCTACAGGACTGGCAACGGGTACCTACACGGTTACAACTTGTGATAAAAATGGGTGTACGGCATCACAATCGGTATCTATATCCAGTGTGTCGCTAAACGTATCGGCCGGTGCTGATAAAACTATTTGCAGGGGCGGCTCCACCCAACTAGGTGCTACGGGTGCTACCTTGTACTCATGGACCCCTACGACAGGCTTGAGCAATGCAAGCATAGCCAACCCAACAGCTAGCCCAACTGTAACTACTACTTACACCGTAACGGGCGTTGTATCAAGTGGCGAGTTGGTAACCAACGGTAACTTCTCTTCAGGCAATACTGGCTTTACTAGCGGCTACAGTTATGTATCACCTCCAGGAAATGGAAGTAAGCTGAATCCAGAAGGGCTGTATGCAGTAGATGCTAATGCTAACTCTTACCATGCTAACTTTTTCGGTACGGGCCGCGGCGGCTCTGGCAATTTTATGATCATTAACGGTGCAACGGTAGCGGGTGTTGACGTTTGGCGCCAAACTATCAACGTAAGTCCTAACACCGAATACTATTTCTCCACTTGGATTACGGCACTTAACAATCTAGTATCAGCCAATTTGGCATTTAAAGTAAACGGGACTCTCATGGGGCCCGTTATTAGTTCGCCATCATCACCCAACACCTGGATACAGTTTTATGCCGTTTGGAACTCAGGCAGTGCAACTACTGCCAACATTTCCATCGTAAACCAAAACACCATTGCCAATGGAAACGACTTTGGCTTGGATGATATCTCTTTTACCTCGGTATGTTCAAGAACCGATCAAGTAATTGTTAACGTAAATAGTACGAATGCCCATGCAGGGAACGACCAAACGGTTTGTACCGGTCAGTCAGCTACCCTTACTGCTACTGGCGGCGGCACCTATGTTTGGAGCACCGGTGCAACCACTGCCAGCATTACTGTTAACCCCGCTTCTACCACCACCTACACGGTAACGGTAACCAATAATAGCTGTACTGCTACTGATGACGTAAGAGTTACTAGGGTAAGTTCGGGCATCACTTCAACCATAGCCAAAACCGATGTTGGTTGCAAAGCGGACAGTAACGTTGTATGCGCCCTTACATTAGCCACTAGCCAGCATGGATTGTTTTTGGACGATATTACTGGCGACCCTTCAAAGTATTACAAAATTGTAGGTGGTACCGCTACCGCTACTAGATATAGCGACGGCCGCCTTAAGATTACGGGTACTTTCGAGAACGTGAGCGATGTAAACCGCAAATGGACCATCGACGTAATGTATACCAACAAAATGAACTGGACCGAGTTTAGCGCCCGTGGTGGAACTTGGAAAGGCGCAGCTGGTAATGTTGGTACCAACTACCTAAACTGGGACTATTATATAATGGACGTGAGCTATGCCAACAAACTTACCGGTAGCGGTACGTATGCCGGCAAAACCTTGAACCTTACCCACATGCCGAGCAACTATTTGTACGGTTTCCAAGTTGGGCAAGGTGCTAATGATATGACGGCCGATTGGGGCATGAGCGGCTGGTTTGAACATACTGGCTCATACACCGGAAACGGTGATATTAACTTCGATGCTGTTTGCGATTCGACAGAACTTTTCCAGTCGAGCACCTGCAACGGCACTGCTAACCTAAGCATAAGTGGAGGCACTGCGCCAATTACTTATGCTTGGAGCAATGGCCGTACTACCCAAGATTTAAATGGCCTATGTGCTGGCACCTATACCGTAACTATTACTGATGGCACTGGTTGTACCACTACCCAATCGGTAACCATTGGCACCACTAGCACTCTATCAGTAGTATGTAACTCAACAGATGTTACCACCCAAAATGGTACCAACGGTACTGCCTCAGTTACTGTAGCTGGCGGTGTAACACCATATACTTACCTATGGAGCACTGGTCAAACTACCCAATCGTTAACTAATCGCCCAGCGGGTGTATATAGTGTGACAGTAACCGACAAGAACGGTTGTTTTGTAGAATATGAATGTTACATTAAACAACCTAGCATTTGCGAAGGTTTCCGTACCCAAACCCAAGGTGGTTGGGGCGCGTCTCCTTCAGGCGGCAACCCTGGTACCTATTTGCATGCCAACTTTACTACCGCCTTCCCAAGCGGTGTAACAGTAGGTTGTGCTACTGGCTTTACTTTGAGATTGACTTCGGCGCAGGCTGTAACCGATTTCTTACCATCTGGCAGCACCCCACGTGCATTGACAGCGAACCTTACCAACCCAGGCGGTAGCTATAGCAACGTATTGGCAGGCCAAGTAGTGGCTTTGACACTTTCAGTAGGATTCGATAACGCTAACCCTGCCTTCGGCCCTAACACTACTGCGTTACAAAACTTGGTAGTGGTATCGGGTACTTTTGCCAACTGGACGGTGAGCCAAGTATTGGCCGAGGCCAACAAGAAGTTGGGCGGATGCTCATCAATTTACTCCTTCAGCCAATTAAATGAAGTAGTAACCAAAATAAACGAAGATTATGTTGACGGTAATAACACAGGTAACTTCTTGAAATGTGGTATTGACCTTACTTCTATAAAAGTAGATGTTAAATGTTTTGGACAGCAAAACGGTTCCATTGACCTTTCCGCTTCGGGCGGTGTACTGCCGTATGCTTATAGATGGAGCAATGGTGCTACTACGCAAGACCTAGTGAACGTTGCGGCCGGTACCTATAGCGTAACCGTAACTGCTGCAAACAACCTAACGGCAACTACCAGTGTTACCATCACCCAGCCTGCACAGCTTAGCCTTACCGTTAGCAAAACTGAAGTTAGTTGCAACGGTATCTGCAATGGTACTTCAACTGCGGCCGTTTCAGGCGGCAAATCTCCATATACTTATTCATGGAGCAATGGTGATAAAACTGCTACAGCCGATAGTCTTTGTGCCGGTAGCTATACCGTAACAGTAACTGATGCAAACAGTTGTACTGCTACAGCGGTTATCGCTTTGCAAAACTCTACCCAGCCGTGCAGCGGCCAAGTATGCTACCAAAGCCCTGACGACCCGAACGTATATGCCACCTCTCTGTGGACAATCAACTGGAATACCAGCGGCACCTTTTTAACGGTTCGCACCACCTTCTCTAAGAGCTTTGTGGACAACACATACGGCACCAACGCCATCGGCTGGGCCGGCGGTCATACCTTCAACAACTTGGTCGGTTCCGACCATTTGATTTTGTCATTATACAACCGCACAGGTGCGGAGGTTTTGGGCCTAAAGCTTGACTACATAAGCGCTTCGGCGGCGGTGCCATCAGGCTACCAGACCTTGGGCGTTTTGGGCGGTGATGGCGCCATGCTGGTGGGTAACACGAGCGACGTAGTAAACGTTAAGACCTCCTTCTCGGAGAATTTCAACACCTATGGGTATGTGCTAACGGTAAATAGCCCCGCAACCGATACTTCCTATACCGTGAACCCTACCTATCCTAACTGGATATATGACGTATGGTACGAGGCTACGGTGAAACTGAGCGCTTTCGGCACTTCGGGTTTTTCTCACCCAGCGGTAACCGGCATACACGCCAGCCCGAGCAAGACTGGCAACAACACCGAGCTTGTGGAGCCAGGCCCATGTTGCGATGTGGCACTTAACGTTAGTAAAGTGGATGGTACTTGCCAGCTACCACTTGCATCGGCAACTGCTATTGCCACCACAAGCTATCCTCCGCTATCTTATGCTTGGAGCAATGGTGGCAATACGGCAACCATTAACAATCTGGTTTCTAATAGTTATACAGTTATTGCCACCGACTCGGAAGGTTGTACTGCCACCAAATCAATAACCGTAAACGATTATAACGGCATAAATATTGGCTTGCAGAAGTATAACGAAGGTTGTTTGAATAAATGTGATGGCAGAATAGAACTAACCGTTTCGGGTGGTTCGGGCACATACACCTACCGTTGGAGCAATGGCGCAACTACAGCTAATATTTCGGCATTGTGCTCAGGCCAATTTACCGTAACCGTAACCGACAACCAAGGATGTACCGCTACCAAAACAGGAACAATTACCGCAGCTGCGGGGCCTGCTCTTGCACTGCAAGCTACCAACGTATATTGCGCAGGCGATTGTAAAGGAGCAATTGATTTGACTTTGTTGCAAGGCCAAGCACCTATCACTTATCTATGGAGCGATGGCGCTACAACCCAAGACAGAACTGGGCTTTGCATCGGCCAATATTGTGTAACCGTTACCGATGTTTCTGGCTGTAAGGCTTCAAGTTGCATCAATATTACCGAGTTCAGCACCTTATCGGTGTTGTTTAATATTACCCAGCCAAATAACCAACATGCTGGTAGCATATCTACCTCGGTTTATGGTGGCACTGCCCCTTATACCTATCGATGGAGTAATGGCAGCACAGCTAGCAACCTTACCAATGTTACCGCTGGCTCGTATAGTGTAACAGTAACCGATGCGAACGGCGTTGTAGTAAGCGCTTTGGCTATGGTGAACAACCTTAACCAGGTGAAGAGCGGTGCCTTTATCGTTGATATGGGTATTGTACCTCAAACAATGAATAATGGATTGAAGCCTTATGGTTTGGTTTACGACTTGGTTCGAAACTTCAACGTGCCTATCAAGTGGGTTATTAACCCCAACAAGGCTAAAGACGGAACTGATTTTACCCTCAACAACTATGACTTTAAAGGCGGTCCGTTTATTATCGAATCTGAGTATCGCACCCCTGCGGTTAATGCCCGGATTGCTTATTGGCAAACACAGGGTGTTGTAGGGGTAACCACTACTGTCGATATAACTGTACCGGTGTACGACTGCATTACTGGTTTTTCTAACCTTGTAGTTGACGAACAAAACGAGCAATTGGTTATACCTTATTTTAGCAATGCGGGTATTCCTAGTTCCATTTATCGGGTGGGTTTGCCATCTGATTTGGATGGTTGCGATGATACATACGCAATGCCTCACGCCGATCCGGAATGGTCTACACACCAATATTTGCGCACTTTTAACCGCCAGTACAAAGGTTATATTTGGTCGGGTTGCCATGCGCCAAGTGTGTTGGAAGGTATATTCAATCCAGCAAACCCATCGGAAAGGATGAACTTCTTGAGCACTACTGGTTTGCAGTGTTATAGCAATAATGATTGTGGTTCGCTTATTACTGAGAGCCACGGCGCCCCCAATACCCCTTATACCTACGACCCGGCATATAACAGTGACCCTATCATGCAGTTTATGGGAGACCTTACCCCGTCTACTGAAAACGGTTCAGAACAATGGTACATACCCCTCTCAACTGGAAGATGGAATACCAATACAGCTCCAGCTATTACCACCAACAACGGTACTGCTCCACGTAAAGGTGTTAAATTGGTTTTTGGCCCAGGATATAATAACTCTAGTTATGGCAAGGTGATGTATGAAGCTGGCCACACGGCTGCTGGTAGGGGAACCACAGCATCGCAAGTAGCGGCTCAGCGTGCGTTTTTTAACTTTTTGTTGACTGCCAGCATTGATAAGCGTTTGGACCTGGTATCGAACATACCAAGTACCTTTGTTAGCGGCATACCGCAAACGCTTAGTGTGCAAGCTACAGGCGGCACGGCACCTTACACCTATGCTTGGAGCACTATTTGCGCAGGAACCTTCAACAGTACCTCTGCTGCTTCTGTAACCTTTACTCCAGGTCAAGTGCCACCACAGAGCAAATGCAATATAACTGTTGTGGTTACCGATGCGTGCGGTCGTCGCACGTTTATTACCCAACCTATTGCATTCTTAAATAGCCCGCCAGTAAAACTAAGTGCCACAGTAACGGTTACTCCAGTTACTTGCATAGGTAGTTGTGATGGTACGGCTCAAGTAACTGTAACTGGTGGAACTCCTCCGTACATATATACCTGGAGCAATGGCGCTACGACCCCATCAATAAGCAACTTGTGTGCTGGCACATATACTGTTAATGTTAAGGATCAAAACAATTGTGATTCGACTTATGCGGTAACTGTGTTAAACCCAGATACACTTATAGCCAACATTACCAAAACTGATGGAAATTGTGCAGGAAACTGCGATGGCACAGCCCAAGTAACAGTGAGTGGTGGAACTGCACCATATACTTACCTGTGGAGTAATGCCGCCACTTCTGCTAGCATTACTGGCTTATGCAGCGGAACATACACCGTAACCGCTACCGATAGCAAAGGTTGTAAGGTTATTAAATCAATAAACGTTACATCCCGTCCAAAAGTAGAAGTAGTAGCAACAGCTACACCAGTGAGCTGCTTTGGAGGTTCTACAGGCTCAATAACTACAACAGTTACTGGCGGTACTTCACCATTCACTTATATATGGACACCGGGCGGTGCCACTACCGCCAACCTTACTGGCCAAGGCATTGGCACCTTCACGGTAATAGTAACTGATGTAAATGGTTGTAAAGACACAGCTTCGGCTACCATTACCCAGCCGGCAGATAGCCTGAACGGTACTACCTCATCTACCCCGGTAAGTTGTATCGGTGGTACTGACGGCACTGCAACGGTTGTTGCCTCTGGTGGCACTGCCCCTTACACCTATGTATGGAGCACTTCCCCTGCGCGCACCACTGCTACCGTAACCGGCCTTCGTGTTGGCAACTACACGGTAACTATTACCGATGCTAAAGGTTGTACCGTGGTTCGCACCGTAACGGTAACTGGTGTACCTCCATTAACTATTGGATCGGTACCTTCACCAGTACTTTGTAACGGCAGCAACACAGGTTCTATCAACGTAACTATTTCTGGTGGCACTGCTGGCTACACTTTCTTGTGGAGCAACGGTGCTACTACTGAGGATATTACTGGCTTAACCGCTGGTACCTATAACGTAACCGTAACCGACAGCAAGGGTTGTGTAGCAACTGCTGGTGTAAGCGTTTCCCAGCCGCAACCGCTGGTTGCCACTGCTACCCCAGTAAATATTGCTTGTTTCGGTGGAAACACTGGCTCGGTAAATGTATCAGTAGTAGGCGGATCTTCACCGTTTACTTATATTTGGAGCAACGGCGCGTTAACTCGCGACATTACTGGTTTGGTTGCTGGCACTTACACGGTAACTGTAACAGACGTGAATGGTTGTAAGGATACCGTGAGTGCAACTGTTAATCAACAGAGCGCCCTACAGGTAACCGCAACCCCTACTGATGTTACTTGCTTCGGTTTTGCTAACGGCTCAATTACTACTGCCGTAAACGGTGGCGTTGCCCCTTACACTTACACTTGGGGTGCCGGCCAGCCAACTACTGCCAACCGCAGTAACTTGGCTCCAGATACTTACAACGTGACGGTAACCGATGCGAACAACTGTACCGGCACCGCTACCACAACTGTATCGCAGCCGGCAGATAGCCTGAACGGTACTACCTCATCTACCCCGGTTAGCTGTATCGGTGGTACTGACGGAACTATGACCGTGGTTGCCACTGGTGGCACTGCCCCTTACACTTATGTATGGAGCACTATTCCTGCCCGCACTACCGCTACCGTAACTGGCTTGCGTGTTGGCAACTATATTGTGACCATTACCGATGCCAAAGGTTGTACCGTGGTTCGCACCGTAACGGTAACTGGTGTACCGCCATTGACTATCGGATCGGTACCTAGCCCGGTTCTTTGTAACGGTGGCAACACAGGTTCAATCAACTTGACTATCAGCGGCGGTACCCCTGGCTACACTTTCTTGTGGAGCAACGGTGCTACTACCGAGGATATCACTGGCCTAACCGCTGGTACTTACAACGTAACCGTTACCGACCGCAACGGTTGTGTAAGCACTTCTGGTGTAACTGTCCAACA
>JAIXUD010000017.1 GCA_027483645.1 Sphingobacteriales bacterium
CGGTGGCGCCAGTGGCACCAGTTGCACCAGTCAAGCCGGTTGCACCTGTAGGGCCAGTTGGGCCGTCAGCACCTGTAGCGCCGGTGGCTCCTGGAGCTCCGGTTACTCCTGTTGAGCCAGTGGCACCAGTTGCACCAGTCAAGCCAGTTGCACCTGTAGGGCCAGTCAACCCAGTTGCGCCTGTAGAACCAGTTGCACCAGTTGGGCCAGTCAATCCTGTTGCGCCGGTTGCACCAGTCAAGCCAGTTGCACCTGTAGCACCAGTTACACCAGTTGGGCCAGTCAATCCTGTTGCGCCGGTTGCACCAGTTGCACCAGTCAAGCCGGTTGCACCTGTAGGGCCGGTTGGGCCATCAGCACCTGTAGCGCCGGTGGCTCCTGTAGCACCGGTCAAACCAGTCGGGCCGTCAGCACCGGTAGCGCCTGTAGCACCATTGGCACCAGAGGCGCCATTAGCACCTGCAGGGCCAGCAGGGCCGATAGGACCTTGCGGACCAGCGGGGCCGATTGCTTGAACCCAAACCACACCATCGAAATACCAAAAGGTATTATCGGAAATATCATAGACTAATAACCCTTGCGCAGGGGTAATGATTGCCAGCCTTTCAACTGAAGTCATGCGAGGTATCAAAATACCTTTATCCGTGGCTTCGAGCTCTAAAATTGCAGAAGCGTCGGGAGTTAGGGTACCTATGCCCACGTTGTCCTGTGCTTGTGCGGATGGGCTTAAAAACAGCGCCGCGCCGGTTGCTGCAATTGCCAACCATTTTTTGTAATTAATAGAAGTACTTCTCACTTTCATCAGTTTATATCAACTTAACTACGATTAATCTTTCTTGATTTGGAGCTCGGGCGAGGTAAATACCACAAGCTCCTTTTTATTTTTGCCCTTCTTATTCGATTTAGTGCCTTGTGCAGTCACAACCTGTAAATCAGGCGATGTATATACTACGAGGTTAGCATTGCTTCTATCTCCGTTACTTATTATTTGAAGCTCAGGGCTTGTGTATACAATAACATGCCGCTCCTTAGCAACATTATTGGCCGGAGCTTGACCCACATTTTGACCATTTGCCAAAAAAGACATCAACACACCTGTGCTGAGCAATAAACCATTTAAAATAAGCTTACCCATATCAGTCAACTATGATTAAACTTCGGTGAGCATTGTCTTGTGTAGCTGTATTATTGAAAAGTACGTTGGCATTATAGTCAACTATGGTAGAAAACAACCATTGTACAGAAATAGTAGTACTTACGCCTGCAGTAACAGTTACCGGCACGCTCATTGCTGCGCCCCAACCATTGTGCGACTCCAAACCAACGACATTGTCAAAATCGGCAGCACCCACTGAATAAACCGTGCCACGGCCATTGGCAGCAATACCGTTTACTAAGATGCGAAAGCGCACAAATTGAGTTGCGGTAGGAATACCCGTATAAGTGCCCGATGCAGAGAAATAAACGGTTACCAATTGGTCGATAGGGGTAAAGGTCAGGGTCATATCAGGCACATTCGAAAAAGTAGCACTAACGGTGCGAGATACATCTGTGGCACCCCTAACACTATAGGTAGTGCTGCCTGGGCCTGTCGGGCCGGTTGGGCCGGTGGTGCCAACTCCCGTAGCACCGGTAGGGCCGGTTGGACCAGTGGCACCCGTAGCTCCGTTCAGGCCAGTGGCACCAGTTGCGCCATTTAATCCAGTTGCTCCCGTTGCGCCGTTCAAACCAGTAGCACCATTCAATCCTGTTGCACCAGTGGCGCCAGTAGCTCCCGTAGCACCGGCAACACCAGCACCTGTAGGGCCTGTAGCACCAGTTGCACCATTCAATCCAGTTGCACCGGTCGCGCCAGTTGGGCCGGCAACACCCGCACCAGTAGCACCTGTTGCACCAGTTGCGCCATTAAGGCCTGTTGCTCCAGTAGCACCTGTCGCACCGGCAGGACCGGTTGCACCATTGGCACCCGCAGGACCGGTTGCACCATTGGCACCCGCAGGGCCTGGAGCACCGTTAGCCCCTGGGGGGCCAGCCGGACCAGCTGGGCCAATTGCTTGCACCCAAACGGTACCATCGAAATACCAAAAAGTGTTATCGCTTATATCATATACCAACAAACCTTGAGCAGGGCTCGGAATAAGCAAGCGCTGTGTTTGGGTAACACGCGGAACCAAAATACCTTTATCGGTTGAGGTTAAATCTAAAATGGCAGAAGGATTAGGGGTAGTGGTACCTACTCCTACATTATCTTGCGCTTGAGAGAACAAGGGCAAAATAGACACAATTACTACACCTAAGTAGCGCTTCAGCTGGTTGGTCATACGTGTGGTTCGTTATTAGTTGGTTGAGTTGGACAGCAATTTCAAGAAATCACTTGGCACACCTCTATCAGTCTAGGGCTCGAAAATACATTGAAATTAAATGGCAATCAAGTATCTAGGAAAATATTTCTTGTTTTAACACAATTATTTTCCAAAAACAGGTGAAAAGACGTAACCGAGTACCTAAAGGTTGTAAGTAAAATCGAACAATCTTATCACTTAATGATATTTTGCCTATCAACAACTTTCATAAACTCTTCCTTATAATTCTTGCCAATAGGTATCTGCTTGGCGCCAATTTCGACCGAATGGCTGGATATACTTTTTAATTTATCAACCGCTATTATAAAAGAACGGTGAACACGGATAAATTTTGCGGAAGGGAGGCGCTCTTCTAAGTTTTTCATGGTTTGGAGGGTAATGATGCGTTGCCCTGGTATAAATATCATTACATAATCTTTTAGGCCCTCTATATATAGTACATCACTAAGGTTAATCTTTACCATTTTTTTATCAGCCTTCACAAAAATATGGTCATCTTCATCGGCTATACTTTGCTGTTCTTCCTGTTTTTCGAGAGCTAAATAGTGAATGGCTTTATTTACTGCCTTGGTAAAACGATCAAAAGATATTGGCTTGAGCAAATAATCCATCGCATCCAGCTCAAAACCCTCAACCGCATGCTCTGCATGTGCTGTGGTAAATACGACAGCGGGCTTTACTTGCAGCGAGCGCAAAAACTCCAACCCGGAAATGCCAGGCATCTGTATGTCCAAAAAAACAATTTGGGCTTTGCTAGCGCGCAACAGCTCCATGGCCTCATAGGCATTGCTGCACTTGCCCACCAGCTGAAGGCTGGGAAGCTTGTTGACATAGTTTTCCAGCACATCTTGCGCTAGGGGTTCGTCATCCACGATAATGCATGTGTATTTCAAGACAGATCAAGTTTTAATTCGGTTAGGTAATAATCTGCAGCATCGTCAATTGTCAGTTTATGCTTACCGGGATATAACAATTCAAGTCGGGATCTTACGTTTTCAAGCCCTATGCCATGGCTAACGGTATTGTGGGGCTTTACAGGTTTACTATTACTTACCTTAAACTCAAGGCGAGTTCCCTCCAGTTTTACATCTATATGTATCCAACTGGGTTGTAGCCCATCAGCGCCATGCTTAAAACTGTTCTCGATAAATGGAATTAGCAATAGTGGGGCAATCAATTGTCCGTTAGGTTCTTGGTTCAGGGTAAAACGAATATCGGTGCGGTCAAGTTGCCTTATCTGTTGCAAGCCGATGTAATTCTGTAGGTAATTAATCTCAGCGGTCAATGTCACTACCCGCTCGTTGCTATCGTGTAGCATATACCGCATTATCTCCGATAGCTTCAAAACCATCTCGGGCGCATCGTCAGATTTTTTGAGCGTAAGTGCATATAGATTGTTAAGGGTGTTGAACAAAAAGTGGGGATTGATTTGTGCTTTCAGGTACTTCAACTCTGCCTGAAGTTTTTCTCGTTCTAAGTCTTGCTTCTCCTGCTGGTCTTTGAACCATTTTCTAGAAAACTTGAGCGCAGTGGTAAGGGCCAACATTACCAACATATTAATAGATGAGCGCAGCAGCGTTTCCCAATAGCTGTATGGATATTCCACATTTGGGTAATTGATGTTGTGCGCCAACCTATCAGCGGCGGCATGCAAGGGCACGGTAAGTAAAAGGCTTATTATCAACAAGCTTAAATACTCTGTAAACTTTCGGGCTTGCAGATAGCGGGGGATGAGCACCAGCAGGTTGAGGTATACCATTACCGCATAAGCCATGGCTTGTAAAATAACCCCAGTGAAACTCTCCTTATAAGTAACATCGGGGTTATTGCCCAGCACAAAGCCAAACAGGCTTACCAGCACCGACCAAAACAGGAGATGCAAAAACCAGCGGCTTTCCAATAAACGGTTTACAATACCCATGTTACAAAAGAACAGCTAAAGATAGTTGTGGTGCATTCCATTTTGCAACTATTTATATAAAGACACCAATACGCTCGACAAAACACGTTTAGCATCATAAATGTGCGATTCGTCTAAAAAAGAGGCTCATTAATAGAAAGATATTCGAATATACGCGTACGCAGGGATATATTCACTTTCAAACTCGCACTATTATGTATCCAATTGTATTGGTTGCCTTCCCAGGGTTATTGTTTTCGGTACATCCGCCAGCCCGTGCGCATAGCGAAAGGCCAAATTTACCAGTAATAAGGGAATACAAAGCCCCTGCCGACTCTTGCAACACCTTTATCTACACCCCCAACAGCAAAACACCAGTATACTACAACGGGCAACTACTTACACCCGAAGTAATACATAAGCTAGGCCCGCTAGCAGCGCCATTATTATATGGGCTGGGCCAAGAATTAAGCTAGCAAAATAAAATGATGGCTGGGATGTAACAGCTGTGATCAATGCCCAGATAGGTGCGGTTTGTGGAATGTAAATCCCTATTTATTGCGCATGATATTCCCCAACTATCAACTCCCTTAAACGATTGGACATGATAGGTTTAGAAATAAACTCCCGTACACTTCTAAATTCCATAGCTCTTTTTCTATCGGAATCTTTCATCGAGTTTGTTAAGATAATTACAATCGTCTGCGGAAAACTATCATAAAATTCATCCTCAAACCGTGTAATAAACTCAAACCCATCAACATCTTCCATATCAATATCTACCAAGATAACATCGGGGAACCTTTGGGTTTCTAGTAAATATCTAAGCCCTGTAGCGCCACTATGTACTGCGCTAAAGCAATGGCCTAGCTCCATTTTCTTTACTAATATGGTGTACAGGGTAACCACATCGGGGTCATCGTCGATAAGCAATAAATGCTGGTAACTCATATTTTAGGCAATTTTTTGAGGTTCGAGTTAATGAAAGGCCGCTGCTGCGCAGTCTTTTCAATTTGGCATCAAGAATCCTTATTCATTAACAAAAGCGAAATACAGACAACACCATTAACCCATCTATAACATAAAGGCTAAATGGATTTAAGTACGTATATTATGGGCAATTATTATGCCATAAATTAGAATATTGCTAGCAATTGCTAGCTCTAATAAGGCAACAACTCATTTTACCAATTAATAACAAACCTATTACCCACTGTTCATTTTTTTGTTTAAATTAGTTGTAGCTAATTCCAATAATTATGGCAACCGAACGCAAATACAAAAGCTTCAAGCAGTTTTATCCTTACTACCTTACCGAGCATCAAGACCCTGTTTGCCAAGAGCTGCATTTCACAGGCACGTTAACGCTTCTGCTGATTTTGTTTATCGCCATATTGATACAAAAATGGTGGCTACTAGCCTTAATACCATTGGTGGGGTATGGTTTTGCATGGGTGGGCCATTTCTTTTTCGAGAAAAACAAACCCGCTACCTTCACCTATCCGCTATGGAGCCTAGGTTCAGACTTTGTGATGTTTTACCACATACTTACCAACCAGATTGGTCAAAAAATGGCGGATGCAAGGCGTACTATCAACGGCGAGCGCGTGAACAACTAAACTTGCCACAATTAACGGCTATATTTACACTAGCCGCTGCCATGCCAAAGTTTTCATCACTATTTCGTTTAATGTTTTTGTTGCTGCTTGCGGCAGTAGTGCCATTTTTTGCCCAATCGCAAGCACCATCTAGCTGTACACAGGCCTTGTACTTTTATGAGTTAAGGCAGTTTAGCCAAGCACTAACTTTGTATGACCAAT
The DNA here is from genome assembly GCA_027483645.1 of Sphingobacteriales bacterium. GTDB lineage: Bacteria > Bacteroidota > Bacteroidia > Chitinophagales > CAIOSU01 > CAIOSU01. The sequence goes on from JAIXUD010000017.1 coordinate 6,084, forward strand.
GCCTGATGGACCACCCTGAAGATGGGGTGATGTACTACAACCGCGGCAAAACCTGGTATGAACTGGGGTATATTGATAAGGCATTGGCAGACTTTGAAGCAGCCATAAAGCTTACCCCATCTTTTGTGCAATCGTACTACGCACTTAGCGAACACTACCTTAGCAAACGCGAAGAGCCAAATGCGGTAAGGTGGATGAATGAACTGCTGGCGCGATACCCTAGCTCTGCAACTGCATACAACCTGCGGGGGTGGATTTACTTTAACTTTAACCACATACAGTTGGCTTATGCCGATTTTGATAAAGCGATAGGTTTGGACAGCCTCCATGCATCTGCTTATAATAACCGGGGCGCATCCCGATATAAGTTGCAGGATATTGAAGTAGCGAGCACTACGGACTTAACGCTGGCCAAAGGAGACTTTCTACAAGCCTTGCGGCTTGACCCTACCCTACCCAACCTACACCGAAACCTAGGCTATATTGAATACTCGCTAGGCAACTATGCCATGGCCGAGACCCTGCTTAACGCTGCAGCAGAGCATAACCCAAAAGATGCCATGGTGTATTACTACCGTGGCTTGCTATACGCCAAAACCAATAAACCCGATGCGGCCATCGCGCAAATGGATAGGGCCCTGCAATACTACCCCAACCTGGGCATTGCTTGGCTGGAGAAAGGGAAAATACAATACAGCAAGCGCCGGTATACCGATGCCTTGGCCAGCTTTAACGGAGCGCTGACTGCAGAGCCAACCTTAGAGCCTGAAATACGCTACCAACTGGCCAGGGCATATGCGGCACAATTTGAGCGCGACTTGATGCTGGAGCAACTAAAGCTAGCACAGAAACTAGGCTACTTTGACAAACTTACCGCCAAACAAGCATTCTTTAGCGATGCCATCTTCCAAAACTATAGCAACTGGGAGGCGTATAAAGCTTTTGTGAAGAAGCTGCGGAGTATTTAGTGTCCCAGTTTGTTGTGATTAAACCACCAAGAACACTAAGAAAAATGCACCAAGAACACTAAGTAAGATATTATTGAAATTCGTTGGTGGGTAAAACAACTACACCAACAGCAAACTACTATCACCGTAACTAAGAAAGCGGTATCGCTCTGCCAAGGCCGCATCATAAACCTTCCGCCAATCAGGACCCAAATAGGCGGCAACTAGCAATACCAAGGTGGTTTCGGGCAGATGAAAATTAGTAATTAGACCATTCATCACCTTAAACTCATAACCTGGGTAGATGTAAATTTCGGTAGTGGCCGACATTTGCTGAACGCCAGCATACTCCAGCACCGCCTCTAGCGAGCGCAACGCCTCCTTTACTGGTATGTTTTCTTTAGCTAGTTCATAAGGTTCGTGCTGATAAAGGTGTAGCGGTTCGCCGGGCTCCCATAGTTGTAGCCTTCGCTTTACCCCAAACCAGTACAAGGTCTCCAATACTCTAAGGCTAGTAGTGCCTACAGCGATGATATTGCCTTCTTGCTTTTGAAGCTTATATATCAAATCTCGGGTTATTACCAATTGCTCCCGATGTATTTGGTGCTTAGTAGCATCCTCCTCTTTAACAGGCGCAAAGGTTCCAGCCCCTACGTGAAGGGTTACCTCTTCAGTTTTTATGCCTTTTGTTTCGAGGTCGGCCAATACGGCATCAGAGAAATGCAAACCTGCGGTTGGCGCAGCCACGGCACCTGGCTCTTTAGAGTATACGGTTTGGTAAGTGTTGCTATCGGTAGCCGTTGCCCTGCGGTTAAGGTAGGGCGGCAAGGGCAATTCGCCACAAGTGGTCAATATTTCGGCAAAGGGCTGGTTACCAGTCCAAGTAAATTCCACGTGGTTCTTTTCGCGGTTTACCCATTCGGCGGTTAGGGATAAATCGCCAGGCAAAACCATGGTTAGGGTCTCGCCCGGTTTCCAGCGTTTTTTATTGCCAACCATGCACTCCCAAGTAGTTTGCTCGGCAGCAGCCATAGCCAGCGGTACCCAGGCTGGTGCAATTGGCTGCAACAAAAGCAGCTCAATAGTGGCGCCCGTGGCCCGTTGAAAGAATAAACGTGCAGGAATAACTTTGGAATTGTTAAACACCAGCAAGCTACCCTTTGGCAATAAAGCCGGCAACTCATCGAACCGTTGATGGCTTATCGAACCTTTGTTGTAAAACAATAGCTTCGATTGGTCTCGCGGCTCGTGCGGAGCTATAGCAATCAACTCCTCGGGTAAGTGATAATGGTAGTCGGCAAGTAGGATTGGCCCCAAAATAAAGTACCGGAACTCAATTAGATCAGCTCCGGTACAAAGTTAGGCATAAAGCCATTCACACAGCACAATTCATCCTCACTAAGCTTATTTACTAAACTCTTTTTTGCTTGCCACATTTGCATTGCTCTCTACATGGTAAGTTACTTTATCGCCAGTAACATGGTCAAGTATCACTATGTTAAACTCATTGCCCACACTGGCTGGTATCTCAATTCCAAACTGGTTGAACCATATACCATACTTGTACTCTTTGCCGGGAGCATTTTCAGGTAAGGCGGTAAAAAAATTCACGGTTCCGGTTACATCATACAACTGTACACTGAAGTTGTTGGCGTTTACTTCTGCCTCAGTTGCACGGTCAACCATAATATAAATGGTACCTGACTTAGGTACGGCTATAGGCATAACCATAGAAGCAGGGAGGGTAAACAAATTATGGGAAGGCAGGGAAAACATGATATTGGTGCGGGTAGTGCCGTCGCCAGTATCTTTTAATTTGGTTATCGATTGTTCTTTGATAACCTTGGTTTGGCCTGTTTTCCAATTTTTTAGTAATTCTACATCAATTACTTCGCTACGGATATCATTGATATTGGTTTGGGCAGATACTGCAGTGAAACACAGTAGGCTTAAAATGAGGGTGTAAAGGTTTGCTTTCATGGTATTGATTTTTTTAACGCTAACTAATTCTATATTACGTAAGGCAAATGCCGAGCCCCAAATGCTACTATTTAAACAACCTAGTGGCAGCAACGGTTAGCACTATATTCCTAGCTTCCAAGTCCAAACAAACGTAGAGAATTTACCCATTTGGGAAGTTAATCCGACCCCTGTATTAATATGCAGTAAAACCCTTACTAGAAGCATTATAACCAACCTCTTACAGGCAATACAAACCTGCTCAAACAATCCCTAAAAAAGGAAAGCATCGAAACCGAGGTTCCGATGCTTAGTAAGGCTAAAAGCCATTCACACTCACAATTCAAATCTCACATAGCTTTTTGCTTAACGGTTTGCTACTTCGGTATTGGTTTCTTCCAAGTTGCTATCAACATTATAGCTTACGCTTTTACCGGTCAAGTTATCGGTAACCATTACTTGAAAGCTGCTACCAGCATAAGAAGGCACATCGATACCAAATTGGTTAAACCAAATGCCGTATTTGTATTCTTTGCCAGCAGTGTTTTCAGGGGTTACTGAGTAAAGCTCTACGGTTCCTTCAGCATTATAGATGGTTACAGTAAAGTTGCTAGCGTTAACTGCATTTTTATCGGTACGGTCAACCATGATGTAAATGGTGCCAGCTTTCGGCACTGCTATAGGCATTACCATTAAGGTTGAATGCATAAACAAGTTGTGCGATGGTAATGAGTACATTAGGTTGGTACGGGTAGAACCGTCGCCATCATCTTTCAATTTGGTGATGGTTTGGTTTTTAATAGTTTTTACTTGACCGGTATTCCAGTTTTTCAGAAGTTCAACATCAATAATTTCGCTGCGAAGATCTTTGGTGCTAGTTTGTGCTACTGCTGTAATGCTTATCATTCCTATGATGAGTGTGTAGATAATGGCTTTCATAATTAGTTATTTAATTTGTGATTGGTAATTCAATCGTACTAGACATAAGGCAAACGCCGTTCCTTAAATACCAACAAGGGCAAAACCTAACGTTAGTAAGCCTCTTAGCCATATCACACAATTAATACTATGGGATATACGTAGAGGTATTCCCGTATTGGGCAATAAAAGCGCCCCACATGTACCCACATCGTGGTATTTATGTGGTTTTTGGGGAATGTATAGCCCAAATATGGGAAACACACAAAAATGAACTGGCATTTAATGGGGATAAACTGAATGGCAGCTGGATTGCTGGAGGTGGGATGGAGGTGTTGTTTGCTGGTAAAAGTGATAGGTTTGGAGATACCGCTGGAATTACTCTTTGCCATTCACATACTATCTAATTATAACCACGAAGAACACAAAGGAAATCACAAAGAACACGAAGCCCGTAATATGTACTTAGTGATCTTAGTGCCTCTTGTCTTAGTGACCTTAGTGGTTTACCTTTATTTGTAGCCCCAGTAGCGAAAGCCCCAAAACGAAAGCATCGGAACCGAGGGTATCGATTCCGATGCTGATTGGGCATAAAGCCATTCACACCACACATTATCATTCGCACATAGGCTTTCTGCCTATCTTCCTGCAAAACGCTTTTCCATTTGTAAGTTATTCTGTTCCACATTGCTATCTACCAAGTAGGTAACACTCTGGCTGGTGGTATTATCAGTAACCACTACATTGAACTGGTTTCCGGCGTAGCCTGGTACTTCAATCCCGAATTGGTTAAACCATATACCGTATTTAAACTCTTTGCCTGCGCTGTTATCGGGAGTTACCGCATAAAGTTCTATTCTCCCAGACTTGTCATAGATCTGCACGGTAAAGTTGTTGGCATTTGCAGCCGCTTCGCTTTCGCGGTCAACCATAATATATACGGTACCGGTTTTAGCCACTTGTATAGGCATCACCATTAAAGTCGGGTGCATAAACATGCTTGTTGTTGGCGGAGAGTACATAAGGTTGGTACGGGTAGTACCATCGCCTGTATCTTTCAGTTTGGTAATGGATTGGTCTTGGATAATTTTCGTTTGTCCGGTTTTCCAATTTTTGAGCAGCTCAACATCCATCGCATCTTCACGAATATGTTGTATGCTAGTTTGTGCCGAAGCAACCCCGAATCCCAACATTCCTATCATCACTGTGTAAATAATCGCTTTCATGGCTGTAAATTTTTTATAAGGTTATTGTTTTTGTAAGTTTTGTTTTGATTGTTTCCTGTTTACTACTAGGCAAACGATGTTCCGAAACTTGAAAAATACTGAAATGTAGTGCTGATGAAGCTTTCCGAACTATACTGATTACTTACTTCGAAACTAACCGTGGAATCTGCACCCAAACTGTGGAACAGCGCACACTTGGTTGGGGAAAGCGCGGAAAAAATGTAGATAATGGTGGAATAGTGTAGAAGTAATTACTTAGCCAGCATTAAAGCTAGTTCTGCTGCTACATCTAGCGGATGAAAACCGTGTATCATGGCTTTCCCACTATTCATTGATGCATCTTGGGGGCGTGGCGCAGGCATAGCTACATCTGCTTGATTAGAAGCTACTATGTTTGGATTGGATACTTGGGCTAAGTTGGCAATCAACAGCCCTAACTCGTAGCGAGATAGCCTTTCGGACCCGCCAAGGTGGAAGAGGCCTTGAAAATGGTTGAGGGCGTGCAATAAGCCTTGCGCCGCCGAAATGCTAAATAGCGGTGAGCGATACTCATCAACAAATAAATGCAGTGCCTCTCCGTTGCTTAATTTCTCTAAATGTGCCTGCAAGAAACTCTTCGAGGTGGGCCCTGCTGGCCCAAGCATCAGTGGCATCCTGCATATAGCCGCTGCTGGATGTACTTTCGAAATCCACTCTTCCGCCTTTAGCTTTTGTTCCCCATAATAATTAATGGGGTTAGCCGCATCATCTTCAGTATAATTTCCTTTCTCACCATCAAAAACCATATCCGACGAGGTGAACACTAGTGGTATTTCTAATTCAGCAGCAAACTTGGCGATATTGATAGCTGCCTGTACGTTTATCTTATCGGTCTCTGTACGATACTGCTGGCAATAGTTAACATCGCTATTGGCCGCCAGGTGGATAATAGCATCGGGGCGGGTTTCTCTTATGGTATTGCGCAATCCAGTTTCTTGGGTAATATCCAGCTTCAGCATTTGCATACCAGGCAACGCTAGGCTATGCGTATTGCCAATACCTAGTATCTGGTATTGCTCCTTTGCTTGGTGGTAAACACTAAACCCGAGGAAGCCCGTGGCGCCGGTAAGCAACAACCTTGGTTTCCGCGCCGTCATGTTAGCGTTGGGTCTGGGTAAACTCGTTATTCAGCAATTGGAACACCCTGCCATCTTGTGTATTGTATTGCACCACACCATACCCTTTGGCAAAGTACACTTCGCCAACTCGGCCACTGCTGACATCGGTGCTATCCTTTTTAAAAAGGTACACCTCTTTATAGGTTACATCGCCCACCTTTAGCTCGGCCATCGGCTCAATTGGGTCGAAAGAACGATAGACGTCATCAAACTTTAAGTATCGCTTAAACTCGCGTTCATCCTTCAATAGGTACACCTTGAAATAATCACCTTGCTCGGGATTGCTTACGGCCAGCTCTGCTTCAATTGGGTAGTAGGAGCGCTTTTGTATTGGGCTTTGCTGTGCCGTAACAAACAAGGTAACCTCATCGCCCACCGAATCGGGGTTTTGAAACAGGAGGTGGTCACCATCATTATATACCAGCCAGCTTAGCTCTTCCTCGGTAAATGCACCTTCCATTCTACCTGGGCTACTGCATGAAGCAAGGCAAATTATGGCAATAATAAACAGGTAGTATTGAAGATATTTCATTGGGAGCAAAGATAGATAAAAGGTGTGGTTAACGACCGTGGTATTTAGGTTTTATTTAATGCAGCGCTACTGTGTATAAGTGAATAGTGAAGGCATGTTTTTACTATCTTTGGGCCAAAACTTGCAGATATGTTTGGAGATATTATGGGTAAGCTGGGCGAAATGCAACAGCGCATGGAGGACATGAAGAAGCGCCTTGATAGCATAACCGTAACTGGTGAGGCTGGCAGCGGCCTAGTGAAAGCAACAGTAACCGGTAACCGTAAGCTAGTAAACCTTCAAATATCGCCAGTGCTACTGCAAGAAAACGACGCAGAAGCCTTGGAAGACTTAGTTACCGTAGCCGTAAACCGTGCCTTAGAGCAAGCCGAGAAAGTAGCCGAAGCAGAAAGCGCTGCCATGGGCAGGGATATGCTGCCTGGCTTCCCGGGCATGTAATCACCCTCCTTTTTGAAAGAAACGCTTGCTCAGGAACTTGGTACTCTCAATAAACGCATCATCCGAAGCCGTCTTGTCAAAGTTTGGATTGCTTGGGTTGGCAAACGCATGAACGGCGTTGTATTCTTTTAGCACCAGTGTTTTGCCTGCAGACTTCATATCTGCTTGGAAGTTGTTTACCACCTCGCGGTTGATCCAATCATCTTGTGCAGCAAACACAAACAGCACGTCGGCCTGTAGGGTTTTTAGCTTTTCTAAGTCTTTCTCAGGCATGCCGTAGAACACCACAGCACCAGTGGCCTGTTTGCCAGCCATAAGCGTAGCCTGTAGCGACCAGCCGCCGCCTAGGCACCAGCCCAACGTAGCAATGTCAGCATTCTTACCTACAAACTTGATGGCTCCTTGTATAATGCTACGGGCACGGGCATCATCCAAGCCACTCATTAGCTTACCCGCTTCTTCACGAGTGGTAGCTAGTTGGCCATCGTAAAGGTCGATAACAAGTACGTTTACGTCCTTCATTTGCTCAAAGTATTTCACGGCTTCCTTCTTAATGTGGTCGTTAAGGCCCCACCATTCATGAAAAACAAAAAGCCACTTATCAGTTTTGTAAGCGGTAAGTATCTGGAAGGCATTGGCCGTTTTGCCATCAGGGGTTTTAAAGCCTACCATCTGCCCGAGGTCATCGGTATATACATACGGCAGCGGCTCAGCATGCGATTTTTTAAAATCATCATCGGCGGTAAGCATTGCAAATTCTTCGGTAGAGCTCATGCTACAGCAGGTGTGTTTTTGCGCGTTGATACCGGTTGTAACAACTAGTACGAATAGAACGGATAGTATGGTTCTCATAGTGATTTTGGGGTTTTCGTAAGCTAACAAACTATGTTATCAATAGGTTTTTGATTTTAAAAATTAATGGCCTTATAAAGGACAAAGGTAAGATTCTCTTATGGTGATTGTTAATTTTCAAATCAGCACATCTTCAAATCAGCAGATTATCCACCTACCACTCAACTCTTTTTAGCACCTCGTTCAGCTCACTTATCATCATGGCAGTGGCGCCCCATATAATTGGTCCCCCAAGGTCAAATGAAGGGGAATCAAGCTCCATATCGCGGACCTTTATACGCCTCATTGCGGCTATTGATGGGTCGGCCAGTAGTTTCAAGTCCGTTTCCAATATGGCTTCTACCTCCGTAAGCTGCGGCACAAATTCGGGCCGTTCGTAGCTAATGCCTATCACTGGCGTCACCAAGAAATTGCTGGGCGGTATGTATAGCTCGCTCAGCGGCCTTATCACCTCTACCTGCTCCGGTCTTACTCCCACCTCCTCCCAAGCTTCGCGCAATGCGGTTTGTATTAGGTCCTTGTCTTCGTCCTCCTTCTTCCCACCGGGGAAGGCAATCTGTGCGCTGTGTACCCCCTCATAAGTAGGGCGCTGTATAAGCACCGTATGCACGGCATCGTTGTGAGGATAAAACAATATGAGTACTGCACCTAGGCGAGCATTCTTATAATACTCCGCCCAAGTTTCGGGCTTCAAGCGTTGCGGTGGGGCCATGTTTGCTTGCGCTGCCCAACCGGGCAACTCCTGCGCAGCGGCTACCTTCAAATTACTCACAAACTCGCTGAAACCCTCCATCAATAACTCTTTTCAATAGTATCAACCCATAAATCCATCAATTGTTCCGCATCGGGGCTTTCGGGTTGGCTGGCTATCAGTTGCATTTGGTCGCGGTTAGCCTTTGCGAAAAAGGCATCGTGTATATTGGCCCGGCGCAAAGCCTCAGCATATGGTACTTCGCTAAAGGTTACCATAGTATATAGCGGCACGTACCGTGCTGGGTAGCGGCGGTGCAACTGTTTCTCCACCTGCTTTTGTAGTTGAAAGAATGGGTCGGCTACTAAATCGCGCATTTCTATAAAGTTGCGTACCGCTAACTCGGCTATGCCATCAGTATTGGGTTTGCGGTTGCGCTGGTAGGCGTCTAGCACGTGTGGCCAATCCTCATGAAACTCATCGGCCAGCTCGTTTAATACCGTGCAATCCTCAAAGCCGCTATTCATGCCTTGCCCATAGAATGGCACTATGGCGTGCGAAGCATCGCCCATGAGGGCTATCTTGCCCTTATGCACCCATGGGTAGCATTTAATGGTAACTAGGGACGCCGTTGGGTTGCCGAAGAACTCCTCCACATAGTTGGGCATCAGCTCTATCAAATCAGGAAACTGCTCTTGGAAGAACGCTTCCACCTGCGGAACGGTAGTAAGGTTCTCGAACGCTATGGTACCTTCAAACGCCAAAAAGAGGGTACAAGTAAAACTTCCGTCCAAGTTGGGCAATGCGATCATCATAAAACTCTTACGTGGCCAAATGTGCAACGCACTGTGGTCCATACGGTAGCCACCGCCCTCGTCAGGGGGTATGCTCAGCTCTTTATAGCCATGGGGGAGGTAGTGCTGGCTGTAATCGAACCTATCGGTTTTTACCATACTGTTGCGCACCATAGAGAAGGCCCCATCAGTAGCAAAAATCACATCGCTATGGGTAAGGAACTGCTTTCCTGTTAATGTATCTTCCAGCAGCACCTCGTTTTTCTGTTGGTCAATCTCGATGCTGCGGGTGTTGAAATGGAAGGTAACATTGGGGTGCTGCTCGGCCTCGTCCATCAACAAGGCATTCAAACCTCCACGCGAAATAGAGTTGATGTATTGCCCGTGCTCGCCATAAGGCTGCAAGCCACTGTTGCCGTTGGGCATGTGTACTAGCCGCCCGTGCATGGGTATGGCCATTTCTCGTATCCTCGGCTCCAAGCCTAACGTGCGCAGGGCACGCAAGCCTCTGTCGCTAAGCGCTAGGTTGATGGACCGGCCAGCAACCATCTCTTGCTTACGCATATCGGCGCGGCGCTCGTATACATTAACCTCGTAGCCCCTCTTGGCCATAAACAATGCCCAAAGAGAACCTACTAAGCCTGCGCCAATTATTGTTGCACGTTTCACCCGCATCCAAGTTTGATTGGTTGCAAATTACGGCTTTGTAAAGAGAATTGGGAAGAGCGCCCTGGATTATTGGCTTATCGTATCATTATCGTGTCAAATCGTATCAGTTACGATAAGGCATCCAAATTGGGAAATGGTAATACACCCTCAAATAATACGCAAATATTAAACCCGCTCTGGCTTTGGTTCATCATTATCGCTAACCTCTTCAGGTTCCGAACTGTATGGCTCCGAATCTGCTGCAAGCCTTGAAGATACGGGCGCTGAAAAAGTTTCTGGTGCGGGGATAGGTGCAACTGCTGCCACTGGGACGGTTTCAACCACCACTTCCTCATCCTTAAAGTAACTCTTCTGGAAGAGCAATATCATAATAACACCGCCTGTAATGGCGGCATCGGCTATGTTGAATATCGGGCCGAAGAAGGTAAAATCTTTCCCTCCAAAAAACGGGATGGCATTCGGTACGTTAATTTCGAAAAGCCTGAACGAAAGCATGTCAACCACCCTACCGTGCAACCAAGTTTCATATCCACCTCCAGGTGGAAATAGGGTAGCAATAATACCTGTATTATCAGGACTTCCCGAAAATATTACCCCATAAAACACACTATCGATAATATTGCCAAGCGCACCTGCTAATATAAGCGAGATGCTCACAATCAAACCCTTTGCGGCCTTCTTATTGGTCAATACATATAAATAGTAGCCTATGAAAAATACGGCTGCTATGCGAAACACCGTAAGGATTACCTTGCCATATTCACCGGCCAGTTTCCAACCGAAGGCCATACCCTCGTTCTCCACGAAATGCAAGGTAAACGCCTCACCAAAAATAGGCAACGACTCGCCATGATAGAAGTTGAGCTTAATCCAAAACTTTAGTACCTGGTCGGCCAAAAGCACCAGAAAAGCAATCAAGATGGGTAGGCGATACTTGTACAGCACTTATTTGTTCTGGGCGTTCTTAGCTTCGATACTTAAAGTAGCATGTGGCACGGCACGCAAACGCTCAGCGCTAATCAACTTGCCCGTGTCGCGGCAGATGCCGTAAGTTTTGTTCTCAATACGCACCAAAGCCTTTTCCAAGTGCTGAATATACTGAATCTGGCGGCTGGCCATTTGGTTTAGGTACTCACGCTCCATAGTGGCCGAGCCATCTTCCAAGCCAGAGAACTTAGTGTCAGAATCGTCGCCAATATCGCCCGAACGGTTAATCTGCTCTTGCAAATATTTCAGTTCGTTGCGGGAATTTTCCAATTTATCCGTAATCAACTCTTTAAACTCTACGAGTTCGGCGTCACTGTAGCGGTTTTTCTCTGACATAATTCTTACCTCGTTTTTTGAATCAGCACTTTTAGCTCAATACCATTTACTTCTACGGTATCGGCGTTGGAAACGTTCTCAGCTAAGGATAAGTTCTCGGCCAAAACTTCGGTGCAAATATAATCTTTAAAATTTAGTATGGCATTATCGATTTCAACATGTCTTTCTACCTCAACCATAATGCGGTCGGTTACATTGAAATCCTTGTCCTTGCGCAAGTTTTGGATACGGTTAATCAACTCACGGGCATTGCCTTCGTTTTTCAGCTCCTCACTTATGGTGATGTCTAAAGCTACCGTAAGGCTGCCTTGAGAAGCTACCAACCAGCCCGGAATATCTTCGCTGCTTATCTCTACTTCAGCCAGGGTGAGGTTGATAACTTCGCCGTTAAGGTTTAAATCATAGCTGCCATCACGTTCCAATTTGGCAATATCGTCTTGGTTGAATGCTGATACCAAGTTGCCCACGTCCTTCATCTTCGGCCCTAGCTTGCTGCCGAGGGCTTTGAAGTTGGGCTTGATTTTTTTCTTGATAAAGCCGTCTGTATCGCGGATGTATTGTACTTCCTTCACGTTCACTTCCGCCAGCACCAAATCCTCAATACGGCTAAAGTGGCGCTGAAACTCATCGCTCAATACCGGCACCAATATCTTCTGCAACGGCTGGCGCACCCGTATATTTTCCTTTTTGCGCAAGGATAGGACCAAGGAAGAGGCTTCTTGCGCCATCTGCATTGAGATTTCCAAATCTGGGTCAATTACCGATTCATTTACCGTAGCAAAATCGGTGAGATGTACCGAGTCAAACTGTAACCTGCTGCCGATGGCTTTTGCCTTCTCACGGGTGCAGTCCGTAAGGTTTTTATACAACCACTCCGAAAAGAACGGCGCCACTGGGCTCATCAGTTGACTGATGGTAAGCAGGCACTCAAACAACGTTTCATAAGCGGCCTTCTTATCGTCGGTCATCTCGCCACGCCAGAAACGTTTGCGGCAAAGGCGTACATACCAGTTGCTCAACTGCTCATCCACAAACTCCTGTATCAAGCGGCTGGCCTTAGTAGGCTCGTAATCGGCAAAGTTGGCATCCACCTCTTTTACCAAGCTGTTCAGTTTAGAGATAATCCAGCGGTCAATTTCCTTGCGGTCTTTTACCGGGGTTACGTTCTGCTCATCCATCACATAGCCATCAATGTTGGCATATAGGCTGAAGAAGGCATAAGTATTATAAAGCGTACCGAAAAACTTGCGCTGCACCTCGCCAATACCGGCCACGTCAAACTTCAAGTTATCCCACGGTTGAGCATTGCTCATCATATACCAGCGGGTTGCGTCGGCACCGAACTTATCCAGCGTGCTGAAAGGGTCTACGGTATTGCCGAGGCTCTTGCTCATCTTGTTGCCGTCCTTATCCAGCACCAAGCCGTTGGATACCACATTTTTGTAGGCAACTGAATCAAACAACAAGGCGCTCAACACGTGCAGGGTAAAGAACCAACCACGAGTTTGATCCACCCCTTCGCTAATGAAATCGGCAGGGAAGCTGCTCTTGAACTTATCCAAGTTCTCAAAAGGATAATGCCACTGCGCATACGGCATGGCACCGCTATCAAACCATACGTCCACCAAGTCGGCCTCGCGGCGCATTGACTTGCCCGATGCGGCGGATACCAGCACCACCTCATCCACATACGGCTTGTGCAAGTCAAAGTCGGCAGGCAGCTGGGCAGCCATTGCGCCTTTCTCCACAGCATAAGCCACCTGCTCGCGCAGCTCCGCTATCGAGCCAATGCACAGCTCTTCGGTAGCGTCTTCTGTGCGCCAAATAGGTAACGGGGTGCCCCAGTAGCGACTACGGCTCAGGTTCCAGTCCACCAAGTTTTCCAGCCAGTTACCGAAACGGCCCGTGCCGGTAGCGCTAGGTTTCCAGTTGATGGATTTGTTCAGCTCCACCAAACGATCTTTCACCGCCGTAGTGCGGATGAACCAGCTATCCAACGGATAGTACAAGATTGGTTTGTTGGTACGCCAGCAATGTGGGTAGTTGTGCTCGTACTTCTCTACCTTAAATGCTTTGTTGGCCAATTTTAGCTTGTAGGTAATCTGCTCATCGGCGCTCATGTATTTGGTAAGCGCTATTTCGGTATATTTTGCTTTTTGCTTGTCAAGCTGTTGCACCAGTTCGTCGGCACTGTAGTAGTCAGCCTTTACATATTCTCCAGCAAAGTCGGTTACTTCCTCTGTAAACTTACCTTGGCGGTTCACTAAAGTGAGCGAGCCAATGCCGTTTTGCTTGGCCACGCGCATATCATCCGCACCAAAGCTAGGCGCGATATGCACGATGCCGGTACCGTCTTCGGTAGTCACAAAGTCGCCAAGGATAACGTGGAACGCATCGCCATCGGTAGGTTGTGCATACTGCAGCAGTTGCTCGTAGCGGATGCCTTCGAGGTCTTTGCCTTTAAATTCGCTTACTACTTGATAAGGGATGTCTTTCTGGCCCGCTTCGTAAGTCGCTAAATCAAGTCCTGCATTCTCTTCTTTAAAGTACTTGCCAAACAAGTCCTTAGCCAACACTACCGATATTGGTTGGAAGGTATAAGGGTTATAGGTTTTTACTTTTACATAGGTTACGTTTCCGCCCACTGCCAGCGCAGTGTTGCTCGGCAAAGTCCATGGCGTAGTTGTCCAAGCAAGGATGCACAACTGCTCGTTGGCATCGGTGTAAAACGACTCCGATTTATCATTCCTTACCACCTTAAACTGTGCCACAGCCGAAGTATCCTTCACATTCTTATAGCAGCCCGGCAAGTTCAGCTCATGCGAGCTCAAGCCCGTACCCGCCGCTGGCGAAAACGGTTGTATGGTGTAGCCCTTGTAGAGTAGGTCTTTTTTGTAAAGCTCCTTCAATATCCACCAAAGCGTCTCGATGTAGTTGTTTTCGTAGGTAATGTACGGATCGTTCAAATCAACCCAATAGCCCATTTGCTGGGTAAGGCGGTTCCATACGTCGGTAAACTTCATTACATCTTTGCGGCAAGCCTCGTTGTAGTCGGCCACGCTGATGCTTTTGCCGATGTCTTCTTTGGTAATGCCGAGCTGTTTCTCCACACCCAGCTCCACGGGCAGGCCGTGGGTATCCCAACCGCCCTTGCGGTCTACCTTAAAGCCTTTGAGGGTTTTGTAGCGGCAAAACAAATCCTTGATGGTGCGCGCCATTACGTGGTGGATGCCGGGCATACCGTTGGCCGATGGCGGACCTTCGTAAAACACAAAGTTGGGCGAGCCCTCGCGGTTGGTTACGCTGCGCTCAAACACCTGCTCGGCTTGCCAAAAATCGAGTATCTGTTTATCAATGGCGGGCAGGTTAAGGCCCTTATATTCGGGGTAATTTTTCATATCGATTTTCTATTTGTCACAAAGGCGAGGCCTAGTTCACAATGGATATGTTGTAGAGCTAGACCTCGCCGGGCGAAATTAAGTAATTGGATGCCAAATTAATGAAAGTGATTTGATAATAAAGGCTTTTATGCAGCCATGGCATCCGTAGAGCTGTCAGGATTTTTATTGCACCAAATTTTCAATAATTCCTCAATGATTTTAATGCCGCGGTGCCCATAGATAAGATGCAGCTCCTTAACACGCTGCTGAATAATGAACATGGCCAAAGTATATGGAGTTTTATCCGCCAAAATTGCTTCCTTAAGTAATTGCAAGGTAGTACGATGGATGTTATTTACCATCACTAAAAACTCTGATTGCACTATCCCCATGTGCTCTTGGTAAGCAGAAAATACGCCCATCCAATTGATCCAAATTTCTGGCACATAAGTAATACCTTTTTGATGCAATACATCCACTAATTCTGGGCTGGAAAGCTGAGCATTCTCTCCACCACAAATAATCTTCACTTGCAAATGCTCAGCTTCGTTTGCGCCAATACTTAAGCTTGTAGCGTTAGGCGAAAAGATATCAGCAGGGGTGCTAATAAATTGCTGGTAATCAGTTGTATTTGAAACTTGGCTTGGGTAAGCGGATAATAGCTTCTGAACCGATTTTTGATTGTACGGATCAAAAATAACCAAGTTGGCCCCCGCTTTAGCCAAGCTTTCTGCCAATGGATAACCTACGTTGCCCAAACCTTTAAGGAGTATTTTCTTTCCCTCCAAGGTAGAGTTATCCGAGAATACTACTTGGCAACTAGCTTCAATTGCCTTAAAAATGCCCATTGCGGTATATGGCGATGGGTTTCCACAGCCACCACTCTTTTGGTTAAGGCAGCTAACGTGAACACACTTCTGCAGCATAGCATCCATATCGGCGCTATTAAGGTTCACATCCTCACCAGCAAGGTAAAGCCCCTGTAATGATGAAACGAAACCGGCCATCTGGTACATAACATGCAATCGTGTGGGAGACATGTTACCAAGAATAGACGCTTTGCCCTCATCAATATTCTCAAATATTTTGTGGGTATACGGCATTATTACCGCCTTTGCGCCACCTTCCCAAATGTTTGCAGCAGCATTTTTTAAGGTCATGCCGTGAGATAAACGCAACACATCGTCAACGCCTTCAGCAAAAGTGCTGTAGTATTTTAGTCGTACCCCACCTTCTGGCCGTCCTCTTTTTGATGAATGGATGGAAACAATAAAAATACAGCCCGTACTTTCATCTATTTTAATTAATACTGCTTCATGATCCTTATACTCTCTTGATTCAATAATATAAGGTATCAAAAAACTGGCTTCGGGGTTGCTACAATGAATTTTCCCGTTGATGTTAGCGACCATGAAACGATCAACGTTTTTGGAAAGCAGATGCTTCGCTACAAATTCCGTACTGATTTTGGTAGACATACTTTTTGGTTTTATTGGGTTAATCAATAAATCAAAAGTACGGCTATTAAATGATAAATAAAAGTACGTATCACCGCAACTAATTGTAAATCAATTTATTAAAGGTTATCTAGTTTATTAACTTGTAAAGTTAGAGGGCATATTTATAAAGTCTTTCGAGTTTATAAACTTTAGTGCTCCAGCAATAATTCTTTATGGTTTTTCATGAGCACATTTGGTATATCCTTTATTGTAAAGTGCTTTTTGCTCTCCGATAACTTGTTTACAATAAGTAAATGATGAAAATTCTCGGTTAGTACCTTTGGCAGAACATTAAGCTTTAAAGGGAAAATAAAAGTAAGCCTACCTAGCTCTATAGCTGCGCCCACTTTTACGAGTGCCGATGAGCTAAGCGAATCGGGCATGATTAATAATGCCATCCTGCTTTCCCGTAACTTTTGCAGGTCGTTTTCAAGTATTTTTTTAGGCTCGCTCTCCCAGTGGTTGTCTTTATAATGGCAATTAAATACACGGGGCGAAAAGTAAATTTTCTGTATCCCCATACGTTTTAGGGTATCATTTGCCTCATAAATTGTCTCATCTTCCGGCATTGTTTTCTCAATTTCGTGCTCTACGTCCGGAATTTTAAAAAAAGTATTACTTATCTCTTTCCGTAATCTTTGTTTTTCACCCTCTTCCATTGAGCCACCCGGCATTATAATAAACAGATCATAGTTTATAATAGTACTGTACTTCTTTTGGGCAAAAGACTTATCCTTCTGTTTTTTGAAAAACGTTTCCAGCGAATTGAAATCATAAATTCCCTTTGCGCTCTTTGTAAAGTTCTTCCATTTATCCTGTAAATATTTGGCGATGGGTGTCGGAATAAATTTTTTCCAATCGGTTTTATGCGAAAGTTCTATTTGCAGTGAATACAACGTGCGGTTGCCGTGCTTCAACGACAATGGTACAGATACTTCCCTTATTTCTTGGTTCTTGCTTCTTAATTTGGAAACTTCAATTGGTGATTCTATTGTTTTCCCGTGAGCATTCTCCAATATAAATGTGCCGCTTACAATAAAGTCGCCCACTTCATAATCAATATATTGGCCCAGGAATACGGATTTACTTGTTATGCGAGAAGGAACATACACGCGTAAATGCAGGTCCTTTTTATCAATATAGTTATTCTTCAGATCAAGGGAAATGACATTTTTACTATAAACTACCGGCTCAACAATTTCAAAATCATTTACATCGTTTGAGCCGAACATTTTCCCTTGCCCCTCACTATCAATATAAAGCACAAATCGGCTAATTGTTGAGCACAGGCATAACGATGAGGGGTTGTATTCGTGATAATAAAAATACCATAACGTATCAAAGATGTCTGAATCAGCGGAACTTGGGGAAGCCAGTTTTTGCATCTTCGTGGTTGGCTGGCTATTCTCTGCAAATAGGGAATCAATGTGCAGGATGAAATCTTCAATTCCCAACTGAGAGCTAGTTTCCGTATTATATCTATCCGTTAAGATTGTTATGGCCTCTCTAAATTTTTTGCCATCACTATGAATAATCAAGGGATGTCTATCACGATCCTTAAATCGATTTTCCTTATGATAAAACCATTCGAAACAAAGGTGTTTTTGTTTGAGTTCTAAAACTTTGGCAAAAGAACTACTGTACCTTTTCGCCCAACCTTCCTCACTATTATATGCTACAATAATTTCCTTATGAAAGTCACTTATCAGTTCCCTCATCGTCCTGTCGTCCTGTGAAACCAATAAGCTATGTGAAACATCAATTAAAAGAATTAATGTTTGGGGATTAATGAAGTTGCTTTTTGGGGAAGCCATAGTGGGGCATATAGTTGACGTAACCTAATATGGCAAATATAGAATAATAATACCTCTATTATTCTTTTTCTTGGTATTTGTATTTATTCGTGTAACCTGATCTGTTCAATGCTAATAGGACAAAACACAAAACTGGCAGGGGTAAGCATTAAGCTAGCATTGGTAATAGCAATAAACTACAGAAATTAAACTCCTAAATCCTATGCCTTCCCCATCAAGTGCCGCTTACGCTTCGGCACCCTGTCAAACATTAGCAACAAAGCTGGCAGCAGCAGCAAGTTCGCAAACAAAGAGGCTATTAATGTAATGGAAATAAGCAGCCCCATATACTTCGTTCCATCAAAATTGGAAGCTATGAAGGTACTGAAACCAAAGAAAAGGATAAGCGAGGTATAGATAATACTCACGCCACTTTCGCGAAGGGTAAAGGAAATGGTGTGGGGAATGTTCCAAAGGTGCCGCTCCAAATCGAGCTTATACTTGGCGAGGAAGTGGATGGTATTATCCACCGATATGCCGAACGCGACACTGAACACCAATACGGTAGAGGGCTTGAGCGGAATATCCCAATAGCCCATAAGCCCAGCAGTAAGCAACAGGGGTATTAAGTTCGGTATCAATGATATGATAAGCATGCGCACACTGCGGAACATAAAGGCCATGATACCGGCAATTAATGCCAAAGCGCTAATTACACTGCTCACCAAGCCTTGGGTAAGGTAGGCATTGCCTTCCATCACTACTATGCTGGTGCCAGTATAGCTTACATTATACTCATCTTTAGGGAAGATAGGCAGGAAGATACTATCCAAAGCCGCGTACAATTCAGATAAGCGGTTGGAGCCAATATCCGGTATCTGCACACTAATGCGCGCAATACTGCGGGTGCTATCCATAAAGTTGTTAATGATACTGCCTTGGCCTTGCTGGGTAGTATCATTCCCCGTATTCTGTAAGTAGGTAAAGATGAAGGTGCCTTCTGGTGCCAAACCGCCGGTTTTCGGCAAGCGGTAGCGCTCCGGGTTGCCGTTGTAGTAGGCTTGGGTAATGAATTTCAACCCATTTACTACAGACATTGGCTTGCCAAAAAACTCACTATTACTCATGGATTCTTGGGCCTCTTCAATCTTTTTCAAATTGGCAGGCTTCATTACACCACCCTTCTCCTTGGTATCAATCAATATCTCCAAAGGCATTACCCCCGTGAAATGTTTCTCCAAAAACTTCAGGTCGCGGTAGGCGTCCGATGATTTAGGTACATCATCCAAAATATAGCCACGGGTTTTCAATAAAGTAACACCATAGCCAGAAACCAGCATCACAACAATAGAAATGGCAATAATCCCCTTAGGGTGTTTTTGGGTTACGCTATCCAGTTGGTTGAGGGAGCCTTGCAGGGCCTTCCTATCCAAATGCTTTATGTGGCGCGCCTTTGGCACTGGCAAATAGCTAAAAATTACCGGTATTGCTATTAGTGAAATAAAGAATAGCAGCGCAGTCATAATACCTGCTATCAAACCAAACTCCTCCAACATTCTACTGCCGGTAAAGCAAAATACCCAGAACCCGATAGCCGTTGTAAGATTTACAAAGAACGTTGTATAACCAATACGCGTAATCATGTTGGCAAGTGCACGCACCTTGTTGCCGTGCTTGGCGTATTCGCTGTGGTATTTATTAATAAGGTATATGCAATTGGGTATACCCGTAATGATAATTAGATTGGGGATAAGGGCTGTAAGTATATTGATTTTATAACCGAATATCACCAAGAAACCCATTGTCCATACCACGCCTATACCTACCACCACCATGGAGAAAAACACCACCGTTACTGAACGGAATAGCAGCATAAGCACGGCAATCAACACAATTACCGCTACAATAAGTACTTGGGCAAGTTCGCGCTGTATAAGCTCTAGCCTATAAGTACGGATAACGGGTAAGCCACTTCGGTGTACCGTTGTTTTGGTACTTACTTCAAAATTATCGGCCATGGCCTCAATACGCCTTTCCAGGGCAAGTTTGGCCTTTAGCTCTAGTTTTTTCTCCTGCAATGGTATTACCATTACCGTTACATCCGAGCCCTCATTGTATACCAAACCATGGTAAAAAGGCATACGTTTCCACTCTTCCTCAATAGCGGCTACTTCCGCATCGGTGGTTGGTGCCTGTGCTGGAAACTTCTGTACCACAAACTTTCTTTCTTCGGTATCTTTACCTAAGGAAATACCATGCGCTATGCTGAGTAACTGCCCAACCCCATCGAGTGATTGAATGCTATCTCCAAGCGTTTTCCAGCGATTGTAAAACTTTAAATCGAACAAGGGCTTGTGCTCAACCGCCAGTACCATAAGGTTGCCTTGCTGGCCAAACTCGGCCAAAAAGCTTCGCAAATCCTTCATGCTTTGGTGGTCTTCGGGTATTACCCGGCTTATCTCGTAGTCGGTCTGTATCTTCGACCCTAGCACGCCCATCAACACTGTTGATAGTATCAGAAACACTCCTAGGAGCGTGCGATAACGCAGAATAAATTTGGCTATTGGGTACCACATAGCAGTTCAAAAGAGCGTCAAAGTTAGTACATTGTGCTAGAAATAAGGTAAAGGCCTTGTTATCTTTGTGGCACGGGTGCCTTTTGCACCTTGTATAATAAGCATTGCAGTTAGTGCGTTTTATGCGCGAGCGTTCATCCATTTTTAGCCCTGTTATGAGGTATTGTTTTTTGGTTATACTGTTTGCATTACTAAGTTGTAGCACCGTTTGGTCTCAAAACCTAAGTATAGGGCAATGGTACGCGCATCTGCCTCACGAAGGCGGTAGAAAAGTGATTGATACTGGTGACGAAATATTTGTGCTTACCGACGTTTATTACTTTTCTTACAACAAAACCACTGGTAATATTCAGCGATTCGATAAAGTTTCGGGGCTAAACGATGTACAAGTTGACCATTTGGTATACGGTGAGCAGGTGGATGCTTTAATAATTGCCTACCAGAATACCAACATCGATATAATAAAGAATGGCAACACCATTATCAACGTATCCGACATTTTGCGCAAGAGCATAAGCGGTGTAAAAGAAATTAATGCCGTATTAATTGAAGATAGCATAGCCTACTTTGCCACAACCTTCGGTATTGCAGTGTTCGATATTGAAAAAGAAGAATTTAGGGATACTTACATCATTGGCGATGATGGCCGGCAGGTAAGTGTTATTGATGTTTCTTTTGAAGCCGACAGTATGTATGCCCTTACCAGTGAAGGATTGAAGAAAGCACCTTCGACCGGTGCTAATTTGGCCAACTACCAAAACTGGGAGAACATTGGTAATGCTAGCGGCCTGCCCGTTTCTAATGGCAGGGCACTGGAAATGGTGGGCGACACTACCTACATCCTGTTTAGCGATTCCGTATACAGAGGCGTAAACGGAAACTGGCAGTTTTACTACGCCGACACTACCCATGTCATTAATACCATTAAAGCCACTAACAACATTTTGTACATCCTTGAGTCAGACTCAGTGCCACTAGGCCGGTTAACTTACAACAACAATGGCAATTGGGAGTACATTGGCGATGGCCAACTAAACATACCTAGTGATGTAACCCAAGATAGTAACGGCATACTTTGGGTAGCTGATGGATATAAGAGTTTGGTAAAAATTGAGCCCGGTGGTGCATTGACCAGTATAGTACCAAATGGCCCTAATTCATTTGCTATTACTGGGATGAGCTACAAAAACGGTGCGCTGTGGGTAGCACCCGGCGGCGCTGGAAGCAACTGGAACTATATCCTCAACTATAAAGGTTTTTCTTCGCTTCAAAATAATTTTTGGAGCCAATACAACCGCTTTAATGTTCCGCTGCTAGAAGAGGTACTTAATATTTTTGCAGTAACAACCAGCCCAGTGACCGACAAAATCTACTTCGGCTCCTATTGGGATGGCGTGCTAATATGGGATGGTGCAACAATCGTAAAATTCAATAAGGATAATACCAACGGCGTACTAAAAGGCACTATTGGTGATGAGCAGCGTACCCGCATAAGCAGCCTAACCTTGGATGATGCTGGCAACCTATGGGTGAGCAACTATGGCTCGCCCACGCCCCTCTCTGCTTACACCACTGATGGCACATGGGTAGGTATGAGAACACCATCAATCAATTCGGGCGTAATAAGTAAAGTAGTAATAGATGATTTCAACCAAAAATGGGCAGTAATACCTAACCAAGGCCTACTGGTGTATAACCATGGTGCCGACATTGCAAATACCAGCGATGATGAAGGGAGAATATTAACCTCGGCGACTGGCAATGGCGCCTTGCCAAATAACGACGTGGTATCAGTAGCAAAAGATAAACAAGGCCAGATTTGGGTAGGTACCTCGCAAGGGTTGGCTATATTTTATTGCGCTGGTTCGGTGCTTTCGCAAGGCTGCGATGCACAGCGCATTATAGTAAGCCGAGACGGCTTTAATGGCTACTTGCTGGAAAACGAACGTATCAACTACATATTGGTGGATGGTGCTGATAGAAAATGGGTAGCTACCAATAATGGCTTATGGGTTTTTTCGCCAGATGGTACCGAAGAGCTGGCATACTACACCCAAGAAAATAGCCCATTGCTTTCTGATAATGTAATCTCATTGGGCTACGACGGCGAACATGGTGTAATGTACATTAGTACCGACCGAGGGCTAATGTCGCTGCGTACCGAAGCTACCGAAGGAACTATTACCTATATTGACCCAATAGAAGTTTTCCCTAACCCGATAAGGGAAACCTACAGCGGCCCAATAGCCATTCGTGGTTTACCTAGCGATGCCGAAGTGCGTATTACAGATGTAACCGGTATGCTCATTTATCAAACCCAGGCCTTTGGCGGACAAGCCGTATGGGATGGGAAAGATTACACGGGCCGTAAAGCCAAAACCGGCGTTTACTTGGTGTTCTCAGTAAATGAGGACGGAACGGAATCAAAACCTACCAAGCTCCTCTTCATCAAATAACAACCCTATCTTTAACCGCTGATGCTGGTTAAAACGAATGGGATAGTGCTGCATACCATTAAATACTCCGAAACGAGTATCGTAAGCCGCATATTCACCCGCGAGCTGGGCCTGCAATCGTATATGGTGAACGGTGTGCGAGGCGCTAAAGGCAATAAAGCCGCTTTGTTTAGGGCAGGCAATGTGTTGGAGGTCGTATCTTATTTCAAACGGGAGCACAAAGGATTGCAGCGCCTCAAGGAATACAACTTTGGCATTATCTATCAGCAAATCCCTTTCCATATTATTAAAAGCTCATTGGCACTATTCCTTATCGATATATTGAACAAGGTGATAAAGGAAGAGGAACCTCACCCCGAGCTATACGACTTTGTAGAAAGCTCTTTCCAACAGTTGGATGACACATCGGTGGAACTGGGTAATTACCATTTGCGGTTTTTAGCAGGGCTGGCCCAAGAGCTCGGCTTCCACCCCGGTGGCAGTTATAATACGGCGAAGCCTTATTTGGACTTAAAGGAAGGGCATTTCTTAATTGGTCCACCCGCGCATCCCCTTTATTTAGAACCCCACTTAGCTGCCTTCTTTTATAATGCCGAAACGGCCCCACTGTCCATGGGCGATAAGCGTGTACTACTGGATAAGGTGTTGCAATTTTATGCAGCCCATATTGAAAACTTCGGGACGGTAAAATCGTGGGACATACTGCGAGAAGTGTTGGCAAACAAATAGATTAGTAGATTTACAGAAACAGCATCTAATAAAATGCCCAATAAAAAACGGCTAATTACAACATGGTTAGGCTTTTGGATAGTAACCATGCTGCTTTATCGGCATGGCTATGGCAACCAGTTTATTGATGATTATATAGCTGGCATAGTGCGCTTTATGGATGAGGGCTGGGCAGGCTTTGCCGATTCTTACGATTTCCCTAGCTTATATTATGGCCACAACATAGTCTTTTACGGCTTCTACAGCGTTTTTGGGTCTTCTGCACTCGCTTGGTTTCTATTGTTTACAGGTCTGCATAGTTTAAATGCGGCGTTCGGTTATGGGTTTATCAAGCGTCTATTTACTAATAACGGTTTTCAAGCATCCACTGCTGGGGCCTTGGTAGCTGCACTGCTGTTTTTGGTTTCGCCCTACCAAACAGAAAACGTAATATGGGGGGCTACCTTGCACTATGCCGTATCCATGCTATGCATGTGGGGCATTATGTGGTTGTATGCCGGTTATCTGGATTCGGGTAAGGCATGGATGCTTTGGCTCAGCTACCTCATGTTCGCGTTCTCGCTACTCACGCTCGAAATCTCGCTAGTCTTCCCCGGAATTTTTATGATAGTTTTTGGTTTGCTTTGGCGGCCGGTAGCTGGTTTAAAAGGTCTGTTCTCTCATTTCAAACCGATAGCGTTGCCCATGGGCTTGCTTATTGGGCTCTATCTTATAGGTACCTATTGGTTAAAGGGGCATTTCATCGGCCATTATGGCAGCGATACGCACTTGAAATTTAGCGCCGTGCAGCTATTGGGCTCGTTGTGGCAATACCTGGCCAAGCTATTGGGCTTTGTTCATTATTACCCTTTTCACATCAAGGAGTTCATCTATTTAAACCTAGTTAAAGCCACGGTGGCCTTTGGCTTGTTGGCAGTAGCTATTGGCATCTGGGTAGTGCTTTGGAAGTACCGCAAACCCTTGGCATGGTTTGCGTTGGGCTGGATGGGGCTGGTGTTTATAGCACTGTTGCCGGTGCTCAACATGTACTTCATGTTTCTCAATCAAGGGGAAAACGACAGGTTATCGTACCTCGCATCCGTGTTTATCTATGCCATTCCAGTTTTGCTATTGATGTGGTTTGCCCGCCGGTTGGTTTGGGCATATGGGGCTGTGGTGCTGGTGGTAAGTGTTTTCTTCTTAAACACCCAAACCACCAAATGGCAACATGCTGCTACCCTGCAAGCCCAAGCCGCAGATAGCCCGCTGTTTTATGGCACTAAAGGCAATATCTATTTACTCAACCTACCGTGCTATTATCAAGGCGTATATGTATATAGAAGATTCCACCGGTTGCACTGGGCTAGGCAGTTTTATGGCTTGCCCGATTTGAGCAACCAATTACAATACGTGGTTTCTGCCAATATGCAACTGCCTACCGATTCGGTTATCGCCGTGGCCCTGCCCGAACCTAATACATTTAAGGTAGAGCTCTCTACATGGGGCAACTGGTTTTGGTACCATATGAATGGCGCTCAAAACCGCACCGAAGAGGAAATGACCATCACTTTGGATGAATGGGGCCACAGCTATACACTATATTTGCCAAACCTAAAGCCCGAAGACCGATTACTGTATTTCACCCATAATGGGTGGCAAGCAGTAAAGTACCCTTAAACTATACCTACTATGCCGATAAATATGCCAGGCCGTAAAGTGAAAATAGCAGGTGTAATAATAGTTTTGCTACTATGCCTTTTTCTTTTCCGCTACCCCATAATGCGGGGCATGGGCAACTTTTTAATTGCTACCGACGAACCGCAGCAGGTGCCTGTGGCATTTGTACTTTCTGGTGGGCCATTTGATAGAGGAAGAGAGGCCGTGCGCCTGTACAACATGGGCATGGTTGAAACCATCATCTGCACTGGCGAAACCGTTCCACAAGATATTATTGCACTAGGGCTAGATCATAGCGAGGGCGACATTACCAAAATACTGATGCTGAACCAAGGGGTGCCCGAAAACAAAATAGTGTTGATAGAGGAAGGCACCAGCACGCTGGAAGAATCGGACATTATATTGGCCTACTGCAAGCAAAATGGGCTAAAAAAGATTGGCGTAATCTCTTCCATGTTCCACACACGTCGCATTAAAGGCGTGTTTAAGAATAAGTTTGAGGAAGCAGGAATTGAAGTTTTGATATTCGGCGCTAAAGCCGATGCTTACGATGAGCAAGCCTGGTGGGGCAGCGAATATGGCTTAATTAACCTAAACAATGAGTACATTAAGATTGTGTACTACTGGTTGAAGTATTAAAAATTGAAGCTAGTTTCTCCTTGGTCCTTTGGAAGCATAAAACTCCTCAAGCGATTTAGCAGTGGTTATCTTTAGCAACCTTCCCAATTTGCCAATTAAAGGGAATACCTTTTTTTGAACCCACAGTGGCACCTCGGTCAAGTAATACTCACCTGGCGATTGCGCCAATACAAAAGTAGCATCAAAAGGCGAGGGGGCTTTGGCACCTTTTCGATTGGAAACCTCAAAAATTTGGGTGAGGGTATATTCGATATTTAATGCTGGGGTAAATACCGCTTTGGTTATCACTTCTTTTCCATTTTTGGCAAAACAGCGGTGCGATGCACCTGGTGGTACCGTAAATGATTGCCCCTCCGTTAAAATCACCTCCTTACCATCGCAGGTAACGCACAGAGTGCCCGATTCAACTTCAAAATATTCGGTTTGAAGTGGATGCATATGCATCGGTGGGCCCCCACCATCAGCAGGTAAATATAACCTGAGTTCAAGATGATCCACCTTCACGTTCTGGGGAGCATTTAAAAAAGTGATTTTCTCCCCACTAGCCCTAATTTCGATGGTTCTTCCCATAACAAACACTATGATTTTAATAATCAATTAGCCATAAAGTTAATGATAGTAGCCATAAAATTGACGTGCTTCCCCCTAAAATCTGTTAATGCCATACCTTAACCAGCCTTGCAAGCGTTAACCCTCGCAACCTTTTATTAACTTCGCCCTTCTTTTGTAGAGCCTTGCATGTCGGTTAAAGTAGAACATCTTACCAAGTTATATGGCGCACAGCGTGCGGTGGACGATATTTCGTTCGAAGTGCGCACGGGCGAGGTATTGGGTTTCCTAGGGCCGAACGGCGCGGGTAAAAGCACTACCATGAAGATTGTTACCTGCTTTATCCCTCAAAGCAGCGGAAAGGCAACCGTAGCGGGCTTCGATACCATAGACCAGCCGATGGACGTGCGCCGAAAAATAGGTTACCTGCCAGAGAGCAACCCCCTCTACTACGACATGTATGTGCGCGAGTACTTGGAGTTTATCGGCCGGGTGCACAAGCTGAGCAACATTAAGCAGCGCATTGATGAAATGGTGGAGCTTACGGGCCTCACCCGCGAGCGTCACAAGAAGATAGGCCAGCTAAGTAAAGGCTACAAACAGCGTGTAGGCATCGCTCAAGCCATGCTGCACAACCCCGATGTGTTAATACTTGACGAGCCCACCAGCGGCCTCGACCCGAACCAGTTGGTGGAGATACGCAGCCTGATTAAGAATCTGGGAAAAGAGAAAACGGTTATCCTCTCCACCCACATCATGCAGGAAGTGCAGGCCATGTGCGATAGGGTAATCATCATCAACAAAGGTAAACTGGTGGCCGATGATACCCCGGAGCACCTGCAACAGCGCACCGCAGGAGAAACCATAGTGCGCGTAGAGTTCCGCGAAACACCTGAATTGAAACTACTGGCTGCGATTAGTGGAGTAAAGAGCGTGAAAAAAGAGAAAGAAAACCAATGGCTTATATACTCCCAGCCGGGCAAAGACCCACGGGAAGAGATTTTCCGCTTTGCGACAGATAAGGGATTGACACTATTGACATTGAATAAAGAGCAATCATCGCTGGAGAACGTTTTCCAAGAATTAACCAACAAATAAGAAGTACTAGATGCTAAGTATATACCGCAAAGAGATCAATGCCTTCTTCAGCTCGCTGATAGGGTATATCGCTATTGTGGTATTCTTGGTGATTACGGGCCTTATTGTTTGGGTATTCCCTGATACCAACGTGCTGGATTATGGCTACGCCTCTTTGGAGAGCCTGTTCTTTGTAGCACCTTGGGTTTACTTGTTTTTGATTCCAGCCATCACTATGCGCTCGTTTGCTGAGGAGATAAGTAACGGCACCATCGAGATGCTTACTACCAAGCCCTTGCGCGAGTTGGACATCATCCTTGGTAAATACTTCGCTGCGCTTACACTGGTGCTGTTTTCGCTGTTACCTACGCTTATCTATTTTGTTACTGTTTATCAACTGGGCGCACCCAAAGGCAATTTGGATAGTGGCGCCATCTGGGGTTCCTATATCGGTTTGCTGTTTCTGGGTTCGGCGTTTGTGGCTATGGGTATGTTTGCCTCCTCCATTACCAGCAACCAAATTGTATCGTTTGTGCTGGCGGCGTTCCTGTGTTTCTTCTTCCATTGGTCGTTCGATTTTTTGAGCGGATTGGAACTGTTCTACGCCAAGATTGATGACGTTATTGAAGCCATCGGCATCAACGCGCACTATATAAGCATTAGCCGTGGCGTGGTGGATACGAGAGATTTGGTGTATTTCATCAGCTTTACGGCCATATTTATCCTGTTAACTAAAACAGTGCTGGAGAGCAGGAAGTGGAAATGAAAAACAAATCGCTACGCTTACGGTCGATGGTGCGCCTGGCAATTTTGCTGGTGATTGTGGTGTTGCTCAACATCATCAGCCAGAACGTTTATACCCGTCTCGATTTAACAACCGAAAAACGTTACACTTTAGCCAATGCTAGTAATGAGTTGCTTCGCAACTTGGATGATGTAGTATATGTGCAAGTTTACTTGGAGGGTAAATTCCCTGCAGGTTTTAAGCGCCTTCGCAACGCTACCGAAGAGATGTTGTACGAGTTTGCCAACGTATCGGGCGGCAAGGTGCAGTATCGGTTTGTTGACCCATCGGCAGTAGAAACCCAGCAGCGCGAACTGCTTTATAAAGACCTATACGATAAGGGCTTATTGCCTACCAACCTACAAGTAAAAGAAACTGATGGCAGCACACAGCAAATCATTTTCCCAGGCTTATTGATGCGCTACCGCGGGCAGGAAGTGCCTGTAAACTTGCTAGAGAACCGTCCCGGCTTTGGACCCGACGAGGCTTTAAACGTATCTATCGAGCTGTTGGAATACAAGATTGCCAATGGCATTAAAAAAGTAAGTCAACGTAGCAGCCCTCGTATTGGCATCGTGCAAGGCCAAGGCGAACTGGAACAGAAGTATCTGGCTGACATTATTACCACCCTTACAGACTTGAAGTATGATGTGAAGATGGTGGACCTGCCTAGCACCCTTTCAGTGGCTAAGAGCTTTGAAACGCTCATTATTCCTAAGCCTACCAAGCCCTTCCAAGAGCAGGATAAATTTAAGTTGGACCAATTCGCCATGCACGGCGGCAGCATACTATGGCTAATTGATGCCACCGACGCGGATATGGATAGCCTGCGGGGCAAACCTTACCACATGGCCGCGGCACGTGACCTGAATTTGGATGACCAGCTGTTCCGCTACGGGGTGCGCTTCAATAGCGACTTGGTACAGGA
Source organism: Sphingobacteriales bacterium (assembly GCA_027483645.1). Lineage (GTDB taxonomy): Bacteria > Bacteroidota > Bacteroidia > Chitinophagales > CAIOSU01 > CAIOSU01. Next base: position 35,656 of record JAIXUD010000017.1, read on the forward strand.
CATGCAGAGCAACGTGATACCGATTGTAGTAGGCGAGGGCAACCCACCACAAACGGAGCTGCTACCTTGGCCTTACTTCCCCGTACTTACGTCTTACAGCAGCGATCCAAACGATGTACGCCTACCCAAAGCGCATACCATAGTACGAAACTTAGATGCGGTGGCCACCCAATTTATTGGCACCATTGATACCATACGGGTACCGGGCATTAAGAAAACGCCGTTACTATTTACCTCACGCAATAGTAAAGCGGTATTGACGCCTGCTCGCATTCACTTTGCGATACTCAAAGAGCAACCCGACCCAGCCAATTACAATAAAGCGTATATGCCCGTGGCGTATCTGCTAGAAGGAAACTTTACATCGGTATTTAAGAACCGCCTTTCGCCAGAAACCATTAAGACCCTGAACGATTCGTTGAAGAATGTTGGTTTTAAGGATGCAGGAGATTATGCCAAAATGATAGTAATAGCCGACGGCGACATTATAGCCAACCAAGTTGCGAACGACGGCAACCCATACTTACTGGGGTATTACCCTTTTACCCAGCAAACCTTTGCCAACAAGGATTTTATACTTAATTGTATTGAATACCTTACCGACGACGCGCAGTTGATTGAAACCCGTAACAAGGAAATCAAACTTCGTATGCTGGATAAGCAGCAGGTGCGAGACCAGAAGTTGGGCTGGCAGGTGTTGAATATGGCAGTACCTGTAGCGTTGGTGGCACTGTTTGGGCTGGTCTATAATTTTATTCGCCGACGTAAATATGCCCGCAACTGATGAAAAATAATCTCATTTATCTAGTGATTGCTATCGTGCTGGCGGGTGTGGTAGGTTATTTGGTTTGGAACAATAGCAACAAAAACAAACCCGTAGATGCCCAAGATTTTGCGGTAACCAGCGTGGATGACATTGAGCGCATATTTATAGCCGACAAAGAAGGCCGCACTATAACCCTCGATAAAAAGGACGACCACTGGCTGGTAAACGAGAAATACAAAGCCATGCCCGCCAAGGTTGATTTGTTGCTGAGTACTTTAAAGAGCTTTGTGATATACGCGCCAGTGCCTGATGCAGCTATGGACAATGCCGTGAAGGAATTGGCGGTGTTTGGAGTAAAAGTAGAACTGTATGATGATGCAGATGATCAACCCTTCAAAGTATACTTTGTGGGCAGGCCCAATCAGGGGCAGACGGCCAACCATATGCTGATGCAGATTGATGGCAAATCGGCGGAGAAGCCTTACTTGGTAAATATTCCTGGTTTTATTGGCGATTTACAGACCCGCTTTCTGTTGACTGAGAAAGACTGGCGTGACTTGAACATCTTTAACTACAAGCTAGATGAGATAAAAGAGGTAAGCATCATTTACCATGATTTGCCAGCTTCTTCATTTGTTATCAACGTTGATGATAAAGATAACTATACCTTAAGGCACCCAGACAATAACACCGCCGCACCGCAAGAGCAGCTGTTTAATGCGGGCATCGGCAAATTTTTGGACTCATTTGGCAACATTAATGCCGAGGCTGAGGCTAATGATTTTGCTTACAAAGACAGTGTGATAAACGGCCCTAAGTTTGCGACCATAACCATAAAAGGAACTGAGGGTAAAGATAGCGAGCTGATATTGTACCGCATGCCTGCAAATAGGCGCACCAAGAGTTTATTCGACCCTCAAGGAAACCCAATCCAATTTGACCCGGACCACTACTATGCATCCTTTAATGGTGGCAAAGATTTTGCTTTGGCTCAACACTATGTATTAGGTAAAATCCTTCGCTCCTACTCTGATTTCATCGTGAAACCAGCAGATAATCCTGCCGGGTTGTAACTGGTCCTTTTTTAAACTATTACTGTCTATGGCGGTCTAATACCGCAACAAGATTCCGAAAAAAATCAGGAACTTGTGACAGCTATGAAAACTCTCTATACCACTATAGTTCTATTTACCGCCTTGTGCTTTGCCCTTCCCCATCAGGCCATGGCGCAATTGGATATTCCTCAAAAAAGCCCCAAAGCCAATGTGTCGTTTCGGGTGGGACTCACCGATGTATCCATCCACTATTCCAGCCCTGGGGTTCGGGGCCGGGGCATTTGGGGTAAGTTGGTACCTTATGATAGAGTATGGCGCGCCGGTGCCAACGAGGCCACTATTGTGCAGTTTAGTACTCCCGTAAACATTGGTGGCAAGCAATTGCCAAAGGGGAAGTATAGCTTGTTTCTTATCCCGGCCAAGGATGGAAACTGGACGGCCATATTCAATAAAGTATGGGACCAATGGGGTGCCTACCAATACGACCAAAGCCAAGATGAACTCAGGGTATCAGTAGCTGTAAAGAACCTAGGTGAAGTGGTCGAGCACCTCAGATACCGGGTTACAGAAAAGTCCATAGAGCAAGGCATGATAGTAATGGAATGGGAGCGCAAGCAGATTATTATTCCCTTCAATACCGACGCCATCAACCTCAGCCTGAAAAACGTAAATGAGGCTCTCAAGACCGCGAAGGAAGATGACAAGTGGTGGATACATGCAGAGGCTGCTGAATTTCTATTGGAAAACAACGGCGATACGGAAAGGGCGTTATTTTATGCCAACCAAAGCATCGCGCTAAAGCCCTGTGTGCGTAACTACTGGGTAAAGGCCCAAGTATTGGCCAAAAAGAAAGACCTTGCGGGTGCCATAGCAGCGGCAGAAAAGGCGTTGACCTTCAGTAAGAAAGATGATGAAGAGAAGGAATTCTACGCCTCAGTAAAAACACAAATGGATGTAGCTACGCAGCAATGGAAAAAGCAGAAGAAATAACTCAATTCCCTTTAAACGCTGCTTTGCGCTTTTCTAAAAACGCACCTACTCCCTCTTTGTAGTCATTGGTAGCACCTGCTATATCTTGGCATTGAGCCTCATATTCCAGCATGGTATCCAAATCGCTATGGAAAGATTTGTTGAGCATCTTCTTCATCAGCGCAATAGCCTTGGTAGGTGCGTTGGCGTAATAATCGGTAACGGCTTTTACGGCAGCATCCAATTCGGCGGCAGGCACCACGCGGTTTACCAAGCCAAGCTGAAGGGCTTCAGCGGCTTTTACCCTAGTGCCCATAGTAGATAGCTCAAAAGCCCTAGCAGAACCCACCAATCGAGGCAGGAAATATGATGCGCCCGAATCGAGCACGAGGCCAATATTCACAAATACCTCAATCAAGCTCGCATCTTCGCTGGCTACAATAAAATCGCAAGCCAATGCCAACGAACAACCCGCACCTGCAGCTACACCATTCAGACGGCAAATAACGGGCTTAGGCATATTACGTATAGCGCGGATAATGGGATTATAGCGCTTATGTATAGAATCGGAGAAACTGCGGTTGGGCTGTGCTATGGCGGCCTTAAGGTCTTGGCCAGAGCAGAAGGCTTTGCCCTCGCCGGTAAGCACTACTACCCGCACCTCGCCATCGCGCTCGGCTTTCTTTAGTGCATCTTGTATTTCGTAAGTAATCTCGTCATTAAAGGCGTTGAATACATCGGGCCTGTTGAAGGTGATGGTGGCAACTTTATCGGCAACGGTATATAGCAGTGTGTTGTACATGGCGTGGTTTTGCGGTAAAAATACGAAACAGGGCTAACAATTTTTTACAACCGCAGCAACCCAAATGGCCTTCCGCTCGTCTACCACTTAATAAGATTTTTAGAAATTCATCAAAATAATTTTGCAGTTGTGCAACCTTAATTGTACTTTTGCACTCTCGTTTAAAAAGACCATAATTTTTTAATTTATAAAACCATCGAAGTGAAAGCACTATTTTCCCTTATCTTATTCGTGATGAGCAGCTTTTTTATATTTTTTGTTGTGCTGTTTTTCTGGTTAATGCCAGCTCGCGATTAAGCATTTTTATCGCTTCCCATGCGATGTAGGGAATAGTGTGCCATTGGTTTTCTTCCTCCTTTTTTAATTCTCGAATGTTAATAACCGCCCATTTCTGTTGAAAGAAATCGGGAGTAGATTTGACTATTTATCAAAAACCTGCGTTATATTAGTAAAGGCTAAAAACAGGTGTGAAACGATATATTACCATCGGGCTTTGGGGAACGCTAGCAATATTTCTATTGTGCAGTGCCAGCTATTGGTATATAGCCAACGTAACCAGCCCGCACATCCATACCGACATTACCAGCCTAGGCGTATACGATGTGGCCTTGGTACTTGGTACCTCCAAATATTCCAAAGCAGGCAACCGAAACATGTACTTTTACCACCGAATTGATGCGGCAGTAGCGTTATACAATTCGGGCAAGGTAAAAAAGATACTAGTAAGCGGGGATAACTCCCAAAAGGAGTACAATGAACCTTTCGATATGTTGAAAGCCCTAATGGAACGAGGCATACCGCGCAAAGATATTGTGTTGGACTATGCTGGTTTCCGCACTTTCGATTCTATGGTAAGGGCTAAAGAGGTATTTGGCCAAAAGCGCTTCGTAGTGATTAGCCAAAAATTCCACCTAGAGCGAGCCCTTTACATCGGCATGAATAAGGATATGGATGTGGTAGGTTTTGTGGCCAAAGACCCAACAAGGGCCAATATACCGCTGTTTGCAAGAGAGATTATGGCCCGCACCAAAGCCGTACTCGATTGCCAATTGCTGGGTACCACACCCAAGTTTCTCGGGCAGAAGGAAGTTATCAATATGGATATTTAAACCGTTCCCATCCGTCAATCTAGCCCATTCAAATACTTAAGAGGCTTAACCCAAAAGTTAAAAAGAGTGAAATTCAATTTCATTTGGTGCCCCATGCATCGTTTAGCTTTACATTAACATCTTCTTATTCTCAAATAATCTCTAAATTTGCCAGCCGGATATTACTTTAGCCGGTATTACGTTTCAAATTCGTTAAAGCGAAAACCGATCATGAGATCAACTACCATCATTACCAAGGGCCTATTCTTTCTTCTCTTATTCGTTGCCACAAACTTGGTTGCACAAGACCAGCCAAAACAACCACAACCCAATACCAAGCCTATCCCAAAGGGAGCAGTGGTTGCGCCAGGTGCTAGCGGTAAACCTACTCAAGTAAAGCAGGCTCCAAGCGCCAGAACTCAGTTAAATAATGCCCCAGTTACCTTAGCTCCTAATGGCGCGCCAAAACCAACTGGCGAACCCGCCGATGTCAATAAAAATGGCGCTGACAAACCGGCCACCAGTGATATGGTGCTATTTACCCTTGGCGGCCAGCCAGTTTATTTGTCGGAGTTTGCCTACGTGTACAACAAGAACAATGTAGACGATAAAAACAGCTACACCCAAACATCGCTAGAGGAGTACCTTGACCTATACATCAAGTTTAGGCTTAAGGTTAAGGAAGCCGAAGCCCTTGGTATGGATACCCTTACCTCGCTAAGCGCCGAATTGGAAACTTATCGCAAGCAACTATCAAAGCAATATTTGTATGACCGTGAGGTGAGCGAGAAGCTTTTGCAAGAAGCTTATGACCGCTCTAAGTTTGAGGTGAACGCAAGCCATATCCTTATCGGTATTGATGAGCCAGGCCTACCTGCTGATACTTTGAAAGCCTACAAAACCGCCGTGCAACTGCGTACCCGCATATTGAAAGGCGAAGACTTTGGCGAATTGGCCAAGAAATACTCTAAAGACCCTTCAGCCCAAACCAACAACGGCAACATTGGCTACTTTACAGTGTTGCAAACCGTATACCCATTTGAAACCGTTGCCTACGAAACTAAGAAGAACGAAATCTCTATGCCAGTTCGCACCCGTTTCGGTTACCACTTGGTAAAAGTAAACGACATTCGCGAGGCACAAGGTGAGATTACGGTCGCACACATTTTGTTGAAAATACCAGTGGGTGCCGACAAGGCGATGATTGACCAAGTGCGCTCTCAAGCAGATAATATTTACAACCAAGCCTTAAAAGGCGACCTACCCTTCGAAAACCTAGTATCGCTTTACAGCGAAGACAACACCACCAAAACCAAAGGTGGCCTATTGCCGCCATTTGGCACAGGCCGTATGGTGGAAGAGTTTGAGGCTTCTGCCTTTGGCTTGACCAAAGATGGCGATGTGAGCAAGCCCGTGCAAACAGATTATGGTTTCCACATTATTAAGCGCATCAGCAAAAAGGCCCAGCCTACTTTTGAAGAAAGCAAAGGCGAACTGAAAAAGAAAATAGAGCGCGATACCCGTTCGGAGATTGCGAAATCGAAGTTGATGGATGGCATCAAAAAGGAATACAAATACACCGAGAACATCAAAGCCCGCCAAGAGTTGTTTAAATTAATCGGCACTGCTTTGCCAGAAGGTAAGTTTGTATGGGAAGATAAAACAGCCCTTACCAAAACCTTGTTTACCATTGGCAACAAAACATACACCCAGGCTGACTTTGTAACTTACCTGGAAAGCAAACAGAAGAAGAAACGTACCGAGCCTGCACAAATTGTATTTGACCAGTATTTTGAAGTGTTTCAAGAAGAGATGCTGCTAGCCTACGAAGAGAGCCAACTGGAGCGCAAATATCCTGATTTCAAAAACTTGATGCGCGAATACCGAGATGGCATATTGCTGTTTGACCTTACCGACAAAAAAGTGTGGAGCCGTGCCGTGAAAGACACTACCGGTTTGGCTGCTTTCTATGAAGGTGTAAAAACCAAGTATTTGTACCCTGAACGCGTAAAAGTAACCACCTACACCGTAACCGATCCGAAGCTAGCAGAGAAGGTGAAGAAATATGCAGTAAAAAATGGTTCTGCCGCTACCATAGCCAAATACAACAAAAAGGGCAAAACCATCGTTACTACCAGCGAAGGCATTTTTGAGAAGGGCCAACAGCCACTTGCCGATGCTACTGGCTGGAAGGTCGGTTACGGCGAAATAAGCAGTACCGAAGGCAACAGCAAATTTGTAAACGTTACCGAAGTATTGACCCCATCTCCGAAGCCATTGAATGAGGTGAAGGGTTTTGTAGTATCGGAGTATCAAGATTACTTGGAGAAAGAATGGATTAAGGAGTTGCAAACCCGTTACCCGGTAGTGGTAAATAAAGAGGTACTGAACACCTTAGTGAAGAAGTAATAGCAGGGCTTACCTACTAGAAGAACATAAATAATTAAGCAGAGACGTTGTTCGCAACGTCTTTGCTATTTTGTAAAAACAAAGAATCGATACCTGAGCTACTTCAGCACAAAATATTATCTCCTCTTGCTTTTTCCGGTGCTACTAGCCTCGGCATCATGTGGCTGGTTTGAAAAAAATGAACGCGAAGGCGACCCGATTGTGGCAGAAGTAAATGGCAAATACCTCTACCAATCGGATATTGCGGAAATGGGAGCTAAAGGTTTAACCCCGGCAGATAGTGCCGAGGTAATTAAAAATTTTGTTGATGCTTGGGTGAAGAAGCAATTGATACTTGGAAAGGCAGAAGAATATTTATCGCCCGAGCAGCTGGATATAGAGAAACGCGTTCAAGACTATCGGGAGTCGCTAATTATATACCATTATGAGAACGAGCTGATAAAGCAAAAAATGGACACCTTGGTGGGCGACAATGAGGTGATAGCCTACTTTGAGCAATACAAAGAGAACTTTTTGCTTACGGAGGACATTGCGCAGTTTTACTACGTAAAGCTGCCAAAAGATGCCCCTAAACTTGATGATGCCCGGCGCATGTTCCGTTCCGACAAAACGGAAGACAAAGAAATGCTTAAAGAGCACTGCATGCAATATGCTGCCGACTTCTATCTGCAAGACAGTATCTGGTACGAGTTGAGCGGTATTTACAAGCAAATACCCATCGACCAGCTACAATTGCGCACCCTAAGTAAGAATAAGCTTTCGGGAGAAGTGGAAGATTCCCTGTATATTTATCTGCTGAAAGTAAACGACTTTAGAGAGCAGCAGCAACCAGCGCCATTGAACTATATTAAGGAGGATGTAGCCAAAATCATCCTTAACAAGCGAAAAATGGAACTGATTAATACTACTTATGAGAATTTATATAAAGATGCCGTGGAAAACGGTGATTTCAAGCAATACTAAAATGCGGATATCCATTCTTTTCTTGTGCCTATTTGCAAGCCTTTCAGGGCTTAAGGCCGATACCATCTTGGTTGATAAAGTAGTTGCTGTAGTAGGTGATAAGGTAATTTTGCTTTCGGACATTGAGCTACAATACGAGCAGTTAAAAATTGAGCAGGATATACCTGAAAGTGCCAAATGTGAGCTATTAGATGGCATCCTTACCTCTAAGCTCTTCCTAGAAGCTGCCTTGCAAGATAGTATTGTGGTGAGCGACGAAGAAGTTGAAAGCGAGCTAGACCGCAGGATTGAGTACTTCATCTCCATGCTCGGCGGGCAAGACCAACTAGAAACCTACTACGGTAAAAGCACCTTAGAAATTAAAAACGAGTTTAGGACCGACATCCGAGAGCAGCTACTATCGCAGCGCATGCAAAGTAAAATTTACGGCAACGTAAAGGTTGGCCCTGCAGATGTTAAAAACTTCTTCGGCACTATACCCACAGATAGCCTACCCTATTTTAACGCCGAAGTGGAAATTGGCCAAATCGTAATGACCCCAAAAGCATCGGAATTTAGTAAAGAACAGGCGCTAAAGAAGGCTAATGAAATTTTGAATATGCTAGAAAGCGGGGAAGATTTCTGTTACCTAGTAAGCCGATACTCGAACGACCCAAGCAATACCGATAAGTGCGGCGACCTTGGGATGGTTGGCCGTGGCGATTTTGTAACCGAGTTTGAGGCAGCCGCATTTGCTTTAAATGAAGGCGAGCACTCCGATGTGGTGGAAACCAAGTTCGGCTTCCATATTATACAAATGGTAAAAAAGAAAGGAAATCGAATACAAGTACGCCATATATTGATTGTGCCATCGGTACTTAGCTCTGACCATGAATTAGTTAAAAGCAAAATGGACCTGATTCGAGATTCGTTAACTAATGGAAAGTTATCATTTACTACCGCCGTGATGAGATACTCGGAAGATGACGAAACTAAAAACCAGGGCGGCATGCTAGTAAACCCTGTAACCGGCAATACGTACTTTGAAGTGGGCCAATTGGATAAAGACACCTACTTTGCACTAGAAGGCTTAAAGGCAGGTGATTATTCGCAGCCGCTGCTTACCACACTGCCTACCGGCCTACCGGCTTACCGAATTATGTTGCTGAAGAGCGAGACCGCACCCCACGTGGCCAACTTGCAGCAAGACTATTACAAAATACAAGCAGCAGCGCTCAAGAAAAAGCAAGATGAAGCCTTGGATGCTTGGTTGTTATACAGAATAAGCGAAACCTATGTATGGGTAAGTCCAGATTATAAAGGCTGCTTTACGATACAGAAATGGTACAAAAACAATAATCCAGAAACAACCTATGAGTAAGCATAACTCTGATGTGGAGGCCGTAGATGCCTTGAGTGCCAAGTATAAAGCATTACGAAGCGAGATAGCAAAGATTATTGTAGGGCAGGACAAAGTTATTGAAACCATCCTAATAGCCATTTTTAGCGACGGACACAGCCTTTTGGTGGGCGTGCCTGGACTTGCTAAGACTTTGCTGGTTAATACCATTGCGGAGGCGCTAGACCTACAATTTAAACGGATACAGTTTACGCCCGACTTGATGCCTTCGGACATTACCGGTTCGGAGATATACGAGCAAGGCCACGGCTTCAAATTTATTAAAGGCCCCATCTTCGCCAACATCATTTTGGCGGATGAGATTAACCGTACACCGCCCAAGACCCAAGCAGCGTTGCTGGAGGCCATGCAAGAGCGTGCCGTAACCGCCGCTGGCCACAACCACAAGTTGGATAGGCCGTTCTTTGTACTAGCCACCCAAAACCCAATTGAGCAAGAGGGTACCTATCCGCTGCCAGAAGCGCAGTTGGACCGCTTTATGTTCAATATTATTGTGGACTACCCTAGCTATGAGGAAGAAGTACAGGTAGTGAAAAACACCACCACCAACCGCGATGTAAAAGTGCAAAAGCAACTTACTGCGCAGGAGATAGTGGACATACAGCAACTGATACGCCGTGTACCCATTGCCGACAATGTATTGGAGTATGCCGTAACCTTGGCACACAAAACCCGCCCAGGTACTGCCAAAGCCACCGCCGATGTAAACAACTACCTCAGCTGGGGAGCAGGCCCGCGTGCATCACAGTTCTTGGTGCTGGGTGCTAAATGCCACGCCATCCTGCATGGCAAGTACTCGCCCGATATTGAAGATGTGCGCGCTGTAGCCTTGCCCATACTACGCCATAGGGTAGTGAAGAACTACAAAGCAGAAGCTGAAGGCATCACCATCGACCAGATTTTGACCAAGTTGTTCTAAATCATAGCTTGCAAGCCATAAAAAATGCCCCGATCAATCGACCGGGGCATTTTTGTTTATAGTACATCTCGTTAGCAATTACTTCACCGTTACGCCGTAGGTACCGGTAAAAATCTCGCCAGGTTGCAACACAATCAAGCCAATACCATTATTAAAAGCATCAGGCGCGCACGTCATCGGCTCAATAGCAATAGATTGACGATCCTCTGGTATGTATATCTGGAAGAAATTGTATTTGCTCTTACCTATTTCTTGCCAAACCGTAATCTGGAAGTGGCGGTCAGGGTCGTATAGTTGTATGTAAGCAGTGTCTTCGCGCTCCTTTACATTAATAGCAAAGGGGGTATCAAATGCTTCCTTACCAATGGTTTCGAGCTCAGTAAAGCGCTTGTATGGCTTCTTTTTACCGGTTGGTATCAATCCAGCATCTACTTCTATCTCGTCGCAATCAGGCAATACCAGTTGTAGGCGGTCAACCAAAGTACCAGTTTTAAAGTACGGGTGCCAACCATCGCCAAAAGGCATAGGCTCATTACCGATGTTTTTAACCGTGGTTACGCACTCAAATCCATCTTCCGACAAGGCATAGATAATGTTCATGCGGAATTGGAACGGATAGCCATCGGTTTTGCCATTGTGAGAGTATTCAAATTCCACATTGCACTCCGTACTGCTTTCTGAATGGCTGATTAAATCAAAAGGCTTATTAAATATAAAGCCATGGATGGAGTTCTTTTTACCATCACCGTTCTTTGGCAACTGGTAATCCTTGCCGTCAAACTTGTATTTGCCATCTTTAATGCGGTTAGGGAAAGGAGCCAACTTGGCACCTTTAAACCACTGCTTTTTTGACATTTCGCGGCTATCATTGGTGCCGCGCAACAGCGGAATGTTCTTCTTATTGGCTTGCAGCACCAATTCGTTGGTATTGCAACCATAATCATGGATAATGGTAACATATTCACCCGATAGAACATTGTTCAATTCTAGCTGCGTCAAACTCCCAAACGAATCTTCCTGTATTTTGAACATGGCGGTAAGATATGAAAAAAGTTATTTCCCCAAAAAAAGAAACGACAATTTTACTGGCTTTAACTTTTTATTTACTTGGGCGCAATAATAACACGTGTGTACTGAAAGGTCAAATAATATGTTGCTTTTCGCAAAAGAAAAGGTGCGAGTAAAATTTATGGAAAATGCCAGCTATTAATAATCAATAGTTTAGCTAAATTACAATAAACTATTTTTATTTTATTGTCGAATTGGTTTGCAGAATATAAAATCGGTTTATAACTTAGTGTTGTTCGGATGATGATTGAAGCATTCGACAGCAAAAAAATGATAGACCTTACCAAAGTAACCATCGCTCAATTTATCGCCTATTGCAAGCTGGTAGATGGGCTGCAACCGGAGTTAGACAAGCGTTTCCCAGATAAGACCGGCATTACCGGCGTGGATTTGCTAACTCGCTATCCTGAATATGTAGAAGCTGTTGTAAAGTTTTGGACCGGATGGGATACCGTGAAAGATAAAGACATGGATATGGTATTGGGCATATTTACCGTAGTGGATAAATTGACCGTGATACAAGCGCCAGTTGCCTTAAAAGCATTTGAGCAAGAAGGTGAATGGTACCATGCGCCCGCCGACCTACAGTTGCTTAACAAAGTGGCCCCGATGGGTAAAGCCAGCTTCGGCCAAGCACTTGAAGCGGTGCAAATTGAGCAATTGATGCAGGGCAAATATGAAATGATACCTTATGTGCTGGCCACATTGTTTTTGCGCAGCGATGAAACCGTTGACGATTTTGAAATAGGCCAGCGCGCCGCCATCATGGAGCGGTTGCCATTAACCACCGCCATGAACGCCTATTTTTTTTTAGCCTGTTCCGCGAGCACCTGGTTAAAACGTATCAGCCGCTATTTAGAGGCGAAGGAGATGCCAAAGCATCGCAAGCAGGAGTTGGTAAGCTAAACCAATTTGGCTGGTACAACCTACTATATACCGCAGTCGCGGGCCAACTGGCGCAGTTGGAATATATTAAAACCATAAACGTACATACGGCATTTCAATTCCTCACGCGCCAGCGTGAGGAGCAGCGCTTTACCGAGCGCCTGCAGAAAGCCTATGCGGATGAGGCAAAAGCCAGAAGGAAAAGATGAAATGTGAAATAGGAAATGTGAAATAGCAAACAAAGAAATGGAAACGATGAAATGCGAAATGGAAAATCCCCAAAAACAAGTAAAACCGAAAAACGAGGTTTCACATTTCCCATTTCATCTTTTTCATTTTAATGCTGTTTCCCATTTCCCATTTCATGTTTCTCATTTAGCTAATCCCCTGCCGCGTGTGTTGCTAGCCGCTCCTATTTCCCGCAATAAGGAGTACATTCTCCAAGATTGGCTGCAGCATATTACCGGGTTCACATACCCGGCCTACGACATCTTCTTGGTGGACAATAGCCCCGACCCGGCTTTCCACCAAGAAGTATGGCGCAGGGGATTCCAATGCGGTTATTACCCACCGCAAGGCAAGCGGGCACCCGATTTTATTGCCGATAGTCAAAACATGCTGCGGCAGTACTTTCTGGAGAACGATTATGACTACTTTTTTAGCCTGGAGTGTGACAACTTTCCGCCGCACAACATTATTGAGCTCATGCTCAGTTACCGGGCCGACAACATAAACATACCCTACTTCCTTAAGCAAGGGCCAGCTACTGCGCTAGGCGTGCAGCTATCGGTAATCAATTACCAAGGCTGGTGTGCCAACAAGGTAATGGCACCTTACGAGGGCATAGGGGCTTTCGATGGGCGGGTGAAGCGATACTTTGCCCCATCCATCGGTTGCTCGCTCTTTAGTAAGAAACTGATGCAGCAGCTCAAGTTCCGCACCTGCCGCAGCAACCCGATGGCCTTTAGCGACAGCTTTTGGCACTTGGATAGCAACCGCATTGGCATCAAACCATTGGTGCACATGGGCGTGCTATGCGAGCACCGCAGGTTTACCTGGAAGTACAACAGATCACTTTAAGCTAATTGGGAGTTCAGTAAATTCTAGCAATCACATACCGCTCCAAACCAATTAACCAATAACCAAATTATGATAACCTTATCTCGACTCAAGCCCTTATTACTGGTGCTATCGGTACCGCTATTGCTCATCATTGCCTTTGCCGTGGCAGCCAAAGGCGGCTGGCCCCAACTCTGGAATTTCATCTTCGGATATGCCGTGGGTGCTTTTTATGCTTGGATTAATTGGCAGAAGAAAGTGGGTTGATCCGGGTGTCTGAATCAGAATTTTCATAATTAGAAAATTTTAGAATTCAGACAAAAGTTCTATCAGCATGTAATGCCTTTTCTGATAATACATCAATCTCCATCATACAATTCTGTAATTCTTTAATTCAGAAAATTCTGATTCAGACAACAAATGCAAAAACTCGAGCTCCCACAAGCGCTAGACGACATCCGCGCGAAGATATTGCTGCTGGAACAGCGCCTGTTGTTAATAGCCGAAGGTATAGAACTATACAGCAAATTGGCTACTGAAGAAACCGACCCTGTAAAAAACTACCAATACCGCGAGCAGGCCAGCAAACGACAGGAAGAACTAATAGTGTACAACGAGCAGTGGCGCTCGCAACAGGTGTATCTTACCGAATTTGAGAACGACTTAAAACAACAGCAAGCCCTGCGGCAAAAGCAGCTGGCACACTTAAAGGAGCACCGCCAACAGGTACTGGATACGGCCAAGGAAAGATTGAAAAAAGGCGACCTGCCCGAACAGGAAAAAACGATTATCAATGCTCTCAGGGAGCAGTTTATCAAAGATCAGTTCACCACTGATGAAGAGCGCATTGTGCGCTTCAGGGAATTAGTGAATGCCTTGCAGCGCGTGCAGTAGTAGTTTTTGTCTTGTGTCTTGTGTCTAAAAATCTTGTGTCTAATTTATGTTCACCCTCATTACCAATTGGTACCACGAGCCTAATAGCGACCGGCGGGCCGAGCTACTCTACTGCCTGAACCGTAACCTGGAGCATCCACTGATAACGCGAATATGGCTTATGGCTGAAGGCAATGCCGAGGTACCGCATCACCCAAAAATAAGGGTGAAACACATCGCCAAGCGGGCCAAGTTTAAGGATATGATACAATTGGCGAATGAACAAGCAGGCATAGTGGCCATTGCCAATACCGACATCTACTTTGACGAAACACTGGAAGCGGCAAAGTTTATAAAACCCCACGAGTGCTATGCCCTTACCCGCTGGGATGTTACCAGCCGCAAAAGGCTGCGGTTTTATGGAAAATGCTGCAGCCAAGATGCCTGGTTGCTACGCCCGCCCATCGAAATGAAAGGTGGTGACTATAGCCCCGGCAAACCCGGCTGCGATAACAAGCTGGCTTGGGAACTAGCGGAAGCAGGTTTAAGGGTGAGTAACCCTTCCAAGACTATCAAGGCTTGCCACTTACACCTCACTGGCCTACGGCGCTACACCCGCAAAGATGCGGTGCCTGGGCCATACTTAACCCTACAACCTATCAACCTATGAATGTACTATATGTAAGCCTTGGCGACCACCAACATTCGCTTAGGAAAGCTTTAAGCAATCTTGGTAACCTAACAGAAGTAAATTGGCGCAAGGATGCGCAGGTGAACCACACCTTGCAGCGATTGGCGAACCAACAGCGGTTTGATTTGTGCTTCTTCCAACTGCAAACACCCGGCATCATTCAACCGGCTACCTTACATGCCTTGAGTGGCTACAAGGTAAACTGGACGGGCGATGTGCGTTTCCCTACCCCGCAATGGTATGCGGATATGGCCCCATACTTTGACATTACGCTGTTTACCAACGAGTATGATGTACATGTGCTACGCAAGAAGGGTTTGAACGCCGATTATATGGCCATGGGTTTTGAGGATGAGATATTTGTGCCCAGCGAACCCGCCGAGCACATAGCCGATGTGGTATTTATGGCCAACAACTATGGCAACGCTTTCCCCTTAAGCGGTTTCCGTACCGAGGTGGTACAAACCCTTAGCAAACAGAAGGATTTCACCTTTGCAGTATGCGGCAGCGGCTGGCCCTTCGCGACCGAGAACCTGAATAAAAAGCCCGAACGCGAGGCGGCCATCTACCGCGGGGCGAAAATGGCCATAAACCTCAGTCACTTCGATTACCCAAGGTATAGCAGTGGCCGCATGTTCAACATACTGGGTAGCGGTACCCTATGTTTATCGCACCATTACCAAGGCATAGAAGATGACTTTAAAGTGGGCACCCACTTGGATACCTTCCGCACGATACCCGAACTGGTGGAAATGATAAAATACTACGTGCGCAACGACAAGGCGGCCCTAAGGATTGCCACTAACGGCTACGAACTAGCCCACCAAGAAATGACTTGGGATAAGCGGATTGCTTCCCTAGTATCAAGTATCAAGTAGTGAGTATCAAGCACTGCTTCAAGCTGCACGTGCTCTATTTACCATTATCATTTACATCCCTTGTTTGCACATTGGTACATCGCCATATCTGTAAATCAGCACATCAATTTTCAAATTTCCTCATTTCCTCATTTTCAAATTAAAAAATGGTCCTTGCCGCTATATACAACACATTTGATGGGGAAGAACTGCTGGAAGGCAGCATTGCCCAAATCATCAAGCAGGTTGATGAGGTTTTAATCGTATATCAGCTAGAATCAAACATTGGGGAGCATTACCCCGAGCTCTTGACCACTTTGGCTGTCATTAAAGAACGCTGGCCACAAGTGCGGTTACAAAAGTACGCCCCAAACCTAGCCATGTCGCCCGCTAACAACGAACGCACAAAAAGGCAGATTGGGCTAGATTGGGCAATAAAGCTTGGGTGTACGCATTTCCTGTTTATCGATAATGATGAGTACTATGATACCGTTGCTTTCGAAGCGGAAAAGCAAAAAGTAATAGATGCCAAGGCCGACACTTCTGCTTGTAGGCTATACACATACTACCAGAAACCCATTTACCGCCTTCAGCCCATCGAAAACTATTGGGTGCCGTTTATTGGCAGGCTAACACTAGGCATAAGGGCAGGGGGTAAGTTCCCCGTACTGGTAGACCCCACACGAGGCGTGCAACCTACAGGCCGCTGCTTCCTATTTGCCGAAGGTGATTTAGTAATGCATCACTATAGCTACGTGAGACGCAACATTGCCCGCAAACTGCGCAACAGCAGCGCCGCCCGAAACTTTGGGAACATCCACCAAAAAGTGGCGCTGTTCAACCAATGGCAGCTAGGGCAACCGCTGGTCAACTTCCCGAAACACAGCATCCAAGAAGTGCATGATCTGTTCAACATTGGCAGTCAATTGGTAGGCTAATCAAACTAATTACTGATTAACCAATGAACGAATAACCAATAACATATCAACCAAACCATGACTATAACCCAACTAATTACTGAACTGGGAACTATTGCTCAGGCGCAAACCGGCCTCAACGGATTGGTATATGGCGAGCCAGTGGAGATAAATAGCCAGCGAAATAGGGATTACCCATTACTGTTTGTTGACCGCAACATACGCATCGAGGGTATGAACCTGAAGACGAGGCAGCGGGTGTACAACCTGAAACTTTCCTTCTTTGACCGCTACCCGCGGCCGGAAGAAATTACCACTGCCAGCGAGACCAAGCAGCGCGACCTAGAAATATTGGCCGAGCAGTTTTTACAGGAATTTAAAGAACGGTACAAAGCCAATGGCCACCCCTGGAAAATTGAGAACGAAGAAAAACTGACCGGCAACTGGCAGTACCGCAAGCACCAGGACCGCCTAATTGAACTAACCTACAACCTACAGATACGTTGCCAAGGCGAATGCTTGGCCGGAACCTTTAACTACCCAACGCTATGAAAAACCTAGAGCAAGCATTGCAACAAGCGGCTGCCCGCCTTGATGCGGCCATAAAACTGGAACTGCAAAACCGCAAACACATAAAAACCGGTAAGCTAGCCAACTCCGTAAAAACCAATATAGTACGCGGCCCAAAAGGCGCCTCGCTACAAACCCAGATGGAAGATTATGGCAGGCAACTGAATGACCGAAGTGGCTTTATGGATGCTGCCATCAATAGTGAGGAAGATGCCATCACTCGCATGATTGAAGATGCGGTGCAGCATGATTTGAATGATTACTTGGATCAAGAAATTTAATCGCCCATGGCTACAATAAGCATAACGCTGGAGCCGCCAGCTATTGCAGCGGTAAATAACCCGGTGCTATATAAGATTTTTGGTGCACCATATAATGAGATGCATTTGGCAAAAATCAGCATTTACTATATACCTGCGCCTAACGCACTGGCAGTACCTATTACTAGTTGGGAGCAACAGCCAGAACCAGGGCCGGTACCGGTATTCAACTTTAATATTTCGCAGGCAATACAAGAGCATCTTAGCTACTTTATACACCCGCCCAATGCTAGCGGAGTGCAATCACCCATGGAGACCATCCTAAAGTTTCAGATACAGTTTCAGGTGCTTACTTTTATTAACGGGGTAAAAACGCCCAATAGCAATACCATTACCAAATCGTTTTGGGGGGTTAATGCCTCTTTGCAGCACAATGAGCCCAACCTAAACCCATACTTACTTGATGGCAGCCAAAAGCAATTTTTAACCCATGGACCTGCTGAAAAAGACATCCGAACAGGGGATAGCGAGGTACTCTCGGTACTTACTAACAATACCCAAGGCTCGTTTATGCTAAAGGTAAAAAGCTATGATGCTATTGGCAACGAAACTAAACAAGAGCTACCCATGAGTTCGTTTCTCACAAAAAAACGCCTTGACTTGCCAGTTGGACCCGGTAACATCGCACAGCAGTGGCCTGGCTTCTTAACCAACAAAACCCGCTACGAAGTAGTAGTGGAACCCGCTACCACCAACCTATTTAAAGCAGGCGATAATGGGACCTTTGACAGTAACATCACCAATATTTTTGCAAACCCTGGCGTAACAGTAACCCATAATACCACAAGAAAAAAGTCGGGTGCCGCTTCGTTGCAGATGCAGCTTTATGATGCCACCACCACAGAACCGATTGCCTGGCTTTCTAGCTACCACACCCTACAGCCCAACACCTACTACGAGCTAAAAGCACATGTATATGTAGAATACCTCGATGTGCTTTCGTGGGGTTTGATATTAATGCAAGATGGCTTTAGCGATGCTGTGGTGCTCAACCAAGACTTTGCCAAGGTTTACATTCGGGCTTTCCACCAAGCCCAGTACCAAAACTACTTTGATCAATGGATACCGCTAACACTTGCTTTTAGAACAGGCAATGATGTAACCGGTAGGTTTGGAATGAAGTTCACAGGTACCATGCAAACCTTACAAGCATTTGTTGACGATGTGACCCTTATGGGCCAGGTAGCTGCAGCCCGCAAAATAACCTACCACATAAAACCTGCCTGCGGCCACGAAACCCGCGTGCACTTCCTTAACCGCCTAGGCGCTATGGATAGCTACACCTTTACCGGCACCGAGCGAAGGAATATAAGAACCGAAGGCAACACTTACCAGAGGCTTAAACCCTTTAACTACCCTTCCAACGCCCGCGGCAGGCAGGTACTGCAAAAGAACGCTACCGTGCGCCTCTCCTGTTCCAGCGATGTGCTGAGGCCCGACGAAATGCTCTGGCTAGAGGAATTGCTTACTAGCCCGGCAGTATACGTACAGCAAGACAACCAGAATGTGCCAGTAATACTGCGCGATGGCGAATTCGAGATTATCGACCCTACTAAAAACATCCACCGCTTGCGAGTAGAGCTGGAATATGCCAACGATATGCTATTGCAGCGAGGGTGAGTTTGGTTATCGGTTGATCTGTTAATTGGTTAATCGGTAATGAAAACAATACCCTTTAAACTAATCAACAGATCAACTAATTAACCAATCAACTAATGAAGGCTCAACTAAACGAATACCTCTATATAACCCGTGCAAATGAGCAAATGCTGCTGCACCTAGAGGCGGAGATTGATGATTTCCTGGATTTGCTAAATGCACTTCGTAGCCGTGGTTTTCGGTTTAAAGTGATTGGCAAGGCAGAATACTATTACCTAAAAGACACCTTAAAACTCGCCGGCTACACGGCAAAATAAGAAGGCGATGCAAAATATTACCATAGACATATTTAACTCAACGCAGCCAACAATCTTGGGTAGCCTTGAAATTAGCGACCACGATGACTTTCCTTTGGCACTGAGCATGTCACTGGCCAATATCAGGGATATTACCAAACGCTCCGGCATTAGCTCCAAAACATTTAAGGTGCCAGCGAGCAAAAACAACAACAAAACCCTGCAATACCTATACCACATTGCGGTTTCGGCACAAACCATTACCGATGGGGTAAAGGCAGTGATTAAAGTTGACAACCAACCGCTCTTTACTGGTCAGCTTAAAATAAGCAACCTACAGCAAACCTTGTCTCCCGAATATTACGAGATGGAGTTTACGGGCGACAACCTTGACTGGACCAATACGCTTAAAGAGCTGAAGCTGAATGAGCTGGAGTTTAGCAATCCGCATATCCCCGCCAGAGTTTTGACGAACGGCAGTTGGAGCAATGAAAACCTGCCCAGTGGCAACGGTAAGGTATACCTTACCCGCCAAACTGTTGAAGCAAGTTGGCATGGTACGGTAGATAGCGGCTGGGACTATGTGTACAGCCTGAAAAGCTATGGCCGCTGGCTGAACGCTTATAGCCATGTAACTATTGAAGAAATGCGGCCCGATATTTACTTCCGTAGCATCCTTACAAAAGCATTTGCCGCGGCTGGGTATAGCTTGAGCAGTACTTTTCTGGATAGCGCATTTTTTAAAAGGCTGGTGCTACCCTATACAGGTAAAAGTTTCGAGCTTACTGCCGATGAGGTGGCGCTTTATAACCGTGAGTTGATTTACCGACAAGGCCCTTATCAGCCCACTGTTTCACAATCGAGCGGCGGCTATGAAAAAAAGTTTGTTGATTTATCCAGGTTGCTGCAAGTTACTGGTAACTCTAGCTTGATGCAGGTATATCAAGATACTGTTGAAATAAAGTACACCCAACCTCCTTTTCCCCTACAAGTAAAAATTGATTGCCTCGGTTTTAGTACCAACTCAAAAGGTAGGTACAACCTCTCCTTTGGCCATGATATTTATGCCTCTAATGATGGCAACCTAGATTTCTTTATTGCCGAATACGGCAATGGTATAGTTGACCATAGTACCCTCGTATCGCTTGGCTCATTTGAACTCACCACGGGTAGGCAATTTGTGGAGTTTTCGGCTCAAGATGTTTTGTTGAAAGCCAATACCAGTTATGTACTAGTTGCTATCAACTATACGGTAACCATACTCATGGTATATTTCTTTCCCACTTCAGGGCCGAAATCGTACTTCAAGATTGCTAAGCAAGCCGCCATATATGAAGGCAATCAATACACCTTGGGCGCAACCTTGCCCGATATACCCGTATTAGACTTACTAACCGGTTTGGTGAACATGTTTAACCTATACATACAAACCGATACCGAGAACAAAGTTGTAACCATTGAACCACGAAACACCTTTTATAAACCCATTACCAAAGCCGTGGATTGGTCTAGCAAGCTAGATATTAGCCAAGCCATACAAACCACTTACTTGGATGATTATAACCGCGAGATACAGTTTGTATTTAAGGAAGATAACAACGACACGATTGTAAAAAAACTTAAAGAGGCTAATATGCTTGCCCCAGGTTCCTTTAGCTATAACCTGCCCAAGCGATACAAAGAAGGCAAGCAGCAACTAGGCAATAAAACATTCGCCTACACCGAAATGCGCGCTGATAATTACCAAATTCCTAATGCACAATCGGCAGCTACTTATCTGCCCCATTTTTGGAGCGGAGATAGCGAGCCCCCCGAGCCTACTTACTCGTTTGCCCCGCGTGTGCTGTACTATGCCGGTATGATTACTGGGTCGTGGGCTGGCAAACCAACCCGATGGGGATGGTACAACGATGGCAATTTGCTTGATACCTACCCCGTTGCTACGCGCAATGCACCGGGCAATGAGCTGGCATATAACACCACCAGCGGTTTTATAGCCAAATATTACCAAAATGACTTAGCCCAAATTACGGAAGGCAAAGTGGTAACCGCTCACTTTAAACTTAGCCTGGCAGACGTGCGCCAGCTTGACCTAAGCGTGCCGGTGTATATAAGCCACCCACAGTTAGCGGGTTATTACTGGATACAGACAGTTCACGATTTCATCCCGACGCGATCGGGTACTACAAAAGTTGAGTTAATACCTATACACATTCCAGTATCAATAGATTTTGCCTATAATCAGCAGGTGCAACTTCGACAAGCTACCCCAGGTGTTGGCCTTGGTATTGGCATCAACGCCGCCACTACCGCTTTGGGCGCAATAGCAAAACAACCATCGGTAGTGTTACAAAACGGTAGCCATAATGTTGCGTCGCTCAATGGCGGCTCCATAGCTTTCGGCAACGGCACCATGGCGCTGGGGGCACAGCAGCATGTACTGGGCAACTACAATGTAGCCAGCGAGAACGATATTATCCAAATAGGCGCTGGCACATCCAACGCTGACCGCTACCGCGCACTCACGTTTACCCAAGAGGGCAACTTCTTGGTTCAAGGCGGCTACCTATACACCACCGATGGCCGCGAGATCATGTTCGCCTCTCAGCGCAATGCCCAAGGGCAGCCTAGGCGGTATGATAAGCTGCATTTGAGTGGCGATAAATAATAGTAATAAAACGTACAAATTATGGCAAAGGAAATAGCCTTCCAGATTCAAGTGGAAGATGCTGCACTGCAGCAATTGTTGAAAGACCTAGGTAACTTGGTTACCTTATATGATAAGGTGGCCAAAAGCCAAGATGGCAGCACCACGGCTAGCCAGCAATATGCCCAAATACAAGCACAAATATTGCAAACGGAAAAACAGCTAATACAGGCAGGCAGCCAAAGCATCGCTGTTAATGAGAAACAGCAGGCGACCATCAAAACTATATCCGCGCTCACCACCAGGCAAGAGCAAGAAGACAAGAAAGCTACAGACACCATTGCTAAGGTAAATGCGGAGAAAACAAAGCTTACCCAAACCCTCAATGGGTTGAACCTTAAAACCGTAGCCGGGCAAGAAGCTTACGCCACCTATCGGGAGCAACTGCAAGGGGTTATGATGGAATTGGGGCAATGCGAAGTAGCCCTGAAAAGCACCACAGCAACAGCCGATAACCTCTCAGTAAATTTCGGGGCGGCATTTTTGAAAATTCAAGATAGCGTAAGGGATACAGGCAACACCTTCAAAAGCTTAAAGCAGAACCTCGATTTGGCAAGTATAACCTCCCAGATGAGCGAAGCCCTGAATGTAATAGACCAGATAAGCGAATTGCGCCTACAAAACGACCTAGCCCGAATAGATAGCAAGCGCGATGCCGAAATTGCCTCCGTAAACGCCAGCGTGCTATCGCAAGAAGAAAGGGACAAGCGCATTGCCGACATCAATGCTAAGTTTGACAAACAGGCTGAGGCTAGACAGAAGGCCGCCGCTAAACGGGATAAAGCCATTGCTACAACCAAAACCATTATAGCAGGGGCGCAAGCCGTGGTGCAAGGTATCGCACAGTTTGGCCCACCACCTAGCCCTTTGGGAATTGCGGCAATTGCCTCGGCTGCGGTAACTACAGGATTACAGTTGGCAACAATCGCCAAGCAAAAGTTTGCAAATGGCGGCTACATCCCTTTCGAAACTGGGGGCATGATACAGGGTGGGCCACATAGCCAAGGCGGGGTGCCGTTTCTATCGGGCGGTAACTTGATGGAGGCCGAAGGCGGTGAGCTGATAGTGAACCGCAACATATGGCGCAGGCCCGATTTTGTAAAGAACATATCGGAAATGAATGCCCTTACCGGCGGCAAGCGGTTTTTTGCAGCAGGCGGTATGGTACCTACGGTTTCTCCACCAAGCTATTTAAGCAATTCAACCATTCAATCCGAAGGATTGGATAGCGACATGCTCATAAAAGGGCTTCGTGGGGTAATTGCCAAAGAAGTAGGCAGCCTCAAAATAGTGAACAATGTGGTGGATACTACCAGCCAGCA
This sequence comes from Sphingobacteriales bacterium, assembly GCA_027483645.1. GTDB lineage: Bacteria > Bacteroidota > Bacteroidia > Chitinophagales > CAIOSU01 > CAIOSU01. Next base: position 59,190 of record JAIXUD010000017.1, read on the forward strand.
GCAACGGTTGCTGAACATACAAACGGGGGCTAGCTTCTAATGGACACGATACTTACTGAAGCTTACTTAAAGAAGCTCCGCTGGCAGCACTGCAATGCCTGCCCGCATCTCAAAAACAAACTGTTCCGCTTCTGGACTTTTAAACCGTTGGCGCGCTGCGGCGTATGTGGTTGTTTTTTGAAAGCAAAAATATCCTTAAAACCCATGAAATGCCCGATAGGCAAATGGTAATGAGCAAACAATACAAAGGCATAGAAAACATAACCGCCACTGATAAGGAACTGGTACGGCGACTATTTACCCACTGGCAACAAAACCGTCACCAACCCAATAGGGAGGAGGTGAAAACCCTCTTCGGTAAGTACCATGAGTACGTGTACAAAAGCCCGAGCGACCTATCGTGCCCGAGTTGTGTACAGTTTATTTATGACTATTGGGATAGGATAACGGCCAATTGGAAAGCAACTATCTCTCAACACACTTAAGGGTACGAATCCAGAAGTCGGCACGCAAGGGCGCCACTTGGTCGAAACCAATGCCGTACACACTTTCACTCACCTTTAAGATGGGTGACTTGGTAAGAATGGCAACCTGCTCGGGGGTGAGGAATATGGAAGCCCCAATCATGTAATTGGCATAGCGCACCCGCTGGGCACCGCTACCTTCTTTAAACTCTTCTAGCTTAAGGGTAAGGGTGGTGCTATCCTTAAACATGAAGGTAAGCATCAAGGGTTTTTTAGGATCGAATTTTTGCTTCTCCTCCAAAGCATAAGGGTGGATATTCCAATCAACGATAGCCTGTATGTAGCCGTTCCGGTTCTGTACATATATGCCCAGCGTACGGTTGGGGATGGTGTAGATAATCTCCTTCTTGGTAGACTTTACAAACTCATCTTTAATACTCTTGTGGATGAGCAAGTTACAGTCTTCGTTTTGGGCATTTAGCCCCAAAGAGGCCAATGTTAAGAGGGCAATGATGGGTAGGTATTTCATGTTGGTGCAAAGTTAGTGTATTAGACACAAGATTTTAGAAATGTCATCCTGAGCGTAGTCGAAGGACGCAAGACACAAGACTGCTTCAATTTATGCAGTGTATGTAATAACCATGCCAATATTTAGGGGCCACTCCCATTTTCAAATTTTCAAATTCCCTCATTTTCAAATTTTCATACGATGGATCATCCGCAATCAACTAAGAGTTGGTACAACATTAAAAGTAGCTTGTCCGATACCGGGCTTATTGAAGTGTACATTGATAACGAAATAGGTGAGTTCGGTATTACGGCGCGCCAGTTTCTCAACGAGATAAAGCCGCATGCCGGCAAGCCCGTGCGCCTGCACATCAACAGCCCAGGCGGTAGCTTGATAGATGCATTTGCCATTTACGATTTCGTAAAACTGCAAGGCTATCACCTCAGCGCCTACATCAGCGGCATTGCCGCCAGTGCCGCAACCGTGGTGGCCGCCGCCGCTAAGGAGAGCTTCATTGGCGAGCACAGCTACTTTTTCATCCACAACCCATACTACGCTGGCGGCAGCCACGCCAAAGGCGTGGGGATGCAAGGCGACTTGGACAAGATGAAGAACGACCTACTGGACATTTACCAGCGTAAAACAGGCCTCGACAAAAACCGCATCAGCGCCATGATGGATGCCGAAACCCTACTGAGTGCTGAAGAGGCACTTGAGATGGGCTTTGTGGATGGTATAGTGCGCGAAATGCAAGTAGCTGCCCTGATGCTAGATGAGAGCTTGAAGCGAATACCCGATGCTGCCGTGGCCAACCGTCTAGCCTTTCGCCTTGGGCTGGGCCAAGTGCAGCCACAAAACTCCACCAAACTGATTGATAAAGCCGTGGAGGCCATTGGTAGGCTGGAGCAAGGTATTAAGCACCGCCTATATCCGCAAAACAGTATTCAACCCAATATTTCTAAACAATCCAAACCCAAACCAAAAATGGAGAACATCCAAGCATTGGAGCAGAAGCTGGAGGAGCTAATCCAACAGCTTAACGAACTGCTCGCACAGTTGGCAGGCGACGAGAAAGCCCCCGCCAAAGAAACCCCCAAGCCCGCCCCTGGCAAAGAGGAGCCACAAAAAACGGTGGAGAACCTGGAGCGCGAACTACAGCGCCTAAAAGCCCGCCGCATTGATACCGGCAACCCTGGTGCCGATGCCGACCCTAACCGCAACGAACGTGGCAAGAAAAACGGCTGGAACTATGTAAGCACCTATTTGCAGAACCGCTTTTAATCATTAGACACAAGAAGCAAGACACAAGACTGCTTCAATTGCTGATGTACACAATTGGTACATCAATCATCATTTTCAAATTTTCAAATCATCAAATTTTCAAATTAACACACTATGGCCAACGCTATTAGTATTGTGGAGACTTGGAGCACGGAGCACGTGGCCGAGATTTTCCTGAAACCGGTTTTTACAGCCGAAAACATTATTGACACCTATGGGGTAGACCCAACCGTAAACCGCTCTAAAACCATTGTTTTGGCCGAAGAGCTAAAACGCATCATCCAGAAAAAGGAAACGTGTGGTTTTAACCCTATCGGTGCTTTTGCTTTGGGCGAAAAAACCATCCGCACCGAGCCTTGCGCCGTGAACATGGAACAGTGTGCCACCGCTTTTTACGAAACGGTTTTCAAACAAAACCTGAAACGCGGCAGCGACATTTACGACCTGAGTGGTACCGTGTTGGAAAAAGCCATGGTAGATCGTGTAACCAGCGCCATAAGCAACGACATTTTTGAGCTTTGCTGGTTTGGTAACACCGCACATGCCACTACCTTCTTCAAAACGTTTGATGGTTGGTTTAAGCTGCTAGAAAATGGCAGCTGCCCGAAAATCACCATTAGCACCACGGGCAATTTGGCATCTGATGAGGCCATTGATATACTGCGCGATATGTACAAAGCATCAAATGCGCTGCGTGCCGTAAAGCCCAAGGACAAGGTTTTCTTGGTAACCGACAGCCTATTTAGCAACCTAATGGAGACCTTCGAAAACATGGATACCGATACCGGCCTTGCCCGCTTAGCCGATGGCGGACCGCTTACCTTCCGTGGCATACCGGTGGAGAGCCAACTGGCTTGGGATACCTCTATTGCCGGACAAACCTTGCCCGATCCGCACAGGGCGGTTTACACCAAAAAAGAGAACCTCATCATCGGTACCGATGTAAAAAACCCAGGCAGCGATGCCAAGTTGTTCTTGGATGAGTTGACCGAGAAGTTCTACTTCAAAGCCAACTTCGATCTAGGCGTGCAGTACTTGTTTGATGAGTACGTGGTGTATGCGCGATAGTATTTAGACACAAGTATCAAGACACAAGACACAAGACTGCTTCAATATACCGATGTGCCGATGTATCACCAATCGCACTTTAAATAATTGGTACATCAGCACATCGGTACATTGGTACATTAATTTTCAAATCTTCAAATCAACAACATTATGTCTTTTTTAACCCAAGGATTCGCACTTACGTGCGATGACAACAGTACCATTGGTGGTATCCGGCGACTATTTTTAATTAACCGCGACTCCGTGGAGACCTTTTTGGCTTCTACAGTTGACCATTCTTACACGGATGTAACGGTAGCAGACACGGCCGACGTTGCTAGCCAGTGGCACCAGTTTGAGTTTGCCGATTATAGCCTCAACGCGACTTTCGAAAACTCGCTGGAGGATAACGGCACCAACTTCGTTTCGTACACCGTTACCGGCTTTATTCCGCGCCAAGAGAAGGAGAAAGCCGACCGCTTGCAGAAGGCCATCAAATCGTGCAAACTGATTGCAATTGCCGAAAACAACCAAGGCCAAGCATTTGTGTACGGTTACGATGAGCGCCTGAAAACCAGTGCTGCCCTGCGTGCCGGTGTAAATGGCGAAACCGGTAGCGACCTTGCCGACCGCAATGGCTATGAGTTCCGCCTCGAAGGTCGCGGTAGCGACATACCCCGCCAGTATGTGGGCACCATTGTAGCGAGTGCAGGTGCCGGAACTGCTACCATTACGTTTAGCTAAACTCAGTTACGAGTTACGAGTTGCGGGTTACGAGTTGTAGTTAAACGGATCAAAGATAAAAATGAGTATCTCTGGACGCAATACTTACTTGCCTCAACATCCACATAATGCAACTGGCAACCCGTAACTCGCAACCCGCAACATTTTTTACCCTAAAATTCCCTTTACCTCAATGCAAACCCCCGCCGATAACACACACGAACCCAAAAAACCCGGCCAAATAATCGGTTACCAAGTGCTTAACCCCAAACGGCCTATGAAACCGCTGGAAAGTGCGGTGCCCGACATCCGCACCCCGTGGATACCTTTTTTTGACGATAGCAACAACCTGTTTATCAACCAACTGGTACACCACTACGAAAACAGCAGCACACACCGCACCGCCATCAACACCAAGCTGGTATACACCGTAGGCGATGGCTTAATGGTGAACCGTAAGGATGGGCAGCCCTACCAAAAAGACAACAAACTAGAGCATTGGCTGGCAGAGGTGAACGCAGAGGGCGAGAGCTTACAGGAGCTGTTTGAGCGTTGGGCGCTGGATTATATACTTACCGGCAACTTCGCCATTGAAACTGCCGAAGAAGGCCGCAGGCTAAACCTATACCACCGCGATGTAACGGAGGTTCGCTTGGGGAAACCCACTGGCCCGTCAATTAAAAAAGCATACCTAAGCCAACATTGGAGCCAAGCACTCACTGGCCACAACCCTGGCAACAAGTATGAGGTTAAGGAGATACCCATATTCCAGTTTGATGATGCACAAGAACATGCCTTGCTTTACGTGCGCGACTACCGCACTGGCCGCCGCTTCTACGGCCTGCCAGATTACTTTACCCTTGGTGGCATGAAGTGGGTAACTATTGAGTATAAAATACCGGCCTTCAACCTAGATAGGATGGAGAACAAGTTTGTGCCATCGGGCTTGCTTACCCTATTCGGCGAGCCACCCAAAGGGCAAAAAACTGATGAATACCTCAATAACTTTGTGAAGAGCTTTACTGGCGAAGGAAACAACAGTAAACTGATTGCCCAGATAGTGAGCAACGAGAGCCAAGCGCCAAACTATGTACAACTGAACGACGAACCGGAGGGCATCTTCCGCGAGTTGCAAGACCTGGCCGTGCAGAACCTACTGCGTGCTCATCGCACCCACCCAGCCCTACTAGTTGAAACCAGCGGCAAACTAAGCAGCAGCAGCGAAATACGTACCCTGTTTGAAATATACATGAACACGGTAATCGTAAACTATCAAAACACGCTGTTGAAGCCGCTCAACAAGCTATTGGCTTACGCCGGTTTCGGCGAATATGAACTAGCGGTAAGTAATGTAGTGCCTGTAAGCTTCATCGGTAGTGTGGATGTAAACGCCGTAATACAAGCCAACGAAGCCCGCAAAGAGCTGGGGCTGGAGGCGTTGCAGGAGTTGGAGGGTAGGAGTGTGAAATAGATTATCTGAATTTGGATTCGTCAGATTCTTGGATTTTTAGTATTAATATGAAATTTTAAAACTGCTTGGATGAATTCGTTTTTAGTATTTTTTTAATCCTAGTGAATCGCTACAATCCAATATACTTTTCTTACGCTTAAGCGTAATCCAAATCATCTTTTCAAATTAGTCACCTATGCCCCTTATCACCCCACAGGAAGTGATCAACCTTGCTATTCCTGGCAAAAACCTCGATACGGCCCTAGTGGCCGAAAGCATCCCCATCGCTTCGCTTAAGTACATCAAACCCGTTGTCGGGGCCTCGCTGTACAGCTTGCTGACAGCCGAATCGGTAGGTAATACGTTTACCGGTCTCAACCAAAGCCTTTGCAACGATTACCTTAAAGATGCCTTGGCGCGCTATGTGCTATATGAAGCCTTACCGCTCATGAAGGCGGAGATTACCTCCAACGGTATTCAAACACCCGCCATCGATTTCCATGTGCCGGTTAACGATACCGACTTCGGCATGTTGCGCAACAAGCTGCTAAGCGATGCCGAACTGCTGGCCCGCGAAATGACGGATTACCTAAAGCGCAACCGCGCCTCCTTCCCCGATTATCCCAATTGCCCAGATGACAGCTCGCACAGCAGCTTGCCGTTTCTTTATTAATTATCTGAATTTGGATCCGTCAGATTGAAGGATTATTCGGATGAAGATATCCTGTACTAACGCAATCCATAATCTTACAACACTTCGCAATCCTATTAATCCTTCAATCTGACGCACTTTATCATGCGCCAGCATAATCCCAATCCTATGCCAACTTTCTCCAATGTACATGCCGAGCTTGACAACCATGAACTGCACCCGCCGAGGGATTTTAGCTTGGCGGATAATGATACCTTTTTAGCCAAAAACCCCTTGGGAGATATTGAATGGTTTGATACCTACTGGCAGCGACCCATTTTGGATTTTGCCAATGCCGCCCTACCACCCCTCACCCTTACCCATGGTGATAGATATATTCTATCAGGTTACCCATCCGATATGGACACGTCTATCGACTATTCCATCGACGGTTCTATTGACATGGATACCAGCATGGATAGCACCGCTATTAGCACCGACCCTACCGACGGTGGTTATGTGCACCCCACCTGGGGCGATGCCAAAATTGGCGATATAGTGGAGTACTACCGCTTGGACAATAAAAGCCAGCCAGTGTATGATTGGCGAGCAGTTGCCCCACAAACGGGCTACCAAGTGTTTAACCTGGTCGATCAAGCTATCTATCATTATAGCAGCAACAATTGGAAAAAACTCGATGATGCGGGTGCAGTGCAGTTTACTGCTACCCATGCCGCCCTTTTGGCATTATCAACCTCGGGCCAACTTACACCAGGGGCAAGATACTTGCTTGCCGAAAGGAATATTATACTCACTGCGGTATCAACATCCGCGCTTAGTATTGAGGGAGATTACACGTGTGCGCTACCAGCGCATGGCTACATCGAATTGGTGGCAGGAGCTGCGGGTAGCGTAGATTCTATTATTATCAATGGGCAAGAACTGCTGTCGGTGCCTATTGCTTTCGATACCGATCTGCTCCAAACGGCAGCAAGCGTTGCCGATGCCATAGCCACGGCAACCAACAACCAACACTACCGCACTGTATCAATAGGCAAACGTATTTACATAGCCTACATTAATCCATTAGGCGCCCTGTACAATGGTGTTGCCATTGAGGTGCTGGCCACAGGCATCACTGCCCAAAGCCATCCATTTGCCAATGGCCGAGATGTGGGTGAGTACTGGTTTAAAGTGAAGTATAACCTTGACGATGATTGGATAGCCGAAATGGCTGACAACCAAGGTAACGTGGTGCGCTGCACACAATCGGTGGTTGATCATTTTGGTATTAACCCTTACGACCTCTTTCCATGGGCATACCCAAATGTGTTTGGCAACCTTGTGGAAGACGCTATGTTTATAGGTTTCCCAAGTGGCGAGGTGAGCCACAACCAATTTTATGACAAGAGCATTGTTACCCTAAACTTACCCACCAATGGCATTTTCAAACAAAATGTGTTTCAGCAGCAATCCATATTACTGCTGAGTAGTGTTGGTGGTCAATTTGCAAAGAACACGCTTTACTTCACCTTTATGGACTTCGACAGCCAAAGCCTTAGTGACATACTTGACAATGCTATGTCGACATGTACTATGGTAGGCCGGAGCATTACAACAGGAACAATAGGTGGAAATACGTTTGCAAATACCAGCATAGAGCTAAATGGTGCTAATGCCGTATCGCTTTCGCTGAACCAAATAAGCTCTAGCGATTTGTTTTTTAACAACGCGCAACTGCAATTTTCCAATAACCAAATGCTAAATGTTACGGTTAACGGTAACAATGCGCATTTTGAAATGAACGAAAACATTTGCAAAAACTGCCTGATAGATATTACTAATGCTGATAACAACTACCGCGTAACAGGTAATACCATTACCGATAATGCGGTGTTGACCCTTCAGGGTGCAGAAGGCAGCTTTAACTACAACCTAGTAGGCCCTACCTTGCTGCAAGGCAATAACAGCCAGACCGATTTTACCAACAATACCCTTAAACACTATTGCACCCTCAACCTTACCAATTATGAGGGCACGTCGTTCAATGAAAACCAGATAGATGGCTCCGATATCAACTTCTCCTCTTCCAACGGCAGTTTTAGTAGAAATACGGTACACCATAGCAATGTGAATCTTTACCAGCACAACAACGACTGCGTGCAGAACGAGTTTTGGTTTGCCGACATCACTAGTGAAAACTCCAATAGCCACATCAACAACAACCGCATCGACCGGAGCACGGTAAAGCTAAGCAATACCAACGCCGAGTTCTCCGGCAACGTAGCCACCTATTACTCTACGTATGATTTGGATGAGTTTTTGGGAGGGAGGTTTACCTTAAATAAAATAGATAATGGTTCCGAACTTCTGACGAAAGGAAGTACAGTGGATTATGGAGGTATAGTTGTTCAAGAAGACACAATATTAGATGTGAGATACCGATCAACACTACTCTATGATTGCCAATTTGCACTTCCCGTTGGCACAATTAGGCTTCTACAATCACATGTTTCAGGGCGCTACTACAAAGGAAGCAGCAATTTAGAAGCAGAGGTCACCATTGATTCAAGTGGAGTGCTAGATTTGGGTATTCTTGATGCCGCTTTTTCAGGGATACTATGGATTAATAATACTGCAACTTTAAATGAGATCAGAAGTACTACTCACTCTCCTGGTACAATTATCTTACGTCCAAAGGTTGGACAAACCTTAACGCTCAATGCTTCCAGCATCAATTATAAATTTGCTTCTGGCATTGTCAGTCAACCCATAGATGGAAGTTTGGGAGGCTTTACAGTTATGCGTAACATTAATCCATTAGTGATAACTGAACTCTTTGCTGGATAATCCAACTTCTTCACCCCCTAACCCACAAAACCTTTATGCACAAGTTCAGTTTATTTCTCCGGGAGCACCCGGGGTGGGGGATGTTTTCGTCTGTTGGTGGGGCGCTACAGGCCCTTATCGAAACTTCCACGCCCATTTTGCAATACTTGGCGCTGGTCATTGGCGTGGGTATTGGCTTGCTTACCCTACTTGCCAAAATCAAAGAGTTGCGCAACAACGGCAACTTGTAAAACCTTGCTTTAGCAAGAGCAAACTCGCAACTCGTAACTCGTAACCACAAACCCACATCCCTATGTCAATGATACCCAAAATGATTGTTGGGGCTGCTACCGAATTGGTAGAGGCCACCGGCAACGCGCTCGACAACCTGATTACCAACCCGGAAGAACGCCTAAAAGCACGGGAAGAAATTTCCAACGCCATAATGGGCAAGCTCAATGAGCTGGCCAGCTACCAGCGCGACATACTAAATACGGAGCTGCAAGGCACCAAGCTGCAGCGCAATTGGCGGCCGTTGGTAATGCTCGCCTTTGCCTTTATCATTGTGTACCACTATTTCCTGCAACCACTCCTAGGCCATTGGCTCGATGTTCCCGCCATTCCATTGCCCGACCGGTTTTGGGGTCTGCTGGAGCTTGGCCTTGGCGGCTATGTAATAGGCCGCTCTATTGAAAAGGTGGCAACCACGGTTACTGAAAACATGGAGTTGCCCAGGGTAACTAGAAGAATGAGAAGGCGACAGGAAAAAGGGAAGGAGTAGGAGAAAAGAAGGGAAAGAGTAAGAGAGGGAGAAAGAGTCTCAAAAAAATACCGGCACGATGACCAATCGTGCCGGTGCAAACAACCAAACGTAATGAAACCAGATATGAAGGTACGCTCGCTGGAGGGCGGTCTATTTATTCTCCTTTGGGCAGGTCTTTAACACAACGGCAGCTTACTCCCCGCTCAATAGGCGCATAGTTATCCAGTACTAGGGGGCTGTAGGCTTTCACTTCTTTTATAAATGCTTGTTTCGCGTTCATGGGGCTGGCGCTCCAAAAGGCCGCTTCGCTTTCTTTAGCTTTAAATTCGTCCACATTTTCCACTTTAAAACCAGCATACAGGGCATTGAAACCGCTATCGCCACTGGTTTTAAGTTTTAGGGCAGCCATTTTTTGTCCGCCCAAGGTGGTTACCAGGTCTTCCCAGTCGGCATTGGTAGGCAGGCGCCATCCTTCACCAATACGAGAGCAGGCAATAGTTGCAAGCTCCCAAGTATATAAGCGGCCATATTTTTTGCAGTTCATGGGGTCGTTGCCATAGCACCATGAGCCCGCATAGGGTACATTCACGTTTTCGGCCAACCAAAGCTTGGTGCCTACTTGCACGGTTTTAGGTGCGGGTTTTTCCTGTGGCGCAAAAGCTGCAATAAGCAGCGCGACCAGGCTGATGATTGCCAAACAAAACAGGCGCAACATATCTTTCAAGGTTCAGTTGCATCAAATATCGGTATGTATTGCCTGCATTTGCAACAATCCGGCAGTATAGATGCCCACGCCAACAGGGGATTATTGGCCAAATTGTATTTTATACTGTACAATATTAAGCAGCAAGCTGCCCAAAGCTGCCTTGCTCTGTGCTTAGGTAGCGTTTGCTCCATTTAAGGGCTGCCTCATCAGAGTTGAAATAGCGGGTAGGGCACCCCGATGGGCGAAACAATAGGGAGAAATTAGCCAACATCCTACCCCATGATGATTCTATAACCATGGCCAGGCATTGGTGCGGAATGTTCTCACTTTGGCTGAGCAAATAGATTTTGGCAGTGGTATCAATTTCCTCAATATGCCTAAGGTCAACCACTACTGGGCGGCTGGTGTAGTGAGAAAGGTTGCCGATGGTTTCCATCAGCTTTTGTGCTTCGCGGGTGCGCATGTGCACACCATCGTTTATGTGCACTTGCACTACAGAGTCATCTCGCAGCCAAAGGTTGCCAAACTCCAAAAGAACTTCAATGTGCTTGCCGCTTCCCATAGCATACTGTTTTATGTAGTATATATACGCCCACTTTGTAATTTAGTTTTACTGCCTCCCAAAGCCGGTCGGTTTCTGTTATCTTTATGCAAGAAGCGTGAACAATGAACAACGAAAACGAAGAAGAGTTTATAGAAATACGGTTGACCGATATTCCCAAAGAGTTTTATAGCGAGGCTACTGGTAAACCGTTTGCGAATTGTAGTGTTTGCGAAAAGCATTTGCTTACGGCAGGAACCCGGTACATGGTAGAAAAAGCGGTGAAACGCTACCCCAAGTACAAGCACCAAGATGTGATTTTTGAGTATGCCATCTGTGAGGAATGCCAGATACAGATGCATGAAAAACTTTCAACGGAATCGAAACAGCGGATGATGGAGTTTATGAACCAGCGGGTAAAACCAGGAGCGCGCAGCAATAAGTTTTACCACGAAGAACGCTTTGAGCTAACAGACTGGATAGGGAACTGTGCCGTAACCCAACAGCCCCTGGCCGAGCTTACTGAATACCAGATAATGGCCCCTTTTGATGGCAATAAAATGGCTTACACGGTTTTCCCCATGATGCTGAGCGTGCAGGCGCTTGATGAGATGGTGGAACTGCTGAGCACCAAAAGCTTAGAGGTACTGAACGGGTTTAAAGACGATATAACCGGCATGCCGCCAGACCTGCACGAACTGTTTAAGGAGAGTAGGTTTGTGGTGATGTAGTTTTTTGGACCATGGACGAAGGACGAAGGACCATGGTTTGCTGCAAAAAGACTGCTTGGAGATGCAAACCAATTTATTCGCTTTAATGTTGAAGCAATTAAGTAAATTTGATTACAAACCTGTCTTGTAAACATGCCAAATAAAGTAAAAGCTAATTTCAGCGATGGTAACAATAGTATCAGCGTTTCGCTATCTCTTATCGTTTTCGAGGAGGATGGTGTGCATGCTGTATACTCACCGGCACTTGACCTATTCGGTTATGGAAAAAACCAGCAAGAGGCTAAGGAATCATTTGAAATTGCGTTGGAGGAATTTCTTTTATATACCACTGCCAAGGGCACTTTTTTAGAGGAATTGAAAAACCATGGGTGGCAGGTTACTGGCAAACCCAAGGAACACAAATATGTTGCGCCTGCTATGGAAGAAATGATTGCCAGCAATGATTTACTTGCTGGCATAATGAATACAAAAGATTTTTTTAAGACTACTAGAAATGTCTTAATGCCTGCCTAATGTCTACAAAGCACCTTCGGAATATTGAGCTTAAGGAATTCAGACGGTTCTTGGAGCAAGTAGGCTGTAGATTGATTAGACAAAAGAGTGGACACGAAATGTACTCCCGAGAAGACCTGCTGAGATCTATAACTTTACAAAGCCACATCTCCCCGGTGCCAGAGTTTATAATCAAAAATATTCTCCGCCAGTTGAACATGACCAAGGAAGAATTTTTTGAAGAATTGGAGAAGTAGCTATGTCTTAATCATTTCCAGCATGAAAAGTGTATCCTTACTGTTAGCAGTATCTCTTACCATTGCCTCCTGCAATTTCGGCAGCAGCGACGAAAGCACCACCACTGCCACCCCTACAGATACTGCCAAAGTGGATAATACCGAAACGCCGGCAGCCCAAGAAGTAACAATAGCTGATTTACCGGCAGGCTCGAAAAAACAAGAAATTGCCAGCCAAGGCGTAAGCATTACCACGGCACCGGGCATGAAGGTGGAAGATTTGGAAACCTTTATACTGGTGTGCAGCGAAGAAGTGGTGAAGGATGCGAAGTGCTTTACGCTGGAGCGCTACAACAAAACGGTTACATTATCAGATCAAGAAACATCTATAACACTAAAGGGTAGGCTCTTCCATTATTATTTGAATAGTGATGGTAATGGCAACCAAGAGCTCGAAGGTTACCTACAAATAGACACCCAGTGGTACTTAGTAAAAACCACCGATAAAGACCCCACTTGGATTTTCCCCTACTTGGCACATGTAGAGCTAAGTAACAAGCCGCTCTAGTCTTACCCTTTCTGGTTAAAAATATTTAACGTAGCCCACGGTTTCAACCGTGGGTAATTATGCTAATCTTATCAACCGTTTTAACGGTTTAAGTGCATTATGTACCTACATAATGATAGGTAAACCGTTAAAACGGTTACTCGTTATATATCACCATCACCCACGGTTAAAACCGTGGGCTAGCTTCGTGCAAATCTATATTATTGCCACTCTCAACAATTCAAATTCCCTCACTTCAAACTGGCCTCCCTATGCCTAAAGAACCTGATATACTAAAGGCTTATAAAAAAGCTATGACCAGCCCCGACCGATACCTAATACTTATGGGCGGTGCGGGTAGCGGCAAAAGCTACTTTGCCGCACAGAAAATATTGCAACGTATGCGTACCGAGGATGGCCACCGCTTTGTGGTGGTGCGCAAAATTGCCCGCACCATTCGCAACAGTGTTTACCAGCAAATGAAGGACGTGATACACAACGAGGGTTGGGAGGAAGAGTTTAAATTCAGTGAAAGCCGGTTGGAGATAGAACATAAAGAAAAAGGCAACACCCTCATAACCACGGGGGTTGACGACCCCGAAAAGCTGAAGAGCCTAGCGCAGCCTACCGGCATCTGGATTGAGGAGGCTACCGAGTTGAGCGCCCGCGACTTTAGGCAGCTCGACTTGCGCCTGCGGGGCGAAACGGTGGATTACCTGCAAATTATCTTTAGTTTCAACCCAATCAGCAAAAAGAACTTTATCTACAAGCAGTTTTTTACGCGAGAGCCAGAGGAGCTAAAGAATACCTATATCTCTATTACCGACCATACACACAACGACAAAGTGGGCCAATCCTTCAGGGATATGCTGGCCGAAATGGAGCATCTTGACCCCGAATATTATAAAATATACGCCCTAGCCCAGTGGGGCGAAAACAGCAATGCCATCATCTACAACTATAAGCTCATCAGCAAAATGCCCGAAATGCTGGATGAGGTGCTTTATGGGCTCGATTTTGGTTTCAACAACCCTTGTGCATTGATACGGGTAGGCTATTATGAGAAGGATATTTACCTAGAGGAAGTATTCTATAAGCGCAAGCTCACCACCCCGCAGATCGTAGAGCTGATGAATACCCGCCAAATAGGAGAAACGGACTACATATATGCAGATAGCGCCAACCCCGACAAGATTAAAGAACTACAGCAAGCTGGTTTTAATGTAAAAGAAGCGCAGAAAAGCGTGTTCAATGGCATCAACAAAGTGAAGGAATTCCAAATACACGTGGTGCAAAACAGCCTTAACCTACTAAACGAACTGGATAACTATGTTTGGAAAACAGACCACGACGGCAACTTGCTAGACGACCCAGAGAAGCACAACGACCATGCTTGCGATGCCATTCGCTATGCCATCTACTCCCACCTCGGCAAGCGCAAGCAGAGCGTTATTTGGGGGCATTCGGGGTGAAGGGGTTGGTCAACGGTCAACAGTCCACAGTGCGCAGTGCTTTATGTTTAGTGCACCTTACATCTGTAACATAGCGTTCCATCGTATTAGCTTTTAGTCTTCTAATTCCATAAAAGACCTCCACAAACACCCTCCCCACCCCCGTTAACAACTCACTGAAACAAAATTTGGCACCCTACGTAAAAACAGGTACGGCTCACCACCTTATGGCCGTATTAAACCGTTCACTCAAAACGCCAAATGAAAACGTTATTACATCTCGGGTTCTTTGCTCTAATGATGTTCGCTGCTACTACCCTTTACGCGCAAACACCACAAGGCATTCGTTATCAAGCTGTAGCAAGGGACCTTTCTGGTTCTTTGATTACCGATCAAGACATTCGTATTCGCATTAGCATTACGGATAAGTTCGATAGGCAGATATACTACACTGAAATACACACGTTACAAACCAACCACCACGGGCTGTTCTCCTTGTCCATTGGGCAGGGCGATGTTGTTACCGGTGTGTTTGCCGACATCCCTTGGGCAACCGGCGACAAATGGCTGAAGATAGAAATGGACCCCAAAGGTGGCGGCAACTTTGTGCTGATTAATAGCTCAGAGCTTCAGTCGGTCCCTTTTGCGTTGTTTTCGGCAGAATCTGCCAAAACCCCGGGCACGGACATGGATACCACCAACGAAATGATTAACCAATTCTATTTTGATAGTGTAACTAATGAATTGGTAGTGGTAGAAGGGAGCGCAACACACCGCGTGATTATCCCAATAGGCGCTACTGGTGGCAATGGCCCAACTGCACTAAACGACCTTACCGACGTAAATGCTACCCCAACTGCGGGCCAAGTGCTAAAATGGACCGGCTCCACTTGGGTGGCTGCCAACGACGACTTAGGCACCCCGACCCTTACCTTGGTAAACGGCGACCTTAGCATTACTAACGGCAACACTATTTCGCTAGCGAATTTTATGGACAATACTGACGACCAAGAACTGGTTTTCGACCCGGCGAGCAAAATACTTCGTTTGGAAGATGGCGGCTTCGCCGATTTGTCTTCATTGGTAAGCAACGATGCGGTTACAGGCTTGTTCTTCGATACGCTTAGCAAAACCCTTACCGTAACTGCCGAAAACGATACATTCTCCATCAGCTTGGCTACTTTGGGCAACTCAACTGCCCAACTGGATACGGTAACCATGGCTTTCGATGCTGCCAGTGGCAATCTTACCCTTACACACAACGGCACGCCACAAGTAATCAACCTTTCCAGCTTGATGAACTACAGCGACACCAGTGCTACCAACGAATTGCTTATTGGTGCCAACTTAACCGGCAACACGCTTAACATTATTGATGCTGGTGGCACATATAGTGTAAATCTTTCCTCATTGGCCAACGATGCCGATGCGAACCCAACTAACGAATTGATTCAATCGGCAGTGCTTACGGGTACCACCCTTCAAATTACCGATGCTGGCGGCACTTACAACATCAACCTAGCCAGCCTAATTGATGATGCCGATGCCAGCATTACCAACGAATTGATTACCAACATGCGCATCATTGGTACTACGCTTCAGTTTACCGAAGGCACCATCAACCACATTATAGACCTTAGCGGCCTATTGGTGGGCGGTGATAACGACTCTACTAACGAATTGCAAGACTTGGTTTTGGTAGGCAATCAATTGAGCCTTACCAAGAGCAACGTAACTATTACCCTTCCTGCTGCCGGCCCACAAGGTCCGCAAGGCCCTACCGGTGCTACCGGCCCGCAAGGTGTTGATGGCCCGCAAGGCTTGCAAGGCATACAAGGTATTGCTGGCCCCGTTGGCCCTATCGGTCCAACGGGCGCTGTAGGCGCTACTGGCCCACAAGGTATTGATGGCCCACAAGGCTTACAAGGTATACAAGGCATAACTGGCCCCACCGGCCCTACTGGTGCTACCGGTGCAACTGGTGTTGGCTTGCAAGGCCCAACTGGTCCGCAAGGTCCTACAGGTCCTGCAGGTGGCCCTATTGGTCCGCAAGGCCCAACTGGCCCCGCTGGTAATGATGGTGCTGCTGGTCCTGCTGGTCCACAAGGTCTGCAAGGCCCTGCCGGTGCTACTGGCGCCACAGGTGCCCAAGGCTCAACTGGTGCCACAGGTAATGCTGGTGCCACTGGCGCTACCGGGGCAACCGGAGCGCAAGGTATTCAAGGTGTTGCCGGTGCAACTGGTTCAACCGGAGCAACCGGTGCGCAAGGTGCACAAGGCATACAAGGATTGCAAGGCCCAACTGGTGCCAACGGTGCTACTGGTGCCACTGGCGCAACTGGAAGTGCTGGTGCAACTGGAGCAACTGGTGCTACCGGCGCACAAGGCATACAGGGTGTTCAAGGTATTGGTGGTAACACTGGTGCAACTGGAGTTCAAGGCCCTATTGGTCTGCAAGGCCCTGCCGGTTCAACTGGCGCTACAGGCATACAAGGCCCAACAGGCACTACCGGCAGTGTAGGTGCTACTGGCGCAACCGGTGCAACTGGCGCGCAAGGTATACAAGGCATTCAAGGTATTGCAGGTTACACAGGCGCTACTGGCCCACAAGGTTTACAAGGATTACAAGGCCCAACAGGTTTGCAAGGCCCAACTGGTGCTACTGGCCCAACTGGTGCTACTGGCCCAACTGGTGCCACAGGTAGCGTAGGGGCAACTGGTTCAACAGGAGCAACCGGTGCCCAAGGCATACAAGGTATTCAAGGTATCCAAGGCGTAACTGGCGCTACTGGTTCTCAAGGTCCTATCGGCTTACAAGGCCCAACGGGTCTGCAAGGTATCCAAGGCATTCAAGGGGTAACAGGCGCAACCGGCTCTACTGGTGCTACTGGCGCTACTGGTGCCCAAGGCATACAAGGTATCCAAGGTATTCAAGGCGTAACTGGCGCTACTGGTTCTGTAGGTGCTACTGGCTCAACCGGTGCTACTGGTTCAACTGGTGCTACCGGCGCACAAGGCATACAGGGTATTCAAGGCATACAGGGCGTTACCGGCTCGCAAGGTATACAAGGTATTGTAGGGCCAACTGGTTCTACCGGTGCTACTGGCCCGGTAGGCATACCGCCCACTGGTTTGGCCAACCAAACCCTACGCCATAACGGTACTACTTGGGTTACCAGCAGTACCGTAACCAACACCGGCACACAGGTAGGCATCGGCACTACCACCGTGCACCCATCGGCAGTAATGCAAGTTAGCGGCAATGGTAGCCAAGGCGTTCTGTTCCCGCCGATGACCACCGCACAGCGCGATGGCATTGCCGGCCCAGCTACTGGCCTAATGATTTACAATACCGATTGTAACAAGTTCAACTTCTTTAACGGTGTGGTATGGAACGAGATGGCTGCAGTTGCACCACCGGCACAACCAGGCCTTATTACTAGCCCTACTACCATGTGCCCTGGCACTACCCAAGCCTTCTTGATTGACCCAGTGGCCGGTGCTACCAGCTACGTGTGGACCGTTCCCGCAGGCTGGAGCTATACCGTTATCACATCGAACATTATCAACGTAACCGCAGGCCCAGTTGCTGGCGATGTATGTGTAACTGCCATAAACGGTTGCTTAACCAGCTTGGTGCGCTGCAAAAGGATTACGATTCTTTGCCCATGATTGTGGGGAGGAATTAGGAAATAGTAATTAGGAATTAGAGATTTATACTACAGCCCGGTGCCGAAAGGTGCTGGGCTGTTATGGTATAATACTTCCGTGTTTCTCCGTGACTTTTTCCGTGCTTTCTAGCCTGCCTCGCCTCGGGCGACGGTGGTTAAAAAACGAAACACAGAGCGCACTGCCAACTAGCCAAATGCATATCTTGCAACTACAAACCACCACCCCATGGAGTTGCTGCTATTCCTTACACTGTATTTACCCGCGTACCTTATAGCTTACATAGCCCTTGCGTTTGCGTTGCCTAGTTGGCGCATATATAGGCAAACGGGCATCAACCCGGTTACCTTTGGCGCGGAAGATACTGCCCACAATTACATAGGCCTGCAAATGAAGGTGTTTACGGCCCTACTGGGTATTGCAATCATTGTGTTCGCGTTTTCCGAAATTGCCTATCGGTACCTAATGCCTATTACTTTTCTGGAGTTTCGGGCGGTTTTTTGGGCGGGCTTTGTGCTCATCCACCTCTCCCTACTTTGGATAATTATTGCCCAAGTACAGATGGGCCGCTCGTGGCGCATTGGCATTGATGAGGCCAACAAAACCGAACTGAAGCAACAGGGCCTTTTTGGTATATCGCGCAACCCCATTTTCTTGGGGATGTTGCTGAGCTTGCTGGGGCTGTTTTTGGTATTGCCCAACCTGCTTACGGCTATTTGCTTGGTAGGCACTTACCTGCTTATACAAATACAGGTGCGCCTAGAAGAAGACTTTTTGCAACGCCAGCACGGCACCGCCTATGATGCCTACAAAAGCAAAGTGAGGCGGTGGTTGTGAAAATTGATGCAAGCTTGATGCTAGCGTTAATCTAAGGTGAAAGAGCAGCTATTAGGGTCTCGATTCGCGATTTGCAAATCAATTTCTATCCGTTCCACAGTTTCCTATTTTTAAGTAGATAATCATAATTTCTGTAAACTTTACTATTATCGCTCAAGCCCTCATATTGAGAAACAATCATTGGGTTACATACTACGAATCTCCCTTTATTCATTAGATTTCTATCTATATCCCCATCTTCCGAAGCTTCAAGAAATATATTATAGAATTTACTGTGAACCCTATATAACGTTAATCCTGCAAAATCTTTGACAATATTTTCATCATTAATTGCCCCATACATAATACCCCCTAAATACAAGTCATAATTATGGGGAGTTTCTTTGATGAAATAATCAAATGCTCCTAAACCCAAAAACTTGACATCATCTTCAACAATTACTACGCTCTCTAGCTTTTTCTGCTTAGCATCAAAAACAATCTGTTGGTGCGCGAGAGATATGCCTCTAGAAGGATTATCAGCAATTTCTATTCCTTTCCAAAATTGAACATCAGCAATTTTCTGGGCATTTAGCTCATGTTTTAGATGCACTAAACGGTCAAACCTCCTTGCTAGGTGAATAATATTAATTTTCATGATTTACAGCTTGCGATTCACGAATTGCAAATATATCTTTGTAGCATGAAAGCACATAATGGAATGAGGCCTCATGATGTAGTAGTATTATGTAAGATAATTATTCAACATCAAAAAGAGTGGCAAAATAGAATGCTGGCTGAAAGTTTGTTTATAAGTTCAGGCGAAATTTCAGAATCGTTGAATAGAAGTCGCACAGCTAGACTTATTGACCATAACAAAAAAATGGTCAATAAAGCGAGCTTTTATGAGTTCCTACTTCACGGACTACCTTTTGTCTTTCCTGGTGAACTTGGGGCGTTGCAAAGAGGGATTGCAACAGCCCATTCTCACAATTTTATGAAACAATATTTTGACTCTAATACAAATTACATTTGGCCTGATTATGAAGGATCTTTAGTAGGTTTAGCGTTGAAGCCGCTATATGAAAATCAAACTAAGGCCGTAAAATTTGATGCTAAATTATATGAAGTCTTAGCACTTATAGATGTCTTAAGGATTGGAAAGGTAAGAGAAATTGAAGTGGCAAAAAAAGAAATACATAAAATATTTTTTGATGCGAAATGACATTAATACACAAAGAATATCTGCTGTTTTTAATGCTCTTGGTGAGTTACAAGAACATATCGTATTTGTTGGAGGTGCAACATTATCAGTATATGCAGAAATAGAACAAACAGAAATACGTCCAACAAAAGATGTTGATTTGCTAGTAGAACTAGTAGCTTACAGCGATTTTGCAAAGTTAGAAGAGGAAATTCGTCGCTTAGGCTTTAAGAATGATGTTGAATCCGGGGTTATTTGCAGATTTAAACTTGGCGAAATCATTGTAGACATAATGCCCACAGATGAAAAAGTAATTGGGTTTTCAAATAAATGGTATAAAGATGGTTTCGAGAGTGCCGTTGAGTGTGAATTGACAGACGATAATAAAATTAAAATATTTTCCGCTCCTTACTTTTTGGCTTCAAAACTAGAAGCGTTCAAAAGCCGTGGAAAATATGATGGCAGAACCAGTCACGATTTTGAAGACATAGTGTTTCTTTTGGAAAATAGACCCTCGATATGGATTGAAATTGAGCAAGTCCCTCAAAATTTAGCGATATATCTAAAAACGGAATTCGCTCAATTATTAGAGGAACCACTTCACGCAGAATGGATAGGATGCCATGTAGAAAGATGGTCCCCACCTAGCACCTATTTCATAATTGAAAAAATGGAAGCCTTTGTAGCGAAACCTACACCCGCTTAATACTCGCCCCAAGGGCATTCAACCTACCGTCAATATTTTGATAGCCACGGTCAATTTGGTTGATGTTGTGGATGCGGCTGGTGCCACTGGCGGATAGGGCTGCAATTAGTAGCGATACCCCGGCACGGATGTCGGGCGAGCTCATGGAGATGCCGCGCAGCTTATAAGCTTTGTTGATGCCCACTACCGATGCGCGGTGCGGGTCGCAAAGGATGATTTGCGCGCCCATGTCAATCAGCTTATCTACAAAGAACAGGCGGCTCTCAAACATCTTTTGGTGGATGAGCACCGTGCCTTTGGCTTGGGTGGCTACTACCAGCACAATGCTCAGCAAATCGGGCGTGAAGCCCGGCCAAGGCGCATCGGCAATGGTCATGATGGAGCCATCGATGAAGGTCTGTATCTCGTAGTGGTCTTGCTCGTGTACCACAATATCGTCGCCCACAATATCGAAGTTGATACCCAATCTGCGGAAGGTATCGGGGATGATGCCAAGGTGCTGCACACCGGCATCTTTAATAGTGATGGCGCTACCCGTCATAGCTGCTAGGCCAATAAAAGAGCCAATCTCAATCATATCTGGCAGCAAGCGGTGCTTGGTGCCACCAAGGGATTCAACGCCCTCAATATGCAACAGGTTTGAGCCGATGCCGTCAATCTTCGCACCCATGCGCACCAGCATATTGCAAAGCTGCTGTAGGTAGGGCTCGCAAGCGGCATTGAAAATGGTGGTTTTGCCTTTGGCGAGTACGGCCGCCATCACAATATTGGCAGTACCGGTTACCGAAGCCTCATCTAGCAACATATATGTGCCCGTAAGATGGCTGGCATCCACGTTGTACATATAGCTCTCGGCATCGTAGTTGAATTTGGCGCCCAGCTTCTCGAAACCGATAAAGTGGGTATCGAGCCTGCGGCGGCCAATTTTATCGCCACCGGGGCGGGGGATGTGTGCTTTCTTAAAACGCGCCAGCATAGGGCCCACCACCATAATGGAGCCACGCAGATTGGCAGCCTTCTTACGGAACTGCTCTGTGAGCATTACATCGGCGGTTACGTTCTTGGCTTCAAAGCTATAGGTATCGGCGCTTTCGCGGGTTACTATCACGCCCATGTCGCCCAATATATCTATCAGGTGGTTTACATCGAGGATATCCGGAATATTGGATATGGTGATTTTTTCGGAGGTAAGTAATACAGCGCTCAGTATTTGCAGGGCCTCGTTCTTAGCTCCTTGTGGGGTAATCTCGCCTTTCAGCTTTAGTCCCCCAACAACCTCGAAAGTATCCATGTAAGCTTATTTTTTGTGGCGTGGTTTGAAGTTTTTGTTGTGGCGTGGCTGTCCGCCGCCGCCGCCTTGGTTTTTGTTAGGGCCACCCGGGCGGCGCTTAAAGTTGCCCGCAGGGCGGTCGCCGTCGCGCTGTTGGAAACCACCGGCACGCTTCTCACGGGCAAGCAAATCCAAGTTGGTTTCTTCGCCCAGCTTCAGTTTGCCACGGCTCATGCGCTCCAGGTCATCCATTATTACTTGGTTGTTCACCGTCTCGTTATTCCAGTTGGTGTGTACCAGTTTCATGTAGTTGCCTATCACCTCGGCAAACTCTTGGCGCTTTTGTGGGTCTTCCATCGCAATGGCTTTCTCAATCAGCGTCTCAATGTTTTTGCCGTAATGGCGGTGCTTAAACTCGCTTTGTGGGTAAGGTATGCGCTGGGGTTTGGCAAATATGGTCTCCCGGTCAGGAATAGGGTATGGCGACTCCACGTTAAGTTTGAAGTCGCTCATAATAATGATATGGTCCCAAAGCTTGTGGCGGAAATCCTCCACGTTCTTTAGGTGCGGGTTAAGCTGGCCCATCAGTTCTATAACAATCTTGGCTTGCTCGTTGCGTTTTTTGTCGTCTTCTATTTCCAGGAGGTATTCCACCATCCGTTGCACGTTGCGGCCATACTCGGTCATTTCTAACCTGCCGCGCTCGGTATTATAATTCATGAAGTTGATTTACTGTATTTACAAAGGTAGCTAATTTCTTTTTAGTGGATAAACATGCCAAAGGCAGCGCTTCCCAGTGGTGGCATCCCGTTTGAAACGAGACGCCAGATATTGCATTACGTACTTAGCCTAGATAGGGGGTTATATCGCTTCTTTCTCATACAGATATGATTGAAAGCCTACGAACGTTTCCCTGATGCTCTTAATATCCCCTAGCTCGTGCTTGGCATCGGCAATGGCATGATATTTCAATTCTAATAAGCGAGGTAGCTTAATATCATCTAGTTCGTCAATACCCGATTGCACATACTGTTGCAGCACAAAATCCAAAAATGCTTGCTGTTTAGGATTGTAGCTGTTTAAATGTACGCGTGCCCTTGTGGCACGGGTGGTTCTTTCCAAAGGCGTGCTATGAAAAGCCACATACGATAATACGTCGTACAAGTCGCTGTTTTCGGCTTGTATTAGGTTTTGCAATTCTTGTAGCTGTGCCCTTGGATAGCCTTTTTCTTGTAGTTCTTCCAGCAGTTTTTTGCGGGTATCGGGGCGGCTCCAAAGGGTACGCAGTTCCTCCTCGTTTGCAAATAGCGAGGGTAAAGCACCAAACATACTTTCTAGAAACTGTTGCGATGAAATGGGTTTACCATCAGGGCTCCAAAAGCTGGTGCGGGTCATGTGTTGAAGTTCCCTTATTTTACCATCGGCCAGCTTTATTTTAAGTATTCGACGTGGGGCATCCGGTTCTTTCACAAATCCTGGCAATCGGTCATCGTCGTCAATGTCATAATCTTCGATAGGTTTGATGGGCCGAGGTGTTGGCGGTACTGGCTCCATGGGTTCACCGTCCCATGCCGGGTCGCTAAAGTGATGGTGTGCCGCTACAAAGTCGTAAATGGTAAAGTAGTCTTTACCGTCAAACAACCTGGTACCGCGGCCTATTATCTGCTTAAATTCCACCATGGAGTTTACAGGGCGCATGAGCACAATATTGCGCACCTCGGGTGCATCTACGCCCGTACTTAGTTTTTGTGAAGTAGTGAGTACGGTAGGTATGCGTTTCTCGTTATCTTGAAAATCTTTAAGGTGCTGCTCGCCCAATGCCCCATCGTCGGCCGTTACCCGATGGCAATAGTTGGCATTTCTGCTGGTTGCCATTTGATTGATGAGGTCTCTAACTGCCAAGGCATGTTTCTGGGTAGCACAAAACACAATGGTTTTATGGTTTTGGTCTATTCGCTCCATCAATAGCTTTACGCGATAGGCTTCCCGTTCTTTTATTTCGATAATGCGATTGAAATCAGCCTCCACATATCGTTTGCCTTCTTCTAGCTCACCATCTTCAATGCTATCGTCGTTGGTATATACGTAGTCGTCAATGGTGGTTTTTATCTCCTGTACTTTAAACGGCGTAAGAAAGCCATCATTTATACCTTCCTTAAGCGAATACACATACACCGGCTCGCCGAAGTATTTATAGGTATCGCCGTTTACATCGCGTTTTGGCGTGGCGGTAAGGCCCAGTTGGGTGGCAGGGCTGAAGTAGTCCATAATGGCGCGCCAGTTGCTTTCATCGTTGGCACCGCCACGGTGGCACTCGTCTATTATAATGAAGTCGAAAAAGTCTTTCGGGTATTCCCCAAAGTACGGTGTATCATTGGGGCCGCTCATAAAGGTTTGGAAGATGGTAAAGAATACGCTACCGTTTTTGGGCACTTTGCCCTTCTTCTTTATTTCGCTAGGCTTAATGCGCACCAAGGCTTCTTCCTCAAAAGCACTAAACGAGTTAAAGGCTTGATTGGCCAATATGTTGCGGTCGGCAAGGAAAAGGATGCGCGGGTGGCGCTGCCCATCTCGGTTGATGTTCCATTTGCTTTGGAAGAGTTTCCAAGCTATTTGGAAGGCAATGGCCGTTTTACCCGTACCGGTAGCCAAGGTAAGCAACATGCGCTGTTTGCCTTCGGCAACGCCCTCTAGCACTCTGGTAATGGCGGTATCTTGGTAGTAGCGAGGCTGCCAAGTGCCTCCACGGTCTTCGAAAGGAACGGATAGCAATCGCTCGCGCCATTCAATCTCCTCAATGGGTTGGGTAGCCTCTTCTTTGCCGTAGGTAAGCTCCCAAAGCTCGTCGGGTGTAGGGAAGGCGGCACAATCGCCCTCTCGGCCCTCGTGCATATCCACTTGGTAGTGCTGGTGGCCGTTGGTGCAATAGGTATAGCGCACCTGCATCATGCCCGCATATAGCTTGGCTTGCCCCAGCCCTTCGGTATAGTGCTTGGTTTCGGCTTTTGCTTCAATGATGCCCACAATACGGTTGCGGTATACCAACAGGTAATCGGCAATGGCAGGCTTTTCACGCTTACCGTTGCCTATTAGGCGGCCTTTGGTAATGTGGTATTCGCGGCGTACAAAGCTATCGGCCACGGTGCCCCAGCCCGCGGCGCGCAGCGCCGGGTCAATCAATTCTGCCCTGGTTTCCGATTCGTTCATGATTGCGGCCTTTCTAGTTGCGAGCTAATGTTTTCATTTAAAAAGTATCCCCCAGTTTTGGTCGATTCTCCCTTAAATTCCACAATATTTGCTTTGGCCAATATCCCTAAATATCGTTCGGCAGTCCTAAGCTTCCACCCCGTTAATTTTACATAATCGGGCAATCTTAAACCTGGTTGGCCATCCACAAGCAATATCAATTGCGATAAGTTATCGATTACTTTTTTTGTTTGCAAAGGTATTAATTGTACAACTATAGCTTCGGCTATCTGTCCCTTTGCTCCGCCATTTTCAGATTTTGCTCCGCCATTTATTGTATCACTTCCACCAGTTCCAGCATTTGCACCGCCATTTATCGTATCAGTTAGCTCATTTATCGTATCACTTCCATCATTTACAGTATCTGCACCGCCATTTATTGTATCACTTTCACCAGTTCCAGCATTTGCACCGCCATTTACAGTATCATTTGCAGTATCATTTACAGTATCATTTGCAGTATCACCTTCAGCAGGTACAGGTATAACTGTCCTGAAAACAACGCCCTCAATAAATTGCGGCCTAACCTGGTTGCCCGTGTACTCATTAATAAGCCGGTGTATGTTCATTACGCCCGAACCCAGTTCTTCTACCCTGCCCAATTGTATAAAGAAACGCGCAATAGTAGGGTTTTTGGGGTAAGATGAGAAGGCGTTAACATCTATCGGGCCATTACCGTGCGGATTGTTGGCGTTTTCTACCGTTACATTATCGGGGCCTATCACCAGCTTGGCTGGGTAGGCATTGGTATACTCACGGTGCACTAGTGTGTTAGCCACCACTTCCCTAAAAATAAGCGTGCGCAGGCTGCGCCTTTGGCTGCCTTGTAGGTAAAATTTATCGGGCAGGTGCTTGGCTACAAAAGCCATTAGTTGCTCGTATGCCTCTATTAGGTTGGTGCGCACATCGGCCCGGTCATCATAGCGCTGTAGGTCGTTTACCCGCAGCAGTGCATCGGTTTTGTAGTGGGGCACTATGCTGTGTATCAGCTCATCGGTGCCAAATAGCAAGGCCGCCGCCAGCGTGTAGCCTTCTTGGCCAGTGGTGGCATCGGTACGGTACAGGCCAGCAAGCCGCATCATTTGCTCATTGTCCACGGCCAGCCAAGGGTGGTCGGGGTTGTGGCTGCTTATCAGGTTGCGGGCTTTGGCAAACAGGTGTGGCACAAACTGCCCCAACCGAAGGTGGGCATACACCTGCCCCTCGGTATAGTGGCTGCGCTTGCGGTTGTGTATCTCGGCAATTTGGGCCGCCCCGGTTATGCGGTAGTCACCCTCATGGCCGCGGTCATACACCACATTGGCAGAGTGGTGCACTTGTGAGCTTACTGGTACCGGCACATGAATGATGTTGTGGCCACCAACTAGGTAACTTACCGGTTGAAGCATGTGGGGCGGGTTTAGCTTTTGTGGGTTGTTGCTTAGGCTGGCTATTTCGGCTAACATGGCCTGTACCCGCGTGGCAACTACCCCCGCTATGGTTCCATCGTCTTTCACGCCCAGCAGTACATCGCCGCCCTCGCGGTTGAGCATGGCGCACACGGTCTCGAATAGGTTGCCCGGCACGGCCGTGGCAGCCTGCTTAAACTCGAGCTGTACGCCCTCGCTCCGTGTTAACAACCTATTTACCCGCTCAAGACTCATTATCAATTTTCTTTTCCAATTACGCCGAATTTGGGGTAATTAACTTTTATCCAATTATGGCACATTCGCCACAATTAAAATTAAGCCATCAAATAACCTTTGCCGCTGTTTTAGTTACCTCTTTTGCTGTTAACTCCCCACTAAAGGCTTTTTCTAATAGGGATTGTTTGAGGTTGTCCAATGCTTCGTATTTGGCTTGATAAGTCTTTTCTAAATGCTTGGTTTGTACAAGTAGCACTTCTAATTCCGCAACTATCGCTTTTTGGGTTACTATGTCTGAGGGAAAACAAAAAATGAACTTTTTGATTGTTTCCGTCGATAAATTGGCCTGCCTTGTTCCATTTGCCGATTCGTACAACACATCTAAAAATACTCGAGAAATTAAGAAAAAGTAAAGAATACCTTTACTCACAAATGAATCATTGGTTATTGTAATTTTAGATATTCGCTGGTTTAATAATAAAATTTTATCCGTTTCTGGAATCTTAACCGTAAATCCATAATCTTCTTTACCCGTTGTGCCAGTTAGAGAAAGAATAAGATCCCCTTCTTTAAGTACATATCTTTCATACAGGGAAGCATAAGAGTCAGGATAGTAAACTGGGGTTCTATCTAAATTTAACACATTTTGATATAGATTGCCCATTCTAACTAACTGAACATTGGAAGTTTCAACAGTATCATTGCTTTTGAAGGCAAAACCATTTAAAAATGTTAAGAAATCCCCCAACCTTTTCTCCACCCATCCATCACCTTTCTCGGTAAAAATCTGGTTAAGGCGACTTTGGAACAGCTCGCGGGCATTGATGATGTTGCGCTCAATATTCGCCTTGGCTTGGTCTATCGCCGCAAAGGCTTCATCCAAAATGGCTACTATACGTTCTTGCTCGGCTAGTGGCGGCACGGGGATTCGGAAACTCTTAACGTTATCATCAGTTACAGCAGGATAGGCAGCACCCTTCTGCAAAGCTTCCATTTCACTATAAAATCCCTCTAATTGCAATGCATAAAATAAATAGGAAGATATTACTTTTTTAACATTAGGCCTTAATACCACAAACCCGGTACTACAAATCTGCCCGTCAAACTCTTCCGGAATTATTGCAACTCTTCTTAATGTAGGCCTTGTAGTTGCAAATATTATATCTCCAGTTTCAACTATTTTTTTAGCCCTGCTGGGAGCATTTTTATAATTAATTAAGATACTAGAAGTAATACAAAGCTCCTCCCTAGATACTGCACTTAAGTCAATATACTCAAACTCATCGTTAACATGGTTTTCCCATTTAATAGTTTTGGTGCGTACACATACCTCTCCCAATTCCCGAATTTTCGGTTCTTCCCTCATATCAACTCCTTTATGCTATTCAAAATATCAGCGGTTTCCGCGTCCAAGGCCTCCATTTCGGCCAATATTTCTTGTGGGCTGCGCAGGGGGGCTTCATCAGGGGTGTTGGGGTTTTTGGGGCTTAGGTCGTAGGTAGTGGCATCTAGCTTATCCAAGCTCAATAGCCAGCTATTTTCGGTTTCGGGGCGCAGGGTTTGCTGCGCCACAAACTCGGCCAAGTCGCCATCGTTAAGCGCACTGGTTTTGCCCATGCTGCGGCCGGGGTTTAGCTGGTAGTACCATATATTTTTGGTAGGCTCGCCTTTGGTAAAAAACAGTATTACGGTTTTTACGCCCGCCCCTTGAAAGGTGCCCTGCGGCATATCCAATATCGTATGCAAGTTGCAACTCTCCAGCAGGTGCTTACGCAAGCTTACGGCGGCATTGTCGGTATTACTCAAAAAGGTGTTTTTTATTACCACGGCAGCCCTACCGCCTGTTTTAAGCATCTTAATAAAGTGCTGCAAAAACAAAAAAGCCGTTTCGCCCGTCTTTATCGGGAAGTTGCTTTGTACCTCGGGCCGCTCTTTGCCGCCAAAGGGCGGGTTGGCCAGTATTACATGGTGGCGGTCTTTTTCCTGTATGTCGGCCAGGTTTTCGTTTAGGGTGTTGGTATGCACAATATTGGGCGTTTCAATGCCGTGCAATATCATGTTCATAATGCCAATAATGTAGGCTAGGTTCTTTTTCTCCTTGCCATACAGGGTTTTGGTTTGCAGGGTATGCAGGTTGGTGGTGGTGCGCTCCATGCGCTCGTACATATAATCGTATGCCTCGCACAAAAAGCCCGCCGAGCCAACTGCCCCGTCGTATATGGTTTCGCCAATACGTGGGTTTATTACCTGCACCATGGCGCGTATCAATGGGCGCGGTGTATAGTACTGGCCGCCGTTGCGCCCGGCATTGCCCATGTTCTTTATCTTGGTTTCGTATAGGTGGCTTAGCTCGTGCTTGTCGGTGCTGCTCTTAAAGGGCAACTCGTCGGCATACTCTATTATCTCGCGCAGGTTGTAGCCGCTCTTTACCTTGTTGCTTAGCTCGCTGAATATCTCGCCAATTTTGTACTCAATGGTATGGGGCTTATCGGCGGCCTTTAGCTTAAACCCTTCCAGATATGGGAACAGGTCTTGCTCCACAAACTTGATCAAGTCGGGGCCTGTCATGGTTTTATGGTGGTCCAGTTCGCCTTTGGCATTTTTGGGCATGGCCCAAGTGCCCCAGCGGTGTGCTTCGTCGATAATATAGGTATATTCTTTACCTTGCAATTCGGCCTCGTCGGCCTTGGTTTGGTCTAGGTCGTCCAAGTAGCGCAGGAACATCACCCAAGAGGTTTGCTCAATATAATCCAGTTCGCTATCCGCCCCCGAATCCTTGTACAGGATGTCGTCAATATTCTTAAAAGTCTGTTCAAACATAAATATAGTGCCAGTATGTGTTAGGCTACTAAATTAACTTAAAATAGCGGGGAATCAAATGGAAAGCAAAAATCATATTGCACAGATAGCATTCCCAACTCGCGCGGAAGTTACTTCCGTGTGAGCGGAACTTACCACGCGGCAACTTCCAAGGCACGGAAGAAACTTCCGCGCCAGTAACGGAGCAATTCTATTTGCGGCATAGCCAAGCAAACAAAAAAGCCGCCCCAATCATGGAGCGGCTTTTGTATGATATACCAATTAACCAATAACCAGTTAACCAATAACTAAAACTAGTGGTGATGGTGTCCATCAGGGCCGTGTACGTGGCCGTGGGCAATCTCTTCGGCACTTGCTTCGCGAACGCTCAATACACCGCCTTTAAAGAAAAGGTCGGCACCGGCCAATGGGTGGTTAAAGTCCATGGTTACGTTCTCCAGGCCAACCTTCTCAATGCGGCCACGCAGTGGGTTGCCTTGGTGGTCTTGCATGGTAAGGTAGCGGCCTTCAACCAAAAGGTCTTCGGGTATTACGCCATCTACTTCAAAAATATTGATGGGTAGCTCAATAATGGCTTCTTCTTGCACGGGGCCGTAAGCGTTTTCGCTTTCGATGGTGAATTCAAATGCTTTACCCTCGGTAAGGCTATGCAGGTTCTGCTCAAACTCAGGCAACAAATTGCCCGAACCAAACAAGAATACAAACGGGGCAGAAGCCTCCACTTTTTCTACCAACGACCCTTCAGAGTTGCCGATTTTAAGGTCGTAGGTTATGCCTACTACCGTGTTGTTTTGGATTTCCATAGTTCACTTTTGTACAGCCAATGGCCGCTTTTTATACATTCGGGGTCAAAGGTAAATAAATAATACGGGGGGTAATAAACAATCTAATTGATTAACTCGTAATCGTGTATTTTGTTTAAATCTAGGTGCGTATTGCCGTTCTCGTCAGATTGGTACACCTTCAAAAAGCGAGCCCCGTGCACTATCTCATCGTACTTGTAGCTATAGCGTAGGTGTACCGTTTGGCCAAAGGTATCGTCATACCCTTTTATGTGTATTAGTATCTCCGCATCTAGCTGTTTCAGC
Source organism: Sphingobacteriales bacterium (assembly GCA_027483645.1). GTDB lineage: Bacteria > Bacteroidota > Bacteroidia > Chitinophagales > CAIOSU01 > CAIOSU01. Next base: position 90,034 of record JAIXUD010000017.1, read on the forward strand.
TTATCGGCATCATAATTATATAGCGGGCTCTCTTCGTCAATCACATGCACTATAGTCCAGTTCAGGGGGAAGAAGTAGATAAAACGGGTTTCCAGCTTTAGGTTGTAGTATCTGCGGTGGCCACTATCCTTATCTAGTACCATCAGCATCACATGCGCTTCCATTTCCATCATGATGTTGTTGCGCATATTTACCATCCTAAACTGCAGGCTTTTAACATCTTGATAGGGGCTTACCAAGGCTTTGGTGCTGAATAGAAACCTGGTAGATGGCCTGCTGAAGCGACCGTAAAGCAAGCCTGTAACCAACGCAAACCCCGACCAACCCATGAAAGCCTCTAGCGAGGCCACAAAATTGGCAGCCAGGCCTGTAGGCAAAATAGCCCCATAGCCAACCGTGGTAAAGGTTTGGGCACTAAAGAAAAATGCCGACCAAAACATGGGCATGCCCGGCTCAGTACCTCTTAGGCTATCCACCCCCAGCAACAGGTATATGCATGCAAAAAACACATTGGTAAGCAAGTAAAGCAGCACTATAACCGATAGAAAGGCCGGCCACGAAAGCCCAACAAACCATTGGTACAGGCTGCGCGCCTGCCAAGGGTGGGCACCATTGCGCTTTAGGTTGAAGCTGCCATCTTTGTTAATGAGCCGTTTGCTTTCGTCTATGTATTTTTCGCCTAAGCCGGCATTGTGGGTGGGTTTAACTTGAGCCATAGTTTGCGGAGCAGAAATCAATAATAAGGAAATAGTGCCGATGATAATATGCTACTGCGAAGATAAACTATTGATAAGGTAAGCGTAAAGTTAGCCCAGTCTATTTGGAAACCAAGGTAATAAACCTGTATCTTTAGTGGTATGAAACGCAGTATCCTGTTTTTATTTCTAGCGGGCACCCTGGCCCTCGGTTCTTGCCAAAAGAGTACTTGCCCCACCTATGATAGTGGTGGCGACGGCGGCACCAAGGGCGGTAGCAAAACCAAGTCGGGCGTGTATCCTAAAAAGATGCAAAAGCAGTTGGAGAAGAAGTAGATGGTCAACGGTCGATGGTCGATGGTCCATGGTTTGCTTCAAAAAGATTGTTTTTGACATGATGGCTAACGGTCGATTGTCGATAGTTTGCTTTAATTGTTGCCTCCTTATTTGTCCTGATAACTTCTTGATACGACTTATTTTTAAACCCAAAGTGCACTAACTTTGTTTTTACCCGTTATGAAACAGACCTATATTTGGATCGCCTTTACCCTTCTGCTAGTACTTAATATTGTGCTAATGCTGCGCTTAAGCCATGTAAGCACTCGCTTGGATGGTATGAAAACCACCCCTAGGGAACAGCCAAGCACTCCAGTAGCGCATCATGAGGCAGAGGAGATTGAGGTCGCCATAAGTATGAACCACATACAGCGCCATGCCAATAAGCTATACTTTGCCGGCCAAAACGAAAACTGGCCATTGGCAGGGTTTTATGTGCATGAGATAGAAGAAACAATGGAAGAAATAGCCGATGGCCATGTAGAAGATGATGGCATCAACATTAGCCAACTGATGGAAGCGCTGGGCATACCTGCTCTGGAAGGGTTGGAGAAGAGCATTGCTGCTAAGAATAAAGCCGAGTTCAATACGGCATACAACCTACTGGTAACTACTTGCAACAACTGCCACCAAAGCACCAACCACCCCTACATCGTTATCCAAAATCCAAAGACCCCCGCCTTGGATAATCAGGTGTATTGAGGATGTAACATGACTTTTAGCTTAATTATATCCAATGCTTGAGCCTCACTTCTTGTTAAATGTTTTTCCAAGTAACCAATTCTCGCCCGAAGAGCAAGAGCTTTTTATAGAGCATTTTGTACGAATTACGGTTAAGAAGGGCGACTTCTTACTGAAAGAAGGTAAAATCTCTAGTCATTATTGGTTTATTGAAACTGGGATAGCACGCTCGTATGCAATAGATGTAGATGGCAATGACATAAGCACCAACTTTTATTCCGTTGGAGACATCGTTATCGATTGGCCGTCATTCTTTTTAAGAAATCCTACTAAGGAGAACATACAAGCACTTACCGATTGCGTTTGCTGGCAATTGGATTTCGATACTTTCCAAAAGCTCTTCCACTCCAACGAAGCTTTTAGGGAACAAGGGCGAACGACTCTAGTAGGTAGTTATTTTGCCCTTAAAAGCCACAGTATTGCTATGATTACCGACCCTGCAAAAGACCGGTACAAAAAGCTCTTGCAGGAAAGACCGCTGATAGCGCAAAACGTATCGCTGAAACAGTTGGCCACCTATCTTGGTATTACCGATACTTCCCTAAGCAGAATAAGAAAGGAAATTGCGAATGAATAATCCCCCCCCGTTGGTATTTCTTGCCATAGGGCAAGATTTTAGTTTTTGATGGTTGATAGCTTTGTTTCTTAATCTAACCAAAGAAACAAGCACCCATGAAATCTATTCTTGACATCAACACAACTACCGAACTAATTGAGCGCATCAAATTGCTTAAACCAACCGATAAAGCGCAATGGGGTAAAATGGACGCGTTCCAGATGCTCAAACACTGTACTATGAGCGAAGAAATGTATCAAGGCAAAACAGCCTATAAACGCCTGTTTATAGGTCGTTTGTTTGGTAGAATGGGACTAAATGGCGTATTAAAGAACGCTGACCCTATGAAAAAAAACCAGCCAACCCATCCCGATTTTATGGTTAAGGGCAGTGGAGATTTTGAAGCAGAGCGACAAAAATGGATAGCGCTGTTGCAAGCATATCAGCAATTTCAACCATTGGGCTTTGTGCATCCCTTCTTCGGTGCTATGACTAAAGAGCAAATTGGCCAATATGTTTACAAACATACTGATCACCACTTGCGTCAGTTCAGTAAATAGAATATACTAGTGCAGCTGGGGCAGATGGCGGGTTTCCAAACTTTGGCCGCCGCCTTTTATCGTATAGAATTTAAAATGGCGTCAATTATTCCATAAAGGTTGATTTATGCATAGCGGTAGGATATGCGAACTGATGCTGGGTACTAAATTCAGCTTTGACGGCTTCTACCATTAGATAAATGGTCCATAAATAATTCTAAAAAAACGAAAACTCCTGCTTGTTTTCACCTACCTAATATATGATTTGTACACTATAAAGTACACGCAGCCTAGCTTGTACAGTAATTAGCGCATCATTAAAATGCGGTTAATTTTTTTACCAAACAAAAAATTTAATCCACGGGTACAACGTATATGGCTGCTATATTCTAGCGTTTTCTGTGAATAAACCCCCTAACGTGCGTAAGGGAATACCAAATTATAAAGCTATCTTTTCACAACTAATTAACATAAACGTTCGTTTAAGTTAATAGAAAGGATTCCGAACCCGCTAAATGAGGAACTTTATGAAGGTTAACAATTCCATAAATGCGCTGTTTGTAGCGTTCTGTGTGTTACTGTTGGGTTTCGTGTACATCAATACACGTTTCATGGACGAATTTGAGTTGAAAAGGAACACGGAAGTACCCGTAACGCCTATAGACCCAGACTTGAAGAATGATAGCGGTAAGATATTGGAATAACCGAAAACGCCCGAATTACGCATTATCGCTTGATGCCTGCTTTTATACTCAGGTATAATAGACCTTGCAATAATAATAGCAAGCCCAGTGCCGCGGCAATAATAAACCATGAAATGGTTTGAGTAACCTCAAAGCCATATTCCAGCAAGTTAGCATGTACGGCTGCCACTAATACTGCCTCAACTACCAGCACCGTGGCCACGCAGCCCAACAATATTAAGAAGAATTGCTTATTAAGTGTATATGCCAACTGGGTAGGCCGGTAGCCAAGGTCTAGTAGTATGCCTATTTCCGTTTTGGCCCGGCTGATGATGAGCTGGAAATTCATCAAGAAGATGGCAAACGATAAAAACACGAACAGCCCGCCCACCGTACCGCTGATGCCACTGATTATTTTTAGCGTATTGGCCATACTGCCCAATCGCAACTGGTCTTGGTTAGTATCGTAGTTTTTTTCCTGCAGGTACTGTTTGAGTTGTGCATTGGCAGGGTCGTCCACTTCCATTATTACGCGCGTAGGTTGTGGCGATGGGCCAGTGCCGTAGGTTTCATTGGCCCACAATAGAAAATTCTCCGGCACCAGTACGGAGGGTATTCTATCGGTAAAGCCCACCACCTTGGCGGTTACCATACGCTGCTGGCCGTTCCCTGCTATTTTAATAGAAATAGGTATGAGCTTAATAGTAGCGGGGCTAAGCTGCGGCATGCTCTTTTGCGACATGGCCAAGCTAAAGTTGTAGATGCGCAGGAAGTCGCTGGCGATGAGTATCGGTACAAAATCCTCATTGCTGTCCCAATCGAAAGAGGCGGGCAAGGTATCCAAGAATCTATCAGGCACGCTCTCCATATACAGGTCGAACGCCAGGCCCATCTGGTCGCTTACATCGGCATATATATTGAAGGTATTGGTACGGAACAGGCCAATATCCTTCACAAACGGCTGCGATTGCAGGCTATCCAACTGCTCCTCACTGAACATCGATACGCTCTTATCGAACATGTTGAGCACGTTCACCGTCTTGTTTACTATTATAAAGCTCTTTTCCTCCTCGCCGCGCTTCACAATCTGGCGGATGTCCAAATAAAACTGAATAGACAGCAGCGTAATGAACAGCCCTATCCAAAAGCCTGCGGTAGCTACTATTAGCTGCCAGCGGCTTTGCTTGCCCCAGAATATCTTACCCGTTAGCTTCATCCAGTTGCAGGCTTTGGTGGTAGGTAAAATATCGGTCGGCACCCAGGCCGGCGATTAACAGGCCGGCTTTGCGCTGGTGGCAGGCATCTTGAATCAGTTGGGCACCAATCTGCCGGTTGTTCTCATCCAAATGGCTAAAGGGTTCATCCAGCAGTATGTATTCAAACGGCTGCAACAAGCTGCGGATGATGGCCACCCGCTGCCGCTCGCCGAAAGACATGTTGCCGCAGGGTTTATCCAGCAAGCGCAATATGCCCAGCTTGGTAGCCATTTCGGCTACTTCATCTTTAGTTACCGTATTGGTAAGCTGTTGTTTCAGCATTAGGTTATCCCATCCACTTAGGTCAGGAAATAAGCGCAGGTCTTGAAACACCACCGAAAGTTTTTCGCGGCGCAGCGCTGCCCAATCGTTGGGGGTAAACGTGCGGGTACTTTTGCCATCAATCAATACCTCGCCCCGGTAATCGGTTCGATTGCCGTAGATGATGTTCAACAAGGTGGATTTGCCCCTACCTGATGGCGCTACTAGTTGGGTCCATTGCCCATCAGTAAGCTGCAAGGTTTGTTGCCATACATCAGAGTGCTTTGGGGCGATTTCGACAAGGGGTTCGGGCATTAACTGCACCAGCTCAATACGCATGCTCTGGGTTATTGCTGGCCAACCACCACCAGTTTGGAGTAAGTAGTTTGGCCGCCAGTAGTAAGGCCAACCAAATAGGCACCCGGTGCCAAGGCACTTTCCAGGTTTATTACATGCTCGTTGGCGCCATTATACAGCATGCCTAAGTGGCGCTGGTAAATGGTGCGGCCATCAAGCCCAGTAATCTGCACGTGAGCATCGCTGCTGCTCGCCAAATCAAACTGCAGCGTAACCTGCTTGCCCTGTATCGGGTTCGGGTAAAGCTGTATAGGCATGGTGCTATTGGCAATATTGGCTATGCCTGAAAGGTCTTCGTGCCCAGTATAGTTTTCCGAAGCCAATACTGCTTGGTAGGCATTCACGCGGCCATAGCCCAATTCCTTACTCCAGTTACCGGCAAAGAAGGTTTCGTTGTAGCTATAGCCACCCACTTTATCGGCAGTATTGCCTAGTATAAAGCGAACCGCCTCATACGATAAATCGGGCCTGATGGATAACATTAACGCTACCACTGCTGCTGCATTGGGGCAAGCCGCTGAGGTGCCATTGTAAGTAAACGTATAATCGCCGCTACTGTATCCTTTTATGCCGCTTATGTCGCAAGTTGTAATCTTGACCCCCGGTGCCGAAACATGCAAGCCATAACCCCAGCAGCCGGTCCAATCCTCTCCATCGCAAGAGTTGGGCGTTTTACGCTCGTCGCACATGCTGGTGGCATTAATGGCCATAGCTTGGGGCAAACGAGAAGGCCAAATGGGCCTAGTGTCTGCATTGCCGCTGGAAAATAGCATAGGCGTACCCAAGCCACCACGGCCGCTGTCGGCGGCAGCAATAATGGCCTCCTCCAGCAACATCGGGTTGCCCGAAAGTATGGTGAGGGTAACATCATCAACACCCCAAGAGTTGGTCATAATATCGGCATCCGCTTCGCGCCATGCCCAGTTAATGGCATCTGCCATCCACTGTGAGGTAGAGTAGGGGATATTGTTGAGCGGGAGGCCATTGTAAGTGGTATCCACATAATAGAACACCTTAATCGGGATAACTTTGGTTCCATGTGCTATGCCTGCTATACCGATGCCGTTATCGGCAGCAGCAGCAATAATGCCCGCACAGGCAGTGCCGTGGGCGTTGCTTGGTTTATCAAGGTTGGGGTAGCCTTTGCTTCCGCCGCCAGTAGCATCGTAGCCAGGCAGCATAATGTTTACTAGCTCAGGGTGTAGGGTATCCACCCCCGCATCAATCACCGCCACCTTAATGTTCGGAGAACCCGTAGTAACGGTCCAAGCGCTATCCACATCCATATCGGCATCGGGGCTGCCCAATACACCGCTTGTAAACACGGTACTAGTATCATTTTGTAGCTGCCATTGGCGGTTGTAAAACTGATCGGTAGTGGCGGTTTGGGGGCTAAACAGGTAGTTGGGTTCCGCAAACGTAAACAAGCCACATTGGTGTAGCATTACCGCCGCCTCTAGGGCATTGTAGGCGGAATACTTGTTAGTGTTTATCCACCAAATGTTGCCCATGTAAGCATCTTGGTACACAGGGTACATGTGGTTGCGCTCAGCAAAGCCCAGCAACAGTTGCAGGGCAGCATCACTTTCTACTTTCACCGCTACGCTGCCTAATATACCTATGGGCAATACCCCTTCGCTGCGCATAAATACAGTGGCCAGCTTTACATTATTGTATTGGTGCAGCGATGCAATTATCGATTTCAGTTCGCGGTAGTCGGCTACCTCCCTCGGTATTTTGGCAACTACCACATTAGGGTAAGGTATTCGCCAGGCATCTTGGAGGCCAACTAGTTGCAATATCATTTGCTGGGTTGCCAAGGGGGTACCATCGCGAAACTCCACTATCAGCCTGTCACGAAGCACCACGTCGTTCAACGAGTCTTCCCATTCGCTTTGGAAAACAATGTTTTGCGCGGGCACCAAGTGCACCAGCAGCAAGAAGGATATAATGAATAAAATGTGTTTCACGGATTGTCGAGGGTTTAACCCAATATGCAATTTAAGCAAATTTTTGTGTATTCATAATCTTGTTTTAACGATACCGTAAAACATCCTCGTATCGGGTAATTATTTCCACAATTCTATAAGCCATGCTACCCACTGCAATCATCTGAAAGACAGCAGGTTGTGATGGTATTTTTTGTTTCGGTACAATCATTGGCTATATACCCACAAGTACGATTTGTAGCTGACCGAAAAACTTAACACCATGAAAAATCTATTCATTATCTGCCTGAGCGTTATTACCTTAGGTGCCTACGCCCAAACCAATGGCAAAAGCTCGCCTAGCGAAAAAAGCTATGCGCAAACCATCAATAACCTTACCGACCAGATAAAAGTGACCCCCAATAACGCCAACCTATATGTGAAGCGCGCCGATGCCATTTATTATCTCAATGCCGTTTATCCGCACCAAACCGTTTCGCAGTTTAAATTGAAAGATGTGCTGGTAGACATTAACAAAGCCATACAAGTTGATGGTACAAATGCCGGCCTATATAGCCTACGTGGCATGTACAAACGCAATATAACTGGCGACTTGGCCGGCGCGCGTGCCGACCTAACCAAAGCCATTGAGCTTGACCCAAAAAACCCACAGTGGTATATGGAGCGAACCAATTACTCAAACCTAGAGAATGCCTGTGATGATTGGAAAAAATGTGCCGAAATGGGTAATGGCAACTGCAAAGAAATCCGCACGAGTGTGTGCTCTCAATAAATAAGTAATACCCTTAACAACCTGCATTTTGGGGCTGTTTCCTACCGAGGAGATAGCCCCTTTTTTTGTCAATTATCTGAATTGGGATTCGTCAGATTAGGGAGATTAATTGGATTAAAAATTATAATGAGAAGGATTGAAACAAGACAAAAATTCTGTAATCTTCATCAAAAAGAATCCCTTTTGTCCACTAATCTGACGAATCCAAATTCAGATAACCCCCTCCACACAACCCCCACCCTTATTCCACCGTTATGGAATCTGTTACCGCTTTGCATCTTATAGTTGGTTGACTAGTTAATTAGTTGATTGGTTAATCGGTTATTGTTACTTCTTGCTATTACAACGTACTTTGTATTCCTTTTGAAGCATACTTGATACTCATTACTTGATACTTTTCGCCATGCGCAAACTCTCCATCCTCCTCGCTTTCATTTCCATCACAGGCCTTGCCGCTACGGTGTGGCTTGATAAAAATCCCACGGATATGCTGCAGTTTCCCGCGGGGAAGGAATATAAAACCGAATGGGCTGCGGTGGATAGCCTGTTGAACATCGGCCAGCCAAAGTCGGCGCTGCCGGTGGTGGAGGGGCTGTATGCCAATGCGGTGAAGGATAAGGACTATGCCCAAATGGTAAAGGCGGTGTTTTACCTGAACGGGTTGAAGCTAGAGAACGAAGAGGATGCGCAGCTTAACTTCATTAAAGCCATTGAAGCAGAAGTGGCGAAGGCGCCCTTCCCCGCAAAGCAAGTGATGCTATCGGGTTTGGCGGATTTGTATTGGAGCTATTACCAAAATAACCGCTGGAAAATACAACAGCGCGGTACTACTATTGAGGTGGACGAAGCAGACCCCGCCACATGGGATGGGGCAAAATTCTCTGAAATAGTAAGCGGGCTGTACCTGCAAAGCCTAAAGCCAGCTGACAGCCTGAAACGCACACCGGTGGCAGTTTTCGACCCTGTGATATTAAAAGGCGAGCGCCGCGACCTTCGACCCACGCTGTATGATTTGCTGGCGCACCGTGCAGTAGATTTCTTTAAAAACAGCGAAGCGGGCATCACCCAACCAGCCTATAAGTTTTATATGGATGAGCCAGCATTGTTTGGGATCACAGAGGTTTTCCTGAAAAACAAGCTGCAACACCAAGATAGCGCTGCCTTTCATTTAATAGCGTTGCAATTGCTTCGGGAACTGGCTGGGCACCAAATGGATCATGCCAATTTGCCCGGCTTGATAGAGGTAGAGTTGGAGCGGTTGGGTTTTGTGAAAGACCAAAGCATATTGCCCCAAGCACAGAAAGACAGCCTGTATGCCGCTACATTGATTGCCTTGGAGCAACGCTACGCGAATGACAGCAGCAGCGCGTTGGTAAGCTATGCCTTGGCATCACACTATACCAACTTGGGCAACACCTATAATGCCAAAGGCGATACCACCCACCGCTGGAAACTGCGTGAGGGCATTGATATTTGCACCCGCACTATTGCTAAGCACCCAAATACTGAGGGGGCTAGGCAATGCCAAATACTGCTGACTGCACTGCAAGCCCCAGCGCACCAGTTACAGATAGAGCAGGTGGTGCTTCCCAACATGGATGCGTTAATACAGTTATCGGCTAAGAATGTATATCTGCTTTATTTCCGTTTGGTGCCTATACCAGCGGATAGGCAGTTCGATATACCGGGACAGCAGCAAGGCAACGAAGTAATTTACCTATTGCAGCAGTCTAGTCGGAAGTTTCAACATAGCATTCCCAACCCTGGCGATTACCAAACCCATACCACGGAGGTAACGCTAGGGGCCTTACCAACTGGAAGGTATTATCTATTGGCCTCCGACAACGAGGAGTTTGACAGCTCCTCCACCATCAGCTATGGGCAGATTCAGGTCTCTAACCTAGCTTATACCACCCGCAACTACCCCAACGGGGGCTTGGAAGTATTGGTACTAAACCGCACGGATGGCCAGCCCGTTAGCAAAGCCAGTATTACCACCTTTGAAAACCAGTATGACAGCAATAAAGGCGAGTATGTGCTGGAGCGCGGCAAAACCCAGCAGACCGATAAGTATGGCCGTACCGTGGTGCGCGGCAACAAAGACTACAGTAATATATCATTGCAAATAAGCTACAAGGGCGATACCGTTACCTCGCCAAATGCGCATTACTTGCGGGACCCGTATAAATCGAATGAGGCCAAATGGCAAACGCAAACCAAATTCTTCTTGGATAGGGCCATTTACCGCCCGGGGCAAACGGTACACTTTAAAGGTTTGGTGTTTGAAAATAAAGGTATCGAGAGCCGCTTGCTTACAAGTGAGAAGGTAGAGGTAATTATGCGCGACCGCAACTACCGCGAGATTGGCAAAGCCGAGTTTAAAACCAATGAGTATGGTACTTTCAATGGTAGCTTCACCCTGCCAGCCAGCAACATTACAGGCAATGTAACCCTCTATACCGCTGATGGTAACGCCATGTTTAATGTGGAAGAGTATAAGCGGCCCAAGTTTGAGGTAACGTTTACGCCCATCACCGGCACCTTTAGGGTGGATGATAGCGTAACCGTAAAGGGCACCGCCAAGGCCTATGCGGGCAGTAATATCGATGGCGCACAGGTGCGCTACCGCGTGGTGCGCGAGGTGCAGTATCCTATCTGGGGCCGTTATAGTTACAGGAGCTACTGGCCACAAACCCCACCCATGGAGATTGCCTCGGGCGTGATTACTACTGATTTGGTGGGAGGATATACCATCAACTTTAAGGCCGTGCCCGACCGCTCCGTTTCCAAAGAAAGCGACCCCATTTTCAGCTACCGCGTGTATGCGGATGTTACCGATATTTCCGGCGAAACCCACAGCAGCGAAACCAACGTGCGCGTAGGCTTCAAGGCACTGGAAATTGGCGTAAACCTGCCCGATGCCATCAACAAAAGCCAACGGGACAGCCTCAGCCTCTATACCAATAACCTAAACGGTCAGCCCGAACCGAGCACCGTGCAGCTTACCATACACCAACTGCAAGCACCTGCCAACCCGCTACGCACCCGCCTGTGGGAAGCGGTGGATAGTAACATCATCCCCGAAGCTCTGTTCCGCAAGCAGTTTCCGTTAGATGCCTATGGCAATGAAATGGACTATACTACTTGGGGCAAAGGCGCACAGGTGCTGAATACCACCATAAACACCGCCTCGCAAAGTAAGTTCCTGCCCGATTTAAGCAACTGGCAGCCAGGCACCTATGTCGTAGAGCTAAAAACCAAAGATCGCTTTGGACAAGAAGTAACCAGCCAGCAGTATGTAACCGTATTCGGCGAAAAAGACAAAACCATACCCGTGCCTAATTACCTGTGGGCAAAACTACTAACCCCCACCGTAGAACCGGGCAGCAATGCCAAGATATTGGTAGGCACAGCGGCTAAAGATGTGCGGGTGCTATACGAAGTATTACAAGGCGACAAAACCCTCAAACAAGAGTGGCTGAAACTGAGCAAAGTACAACAACTATTGGAAATACCCATTACGGAGGTGCATCGCGGCGGCATCAGTGTGCGTTTTACCACCGTGAAGGATGGGCGCTTCTACAGCGAAAACATAAATGTAAATGTACCTTATCCATCGAAAGACCTAAATCTGTCTTTTGAAACCTTCCGTGATAAGTTGACACCGGGCGCCGAGGAACAATGGAAAATAACCATTAAAGACCCAAAAGGCGAAAAGGTGGCCGCAGAGCTATTGGCCAGCATGTACGATGCCTCGTTGGATGCGTTTGTGAAGCACGATTGGTATTTTAACCTGCCGGGCCGTGGGCAGCGGTATAGCACTACTGCAAGTTGGGAAGGTGCATTATTTGGCTTGGCCAACTTTAACACCTACCAAAACTATGATTACGGTAATGAGTATTATGGTAGTGGCTTGCCGAGGTATGATGAGTTGATGCTGTATTTTGTCAATAGATTGATCGGAGGAGATGGGTACTACCTTTCTTATGATGCTATACAAAGTGTGCCCGGAGTTAAAATGCGTGGAGGTGGCCGCCACGATGAAGATGACCTCAACTCTTACCGCGGCTTTGTTAAAATGGAAGAAAAATCATCGAACGGCGATGGCATGCCATCTGATGGCTTAGTTGACCTCCAAAGCCAACCCCTACCACCCAACCCCAATGCACCGGGCGAAGCCGCAGGCATTGTACCTCGCAAAAACCTCCAAGAAACCGCCTTCTTCTACCCAACCGTGGACACGGATGCGGAGGGCAACTTTATCCTGAAATTTACAGTGCCCGAAGCGCTCACCCGCTGGAAGATACAGGGCTTTGCCCATACACAAGCGTTGGACTTTGGGTTGATCAGTAAAGAAGCCGTTACCCAAAAGGAACTAATGGTGTTCCCGAATGCGCCGCGGTTTATGCGCGAGGGCGATACGATTGTATTCAGCGCCAAGGTGAGCAACCTGAGCGAGAACGCCCTTACCGGCACCGCCAAGCTGCAACTGTTTGATGCCGTGAGTATGCAGCCGATTGATGCACAGTTTAAACTGGCCAACGCCAGTCAGCCCATCACCATGGGCAAAGACCAAAGTGCCGTAGCCAAATGGACGCTGATAGTGCCCGAAGGTATTTCGGCGGTGGTTTACAGAGTAAGTGCTCAAGCGGGCAACTTTACCGATGGCGAGGAAAATGCTCTACCCATACTGCCCAACCGCATGTTGGTTACCGAATCGCTGCCCATCAACCTTTCTGGCAATCAAACCAAGAACTTTACTTTTGATAAATTGGTGGGTTCAGGTAAATCTAAAACCCTGCGCCACCATGGCTTAACGCTGGAACTGACCGCCAACCCGGCTTGGTACGCCATACAGGCACTGCCCTACCTCATGGAGTACCCATACGAGTGCAGCGAGCAGACCTTCAACCGCTACTACGCCAACAGCATTGCGGCACATATAGCCAACAGCAAGCCGCAGATACGCGCTGTGTTCGAGCAATGGAAAACCGCCGATAACCTAGTAAGCAACCTCGAGAAAAACCAGGAGCTGAAGAACATCATCCTCGAAGAAACGCCGTGGGTGCTTCAATCCCAAAACGAAACCGAGCGCAAAAAGCGCGTTGGACTGCTATTTGAGCTAAACAACCTTGCCCGCCAACAAGAAAATAGCCTGCGCAAACTGGTAGAAGCACAGAGCAACAGCGGTGCTTGGCCTTGGTTCAAGGGCGGGCCTGATAGCCGCCACATTACCCAGTACATCGTTACCGGTATTGGCCGCTTAGTGAAGATGGGCACGGTCGATTTAAAGAAGGAAAGCGAACTCAACAAAGCCCTGCTGAACGGCATGCGTTACCTCGATGCCGAAATCCAAAAAGATTTCGACAACTTGGTGAAATATAAAACCCCGCTGGATAGCATGAACGTGGGCAGCACGCAGTTGAGCTACTTGTATGGCCGCAGCTTCTTCTCTTTTCCCGTGCCAGAGAGCAGCCAAACAGCCCATAACTATTACTTGGCCCAAGCACACAAATTCTGGAACAAGCTGGGCATTTATGATAAGGGTATGACGGCCATTATATTGAGCCGAAAGGAGTCTGACAAATATGATGTTGCCCTTAACCTTATCATGACCTCGCTCAAGCAAACCTCCATCAATAGCGAGGAGCTGGGCATGTACTGGAAACAGATACGCGCTGGCTATAGCTGGTACGAGGCACCGATAGAGGCACAAGCGCTGTTGATTGAGGCGTTTGTGGAGGCGGGCAACGATACCACCTCAGTTGATGCCATGCGCACTTGGTTGCTCAAGCAAAAGCAGGTGCAGGATTGGGGCAACACCAAAGCCACGGCAGATGCTTGCTACGCCTTGCTTTTGGAGGGTACCGATTGGCTAACTGAAACCCCTAAACTAACTGTTAAACTAGGCGACAAAACCATCGATGGCAACAAAAACGCCGAAGCGGGCACAGGCTACAGCAAAACCACCTTCACAGCCAGCGAGGTAACCGCCAACATGGGCAACATTACCGCCACCCGCGAGGGCAAGGGCATCAGTTGGGGCGCGGTGTACTGGCAGTACTTCGAGCAGTTGGATAACATTACCCCTGCCAAAACCCCACTGAGCATTGTGAAGAAACTTTACGTGCAACGCGATAGCGGCAAAGGCCCCATACTGGAAGCCGTTACCGCTAAAACCATCCTGCTGCCTGGTGATTTACTACAAGTGCGCCTAGAGATAAGGGTGGATAGGGATATGGAGTTTGTTCACTTGAAGGATATGCGCGCCGCTGGCCTAGAGCCGATAAACGTATTGAGCAGCTACAAATGGAAGGGCGGCCTAGGCTACTACGAAAGCACCCGCGATGCCGCCACCAACTTCTTTTTCGATAGGTTGCCGCGCGGTACGCATGTGTTTGAGTATCCGCTGCGCGTAAACCTAAGCGGCAGCTACAGCAACGGCATTAGCACCATACAGTGCATGTATGCGCCTGAGTTTGCCGCACACAGCGCAGGGGTGAGGATAACGGTGAAGTGATGCCACGCAACATCGGCATTATGCCAGTTACGCTTTTGAACCCTTCTTAACTTTTCGTCACGTTCGTGGTGGTTAAATTTGCATTGCGAGATTTAACCGCCACGAATGCAAAGGCGTGCCATCTTCTTAAGAGGAAATTAAGTATCTAAATCACATTACTGGTCGGTTAAAACGCTATTTATCTAAATTTTCACCATTTCCCGAAAATCCCCCCTAATTTTAACCTTTGAACGGCTAGGGATGTTACATTCATAGCGTTTATACGAGACATGACCAACAAGACTGATTTTCTGGTAATAGGCTCCGGTATTGCGGGGCTTACCTTCGCGGTAAAAACCGCCGAGCGTTTCCCCGACCGAAAGGTCACCATCATTACCAAGGCCGATGAGGACGAGAGCAACACCAAGTATGCCCAAGGTGGCATAGCCGCAGTGTGGGATATGAATACCGATAGCCTTGACAAGCACATTGCAGATACGCTAGATGCTGGCGATGGCCTTTGCGACCTAGATGTGGTGAAAGCCGTGGTAACCGAAGGCCCCATACGCACACGCGAGATTATTGAATGGGGTACCCAATTTGATAAAGATGATAGCGGTGCCTACCACCTTGGCATGGAGGGTGGCCACACTGCACACCGCGTGCTGCACCACAAGGATACCACGGGCATGGAAATAGAGCGTGCCCTACTGGCCCGCGCCCATACGCTGCCCAACATTGAGCTGTTCACCCACCACTTTGTTATCGATATTATTACCCAGCACCATTTGGGCGGGGCCATTACCCGCGTAACCCCAGGCATAAAATGCTACGGCGTATATGTGCTAAACCTGCAGAGCTACCGCACGGAAAAAATATTGAGCCGCATAACCGTAATGGCGAGTGGCGGGGCAGGGCAGGTATACAAAAGCACCACCAACCCACGCATAGCTACTGGCGATGGTGTGGCAATGGTGTACCGAGCCAAGGGCCGCATTATGGATATGGAGTTTATCCAGTTCCACCCAACTTCGCTGTTTAATCCGCTGGAGAGCCCGTCGTTCTTGATTTCGGAGGCGGTGCGTGGCCATGGCGCGGTGTTGAGGCTTCGTAACGGCGAGGAGTTTATGCACCAGTACGACCCACGTGGTTCCCTTGCACCACGCGATATTGTGGCCCGTGCCATCGATAATGAAATGAAAAAGGGCGGGGAAGAATACCTGTATTTGGATTGTCGCCACTTGGATAAGGCCGATTTCATCCACCATTTCCCTAACATCTATGAAAAGTGCGCCAGCATCGGCATCCATATCGAGAAGGATATGATACCCGTGGTACCAGCGGCCCACTACAGTTGCGGCGGTATACAAACGGACCTGTACGGCCGCAGCTCCATCAACAACCTATATGCCTGCGGCGAGTGCTCTGCCACCGGCCTGCACGGGGCCAACCGCTTGGCCAGCAATTCCCTTTTGGAAGCACTGGTTTATGCCCACCGTATATTTGAGGATGCCGCCAGCCGCATTGCCGACATTGAGTACGAAGACAGCATACCTAACTGGGATGCAGCCGGCACCAAAGAACCCGAAGAACTGGTACTGATAACCCAGAGCCGCAAAGAGCTACAGGAAATAATGAGCAACTATGTGGGCATCGTTCGCAGCGATGTGCGCCTAGAGCGCGCCTTGGTACGCCTAAAGCTTTTGCACCAAGAAACCGAGGCGCTATACGAAAAAACCATCCTGAGCCCGCAACTGTGCGAGCTACGCAACATGATAACCATGGGCTACCTCATTACCAAAAGCTCCGCCATACGCAAAGAAAGCCGAGGCCTACACTACACCACCGACTACCCCGAGAAGAAGGCTTGGGCGGAGGATACTGTTTTGTAATGGTCGACAGACGACGGACCACAGACCACAGTTTCTTTTCGTTAAAGGGCTTGAGGTATAGAAGTAGTAACTACGGCAATATGCTTTTCCGGAAAATGAGTGGTCGGACCAATACGTTGAGAAGGGCTGTAAATTTGCATTTTGAGGATAATTTTATGGCCAGGCGTTGGTCTGCACCATTAAAACGTAACACGGGGTAATGGTATGCTGCTGGGATTACTAGCTATGGCGATTACTAAGAGATCCTGGTGAGCAAAGAAAGCCGCGGCCTATACTACACCACCGACTACCCCGAGAAAAAGGCTTGGGCAGAGGATACGGTGCTGTGAGTTGATCGATAGACGATGGTCGATGGACCACAGACCACGGTTTCTGTTTGAGGATATGAAATATGGAATTTCAAATGAGATAGGTGATACTGAAAATGAACTATAAAGCCTAACTTAGAGTATATCTAATAAAGATAGTAGCGATATGTATTTAAAGGCTTCCATCATAGAAAAGATTAAAGGCATTGACGATGAAAGGTTTTTGCAAGCTGTAGAAGCCATGCTTGAAACCTATCAACAAAGCAATGCTACCACTTACACAATTGCTGGCGAACCGCTCAATACAGACCAGTACCGTAGGCATATCCAACAAATCATCAAAGAAGTGGATGCTGGCGAAACTATTTCTCACGAAGATTTGAAAAAGGAATCGGAGTCTTGGTAAACTATGAAGTTACGTTGGTCAAAAAGGGCAAGAACTTCCCTTCAGGATATAGTTAAATATATTGGCAAAGACTATCCTTTAACTGCCGCTAAAGTTAATTTGCGAATAATTGATACTGCGGAATCTATACTGCCCAACCCTGAAAAATTTGCCAGAGAGGAGGTGCTAAGAGAGGATGGCAATATTCGATTTAAAGCAGTTTGGAGCTATAAAATCGTTTATCTGATCAGAGAAAATCAGGTGGTGATTCTTGATGTCTTTGATTCTAGACAGGACCCAGAAAAGTTAAAAGATTTGTTGGAGAAGTGAGCTCGGCCATCCGCAAAATAATCTGCAGCCTAGACTATACCACCGACTACCCCGAGAAAAAAGCTTGGACGGAGGATACGGTGCTGTGAGGTTGGACGATGGACCATAGACTGCTGCAGTTCCCCAATAACAATAACTAATACCGTTTGGACATTGAAATAACTGTTAAAATAGCGAAAATGTACCGCTGGTTAAAAATGTATGTCATCCCGACCTTTTTCGGGAGGGATCTCGTGGCTAATAGGTGAAGCAGTGCAATTACCTATAGACCTCTCCGTATTATGTATAAGGCTTCATCGGTAAGTGTAAATCAACCATCGGTGCCAAAAGATCCCTCCCGAAAAAGGTCGGGATGACAGACGTTAATAATCCTCTATTTAAAGTCTAAATGGTATAATAACCAATCAACCACCTCCCAAACCCCCGTCAATAATCACTTTCTGGACGACAAAACTAGCATGGCTGGACCGAAGCATCTCCCTTCGTTTTTCCTAGGCTAGGGGCTGGTCCGCCCCATCATCATGCAACAAATCAACGCCAACCGCCTACAACTTAACCTGCTTATGCTACAATTGATTGTTAAAGAATGTCAACTTGGGCTGTGTCACATAATTAAGCACTCACCAAACCGTTATTAGAGCAGCGGTATGGTGTACACTTCGGTAGTCAATTTATTGTACAGTAGCTGTGCTAAATAGCATACAAATTGCAGTGCAAGTGCTTCAAATAGGCAAAAAATGGGCAAAATGAGCCTCATATAGCGTTTGGCATGGTAGTTGGTTTCTGTGTAGGCAAATGCAAAAACACGCATTGCCAACTGCAAAAACTGAGGGACAATACCATGAACACGGCCGCCACTAGCACTAAAACAGACAAGGAACTGATTGACCTATACCTTGAAGGGCATGAACATGCGCTGGAGAGCTTAATCAATAGGCATCAGGATAAGGTGTTCACTTCCATTATGATGTTCGTGAAAGACACGAATCTGGCGGAAGACATCTTTCAAGATACCTTTATCAAGGTGCTGCACACCTTGCGCAGCGGTACTTATAAAGAGGAAGGTAAGTTTGCCCCGTGGGTAATGCGCATATCGTACAACCTATGCATCGATCATTTCCGTAGGCTGAAGCGCAACCCGATGGTGGCTACCAGCGATGGTTTCGACATCTTTGAAGTATTGAAGTTTGCCGATGAAAACGCCGAAGACCGCATCATTCGGAAAGAAACGCACCACAAAGTGCGCAAATTGGTAGAGAGCCTACCAGAGGAGCAGCGCGAAGTGGTAATACTGCGCCACTACGCTGGCCTATCTTTCAAAGAGATTGCCGATACTACTGGCGTAAGCATCAATACCGCCCTGGGCCGTATGCGTTATGCGCTTATCAACTTACGTAAAATGATTACCGAAAACGCCATATCGTTATAAGACAATACAATACAGATTGGGTTAGTTAAACAGTGTTGAATATAGTTTAGCAGTCAGTGCCGAGGTTAGTAAGGTTTCCTCGGCACTTTTTTTATTGATAGTGCCATGCAGGGTCAAGCTATTTTTATCAAAGCTCCCTTCACCGTAGCCACCACCTGCAGCACTTCCGCTTCGGTAGTCTCTTTACCCAAACTAAACCTTATGGAGTTGTACGCCAGTGCATCGCTTACGCCCATGGCCTTTAACACATAGGATGGCTCCATAAGTGCTGAAGTGCAGGCCGAGCCAGATGATACAGCAACAGTGTCGGCCAAGGTCTTCAACAAACCGCCAGCCTTCAAACCCGCAAAAGAAATGTTAGCCGTATTGGGCAGTCGATGCGCTGTATTGCCATTGAGCGATGCGCCTTGCAATGCCAGCAGCTCCTGCTCCAGCAGCTTGCGCAGGGCCAAAGTGTGGTTATAATATTGGTTCTGCTCCTGCAGGGCAATTTCCGCTGCCATGCCCAACCCTACAATGCCTGGCACATTAAGCGTGCCTGAGCGAAGGCCGCTTTCGTGCCCACCCCCTTCTATTAACGCCGGCAACTTCACCCGTGGGCCGCGCCTGCGTAGGTAGATGGCGCCCACGCCCTTTGGGCCGTACATTTTGTGCGCACTCAGTGGGGCAATGTCGATGCCCAATGCCTGCACATCCACCGGTAGTTTGCCGAGCGCTTGGGTAATATCACTCATAAACAATACCCCGTGCCGCTTGCACAAGTGGCCAATCTCCACAATGGGTTGAACGACCCCTGTTTCATTGTTGGCCATCATTACACACACTAGGATAGTTTCAGGGGTAATGGCTTGCTCTAGTTGGATAAGGTCAATGAGCCCTTTATGGTCTACTGGCAAATAGGTAATGTTCGCGCCCCGCTGCTCAAGCCCTGCACAAACATCCAGCACGGCTTTGTGCTCGGTTGCAACGGTAATAATGTGTTTTCCTTTGGTTTGATATACTTCCCATACCCCCTTCAGCGCCAGGTTGATACTCTCCGTAGCGCCCGAGGTAAACGTAACTTCGGTTGGTTCTGCGTGTAATAGCGCTGCCACCCGCTCGCGGGCCAGTGCTACGGCATCGCTAGCCACCCAGCCAAAGCGGTGCGCCGTGCTAGCTGCATTGCCAAACTTCTCGGTGAAATACGGCAGCATGGCTTCTAGCACTCGGCTATCCACGGGTGTGGTGGCATTATGGTCAAGGTAAATCATTAAGGTAAAATTAGCAGTATTTAGCTACTGTTTTGTTTATCCATAACCGATGGTGGGTAGCGGATGAAATTGAAGTTGGATGTGCCAACAAAAACATCAACTCTTGAGCCACCATCTCCAAAACCAAAAAAATAATTTCCGCTACAATCCAAAACCCTTTTCCTATTTTTGGGCTGTAATTACATTTTACCCATAAACCATTATCACTCATGCCATACTTGTTTACCTCAGAGTCGGTTTCGGAAGGCCACCCGGACAAAGTATCCGACCAAATATCAGATGCGCTTATCGATAACTTCCTGGCTTTCGACCCAGAGTCGAAAGTGGCTTGCGAAACCCTTTGTACCACTGGTTTGGTGGTATTGGCTGGTGAGGTAAAATCGACCGTATACTTAGATGTACAAACTATTGCCCGCGATGTAATCAAGAAGATTGGCTACACCAAGAGCGAATATATGTTCGAAGCGAATAGCTGCGGTATTATCTCGGCTATCCACGAGCAATCAAGCGACATCAACCAAGGTGTTGAGCGCAAAAATAAAGAAGAGCAAGGTGCCGGCGACCAAGGTATGATGTTCGGTTATGCTAGCCGCGATACCGACAACTACATGCCGTTGCCATTGGAGATTGCCCACCAGATGTTGATTGAGTTGGCTGAGCTTCGCCGCGAGAACAAAAAAATAAAGTACCTACGCCCTGATAGCAAGAGCCAGGTAACCATTGAATACGACGACAACAATACGCCTATCCGTATCGATGCCATTGTACTTTCTACTCAGCACGATGATTTCGACAGCGAGAAGAAAATGCAGAAGCAAATTGAGGAAGATGTAATCAACATCCTGATTCCGCGCGTAATGAAGAAATTCCCTAAGCGTGTACAGAAGTTGTTTGATGATAAAATCACTTACCACGTAAACCCAACCGGCAAATTCGTTATCGGTGGTCCACATGGTGATACCGGCCTTACTGGTCGTAAAATCATCGTTGATACTTACGGTGGCAAAGGTGCCCACGGTGGTGGCGCATTCAGCGGTAAAGATCCTTCAAAAGTTGACCGCTCTGCCGCTTATGCTACTCGCCACATTGCCAAGAACTTGGTAGCTGCAGGTGTTGCTGATGAGGTGTTGGTACAAGTGTCTTACGCTATCGGCGTGGCCAAGCCAATGGGTATCTATGTAAACACCTACGGCACTGCCAAAGTGAAACTGAACGACGGTGAGATTGCCAAAATAGTAGAGAAAGTGTTCGATATGCGCCCTTACGCCATTGAGCAGCGCTTGAAACTACGCACCCCTATCTACAGCGAGACCGCAGCTTATGGCCACATGGGCCGCACGCCACAGGTGGTAACCAAAACCTTCAGCTTGCCAAGCGGCGAGAAGAAGAAGGTAGAGGTGGAGTTGTTTACTTGGGAGAAATTGGACTTTGTGGATGCCGTTAAAAAGGCATTCAAAATCAAAGACTAATCAAGTTTTCGATAGACTTATATAGGAAGCCCTTCTAGCCTAAAGCTAGAGGGGCTTTTGATTTTTGTTTAATTGTAATGTATTTTCACCCAAAACGATACCATGCGGTTTTTGTACGCTTATATATTGTGCTGCATCATTTTTGGGATGGTGGTTATAGTTTTTGAGATGTGGAAGAAAACATACCGCGGCAAATATATGGTGGGCACCCTTTTGTTTCCGTCCATCGTATTCGGCAATTGGGTACACAGTCTTCACGACCACCCTAGTAACTCGCAGAAATACATACGCCTACAATGGATGTTGAGAATACACGCCTTGCTATTGTTGGCCAGCATATTAGTGCCATTCGAGTACCTCGGCGCCGAAATAGCCCGATTTTCGCAACCCAGCATACAAAGCAATAGCCACGTTGCCGCTGGAACGGAAGTGGCATTCGATTTCGCTTTTGTAGCTATTGGCGGACTGGTTTCGGTAATTGAGCTAGTGGCATGGTTTATTGCATACGTGTTCCTCGCCTTTTTCCTAGTTATTGTGCCGCGCATTGTGAGGCCGGTACAATAGCCCAGCCTGCTAAACTGATTTAGCCCGAATAACAAATTGCCTATTTCTGAATATTGTACCAATCAATCTTTCGAGAAAGGAACATAATAACCGCAAGCACCACAAACAGACCAATACTACCCATCAGCAAGGCAAAGTCTTCCATTTGCACGATGGTGAAAATGAAGAGATAAAGCACGGTGAGCAGCAGCCCGATGAGTACTGTTATGCGTTTCACCTGGAAGATGCTATGAGCATACAGTGTAATCATGCCGATGATGCCAATGCTGCTTATCAGGTAACTCCATCCAAAAGCGATGTGCTCCGAAAGGCCGATAAGCAGGGTATAGAATACGCAAAGTGCCAGCCCGACAATAATGTACTGTATAGGATGTACGCGCACTTTATACATTATCTGTACAAAAAAGATGATGATAAACGTAAGGGTAATAAACATGGACGCATACTTGGCCGAGCGCATACTCTTCTGGTACTCATCCACAGGCACTATCAAGTTTACCCCAAAAGACGACTCCGCAAGGGTGGTAATAGCACCACGAAAACTTTGTGGGAAAGAACGGTTCAGGTGGAGAACATCCCACATAGCAGTAAAGCCTCCTTCGGTTATTTCGCGCTCATCGGGCAGGAAGGCACCCTCAAAGCTAGGGTCGTTCCAAGTAGAGCTTACTTTGATGGTGGTAGTCTCCCCAATAGGGATAAACTCAAGCCCAGTGCTACCGTTGAAATCCAGCGCGAGGCTGAAATTATAATCTTTGGTTGCCGTATCTACTGGCACTTGCGTACTGATACCTGATACTATCACTTCATTGGTTTCGACACCTGGCTCAAAGAAGTAATCTTTGCTATTCCATTTTACGGAAACGCCTTTTTGTATGCCCCTAAGGTCTGCCAAACCAAGGGAAGTAAAGGCCTCATCCCACAGCACATCCTCGTGCCTTATCTTCCATTGCTCAAAATCGGGACTATCAAAATTACCCGATATGGAAAGCTGGGCCGTGTACACCACAATTTTATAGATACCGCGATACCTTACTTCTGGTACTATCTCCCCTTCAATATTCAATTGGCTTGGGAAAAAGTGCGCGTACTTTCGGGTGGCTATCATTACATAGCCGTCTTTGGCAGTGGCACTGTTCTGTTTATAGTATTCGTTATAGGGTACGGTTAGCACTAGGCCCACTACCCTTTGTTTATTACCCCACTTGCCACTTACTTCTTGTACAGCCTCCTGTTTGCGGTTCTCCCGCTCCCAGATTACATCCTCTACCATATCCACTGGTATTAGCAACAGCAAAATCAGTATACCCATTGTTATCATGCGCAGGGTAATCGAGTTGCGAACCCAGTTGTTGGCGCGCTCAAAGAATGATAGTTTCTCCATAGTGTTGTTGTGTGAACTTTAAACGCTAAAGGACATGGTAAAGTATATTAAAAGATGTTAAGCTAAACGAAATTACACGACATTCTTTTTCCGCCGCCAGTTGCGCTTATATACACCCCACGAATAGGCTAGCAATAATGGTATCAAAAGCATTTGAGAGAACATCGTAAGCAATATAAGAATGAAGTAGGCGCCATCGTTAGCGGTATGTTCTCGCAACCCACCCATAATTTCAAAAACAGCACGCTCCAAGTTTAGGAAGGTGAGCGCGCTTACAATGGCGCATACAGGCAGCAATGCGGTAGAGATAATGTAGCCCCAATGCAGGCGGGTAAAGACCCGTAAGAAGTAAAACAGCAGTGCCAACCGCCACAGTGCTACCGTTGCCAAAAACCAAACATTCATCCTAGTGGCCATTCCCAAGCTTACAAACCGCTCTACAGGTATGGCGTATAGCAGGGCAGGAAACGAAGTGAGGCAAACAAAAGTAAGCACAGCGGTATAGCTCCAGTTAGATACGCGATAAGGCTTGAGGATTAGCCAAATAAAGAGGGCGAGGCAAAACACATAGATAACCGAACCCAGGCCAAGGTGCTGTAGGAGCGATGCACCTGGATCATCCCAATAGCGGCCCATGCCCACCATCCAAGTACCCACCAAGCCAGCAATTAGGTGCTTTCGCCCGAGTTGCAGCATTTCCTCGCGCTGTAGCCGGAAGGTAAGTAGGCGGAGGATGGCTGGGAGGATGGGCATGGTGTAAATATATATTAGGCAATCGAATTTATGCAAGTTAGGAACGCCAAGCTTGCGAGTTTCGTTGTGTTGGCAATATGAATTTCATATCTTTATAAGTATGCGTTACATCGTAGAAATAGATCCATCATTTCCTGCCGGTGCAGAATTATTGAAATATATAGCCGATTTGCACGCCCCTGCTGACGCTGTACGAATACACAAAGCAGCATCAATAAGCGATGAGGAAATGGCTTTGCCCGGTAAAAAAATCTCCACTACGCAATTGGAAGAATGGTTGGCCTTACCTGACTATGGCAATCTGGACGGGGAAGCTGCATTATTGCTTTTGAAAGAAGAAATGGCCACTTACCGTACCACCAAAAAATGAAGCTGATAGTTAAGAGAAGGGCATCATTGTTTTGTCTTAGACAATTGGATGGTGGCTTATAAATTCAACCAAGATGAGTTTATAATTTGCCGCATCCTTTGGGCAGCAAAGTTGTAGTTGCTGTTTTTGCTTATCTCACCTCACTTATCATCCAGCACCACCACCAATGTCCCAATCGGTACCTTGTTAAATACCTCAATCACTTGCTTATTGAGCATGCGGATGCAGCCGTGCGAGGCGGGTGTGCCAATCAATCCTTCCTCAGGCGTGCCGTGTATGTAGATGTAGCGCTTGTAGCTATCGATGCCTTCGCCTTTATTGATACCCGGTTCCAGCCCATCCAGCCATAAGATGCGGGTGGTTACGTCATCACTGTTTACGCTGATGGGCTCTGTGATGATTTCCGCTTCGCGGCCAATATAGGCGCGGCCCTTAAATATGGCACCTTCTTTCGCCCCTTCGCCAAACTTTTCTTTAATGCGATGTATGCCAGGCGGGGTTTTGTCGCTACCGGCCTTGCTGCCGATGCCCTTTTTGCTGGTGGATATTTTATAGGTGGCAGTTACCTTTTCGTTTTGTACTAGGTAAAGCTCCTGCTTAGCAGTGCTTATCAGTACCAACAGCTGCTCAGGCTGGTAGGCAAACTCCTGCTTTAGGCGGGTAAGGTACTGCTGGGTAAGGGGCTGTTTCATAATATCGAAAGGGTTAGCCACGCCAGACCAAGCAAGGCCGAGAAACGAAGAAAAAATGAGGCATAGCATGTTAGTAGTTTTCATAAGCATTTAATCCTTTTTATCCCATTAATCCAACAAACTCTATCACGCGTGAGCGTAATCCCAATCCAAAACTATGCCGTATTCGCCAGCAAAAAAATTTTACCCAGCGGTTTATGGAAATCAACTGACCCGCGCATCCTTAAAGTATACTTAACCCTTAAACCAAACCGAT
Organism: Sphingobacteriales bacterium; assembly: GCA_027483645.1. Classification (GTDB taxonomy): domain Bacteria; phylum Bacteroidota; class Bacteroidia; order Chitinophagales; family CAIOSU01; genus CAIOSU01. Next base: position 115,757 of record JAIXUD010000017.1, read on the forward strand.
ATGAAAAGTAGGAAATTGACCATAACCTTAATAGCAGCCACGGTGCTATTAGGTAGTGCCCTTACCGTATTCTCGTTTGCCAGCCCTAGTGCAACCACGGCGCCAGTAGCTAGCATGAAGGCCCCCGAGCCGAAAGGTTGTGTGTTTAAAACGGTATTCAACGAGGATGCCCCCAAGCGCGAGCTGGACCCTGGGTTTCAGCACCCCACCCCTGCCAATGCACTCAAGGCTATCAACAAAGGGTTGCAATGGTTGGTAACCGCGCAGCACCCTGATGGTGGCTGGGGCGCGGGTAGCCACTCGCACCAAGATATAATTGACCCCCACGCCGTAATTGCTGACCCCGCTACTACCGCTATGGTGGCCATGGCAGTTATGCGCAGCGGCAGCACGCTCACCAGTGGCGAATACCAAGTACAACTGAAAAAAGCCACGGAATACCTACTAGTGAGCATTGAGAGTACGCCCGATGGACAGTTGAACATTACCGAAGCCACTGGCACCCAAATACAGGGCAAGCTGGGCGCTAACATAGATGTGATACTTACGGCGCAGTACCTCACCAACTTGCTAGATAACCTGGGCCACGATGCAAACCTGAAAAAGCGCGTGGAGAAAAACCTGAACGTGTGCATACAGAAGATTCAACGCTCGCAAAGTAGCAATGGCAGTATGGCTGGTGCGGGTTGGGCGGGTGTGCTGCAATCGGGCTTGGCGGGCAATGTACTGGAGACCGCAGAAAGCAAAGGCATGGCGGTGGATAGTGTAGCACTAGACCGCAGCCGCCAATACCAAAAGGACAATTATAACGTGAGTACGGGTGCCGTGAGTGCCGATGATGGCGCAGGTGTGGTACTATATAGCGTGAGTACCACTACCCGCAGCAGTGCCAAAGAAAGCCGTAAGGCGGAAGAAGTAATAGCCGATGCCCAGAAGAATGGCAACCTACCAACCAATGCCCCGGTAACGGTTGACAACCTCAAGAAAGCGGGAATGACCGAGGATGAGGCACTGAAATACAACACCGCCTACGAGATATACAACAGTGCCAAAAACCAAGCGCAAGATAAGACCGTGATGAACGGCTACGGCAACAACGGCGGTGAGGAGTTTATCAGCTTTCTGCAAACGGGCGAGAGCATGGTGATAGGCAAAGACTATAGCTGGAAAAAGTGGTACGACGATATTGCCGCAACGCTACTAAGCATACAAAACGACAACGGTACCTGGAACGGCCACCACTGCATTACCAGCCCAGTATTTTGCACGGCAACTTGCATCTTGGTACTCAGCATTAACAATGATATTGAGAGCCTTGTGGCAATGGGCGAAGAATAAGAACGATTTAGATAGTCAGGTTCGATGGGCGGTTCCTTGGGAGGGGAGCCGCCCTTTTTTTTAAATTATCTACCACCACTCCTGTAAATTATCTACCACCACTCCCCCAATCAAACCCCACCTGGGTCTTTGGCGAGCTCATCGAAGGTGTGGCGCTGCAGGTATTGGTGCACTCGCTCATGGTAGCCGGCTAGTGCCCCAAAGGTATCCCGTATTTGGCGTAGCTCTTCGTCAGTGGCGTTGTGATACAATATTTCATTTACTTTGCTCATGCGTACTTTACTAAGGGCAGCGGCCTCTTTGCCCGCTTCGGTAAGGTAGATAAGCTTGCTTCGCTTATCGGCAGGGTCGGTTTCTTCCCCTATCAATCCTCGCTTTTTCATGCGTTTCATCATTTCGAAGCACGTGGTTACCTCCATCAGCGAATCCTTTACAAAATCCTTCATCCGCGGCTTTTGGTAAATTTCAGTATACAATAGCAGCACAAACTCCTCCACGTTGTTCACGGGCATGTCGGCCAAGGCACTTTTCACCAGCATGTGCTTGTATCGTTCCAGATGACCCCATAACATCGATACTGCTCCGTAGAGCTGGAAGATGCTATCACTATTGCCATAGTGTTCGTTTATGTCTTGCCCATAATCGTTTATAGCCTGCGAAGTAGAGGCTTTTAGGTCTTCTTGTACCAGCCAATGACCGAACCCTTTCAGGTCTTTTCGCCCTGTATTAAGGTATTTTTTGTAGTTGGCAAGAAGGGCTTCTATGTCCTCAATCATAAATTTTGAACAATTTTGTACAAGGTTAAAACAATTTTGTAGTAATGCTGTTTTAATCCTCGTAAATTAGCAAAAATGAAAACAACACTAACCCTATTATTGTTGCTGCTTACCTTGGCAGCCTTTGCCCAAACCGGCAAAATTTCTGGTAAAGTTACCGATCAGCTAACTAATGAGCCAGTGGCTTTTGCCAATGTGGGCATACAAGGTAGCACCACCGGTACCATTACCGATATTGATGGAAACTTTGTACTGGAGAACCTAAAGCCTGGGGTATACAACCTGCAAGTTTCGTTTGTAGGCTATGAAACCAAAACGCTGTTTGATGTAGAGGTAATCGTTTCGAAGCCCACCATCTTAAGCATCACCCTTACTCAAGCAGCTGAATCGCTAGGTGAGGTGGTGATTAAGGAAAGTCCATTTACAACCAGTGCGGAGAGCCCAGTCTCGCTAAAGTCCATCAGCGCCAACGAGATTGAGCGCTTCCCCGGGGGTAATAGGGATATTTCGAGGGTGATACAATCGTTGCCGGGTGTGAGCAGCGCGGTATCGTTCCGGAATGATATTATCGTGCGCGGCGGTAGCCCCAACGAAAACCGGTTTTATATTGATGGTATCGAAATACCGAGCATCAACCACTTCTCTACCCAAGGCGCATCGGGTGGTAGCAACGGCTTTATCAATGTGGATTTTATAAAAGAGGTCGACTTTTATACAGGTGCCTTCCCAGCTAACCGTGGCAATACCTTGAGCAGTGTAATGGAGTTTGGCTTTAAAGAAGGCCGTACCGACCGTATTGCCAGCCGTTTCACCCTTGGTGCTACCGAAGCGGGTATATCGCTAGAGGGGCCTTTTCGTAAAAAGAAACCCGGTACCACATTCATCGCTTCTTACCGCCGCAGCTACCAGCAATTGTTATTCAAAGCCATCGGCTTGCCCTTTTTGCCATTGTATAACGATGCCCAGTTTAAGATAAAATCTACCTTCAAAAATAAGAGCGAACTGATAGTATTAGGCCTAGGTGCTTATGATAAATTTACCCTAAACCTTGGCGCCAACGAAACCGAAGACCAACAGTACTTTCTGGGTTTCTTGCCCTACTTCAATCAATGGAACTACACTGCGGGCGCACGGTACCGCAAGTTTACCGACAAAGGCAATTATATAATAGTGGCCAGCCGCACCCAGCAAAACAACGAGAACTTTAAGTATCGAAACAATGATAATGACAACCCCGATGCGCTCATCTTTCGCCTAATAAGCAACGAGAGCGAAAATAAGCTGCGCTATGAACAGAACATGTTTGTGGGCGGGTTTAAAATAAATTTTGGCGCGGGTTATGAGTTTGCCCAATATGAAATAAACAGCACCGCGCTGGTGCCTACCGGTTCAGGTTCTATAACCGTGGCGTACAACTCCCTCATTAACCAGCACAAAGGGGCTTTGTTTGGCCAAGCCAGTCGTAGTTTTTTCAAAAACCGGCTTGCGCTATCGCTCGGCCTACGCACTGATATTAACAGCTACAACAGTAGCATGGCCAACCCGCTGCGCCAAATTTCGCCTCGTTTCTCGGCATCTTACACCATTCTACCGGGCTGGAATTTGAGTTTCAATACAGGCCGCTACTACCAGTTACCACCAAATACCACCTTAAGCTACCGCGATAGCTTAGGTACCTTGGTAAACCAAAACACCCTGAAATACATCGGCAATACGCAGTTTGTAATCGGTACTGACTACACCTTGCAGAGCAATACCAAATTTACCTTGGAGGGTTTTGTGAAACTGTACAACGACTACCCTTTCCTGTTGAATGACAGTATTTCGCTAGCCAACCTAGGCGCTACATTCGGCATCGTAGGCGATGCCCCAGCCAACAGCGAAAGCGATGGCCGTGCCTATGGCTTTGAGACCTCCATACAGCAAAAACTCTTTAAAGGATTCTTCGGTATTGCCTCCTATACCTTTGCCATCAGCGAGTTTACGGATAAAAATAACGAGTACCGCTATAGCAGTTGGGATAGGCGCCACGTGTTTAGCTTGGCGGTGGGCAAAAAATTTAAGCGGAATTGGGACGTAAGCGGCCGCTTTGGCCTGGCCACCGGTGCGCCGTATACCCCTTACGATGTAGCCACTTCAGCCCTCATAAACGTATGGGATGTAAACGGCGAGGCACTGCTGGAATATGACGAGCTAAACAGTCAGCGCAACCCATTCGGATACCAGTTGGATATACGGGTGGACAAGCGCTGGTATTTTAAGCGTTGGTCGCTAAACCTGTATTTGGATATACGCAACGTAACCAACAGCGTAACCCAACTTAACCCTACCCTAGTGGTGGAGCGCGACGATGCAGGTCAACCCGTAGTAGACCCTAACGACGCCACGCGCTACAAAACCAAATATGCCGCCAATGAAGATGGCTTGATACTACCTTCTATCGGGGTGATTATTGAGTTGTAGTATGAAATGAGCGGGTGAGGGATGGTTACACTCAGCTGCCTATAACATAATTCAAATCCGTGCTTTCCGTGATTTTTTCCGTGTTCTCCGTGGTAAAAAAACAAACCACGGAAGGCACTGAATAAGCAAGGAGGTGCGAGCAAAATGAACCACTAAGATCACTAAGAAAAAAGCACTAAGTTCACTAAGTTCCTATTACGGACTTTGTGTTCTTTGTGAAATTCCTTCGTGTACTTCGTGGTTAATATGCGCTACACATGTCAATTGCAAAGGGTAATTCCTGCGCGAATTGGTGTACTCACCATGAACGCACATTCTTTAGGTGTTACTTCAACTTATCCTTAAAGACTTCCCTAAACTTTTCCAGCTTAGGCACAATTACCGCACGGCAATAGCCTTGGGTTTTGTTTAGGTTGTAATAGTTCTGATGGTAATCCTCCGCCTTGTAGTAATTGGTGAAGGGGGTTATCTCGGTTACAATCGGGTCGTCCCAAATACCGGCGGCATTTAGCTTCTGTTTGTATTCCTCGGCCAGTTTGCGTTGCTCATCGTCATGATAGAACACGGCCGAGCGGTATTGGGTGCCTTGGTCGGCACCTTGGCGGTTGAGCGTGGTAGGGTCGTGGGTTTTCCAAAACACTTCCAAAAGTTCTTCAAACGTAATGATGGTAGGGTCATACGTTATCTGTATCACCTCTGCGTGGCCGGTGGTGCCATTGCTCACCTCGCGGTAGGCTGGGTTTTTCACGTGGCCACCGCTGTAACCGCTCTCTACTTTGGTTACGCCTTTCAGCAGTTGAAAAATGGCTTCGGTGCACCAAAAGCATCCGTTGCCGAAGGTTGCTATTTTCATATTCTCGGGGGTAGGTATTTGCACGGGTTCGGGTATGGGTTTATTAGGGTCAATGTTGCTAGTTGCGCTGGCATTGCTGTTACTGCACGACCACAAAAACAGGGCCCCAGCAACCACAATAGCTAAGATAAGGATGGATTTCATGAGTAGCGATTTAAGCGTCATTGTTGTAAACAAAATATTGGGTAGCAAGTTCCATTTGTTTTGACAGCCCGCCCCCAACACCTAATTTTAGCCCCCATGAAGATATTTTGCATCGGCCGCAACTATGTTGACCACGCCAAGGAGCTCAACAATCCCACGCCACAGCAGCCCGTGGTGTTTACCAAACCCCCAACTGCAGTTATCCGCAATGGGCAAGATTTTTATATCCCCGATTTTAGCAAAAACGTGCACTACGAAGGCGAGCTGATTATCCGCATTGGCAAAAACGGGAAAAACATTGCCGAAAAATTTGCGCACAAGTATATTGATGCCATTACGTTCGGCATCGATTTCACTGCCCGCGACTTACAAGATTACCTAAAGGAAAACAAACTGCCCTGGGACTTGGCCAAAGGCTTCGACGGCTCTGCCGCCGTGGGCGATTGGCTGCCGATTGACAGCGTAGGCGATATCCACCAAATCAACTTCCGCACCGTGCTCAACGGCGAAACGGTGCAGCACGGTAACAGCAACTTGATGATTTTCCCTTTTGAAAAGATGATTTCTTTCGTATCCAGTTACTTCACCCTACAAGTGGGCGACCTGCTATACACCGGCACCCCGGCTGGCGTTGGCGCACTAAAAGCTGGCGATGTGCTGGAAGGGTATATTGGCGATAAGCATTTGCTGAAGACGTTGGTGAAGTAGGGCTGGTCGACGGACAACGGACCACAGACCACGGTTGCTGCAAAAAGCAATATTAGTGAACACAACTCTCCCCAACCCCCCCCCACAAAAAACTTAACATCCGCATGATAGTATTGAGGGTGAGGTAAGCTATATTAGCCCTTCAAAATCTACCGTTTATGTTTCGCGTGCTACTCCTCAGCCTATTAGCTCCTATTTCCCTCTTTGCCCAATTCATCAATAGCGGCCCAGTGGTGGGTGCAGTGACAGATAGCTCGGCCCGTATTTATGTGCGCACCAGCCTGCCACAACAATTTGCGCTGGAGTATAGCACCGATAGCAGCTTTGCCACCTTTGAAACCGACACTATTACTACCGATTCCGCCGGATATTTGGTAGCTATTACTGATGTGGCCCCATTGGCACCTGCTACCAAGTATTGGTACCGCTTCAATTTCGGCGGCACAGTGGATACGCTTAGCGGTAGTTTCAAAACCTTCCCCGTGCCCGGCTCCCGCGGCTATGTGAAGATTGTGGTAGCCTCGTGCAACTACTTTGACAACGACCCTATTTTTGAAAGCGTAAGGGCTTTTGAGCCCGATTTGTTTATTCACCTGGGCGACTGGGTGTGGCCGATGGCCGCATTGGGCAACGACTATAACCTTTACCCCGACAAGCAATCCGAATCGTTTGCCTACCGCTACAACGACCGCATGATGCGCACCTACGTGCTGCCATACACGCCTATTACTTATACTTACGACGACGACTTTAGCACCAACGACAGCGAGGGTAGTACCTATCCCGAGTTTAGGGTGGACGTAGTAAACGGAACGGTGTACAACCGAATGACCACCGTGCAGATGCCTGCCGGCATTCGCGATGGCGCCATCCACTCTTACGACAACTTCTTCCCGCACTACCCATTGGTGGATACCGCCCACGGCATTTACCACAATTTTACCATCGGCAATGTGGAGGTGTTTATGACTGATGGCCGCATGAGCAAGAGCCCCCGCTTTGATGCTTTTGTGTATGATAGCACCACCAATAATTGGACGTTTAGCCCACCGCCGGGCCACAGTTTGCTAGGCGAAGACCAGCGAGACTGGTTGATGGATGGCCTAGAAAACAGCGATGCGGACTGGAAACTGATTGGCAACGGCGTTATTTTCAATAAGCAATACAAGCGCATATTGGATGTGGGCATGAACTTGCAGCAGTTGCAGTTTAGCTTTGGCGGAACCCAAGGCACCGGCGCTACCCTGGCCACCAGCATGGCCTACAATTGGGTAGGCTACCCCGAAGACCAACAGCCGCTGCTAGATGGGTATGCCAACGGCACCATTAAAGACATCCTCTTTATGAGCGGAGATAGCCACAGCTCGGTATTGGATGACGGCACCAACGCCGGCATACCAGAAGTAAATAGCAGCGGTATAGCAGCTGGCGATGAGGGCTACCTGAACTATTATGTGGATTCGGTAGGGCAACTTTTGGGCTTTCCACCGGCGATAGACAGTATATGGAACGGCGGCGGCAATGGCGTAGACAATATGAACTTTAGCGATACTTATGCCCAAATAGAAATTTTCGGCAACGATAGCTTGCGCGTGTGTGTGGTAGATGAAATGGACCAAACCCTAGGCTGCATGACCCTTATACACTCCACCAAGCTGCCCAGCGGGTTGGAAACGGTGATGTCGGAATCTGACGAGTTTTTTACGCTCATCTTCCCCAACCCCGCCAAAGACCAGTTGCGCCTATTGCTTAACGATAGCTACCAGATAAACAACAGCGACTACCTAACCATTACCGACCTAGGCGGCAAGCAAATGCGCCGCTACAACTCCAAGCAGCTACAACAACTCAACATGACCGTTCCGCTGCAAGACCTTGCCCAAGGCACGTACCTGGTACACTACCACTCCGCCACCAAAGGCGTGGAGACGAGGAAGGTGCTGGTGGTGAAGTTTTGATTTTTTTTGGGGCATAACATGACGTAAGCAAATGCTTACTTTCCGCCTTAGCGGAAAACCGCGTTATGTGGTGTTGTTATAACGAGAGCTCTACCTCAATCAAGGACAGGCAATACACCGTTTATACCAAAACCAGCGCTCCAAAAACTCCCCCAAAAAATCCCTAATTTTGCACCCTAATTCAAGCAATTACATATGAGCCAGCAAATACTGAACGAGCAGGAGGTTTTCCGCCGCGAATCGTTGACCAAGCTGCGCGAGATGGGCATTGAGCCTTATCCTGCGGCATTGTTTCCCGTTAATATATCTTCAAAGGAGATAAAGGAAACCTACGCCGAAGGACTAGAAAAGCGAGACTTATTGATCAATGAGTTGCTCGAAGGTAAGCGTGTAAATGTGGTGTTGGCTGGCAGGCTCATGAGCCGCCGCATTATGGGCAAGGCATCGTTTGCCGAGCTGCAAGATAGCAGTGGCCGCATACAGATATACCTGAACCGCGACGAGATTTGCCCAGGTGAGGACAAGGAGCTGTACAACACCGTGTTCAAGAAACTATTGGATATCGGCGACTTTATCGGCATCAAGGGTTACGTATTTGTAACCCAAGTGGGCGAGATAAGCGTGCACGTGGAAGAGATAACCGTATTGGCCAAAAGCTTACGCCCACTGCCGATTGTGAAGAAAGACGAGCAAGGCAACGTGTATGATGCGTTTGTTGACCCTGAGCTGCGCTACCGTATGCGCTACGTGGATTTGGTGGTAAACCAGCAAGTGCGCGAAACGTTCTTAAAGCGTACCAAGCTGATGAACAGCATGCGCCAGTTCTTTAACGACCATGGATACCTGGAGGTAGAAACGCCGGTGCTGCAAAGCATACCTGGCGGCGCGGCAGCACGCCCGTTTACCACGCACCACAATGCGCTGGATATACCATTGTTCCTGCGGATTGCCAATGAGCTGTACCTAAAGCGCCTGATTGTAGGCGGGTTTGATGGCGTGTATGAGTTCAGCAAGAACTTCCGCAACGAAGGCATGGACCGCACCCACAACCCAGAGTTTACGGTAATGGAGATATACGTGGCCTATAAGGACTACAACTGGATGATGGAGTTTACCGAGCAATTGCTGGAGAAAATAGCTGTCGACCTATACAGCACTACCGAAGTGCCTTTTGGCGAAACGGTTTTGAATTACAAAGCACCTTTCCCGCGTGTAAGCATGTATGAAGCCATTGAACGCTTTACGGGCGTGGACATTAGCAATATGGATGAGGCACAACTGCGTGTAACCTGCCGCCAGCAAGGCGTGGAGGTGGACGAGACCATGGGCCGAGGCAAGTTGATTGACGAGCTATTTGGTGCTAAATGCGAAGGCAACTTTATACAACCCACGTTTATTACCGATTTCCCGGTGGAGATGTCGCCACTTTGCAAGCGCCACCGCACCAACCCACAGTTGGCCGAGCGCTTTGAGCTAATGGTAAACGGTAAGGAAGTAGCCAACGCCTACAGCGAGCTGAACGACCCGATTGACCAACGCGAGCGCTTTATGGAGCAAATGCGCCTAGCCGACCGCGGCGACGATGAAGCCATGACCATCGACCATGACTTCCTTCGTGCATTGGAGTATGGCATGCCGCCTACTTCGGGCTTGGGTATTGGCGTGGACAGGTTGACTATGTTTATGACCAACCAAAGCACGATACAAGAGGTGTTGTTCTTCCCGCAAATGAGGCCAGAAAAGGTGCATTGATGAGTAATACAAAACCCCTCACCTAACCTCTCCCTCAGGGAGAGGGACTTATTCCTCCTTGCCTCCGGCAAGAAGTTTATGAGGTGTAGTTTAAATCAAAATTAGCAGTATTACGAGCCGAAAGGCGAGGTGTCCAAAGTCCCTCTCCCTGAGGGAGAGGTTAGGTGAGGGAAGTAACACAAATAGAAAATGCGCCTCTCGGGGCGCATTTTTCAATATCAGGCTGTCTTAAAAAGGATACCTTCCTTCCTTAATCATATACTCCGCTATCTCCCTGCGAAGGTGCTGCGGGTTGATGCGGTTGCTTATACTAAAACGGTACGCTACGCGCATCATCAGCTTTTGCTCAAAGCCATCGGTATAGCTCAGTATGGCATCTTTGGCCGCCTTAAATATCTTTTGGTTGGCCTCGTATACATATAGTTGCGCCATGTTTACCTGTTGCTGCAGTTTCTGTGCATCGGTAGCGGTGCCGCTCATTATTAGGGCTTTTTCCGTACGCAATATGATGGATTCCGCCACGTATATTTCTATCATCATGTCGGCAATGTTCATCAATATCTCCTGCTCATCGCTAAGTTTCAGTCCAAACTTCTGGGCGGCGCGGCCTGCTACCAGCAAGCAAAGCTTCTTATGGTTATCCAGTGTGCTTAGCTCCTTGCCAAAGCGCCCACCATTCGATTTTTTGAACAACTGCGTAAACAGCGCCAGCGGTACTTGCTTAATGGGAGCGGTAATGTCGTAATCCTTGTCTTTAAATGCTTTTTTGAACAACGTGCCCACCGCCAGCATCCGGTTTATTTCGTTGGTACCCTCGTAGATGCGGGTAATGCGCGCATCGCGGTAGCCTTTTTCTACAGGAAGCTCGGCCGAAAAGCCCATGCCACCATGTATCTGCAATGATTCGTCTACCACAAAATCCAACACTTCCGAGCCATGTACCTTGCACAGGGCGCACTCAATGGCGAATTGCTCCACTGCCTTTAGCTTGGCCTCAGCCTTGGGCATGCCGGTTGCCAATAAGCGGTCGTTCTCATCATCAATGTTTTGGCCTACCCGGTAACTTGCCGACTCAATGGCATAAGTTTTCATAGCCATCTCGGCCAGCTTGTGCTTTATGGCACCAAAACTGGCAATAGGCGTTTCGAACTGTTTGCGGGTATTGGCATATTCAATAGTGCCATCAATGCCCATTTTGCAGCCACCCAAAGCAGCAGCAGCCAGCTTAATACGGCCAATATTGAGAATGTTCATGGCGATTTTAAATCCATTGCCACGCTTGCTCAATAGGTTCTCCACCGGTACGGGGCAATCATTAAAAAACACCTGCACCGTTGATGAGCCTTTAATACCCAGCTTCTTCTCCTCAGCACCAATGCTAAGGCCACCGAAACCCTTCTCCACTATAAATGCCGAAAGGTTTTTATCATCGTCAATCTTCGCAAATACAATAAACAAGTCGGCAAAACCGCCATTGGTAATCCACATTTTTTGCCCGTTCAGCAAATAATGGGTGCCTTCGGCATTTAGGGCAGCCTTCGTTTTGCCGCTGTTGGCATCGCTACCAGCGCTAGGCTCGGTTAGGCAATAGCTTACTTTAGTTTGTCCGCTAGCTAAGCCGGGCAAGTATTTGGCCATTTGCTGCTCATTGCCATAATACACAATAGGTAGGGTGCCAATGCCCGTATGCGCGCCATAGGTGGTGCCAAACGAAAAACCGTATGCCGACTTCTCTGCCACCAACATGCTGGTATTGAACGACATATCGAAACCACCATACTCTTCTTGTACCGATGTGCCCAGCAGGCCTAGCTCGCCAGCCTGTTCCACCAGGCGGGGCATTAAGCCTTTATCCTGCATGCTATCAATCTCATCCAAGCGGGGGTGTATCTCCTGCTTAATGAAATCAATCATCGTTTGCCCGATAAGGTGCTGCTCTTCATTCCACTCCTCGGGTATAAAAATATCTTCGGGGCGCGTTTGCTTCAGCAAAAATTCTCCGCCTTTGGGTAGGTTTTTTACAGTGCTCATAGGTAAACTCAAGGTAGTTAAGTAGTTTTCAAAGATAAACAAATCTCAACCCGTAATGGATGTGGATTTGATTGTTTTATGAATTGGTAACCTTTAACTACATGCGTTCATACACCAGTGCGGCACCCTGCCCTACCCCTATGCACATGGTGGCCAGCCCGTATCGCGTTTGGCGCTTTTGCATTTCGTGTATCAAGGTGGCAGATATGCGTGCACCCGAGCAGCCAAGTGGGTGCCCTAAGGCGATGGCTCCGCCGTTTACGTTTACTATCTCAGGGTTGAGGCCCAAATCTTGTATGCAAGCCAAAGATTGGGAAGCGAAGGCCTCGTTCAATTCTACCAAGCCCAAGTCTGCCACTGCAATTCCGGCGCGCTTTAGAGCCTTTTGGCTAGCCGGTATCGGCCCCACGCCCATTACGGATGGGTGCACACCTGCCACCGCCATGCCTGCCACTCGGGCTAGTGGGGTAAGGTTGAACCGTTTCAGGGTTTCTTCATTTACCAGCAACAAGGCAGCTGCCCCATCATTAATACCGCTGGAATTGCCAGCGGTTACGCTACCACCGTTTTTGAAAGCAGGCTTTAGCGATGCCAATTGCTCGATGGTGCTCAAGCGTGGGTGCTCATCTTTATCTACAATGATGGGGTCGCCTTTGCGCTGCGGGATGTCTACTTGTGCCATTTCGGCCGCAAACCTACCGGCCTCGTGCGCGGCTTGGTACTTTAGTTGGCTTTGGCGGGCAAACTCATCTTGCGCCTCACGGCTTATCTTCCACTGGTCGGCCACATTTTCCGCCGTTTCGCCCATGCTGTAAGGGTGGTACAGGGCGCTTAGGGCGCTGTTCACAAACCGCCAGCCAAGGGTAGTATCCACAAACTCTGGCAACCTGCTATAAGGCGTATCGCTTTTAGCCATCACAAAGGGTGCGCGGCTCATGCTCTCCACGCCGCCGGCTATGTAGGCATCGCCATCTCCGTTCATAATGGCGCGGCTGGCATCCATAATTGCTTGCAAACCCGATGCGCAAAGCCTGTTCACGGTTACCCCGCCCACTTCAATAGGCAAGCCAGCCAGCAATAGCGCCATACGGGCCACGTTTCGGTTGTCTTCGCCAGCTTGGTTGGCTGCGCCTAGTATTACATCCTCCAATACTTTCGGGTCGAAGGCAGGGTTGCGGGCCATCAAAAATCGGATGGCATGTGCCGCCAAATCATCGGGGCGAATGCTGCTGAGGGCACCGGCATATTTGCCAATGGGGGTTCGAACGGCATCAACTATATAGGCGGATTGGGACATGGTTATTTGTTATTGGGTGATTGGTTATTAGTTAATGGATGTGGCAGAATTAAAGTTCTTTCGAATGTCTGGAATAAGCATCAATATTTTATCAAAAGCAACCTATTTACCTAAAAGTATCCTAATCTCTTCTGTGGTTAAATGTGTTCCATCATCTTCATACAGGTATTTTTTCTTGCCTATGAATCTTTTTTTTGCTTTTTCTTTCAGCTCGGTGAGATTGTTTATCTCAACGTTATAGAAATCCCTCAAAATAATAGCTAATCCCTCAAAGAAATACTCTAAAAAATCTTCAATAGGGTAAGGAGCCGTATCGCCAAGACCATTAATCCTCGGGAAATAAACATAGTGATCTATGTACTTGTATTTTCTCGATCTTTTTACTTCTTCTCGAACCTTGAGTGTTTCAAACGTTTTGTCCGAACTTATATAATACATCAATGTCCATTCTGGCAAGGTAGCACTTAGCGTTTCATTTTTTAGAAAAATCGTTTTTTGAATAAAGTCACCTAATGCACCAGGTAATTGCCATGATAGATTCACCCTATTGTTCGGGTCGAATGTGAAACTTGTTATTCCGAAAGTCATTTTGGTAATTTTCTTAGTGACTTAGCCATTGCAAATACTTACCCCAAAATAAGCATAAACAATAAAATTGCGCTAGGTAAGGCACGGGCGTTGGGCTTGCTTTCAAAACCCTATACCATTATTTGCCCAAACCTTGTTTAATTTGCATTCAGAAAAACCCTTTGAGCTATGATACAACGCATCCAATCTGTTTACCTCTTTTTAGCGCTGCTGGCTTTGGGCGCCTTGTTTTCGCGGTTGCCACTCATTAAGCCTATAGATATAGCCACTGCCGATAGTTTAAATGAGGGCTTTTTCATCGCTCAGGAAATACTCTTCGGCCTATCGGCGCTGCTTACTTTTGCTGGTATCTTTCTATATGCCAACCGTAAGCGCCAAATGGTGGTGGTGAAACTAGCCATCGTTTTAACGGTATTCGGGTTGATTGCTTTTGGGGTGGAATATTTTGTGTTGAACGGCAAGTTGGGCGCAGCCAACTTAAAGCTAGATCCCTTTGCCCTGATAGGAACCGTGGCACTAATATTGCAAGTAATGGGTAATAGAGGCATAGCTGCCGACGAAAAGCTGGTGCGCAGTGCCGATAGGTTGCGATAGTTTAAAAGCAAGTAAATAGTGTGTATGAGGGTGATAGCGGGTATGATGTTGGCCATAGTATTGTTGTTGGCTTCGTGCTCTAAAAGCTTGGATGAAGCCACTGCCACCTGCTTTGATGGCATACAAAACCAAGGGGAAACCGCCATTGATTGTGGCGGCCCTTGCACAGGTGCTTGCCCCACTTGTACCGACGGCATTAAAAACCAAGGTGAAGCCAGCGTGGACTGCGGCGGCCCTTGCCCCAACACCTGCGCCACCATTGATTGTACCACTTGCAACAATGTAGTGCAAGGCGGGCAAAGCCAAACCTTTTGCGAAGACCAATACGTGAGCGAAGCTGCCTACCATGATGCGATTAATAATGCCATTGCTAATGGCTCTACCTGCGACTGAACAGCCCCAATTACCTAGGGCTAGCGGGTCTAACATAATTTAAGTTTACAGTGTGGATAGGCCTGCGGTCAGACGGCTACGGTGGTTCGGGTATAGATTAAAGAATCAAGAGGCTTTTGCTCGGAAAGGGCGTCCGACCGCTATGCACCGAGCGGATTTTGCTAAAGGGATACACCAATTGTAAATATAGCACTAATAGGATAGCGGTATCTGGGAGCTCCCCTCATTAGCGGTCGGACGCCCTTTCCGAATAGAATGCTCTGCCTGCCGCTATATTACTACGCGCACCACCGTAGTCGTCTGACCGCCTGCAAATCTAGGACTGGTAAAACAATTTGTCTTTAGGCCCGATAGCCCTACGGCCTCAATTTCCTCCAACAGCGGACTATATAGAATTTTACCTAAATTTGCACCCTGCAACCGCTAAACTACGGGGATTATGAAAAACGTTTTATTGATGCTATTGGCCATGAGCCTATTGGTAATGTCGTGTACTAAGGAAGAAGATGATGTTGCTAACTGCAATGATGGCATACGCAACCAAGATGAAACCGCTATTGACTGCGGTGGTGTGGTTTGCACTGCTTGTGCTTCGTGCTCGGATGGTATATTGAACCAAGGCGAAACCAGAACCGATTGCGGTGGTCCTTGTGCCGCTTGCTCCAATTGCGTAACCTGCACATCTAGTGTTGTTGGCAGCAACCCGATTACTTATTGCGAAAACGACTTCCTTACCCAGCAAGATTACAACGATGCCGTGGCCAATGCACAATCCACCGGGCGTACTTGTAACTAATTGAGGCATACAACCTTTTACACAGTACCTGCATCTTATATCCGTGTGGCAAACACTGCCAATGGATAGTGACCGTGTAATGGGAAACTGCTGATTTTGACTAGCTACAACCTGAATAAATAAATGAAGACCCTGTTATGGGGGCTGTGTGCAAGTGCCTTACTTTGGGCTTCGTGTACCAAAACCCCTGCCATACCAGACGAGAGTGAAGTATTTCGCCAAAAGCTACTGACAGCCAACAATGCTTTCAGTATACGGCTTTTGCAGGAAACCCATGATGCTGCTGATTCGGCAAATGCAATGCTTTCGCCGTTTAGCTTGAGCGTGGCACTGAGCATTATTGCCAACGGCGCAGAGGGCAACACCCGTGATGCGATGGTGAATGCCCAAGAAATGCAGGGCTTGAGCCTGACCGACATTAACCAAACCTATAGTGCTTTGCTGGATGAGCTAGCTGTTAGCGACCCAGCAGTGGAACTATCCATAGCATCTTCTGTATGGGTAAGGCAAGGATTGGATGTAAAAACAGCTTTCCAGCAAATAAACCAATTGTATTACCAGATTCCTGTACAGCAGCTGGACCTAGCCAGCACTGGTGCCGTGGAAGAAATCAATAACTGGATGTACCTTGCTACCAATGGCAACATACAGCAAGTGATAAATGAATTGCTGGAGGGGGATGGCATGTATGTGGCAAACAGCCTGTGGTTCAATGCCAGGCTTAAGCAGGCTTTTGATAGCACGCTCAATACCCAACAACCTTTTTACCTTGGTGCGCAAACCATACCTGTAAACATGATGAACGGCCGTGGTATGCAGTACGGCTACTATACCGATAATGAGGTACAAATTGCCGATTTGCCTTACGAAAATGGCACCTTCTCGCTTACCATCATCGTGCCGTCCAATAGTAGCAACCTCAACAATTTGGTAAGCAACCTTACCACCTCGCGCTGGAATACTTGGATGAACGGATTAAGCTATGATGTATCGCCCACGCTATTCTTGCCAAAATTCCAACTGGAGCACCAAGCAGTACTGAAACCAGTACTTACCAATATGGGTATGGAGCTAGCTTTTGCTGACAATGCCGACTTTAGTAACCTTACTGATGGTGCCATCAACATTGCCGACATAAAGCATAAGACTTCTTTCAAGGTATCTGAGGCAGGAGTATTGCCCGTTTCCGGTAGTTCATCTGCCAATACTTCCTTCTCGGTAAACAAGCCATTTGTAATTGCGGTAAGGGAGAAGGCCTCCGGCCGGATTATGATGATTGGTAAAATAGTGAACCCAGCTCTCTAGACCTTGACGCCAATGGTACTTTAAAGAAATGCCAATTTTGATTTTCGCAACTCCACCACTTACCGTAGTACCGCAAGCCTATCGCTATCCAACTTCAGCAGGATAAAGAGTAATATTGTAAATGACAGTATAGAGGAACCACCGTAGCTTAAAAACGGCAATGGGATACCAATTACGGGCACGAGACCTATCGTCATACCCACATTAATAGAAACGTGGAAAAACAGGATGCTGGCCACGCCGTATCCATACAACCTGGTAAACTTGGATCGCTGCCTTTCGGAGATATAAACTACCCTTGCCAATAAGGCCATAAACAGCCCAAGCACTATAGCGGTACCAATAAAGCCGTGCTCTTCGCCCACGGTGCAGAAGATAAAGTCGGTGGTTTGCTCCGGCACAAAGTTGCCCTTTGTTTGGGTGCCGTTAAGGAAGCCCTTGCCAGTAAAACCGCCCGACCCGATGGCTATCATCGATTGGTTGAGGTTGTATCCTGCAGCCTTTTTATCCTCTAGCTTGCCTAGCACCACATCAATACGTTCTTTTTGGTGAGGCTTTAGCTGATCGAAAGCGTAACTGACCGTATATACATAGCCAATGCTGAGCAAGGCCAAAACACCCGTAGTAATGGCGATACGCATGTGGCGCCTTAAAAAGTAAATGAAGGCAGCAGCCAAAATCGCGATAGCAACTACTAAGTATATCTTTTCTTCAACCACTAATGCCAGTACAGAAATTAACCCAAAATAGCCGCCACCTATCAATACCCAAGAGGTGAGCCCCTCGCGGTACAGTACAAACACAAAGGATAAAAACACCAATGCAGAGCCATCATCACCTTGCCGCTGGATGAGTATCATAGGGAATAAGATGAGAACCGCTGCGATGATTCGGGTGGTCCAATACTTCATGTTTGCACCTTGGGTACTGAGGTACTTGGCCACTGCCAGTGCGGTGGCAAACTTAGCAAACTCAGAGGGTTGTATGGAAAAACCGCCCATCACAAACCATGACTTGTTGCCTTTTACCTCCGTGCCTATAAAAAATATCATGATAAGCATAATCATCACAAGCCCGTAGATGAAGTATGCAAAAGTGGTGTAGAACTTGTTATCGATAATAACGATGAGGATGGCCAGCACCAGCGCTACCGCTATCCAGACAATCTGCCTGCCGTGCGAGGTGCTCAAATCAAATGGGCTGGTACGTATACCATCATAATCGGCGGCATAAACGGATACCCAGCCGATAAGCACCAGCAGGCCGTAGAGCAGCACGCTCAACCAGTCCATATCGGCCCATAGGCTACGGCGTCTCATTGCTCACTATTACTTTCGGGTGAATCAAATCCTTTTCAATCATACGCTTTTCCAGTGGCAAGCGCTTGGTGGCGATGGTATCGTTCAGGTATTTCTCCATCATCAAGCTAGCGATAGGTGCCGCATAGGTAGCCCCAAACCCAGAATTTTCTACAAACACGGTAATTACAATCTGCGGATTGGTTTTCGGGGCAAAAGCTATAAATGCCGAGTGGTCTTCACCGTGCGGGTTCTCTACCGTTCCGGTTTTTCCACATACCTCATACCCCTCAATTTGGGCAATACGGCCTGTACCCTGCTGTACGGTTTGGTATAGGCCCTCCACCACATAATCAAAGTGCTTCTGGTCTACCTTGGTTAGGTTGCGTTTCAAGTAGCGGTCAAGGAAATTGGTGGTATCGTTCTCAATCGATTTCACAAAGTGTGGAGTGTAGTAATATCCCCTGTTGGCAATGGCGGCCGTCATGTTGGCCATTTGCAACGGCGTAAGGCCCAGCTCACCCTGCCCGATAGCTAGAGAAATGATGGTAGAGGATTTCCAGCGGCCCACATCATAAATATCGTTATAGTACTTAGGAGTTGGTACTAGCCCCTTGTGCTCGCCGGGTATATCAACCCCCAGTTTTTGGCCCAAACCAAAGCTGTACAGGTAGCTGTTCCACATAGCCAGGGCCTCGTCACTGTTCTTAAACTTATCTTGGTCTATCACGTTTTTGAAAACGTAGCAAAAGTATGAATTGCAAGAATATTGAATAGCCGCTGATAGGTCTCGCAGCGGTGGGTGGGCGTGGCAACCTACGGTATGTGCCCCAAGACGATAGCCCCCAAAACACGGATAAACATCCTCTGGCAACAACGATCCTTCTTGCAGCGCCATCAAGGCCATTAGCGATTTGAAAGTAGAGCCAGGCGGGTAAGAACCACCCGAAATGGCGCGGTTGAATAGGGGTTTTAAGGTGTCGGCCAGCAAAGCAACATAGTTGTTGCCCCTTTGGCGGCCTGTAAGTAGGTTGGGGTTGTAGCTTGGGCCGCTTATCATGGCCAGTATCTCGCCCGTGTTGGGCTCAATGGCTACAATACAACCTTTCTTGTTTTGCATCAGCAATTCACCATACGCCTGCAACTCCATATCAAGACTGATGGTAATGTTGCTGCCCGACACCGCAGCGGTATCATACAATCCATCTTGAAAAGAACCCTGCTCCCGATTGAATTTGTCCACCAGTATCAGCTTGCTGCCCTTCCGGCCCCTTAAAAACGGCTCATACGTAGCTTCTAGGCCGCTGGTGCCAATATAATCCCCCGGGGAGTAGTAAGGCTGTAGTTTGAGCAGTTCTTCCCCTATTTCGCCGGTATAGCCCAACACGTGGGCCGCCGCGTTGTGCGGGTATTTGCGCACAAGCCTAATGTCGCCATAAAAACCGGGGAACATATACAAGTGCTCTTGAAAAGAAGCGTACTGCTCTACAGAAATATTCTTTAAGAACGATGACGGTACGTAACGCGAGTATGCTTTGGCCTTGGCCAATTGGTCTTTAAAGTATTGCGGGTTAAGGTCAAGTAGTTGGCAGAACAGGGCCGTGTCCAACTCTTTAACCTGACGTGGGATTACAAAGATTTCGTAGGTAGCATCGTTCTCTACTATCAGTACCCCGTTGCGATCGAAAACTAAGCCACGGTTTGGGTAAACGGTTACATTACGGATAACGTTCTGGTTGGCAAGGGCCTCATATTTATCATCTACCAACTGGATATAAAACAGCTTGATGCCAAAAATGGCAAACATTGACCCGAAGATGGCCAAAATTACAAACCGCCTGTTTTTAAAAATATCCATACCCTAACTCCCTAGCAATGCCCCAATATCAATAATCTTATGCCCGTTTCTTTTCTCTTGAGAAAAGGTAAGCCAATAGCACAATAAGAATGGTAGAAATAATAGTGCTCAACAATGTTTTACCCAATGTTGAGAACAAAGAAGTGACCGAAAAAATCTCTAAAAAGAAATAAAAAAAGTGGTGGAGGAAAACCAATGCAAATGTGTACAAAGCAAACCAGCTAAAACCAAGCCCACGTATGTTTGGGCGCTCCTCCGTTTCATAGCCACCCTTGGGGGTAATCAGGTTTATCCAATAGGGCCGCACAAAAGCCAAAAACACCAAGGCAGCTGCATGTATGCTTGCGGTGTTAGCAAATACATCGAGCACCAACCCGGCAAAGAACGCGATAACCATTAGAAGCCACGCCGGCATACGAAACGGCAGCATAAGCACAAAGAAGGGATAAATATACGGGTTGATGTAAAAGCTTAAATTGAGCCTATTGAGCACCAATACCTGAAACATTACCAGTCCCAGGTATCCTAACGCATAAAAAATGATGTTGATGCCTATTCTCATTTCCGTTGACCTTCCAGCTCTTGTTGCTCTTTGCTAAAAAGATAATTTACCACATCCACATACTCCAGTGTCTCGAAATCGGTAGCCAGTTTAATGCTAATTTCATAAAAGTTGCTTCCCGATGGCGACTCAAAACTTTCAATGGTGCCCACCATAATATTCTCTGGGAAAATGGAGGAGTAGCCACTAGTTACTATCGTATCGCCCGGCTGTATGTTTACGTGCACCGGTACGTTTTTTACCACCGCATAGCGGCTGTCGCCACCCGGCCAAGTAAGGCTGCCCGAATTACCTGGTCCTTTCAGTTTCACACTCACTTTGCTATCCTTGTGCAGTACACTCATTATGGTGGCAAAGTTCTCTGATACATCCATTACAATGCCCACCACCCCTTTAGGTACCACTACCCCCATGTTGGGCTTTACGCCGTGCTTGCTGCCCTTGTTTATTACCAAGTAGTTGCTTGCGGAAGTAGTAGAGTTGCTGATAACCTTGGCATCGAAAAATTGGTAAGCCTGTACCATGTTCACGTCGCAAGCCACGTCTTTCTTCACCTCGGTATCCCAGTAGTTACTTTGCAGCTGGCTACGCAGCAGGGCGTTTTCACGGGCTAGGCTATCGTTTACATCGGCCAAGCGAAGGTAATCGGTAAAGCCACTATAAGAGCTATAAATGCCGCCAGTAAAATCGTTGGAAGCACTTACAAAGGAAACCTTATGATAATAGTTGAGCCTAAATACCGATGCAAGGCAAACCACCTCTAGCGCGAAAAAGATGAAAAACGAATTGTACCGTATGAAAAATGATAATAGGTTACGCATCCGTCTGGCCTCCGGTATTTTATTAGCCCATCAAGAATGAGAACTTGCCTATGTTTTTCAAAGCTTTGCCAGTGCCGCGCACTACTGCACGCAATGGGTCTTCGGCTACATGCACGGGTAGTTTTGTTTTCTGGCTTAGGCGTTTGTCCAATCCACGTATCAAGGCACCGCCACCGGTAAGGTAGAGGCCGGTTTTGTATATATCGGCAGCCAACTCTGGCGGGGTGGTCTCCAAGCCTTTCAATACTGCTTCCTCAATCTTAGAGATTGATTTGTCGATAGCGTGGGCAATCTCAGAATAAGATACCATGATTTGTTTCGGGATGCCCGTCATCAAGTCACGTCCGTTCACCGCAAAATCATCTGGTGGATTGTCCAGTTCGGTCAAGGCAGAGCCTACGTGGATTTTGATATTTTCGGCAGTGCGCTCCCCAATCATCATATTGTGCTGGCGGCGCATAAAGTCGATAATATCCAAAGTAAACTCATCGCCCGCTACACGGATGGACTGGTCGCAAACGATACCCGAAAGGGCTATAACCGCAATCTCGGTAGTACCACCGCCTATGTCGATAATCATGTTGCCTACTGGCTCCTCCACATCGATACCGATACCGATAGCAGCAGCCATTGGCTCATATATCAACCACACTTCGCGGGCACCAGCTTGCTCGGCAGAATCTTTTACCGCGCGCTTCTCCACCTCGGTAATACCCGAAGGGATGCAGATAACCATGGTATAAGATGGGCTAAAGAGCGGCTTGCTCTTGTAAATCATCTTTATCATCTCACGGATCATGTTCTCCGCTGCGTTGAAGTCGGCAATTACACCGTCCTTCAAGGGGCGAACGGTTTTGATGTTTTCGTGGGTTTTTTCGTGCATTTGCATCGCACGCTTGCCTACCGCAATTACCTTGTTAGTAGTGCGGTCTATAGCCACAATAGAGGGCTCATCCACTACCACTTTGTTGTCGTGGATGATGAGCGTATTGGCCGTACCGAGGTCAATAGCTATCTCTTGATTAAAAAAATTGAATAGCGCCATATCTAGTTTCGTAAGCTGGTGAAGGGTTGAGCTTCAGCAGTAGGTTTTTGGTCTTTTGGTCAATGTTTGAAATGCCTGGTTCCGGTAGTTACCATCACCATGCCATGTTGGTTGCAATAATCAATCGAGTCCTGGTCTTTTATAGAGCCACCGGGCTGTATCACCGCCTTAATGCCTTTCTTGTCCGCAATCTCCACACAATCGGGGAAGGGGAAGAAAGCATCGCTGGCCATCGCGGCACCGGCAACGTCAAAGCCGAATTTCTCGGCCTTGGCTATTGCCTGCTCTAGGGCATCTACGCGGCTGGTCTGGCCGCAACCCATACCGATGAGTTGGCCGTTGCTGGCCAGCACTATGGTGTTGGATTTAAGGTGCTTTACGAGCTTGTTGGCAAACAACAGGTCTTGTATTTGGGTTTCGGTTGGTTGCGTGGTGGTTACCGTTTTCAGGTCGGCAGCCGTTTCCGTTTTCCAATCCGGGTCTTGTTCTATCACGCCGTTCAGCAGGTTCTTAAATTGCTTGCCGGGCTTCAACGCCTGTTTCTGGCGAATGAGTATGCGGTTCTTTTTGCTGGCGAATACCTGGATGGCATCCTCATCAAAATCTGGGGCAATCAACACCTCAAAGAAAATCTCATTGATGGCTTCCGCAGTGGTTTTGTCAATTTTGGTGTTGGTGGCCAGTATGCCGCCAAATGCCGAAACCGAATCACCGGCCAAAGCGGCCTTCCAAGCCTCCAACACGGTAGGGCGAGACGCCACACCGCAGGCATTGGTATGCTTGATAACCACAAAGCTAGGCTCCGTAAACTCTGCAATCAGGTTTACCGCTGCATCTACGTCCACCAGGTTGTTGTAGCTTAGTTCTTTGCCGCCCAATACATCAAATACCTCTTCCAAGTTGCCATAAAACTTGGCTTGCTGGTGTGGGTTTTCGCCGTAGCGCAGGGTGCGGCCACCGCTGTGGCTCTGGCGGAAACCAGATATACCTTGACCTTCGGCCAAATATTTGAAAATCTGGGTATCGTAGTGGCTGCAAGTATCAAAAGCACGCGCTGCAAACAGGCGGCGGTCTTCTGGAGTAGTGAAGCCTTGTTTGTCTTGAAGCAGTGCAAGCAGCTCGCTGTAGTAGCTGCGGGCAGCCACAATCAATACATCGTTGTAGTTCTTGGCTGCGGCACGAATCAATGATACCCCACCAATGTCAATCTTCTCTATGATTTCCTCTTCGTCGGTAGTTTGGGTAAGGGTCTCCTCAAACGGGTAGAGGTCCACTATCACTAAATCGATTTCGGGTATTTCGTAGGTTTCTAGCTGTGCGGCGTCGCTTTGGTTTTCGCGGCGGGCAAGGATACCACCAAAAACCTTGGGGTGAAGGGTTTTAACACGGCCACCCAAAATGCTGGGGTAAGAAGTGAGGCTCTCCACCGAAGTTACCGGCAAGCCTTCATTTTCAATAAACGCCTGCGTACCGCCTGTTGAATAGATTTTGATACCCAAACGGTGCATTTCGTGCACAATCGGAGCCAACTCATCTTTATAAAATACCGATATCAGGGCGGATTTAATCTTCTTCACAATAGGAAAATAAGGGATTTAGCGGGTAGAAATTTGCGTACTGCAAAAGTATCAAAAGCAACCCACACAAACTACGAAGTAAAATGCTTTTTATTGCGCTGTACTAGAATTGTTTCAACAGGTTTTCAATAAGTTGTGGATAATGAGCAAATCGGTTAAAGCTCACTTAGAATTTTGAAAGCGAGAGACGTATATGGAGATGCATAATTTGTCTTTTCCTGTCGACAATTTCGGGTTGTTTTTGCGATAAGAAAAGTCAAAAGCACTATTTTGCTTTAGCTAGCAGATTTGCAATCACTTGCGGATAATGCTCTTGTTCTAACGCTTGCACCTTTTTGCGGATGTCATCAGGTGTATCGGTAACGGCAATGGTGCAGCGTGCTTGAAAGATTATCTCTCCCTCGTCGAAATTCTCGTTTACATGGTGAATGGTAATACCACTTTCGGCATCGCCAGCATTTTTCACGGCTTCGTGTACTTTATTGCCATACATGCCTTTACCGCCATAGGCCGGCAAAAGGGCGGGGTGAATGTTAATAATGCGGTTGGGGTAGGCTGCTACTAGGTAACTCGGTATCAGCCATAAAAAGCCAGCTAATACAACCATGTCAACTTTATGATACTCCAGCAAGGCCATCATCACCTCCTCGTCTTTAAACTCATCCTTATCGATGATGGCGTATGGGATTTCTTCGGCTTCGGCAATTTCCAATACTCCCGAATCGGCACGATTGCTTACTATGAGCGATACCGTAACAGTTTTGCTGCCCTTAAAATGGTTGATGATGGTTTGGGCATTGCTGCCGGTACCGGATGCGAAGATGGCGAGTTGGGGCATGTAACCTTGGATGTACTAATTTGCGAATGTGCAAATGTACCAATTGTTTCAACTAGAGCACACCGGTAGCCACTATCCTAGCGGTTTTAGTTTGGTTTTTTCTAAGTAGGCGGTCAATTCTTCAAAAGACATGCCTTTTATCTCTGAGGAGATTTTATCCTTTATCTCCCGAAAGGTTTTTACACTATCAAATTCTTTTTGGGCTTTATCCTTTGTTTTCATAAGCCAACTATTTCTTTTGGAGAGTGGATATTTAGAGGAGTATAACCTAAACGTAAGTTAATAGAGTTATAGCCTCTTATGCGATAAATGTTAACAATGTGTTTAAAGTTCCAACTTACTAGTACATCGACTTTGTTTATCGTTGCCGCCGCTATATGAATGCAATCGTCCAAGCTTGTTTCGCCAACTACTTTCTCTGTGATATAGGATTCGGCAAGTCGAAGAACTTCTTGATCAATCACGACTTTCTCTTTCAATTCGCTATCCAACTGAAGAAAAAAATCTCTTACTCTAGCGGGAGATTTACTAAGTTCACTTTCAATTAAAGCCGAATATACGCAAGTTATGTTTCCTAATTTTATCTTCTCAAACAAAAGCAGACTCTCTTCTTCAAATTCTAAGTCGAAAATGCCACCAAAAACTGATGTATCAATGTAAAAGCGCTACTTCATAGAATTTTGACTTCACATTTTTAATCCACTACAAACCTCATCACCTGCTCATTTTCAACATACTTAATACGCAGCAGGTAAACACCTTTGGCATATCCGCTCATGTCCATTTGGTAGGTAAGTGTTCCTTTTTCGGCCATGCCGGTATGTAGGTCCATCAGTTTATGGCCTAGCACATCATACACGCTTATCTCCAGCACTTCCTCGCGAGGTATCAGCACTTCAAAGCTCATTACATCGGTTGTAGGGTTAGGGTATGGCGGTACAATGCGTATGTCGTTTTCCAGCGGCTTGCATAGGCGGTCGTTAAGGCCATTGTCGTCAACCTCTTCATTAGGCAGCGATGCCTGTATGCAAAGGAAGGAGTTGGCTTGGAACTCAGTAGCCTCATAACCTGCCCTAAAATAGTATATCATGCCCGTTCCTGAAGCCAAGAAGGTATCCACCCGCTCGGTAATTCGAGAGCCATCGCCTAAGCTAGAAGTGAGATAATAATGGTCCACATCGCGCGTACCTTGGTTGATTATGGTGGCATACGGACGCACGCGGTTGTTCACGTTCTCCACATCAATTTCTACAACGGCAATGTCCAGCGTGGCAATGTTCACCGTAAGCTCGCTGATAGCGGTATCCTTACATCCACCGGGGCCAGTGGCAATCATAGTGGTGGTAAACACTTCATTGTATTGGAAAGTATGCTGGGGGTTTTCGTCTTGCGAATAGCCGCCACCGCCAAAGAACCATTGGTACGATGTTGCCCCCACACTGGTGTTGGTATAGGTAACCAATAGCGGTGCCGCGCCATAATCGGGTGTAAAGGTAAACGACGCTACGGGAGCAGGTGCAATGGTCACTTGTTTGGTAATGCTAGCTGGGCAGCCATTGGCCGACTCAATAGCCAGCGTAACGGGGAAGGTGCCCGTGGTATCGTATGTGCGCACTGGGTTAGGGGCGTTGCTTGGCAGGCCGCCATCGTTAAACTCCCAGCGCCATTTCACAATCGGGTCGTTGCCGGCTTGGGTGCTAGCATCGTTCAACCTAAAGTTGAAATCCTCGCAAGCCACGTTGTAGGTGAAGTCTGCCGTAGGTGGCTGTACAATGCTAATGGTATCAAACACGGTTGATTGGCAGCCAAGTGCGTTGTTTACGGTTAGCCTTACCAGGAAAGTACCTATCTGTGTATAGTTGATGGTAGGGTTCTCTTGAGTAGTGAAGTTGCCATTGCCTAAGTCCCAATCCCACTTAATATTAGAGAAGCCTGGGCTAGCATCGGTAAACTGGGTGGTTTCGCCAAAGCAGAGGTTCTGCACCCCGATGGCGGCAATTAGCTCCGGGTATACTTCCAAAGTATCGGTAAAGGTAGAAGTACAGCCTGTGGTTGAAGTCACGGTTAGCCTTACCTCATACACGCCTGCTTGGCTATATACGTGGCTTGGGTTGCGAAGCGTTGAAGTGCTATCGTCGCCAAACTCCCATAGCCACCCAGCTAGGGCATCATTGGCTACGCCTATGCTCTGGTCTAAGAAGTTGAGCGGTGCACCGGCACAACCAATTTGGTAGGTATACCTGGCAGTAGGCTTATTGAAAACACGAATGGTTTTGGTTAAACTATTTACGCAGCCAGAGTCGGAAGTTACTAATAGGCTTACCGAGTAAGTACCTGCGGCATTGTAATAGTAGCTTGGGTTTTGAAGCAAAGAGGTATCATTATTCACCCCAAAGTCCCACTTGTAATCTAAAATATTGAATGGCGATTGTATGGTGGTTTGATTTAAAAAATTACTGGTGTCGCCCAAGCAGAAGGCAGGCGGCACGGCAAAGTTTACATTAGCCAATTGGCCCGATATGGCTACCTCAATAGTATCGGTAGCTTGGCAGCCCGATACGTTCAGCACGTTCACATAATATGTGCCCGGATTGTTTATTTGTATGGTTGGCGTGGTAGCCGCGGTAGACCAGTTGTAGGCAATAATGCCACTAGAAGAGCCTTGAATACCCAATTGCGCACCCGCGCATAAAGTGGTATCGGCGCCCAAGGTGGTTGTGATGGCAAAAGAGTCGAGCACCACTGTATGCAAATCTGAGATATAGATGCATTGCGGGCTGTTGGTATCAGCAATGGTAACAAAATAAGTTCCAGGACTGGTAATGACTAAAATTGGGGTTGTATCGCCCACATTCCATTGATAGCTGTAATCAGGGCCCAAGTTGGCATCCCAAACAATGGAGTCCCCCAAACAGATAGTAGAAACCGTTGGCGGCGCAACAGAAGGCAACGTGATGTTGATGGTATCCCTATACATTTGGTTAAATACATCGGTAACCTCTACCCAGTAAGTACCCGATTGGCGTATCCTTAATGTCTTGGTGGTATCGCCAGTGCTCCAAAGGTATTTTTCGTAGCGTTCACTGGCATCCAATATAATCGTATCGCAAAAGCCATAAGTAATCTTAATATCGGGGCCTAACCATACGGGTCGGCTGTATTTATGGTATAGGTACCGCTCTACCAAGTCTGTTTGATACTGGGTAAGGGTAGTATCAATAGCTATAAGCTCCGATATGCTGCCATCCAAGTATAGCAACTGGTTGTTGTCGAAAGCATTACTATAAGCCCCAACCAAAAATCTAGTCGTACTTACTATGTTAGCACCTATTTGTAAACCACCAGTTTGCGCAAGCAAGGTACTGTTACGGTGCAGTTCCAATACGCCATTCGGGCGGAGGATGCTGGTGCGCACCAGCTCATACCTGCCAAATGGGGTAGGCGATTTCGCTTCGAATGCGCCAATATTATCATTAACCAAGAAGTTGAGCTGATTCGATACCTTAATCAGTCCATACCTACTGAAAGCATTCGCCGCCACCGCTTTGGCAAAATAGCTATTATCGTTGGCGTTCATGCGGCCTACCAAAAAGAAGCGCCATGCTTTATCACCCAGGTTCAATATATCGCCACCACTCAAAAAGTCATTACCATCAAACCTCAAGGCCGGCTTATAATTTATCAACGCCAGCGAGTCTACCCAGATAGGCTGCACACCGCTTCCTGCTTGGGTAAGGTGCCGGTTATTACCACTTTGATCAAGCCAGCTACTTACGTTATTGGCACTGTTCTTAATTAGTTGGCCATCAGCCATTACCCACAATTGCAAGGAGCCTGGTATCAAATCGGGCGTGAAACGATAAAATACCAACACGCTCGAAGTTATGGCATCGCTGCATACGTTGAAGGCGGTAACCCTGTAGTAATGCATTGATTGGGAGAACGGTATGGCAGTAGTGGCGATACTGGTTTGGGTAGTTTGCTGGTACAAAATAGGATTGGCAAAATTGCTGCTGGTAGATACTTCCAACAGATAGCGCACGGCATTGGGCGATGGTTCCCATTGGAACAAAATGCTCGGGCTGATAATGTTGAGGCCACCCGGCTGTGGAGACAAGAAATCGAAAGGGCCAGGCTGCGGTGCGGTATTTCCTACTGTAAGGTTTCTCTGCACCGTATCTCTACAGCCAAATTGTGTATTCACTATAAGGCTTACGGGGAAACCGCCTAATGACGCATATACCGTCTGTGGGTTTTGGGCAGTATCGCTGGTGCTGTTACCAAAATCCCAATTCCATCCCACTATTTGGTCTCCTGCTGGCGCAATACTAGCGTCAAAAAACAGGGCAGGGGCATTTAAACAAGCCAACGTGTCATAAAACTGTGCTACCACGGTAGGGCGCACCAGCACTTGCTTGGTAATAGGCGAGCTGATACAGCCGCTATCAGAGGTGGTAATAAGTACTGCATTGTAAGTACCCGCCGCACTATAAGTATAGCTTGGGTTCTGACTAGTGGAGCTGCTGCCATCACCAAAATTCCAGTTCCAAGACCCTACATTATAAGGCGGGCTGATGGTACTGAGGTCGGTAAATTGGGTGGGCGCGCCCAAGCATATGGTATCAACCACAAAATTAGTTATCGGGCCGCTACCGGTTATATTTACCTGTGCCGTTAAAATCGCCTCACAGGTGTTGCTATTAGTTACCGTAAGGCTATACAAACCTGAGGTATCCACGGTAATGGTGGGAGTAGTGTCACTTGTAGACCATTGGTAACTACTTACCAAGTTGGCCCCTCTTGCTAGGCCGATGTTATTGCCTGAACATAAAGAAGTGTCAGCGCCAGTTAGTATGGCAACCCTGCTTTTAAATGAATCGACGGTAAAGGTTACTGCTGGCGATACGTAGCTACAGTTATTAATGTCAGTAACCGTTACGCGGTAGGTGCCCGGGGTGGTAATGTTGATGGAATTTACATTGCCACTAGCAGGCGACCAATTGAAGGTATAGCCAGTGGTAGGCAGGCCTGTGTTCCAAGTTACACTACCATCCAAACAAATAATAGGGTTGCCCACAAAATTAGGGTTGGGCATGGTTACCACCAACGTATCGGCCGATGCGCGGCCAAAAACATCGGTAACAGTTACTGAGTAGGTTCCTGGCGCAGTAATTACTTTATTGGCAGTATTACCCCCGCCAGACCATGAATAGGTAGTAAAGCCAGTACCGGCGGTTAGGGTAGTGCCACAAAAGCCATAGGCGAAAACCGTATCGGCACCAATGTTTACTGGTGGATAGTACTTATCCATTACGTACTTCTCCTGTAGTTGCCTTACCGAATCAACAAAGGTGCGGTCGTAAAAGAACATTTCCGCAATGTCGCCGTTCAGCATTAGCAGCTCATTTACATCACTGGCATCATTATATGCGCCCACCAAAAACCTATAGGTGGAATTGAAGTTGAAGCCAGAACCTTGCAAACCAGATACAGGAGTACCAGCATTAAAGCCATTAATACGTAAGTTAAGCACCAAAGCCGATCTATCTGCCACAGTCATCAACAACTCGGTAGCGCCACCGCTGCGCGGTAAGGTAATCTGCCTTACGGAATTGTCGTGGTGTATAACCAACAGGTTGGGAGTGGAATAGGTTAATGCGAACCTATTTTGTTGCGAACCAGCAATAGCTTTAGCAAAGTAAGCACCAGTATTTGTGTTCGATTTGCCTAGCACTATACTGGTGCGGCTATTGGCATTTAAATCAAGCACGTCGCCACCTGAAAGTACATCGCCACCATCAAACCTTACCACCGGCCTGCCGTTGAAACCGCTCGCTACCAGCAAAGGCTGTTTCGCCGGGTTCGATTGGTTTACGTGGTTGGCTTGTGTGCTTCTATCGGTCCACTGAGTCAGGCGCCCGGCAATGTCTACCGTCATGGGCCCGTCGCCACTTATCCAAAAAACCAAATCTGGCCAATCGGTAGGCAAGAAAACGCCGAAGCGCCAAGTTTGGCTCCAAGCGCTAGGCCCGCCAGCGGTTTGTGCCCTTACCCGCCAAAAATAGTACTTACCGGTAGTAAGGATAGGCAAGGTATGTGAGGTGCCCACCGCTACAGGCACCAAGGTACTGCCAGTAAGGGCGGCGTTATCAGCATATTCTATTTCGTAAGAAAGGGCGGTGGTGGTAGCGTTCCAGCGTAGCGTTATAGGGTTCTGGGCTATTACGTTATTTTTTGGGAAAAACGGGGTGGGCACCTGAGCCAACAAGCCCAGCGAAAACAACATGAACACCCCAATAAGCAACAAATGCTGTTTATGTAACGCTTTAATCATAATATGGCTCAGTAAATGAATTCCCATTATAAAATTAACCATAAAAAGGGAAATAGACTTTAAGCAGCCCACAGGTGCGAGGTTGGTTGTCGCTATATGTAGTCACTCTCTTCCTTTAACGTAGTATTATGGTTATAGTTTCAACTAGGGTAAACTCCTCTGTTATTGCGTAAAAATGCCTATCTTTGCCCCGAAATTTAAACTGAAAGCAGGTGTCAAAAGTTGCATTAATTACGGGTATTACCGGGCAAGATGGTTCTTACCTTGCGGAGTTTCTCCTGAAGAAAGGCTACACGGTACATGGTATAAAACGCAGAAGTTCGCTTTTCAATACCGATAGGATCGACCATTTGTACTTAGAGGAGCAGTCTACTGACCTCACCTTCCGCATGCACTATGGTGATATGACGGACTCTACCAACCTCATACGTATTATACAAGAAGTACAACCTGACGAGATTTACAACCTCGCGGCCATGTCGCACGTTAAGGTGAGTTTCGAGACCCCTGAATATACCGCCAATGCCGACGGCATTGGTGCCCTGCGCATGTTGGAGGCTATCCGTTTGTTAAACCTTACCAAAAAGGTAAAGTTTTACCAAGCTTCTACCAGTGAGCTGTACGGCTTAGTACAAGAGGTTCCACAATCGGAAACCACCCCATTCTACCCACGCTCGCCTTATGCAGTGGCTAAAATGTACGCTTACTGGATAACCGTAAACTACCGTGAGGCCTACAACATGTATGCTTGCAACGGCATCCTGTTCAACCACGAGAGCCCGGTTCGCGGCGAAACCTTCGTAACCCGCAAGATTACCCGCGCGGTTGCCAAAATAGCCCTTGGCCTACAAGACCAGATTTTTATAGGAAACATTGACGCTAGGCGCGACTGGGGCCATGCAAAGGATTACGTAGAGGCGATGTGGCTGATGCTGCAACAAGAAGAGGCCCGCGACTATGTTATAGCTACTGGCGAAACTACCTCGGTGCGCGACTTTATCATCATGGCTTTTGATGAAATTGGCGTAGAGCTGGCGTTTAGCGGCGAAGGTGTGGACGAGACCGCAGTAGTAGTAAAATGTACCAATCCTGAGTACCAGATACCGATTGGCAAAACGATGGTATCCATCGATAAGCGTTACTTCCGCCCTACGGAGGTTGACCTATTGATTGGCGACCCTACCAAAGCCAACACCGAACTGGGCTGGAAACCACGCTATACCTTAGGCATGCTAGTGAAGGAAATGGTGGAAGCCGACCTGAAACTCTTTAAGCGCGACCAGTACCTAAAAGAGGGCGGCCACAAGATTTTGAACTACTTCGAGTAATACTTCTTGCTACCTTCAAAAGTAAAACCACGGGGAAATTGGAAAAGAACGCTAAAATATATGTAGCTGGACACAAAGGCATGGTGGGCTCGGCAATAGTGCGCCTGCTACAAGCTAGTGGCTACCATAACATTATTACCCGCTCAAGCAAAGAGCTCGACCTGGGCAACCAACAAGCCGTGAACGATTT
Source organism: Sphingobacteriales bacterium (assembly GCA_027483645.1). Lineage (GTDB taxonomy): Bacteria > Bacteroidota > Bacteroidia > Chitinophagales > CAIOSU01 > CAIOSU01. Next base: position 148,604 of record JAIXUD010000017.1, read on the forward strand.
CTTTGAGCAAGAGAAACCTGAATATGTGTTTCTGGCAGCTGCCAAAGTAGGCGGCATAGTAGCCAACAACGTGTACCGTGCCGACTTTATCTACGAGAACCTCATGATAGAGTGCAACGTGATACATGCCTCGCACGTGAATGATGTGAAGAAGCTATTGTTTCTCGGTTCTAGCTGCATCTACCCTAAGTTTGCCAAGCAGCCCATGAGCGAAGACCAGTTGCTGGCCGGTTTCCTAGAGCCTACCAATGAGCCTTATGCCATCGCCAAGATAGCGGGCATCAAGCTTTGCGAAAACTATAAGCGCCAATACAACCGCAATTTTATAGCGGCCATGCCTACCAACCTATACGGCCCGAACGATAACTACGACTTACAGAATAGCCACGTAATACCCGCCTTGTTGCGCAAGTTTCACGATGCGGTAGAGCAAGGCACACCCGAAGTGGTGATTTGGGGTACGGGCAGCCCTTTCCGCGAGTTTCTGCACGTGGATGACCTAGCTGCGGCTTGCCTACACCTGATGGAAACCTATGACGACCTGGATATAGTGAACATAGGCAGTGGCGACGAAGTGAGCATAAAAGAACTGGCCGAAATAGTGGCCGAAGTAACCGGTTTTACCGGACAGTTGACCTTTGATAGCACCAAGCCCGATGGCACCCCTCGCAAATTGATGGATGTGGCCAAACTGCACGGCCTGGGCTGGAAACACAAAATTGGCCTGAAAGCAGGTTTGCAACGTACTTACAACGAAGCCTTTTCGCAAGGAGTGGTACTAAAAGGAAGCAACTAAGGCATGAAGACGCAAATATCAGCCACAGGCAACCTTAACCCTTTTTCGGCAGCATACTTTCGAGAGATTGTTGCCTATAAGGATTTGCTCATTACGTTGGTGAAGCGCGATGTATCGGTAGTATACAAGCAAACCGTATTGGGCATTGCCTGGGCCGTATTTAGGCCGTTGGTACAAATGTTGGTATTCACGGTAATCTTTGGGTACTTTATCGATTTCCAATCAAAAATTGGCGACGCTATACCTTATGCGGTGTTCTCGTTTGCAGCCCTAGTACCTTGGACGTATTTTTCCGTTTCTATGACATCGGCTACCAACAGCTTGGTTTCCAATGCCAACTTCCTTACCAAAGTATATTTCCCTCGTATCATAATACCCTTGGTACCCATCATCTCCAAGCTGTTCGATTTCGGTATTTCGTTTGGGCTGTTGTTAGCTATGCTATTGTACTATGGCATTACCCCCAACATCAATGCGCTGTTTATACCCGTTCTGGTGATAGTGATGATTTTGACCTCCTTTGGCATAAGCCTTTGGTTGGCGGCACTGGCCATACAGTATAGGGATATCCAGCAGCTCATGCAGTTTTTGGCACAGTTGCTTATGTATGCGGCACCGGTTATTTGGCCCATCAGCATAGTACCCGCTAAGTTTTTGCCATATTATGGCTTTTACCCCATGGCTGGCGTTATTGAGGGCTTTAGGGCAGCCTTGCTTGATACGGGCCCGATGCCTTGGTTGATGATAGCCCAAGGAGCCGCTACGGCTATATTTCTTTTCATTACTGGCAGCCTGTTTTTCCGCAAGAAGGAAGATTCTTTTGCCGACGTAGTATAAAAAACGCTGCATAGCTTATGTCTAAGGTTCAGATAGATGTGCGAAACGTGTCCAAAAGGTACCGCTTGGGCCTTAAGGAAGAGAGCAATGATAGCTTAATGGGCTACTTGGGCTCGGTAGTACGGGCACCTTTTGAGAGCTTCAAGAAAGTAAAGAGCCTTTCCAAGTTTGAGGATGACAATAGCGAATCGGTGCTTTGGGCCTTGAAAGACCTGAGTTTTCAAGTAAACGAAGGCGATGTGATGGGCGTAATAGGCAAGAACGGTGCAGGCAAAAGCACTTTGCTGAAAATACTATCTCGCATTACCCGCCCTACTACCGGTACTATTGATATCAATGGCCGAGTGGCTAGCTTATTAGAAGTAGGTACTGGTTTCCATAGCGAGCTTTCGGGCCGCGAAAACATCTACATGAACGGTACCATACTGGGCATGACCAAAAAGGAAATAGACCGCAAGTTTGAAGAGATAGTTGATTTTTCGGGCGTTGAACGATTTATTGATACCCCGGTAAAACGCTACAGCAGCGGTATGCAGGTGCGCTTGGCGTTTTCGGTAGCCGCGCATTTGGAACCGGAGATACTAGTGATTGACGAGGTATTGGCCGTAGGCGATGCCGAGTTCCAGAAGAAGTGTATCGGCAAAATGCAGGGCATTAGCAATACGGGCCGTACCATCTTGTTTGTAAGCCACAACATGGGCGCTATGCAATCACTGTGCAACAAGTGCATCTATCTGGAACATGGTAAACTGGTATCAGAAGGGGAAACCTCCAAGATTATCGATCAATACCTTACCCGCAACCATAGCACCGCCAATGCCCACGATTGGGACGATATAAAAACCGCCCCTGGCAATGATCAAATACGATTAAAGAAGGCATCAGTATATTCAGAAAACAACCCTGAGGAGAGCATCCTTTTCATTAACAACGATTTGGTATTTGAGTTTGAGTTTTGGAACCTGAAACCCATGCAAACCAACCTAAGCCTAAAGCTTAACTCCATCAAAGGCGAATTGGTGTTCAACGTAGTATCGGTAGTGAAAGATTTGAACGAAGGGGTATACCGCTGCCGTTTTCATGTGCCTGCCAACTTGCTTAACGATAACCATTACAGCATCGACCTCCATTTTGTGAAAGATGCCTCACGCTCCATCTGCTTTATGGAAGATGTAGTAGGCTTTGAACTGCAAGACCCGCCACGGGAAGGTAGCTGGTTCGGTAAGTGGGAGGGCATCGTAAGGCCTACATTTAGAACCGAACTTGATTTGGTATAACCATTATAAATATAACGCATGATACCAGTAACCAAGCCATACCTACCAGAACGCGAAGCCTACGAGGCATATGTAAAAGACATATGGCAGCGCGGGTGGCTTACCAATAGTGGCCCCTTGGTAAACGAGCTGGAATCGAGATTGACGGCCCATTTGAACATACCGCACTTGCTGTTGCTCAACAACGGTACCATTGCGCTACAAATAGCCCTAAAGGCATTGGATATAAAGGGAGAGGTGATTACCACGCCTTTCTCTTATGTGGCCACCACCAGCAGCATAGTATGGGAGGGCAGTAAACCCGTGTTTGTGGATATTGACGTGAACACGCTGAACATTGATGCCACCAAAATTGAGGCAGCTATTACCCCCAATACCCAAGCTATACTGGCCACCCACGTATACGGCAACCCCTGCGATGTGGAGGCCATTGACAAAATTGCCAAAAAGCACAACCTAAAGGTAATATACGATGCCGCTCACGCCTTCGGCACCCAATACAAGGGCGAATCGCTTTATGGCTATGGTGATATATCCACGGCCAGTTTCCATGCAACTAAGCTATTCCATACTATTGAGGGCGGTGCAGTGATTACCCGCAGCAAACCTATAGCTGATAAAATGGCGCTGCTGCGCAACTTCGGCCATACCAGCCCTTATACTTTTGATGGTGCCGGCATCAATGGCAAAACTTCGGAGTTTCATGCGGCCATGGGGCTTTTGGTATTGAACGACATGCAAAAAATCATTGCCAAGCGCAAAGAACTTTCCAACCGCTACACCCAAAACCTTGCTGGTAGCGCATTGGTAAGGCCCACCATATTTGGCGGAGACAATACGGTATATAACTATGCATACTACCCGGTGGTTTTCCCCAATGAAAAGCTGTTGCTTAACTTAATGAAAGACTTGGAGCTGCACCAAATTTACACCCGAAGGTACTTCTACCCTAGCCTCAACACCCTAAACTATGTTGACCAAGTGCCTTGCCCTGTAAGCGAAGATATATGTACCCGCGTGCTTTGCCTGCCGCTATACCATACCCTTACCGTTGAAGATGTGGACTTGATAACGCGCTTGATGAGGAAACACTTGTAGTAGCTCCTGGTATTTAACAAACCCTCCAAATTAATAGCATGGCGGCAACATTGCGCGTTCTTATTTTCCCTTGCGGTTCAGAAATTGGGCTAGAGATACACCGTTCGCTCAAGCATATTAAAATGGTGGAGCTGTTCGGTATCTCCTCCATAGAATCGAACGCGGGCAAGTACTTTTTCAAAAACTACCACGAGCCTTTTCCCTTCATTACGCACCCTGATTTTATACCCGCCCTCAATAGTTTTATTGCCGAGAACCAGATTGACGTAGTAATGCCCGCTAACGACGATGTAGTGCTCACCATGGCCCGCCATCGTGCCGATATTAAGGCGCATTTGGTTACCTCCCCATACGATACTTGCAACCTGTGCCGCAACAAGGCCGAAACGTATAAACTATTTGCCAGCCACCCGGTAGTAAAAGTGCCACACGTATACGATAGCGAGATGCCCGAAAGCGATTTCCCCGTATTTGTTAAGCCTGCGGTAGGCCAAGGCAGCAAAGGCGCCCGAGCGATAAACGATAGTGGCTCACTGGCCGAATACATCAAAGAAAGCAAAGGCAACTACGTGGTAATGGAGCGGTTGGTAGGCGAGGAATATACCATTGACTGCTATACCGATAAACATGGCGAACTGAAGTTTGCTGGTGCTCGCGTGCGCAACCGCACTATCAACGGCATATCAGCCGATACGTACCCAGCGCACGATGTCGCTTTCCAACAATTTGCCGAAGCCATCAATGCTACGCTAGAGCTGCAAGGGCCTTGGTTTTTTCAGCTGAAGCGCGACCGAGAAGGGGTGCTGAAACTGTTGGAAATCTCGCCGCGCATAGCCGGCTCCATGGCTTTGGCGAGAAACCTTGGCGTGAACATACCGCTACTGGCGCTATACGAGTTATTGGGCTACCCGGTAACCGTGGCCAAGAAGGATTACGGCATTAGGTTGGATCGGTCGTTGAGCAACGTGTATAAGCTTGATATTGAGTACAACACCATCTATCTTGATTTCGATGATTGTGTAATCATCAATAATCAGGTAAACTTGGAGGCGGTTCAGCTTATCTACCAAGCCCATAATCAAGGTAAGAAAGTAGTACTGGTAACCCGCCACAAAGGCAACTTGGAGGAAACCCTACGTAAGTACCGTTTGCAAGGCCTTTTCCACCAAATATGCCATTTAAAAGAGCAAGACGATAAGTGCCACTATATTTTGCCCGAAAAGGCTATTTTTGTCGATGATTCCTTTCGCGAGCGCAAGATTGTATTCGACACGTACGGTATTCCCGTATTTGATGTATGCGAAATTGAGTCGCTGTTAAACACTAAGCTATAAATATGGAAACCAAGCAGCAGGTAAGCGAAATGGATATTGCACACCTAAAAGCCATTAGGAACAGTGTGGATACGTTCATTCGCGAGAGTGCCGAGAAGTTTGACAGTGCTGGCAAAATGATGCTCGACATTGCCCCGCAAGATTGGTTGGGTGCGGCGCAGTTTTTCAGCCAAAGCACCATCGAAACGTTGGATATCGACCCCAAAGCCACTGCCACTTATATAGCCGACCTTACTGAGGACAATAGTGCAAAGATACAACCCGGCAGGTTTGATATTGTGTTGTGTACCGAAGTGCTAGAGCACGTGCTGCAACCCTTTGACGCCGTAAAAGAAATACACCGCATACTAAAACCTGGTGGCGTGGCCTTGATAACCACCCCGTACAATTTTAGGATACATGGCCCACTGCCCGATTGTTGGAGGTTTACTGAGCACGGCCTTCGCGCCTTGTTCAGCAAAGGATTCGAAATAAAAGAACTAGTGGCCGTAGAAACGGAAGACCGTTTCTTGATGCCGATACATTACCGCCTTGTAGCACAAAAACTATAAAATCGATGAGCGTTAAAGAACCATACATAAAACACCAAACCGAAGGATATATACTTTACGCCCCGTGGTTTGAACCTGAATTTTTGCAGTGGTACCAGCAGTTTGCACACCGCACGGTGGTTAAAGAAGACCGTTGCTATATGCTGCGCCAGTTTTCGCAGTATGCCGCCCAACTAGAAGGCGACTTTGCCGAGTGCGGTTGCTACCGCGGTGGCACGGCATTTCTGCTAGGCGAATCGAGCCAAGGAAAAGCAGGCCGCAAACTACACCTGTTCGATACCTTTGAGGGTATGCCCATACTAGCCGATAGCGACCCAGGTGGTCATAAGAAGGGCGACTTTGGCGATACCTCGTTGGATAGCGTAAAGGAGTTACTATCAGGCTACAACCATGTGGAGTATCACCCTGGCTTCATTCCCGATACTTTTAAGGGCTTGGATGGCCAATTCTCGTTCGTGCACGTTGATGTGGACTTGTTCGAGACCTCTTCGGCTTGCTACGATTTCTTTTACCCTAAAATGGTAAAAGGCGGCATCATGATTTGCGATGACTACGGTTTCCGCAAATACGAAACTTCTGCCCGCCTTGCCGTTGATACCTTTTTTGCAGACAAGCCTGAGGTGGTAGTTACCTTGCCTACCGGCCAAGCATTGGTTATTAAACTCTAGTTGTATAGCAGGTATAGGGTTGTAAATAGGCTTTAAACAGTTAGTTGATGCTATTACATTTATTGCCCGATGATAAGTTTATCACCACCTTTTGCAGGATGGCTACCGAGGTAGCACTTGCGAATGTTCACCAGTTATTTGTGGTAAGGGATGCAAAACCCTACAAATACCTGCCCGAAGATGCTCCCTATTTAATTAACGCACCGTTTGATAGCCCAGAGTTTACCGAGCTTACAGGTAAAATGGGCAAAGGCGACCGCATCATTATACACTTCCTACACCCGGCAGCTATTGCCTGGCTCGAAAACTTTGAGACTGAGGCCAGTATTGAATGGGTATTCTGGAGCGGCGATTTTTATACCTGGGCGTACTACAACTTCCAAGAGTACGATGCCCTAACCGATGCTTACCTAAAAGCTTGGTACAACTCGCCCCTCTCGCGCTTTAAGGCATTGCACTGGTATAGAAAGTATAAAAGAAGCCAGAAGGAAAAAGCGGATGAGCGCGAGTTTAACAAAAAGAGGGACAAAGCGATTAGCAAGATATCGGTGTTTCACCATTATGTGCGCGAAGAGTACGATTTGGTGTGCAAGATGATTCCTTTAAAAGCGCGGTTCAATCACTTTTGCTACACGCAGGATATGTCTTTTGATGATATATATACCCAATCTCAGAAACTTGAGTCAAATAATTCTCCCCTGAATGTGGATGAGACCAACCTGATGGTAGGCCACTCTGGCTATGCTTATGTCAATCACTTGGATAGCATTGACTTCCTGAAAGATAAGCTCAGCCCCAACGTAAACGTAGTAGTACCCCTATCATACGGCGATAAGGCCTACATTGATCATGTTACAGAAGTAAGCGGCGGCGCATTTGGCACACGCTTTGTGCCTATAACAAAGTATATGTCGTTTGAGGAATACTTAATCGTCCTTAAATCATGTGATGCCTTGTTTTTAAGCCTCAATACAGCGAAAGCTATGGGGAACCTCCATACCCTATTGCTTTTAGGGAAAAGGATTTTTATTAAGCGCGAAATGCTGGCGTACGCCTACTTTGAGCGGATAGGGATAAAAGTGAATACCCATGAGGAATTCTCTGAAGAGTTGCTGCGGCAACCTGAAAAAGAAGATGTGGTACAAAACAATATTGATATAATATTAGACATCCATTCCTTGGCTAAGCATTATAAATATACAAATAATTTAGTAAATTTGAGCTAAATATAGCTCTTGCTGATTTCCGTTATCATACCCGTTTACAATGCTGCAAAATATCTAAATGAGGCAGTGTCGTCAGCTTTGGCGCAGCCAGAAGTCAAGGAGGTAATTTTGGTGGATGACGGCAGTAAAGACAATTCAATGGTGATAGCCGCCAACTTGGCCGCAACGGATAGTAAAATTGTAATACTCACACACCATGGCGGTGTAAACAAGGGGAGTGCCGAAACGCGAAATGTTGGCATAAGAGCCGCTAAATTTGAATATATAGCCTTTATTGATGCCGACGATTGGTTTCTTCCCAATCGCTTTGCTTTAACCGAAACCATTTTTGCCGAACATCCTGATGCGGATGGCGTTTACGAAACAGTAATAAACGTAAAAACAGAAAAAGCAAGGTCTTTTTCGAAAACGGTAAGCTTGGAAAGCACCCCCGACATACACATGCTTCGGAAAGTAGTAGCACCCGATAAGCTATTGCCACAATTGATTGATGACCCCATCGGAATCATACTGTTGCAAGGGCTATGTGTTAAAAAAACATTGTTCGATAAAACCGGCTTATTTGATGCGCAGTTCCGCGTATCTGAGGACATGCTGATGGTTAAAAAAATGGCATCACTAGGCAAGTTGTACCCTGGGCACTTAACGCAACCTGTGAGTGTAAGGCGTATACACGATACCAATATCAGCTTTTCGATTTTTAAAGACAGCGATGTGATCAAATATCTAGAAGCTGAAGTATTATTATGTTGGGCTTTGAAAAACAACATATCGCGCACCAACATGAATGCCATTACCCAGTTCAACTACAGGCAATATTTTTATCGTCACAGAAAGCCATTTAATTACCGCCCATTAAAACTAAGATGGTTAATAAGTATCCTTATTAACCATCCTAGCATGCTCAAGTACAAACAATTCTGGGTAGCAGCCCCGATTATAGGAAAGTATATAGCCTAGTTTTCTGGCGCTTAATAATATTTTTAGTAAAACAATGTATCTGCATGTTTTCGAATTGCCGAAAATATTTAGGATATTGTACAGTATACCATGTTGCGCATATATACCATATATAAATAATTTTATAGACCTGTGTGCTAGGTACAGCCTGCAATAAGTTGAATTATATTGATAAACAACAAGAAAAAAAGGGCACTAATTTAGATGTATATCAGAATGGTGAAAAAACGGTAGACATCATTCATTGTTTAATATTCACTAGCAAGCAAGCGTGATTGTTTGCCCTTATTAATACGGTATCATGCAAATTTCCGTTATCATTCCAGTGTACAATTCTGCCAAATTTTTGGAAGAATGCATAGCATCGGTTATTGCCCAGCAAGAAGTGGCTGAAGTAATTATTGTGGATGATGGATCGGAAGATGATTCCCTTCAGTTGTGCCATCAATTAGCCAAGCTGCATGCTGGTATGGTAAAGGTGCTTACACACCCAAACGGCGAGAATTTTGGGAGCGCCACTACGCGCAATGTAGGCATACAAGCAGCCACTTACCCGTACATAGCCTTCATTGACTCCGACGATTACTTTATGCCCAATCGGTTTGAGACCGCCAAAAGAGTTTTCGAGGAACACCCCGATGCCGATGGCGTATACGAAGCCACGGACAATTTTTTTGAAAATAATGCACAGTCATTCTCCAAAACCCACTTGCTGCAAGATGCGCCCAAGCGCCACATGGTTAATAAGGTGGTTGCCCCCAAAGATTTGTTGGCCTTATTGCTAAAGGGCGATAGCGGTGTGTTTTTGTTGCAAGGCCTGTGCGTAAAGAAAAGCATCTTTGAAAAGAGCGGCATTTTTAACCCCGAATACCGGGTAGCGCAGGATATGCTAATGATAAAGAAAATGGCCGCTGTGGGAAGGCTATACCCTGGCGATTTGGAAAAACCGGTATCGATGCGGCGCATTCACAATACCAACATTACCTTTTCACCTTTTAAAGATATCCATCCCCACCGTTTCACCGAAGGTAAAACCCTTTTTGAATGGGGCATGAAAATTAAACTTGGCAAGCAACAGCGCAATCTTTTCTTGGCCCATTATTATCGCCAGTATATGTACCAGCAAGAAGGCGGATTTACCAACCAAGCTGCTCGCAAGGCATTTTTGAAAGAAGCGGTCTCTCAGCACCCGGGCACCCTGCTCCTCTTGGAGTACTGGAAAATGTTGCCGTTCTTTGGGCGGCTTCTTGCATAGCGTATGAATTTGTTGCTCCTCACTGGCCTTTACGATGTTAAACCCACTTCTGGCGGAAGCTACCTGATAAGGGTATACGTGCAAGAAATGCGTAAAATGGGCCACCAAGTGGAAGTACTGTACCTTACCAGTGCCGATGCCGACCCTAGGGCAGCGACAACTGAAGCTAATACATGGTACATGCCTGATATGCGAGACCAGCATTACCTACGGCAACCCATCGTCGCCAAAGTACTAAGGAGGCTAAAAGCCAAATTACAACAGTTCGGCTTCTTCAAAAAGGAAGGAATTGATTTCAGTTATGCCACCGAGGTACTGCAAGAGTTTGTAAAAACCCGGAAAATAGATGCAGTACAGGTAGATTTTCCATGGATGATGCCCCTTGTAAGCTCATTGCCCACCAGCATCCCGAAGGTTTTTGTCTCGCACGAGGCGCAGTTTGTTTTATACAAACGACAGGGCAACCTAGTGGCTTATGAGCAGTTTAAGGCACAAGAAGTTGCTTTGGCAAAACAATATGATGCGGTACTTACCCTAACCGAAGTGGAGGCTACCTACTGGCAGCAAGAAGCCCCAGATTTAAAGGTTTTCTGCTCACCCATGGGTATTGCAATACCCCATAACCCCTTACCTATTGCTCCAAAAGCAACAAAGCTGGTGTTTGTAGGCAGCGGCAACCATAGCCCCAACCTCGATGGGCTTGCTTATTTTATTGCTGATATACTCCCAGGATTGCTATTGCGCCACCCCGATGCCCGCCTTTTGGTTGCCGGCATGTACCCTGAGACTTTTATAAAAAATTACGCCCATATACCTACGGTGAGCTGGCTGGGTTTTGTGCCGAGCTTAGACGAATTGTTGCAGGGCGCCATTTGCATAGTGCCTATTCGCCAAGGCAGCGGCATACGGGTGAAAATTCTAGAATCCATGGCGTTGGGCGCCCCGGTAGTTGCTACCACTATGGCCGCCGAAGGCATTGGTGCAAGCGATGGCATTAACATCCTCTTGGCCGATGATAACTATGCCTTTGAACAGGCCATATGCCAGCTATTGGAAAACGAACAGGTATATAAACAGATTGCAACCAATGCCCGCGAGTTTGTTACGGGCAGCTATGATATAGGTGCTACTATCAAGAACCGGGTAGCATGCTTGCAAAATATCACCGCACCAGTATCCAATGCGCAGTAAGCCATAATCACGAGCCATGGGAATAGCTAAAAAGTTGCTATTTTTATGCCCCAGCAACCTTGTAAGACAGATGCCCTTTAATCTTTTTGATAACGATACCATGCACTGGCGCGTGAGGCAATTTGACCGCAACTTGAAGCGGGCAAAATGGGCCTTTAAGCACCGGTTTGCACACCCCGCTAACGAAACGGTAAAACAATTCTCGATGGTAGTGGTGGGGCGAAATGATAACTACGGTGGCGACTTTTCCGCTCGGCTGAAAGCTACCATCGACTGGAACTACAACCAAATACCTGGCTGCGAGCTGATATATGTAGAATGGAACGCCCTGCCCGACCGCCCCAGCGATACCGAGTGGATAAGCCTGCGCTATCCCAACAGCAAGTGCTTTATTGTGCCAAACGAGATACACCAAGACTATTGCACCAACCCGAAGCTGCCCATGATGGAGTACTTCGCCAAGAACTTAGGTATAAGGGAGGCCAGCAACGAGTGGATTTTCTGCATCAATGCCGATGTGTTTTTGGGTTTCGAGGCCCTGCAAAACATCAACAAGCTCAATAAGGACTATGTGTATGCCACCCACTATAAAAACATAGCCTGGGGCAATGATGAGATAAGCGAAAAGTATATTAACAACGAAAGCTACCTGCTCAACCAATTTGCCACTAACGGCACCTTGGGTGGGGTAGTGGGCAACTTTGTATTGCTGCACCGCGACAAATGGTTGCTGGTTACAGGATATGACGAAAACCAAAAAGATACGCGCCTAGGCATGGACAATAATGGCGTGCAGAATATGCTAGCCAAAGGTATCAAATCGATGATTATAGGCGATCACTACCACCTGGATCATAATGAATCGGCAATAAAATCAGGTGCCAATGCCACGCACGGCAACCAAAGCGTAGTATTAAGTAATAGCAACATCCCTTATACCAATGCACCTAACTGGGGCTTGAAGGATTATCCGCGTAAGCAAGTATCAGCAAAAGTATGGCAGCTACAAAAAATTTAGTTCTTGGTGGCTCGGGCCTCATTGGTGCTGCCTTGTGCAAGCATTTGGAGCAACTGGGCGAAGAGGTTATCAATATTGATATTAAAAACGGTTCAGAGTTCGACCTGCGAATTATGGATTTGTATGCCTATAAGGATGCGGACTACGTTTGGTTCCTCGCTTGGGACGTAGGTGGCGCCAAATACCTTACCGCCAAAAAGAACCTACTGAACATATTGCACAATAACACCTTGCTGTGCGAGCGGGTATTCTCGTTTTTAGAAAACACACAGATACCCTTCTTGTTTGCCACCACCCAACTAGCCGACCCCAATAATACCTACGGCATTACCAAGATTTTGGGCGAGGAATGGACCAAGCTGCTTGGCGGCAAAGCGGCCCGCTTTTGGAACGTATATGGCTGGGAAGAACCAGGCGAGCGCTCGCACGTAATACCCGATTTTGTAGTGCAAGCGCTAGAGCATGGCCGTATATCAATGATGACGAGCGGCGTGGAGCAAAGGCAGTTTATACATGCCGATGATTGTGCCCGCAACTTGGTAAAGATACGGGAAGGCAACTCATTGGATGTGGACCTTACCAATGGCGGCTGGAACGGCATAGGCGAGTTGGCGGCCATCATTGCTGAAAAAACTGGCGCTAAGGTGCAACCCGGCCCAGCTAAAGGCTACGAAAACATACTAGAGCCTACCAAAATGCTCGATACGTTTACTTTTGAAGTAACGCTGGAGCAAGGCTTGAACCAAATAATTGAGGAAGGGAAACGATACCTGGCGCACAAAGTGCAACAAGCCTAGCCCACATATACCTTTAGAAAAGCCCTATAGAGATGACCGGAAAAATTTTGATAGTAACCATAGCCCTGGGAGAAAAATACTTGGCCAATTACAACGCGCTTTTCCGTAAAAGCCAAGAAGCTTACGCCCAAAAACATGGCTATGACTTTAAAGTGGTAACCGATTTTATAGAAACCAACCTTAGCAAAAAACACCCCAGTACTATCTCTTTTCAAAAGATATTAGTGTGCAACGAGCCTTGGAGCCAGCCATATGAAACCATTGTGTACCTAGATGCTGATGTTTTTGTAAACGTGGACGCCCCCCCCGTACACCTGATTGATACCCAAGGTAAGGTAGGTATAGTAAACGAATACTTACAACCCAGCTACGAAGAGCGCCTGGCAATACAGAAACGCAATGGCTGGGAAAACAGCGCAAGCGAATACTACTTGCTGGCATCAACCGATTTTGTGCTGGCCACCGATAAGGTATTGAATACCGGCGTAATGATATTTAAGCCAAAGCTGCACAAGGAGTTGCTATATAGCATATATGCCAAGCACGTGGCCAACGCTATCAACCATCCTCGCAAGTTTCACTTTGAGCAGTCGGCCATTGGCTACGAGCTGCAACTGGCCAACATGTTCCATTTGTTGAGCAATAAGTGGAACGCTATATGGTCTTTGAATATTCTGGCATCGGGTACGCCCCAAAGTATGTTCCAATTTTACAGTAGCAATTACTTCTTACACTTTGCCGGCAATGGCGGAATAGAGAAAATACCCGCTTTACGGCGCACACTCACGTTCAAAAAGCTGTTGGCCAATGTGCCGCTTTTAAACCGATTGTAATCCAAAATAGAAGCCTCCCCATGCGATTTAAGTTTTTCCTTTTGCCCACACTTTCACCTTTCGAGGCCAAGTATCAGTTTTCGGGCGTTATATTGGCTGAAGGCCTTCAACAATTGGGGATACCGTTTTGCGGCAACATCAACTATTGGTATGCGAAAGGGGCAAAAGAAACGACCATTAAAGCCAGCAAGGAAGATGCTGCAATACATGTTTACGATTGGTTTTTTATCAAGTACACGCCCAATTCGCTCTCGCTAATTGATAAGAGCAAGATAAACGTACTGTTAGACTCTTCTGACGGATACCTCACCTATGCCTTGTCACCGGCAAGGCACCATTTTGATGTAATATTCAGGACCCACTATACCAACCATCTACCCTACGACGCTAATGTACACCCAATGGCATTTGCCCTTTCTAACCGCATTATTGATGCGGTAAACGAAACCAGAAACCAAGAGTTAAAGGCAAGGGCTTTTACCAGTTACCGCGTAAATATGGATTTGCGAAAGCTGACTAACGACCAGTTATTGCCCCTTATAAGCAAAAAGTATGGCCTGGTAACATTTGAGAGCGCCGTGCCAGGCCCCGAAATTGCCGAAGATGACCAATCGTATTGGTGGCAAACGGGCAGAAGGCACGATGAAGAGTATTTCATAGAGCTCAACAAATCGAGGATAAGTTTGGCATTTGGAGGCATTTTCGTACCTGGCCCCTACCCATCGAATCCCATACAGAAACTGCGTCATTTGGGTAACCGGGCTGTTTTAAAAGCCATCCCCGGGCTTCGGCAAAAAGGCTATTTGCAGTACATAGTGCAGTATGATAGTTGGCGTATTTGGGAGAGCTTTATATCCAATGCTTGTCCCTTGTTCCTAAACTTTGAGCAATGCGGCTTCCAATGGCCGATAAACCCAATTGCGGGCGAGCACTATATTGATGTGGACATTTTTAATTTCAAAGAAAGTGCTGAAAAAATTCTAGCTCTATCAGATGCTGAATTGGATAAAATAAGTAACCAAGGCCGCGAGTGGGCACTACAGCACTACTCGCCACTGCCAATGGCACAGCGCTTTTTGAAGATTGTAGAAGGGATAAAAAAATAACGATACCCCTGCCCTATGAAACAGTTGAAAGAAGCGATAAATGGAATACCAGTATTGGGAAATGCAGCAAGGTGATTGCACGCTAGCACATACCATTTGGTAACAATATACCCCAGATAAAAAGAGGCTCCATATGATGCTCCATCGGTTTGGATTGATAAATACCTAGGCGACACTAGGCTTGATGCAGCACAGGTAGGCTCTAATGAAGGGATAACCGGCGACCCTATCTTCGACTTAATAAAAAAGAACCAAAACTGGAGCGTTACTTTTATGTAGCCCATACCGTACCTTTTCGACAAGCTAAAGAGTAATTACAGCTACTATTCAAGATTTAGGTTTTGAAACGTGGCCATCAACGATGGCTCGTACCAAACATTTTACTCCGTGAAGCAAGAGGCGAAACAACACATACTCGATTTACAGCCATGACACGATCAATTGGGTTCTTTTTATAGAGAAAACATCTTGAAACACCTTAACGGAGTACTGGAACCGTACATTGAGGAAACCGAGATAAGGTATGACCCTTGACCAGTTGCTGCACATTGATGCCGAAGGCTACGATTGGAAAGCACTCTCCATGTTCGATTTGAAGAAGTATAGCCCCTCGATTATCCTCTTTGAACACAAGCATTTGCAGAAGCAAGAAAGAAAAGCATCAGTAGCATTTTTGCAAGCCCAGTACTACATATTTACCCTTGGCGGAGACTCATTATGCCTGCGCAAAGATGTACCCAAGAACGAAGATTGGCGCCAACTGCAAGGCGAATTGGCAAACCCTGCCTAAGCACAATAGGCAATACCATTTAAACCTCGAAACGCTCTCCTAGAGTCGCGAGGTCGCTTTTCAGGGATGGATACTTCTTAGAAAGTTTTTTGAACAACTTGAAAAAACGATCAGTAACTATTATTTTAAAGATCATTCAACGCATCTTTTAAAGTGCGAAGCTTTTTCTTTCCAGCCTTGGCTAGCTTCACTTCTTCGACCGAAGCTTTAATGTCTTCAATAAGTTCTGCTTTGGGGTCGGCAAGTTGCTTTGCCTTAACAAATGGGAGACTATCCAACAACTCCATTACAAAGGCAGCTTTATGGTCTTTTATGTCTAGTAATACTTTCATGGCAGCTAGTTAACCGTTATTCCTTCTAATAACGGAAAGATAAAAAAGGTTCTACCATTACATATATGGAAATCACATCGAGGGCATCACTCCCCATCTTCCATCGCCACCGAAACCAAGCCTGCATTGCGCAGGGCGTTATAGATTACATCATGGATGCTGGTGCGTACACCGCTGGTGAGGAGCTGCTTGTTATCCGCATCGGGGAATACGCGGTTGGACAGGAATACGTAGATGAGGCCATTCTCAGGGTCGGCCCACACGCCCGTGCCGGTAAAGCCGGTGTGCCCAAAGCTGAGCTTCGAGGCCATATTGGAAGTAGGGCCGCCTACGCCCGATGGCTCGGGCTTGTCGAAGCCCAGCCCGCGACGGCTGCGGTTGTCCCATTGCTTGGTAAATTCCGAAACGGTGGTAGGGTTTAGGTATCGCACGCCCGCATACTCACCTCGATTAAGAAGCATTTGGAACATAATGGCCAAGTCGTTGGCATTGCTAAACAAGCCCGCATGGCCCGCAACACCGCCCATCATGGCGGCGCCTTGGTCGTGCACATAACCATGTACCAAGGTTTTGCGGTAGTATTTATCGTATTCGGTAGGGGTAATAGACGATAGCGGGAAACGCTCCTTAGGTAAATAGCCCATCGTAGCCAAGCCCAATCTTCCGTAGAAGGCAGTATCCATAAAGTGGGCGTAATCATCCTTCACTTGGCCTTCCACCATTTCCTTCAGCATCATAAAGCCGAGGTCGCTATATACGTAGCTTGGGTTTTTGGCCAGCTTCTGAGTATAGATGGCATTGAAAACAGAATCTTTTAAGTCGCTACGCATGTACAGCCTATCCGTAAGCTTCAGGCAATAAACACTATCCTCATTCACCCGATAGCAAATGTTGAACATCGTATCCTTAATCGTTTGGGCATAGAAGGGTATGTAAGCCTTCAAACCCGCATAATGCGTCATGATGTCGCGCATGTACACATTGCCCAAGTCATAGCCTACGGTGGCGGGTATATATTCGCCTACGGTACGGTTTATGAAGAAACTGCCCCTATCGTGCTGGTACATGAGCGATAGCGTAGTGGCCGCCACTTTGGTAATCGATGCCAAATCGTACAAGTCGCTGGTTAGTACCGGTTGCGTGGTATCGTACGTGTGGTACCCGAAAGCCTTGTTGTATATCACTTTGCCATCCTTTACTACCAGTACTTGGCAGCCGGGGGTGGCGTGGTTTTTAATGGCATTTAAGGCAATGGTATCAATGCCATCCAAATCGGCACTAGCTACGCCTACCGCTTCGGGCAGGGTGTATTGCAGGCGGCCGGTTTTGGTGGTATTCAATCCGAAGCCGTAAGTAAACTTAGGGCTAACGGTTACGGGTAGTTTGCCCAAAGCAGGGCGTGCGCCAAACAATATCTCAGCAGCCAGGTGTTGGGTGTTGGCGTTTTCCTCATAAGTTACCAATACCCAATCTTGGCCTTCAAAGTACTTCAAGCTATATGGATTGCCAAACACTACCACTATTACTTCTGTTTTAACGGAAAGCTGCTTGAGGAAGGTAAGGCTCACTTGGTTGATACCGAAGTTCTTGGCCGACTGCTGGCTCATGTCATGAAAGCCCACAATCACTTTGCTATATTTCTCCAGCTTGGACATCAAAGTTTGGTAGCCTGCTGCATCAGCGCTCTTGCTTATCTGGTAGTGGTCAACCTTACTATAAAGCGAAAGGCTCTGCTGGAATTTGGTAATGCTGGTTGCCCCAATGGAGATGGAAGCAAACGTATCCTTATCCAAGGCTTTGAAGGGCAGCATACCGCCTTTGTTAGCAGCTAGGGTAAGGGCATTGGCATATAGATCTTGTATTAATTGGGCGGCAACAGGCGAGTTAAGGTCTTTGCGGATATTGGGCACCACTAGTGGTTGGAACTCATACAAACCGGCATCAAACTTGGCACCCAGCAATAATTTGCAGCGTTGCTCAAACTCAGCGGCGGAAATCTCGCCATTCTTCAACGACTTCTTAATCAGCTCAATGCCTTTAGGTATATCGTCGGCCATCAACAGGATGTCGATACCCGCTTTAAACGCCCTTAGGGCAATCTCGCCCGGCTCGTTGTCGCCAGCGCCTTTCATGTTCAGTGCATCACTAAAAACTAATCCTTTATAGCCCAGCTCTACTTTAAGCAAATCGGTAACTACCTTTCTGGAGAGCGAAGTTGGCAATTTGGGTGTGCTATCCAATGCGGGTATAAACAGGTGGGCCACCATTACGCTACCCACACCATCGGCAATCAGTTTCTTAAACGGGTACATTTCCAGCGAATCCAATCGCTGGCGGTTATGGCCGATTACTGGCAACGCATAATGTGAGTCGGTATCGGTATCGCCATGCCCGGGGAAGTGTTTGGCACAAGCCATTACGCCTTCGCTTTGCATGCCCTGCATCAATGCCGAGCCTTTGTCAGCTACGTTCTTGATGTCTTCGCCGAAAGAGCGATAGTTAATTACCGGGTTCTTTGGGTTGTTGTTTACATCTACCACTGGGGCAAAGTTGATGTGTATGCCCAAGCGCTTGCACTGCTTGGCCATTTCCGCACCCATCTTACGAATCAGGTCGTTGTTCTGTATGGCGCCCAAGGTAAGCTGGTAGGGGAAGGCAATGGTACTATCCTTCAAGCGCATGGATACGCCCCACTCGCCATCGATGGAGATAAGCAGCTTAGTTTTGGCAACGGCTTGGTAGCGGTTGGTAAGCTCAGCTTGTTTGGTAGGCCCGCCTTGGAAAAAGATTAGACCGCCTATCTTCAGATCGCGCACCAAGCGCTCGATTTCTTTGTAATGGGCTTCGTCTCTATTACTGTACGCAGCCACCATAAAAAACTGCGCGATGCGTTCATCGGTGTTCAGTGAATTATACACCGAGTCTACCCATTGCTGCTTATTTGGTGGCGGTTGCGGCATCGGCAACGTATCCGGGGTAGGCACTACTTGCCCCACTACAGCCCCTAAAGAGCTGATTACCAAACCTAATACCAGTACTATCCGCAGTTTCATCATCTCAAATCTATCCTGTTATGCCCTAATAGATGTAATAAGTGTGCCAGTAAGTGCTAACGGCAGTTTGTGGATATAGCTAATTATACGTTCAATTGCTGAAAAAAGCCACAAAACGGATACATCCACAGGGTACTTTATATTAATTGGCCCAGAGTAGCAATTGGTCATAGATGACGGGTTTACCACCTTACTAACGCTTAAGTTAGCGGTAATAGTGCCATTGGCAAAATGTGGGAGCGTGTATTTAATAGGAATTTAATGGTGGTGGGTCGTGTGCTGGCGCTAACACCCTGCGGTCAGACGGCTGCAAGCCGTCCGAACGCTATACAGAGGGAAGTGTTGGCTCCTGGTACTGATAAAATTAAAATAGCTGTTAATAAATGAGCGAGTTAACTGCGACTTCAACACCATAGCGTTCGGACGGCTCGCAGCCGTCTGACCGCTTCCGTATGTGCCCCTGAACTATTAATACTCGTTATCCATGCATAAGAAAGATAATGAGCAGGCCCAAATAAGGGGATAGGTTTAATAGCAAACTCATAATACCCGCAAACCGCTCGTGGCGGGTGTTGCCGCTTATGGCGTAGGTTATGGAGATGATGGTACCAACCACATTGAAGAATAGATAAAGCAAAACGCCAATTACCAAGGGTATCTGTACTAGATTGTTGTAGGGTACTTCTTGAGGTTGAAAAATTAAGTCAAACAGCAAACCTAAGATTGCACCGCCTATGCACAAGGCCACGCCAAAGCCAAAGTATGCCGCGCCCATCCACTGCCCGCTAAAGCGTTTCTTAATGAAGTTATCGTCGAGTATTTGTTGATTTTTCAATGGGGTTGTCTTTTTGTCGCTACAGGAGGAATAGCCAGATATATGGAGTTAGGTTCAATAACAAGCTGATGGCACCGGCAAAGCGCTCTTCCCTATTTTTACCTGAAACCAGATAGAAGATGGACAGTATAGTACCTGCAACATTGAAGAATAGGAAAATGAATGCTGCCAATTGTAAAGCCGCAATCCAGACTGAGGAGCTGACGTTGTAACCTCTTAATAACTCCTCCAAAGCAAAGGTGAGTGCGCCCAACACCACCGATATGGTTAGCCCCAGCACAAAATACTTTGCGCCCTTCCACTTGCCCAGTACGCGTTTGTAAATGCGCGGTTCATCGAGTATTTGGTTGTCTTTCAATGGGGGGCCTTTTTGTGAAAATACGGAATATCTAGAAAGCGTAACCACCATCGCCCAAGGCGAGGCAGGCTGGAGAACACGGAAAAAGGCACGGAAAAACACGGAAGTTTTCCACGCGTCTATAGGGCGGAAGGGCCCTATCCTAGCATTCTTATGCCCCTTCAGGGCGGGTCATGTTAAAATCAAATGCAGCAGTCTTGTGTCTTGTGTCTGATATCTTGTGTCTAATTTTAACAGCTCCCCAAGCCTCTAAAATTGCGCCAAATCAACCTCGCATCCTTGTAGATGCTATAGTCTTTGGCGTAAAGCAGGTTGAGGCGGCCACGCGTGGCATCGTCAAGCGGTAAGGTGGGTTGTACATCGGCAGGGGTAAGTATGCTAGGTTTCACTTTAGGAAGGAAGTATTGCCCTTTTTGTTTGTTACCCACAGGTGCATAGCCCACCCAGCTTCGGTTGCCTAGTAGCACCCGCCACCAGTTGGCGATGAACTGACCGGGGTTGGCAATTAAAAAGGCACCAACTGGGTAAGTAACCAGCGTTGCCAAGCATACGCCCACATCCAGCAGGCGCTTGTTGCGGCGGTTCATAGGGGTGGCAATGGCCAGGTTGATGTCGATGGCATAAAGGTCACCGGCGGTGTTCTTGCTATTACTGCCAATAATGCTGGGGCTGTGCTCAGGCAATATCTTGTAATTCAGTTCTGGCCCCATATTCACCATGGCATCAATGATGGATTTGATGGTAACATCGGCACTGCAAAAGATGAGCTCTTGTATATCGTATAGCTTGCGGATGCCCTCTAGCTGGCTCACCGAGCCTAGGTAATGCTCTTGGTGGGCATCTGTCGCCAGCGGACTTACAAACCCGATGTAGCGGTTATCCACCCCTGCTTGAGATAGCAACGAAAGCGCCCTATCCGCCTCGGCCTTGCTGCCTACAATGATGATGCGGGGCGTTTCTTGCTCGCGGAACATAAGCTTGCGGCCCGTAAGCCAACCCCAGCCGTAGCGCAAGGCCACCAGCATAAAGGTGGCATAGATGCCGCCGGCCAATATCATACCCCTGCTAAAGCGGTAGCTCTCATCCAAAAAGGCATAAAAGGCCGCTATGAGTAAAGTGCCTATTACCACGCCCCGCACGGTGCGATAGGTGCGCAGCGGCATATCGTAACCCCCGCTGAAGTAGATGGCTATCAACCAAAACCCAATATAGATGGGCACTATCAGCTGCATATACTCCGGCGGGTAATACTCTAGCGAGCGTTTTACCTCGGTGCTCCACAGCTCTTTAATGACGTACATGCCGCCAAACAGCAGCCCCGCATCCATCACTGGCAGGCTGAAGTTCTTCACCACGGTGCTGAACAGCGCCAGTAGTGCCCGAATGTAGATGGCGGTATTGATTACCAGCGCATACAGCTTGGCTTGGCTGCCGCTAAAGTGCTTTTCCGCAAATATGGCCATAGCCTGATAGAAGATGCGCACATAGTTGAGGCTGCCCTTCTTGGTGCTCTCGCCCTTGTAGTGTATGATGCGGGCATCGGGGTAATAGTAGTTCTTGTAGCCGCCGAGGATGACGCGGTAGCTGAGGTCGATGTCTTCCCCGTACATAAAGAAGGTCTCGTCGAGCCAGCCGATTTTGTCCAGCGTTTCGCGGCGCATAAACATGAAGGCGCCCGCCAGTACTTCAATCTCGTGGGTTTTATCATCATCCAAGTAGCCCAAATGGTACCGCCCAAACCGCTTGCTACGCGGGAATAGGCTGGCCAGTCCAAATATCTTATAAAACGATACCGCCGGGGTAGGCAGCGAGCGCTTGCTCTCGGGTAGGAAATGGCCCTTGCCATCCACCATTTTTACCCCCAGCGCGCCTGCATCTGGGCGGGCATCCATAAAAGTCAGGCACTGTTTAAAGGTCTCCTCTTCCACCACCGTATCGGGGTTCAGTAGCAGCACATACTCGCCTTTGCTTATAGCTATGCCTTGGTTGTTGGCCTTGCTAAAGCCCGTATTCTCCTTATTGGCAATGAGTATAACCTCAGGGAATTTCTCGCGCACCAACTCCACCGAGCTATCGCTGCTGTTGTTGTCCACCACTATCACCTCCGCGTCAATGCCCTCCACCGCCTTGCGAACGCTATACAGCGCCTGCTCTAGGAAGTATTTTACGTTGTAGTTGACAATGATAACGGATAGGCGCATGTGGTGCGTGCTGCGTTGGGTTTGGGGTGGTAAAGTTAGGGATTTTTTGGTCGACGGTCGACGGTCCATGGCCTACGGAAAAATGGTTAGTAATTGCTTGTTGCCGTAACCGTGGACTGTCGACTGTGGACCATCGACCAACGAGTTATGTCGTCCACGAAATGAGTTTTGATAAGGCTTAGCGGTTGGTTGCTTTGGTGTAAACTTATTTCAGGACGGGTTAATCATTGCTACCAGCATATAGTCCTTACAGGACTTCTTAGATGTTTCGTACCGTACTGGTTCGATATCCGTTGCTGTTTGGTGTTTTTGGTAAATGCCAGCGGGCTTCAAGTAGCACCCGAAACTCACACGCATATGCATTTCTCCCCTTCCAGTTCATAATATTTATGTAATTTTGCCCAACAACCTTTGCATGAGCACATTTCGTGTCTGTTTATTCTTAATTGTTATCTCCCTCATTGCCTCTTCTTGTCAGGTACTGTTCCCTAATTATTTGTTGAGGGAGGACAGAAAGTTTACTTATACTGAGTTGGTTGACGATACTTCGGCAACGGCACAAGTCATTATGCCTGGCGACATTATCAACTTTCAACTAGGTACTAGAGATGGCTATGGTTTTGTGGATGTAATAGAGCGGGTTGGAGTAAGTGGTGGCGGTGGCCAGCAGGGCCAAGCACCAGGTACCAACATCAACTATGTGGTACGTACCGATGGCATTGCCGATTTCCCTTTGATAGGCGAGCTAAACGTAACGGGCATGACCCGAATAGATCTGCAAGAGTTGCTGGAGGAAAAGTACTCCGTAATATACAACGACCCTTTTATAGTGCTAACCGTTACCAACAGGCGTGCATTTGTATTTATCGGGCGGGGCAATGCCAAGGTTATCAACCTACCTACCGAAAACACTACCTTAATAGAGGTTATTGCCCTAGCTGGCGGCCTCACCAACGACTCAAAAGCACGTAAGGTGCGTGTAATAAGGGGTGATTATGACCAGCCCATGATTAAAAAAGTAAACCTTTCCACTATATCGGGGCTAAGGGATGCTGATATGATCATACAACCTTACGACCTGATTGTGGTAGAGCCTACCACCAAAATTGCACCAGAGCTACTTAGGGAGATTACCCCTGTTTTATCACTAGTAACCACCCTTATTACCATCATTTTGCTGGTAAGAAGATAAAAGACCAAGATAGATGCAGGGCCAGTCATCCATATTAAACGTACTACAAGGTGCCATTGGCAGCGATTTTAACCTTGGCCTGTTTCTATCCATTGTTCGTAGGAGCGTCATCTGGGTTATTTTCTTATTTGCACTATCCATTGGCTTGGTGCTACTTTACCTGCGCTATACCCCACCTACCTACCAGGCCAACGCTACCCTGATGCTAAAGGCGGAAAAAACCGCCGATATATTGGGTTTCAACCAGTTGCTATCAGCCAATATTGACGACCTACTGCGCGAAATTGAAATTGTAAAATCGAGCTTACTGCTCAACCGTGCCCTATCTCGTATGGAGTTGGATGTGAGCTACTATCTTGAAGGTCGATCAGGCTTCGTATCTACCGAAGTATACCAAGGCGCACCGTTTAGGGTGGAACTGAAGAAGGTAAACGACCCAGAAATATACAATATCGAAATACACATCAACTTTTTGGATGAGGGCAATTTCACCATCATTTATACTTACCAAAACCAGCAGCAGCAAGAAACCTTCCACTTTGGCGATTTTTTTGAAAGCCGTACGGGTGCTTTCGAAATGAAAATAAGCATCAACCCAAACCTTAAGCAAAACTTTAAAGATTACTTAGGCAAACCATACTTCTTTACCATCAACGATAAAAAGATGCTGATGGACAAGATTGCCTCGCGTATTAATGTAGAGCCGCTTAGCACCACTACACAAACCCTGAGCATAAGCTACATAGACCAAAACAAGCCCAAGGCACAAGACATTGTTTCGGCGGTTACCAATGAATTTATTATCTACAATGTAGAGCGCAAAATGGAAAGCGCTGTAAACATCCTAAAGTACATCGAAAACCAAATCGACACCTTCTCAATAGAGTTAGCGGATTATCAAGATTCTTTGAAGAAATTTAGGATGGAGAATGGTTTTATTGACCCCACCAGCACCATGGACCGGTTAGTGGACAAGATAGCCGTGCTGGAAGCTAGGCAGTATGAGCTAGAAGGGCTAACCAATAGCGCCGAGTGGTACTTTGAGTACTTGGAGAACCTGAAAGATTTAAATACCATTTCGCCATCGCTATTCAACCAAGAAACCAGCGACCTGTATCAGTTTATCGAGGAGCTGAGAACACTAGAAGACGAGCGCAGCCGCTTGCTGCTAGATGTATCGGCCACGCACCCAAAGGTGCTGATGCTTGACCGTAGGATGGACGAGATACGTAACTTTCTATACAACGAAATACAAAACCTGCTTACCAAACTGGAGTTTGATAAAGAGAACGTTGACAAGCAGTACAACCGCTTTTTGGCCGAATTGCTGATAATGCCCGAGAAAGAAGCGGAATTTTTAAGGCTAGAGCGCCGCTACAAGCTTACCGAGGGTATATACCTTAATTTGCTGGATATGCAGGCCCAATATGCCATTGCCCGTGCAGGTATAGTAAGCGACTATATAATACTTGAAGGTGCCGCCACTACCGATGTGCCCACATCGCCAAAGAAATCAATTGTCTGGATTATTTCTTTATCCATTGCTACCATCCTCAGCATCCTTATCGTGGTGTTTAGGTACATGATGCATACGACCATTACCTCTGTTGATGACATTAAACGCAGAACCAGCGCTATGATGTTAGGCATAGTGCCTACGGTGTATAGTGAGATACCAAGTACCTCAATTGTGGTAAACCAGAACCCGAAATCGATAGTATCCGAAGCGTTGCGCTCGCTGAGGGCCAACATGCAGTTTATCTCTGCCGGAGACCAGCCTAAAACCATCGCCATTACCTCTACCATATCGGGTGAAGGAAAGACGTTTATCGCCATTAACCTGGGTGCTATTATTGCCTTCTTGAACAAAAAGGTGATTATAGTTGACTTGGATATGCGCCGCCCGCGGTTGAGCAAAATATTTAACGTAAGCAATGAAAAGGGGATGAGCACCATCCTCATTAACAAGCATAGCTTAGCCGATTGTGTGCACGATACCGAGATTGCCAACCTTAAGTTCATTACATCTGGCCCTATACCGCCAAACCCCGCCGAGCTGATATTGAGCGACCGGTTGAAAGAAGTAGTGGAAGAGCTGAAGAAAGAATACGACTTTGTACTGTTTGATACACCTCCGTTGGGCCTAGTAACCGATGGACTGGAAGTAATAAAAAATGCTGACTACCCTATCTACATCTTTAGGGCCGATTACTCTGACAAGGCATTTATAACCAACCTCGATAAATTGATTGAGGAGAACAAAGTGGCGAATTTATCAGTAATTTTAAATGACGTGGGCAGGGGAGTATCGGGCTACTACTACGGCTATGGTGGCTATGGCTACAGCTACGGTTATGGCTACGGCTTTGGCTACTATAGTGACGAAACCAAGCCACAGCGTTCATTCTTGAATAAAATATTCGGCAAAAAATGATGGCAGACGAGCTGGGATACCAATATCTGTTCTATGGCATGTTTTTCATCATTGCCATCAGCTTCTCTATTCTTATCAACTTCCTTATACTGCGCTTTAGCAGCAACCTAGGCATGCGCGACCAAGGTGGCGGCCCTGGCCAAGTACGATGGGGCCTCGGCAGCAAGCCATCGTTGGGCGGCTTTTCGTTTTACATCATCTTTCTGGTATCGCTTTCGGTGCTCGGGGTGGTGGGTATTGGCGATGGGCCTTTCAATAAGCAATTGATAGGGCTTATGGCCGCCAGTAGCTTAGGTTTCCTAATAGGGCTGGCCGATGATGCGTACAATACCAACCCGCTTATTAAGTTTATTGGGCAATTTACCTGCGCCAACCTATTGATACTTACCAGCTACGTGATACCGGTAACGGAGAGCATGGAGTTTAACTACATCTTCACTATCATTTGGATTATCGGTTTGATGAACTCCATCAACATGCTGGATAATATGGATGCCATTACTACCACGGTTTCCATCACTATATTGATGGGGGCTATGGTACTTACCCTGCTCAACGGCGCCAACGACCCTGCATACATTGTTATCATCCTCGGTGTGGCCGGGGCATTGATAGGCTTCTTGTTCTTTAACTGGCATCCTTCGCGCATGTATATGGGCGATACGGGCAGTCAGTTTCTCGGGGTGTTCTTGGCGGCCATCAGCATCTTGTTCTTCTGGAACATCCGCACGCCATACATCGGTATGTTCGATCTTAGGCAGTTCTTAATCCCCATGCTGCTATTCATTATACCGCTATGCGATACGGCCACGGTGGTAATACGCCGCCTTAGCCGTAGGCAATCGCCCTTTGTAGGCGGTAAAGACCATATAACCCACCACTTGGCTTACCTTGGCCTGCCCGATCATTGGGTAGCGGTAGTGCTGGGCAGCATCTCACTGGCCTCAGTATTTATCGTTTGGTTTATCTTCCCTTATTACGAAAGCGACTGGAACATTGGCTACACCCTTATTGGCTTGGGCTATTTTGTAGCCGTATTCATCACCCTGCAGGTGCTTTATCAACTGGGCAAGCGCAAGCAAGCCGCCCGAGACAGGCTGCGCAGGATTAAAGCCGTGAAGACGGTGAAGGTGTGAACCCCGCTAAGCGGCGCTTAGTACTAAAGGAAACCCTTTGGGTTTTGCTGGGGTTGTTGCCTGCAATTGCATTCTTAATCTCTGAGCTTTATTCAAATTATTCCAACAACGTTAATCGTTCTATCTTTAGTAGCGACGGACTACAATTACATGATAGGTACTATGTCGTGAATATATGGTTGACGGTCCTCTTTATTAGTTCGCTTTCAATAGCTTTCATTTACAGCATAAGGTTTTTCATAAACAAGGGACGAAATCAGCGTATTAATCTCATGACTTTAATTTTTTTGCTGGTTGCTGATTATCTCTTATATCGGTTTTATAGTTATTCCCAATTGTTGATAGAGCAAGGTTTCAATAATCAATTTGCTGTTTTTACCTATCTCTTAGGAACTGCCTTATCATTGACGTTGCTGGTAATGATTGCTATAGGCTGGAGATGGAAAAAGAACAGTGAGAAAATTTGACCTTTCTAACTTGAAAGTCAGCACAACTATTCCCGTTGCGCGTTAGTTATTCATGCTTTTCAATACGGAAGGAAGTAGCTCAGCCTAATAAGACATCCGTTAAGCAGATTCCTACGCAGTAATCTTCCTCCACGGTTGGGCTTCCTCTAGCTGGTAGGAGATATCGAGCAATAGCTTTTCCTCACAGTGGTTTGCGCCGAGCAACTAATCACTTCTTCGTTTCCGTTTCCACACGCTCTTTCCAGAGTTCATCCGCAATTTCTACTAGCTCCACGAATTCTTCACGGTATCCGAAAGGGTCTTCGCCGAGGCTTTGCTCGGCCCAAGATGCGACCATTTCAAAATCCATGTTGCCTTTGTATGCCGAATCCCTTAGCAGCAGGCCAAAACCCACCACGGCACAAGCAAAGCGGAAGTTCTCCGATCGGGCATCCGCAACCTCGGCTGGTTGAAACGCTTGGGTAATGAGCTTGCTTTTGATACCCTTGGGCTCTTTGTATCGAAACTTGATAGTAAACCATTCGCCAGAAGCGCTGGCATCGGTAGCCACTCGTTTTTGGTATTTCAAATCATCCACGCCGTCTACACTTTCACTGGAACTGGCGGGGATAATCTCATAAAGTGCCGTTACCGAGTGGCCTGCGCCTATCTCGCCCGCATCCTTTTTGTCGTTATTGAAGTCCTCATCGTTCAACAACCGGGTTTCGTAGCCTATCAGGCGGTAACCCTTTACCAGCGCTGGGTTAAACTCCACCTGTATCTTCACATCTTTGGCGATGGTAAACAGGGTGCTGCGCATATCCCGCACAAATATTTTGTGGGCCTCCGCTTCGCTATCCAAAAAGTAATATACACCGTTACCCTTCTCGGCCAGCATGTTCATACGGCAATCCATTAGGTTGGCTTCTCCCACTCCAATTACCGATAGGAAAACCCCGCTTTCGCGCTCTTTTTCTATCAAACGTTGCAGGGCACCATCGCTACTCATGCCCACGTTAAAGTCGCCATCGGTAGCTAGTATTACCCGATTGTTGCCTTTGGTCATAAAGTGTTCCCGCGCCATTTTGTATGCCAGCATAATACCCGCCCCGCCCGCAGTAGAGCCGCCAGCCTGCAGGTTATCCAGCACATCGTATATCTCATCCTTTCGTGTGCCTGGCGTTGGCGGCAGGGCAAGGCCTTCGGCACCAGCGTAGGTTACTATGGTTACATAGTCTTGCGGGCGCAGGTTTTCTACCAACATCCGTAACCCTTCCACCACCAAATCCAATTTATCACTAGCGCTCATGGAGCCTGATACATCAATCAAGAAAACGAGGTTGGAAGCAGCCGCCGTATCCAGCTCTATCTGCTTACCTTGTATGCCTACCAGCACCAGTTGGTGGTCGGTGTTCCAAGGGCATTCACCTGCCTCCATACTGATGGAGAACGGCTGCCCGTCTGCCGGTTGCGGATAATTGTAGGCAAAGTAGTTAATCATTTCCTCCACGCGCACTGCGTCAGGCTCTGGCAACGTGCCTTGGTTCAGCTTCTTGCGCACATTGGTATACGATGCCTTGTCCACATCAATAGATAGTGTTGAAAGTGGGGTTTTGGTGGGGTCTTTAAATCCGTTTTCCTCAATGTGTTGGTAGTTGGCCGTATTGGGGATGGGCTTGGGTGCTTTGTTGCGGCGCTTTCTGCGAGAAGTGCTAACATTATTTCTACTTATAATATTAACCCTCATTATCTCAACGCTCGAGTACGACTCACTGAGTTTTTGACTGTACTTAGCACCAGCAACCGTAACTGCTTCAAGCCGAATGATCTCCGTACTGGCTGCATGGTTTAGCACCGTTTGTTTGCCTTCCGTTATGGTAACGGTAACGGTAGAATCATTGTAACCTACACAAGAAAACTTGATTTGATGCTTTCCCACGGGTAATGTAAGCAAATAGTTACCGTCAAAATCCGTAGAAGTACCTACTGTGGTTGACGGTACGGTTATAAATGCCATTACAAGAGGCTCGCCCGTTTTGGCATCCGTTACTACGCCTTTTAAGGTGCCAGTTTGCGCCCACGATGGGCAGCATAGCATCACAAGGGCGGTGATCATTATCGATTTTAGGAAAGTGTTCATAGCGACTGTGTTGGTTAGTATAACAATGAACACTAACCTGTAACAGGGCTATGGGATTATGTGGTAGAAATGAAGCTGGATGCCGTATAAGGAGCAACCAGCTACAGCGAAGAGCAACAAAACTTTAATCCCAAGGCTATACCGTAATCCTCCTCCACGGCTGGGCCTCTTCCAATTGGTAGGAGATGTCCAACAGCAGCTTTTCCTCGCCGTGGTTGGCGCAGAGGAGCATACCGATGGGGAGGTCTTTCTCGTCGTCGTGCCCAAGGGGTAGGGTGATGGACGGGCCGCCGGTAGCATTGGCGTAAGGCGAAAAGATGCACCAATCGGCCATGCGGGGGAACATCTCTTCAAACTCTAAGTTCATGCCCAGGTAGCCAATCTCGGGTGCCGTGTGGGCCAAAGCTGGGGTAAGGATGAAGTCTATATTTTGGTCGGCAAACAATTGGCGATAACTATGGTACGATTGGCGCAGGCGATGAATGAAAAACGGCGTTTTCAGTATGTTGTTCCAGTGGTGCTTAGATAGGCCGTGGGTAAGTTTGGTGAGCTTCTTCCCATCGAAATTGCTCCCGAACATCAGCCCCCCGAAATGCTTAACATAAAATGCCGACATCGACCATAGGTTCACAAAGTCCTCGGCAAACTGCTCCGCACCAGGTATCTGTATCGGCTTCACCTCATGCCCCATAGATTGGAGCAAAGCCACTGTTTTTTGCAGCACCTCTTTGTTTGCGGCATCCGCATGTTTCTGTTGGGTGGAGTTGCCCAGATAGCCAATTTTAAAGGTTTTCTTGCTTGGCCCCTCCACCAGCCCAATGCGGGTTAGTTTAGGGTTGTGGTAATACTTTTCAGCTTCGGCATAGAAGTGCGCGGTATCTCGCACGGTGCGGGTTATCACCCCATCGATGGCAATATCTACCACTTGGGTATTAAACAAGCTAGACCGCAGCAACCTGCCACGGCTGGGCTTGAGGCCCACCAAGCCGCAACATGCTGCGGGTATGCGGGTGCTGCCGCCGCCATCAGCACTGTGGGCTATGGGCACAACCCCGGCAGCCACCAAAGCAGCGGCCCCGCCCGATGAACCCCCGGCCGAGTGGCCAATGTTCCATGGGTTGCGGGTATCGTTCAAGTTGGGGAATTCGGTAGAGCAAGTAAAGCCAAACTCAGGCATGGAGCTGGTACCGAGGTTAATGAATCCTTGCGCCAATATCTGCTGGGCAATAGGGTCGGTTTTGGTAGCGGGCTTAGTGTTGGCAAATGCCTCAGAGCCGAAATAGCTTTTTACGCCTTTTACCAAAGTTAAATCCTTAAAGAAGGTTGGCACCCCCGCAAAAAAACCGTTGCTGGGTGGCGTGTTGGCAGCGGTAAGGCCGCTATCGTACAGGTCGGTAACCACGGCTTTTATCGTCGGGTCTACCTTTTTGGCGCGGGCAACGGATGCCGCCACCACTTCGGCAGCAGTAAGCTGTTTGCTCTTGATTAAACCTGCTATGGCCACGCCGTCTAAGTCGGATAATACATCATCAGCAAATCCATGAACCCTGTTTTTCCCGTTGGCCATTGTGGTGTGGTTTAGGGTGGTGAAGTTATGGAAAAGAAGTAGACCACAGACGACGGACGACAGACCACGGTAAAAAATTGGTTACGGGTTGCGAGTTGTACTTTTCACCGTAGCATTTAGGGGGAAGGCAATCTTCTGTTAACGAACAATCCCTCATCAAATAACATAGCCAATATTAAATTTAGTGCAGGTCCTTATTACACTACCGCAGGATGTACTAAGTTTATAGCGAAACTACCACCCTATTTATGATTAATCGTTTGTTCGCCTTCGCTTTAACGGCTTTGCTGCTGTTTTCCGCTTGCGGTCCGTCTAAAGAAACACCTTCAGCAGCCGTGGTGTTGCCAAAACACTTTATCGTTATCGGGGTAGATGGGATGAGCCCAGACGGCATCAACAACGCCCCTACCCCCAACATGGATTGGCTGATGCAGAACGGTTCATCAACCCTTACCGCCCGCGCCGTATTACCCACCAGCAGCAGTACCAACTGGGCCAGTATGCTTATGGCAGCCGGGCCGGAGCAACACGGCATAACCAGCAACAACTGGGAGCGCGACGACCATATATTGCCGCCGGTAGTTACAGGGCCAGAAGATATTTTCCCGACTATTTTTAGTGTTATCCGCAAGCAGAAACCCCAAGCAGAAACGGGTGCCATTTATCATTGGGACGGTTTTGGCAGGTTGTTTGAAAAAAGTACCGTGAGCTATGATAAGCACATAGATAGTGAGCAGGGAACGGCCGATGAGGCAGGCCGCTACATTAAAGAAAAGAAGCCCGACTTCCTCTTTATTCACCTGGATCATGTTGATGGGGCAGGCCACGGGGCAGGACACGGTACGCCGGAGTATTACCAAGCGGTTGCTAGGGCCGATAGTTTGATCGGCCAAATCATACAACACACCAAGGATGCCGGCATTTTTGAGGAGACCGTGTTTTTGGTCACTTCCGACCACGGCGGTATCGGTACGGGCCACGGCGGTGAAACGCTTGACGAGATACTTATACCGTTTATACTGTACGGTAAGGGCATCAAAAAGGGTTATGCCATTCCCCACCCCGTATATACGTATGATAATGGCGCAACAGTAGCATTTGCCCTTGGATTGGAGCAGCCCTACGCTTGGATAGGCCGCCCCGTTAAAAGTGCCTTTGAGGGCCATGATGCTCCCACTGGAATTGATAGCAGTGCCATAGAAGCCATCGCCAGCCCAGTGATACTGCCTAAGCGGTTGGGTAACAAGCCTGCGGGCGGGTTGTTTATTGATTCGCTTCCAACAGTAACTATTGAAACCACTGCGAACGGCGGCATAACCTATTATACTACCGATGGCAGCGAACCCAATGAGCAATCCAATAAGTATGCGGCTCCTTTTCAATTGACTAAAACCACGGTGGTAAAGGCCAAAACATACCTCAACGGTACTAGCAGCCCTACTTACATTGCCTACTTTAGGCTAGTAGATAGCAAAGCAGGTGTGGGGTTGAAGTATAACTACTACGAGGGTGAGGGCTGGACCTTTTTGCCTGCTTTCAGGAGCTTCAAGCCCCTAAAAAAAGGAACGGTAGCCGAAATAAGCCATGAGCAGGCAACCGACCACCGCGACGGTTCATTTGCGTATGTATTTGAAGGGTTCATCCAAATTGATTCCACGGGCGAATACCGCTTTTATACCAACTCCGATGATGGTAGTAAGCTCTTTATAGGCGAGGAATTGATAGTGGACAATGATGGAGACCACGGTACACAAGAGCGCGGCGGCAAAGTTGACCTTACCCCTGGCTGGCACCCCATTAGGGTTGAGTGGTTTAACGGCGGCGGCGGCTTTTGGCTGGATTGCTACTATCGCGGTCCTGGCGTGCCCAAACAAATAATACCGGGCAATGTGTTGAGACCAAATAAACCACAATAGATGGCAGCGTAGTTTTGGTTAACTTTTGGCTCCCTCAAACTTCCGCTTATAATGCCGCACCCAAAGCGTAATGCCCACGCCGCCTATAACGCCAGGGGCTGCCCATACAAGTAGTGGCGGCAGAAAAGTGACATTGACCACTACAAAGGCCGTGAACGCTGCAATATATGAGCCTACCATGCGCACTAGGTGCAGGTAGAACCAGTTGAATTTGCCCAGCTTGGCATCGAAAGGTTGTTGGAAACGCCGCAAATCAGCGATGGACATAATGATGGCGAAGAGCCCGAAGATGATTAGGATGGGATTAGGTATTGCTAGCCCTTTGAGGTAAAAGTTATACCCTATCAAGAACAGCCCCGAGAGCAACAGCAATGCCGCTGCAGCCTTATCGGCAATACGGGGCGGTTTATTTTTGGGCGGCTTGTGGTACTTAAACGCCCGTAACCCACTATACACAAAGTAATAACTAAAGAGGCCCACTATAAATAGAAACAGGTTGAGCTGCGTGCCATAAACCAACGGCAGCAACACTGCCAGCACTATAGCTGTAACCAATACCACCAACATACTCCGGCTATACAGCTTACCAGCGCGCCTGTGTAGCTTGTTGCCCTTGGGCGAAAGCATGGGCACGATGCCGCTCAACAGCGCCAGCGAACCGGCTGCTACGTGTATGATGGTAAAAATGCCGTGAATGGTCATTTGCTGTTGCCCAGTTTGCCGCCAATACAGGCCATAGGTATATAAGCGCCAATAATATCAAGCGCTATGAACCAGGTAGGCGCGGGTATTAAGTGCATAGCATGGGTCTTAGCAGTTTTGAAAATACGCTAACTTACGCAACATGAAAATAATCTTAAACTTTAAACTGCGGCAGCAATCTTGGGCAGCCCCATGGCGTTGGTTTCGTTTATGGCTTGGTACGTGTTTTTACAATACTGGGCCGTTTTACCCTCTAAGTACTCCGTAAGGTGGGCAACACTATCGGCTTGCCAGATGCAAACGGCCTTATCCATAGTGTCGTTTGGCAGCACTTGGTGGATGAAGATGCCTTTTGGCAGGTTAGGAAGCGATGCTTGAGCGGCGGCCCAAAAAGAACCTGGGTCGCTAATGTCGTGGTTAACAGCAATTAACATGGTAGATGGTTTTAGAAGTAAATCAATCTTGCCAAGATAGATTTTAAAAAACCACTATTTTATACCCAGTGAAACGGATATTATTTTTTATTGAGTGTTCCCCCATCAAATCAAGCGGATATCCTTTGCACTCAGCTCAATAGTGACTTGGCCTTGCCATTCGTTGGGTTCTAGGCAATAGCATAGGTCGAATTTACGCGGGGTGCTGCCTTTCCGCACAACTTGCTCCCCGAAGTGGCCCATATTAAAGCCGATACCTTTGGCGAGGTGCTTACCGTCTTGCGTTACTTGCAATTTTAGGTGCAGCTCTTTTACCACCCGGGTGCCACCGCCATCGTACACGGCTTTGCTTAAAAACACGGGGCGCATATTCTCTGGTCCAAAGGGGGCAAACTGCTTCAATATGTTGTAGAATTTATCATTTACATCGCGCAGGTCTAGCTCCGCATCAATGCTCACTTCGGGTATCAGCATATCGGGGTGAATGGTACTGCTCACCACCTCCTCAAACCGCTGGCGGAAGGCGGGTAGGTTCTCTGGAAGCAGGCTTAGGCCAGCCGCATATTTATGCCCGCCAAACTGCTCCAACAAATCGCTGCACTGCAGCAAAGCCTCGTGTACATCAAAGTCGCGCACGGAGCGTGCAGAGCCAGTTATTTTGCCATTGGCCAAGGTAAATACGATGGTGGGGCGGTAGTAGTGCTCCATCAACCGGGAGGCCACGATGCCTATCACGCCCTTGTGCCAGTGCTCCTGCATTACCACGGTGGTGGTGCGGTTGGGCAGCATGGGGTCTTCCAGCATTATTTGCAGGGCCTCGCTTGTCATTTCCTTATCCACCTCTTTGCGGTTAGCATTGCGGTTTTGCAGCTCCTCGGCCCCGAAGTCGGAGAGGTCGCCCGTGGTGCTTATCAGTAATTCCACGGCGGCTTTGGCGTGACCCATGCGGCCAGCGGCATTGATGCGCGGCCCGATGATAAACACCAAGTCGGTAATGGTCATCTCCTTGTCGATGCCTGCATGTTTTAGCAGGCTGGCTATGCCCATGCGCTTGGTGCCTTTGTTTATAAGCTCCAGCCCGAAGTGTGACAGTATGCGGTTCTCGCCCGTTATCGGCACAATATCCGAGGCGATGGAAATAACCGCCAAATCCAACAGGTTGTACACCACCTCATCAGGTATGCCATTTCGTTTGGCAAAGGCTTGCGCCAGCTTAAACCCGATACCGCAGCCGCTCAATTCTTTGTATGGGTACTCGCAATCTGCCCGCTTAGGGTCGAGTACCGCAACGGCTTGTGGCAGCTCCGTGCCTGGTAAGTGGTGGTCGCAGATGATGAAATCTACGCCATGCGCATTGGCATGGGCTACTTTGTCAACTGATTTGATACCGCAATCGAGGGCAATAATGAGCTTGAAGCCGTTCGCAATGGCATAGTCCACCCCTTGTAGGCTCACGCCATAGCCTTCTGCATAGCGGTCGGGTATATAAAACTCCAGCCGCTCATAAAAATCCTTAAAAAAGGTATAGGTGAGCGCCACGGCGGTGGTACCATCTACATCATAATCGCCATAAATCAATATCTTCTCACTGTCGCGAATGGC
Organism: Sphingobacteriales bacterium; assembly: GCA_027483645.1. Lineage (GTDB taxonomy): Bacteria > Bacteroidota > Bacteroidia > Chitinophagales > CAIOSU01 > CAIOSU01. The sequence continues at coordinate 184,689 of JAIXUD010000017.1, forward strand.
TCGCTCGATGCGCTCTACGGCTTGCATCATATCCTTCATCAAGAAGGGGTCGTGCAAATCATCCAAACTAGGCCTGAAAAATGCCTTAGCCTGCTCTAGGGTATAAATACCCCGTTGCACCATCAACCGGCAAAGAACGGGGTGTATGCGCAACTGCTGCTGCAGGGCTATTACCGTCTCCTCATCCGTACTGCGGAAGGTCCATCGTTTAGTTTGTGCTTGTGCTGCCAGCATGAGGTAAAGATACGGATTTTAGCAGGGTGCTAAAATTATAAAAACGCTGAGGGAGAGTAAGAAATTTTATTGAAATGTATTTCTTACAGGTGTTGTATCCCTCGCCTAGCCCCTCCCATAGGGCTTACCTATGCACACATCTTTGTTATCCTGATATACCACTAAAACTCTTTCGCTACTTTTTCGGCATCCAAGGGATAAAGGAATTTGTCTTTTGGGCGTAGGCTTCAAACTCCTTATTGCCGGTGTACTTCTTTTCCAACATGGCCACGCCCGATACCTTGGTAAGCAAAAAGGTAAGCACTATGGGGCTGATGATGGATATGTACCAATAGCCAGCCGGCACCACGAAAACAAAAATGCCCCACCATAGCAGCGCCTCGCCAAAGTAGTTAGGGTGGCGGGTATAGCGCCACAGGCCGCTTTGCATTATTTTGCCATTATTGGCAGGGTTGGCCTTAAACTTTGATTTTTGATAATCGCCAATAGCTTCGAATAGAAAACCAATTAACCAAATGGCTATGCCCAGATAGGAGACTGAAGATAGCGTTACCGCACTAGCCATAGCCACTATAATGGGCAGGGCAATAATATACATAAATACCCCCTGCAGCATAAATATCTGTAGGAATGCCCTGGGAACCACATACTTGCCCCACTCTTTTCGCCACTGTGCATAGCGGTAATCTTCACCGGTATTGCTGTGGCGGGTAAATATGTAGCTAGAAAGCCGCACCGCCCATATCGCTATCATGCCAAAAAGCACTAGGTGGTAGCTTGATAAAGCGCCTTGAAGCGCCAAGCCAACACCACCAACTACTACAAAGCCCATGCCCCAGCCAATATCCACTATACTATTATCCTTAATGGCGGTGGCCCAAAGAAACACCACTACCATATAGCAAAATATGGCCAAAGCGCTGTAGAGGTAAAAATCTTGCATGGAGTGGTTTTTGCAGATAACAGTACTGTTAGTCAATTGTTCATAATAAAAAAGCCCTTGTGGGGCACACAGGGGCTTTTCAATAAGATAAGGTAGAGTTTTTTCGGATCGTATTACTGAGCTAGGTCTTCTACCAACTCAGAGATTTCAAGAATGCGCTTCTTGTTCAATGAATAGTAAATGAATTTGCCATCGCGAGTTGTTTTTACTACGCCAGCCCTACGCAAAATAGCCAAGTGCTGAGAAGCTACAGACTGCTCCAAGCGCAGCTTTACGTAGATTTCGGTCACGGTAAGCTTTTTGCTTTCCTCCAATAGGTTGATGATTTGCTTACGCAATTTGTGGTTTACAGCCCTAAGGGTAAGAACTGCTTTGCGCAATACTCCATAATCGAGCGTGATGTCTTCTTCAACACCATCTCCCTTTGATAGTACTACTTTTTCTTGTGAATTTGCCGCTGCCATTAGTTAAGGTTTTGTTGTTAATAAATCGGGTCTACGAATATAGACAATTATTACTTACTGCTGCAAATGGTAAACAATAGTTTTAGTAACCATTCGACAGCATTTATCGCAATTTTAAATCAATTATACCCTCCTATTTTACAGGTACGCTTACTTTGAGATATGCGCAACCGCCATTGTTTTTAGGTAATCGGGCTCAAAGTAAGCAATATCTATAAATTGTTTTAAATCAAAATAACGAAGCCCTAGCTGTACTAAATTTAAGGCACTTATATAGTTTTCGCCATCAAACTGAATATTATGTTGCAATAAATGTGGTATTGCCTTCATGGCACCATTGCCAAAACAGATAATTTGTTGTGCAGCATCCGTGCCCGCCAAAAAATCGTCTGCATCAATTATCCAAGGTTTAGGCGCTTTTAATTCTGCCATTTCATGGTTGTACAGCGCAGCATAAACCTCTAGCCTACGGGCATCTATCATCGGGCAGAACACGGTGCCCTGCTCAGGTTTGCCATTCTTGCTAATGTATCCGGCAACCATTGCCTTCAGGGTGCTTATAGCTATTAATGGTTTGCTGGTGCTGTAGCATATAGCCTTGGCGGCACTGGCGCCAATTCGCAGCCCAGTATATGAGCCTGGCCCCATACTCAGGCAAAGGGCATCTAGTTGGCTGTACTTCAGCTTTGCCTCCTGCATTGCTTGCTCAATAAATGGCGTAAGCAACGATGCGTGCAGGTTTCCCTCCGTGTTTTCGCGCAGGGCCACTACTTCGCCATCAATGGATAGGCAAACCGAGCAAACGGTATTGGAGGTTTCTAAATGGAGTAAAGTAGGCAAATGGTGAATGTTAATGGCCCTAATTTAGTAACTATGCTGGTAATATTGCCAAACTAATAGAAGAATGTGCCGGCCACTATGCTTTTACTATTAAAGAGCATAATAAAATGGCAAAAAAAGTAAAAGACATGAACGCGAAACAGTGGATTGATCACCTGGGTTTAATGCCCCACCCTGAAGGCGGTTTCTATAAAGAAACATACCGTGCAGAGGGTACCCTGCAACATGCTAGCGGCGCCGTGCGGCATTATAGCACCGGTATCTACTTCCTACTGGTGGATGATAACTTCTCTGCGTTCCATCGCATAACTAGCGATGAAATGTGGCATTACTACAGTGGCGATACTTTGGAGCTGTACGAGATAGACCCTGCGGGCAACTTGCGCCGCACTTTGATAGGCCATGATATGGCTGCAGGGGCTGTGCCGCAATATGTAGTGCCGGCCGGCCATTGGTTTGCCAGCAGGGTACTTGGCCAAAAGGGCTATGTGCTTACGGGCTGTACGGTATCACCGGGATTTGATTTCGATGATTTCGAAATGGCGGATAGGGCTGCGCTAATAGGCCAATACCACCACCATGCGGAGGTAATAAGGGAATTGACACGGTAAGATTTCGAAGCTCCACCTTGCTGCTAATGACTAAAATGGCGTTGCACGAAAATTGAACCACAGAGGTCACTAAGAAAAAAGCACTAAGTACACTAAGTACATAATACGGGCTTCGTGTTCTTGCACGCCTCGCCTTGGGCGATGGTGATTTCGTTCGTGTACTTCGTGGTTAAAACTGCACCAACTTCACTGAAATCCAAGACTCTATGCAAATGGCAACTTCACCACCTGAGCTTTTAGCACGCGGCCACGGATATCAATGAGTATTTCGCTGCCGGGCTTGGATAGCTCGGTGGGCACATAAGCCATGCCGATAGCTTTTCCCAAGGTAGGCGATTGGGTACCCGAGGTTACTTTGCCGATGGCTTCGCCACCTTCGTTTACTACTGGGTAATCGTGGCGGGGTATGCCTTTGTCAACCATCTCAAAACCAACCAATTTGCGTTTTACGCCTTCGGCTTTCAGTTGGGCAATGGTTTCTTTATCGGTAAAATCGCCCTTGTCCAGCTTGGTTATCCAGCCGAGGCCAGCTTCCAGCGGATTGGTGGTTTCGTCAATATCGTTGCCATACAGGCAAAAGCCTTTCTCCAGTCGTAAAGTATCACGGGCACCAAGGCCAATGGGTTGGATGTTAAACTCCTTGCCCGCCTCAAATACGGCATCCCATACTTTTTGGGCATGTTCATTAGGTATGTACAGCTCAAAACCGCCCGAACCGGTATAGCCTGTGTTGCTGATGATAACATCCTTTACACCCGCCAAAACATCGATAGTGAAACTGTAGTAAGGTATGGTCGACAAGTTCGCTTCGGTCAGTTTCTGAAGGGTAGCCAAGGCATTAGGGCCTTGCACGGCAAGCAGGCTGGTGTCGTCGCTTATGTTGGTAAGCTTCACGCCTTGTGTGTTGTGCTTGCTTATCCAGTTCCAGTCCTTATCCATATTGCTGGCGTTTACCACCAGCAGGTACTTTAGGTCGTTTATTTTATACACCAACAGGTCATCTACAATACCCCCTTGGCCGTTGGGCAGGCAGCTATACTGCGCTTTGCCGTCGGTAAGTTTGCTGGCATCGTTGGTAGTTACACGTTGTATTAGGTCGAGCGCATTGGGGCCTTCCAAAATAAACTCGCCCATGTGCGATACATCAAACACGCCCACACTGTTGCGAACGGCGGCATGCTCGCTGTTGATGCCAGCATAAGATACGGGCATGTTGTAGCCGGCAAATTCTACCATTTTGGCATTCAAGCTGATGTGTAAATTGGTAAGGGCAGTTGTTTTCATAGCGATGTGGAGCGTAAGTTGTAGCGCAAAAATAGCAAATTAAATTGGTCGATGGTCCATTGCCAACGGTCCACGGTATTGATCAAATAGCTTAAGCTAACTAAACTTTTGCCATTGGCTACGAAGCAACCAAATGGCATTATATACCGATGTACTAATCAACCAATTAACCAACCAACAAATAACCAACAATTATTTTCTTAATTTCGCCCTTAGAAGCTGTTAGATTTTTTATCCCGCGTGCATGACCTTACCTGAATCTTTTACCCTGCAGGATTTTGCTGCATTTCTCGGACGTGAATTTGTAGGTGACCCGAATATTCCAATTACCGGTGTCAACGTTATTCATAAGGTACAACCGGGCGACCTCACTTTTGTGGATTTCCATAAGTACTATGACCGTAGCCTCGATTCTGCTGCTTCCGTTATTATTATCGATAAGCCAGATGTAAAGGTTCCTGCCGGCAAAGGATTGATTATCTCTTCCAATCCGTTCAGCGATTTCACGAAGTTGCTGCGCCGCTTCCGTCCATTTGAGCCTTCATACCAAAACATTAGCCCAACGGCTACCATCGGCGAAGGCACGCACTTGCAGCCGGGCGTAGTGGTGGGCAACCATTGTACAATCGGCAAGAACTGCCTGATACACGCCAACGTAACCATTTGCGACTATAGCATTATCGGCGACAACGTAATCATCCACCCCAATACCGTTATCGGTGGCGATGCATTCTTCTTTAAGACCCGTAATGGCGACAATTACCACTACGAGAAAATGCCATCTGCTGGCCGCGTAATAATTGAGGACGATGTGGAAATAGGTTCTTGCTGTACCATTGACCGCGGCGCTACTGGCGATACTGTGATAGGCCAAGGCACTAAGCTGGACAACCTAGTGCACATAGCCCACGGGGCCGTATTGGGCAAAAACGTGTTGATTGCAGCCCAAGTAGGCATAGCTGGCAAAACCATAGTAGAAGACGAAGTGATTATGTGGGGACAAGTAGGCGTAAACAAAGAACTCGTTATCGGCAGAAAAGCCGTGATATTGGCCACCTCAGCCGTATCTAAATCATTGGAAGGCGGCAAAACCTACTTCGGCGCCCCTGCCGAAGAAGCCCGCCAAAAGTGGAAAGAAATGGCCGCCCTACGCCACTTGCCAGAATTGATTAAGCGCATGAAGGATGCGGACGGGCAGGCGTGAGTTGTTAGACCATGGACGATGGACCATGGCAAAATAAGCTATACAATAGAACCAACAATCACCCTTTTAAGTGCTTAGTTTCAGAAACGTAACCACAATACCGCCGTTTCTTGGTTATATCATACCTGTTTAGCCCTAACATAACCACAAAAAGCCACTTTCTTGGTTATATTCTGAAGCTGGCCATTCTTATTACCTAATTTTTAACGTGTCTTGTCCTGATATAGGTTGACAGTTCGGTTAATGGATGTTCTTATTTCTATGCCGCATAAAGTTCGGAAGGTTTTCTCATTTCCAGTGCCATATGCGGCCTTTTGTTGTTGTAAA
>JAIXUD010000023.1 GCA_027483645.1 Sphingobacteriales bacterium
CTGTTGCACCAGTAGCACCGTTAGCCCCTGCAATTCCGGTTGCGCCAGTAGCGCCAGTAGCGCCGTTGGCTCCTGCGATTCCAGTTGCGCCAGTAGCACCAGTGGCACCGTTGGCTCCTGCAATTCCAGTTGCGCCAGTAGCACCAGTAGCGCCGTTAGCCCCTGCAATTCCTGTTGCTCCAGTTGCTCCCGTTGCTCCGTTGGCTCCAGCAATTCCAGTAGCCCCTGTGGCGCCCGTTGCTCCTGTAGCTCCATTTGTTCCCGCATTACCGGTTGCACCTGTGGCTCCTGTTGCACCATTGGTTCCAGCGTTACCAGTTGCTCCTGTGGCGCCTGTAGCTCCATTTGTTCCCGCATTACCGGTTGCACCAGTTGCGCCCGTTGCGCCGTTGGCTCCAGCAATTCCTGTTGCACCAGTAGCGCCAGTAGCGCCGTTGGCTCCAGCAATTCCTGTTGCGCCAGTTGCACCAGTAGCGCCGTTGGCTCCAGCAATTCCTGTTGCACCAGTAGCGCCAGTTGCTCCGTTGGCTCCAGCAATTCCTGTTGCACCAGTTGCACCTGTCGCTCCTGCTATCCCAGTTGCGCCAGTTGCACCAGTAGCGCCGTTAGCTCCAGCAATTCCTGTTGCGCCAGTTGCACCAGTAGCACCGTTTACTCCAGCAATTCCTGTTGCACCAGTTGCTCCGTTAGTTCCTGCAGTTCCGGTTGCACCAGTTGGACCTGTCGGTCCTGTAGCGCCAACACCACCCGCGGTGCCTGTAGCACCAGTTGGGCCGGTTGGCCCCACGCTGCCGCCACTTATGGGCAGCACTACGTTATTACCTCCACTAATAGTAAGTATATTATTTGTACCATCCCAAGTGAGGGTTTGGTCATCGGTTGCGGGGTTGCCTTGTGGGCCTGTTGCACCTGTTGCGCCGTTGGCTCCAGCTATTCCTGTTGCACCTGCTGGGCCAGTAGCTCCCGTAGCACCAGTCACTCCTGCAATTCCAGTTGCTCCTGTAGGGCCAGTAGCACCATCTGCGCCAGCGGGGCCCGCAGCACCTGTTGCACCATTAGCACCTGCGGTTCCTGTTGCTCCAGTTGCACCTGTCGGTCCTGTTGCGCCCACACCGCCCGCATTGCCTGTAGCACCAGTTGGGCCAGTTGGCCCCACGCTGCCGCCACTTATGGGCAGCACCACGTTATTGCCCCCACTAATAGTAAGTATATTGTTTGTTCCATCCCAAGTTAAAGTCTGGTCATCGGTTGCGGGGTTGCCTTGTGGGCCTGTTGCACCTGTTGCGCCGTTGGCCCCAGCTATTCCTGTTGCACCAACTGGGCCAGTAGCTCCCGTGGCGCCCGTAGCACCATTGGCTCCTGCAATACCAGTCGCTCCGGTTGCCCCCGTGGTGCCTGTTGAACCTGTCGCACCAGTAGCTCCGTTAACACCTGCTTGGCCGGTAGCTCCCGTGGCACCTATAGCACCAGTGGTACCTGCAATACCAGTTGCTCCGGTTGCCCCTGTGGTGCCTGTTGCACCTGTCGCGCCTGTAGCTCCAGTAACGCCATTAACACCCGCTGTACCGGCAACACCAGCGGGGCCAGTTGATCCTGTAACTCCTGTTGCACCAGTAGCTCCCGCTATTCCTGTTGCACCAACTGGGCCAGTAGCTCCCGTGGCGCCCGTAGCACCATTGGCTCCTGCAATACCAGTCGCCCCAGTTGCCCCCGTGGTGCCTGTTGAGCCATTGGCTCCAGCTAGTCCCGTTGCACCAGTCGCTCCAGTAGCTCCAGTAGCACCAGCTATTCCTGTTGCACCAGTAGCGCCAGTTGCACCAGTAGCTCCATTCGGTCCAGCAACTCCAGTCGCCCCGGTTGCCCCGGTTGCTCCGCCTATTCCGGTTGCACCATTTAAGCCGGTAGCACCAGTAGCACCTGTTGCACCCGCGGGGCCGGTATTGGTAGGGATAATGATAAACCCATTGGTACCACTTAGCCTTATTGTGTCGTTTCTAATGGAGAGCGTCTGTATTTCGTTCGTTGGGTCAGTATCAGCATCATCAATAGCTTTTTGAGCTACCAAGGCATAGGGTACGCTCCAAAGCTTAAACTGCCCCATAAGCGTGTAGGTACCATTGGCGTTTTCATCTACCTCGGTTTGCACCCATTGGTTGCCATTGGCCCAGTTTACACTTGTAAAACTGCCCGATACTACCGAGCCGTTACCAATTACTATGGAGAAAAGGCCATACTGATTGGTGGTAATTTTATGCGTTTCTACATAAACAGTAGGTTGCGCCACGCTGCTATCCACTAGGCTTATGCGCACGTTCATACCCTGATTGGGTAAAATTATACCTTGTGCATCTCTTACAACTGCTTGATATTGTATACCTTGGGGTACTTGGGCATTTGCCACCAGAAAGGTTAGCAAAAAGCCACAAAGCATTAAAAATGGTTTCATAAATCTGTTTAGTGCGGGTTACAGATAAAATTTGCTACTGGAAAATAGCAAATTTTTCGATAGGTGGGTAGTTTTGGCAGCTAAGTATTTTTGCCTATAATAGCTTGATGAAAAAGGTGCTTATTACTTTATTTGCATTAGGCTCGTTGATAGGGATAGCTGTCTTAATCAATTATTTATATATCGGCAAAGTGCTCGATGAGCACAATGGTGTACAGGTGCATTACAATGGTTGGAACATTGCGAAAAGCCATGGCAAACACTACCATGCCGATGGCTATTACTTCGGCCATAAATGGCAGTGCGTGGAGTTTGTGAAACGCTATTATTATCTGCATCTAAATCACTCATTTCCTGATGGGTGGGGCCATGCTAAGGACTTTTTTGATATCGAGCTTGAACATGGCACATTTAATAAACGGCGGGGTTTGTATCAATACACTAACGGAGGAAAAGAACTTCCGAAACCCGATGACTTGCTTGTGTATAATAAAGGGAAATATGGTCATGTAGCCATTATAACCGAGGTGGGCGATGATTATGTAGAAATCATCCAGCAGAATGTTTTCCTAAAAACCAGAAAACGCTTGATGCTCAGGGATAGTAACGTTGATAGAGGGGTGAATGCACCAGTAGGGTGGCTGCGTTTGGTCAACAGTCGATAGTCGACAGTCCACGGTAAGAGAGTTTATAATTTAGCAAACAAACCAAAGCGAAAGTTCTGCACAGTGCCAAAGGGTGTGGCATGATTTTCAGTAAAGCAATCCAAGGAGTTAAAGGATTCTGCAAATACCCGCTTCATATCCTGTTCGTTATATCGGGACACCAATAGGCTACTGCATTTCTCTGGTCCGCTTTCGGAGAAGGTACCGATTACCAAATGCCCCTTTACGGCATTGCCTACTGTAGCGGCATAATGTTGGATATCCTCCGTTTCGGTGAGGAAATGAAAGGCTGCCCTGTCGTGCCAAACGGCATAGCTTCGCGCAGGCTTAAAGTCGCGGATGTCGCTTTCTATCCATTGCACCTCTTTGGCTTTTTCGCCCAAGCGGACTTGCGCCCGCTTCAGAGCTTCACCAGAGATATCGAGTACCGTAATGTCGGTAAAGCCTAATTTCAACAAGTGATCAACCAATAAACTATCACCGCCGCCAATATCAATGATGGCAGCATCCTTTGCTACGCCCGTTTTTAAAATCAAATCGATGGAAGTTTGCGGAATGGCTTGGGTCCAGCTCACCTCATGCGGCTGCTTAGTGCTAAATACCTTTTCCCAATGCTGTTTGCTGTCCATAGTGTGTAGTTGATGTACGATGGTGTTATATGGTCGTCCCCGCTAAAATCGGGACAGACTGGAGACGCAATGTCCGTTACATGCTCGTTTGAAAACGAGGATGAGTATCCGCTAATTATCAATCTATCACATTTAGCAATAACTCGTAACCCGTTACTAACTTTTAATGGGGCAATCGATCCTTCACCACACCGTAAAAGAAGGTGCCCAGTATAGCCATCAGTATGGCTAGGGCAAACATCCAATAACCGTAGCCAAGGCTTACAAACATGGGGCCGGGGCAGGCACCCGTCATGGCCCAACCGAGGCCGAATATGGTTCCGCCGAAAAGGTACCGTTTCCAGCCCTTTTCTTTGGGTTCGAATTTAATTGGGGTGCCGGTAACGTCTTTCAACTTGAATTTCTTGATGAGTGCTGTGCCGATGGCGCCCAACACCACCGCTACCCCAATAATGCCATACATATGAAAGGCTTGGAAACGGAACATCTCCTGTATGCGGTACCACGATACGGCTTCGCTTTTGGCCATAATAATGCCGAAAAGGATGCCAACTAAAAGGAATTTTATGAGTTTCATGGGTGGTGTTTAGAAAATTAAGGGTAATAGGAGGAAAGTGGTAACCAAGCCGCCAATAAAGAAGCCGATAACCGCGATAAGCGACGGCAACTGCAAATTGCTAAGCCCGCTAATGGCGTGGCCCGAGGTGCAGCCACCTGCCCAGCGAGTACCGAAACCTACTAAGAAACCACCTAAAACTACCAATACCAAGGTTGGCAATGTGGCTACTTGATTAAAGTCGAAAATTTCAGTTGGCTGAAGCCCTGTTGGGGCTGCTAGGCCCAGCTCGCCGAGATCTTGTATGGTGGCTTCGGATATTTGCACAGCCTCGGTGGAGGTAAGGAAGTTGCCAGCAATGAAGCCGCCTATAACGGTACCTAACAAAAACACCAAACTCCACATATAGGAGCGCCAATCGTAATCAAAAAACTTACTGTATTTACTTGCCCCGCAAGCTGCACAAATGTGCCGGAAGTTTGACGAAAAGCCGAAATTCTTTCCAAAGAAAACCAGCAGGAACATTACTGCTGAAATCGCCAGTCCGCTTACATACCACGGCCAAGGCTGACTTATAAATTGGTGCATCAGGTTATTAGTTATTGGTTATTGGTGAAATTGATATTTCTTATTAGTTAATGGTGAATGATTGATTTCGTATCATAATTTACCAATAACTAATCAACCAATAACCAATCCACTTCACGCAGGCCATGCGCCAATGCCGCCTGCCAAATTGTAAGTAGTGTAGCCTAATTGCTCCATCGTATCACAGGCTTGGCCACTGCGGTTGCCGCTGCGGCAATATACAAAATATGTTTTATCCTTATCAAGCTTCTGCACATCGGCTTTAAAGCTGGGTGAGAAAAAGTTGATGTTCTTCGCCCCTTTCAGGTAGCCTCCAGCATATTCAGCGGGGGTGCGCACATCTAGCAGCAGGGCTTTGGGTATTTCTAGGTACTTGGCCTTAAAATCAGTGCCTGATAGATGGTTGGCTTTGCCGCCACCTGAAATCATATTAATGAGTTGTTGAAACATCGTTTTTGTTTTTACTAGTTACTTCTACCGCTTGCAAGGTGCACTGGTTGGCCGGTGTTATTCGCTGCCCACCGGCCAACCAATTATCGACACCTAATCGAATTACTTCAAAGTGCTTGGACAAACGTAATCCGTCTTCGGCACATCGGTATTTTTAATGGCACCGTAACCACCTTCCACATTCACTAAGTTATTCCATCCGCGAGCTTTCAAAATAGAAGCTGCAATAACCGAGCGGTAGCCACCAGCGCAGTGCAAGTATAGCGTGCGGTCTTTCTTAAACTCGGCCAAATGCTGGTTAATGTAGTCTAGCGGCAGGTTAAGCGCCCCTTTTACATGTTCGCTTTGGTATTCGCCGGGTTTGCGTACATCCACCACTTCCAGCGTTTCGCCTTTAAAGCGCTCGCTAAATTCGGAAGCAGGAATAGACTCCAGTAAATCGATTTCTTTGCCTGCTGCTTCCCATTCGCTAAAGCCCCCTTTTAGGTAGCCAATGGCATAATCATAGCCTACGCGGGCTAGGCGGGTTACCACCTCTTCCTCTCGGCCAGGCTCGGTAATGAGCAGTATAGGCTGTTTAATATCGGGTATCAAGGCCCCCACCCAAGGGGCAAAGCCACCATCTACCCCAATAGAGATAGAATTGGGCACGAAGCCTTTTACAAACTGCTCGGGTTTTCGGGTATCCAGCACCAAGGCGCCGGTTTCGTTAGCTGCTGCCTCAAAGGCATCGGGGTCTAGGGCCTGTAGACCGCGCTCCAATACGTCATCGATGCTGTCGGCACCGTCCCTGTTCATCTTTACATTTAGTGGGAAGTAACTCGGCGGCGGTAACAGGCCATCGGTAACCTCCTTCACAAACTCCTGCTTGGTCATATCAGCACGCAAGGCGTAGTTGAATTTCTTTTGATTGCCAAGTGTATCCCAAGTTTCTTTACTCATGTTTTTGCCACAAGCAGAGCCAGCGCCATGAGCTGGGTAGACCAGTACGTCATCGGGCAGGGTCATTATTTTGTTGCGAAGGGAGTCATACAAATGGCCAGCTAGGTCTTCCACAGTAAGGTGGCTTTTGGCCGCCAAATCGGGTCTGCCTACATCGCCAATAAACAGCGTATCGCCTGTGAAGATGGCATACTCCTTACCCATCTTATCCACCAATAGGAAGGTGGTACTTTCCATCGTATGGCCAGGCGTGTGCAGTACCTTAATGGTAATGTCGCCTAATTGAAGTAGCTCACCATCTTGGGCTACATGCACATCAAACTTAGGTTGTGCGTTGGGGCCGAACACAATAGTTGCACCCGTTGCAGCCGCTAAATCTACATGGCCCGACACGAAATCTGCATGAAAGTGTGTCTCCAGTACGTACTTTATCTTAGCGCCGGCCTTTTGTGCTTTCTCCATATATGGTTGCACCTCGCGCAGCGGGTCGATGATGGCGGCTTCGCCATTGCTCTCAATGTAGTAAGCTCCTTGGGCTAAGCAGCCGGTATATATTTGTTCAACTTTCATGGCAGGTTCTATTTGACTATTAGTACAAAATTAAGGCTTGAGGTGTATGCGCACAGTGACAAAAGTTACATTGAATTTTTATTATTTTGGGTAACATTTGCCGGGTGTTACGTTTTAAACCACAAAGTGCACTAAGGTATTACACAAAGAACACTAAGAAAGTAATGGATGTTACAAAACCTCTTACAGAAAACGATCTTAGTAAACTTTCTTTTGAAGCAGCCTTGAAAGTGCATAAGACTTTAGGGCCTGGATTGTAAGAAAGTGCATATGAACACTGTTTGGTGCATGAACTACGAAAGCTAGGACTGCATGTACAACACCAGCATCCATTACCTTTAATCTATGAGGAGGTGCATCTTGAAACAGGCTATAGGATTGATATCTTGATTAATAACAAATTTATTATTGAAGTTAAAGCTGTTGAGGCGCTTAATGATGTTCACATGGCGCAAGTTCTTACCTATTTGAAATTAACTAAGTGCAAGCTAGGGTTTCTAATTAATTTTAATGTGGTATTGCTTAAGGATGGGGTTAAACGTGTTATAAATGGTTCTTTATAAGTCTTAGTGCCCTTAGTGATTTTCCTTAGTGTACTTTGTGGTTAAATCAAACCATCAACCCATCAACTCCTTAACCAGAATATAAACCCCCATAACCAGCACAAACCACCCGAAGCCCGTTTTGAGCTTATCGGCACTTACCTTGCTAGCAATGCTGATGCCTACAAACGAGCCCAGTACTGCCAACGATGAAAAGATACCTAAGAGTTTCCAATCGATAGTTAATTCAGGGTTGCCCACATCGCCGGTAAAGCCGATGAGCGATTTGGCGGCGATGATGAGTAGCGAAGTGCCAATGGCTTTTTTCATATCCAACCCACTGAACAGCACCAGCGCTGGAATGATTAAGAATCCGCCCCCAGCACCTACTAAGCCCGTAAGTGTGCCTACTACGGCACCTTCCAAAAGTATTGCTGGGTAGTTAAAATGGCGTTCGCCATCGGGGGTAAGTTTGGGCGGTTTAGGTTTTTGTTTCCGTATCATGGAGATGGAGGCGAACACCATCAGTAGGGCAAAAAGCAACATCAATAGCAAACCGCGAGTAAAATCAAAGTTGCCAATGCTGAACATCTCCTCTGGTATGGCGGGTATTATTAACCTGCGTGTGGCGTAAACGGCCGCGATGCTTGGTATGCCGAAAATGATAGCGGTTTTTACATCCACCATTCCTTTACGTAAGTACACGCTGCCCCCTACCAAACTGGTAAGGCCTACAATAAACAGCGAGTAGGCCGTGGCCTCCACTGGCGGTATGCCAAGCATATACACCAGCACGGGCACGGTAAGTATGGAACCTCCGCCCCCGATAAGGCCTAGCGATATGCCGATAATAACTGCCGCTAAATAACCGAGTATAACCATTACCTCCATAGTGAAAGCAAAGATGCGGGTTTGGTTATGGGTACATAGTGACTATTGTCACACTTATAGCTTAAACTTATCAGGGTGGGCTATATCAATATAGTTTCGGTTGAGGGATACCAATCCACGCTGTTCCATTTTTTTCAACAACCTTGATATTACTTCGCGGCTGCTGTTAAGTTCTTCGGCTATTTGCTGATGCGATAACTCAATACGGGGGCCAAAAGTATCCATATGCCGCTTGAGGTAGAACATTAAGCGCTCATCGAGACTTTTGAACGCAATACTATCCAATGTTTGCAGCAGTTCTTCAAAACGCGAGCGATAAGTGCCCACAATATAGCGGTACCAACTTTTGTATTGGCTGGCCCATTGCTCGGTTTGCTCAATAGGTAGCATAATAAGGGTGGACGCTTTTACGGCTTTGGCCATTATCTGGCTCTTCTCTTGCCGAGTGGCGCATAGTAGGGTGAGGGCGCAAGCCTCGCCGGGCTCTAGATAGTACATCAAAAACTCATTGCCCTCGTCGTCCTCCCGGTAAACTTTTATCAGTCCATCAAGCAAAAGCATGCTGGAGCGGATGTATTGGCCGGTATTAATCAAAGTTTCTCCTTCCGCGGCTTCTTTGATGGTTGCTGTTTCGTGGATAATGGCCAAGAGCTCGGGCTCCAGAATTGGGAAAATGCTTTTTAGAGTGGCAAGGGTTTCCATAGTAAATTAAAGGTACCAAATAATTTTTGGCACACCGTGTGCCTATAATGGTAGATTGTTCTATAGGGATTACGAAACGAACTTTTGGATATGGATAGCAAATATACTTTACCAAGTTTGATTACTGATGCAGGAAGTTTTGGAGTTATTAGTAAGCCCGTACGAGATACGGAAAATCAGTGTTGACAACATTACCTTTGGTAGGGATGTTAAGATTGAAATAGAGCTTAATGGCAATGGTGTTGATTTGAAAACACTAGTGTTTGATGGAGTTAGCAGCATTAATTGTAACGCTGAGCACTACCATATACCAGGCAAGGGAATCATATCTACTCTAGACATTTCGGAAAAGAAATGGGCCGGTGTGAAATACCGCGTAGATATATTGGAAGATGCCCTCAGTTTCTATTGCAATACTATTGAGATTAGGTAATTGACACTTAATACGATTAGGTGTTTACATGGGGCGCTGCAAAGCGCCCCTTTTTTATGCCCTATAACGTAACATCAGCCTGTTATTTAGCCATATGCTCTGCCACAATCAGCCGTATCTTGCCGGGCATTACAGTCTCTCCCAGCATTTCAAACACTGGTGCTATCTCGTCGGGTTTACCGCAAAGCTCCCATGCCTTCATAACCTTAGCGCGCTCTTCGTTAGTTAGCACCCTATCTAAGTCTAATTGGTGCCCTTCCTGTACCAAATGGGCTAGGTGGCCAAACACCGTACCTTCGGCTATGGCTCGCTCTACGCCTATTTCAAAAGGGTTCTTGCCGGCTTCATATAGGTCCAGTGTTTGGAGGTATGTGCTCCCTTTTACCTTCTTTATACCAGTTTCGGTGGCATGTACCATGAATTTGCGTATAGATTGGGTAAATATTTCCCCATAGCGTTGCAATTTTTCCTGCCCCACTCCTGATACGCTCTGTAGCTGAGTTTGCGTTACCGGCAGCTTAGTTACCATCTCTTTTAGTGTGGCATCTGAGAATACCACGTAGGCAGGTATCTGCTCCTCATCCGATATTTGTTTACGTAACTGACGAAGGTGCTCAAACAGCGCTTTCTCGAACTGTTCTTGCTTGGTTACGCGAGGCTCGAAGCGACTACCAGGCCCATCTTCTTTCTTGGTGTTCCATTCCATACGGGCCAGGTGGATGGCTTTGCCGTTGCGCAGCACTTCGGTACTGGCTGGTGTAAGCTTCAGGGTATGGCCAGCATCATAGGCTATTTCCAAATAACCCAATTGAATGAGTTGTTGTAGATAATATAGCCAGTCGTTGGTAGGGATCTCTCGCCCTGCACCGTAGGTTTTTATCTGGTCGTAGCCGTGCTCTATTATCTCCTTGCGTTGGGAGCCACGAAGTATGTCGGTAAGAAGGCTCATTCCTACCCGCTCATTTACGCGCGCTACTGCCGAAAGGGCTTTTTGCGCCAGCACTGTAGCATCAAAGTATTGTGGCGGGTTTTTGCATACGTCGCAGTTGCCGCAATTTTGGTCATGGTATTCGTTAAAGTAGTTTAGCAGTACCTTCCGGCGGCAAATTTTCGCTTCGGCATATTCTTGCATGCGCTTTAGCTTTTCCATTTGCATTTCCTTGCGGTCGTCGTCGGCAATAAAGCTGCGCAGCATTTCCAAATCGCCGTAGGCATAGAAGAGCAGGGTGTCGCTCGGCAACCCATCTCTGCCCGCTCTGCCAATCTCTTGATAGTAGCTCTCTATATGTTTTGGTAAGTTATAGTGTACTACATACCGGACGTTGGATTTGTCGATACCCATCCCGAAGGCAATGGTAGCACAGATGACATCCACACGGTCGTTTACAAAATGGTCCTGAACTTTGCCACGGTCATCGGGGCTTAGGCCAGCGTGGTAAGCGAGGGCTTTGATACCTTTTGCTTTGAATTTATCCGCAATCTCCTCTGTTGTTTTGCGGCTCAGGCAATATACAATTCCGGTATCGCCATGGCGCTTGCGAACAAACTCTAGCAACTGCTCAAAGCGCTGCCTTGCGGGGCGCACCTCCAGGCTTAGGTTGGGCCTATCGAAAGAGG
This sequence comes from Sphingobacteriales bacterium, assembly GCA_027483645.1. Lineage (GTDB taxonomy): Bacteria > Bacteroidota > Bacteroidia > Chitinophagales > CAIOSU01 > CAIOSU01. Next base: position 11,032 of record JAIXUD010000023.1, read on the forward strand.
AAATAAACTGCTCTGAATCTTGTAGGTTGAGTTGTTTTAGTATGTCTTGCCTAGTCAGCTTATCAGCCGTAGCTGTAAGTGCCACAAAGGGCGTGTTGGGGAAGTGCTCACGCATTTTGCCCAAGGCCGTGTACTCCGGCCGAAAATCATGCCCCCATTGCGAAATACAGTGCGCCTCATCAATGGCTATCAGGCTAATGGTTACTTGTTTTAACAGGCTTTCGGTGCGGCCTGTTAGTAGGCGCTCGGGTGCTAGGTATAGCAGTTTCAGCTTGCCTTCGCGCAGTTCTTTTTCAATATGCTGTTGTTCGCCGCCCGATTGGGTGCTGTTGAGGTATGCGGCATTGATACCGTTGGCCTTCAGGGCATCCACTTGGTCTTTCATCAACGAAATCAATGGCGATATCACAATAGCTGTCCCTGGCATACAAAGGGCAGGCACTTGGTAACAAATGGATTTGCCGCCACCAGTAGGCATCAGCACCAAACAATCCTTCCCGCCGATAATGCGATCGATGATTTTCTCCTGCAACGGGCGAAAGGCATTGTAGCCAAAATATTTGGCAAGCGCCTCGTGTGGTTTTAGCGTTTGTGTGGCCGTTAATTCCATAATAACGTTTCTGTGTCTTATTAATTTGGTCGGTAAATATGCAAATTATTTTGGCAAAAACAAATTTAAATTTAGACTCAAGGTACAAGACGCATGTTATATAGAAGGAGAATACCTTGCAATTAAGCGGTCTAGGTCAATAGGTTTACATTATCTAAATTTTGAAGCAGTCTTGTGTCCTTCGACAAAAGCTCAGGATGACATTTCTTGCGTCTACAAATCTTGTGTCTAAATTCCGTACTTTAGACAGCCCAAATTACGACAGATTTTATGAGCGATTTAGTAAAGGAATTCAACGACTACCGTAGCCGTACCAACGACTTGATACTGAGCAAGGACAACTTGGTGATGAAGCGCATATATAACCTCGATACCCAAAGCTATGCCCCGGGTGCACTGGGCGTGGATACCAAGGAAATGCTGGGATTAGTGAGCAGTATGGTGCTGCGTTGCGACGATTGCATCAAGTACCACCTGGGCAAATGCTATGAGGTTGGCCTTACCACCGAACAGATTTATGAAGTATTTGCGATAGCGAACCTAGTAGGGGGCACTATCGTTATCCCCCATACCCGCCGCGCTGCCGAATACTGGGAAGCGCTAAACGAACAACCTAAATGAGCACTACTACCGATAAGAAGCTGTTTCTGCTGGATGCCTATGCCTTGATTTACCGCGCCTATTTCGCGCTCAACAGCTCGGCCAAAGGCACAACAGGCTTCCACAATTCAAAAGGATTCAACACCAGCACCGTGTATGGTTTTACCAATACGCTGCTAGACCTTTTGCAGAAGGATAAGCCCACGCACATAGCCGTAGTGTTTGATGCGCCTGGCCAAACGGACCGCGCCGTGGCCCACGATTTTTATAAGGCGAACCGCCAGGAAATGCCTGACGATATACGCAGCAGCATTCCCATAATAAAGGATTTAATTAAAGCATTCCATATCCCTACTTTGGAATTGGCCGGTTATGAGGCGGATGACATCATCTGCACCATTGCCAAGCAAGCTGAGCGCGATGGTTACCAAGTGTATATGGTAACGCCGGATAAAGACTTTGGCCAAGCCGTAAGCGAGAACATCTGCATCTATAAACCAGCCTACAAAGGCGGTGGATTTGATAAGATGGGTACGCAAGATGTGCTGGATAAATGGGGCATCAATCGTGTGGACCAAGTAATCGACATCCTTGGCCTGATGGGCGATGCGGTGGACAACATACCCGGCGTGCCGGGCGTAGGCGAAAAGACTGCTGCCAAGCTGTTGCAGGAGTTTGATACCATGGAGGGCATCTATGAGAACCTTGACAAGGTGAAAGGCAAGCTGAAAGAAAACCTGGAGACTTACAAAGAACAGGCTTTCATATCCAAGCACTTGGCTACCATTATTTGCGATGTGCCTATTACAGTTGACGAAGAGCAACTGGTGTTGAGCCCGCCGGATAAAGAGGCTTTGATGGCCATCTTTGCCGAGTTGGAGTTCCGCACTATGGGCAAGCGTGTATTTGGTGATGAGTGGACCGTGAACCAACCCGCCACGCCTGCTAGCGCAAGCAATACCAACAGCAAGCCCCAAAGCCAACTTGATCTGTTTGGTGGCGAAGCAACTAGCTACGCCCCGCCAGTAACGGCCATTAAGCCCGAAAAGATTGGCCAAAACATACACAATACCGCGCACGAGTATCTATTGATGGATACGCATGAGAAGCGGAAGGAGCTGATTCAGCTATTGAGCAAGCAAAAGTTGTTCTCCTTTGATACCGAGACTACCGCTATTGATGCCAACGATTGCGAAATGGTAGGCATGTCGTTCAGTATTGAGGCAGGGAAGGGATATTATGTGCCCTTATCGGAAAATCAAGACGACTGTAAAGCAGTGCTGGAAGAATTTAGGCCGCTGCTAGAGAACCCGAAGATTGGAAAGATTGGCCAAAACATAAAGTACGATATACTGGCGCTGAAATGGTGCGGCATTACCCTGCAAGGCGAGCTGTTCGATACCATGTTGGCGCACTACTTGCTTGACCCTGAGAGCCGCCACAATATGGATGTGCTGGCCGAGAACTACTTGGGCTATACGCCGGTTTCAATTACCGAATTGATTGGTAAAAAAGGCAAGGACCAAGGCACCATGCGCGATGTGGAAGTGGAACTTGTGAAGGAATATGCTGCTGAGGATGCCGACATCACCCTCCAACTGAAAGAGAAATTTGACCCCCTGATTAAGGAGCAAAAGCAAGAAGAGCTTTTCCATAAGATTGAGACGCCACTAGTGTATGCCCTTGCCGAAATGGAATACAACGGTATATTGGTGGACCGCGACTTCCTAGCCATTTATAGCAAAGAGTTGGGAGAGGATATTGCCATATTGCAAGAAACTATTTTTACCCAAGCGGGTACGAAGTTTAATATCGATTCGCCGAAGCAGTTGGGTGATGTATTGTTCTTGAAAATGAACATACCGTATGCCGGTAAAAAAACCAAGACGGGCCAATACTCCACGGGCGAGGACATTTTGAGCCGCTTGGAGCACGAGCACCCTATCTGTAGCGAGATATTGAACTACCGCGAGTTGGTAAAGCTGAAATCAACCTACGTGGATGCTTTGCCGCTGTTGATTAATAAGAAGTCTGGCCGCATACACTCCAGCTTCAACCAAGCGGTTGCGGCTACTGGTCGTTTAAGCTCGCAGAACCCGAACCTACAGAACATCCCCATTCGCACGGAGAAGGGTCGCCGTATCCGCAGGGCGTTCATACCAAGAGATGCCGACCACGTGCTACTTTCAGCGGATTATAGCCAAATAGAACTACGCTTGGTGGCCGACATCAGTAAAGATGAAGCGATGCTGGATGCTTTTAACAAAGGCTTGGACATTCACACTGCTACCGCGGCCAAGGTATACAACGTGCCGCTAGAGGAAGTGACCAAAGAACAACGCCGCAACGCCAAAGCCGTAAATTTTGGTATTGCCTATGGTACCACGGCTTTCGGCCTAAGCCAGAACCTCAACATCCCACGCCGCGAAGCGCAGGATTTGATTGATGCTTACTTTAAGGAGTATCATGGCCTAAAGCGCTACATGAGCACTGCCGTAATGGATGCCCGCGAAACTGGCTATGCGCTCACGCTAAAAGGGCGTAGGCGCTACTTGCCTGACATCCATAGCGGCAACCAAACCGTTCGCGCCCATGCGGAGCGCAACGCGGTAAACGCCCCCATACAGGGTACCGCTGCCGATATGATCAAAATTGCGATGGTTGATATCCACCGCGAAATTGAGAAGCAAGGCCTCCGTTCACGCATGGTGCTGCAAGTACATGACGAATTGGTGTTCGACGTGCATAAAGATGAAGTAGAAATCCTAAAGCCGATTGTAGAAACCAACATGCGCAATGCCCTAAAACTGAATGTACCGATAGTGGTAGAAATGGGCGTGGGGGATAATTGGTTGGAAGCGCATTAACGTTAGACACAAGATGCTAGACACAAGATTCAAGACTGCTTCAAATTGTAAGCACGTCATTGCGAGGAATGACTTTGCCGATTTTTCATCGGCATTGGAATGACGAAGCAATCCCATGCGTTCGGTGTTGTGTAATTAGGTCCTTGGTAATATGCGCCTTATGCTTCGGTGCAGGGGATTACTGCCAAGGCAGTGAGAAAAGTTGCTTCAGGCCATTAGAGTTTATTTCAAACTGCAACATTATCCAAGCCCTCGCAATGACGCCGTTTTTTTGAGTGCGCCTACTTATTAAAACCTTACCTCATAAATTCCAGTCTTGTGTCTTGTGTCTTATGTCTTGTGTCTCAAGAAAACCTCCTCCTCCATCCCTGCAAAGCCATTTGGTGGGAGCGGGAGGGTGCGCTATTGATTGCGGATCCGCATTTCGGGAAGGTGGCGCATTTCCGTAGGGCGGGGATAGCGGTGCCGGAGAAAGCGGGCGAGCGGGATTGGGAAGTGCTACACCACTTGCTTAGCGATTTCCCGCAAGCAAAAGAAGTCATCTTTCTAGGGGACCTGTTCCACAGCGATATGACCCCCGATTGGCGCATATTCGAGGATATGCTGGCGCATTATGCGCACATACAGTTTACACTTGTATTGGGCAACCATGATATTATGCCAAAGTCTGTTTACCATCAAACTGGCATGCATATTATTAAGGAGCAGTTGGTGCGCCCACCGTTTATTATTAGCCATCATCCGATGATTGAGGTACCTGAAGGCTTTTACAACCTCGCTGGCCACATACACCCAGGGGTAACATTGCAAGGCAAAGGCAGGCAGTTTCTTACCTTGCCGTGTTTCTTCTTTGGTGAGAAGGGGGGTATATTGCCTGCTTTCGGGCACTTTACGGGTTTGTATCGCTTAAGGCCGGTTGAGGGCGATAAAGTGTTTGTGGTATCAAGAGAAAGTGTTCTCCCAGTCTGATGTCTCGGTTACTTGCTGTTGCTCAGGGTATAGGACAATGAAGTTCTTCTTTTGGAAGGATTTGATCAAGATGCCGGGTACATTATCCATATGGTCGTTATAGGATAGAAACCCTTGGCGCGACTGAACGATAATTAGTAAGTCATTTTGGCCATAGTTATTGGCCTCATTAGCAAAGTCATCCCATTTTTTAGTGGTGTGGTATTCCGCATCCAAGATGGGCTTGGTGGTAAGGTTTACTTCCTCTATGCCCTTCAACACCTTTTCATCGCCCCTGAACCTGATTTTTGCACCCGTTTGTTGAGCAAGGTGTTTTATGGCCCTCATCCAGCGTTCCTTAGCCGGCTCCAAGTGGGCATTGGGCGGCAGTATAATATTGATGTAGCCAATGGTAGCAACGGGCACGGTTATATGGCATACCATTATCATAAGCGAGGTGCCAGAAAGCAGTTTGTCCAATACGGTACCAAATAGCCTATCTCTAGCGGATAGCTTAGGGCTCCACCCCATGATCATTTTACTGATGTTGAGCTCCTTAAGCGAACGGGTTACCCCGCTGGCAATGCTTAAGTCTATCCTTGATACTATTTCTACTTTGGCATCCATGCTGGCACCGTGTTTCTCGGCTTTCTCTAGCAGGCGTTTGTTGTTCATCACCCTATCCTTGGCCTCATCATCATCTAGTACCACCGAGAGCGCATAAATCGGCTCCTGCGAATCAGGGCTGCGAACCATACTGGCTAGGTCAAGCAATGGCAATACGCTTTCTGGGTTGGCGACAGGTATCAAAATGCGGTCGGGCACTTCGGGTGTTGCTGCCAATTGCTGACCTTGGGCAAGCGCTATTTTTCGGCCTGTGCTTTCTGTAACAAAGCTACTTACCAAGCAAGTAACTAGTATAACCAAAATGGTACCGTTCAAGGCGGCTTCGCTCAGCATCCGGCTGCCATCGGGCAGTATTAGGTTATAGCCTACCAATACTATGGCCAAGGTTGCCGCCGCATGTGCGCTAGTAAGGCCAAACAGCAGGTTGCGCTCGGTTGAGGTATACTTGAATATCTTTTGGGTAACGAAAGCTGCCATCCATTTGGTACTGATGGCTACTATCACCAGTGTTCCCGCAAATTTTAAGGCATCTAGATCTTTAATAATTACCGTCACATCCACTATCATCCCTACGCCAATCAAAAAGAAAGGGATAAATAGGTTGTTGCCCACAAACTCAATACGGTTCATCAATGGTGACGTATGCGGTATCAATCTATTTAGCGCCAAGCCTGCCAAAAACGCCCCGATAATGGCTTCCACGCCCGCCAGCTCAGCTAAGAATGCTGCCAGAAACACCACGCCCAACACAAATAAATACTGCGAGCCACCCTGCCCCGCTTGGTTTCGGAAGAACCATTGGGTTACCCGTGGTACTATCCATACCATAATGAACACAAATACCGCCAAGGAGCCAATAAGTTTAACCCAAAACATAGCATCCAAATTACCCTTTGCGGAGTTAGATACCACGGCCAATACTAAAAGCACCAAAGTATCGGTAACGATGGTGCCGCCAATGGCGACGGTAACTATTTCGTTTCTATTTATACCCAAGCGCCCCACAATGGGGTAGGAGACCAAGGTGTGCGAGGAGAACATACTGGCGAGCAATAATGCTCCTGCAAACTCTAACCCTAGAAAGTAATAAGTAACCAGCGTACCAATGGTAATGGGTATGATAAACGTGGCCGCCCCGAAGGTAAGGCTCTTGTTTTTCGACCGCTTGAAGTCGTTCATATCCACTTCGAGCCCAGCCAAGAACATGATGTACAGCAAACCTACCTTGCCAAAAAGGCTGATACTGGCATCGTTGGAGAGTACCCCGAAACCATGCGGCCCAAGCAATACGCCCGCTATAATCATCCCGATGATGCCGGGTATACGGAGCCTGCCAAGTATCAATGGCGAAAGGAGGGTGATTGCCAAGATAATCAGGAATATTACCACAGGATCCTTCATGGGCAGTGAAAGATCGAGCAGGAATAGTATGTTGTCGTTCATTGGTTATTAGTTATTGGTTGATTGGTTATTGGTGGAGACCATTACCAAAAAATACACCAATGTTTCTTTGTAAAAGCTCAAAATAGAAAACCTCGTAAGAATAACCAACAAGAATTTATCGTTGGTTGTTAGTTATCAGTAACCAATAACCAGTTAACTAATAACTAATCAACCATTTAAACGGTATGGCTAATAACCAATCAACCAATAACTAATCAACTAACGTCATGGTTCATCCAACAACCTATCGCCGTTGGGGCCTAGTTTCTTTTTGAAACGCTGCACCTTGGCGTATTGGAAACCATACCAAGCGAGTATAAACCAGCCGACAATTAAAAACAAACCGCCCACGGGGGTGATAGGGCCTAGAAATTCTTTCCAAGAGGCAATGCCCATTACATTTTTAGTAGAAAGCAGGTACAATGAGCCAGAGAACAGCAGAATGCCATCGATATACGCATAAGCCGCCATGCGCAGCATCTTCGATTCGTCTCTAGCATACAGTATGGCTATAAATACCAGCACTATTGTATGGTAAAAATGGTACTGATTTGCGGTTTCGAAAGTAGCCCGCTCTTGTGTTGTAAGCACCTCGCTTAGGGCATGTGCACCAAAAGCACCCAGCCCTACGGCCAGTAAACCAGAAATTCCTGCTATTCCAAGTAGTCTATTATACACAACCGAGCGTTGACTTTATTTAGCCTATATAGGAAACTTACTGTAATGTAAACCCTTAGTTTTGTAAAGTTAAGGTAATTCAGGTTAATGAAACGTTACATTACGATAGTACTGTTAGTTGTAGTTCTTGGAGGAGCCCTCGGTTTTTTCTTCTATGCCTTTTGGCGTAAAACCCAAGCGCGCCCGTTAGAACATGCGCTGTTGCAAAGTACGTCATTTTACTTAAGCACCACAGATGCGCTCGAAAACTTTCCAGCGCTGCGCAATATGCCTTATGGGCAAGAGGTTTACGCATTACCCGTTTTTGATAAGCTAGAGAAGCAATTGGCTGCTTTTGATAGCGTGCTGCGCTCCACTGGCTACACACTAGGCGGCACCCGCATGATTGCCTCCCTATACGCTACCAATGCCGAAGCGTTTGATTGGTTGTTTCTAGTGGATGGCAGCGATGCCGATGCCAAAGCCTTACTGCGGAAATTGACCGACATACCCGGTGCCAAGGTAAGCGAGCGCATCTACAAAGATGAAACCGTACTGGATATTATAATGCCTGGTGAAACGGTACCATTCTCATGCGCCTCCCTCAACGGAATATTGATGGGCAGTTTTTCGGCATTTTTGGTTGAGGAAGGCATAGTGCAACTGAGGGAGAAGGAGCCATTGGAAGAAACCGACCACCGATACCGAAAAATTAGCAGCCTTACCAACCACGAGGCGGGGCTTTCCATTTTCATCAACCCAAACGCTTTAAACGTACTGGGTAAGCAGGTAATAGATGAGCAGCGCTCGCCCTTGTTGCAGCATTTGGGCGAGTTTAGCTCTTGGATTGCGCTGGATGTGAACTTCCGTAGTGGTGGTATTTTGCTGGGTGGCTATTCATTACCCGATAGTACGGGCATTTTATCAACCCTCACCCAAAACGCTACGCAGCAGTTTGCTTTTGAAAAGGTGCTTCCCATTAATACCGCCTACTTTGTGGCGCAAGAGATTGAGTTGGACTTGGAAAACCCAGGCCCGGCATCCACCTATCTTAACGGCTGGTTGCAACCCTTTGCGTGCTACGGTTTGGTAGAGCCGCTGGATAATAATTACAGTTCGGAGTGGTTTTTGGTAATGCCCGTAACTGATGAGCAGATAGCCCGCGAATCGCTAGCGGAAATGGCCAGTGCCAATGGAGTAGCTGTTGTGCAAGATAGCAACACTGTTGGCCAGTTGACCAATGGCGATGCCTTGGTGCAAACTCTCGGCTTGGGCGCATGGTTACCGTTGAGCAACCCCTTTTACTCGGTTCAAAACGGCCATGCTTACTTTGCGAATGATGCCAATACGCTGAAAGAGATTCTGCGTAAAGTAGGAGCGGGGCTTTCGCTGGCCAGTAACCCAATTTATGTGAGCTTTGCCCAAGAAGTAAGCAGCACCAACAGCCTATATATTTACCTGAACCCTAACCGGATGGGGGCCTTTTTGCCATCGCTGTTGCTAAACAACATTACCGAAGGCAAGGGCAGCGAGTACAAGAATTTCAACCCCATTGGCCTGCAGTTCAATTATGACGACGGCGTATTCTTTACCATCGCCCTATTGCAATACCGCACCGGTGGCGAGCCGGTAATTGATGAAGTGGTGCCTACGGATACCCTATCGCCCGCATCCAACCTTTTGGCGTGGAGCATAGAGCTGGATGCGCAACTAGTGGGTAAGCCGCACTTGGTTACCAACCACAACACGGGCGAGCTGGAGGTATTTGCACAAGATGCCGACCACAACATTTACCTCATAAACAAAGCGGGTAAAATACTTTGGAAGAAGCAGATTGATGGGGCCATTATGGGCCAAGTTTACCAAGTGGATTTGTACAAAAACAGCAAGCTGCAACTGCTCTTCAACACCCAACAGAAACTGCACCTGATAGACCGTAACGGCAACAATGTAGAGCAGTTCCCGGTAATGTTGGCGGCTAAGGCGGTGAACGGCCTGTTTTTGATGGACGATGGTAAAAGGAACTACCAGTACTTTGTGGCTTGCGACAACTACAAAGTATATGGCTACACCGAAAATGCCAAGCCCCTGCAAGGCTGGAACCCCAAGCCACGCGTAGGCACCATACCATTTGCACTACAGTATACCGAGAGCGCAGGGCTGGGCTATTTGATCATGACGAATGTGGACGGCACGTTGCTATACTATAATAAAAACGGGGAACGCCACGAGAAACCCGTAAGGCTTGAGGCGACTTTCAACCAGCCGTTTTACGTACACAAGCAGGGCAAAAGCTTTACCCTGATTAATGCTAGCAACGACAAGAACCTATTTAGGGTAGATGCCAAGGGTGTAAGTAAGGAAACCGCTATTGCTGGTGTAGCCGATTACTACCACTTTACCTGCGCCATGGCGGATAGTACTTTGCAATATATTTTTGTAGGCAAGGATAAGGTGACCTTTACCTCGCCCGATTTGGTAACCGTGGCCACGTTCGCCCCCACCCAACCGCTTGACATGCAAGGGCAGGTGTTTAAAACCAAAGCAGGTACATATCTAGCCCTCACTAGTGCGGGAGGTAATGAAATCTATTTGGTAGATATAGCTGGCCAACTGGTTCAGGGCTTCCCATTAAAAGGCAATACGCAAGTAGCCGCTGGGCCGTTGTTTGATGCCGATAAGGTTACCATAGTAGTAGGCGATGCGGCGGGCAATTTGAATGCATACCGTTTGCCTTAAAGGGCGGTGTGTTTTCCCTCACCTAGCCTCTCCCAGAGGGAGAGAGACTTACGCCTCCTCGCCTTCGGCAAGAACATTTAATTAAATTCCCTTGAAAAACATAACAAACCGAAGGTGAGGCATATAAAGTCCCTCTCCCTCTGGGAGAGGCTAGGTGAGGGATGTTTCTAAAACCCTCCAATCAATCGCTTCCTGCCCTTGCTGCTGCAATAATTTGTTTGTTTTGCTGAAATGCTTACAACCCAAAAAGCCTCTATGTGCACTTAACGGTGATGGATGTGGTGCGGTGAGGATGGTGTGCTTGCTTTCTTCAATCAATACCGACTTGTCCATCGCGAATTTTCCCCACAGCAAAAATACCAATCCTTCGCGCTTGGCGGATAGCGTGCGGATGACCGCATCGGTAAAATGGCCCCAGCCTATCTTAGCATGGCTGGCGGGTTGTCCATCGCGAACGCTGAGCACGGCATTGAGCAACAGCACACCTTGTTTAGCCCAATGCTCTAAGTTGCCGTGGGCCGGCATGGGTAGGCCAAGGTCGCCGTGGAGTTCTTTAAAGATGTTTACCAACGACGGCGGTGCTGGCACCCCTAATTGCACGCTAAAGCATAAGCCATGCGCTTGCCCTGGGCCATGGTATGGGTCTTGGCCCAGTATAACCACCTTTACCTTATCAAAAGGCGTAAGGTTAAAGGCATTGAAAACAAGTGGGCTGGGTGGGTAAACAGTCTGTCCAGCAGCCTTTTCCTGCACCAAAAATTCTTCAATCTTAGCAAAGTAAGGTTTACCAAGCTCATCTTGCAGCACGGCCTGCCAAGTTGGTTCAATTGAAGGGATGACGGTGGTGGGCATACTACTGCTTTGTGTAAGCAATAGTAACACATCGAGCGCTCACATGCAACTAAAAACGTGATATATATATCTTCACATAAAATAGGCACATGAACCACCTTTACACCACTATCCTCATAGGCTTTGCCTTGTTGTTACCATTATGCAGTCAAGCCCAGTTTACCTTTAACCAAGATTGTGATAACGCTATTTCCCTGTGCAACGGGCGGTATGTATTTCCCTATGCATTTGCAGGCCAAGGGCAGGCAAACGATTTGGACTCGGTAGAAACCTGTTTGCCCGCTGGGGAAACTAATAGTAGTTGGTACAAGCTTAAATTTAGCAGCAGCGGTTTTTTGGCATTTACCATTACTCCTCTAAATAGTACGGATTTTAATTTTGCCTTGTTCAATATTACTGGTCAATCGTGCACCAGTATCCGCGACAGCGCCAATCTGCTGCGCCGCTGCAGTTATGCGGCCACGCTTGGGGTGGCTACAGGAATGAACAGCACAAGTACCGATACGGTTGCAACGGTAAGCGGCGAAAGTTTTTTGCAATGGCTAGCGGTGGACTCAGGCGATGTACTTGCTTTGATGGTTTCACGCACTAGCCTCAACAGTTCAGGCTTTATTCTCGATTTTGATGGTACTACCGCTACCATGGTAGTAGATGAGCCTTTGCAAGTTGAGGAGGCGTTTACGGCCATCTGTACCGATAACTTACTCACTGAGGTCTACTTCAACCAACCCATTGATAGCAATAGTTTCTCTAGCGATTTCTCGGAGCTAGTAATGATCGATAATACTGGCGATACCCTTACCATCTCAGGCATTGATTTCGATTCGGTACCCAACAAACTTTTTATAGCCACCCAAAAACCGGCTTACGTAATCGATTCGGTGCAGTTGTTTTATCATACGGGCAGTGATGGCAACACGATTGGTGCGGCTTGCAGCAGCCAATACATAGCTGCTGGTAGCTATCCATTCAGTAGCCTATTCAATTACATCGGCACAGGGGGTTTTGCGGTAAGCAATGCGGGCAGTTTCCATAGCTTTCAATCGTTAGCAAATAATGTGCCTTTTGTAACCTGGTATGTTGATGGGGCCTTGGCGGTGCGCCAGCAAGCTAGTGTGCCGTTCAATAAAAACATCCAGGTCAATCAATCATACCGTATATGTATGGTTGCAGAGCTGGGATGCAACAAAGACAGCACTTGCCAAACCGTTACTTACCTGGGCGTAGGGGTTGAGGAGGTAGCTGCCGATATGGTACAGTTGTACCCTAACCCTGCTACTGATATAGTTACCATAAGCACCCCCACCACGGCCGAGCGCATTGAAGTGATAGATATGAAGGGCCAACTGTTATTTAGCGAAGTACCTACTACCAACCAACATTTGCTTAATACCTCACTGTTGCCCAACGGTATTTGCATTGTGCGGGTAAGTACAAATCAGGGTGTGGCTCACAAAAAGCTGGTAGTAGCACATTGATAAAACAATTGCAGGTATTGATTATATTTACACAGATAAAAAAGGCAGCATGAAATACGTTTTACCTATCTTTCTTTTTCTTTCGCTGGCCAATCAAACCTTTGCACAGCTGCCTCAGCAAGACTGTATAGATGCCATCAGCTTATGTAATGGTCGGAATGAATTCCCTTACAATTACGATGGCTTCGGCGAATCTGAGGAATTATTAACATCTCCTGGATTGTGCTTAATTACTGGCGAGAATAATACCTCGTGGTATCGAATGGAATTTAACACATCTGGTCAACTCGTGTTTTCAATCATCCCTTACAGCACTATTGATGACTATGATTTTGCACTTTTTGATTTAACCACCCAAAGTTGCGCTGATATCCCTACTGGCGACGCACCTTCGGTTCGTTGCAACTTTGCGGTTACCCCAGGCGTGGCTACAGGTATTGGTGTAGGTGGCACTGGTGTAAGCCAAGGCCCAAATGGTACGGATTTTCTACTCCCCATGTCAGTTGATTCTGGGGATGTGCTTTACTTGGTGGTGGATAATTTTACCTCAAACGGCCAAGGTTTTATTATAGATTTTAACGGCACCACGGCCAATATGGTTAACAACAACAGCCTGACGGTTGGTATTGGCAGATTAAGTGTGGTTTCTGATACTGTTAAGGTTGCCCTCACGTTCAACCAGCCGGTTAATTGTAGTTCTATATCCAATGATTTTAGTGAATTTGTGGTGATTGATAACAAAGGGAATACTTTGGATATTGTTTCGGTGGAGTGCGATAGTGCTGCGGTAGTTCTGGTTATAATTGCCATTAAGCCTGCCACTACGGTGAGCATTAGCTCGGTAGAGGTACAAATACAAGGGGGCTTGGATGGCAATACGATTGTTGCAAGTTGCAATGCAAGCGAGGTGAATGCCGGTACTATAAACGTAATCGCCGGGCTAAATACCATAGATATTAAGGGTAGTGTTAACCTATACCCTAACCCAGCGCAGGGCGAAGTAACGATAACCGCCCCCTATGCCATGGAACAGATAGCAATACTTGACTTAAATGGCAAGGTATTGTTGACTGAAACAACCGCCGCAACACAGCATACGCTAACCACGACAGGGTTGGATAATGGTATATACCTTTTACGGATAACCACCTTGAAAGGGAGCGCTATCAAAAAGTTGGTAGTGGCCCATTGAGTGTTGTATATAAGGCAAAGTGTAGATTGTTAATCATATTTATTGGCACCCGCAACTACCATTGCGTTTATTACTGCCGATTTATCACAGGCCTTTATCTGGTGCGTATGGCTTACCAGCATGGCATAGCCGTGCAAAAGCTGCAAGTGATACATTGATAGCGGAAATACGCGGTGATTTTCTTACTTTTACGAGATAATATGGACGCGTAGCTCAGCTGGATAGAGCATCTACCTTCTAAGTAGACGGTCGTGGGTTCGAATCCCGCCGCGTTCACACTGCCCATCCCCAAACGCTTGCACCGCAACGCTTTGGGGATTTTTGTTTTGGGTTACATGCGGTTTTACATGCGGTATTCTTGAATTGGTAAGCGAAATTATTGTATGTGGGGGGGATGATGTATGAACCTCTGTAAGGATTGACAAAGGTTAAATCTACAAATCATATCTAATCACCCTTATCAGAATTTACAGTTGAATGGGAGTGGAAGCCCAATTTTATCCGTATTTTTATATCCTAAACATTCCCAAATGAAAAAGATCATCTTCATAATTTCCATGGTAATCCTTGGCATCGCTGCCCATGCGCAAACTGCTAAAATTACCGTGCAGACCAAGATTTACTGTAGCCATTGTAACGAGTGCGGCGATTGCAAACCCAACATCACTAAGCACATTTCTGAATTAAAGGGCATTGAGAAAGTGGAAATGGACACCAAGAAAATGACTATTACCGTTACTTACGATGCCAAACAAACCACTCCGGCAGCTATCCGCACCGCTATATCAAAATCAGGATACGATGCCGACGATGTAAAAGCTGACCCGAACGCCTATGCATCTTTGGACGGGTGCTGTAAAAAGAAATAATCTTCACTTGATCTAGCAACAAAAAAGAGGGCCGCAAATATGCCGCCCTCTTTTGTTAAGCAAAACTTTATCTGTTAATGCGCATGGCCTTCTCCCTGATTGGTCATTTTAGCAAGCACGAAAAACGCCCCGCTAACTACTACCTTACTATTTGCTGGGATGTCCTTCAGTAGCGTAATCTCGCTATAGCCTACATCGGTGGTTCCTTTGCGCACGGGAATCCTTTCAAAGGTTATGCCTTCTTCCGCATGTGCCGTTTCCTCGCTATGGTCATCCGATGCTTCCCCTTCTTCATGCTCGTGGGTCGCTTCGCCCTCTTCGTGCTTATGGCCTGCCTCGTTTTCGTCATGCCCGTGTTCGCCGTGTGCATCCTCCGCAACCTTGTCGGTAACTATAAAGATATAATCCTGCCCCTCATAGTTTACGATGGCATCCGTAGGAACGGCATCCAGGGTGGTACTTTCCAAGCTTACCGAAGCGGTAATGCTCATGCCGTCAATCAATCCTGTTTTGTCTCCCTTTACATCCGCATGCACGGCTACGGCGTTGCTGCTCTCTTCAAACGAGTTGCTGATACCGTAAATAACCGCATCATATTCTTTGCCCGGATTGTTGGTCAGGGTGAAGTGGATGGTTTGCCCTACTTGCAGTTTCGGCAGGTCTTTTTCGTAAACGGTTAGGTCAAGATGTAATTGGCTGTTGTCCACTATCTCCACCACGGGAGTGTTGGCATCCGCATAGCTGCCGATATTTGCCCAAACATTGCTGACCGTGCCGTTGATAGGACTTTTGATGTTTATCGTAGATTGGATATTGGCGCTTGTAAGCGAAGCGGTGGAAACACCTACCAATTCCAGCTGCTTTTGCAAGCTGGCCTGCCTAATTTTAAGATTCTTGAGTTCCGCTTCGGCATTCTGGTAATTCTTTAACGCCCCGGCGTTTCCTTCCTTCAGCTCCCTTTGGCGTTGGAATTCCGATTCGGCCAAGCTTGCCTGTGAAGAAACACTGAGGTATTCCTCTTGCATGGTGATAAAGGCCATATTGGTAACGGTTGCCAATATCTGTCCCTTCTTCACCTTATTGCCGGGTTGGGTAAGAATGGTTTGTACCACACCGCCCAAAAGAGAAGTTACCACTGCCTTGTTTTGGTTAGGTACTTTTAGTAGGCCGTTGGCTTTCAATGTTGCGGTAAGCTGCTTTTTTTCAATGGTTCCTAATTCCACCTGAATGGATTTAATCTGCTCGGCGGTGAGCGATACCGTAGTGGTGGACTCTTCTTCATGTCCGCCGTGCTCATGCCCGTGGCCTTCCTCCGAGGTTTCGGTTTTATTTCCGCAATTTGAAAGCAGCAAACTCGCTGCCGCGATCAATATTAAAATGAATATCCTGTTCATGGTCTTATCTTATTTGCCTATGAGTGAGTTAATGTAAATAACAGACTGGTTGAGTTGGTTTACCGCCTGTAGGTGCCCCAAATGTACATCGATGGCGGTCTGTAGCGCCTGTAGGTATTCGATGTACTCAATATCGCCGCTCTTAAATCCAACAGTTGCCGTGTTGATAATGATTTCCACATTCGGCAAGGCCACTGTTTCGTAATAGTTGTACTGCGATAGGTGTTGTGTGTATTGCTGCACGGCGTTGTTCAATTGGGTACGAAGCACGACAGCTCCGTTCTCGGCTTCCTTTTGCAACGATTGTTCCTGATACTTCAGCGCGTTTATCTTGGCCGTGTTGCTAAAGAAGGTAATGGGTAAACCAATACCAATGTTTACCCCTTGAAACCTTTTGCTGCCATCAAAGCTTACATCTTGACCATTAATGTTCTGTGTGCCGATAAGAGATTGGTTGAAGTAGCCGATATTAAACTCCGGCAGCGTTGCCGCAACCTCCAGCTTCTTGCTTTGCGCCGCAACCAATGCATCCTGATATAGCATCTTCAAGGCTGGATTATCCCTAATAAGTGAAGTGTCCAGTGCTGCACCTAATGCCATAGGTTTAAATGTGCCGTTATCTACTACCATAAAATCCTCAGCAATGTTCATCAGGGTTTTAAGCCAAGCATAAGCAATGCCGTACTCGGTTCTGTTTTGTTGGAGCAATAGCAATACTTGGCCTCGCTTGGTTTCGGCGGTTGTTTTTCCAAGCAGGTTGGTTTCACCAGAACGGTAACGCAGGTCGGCGGCTTTTACAAAGTCGTTCAATAAGCTATCGAGCCTTACCAATTGTTTTTGCGAGTAAAATAAATACTGCAACTGATAGTAGTTGGATTGCACTTCAGCTTTTAACTGATTGGCCGTAACCTGCCTTTGTAATTCGCTACTCTCCAATGCCGCTTTGTACATACCCGACTTGGCTACATAATAAGTAGGGAAGGGGATACTCTGCGAAATCTGGAAAGCCTTATCGTTGTTTATACTATTGTATTGGCCGTACTGGAAGTTGAAAGAGGTTTTGGGCAGCTCAAACGCCGACCTTTTCATGGCGGTGGCCGATTGCACGTTCAATTGTTCCGCATGAAAGCCCAAGTTGTTTTGTAAGGCTAAGGCTACTGCTTCTTCCACGGTAATTGGCTTCGGCGCTGTTTGGGCGCTTAAATTGCCTGCTGCGAACGAAAGCAGCACTACTATTGCCAGTACCGAAACATTGGGCAAGGCTTTGCGTTTGCTGGAAAAGAGTAGGTAAAGCAACGGCAACACGAACAATGTAAGGAAGGTAGCTGATATAAGCCCACCGATGACCACCGTTGCCAAAGGCTTCTGCACCTCGGCACCTGCGCTATGCGAAAGAGCCATAGGCAAAAAGCCCAACGAAGCTACCGTAGCAGTCATCAATACGGGGCGCAAACGCATCTTCGTACCTTCCCTGATTCTTTGCAGGATATCGGTCATACCTTCTTTCTCCAACTGGTTGAAAGTACCAATCAGCACAATGCCATTAAGCACGGCTACGCCGAATAGCGCAATAAAACCGATACCCGCCGAAATGCTGAAAGGCATATCGCGAAGTACCAGCGCAAACACCCCGCCGATGGCCGACATTGGGATGGCGGTGTAAATAAGCATTGCCTGCTTTGCCGAATTAAACGTGAAGTACAGTAACATAAAGATGAGTATTAGCGCAGCGGGCACGGCAATCATCAGCCTTTTGGATGCCGCTTGCAGGTTTTCAAATGTTCCGCCATAGGTGTAGTAATAGCCTTCGGGAAGTTTCACATCGTCCAGTTTGGCCTGTATGTCCTCAACAACGCTAGCTACGTCGCGGTCTTTTACGTTGAAGCCCACTACTATTCGGCGCTTGCCATCCTCACGGCTTATCTGCGCGGGGCCAAGGCCCATTTGCACATCGGCTACTTGCGATAAGGGTATCTGCGTTCCATTGTGTAGGGGGATAAACAAGCGGCTTACGTCCGTAATATCCTTGCGGTAATTACTGTCTAGCCTTACCACCAAATCAAACTTGCGCTCGTTCTCGAATACCACGCCAGCAACACCACCTGCAAAGGCAGTGCTTACAATGTGGTTAACACCTTCAATATCCAACCCGTAATGCGCTATTTGTGCGCGGTTGTACTTAATAGTGATTTGTGGCAACCCCGCAACGCGTTCAACCATGGGTTCGGTGGCGCCTTCAACACTGCTTACGATGCCGCTTACCTTATTGGCATATACCAACAGGGTATCCATATTCTCACCGAAAATTTTAACCGCGACATCCTGACGAATACCCGTCATAAGTTCGTTAAATCGCATTTGGATTGGTTGGTTTTTCTCGAAGAACACACCTGGTATTATTTCCAGTTTCTCCAACATCTCATCGGCCAGTTCGGTATAGGTTATATCCCTTTCCCAATCCTCTTGCGGTTTCAGGATAATCATCAAATCCGAGGCTTCGGGCGGCATAGGGTCGGTAGGCACTTCCGCGCTTCCCGTTTTGCCCACTACCATTCTTACCTCCGGAAATTCCTTTATCAGGCGCGATACCTGCATGGAAGTTTCGAGGCTTTGCGACAACGAAGTGCCTTGGGGCAATATGCAGTGAAAGGCAAAATCGCCTTCTTGTAAAGTGGGGATGAACTCACCACCCATCCTTGAGAATATAACCACGGAAACAATAAACACTAAAACGGTAACTGTTACTACCATTGCCTTAACGCGGATGGCTTTTTCCAGTAGTGGTGCATATAACCGTTGCGCTGCGTTCATCAGCCTGTCGCTAAGTGTTTGTTTGTGCGAAACTGATTTCGGCAAAAACAGCGCGCACATCATCGGAATGTAGGTAAGGGAAAGTATCAACGCTCCGAAAATGGCAAAGCCTACCGTTTGCGCCATCGGCCTGAACATCTTCCCCTCAATGCCTACCAAGGTAAGGATGGGAATGTACACAATCAGAATAATTATCTCACCGAAAGCTGCACTGCTTCTTATCTTGGAAGCGGATAGGAATACTTCATGATCCATCTCTTGCTGAGTGAGCTTTCCCAGGGTTCTTCTCAATCCTAAGTGGTGCATGGTAGCTTCCACAATTATTACCGCACCATCCACTATCAGCCCGAAATCAATCGCTCCAAGGCTCATTAGGTTGGCGCTCACGCCAAACACGTTCATCATACCCAATGCAAAAAGCATGGACAATGGAATAGCGGAAGCCACAATAAGGCTCGCACGCAGATTTCCGAGAAATACAATGAGTACGAAGATTACGATAAGAGCGCCTTCAATGAGGTTTTTCTCTACCGTGAAGATGGCACGGTTCACCAAATCCGTCCTATCCAAATATGGCTCAATTGTAATATCTGGCGGCAACGATTTTTGGATGACCGCCATTTTATCCTTCACGAGGCTTACCACATCAAAACTGTTGGCACCCTTGAGCATCATCACCACACCGCCCACGGCATCCACTTCGCCATTATAAGTCATGGCACCATACCTAATGGCGCTGCCAAATCGTACTTCTGCTACATTTTTGATAAGCACGGGAATACCGCCGGGGCTGACTTTTACCACAATGTTCCTAATGTCCTCAAAGGAAGTTATCAAGCCTACGCCACGGATGAAATAAGCATTCGGCTTCTTATCGATATAGGCGCCTCCTGTGTTCTCGTTGTTTTTCTCCAAGGCTGTAAAAATCTCCGGCACGGTTACGCCCATGGCCACTAAACGGTCGGGGTTAATGGCTACTTCATATTGCTTAAGCTGACCGCCAAAGCTGTTTACCTCGGCAATGCCCGGCGTTCCGTATAATTGCCGGGCTACTATCCAATCCTGCATCGTGCGCAGGTCGCTGGCGTTGTATTTGTCTTCGCTGCCTTTCTTGGGGTGGATGATGTATTGATACACCTCGCCTAAACCTGTGCTGACGGGAGCAAGCTCCGGTGTTCCAGCACCTGAGGGCATTTGGCTTTCCGCTTCTTTTAACCGCTCGTTGATAAGCTGACGGGCGAAGTAAATATCCACATCATCCTCAAAAACCACTGTAACTACGGATAGCCCGAAGCGAGAAATGCTTCTCAGTTCTACCAGATCGGGTAGGTTCGCTATGCTTTGTTCGATAGGGTACGTGACCAGTTGCTCTACCTCTTGGCTGGCAAGCGTGGGGCACGACGTTATAATCTGTACTTGATTATTAGTAATGTCCGGCAGGGCATCTATTGATAGTTGGGTAATACTCCAAACGCCCCAGATAATTAGCGCAAGGGTCATGAGCCCAACGATGAACTTGTTCTTTATGCTGAACGCAATGATGTTATCTAACATTGGTCAAATCGGTTTAATGAAATTAACATATCCGCTTATGGCACGTAATGCCGCAAGTGATGGTACCCTGAACGAACAGGGCCGATAAAATCAATTAACCGAGTTTTGGCGGTTGCCAAATACCGAAGGCGAAATCCTGAGGCGGGGATTGCTTGTAGAATGTAACTTTTTCAGCCACAGCTATAGCGGGAACGAATGATAATAAACTTTGGACGTGAACGGTAGTTATTTGACCGCAGCAAGTACAGCTGCAAAATGGCGAGCACGTTTCCGTGTGCTGCTCGTTATGTTCTTCATTATGGTCATTATGTGCGGTATCGCTCAATTCAGTATAGGCCGACAGCATATCACCACAGCCTCCTTCGTCACCACAGGGTAGCAAGGATAGGGTAAGAAGATAACAACCAAATATGAGGGTGAATATTTTCACGATCCAAAGCTAAGTAAAAAAATGATACAGGTAAAAACCTGTTTTTATTGCAACTTTATCCTTTATTCTTGGAATAACTTTTGTTCCTTGCATATAAACATCGCACTAGTGGTTAGTATTGTTACCGCAACTATATTATTAAGTCTTACCCATGCGTTGATACCCAACCACTGGATGCCCTTGGTGGCTGTAGCGAAATCGGAGCATTGGACAAGAAGGGAGTTGTTCCGGGTAGCCCTGCTATCCGCTTCGGCGCATGTGCTGGGCACGGTTTTGCTCGGTATTTTGCTTGGCTTTATCGGGGTTAAGCTCGCTATGAAGTTTGATGAAATGACGCATTTGGTTGCTCCCTTGGTGCTCATCATCTTCGGCATTATATATTTCTCCATAAACTTGCCTCATCACCACCATACGGAAAACCAAGAAGTGGCTGCCTATAAACGGAGCAAATCACGCTGGCTCTGGCTATTTGTAATGATGATGTTCCTGTCTCCGTGCCTTGAAGTAGAAGGATTGTTCCTGTCGGCTGGTACGTATGGCACACCTCAGGTGATGGTAATGGCAGGGATTTATGCTTTCGTAAGCATTAGCAGTATCGTTTTATTCGTAATGATGGTACATCGGGGGATTAGGTTCTTGCAAACGGATTTCTTTGAAAAACATGAAAAACGCATAACAGGATTAATCTTGATTATTGTAGGCATCATCACATTTTTTATCCATTAACAAACCGTACCGATGTCAAAAGAATGTTGCTCCACGGAGCCAGAAAAAACAGCACCAGTTGAAGACCAGCCGCACAACCATGACGAAGTTTTAACGGGTACGGGCACGGTAGAAAATACCAGCATATGGAAAGAGCACTGGCCCTTATTGCTGGCCACTGCATTTCTCTTGGTAATGATGGTTTTGGAATATGCGGCGAAATTGGAGCTATCCCTTTGGCCCAATCTCATTATTTACGGCGTGGCCTATTTGCTTGCGGGCTTTAACGTGCTTTACATGGCCTTCATCAAAGCCAAACGGTTCGACTTTTTCAACGAGTTCTTTCTGATGAGCGTAGCTACTATCGGGGCATTTGCCATCGGCTCGTACAGCGAAGGCGTGGCCGTGATGATATTCTATTCCATTGGCGAATGGTTTCAGGATGCGGCGGTCAACCGGGCCAAAAGAAGCATCAAGGCATTGCTGGATATCAGGCCGGACGAAGTGACCGTACTTAGAAACGGTATAGTACAGGTGGTAAATGCAAAAACCATACAGGTTGATGAAATCATACAGGTAAAGGCCGGGGAAAAAGTAGCGCTGGACGGGGAATTGCTCTCGGAAAAAGCTTCCTTTAATACTGCCGCGCTTACCGGGGAAAGCAAACCTGACACCAAGGCAAAGGGTGAACAGGTTTTTGCGGGCATGATAAACTTGAATACCGTATCAGAGATACAGGTGAAGGCACTGTTTAAGGATAGCAAGCTAAGCAAGATATTGGAAATGGTGCAGGATGCCACTGCCAGAAAATCGAAAACACAATTGTTCATCAGCCGCTTTGCAAAAATTTATACTCCTATCGTGTTTGCACTAGCACTGGCGGTTTGCCTATTGCCGTACTTCTTCGTAGAACCGTATGTTTTTACGGAGTGGTTCTATCGGGCTTTGGTATTCTTGGTTATAAGCTGTCCATGTGCATTGGTCGTATCCATTCCGCTCGGTTACTTTGGTGGTATAGGGCTGGCCTCTCGAAATGGCATATTGTTCAAAGGCTCCAACTTCTTGGATGTGGTTACCAAGGTGAATACAGTGGTAATGGATAAGACGGGAACCTTGACCAAAGGCGTGTTCAAAGTGCAGCAAGTGGTAACAGTTGGCCTGGACAAAAAGGAGTTTCTGGAAATCACAGCGGCATTGGAGCAAAATTCCACCCATCCGATTGCAAAGGCCGTTGTTGAATATACGGGCGATAACGCGTTAAAGGCGGCAGGCGTGGAAGAAATATCAGGCCACGGATTGAAGGGTACGGTAAACGGTAAAACCGTACTAGCGGGGAACGCTAAACTGCTCACTAAATTCAGCATCAGCTATCCAAGGGAAATAGAAGCTTTGGTAGATACGGTAGTAGTGGTGGCCATTGACGGAAAGTATGCGGGATACGTTACCATAGCGGATGAAATCAAGGAAGATGCGAAAGAAGCCATCGCAAAACTCCACGGCTTGAAAATTCAGACGGTAATGCTCTCGGGCGATAAACAAACGGTAGTATCAAAAGTAGCTAAGGAGCTGGGTATTGATATGGCCTATGGCGATTTGCTTCCCGAGGGAAAAGTGGAAAAGGTGCAGGCGCTTAAAGACCAAGGCAAGATACTTGCATTTGCTGGCGACGGCGTGAACGATGCCCCAGTAGTGGCCTTGGCCGATGCGGGCATAGCTATGGGCGGTTTGGGCAGTGATGCCACCGTAGAAACCGCGGATATTGTTATCCAAAACGACCAGCCTTCCAAAATAGTAGCTGCAATCAGGATCGGGAAGATTACGCGCAACATCGTCTGGCAGAACATTACACTAGCTATGGTGGTAAAGATAGCGGTGCTAGTATTAGGTGCAGGCGGTATTGCTACACTTTGGGAAGCCGTGATAGCCGACGTAGGCGTCGCCCTACTGGCAATACTAAATGCGGTAAGGATACAAAGGATGAAGCTATAACCGAACTGTATTATTAGATAAATGGGTTTATAATCTAAAGAGGTTGGTCATGAAAAAGAAACCGCTTATCGTTATAACTGCCCTAATATTTACCCTTGCCATCTTAACCTTGGGGTATGTTTCTTTTGGGTTTTTCACTACCCTTATCTTCACTTCAGGATTTCTAGGTGGTTTTATCCTTTGGATGATAGTACCCACCGTTACAAGCTTTGCACCTATTAAAGTTCCGTACTGGCTCACGTTAGTAGCATTCATCATCCATCGGGTTGAGGAAAAGGTTTGCGGGTTTTTTGATGCGCTTTCAAAAATGACAGATGTTCCAACCCCTGAAATCCTTTCATGGCAGATTATCCTGCTCGTTCTAACATCAGTTGGTGCATGGCTACTTGTTCCGATTCTTATGAAGCGAGGCTACCAATTTGGACAATATTTAGCTTGGACGTTTTTCGCTGCGATGGGTATTACAGAACTAGCCCATTTTATCTTTCCATTTTTCGTGGACGGGCCTTACCAATATTTTCCAGGTATGGCTAGCGTCGTTATACTGGCGCCTTTGGCATGGTGGGGTATGTGGAAGTTATCTAGACATTGATAGCTTTTATCTTTATTGCTGTATTTATCTTCTTCCAAGTCACGGTTGCTTTTGAGTCGATACCTTAATATGATTCATGCTTGTCCCACTTTTGCTGTTAGTGGGACTTTAATATTTCTTCCAAAACCAAGTACTGCAATGCTTTAGTGAAACCAGCGGAAACCACTTCACTTTTTTAGTCCCATTTACATCCTGAAAGCCCCGTAAACGCAACAAAGTCGTAACCGTCTGCTATCTTCGGCTAGTACCAACACAAGTTGATTATGGGTGCCAAGAACAGCCATACTGCCACATCGGGTCTGGACTGGAACGCAATGTTAGGGTTATTGCATAGGTTAAAGAAAGACGGCCACTACCGGGAGTACCTCTTCATCGGCTGTGGGTGCTATTTCGGGTTGCGGGCAAGTGACTTGCTCTCGTTAAAATGGTCGGATGTTTCAGCAGACGGCCAAGTATCCGATGGGTTTCACATCGAAGAGCGCAAGACTGGCAAGCGGCGCCACATCACCATCAACCCATCGGTAAAAGAATCGCTTGAGCTAGTGAAGGCCCTCCTTATCAAATCCGGTAAGTTCAGCGACGATGCTTACTTGTTCCCTAATCGCTGGGGCAACCCGCTTACCATATCCTACGTCAACAAGCGGCTTCACTTCCTATTTGCTAAGTACCAGGTGAAGGCACAAAACCCCTCTACCCATACCCTTCGCAAAACCTTTGGCAAGCGGGTATGGGAGATGGATAACCGATCAGAACGCAGTCTCGTTTACCTGTCAGAGATTTTTGGCCACTCTTCCACGGCCATCACCCGGAAGTATATCGGCATCACACAACAGGTGATAGCTGATGTTTACATGAACCTTTAACCTTCCCTACCACTTCTGTCTTTACTAACAAAAGTGGGTAGTTAACCTTCTGGTCCATTGCAACTACATCACCAGAATATTTGAACACCCCTGCAACTTATGTCATGATTGACAGAAGTACCTCAACATACAATTAGTATATGTCAGCACAGCATCTTTGAGGTGAGGGTGGGGGGCTCAACACCCATTTCCTTGAACGATTTCTCTATTACAAGTATTGCCGTTTCAAGAGATCGAGCCGGTACGATTAATGAATCATGGATAGTAGCAACTGGTCCAATGCCAGCTTCCATCAGGGCAGGTATGATGTAGTTAAACATCATTCGTGATTCTGCACGCTGCATCAAAAGCGGCAACAACTTATGTTTCCTGAACTTTTGGTAAGACTTCATGGTGCTGTCTTTTAAGAAATCCTTAATAGGCTCTAGCTCATCAGCCTTCAAATTCCTGAGGTGGGTGAACAACTTATCGACTTTAGGATACTTTTTCTTGAATATACGTGCTACTACCTTGGCTTTACTGTCTACCACCACCCTATTGCGGTACATCACACCTTGGAAGAATAGTATCTTAGCCTCATCGCGTTTGATTTTTAATTCACTAGCGAAGGAATCATAGGTATGGCCGCTTACACAATCCCTAATGAAACCGGCATCACTGTGCTCGGGCAGGTACTTCTGTATTACCATAAATTCCTGGGGCAACAAAACCTGGGCAATGCTTCGCTGCAACGCAATGGAAGCGAAGTAGGGCTGGCTATTCGCAATGTCGATAATATTCAGTGAACCTTCTCCCTCGAACTTGAGCGCAGGCCTGAGTTCCTTTTTCAAATTGGTGAGCCAAGAGTGCAACCGATAACCGAACTTGTCAAACACAAATTGGTGCGACAGGTTGTCAATTAAGTGTTCATTGCAGTCACGCTTATTCGCTGGCAGCAATTGGATTATTGGTTTGGCCCTATTGATGTCGAGTTGAAGTCGGCCCAGGGATGTGACCAAGTAATCTATTACAGCTTCCAGTAAGCCAAGAGGGTTGCTTTGTTGTATTAAAACGGTCCCGTCATTGAAAACGTCACGGGTTGCCAGAATGGACTTGATTGTCCTGGCATCAGTTATTGTGTGTTCTGTAAAAGTTAGTTGGCCCTCTATCGGTGGTATAAACCTGTATTGCTTACTTCTTTTGCCTGGCAAGTAGCTTTCGTTTCCCTCTTCGTTTAACCTAACCTCTATAATTCCATGAACCACAAGCAAGGCTACGTAACCAGAATAATTGCTTGAACCGATAGCTTTTAAAATCCGTGAGTTTACCGTGAACCATTCGGATGGTTCCATGTACTTGCCATCTTTATGCTTGGCCTTGCGCTTTGCGTTTATGTAGGCCAGGAAAAACTGGTGCGCTACGGCGGATAACCTGTCGGGGATAAACCTTGTACCTTCAACTAAGTTGTTAGCTGAATGCATTCCATTTGGTAGCTTAACTTTTAATTGAGTTATCCTTTGTTCCACACGGATGATATCCTCTAGGAACCACTTTGTTGCAACAAAAAAAAAAGCGGGTGCCCCTTAAGGAACACCCGCCACCGGAAAGCGCACACCTAACCGCCTAAACGTTCTCTATCACATATCCCAGTTCTTTCGCCCTAGCTAGGAAGGGGACGATATTGGTCGCCGTGAACTGGCTGCACACCGCAACGGTATTGTCCGCAAGCTTGATACGGTGTTCCTCTTTCAGGAAGAAGCGGTCCCGGTTGCCGTAATACTTCTTTGCCTTCTCCAGTTCTTGGAAAATGCCGAATCGGTGCAACAGTTCATCGGGGAACGCCTCTTTCAGTTGGTCATGGGTGATACCGGGGTTATCGGCCACATGCCGGCTTACCACAGCCCTTACCAATGGTCCTTTGCCCAAGGTCTGGCCGTTGAACAGGAATTTACCGTTGTCCCTTCCTTTTGGCTTGGGCTTGGCTTCTTCTTCACCTGTTTCTTCACCCGCCTCACTGTTCTCAATAACGTTGCCCAAGTTAAGTTCATCGTTTAAGGCTGTTTCAGGAGCCTCTGGCGAGTCCTGTTTTTCAGGTCTTGGCTCAGCGTCTATCTCGATTACCGTGTCGATAGGGTCGTCGTCATACACTTCCTGGCCGCCTACAAGGGACAGTTCGTGCTGGTCGTTTTCTTCCAATACTGGGATTTCCTTCAATTCATCAATAGCCGTTCGCAAGGCCTTGCCTTTGAGCTTTGTTACCTTACCAATTGCGGCTTCGGTAGAATTTGGGTTATCCCGAACAAATGCGATGATTAATGCTTTCGCGTCCATACTCGTTGTTGTTTTGGTACGAAGCGAGTTTAGCCGTTTCCGGCGGAACCGGAAAATCGAAACCTCCATAAACAGGGCATTTTAGCGTTTTTTAGCGTTTCGGTAGCTTTAACCTTTGGGGTTTACTTGACAATGGCCTCAAGAAGGTTGATAGACTGTTTCAAATCACCTTGGTTATATTTGGACCGTGCTTCTGATAACTGGGCCTTATGTTTTGCGATAGGGTCTTTGGCATCCGTTAAATCCACCAACTCGTAAAAGAGCTGCTCGATGTCATTGTTCGGGTAGTTGTAAGCGTTTGGTTGGAAGCTGAAAGTACCCTTTCCGATATTCCCGGCTTGGATGTATTTCAACATTTGGATAATCTGCCGCTCTAGCAATCTTGATCCGCTGATGTTGTCCATTCCGTCGAAGGCAGATTTTAATGTACCATCTTCACTATAGTATACACCAGAGTCCAAGTCGCCTCGCTCATAATACTCCTCGTCCGACTTGTTACCAGAGGGGTAATAGCCTGTCCATTTGCCGTCTTTCTTCCCGTTGACAGCGATACCCTCAATGGTCAGGTTTCCTTTATCGTCATACCCTTTATAAGGACCGTTCGGCATCCCATTAGCGAACGTTTGCTCTGTCTTTATCTTACCGTTCTCATGGTATTCCTTGCTGCTGCCTGTTTTGATGCCATTGTTGTAGTTACTTTCAGATTGCAACTGGCCACTGCTATAATAGAATAGGCACCTTCCGTTCAATTTATCGGGGTTCTCCGAAACTAGACTGCCTTCAAACTGCTTGGTGCCGTTGAGATAATAATCACCTACGGGCCCAGAAGGTTTACCGGCTGCATCGTATGATATGGTCCTGAAATAAGCGAATTCGGATTCCACTATCGTTTCGTGCCAGTCCTTATCAAAGTAATACTTCCAAGGGCCGGTCTTTTTTCCTTGGGTATATTGGCCACTTGTCAGTACCTTCCCCGAATCGGATTGGCTGTACAGAACCCATTTACCATCTAGTTGTCCCTGCTTATAGTTTTCTTCAAGGACTATATGGCCACCACAGGTATACTCGCGGTACTGGCCATTCAATTTTCCATCGGCATAGTTGGTCTCTTTGTACGTTTTGCCCGAAGGATAGTAATAGATTATATGCCTGCCGGCCGTAGGCTTGACCTCTTCACCGGCTACATAATTTTTTGTAACCTTGAAGTACCGGCAATTATCCGGTAGCTTTGAATTTCCGAACATCTGTATGACGGTCCATTCACCTTCTCTTTTGCCGTTGGCATAATTGCCTTGGTCGGTTATTACACCGTCCGCATTATAATATATGGCCGCGCCCGACAGAATGCCTTCCTTAAAGTTCTCTTTCTTCCACAGCCATCTTTTACCGCCACCTTGGAAAGTGGAGTATTCCAGGCATTGCCCGTGCTTTTGGCCATTTACATAGTTAAACTCCTTCACCACGATTCCTTCGCTGTCGTATTCTTTATATGCCCCATGCGGCTCGCCAGCGGCATTGACGATATAGCTTTTATGCGGCTTTGTCTGAAGGTAGTCGTAATAGGTTTTTACCGTCTTTTGGGCATTGGCACTCAGTCCTAAGATTACAAGGCCCAAAGTAAGGATGATACTTTTCATGATGTTTAAGTTTTAGTTCGATGCGAGTATAGCCGGTTCCGCCGACAGGGAAACTGCCTGTCGGTAACTTTTACAACCGGTAAGCGGTTTGAGGCTTTATTGGGCAAGTTCCATGGCACCCTTGGCAAACTTGGTCTGCACTTCCATGAACTTCGACAATTGCGGAGGGGTAAGGATGTCACCAGCGCTTTCTAGCTGCTCGCTCAACCGTTGTGCCTCTTCCATTGCGGCGGTATATTCGGATAGGGCCGAGACATCACCACTGTTGGCCTTCTTGGCAAGCCTGAGGTAGTTATCGGTGAACTTTTCATAATCAGCTATGATCTTGTCCCAGTTTTCATTGCCAGTTAGTTTGCTAGCGTTACTTGTAATACTCGAAGTCGTATTCTCTTCCGCAACATATTCGGTAGCGTTGGTGTTGATATAAAAGCTCTCTAGCTGCAAATCCGAGAAGTTCTCTATCCTTGCTTGGTAAGAGAACGTGAAAAAACCACTCTCGCCTTGCTCAAGTAGTTTTTCGATGTCGGCGCTACCCCCGTTAAAGCTAAAGCTTCCACCAAAGCTGGGCGGGTTGCCGCCCTTTTCCAGTAATTGAATGCTGATGGGGTTCATGGTAAGGTTGTAAACCTCTGTAAACTTCTTGCCGGTCGTAGCCTTGCTTTTGAGCTTCACCGATATCGAATAGTGATAATCGTTTTTCTTTACGAACTTATAGGTGCCAGGCTCCACCTCGATATAGTCCTTCATCCCGCCCTTAACACTGGGATTGGCAGGGGAAAGCTCGAACTCGGTTTTTTCACTGGCGCATGAATTAAATAAAAACGGTAAAAGCGCAATCAAGAAATAGGTAGTTGTTTTCATTTTTTTTGGGTTGGTTCGATAATTGATTTTTCAAATATGGCTAACACGTTCGACAAAATAGCCGAGCATTCAATGTTTATAGTCCACAGGAATCACACCGTTCAAACCGTTCAAACAG
Organism: Sphingobacteriales bacterium; assembly: GCA_027483645.1. Taxonomy (GTDB): domain Bacteria; phylum Bacteroidota; class Bacteroidia; order Chitinophagales; family CAIOSU01; genus CAIOSU01. The sequence goes on from JAIXUD010000023.1 coordinate 41,178, forward strand.
CTCGAATAATTGTTTCCAGTTAAATAGTCCATAAAGCCCGCTGTATTGCGCCATAAGCTAATTTCGGCTTTATGCTATCGAAGGTCATCAAGGAAAGGCTGGAACAAAAACTGGGGCACACCGTGCGCTATCCAAAGGACTGCGATATGCTGGCGGCCGATATTGCCAAGGTGTGTAAATGCCAGCTTAGCGGCAGCACCATGAAAAGGCTCTTCGGCTTTGTAAAAGGTGGCGGACAGCCTAGGCTCTATACGCTCGACCTGCTCAGTAACTATCTCGGCCACGGTAAATGGGAAGATTTACTGGCCTCGCTAACCGGCCAACGGCCTATTCAATCATCCGAAATTGAACACCTGGATATTAACAAGGCCAAAACCGGCAGCACCATAATTATCACGTACGCGCCTGCACGTGAGGTAACTTTGGAAGTAGTGGAAAAAGGCCGGTTGCGACTGATAGAATCCAACGAACCACTATTGGAAGGTGTCGAAACGGTAAAGTGTACAGAAGTCAAGCTTCACTATCCGCTATATCTAGAAATACCTGGTAAGGCATTCGGTGTTTGGCTGGCACAGATAAGTGGCGTTACGTCCATCAAAACCGCGAAACTGGACACATAATAGTGGGTGGGAAGGGGGCGGGGCGATTTACTACTATTAATACTATTAAGGGGATTACCCAGCTTACGCACCTACCTAGCCTAACCCAGCAATTACATGAGTATTCGATAGGTATACAGTCAAGTCAGTTAAGTGGGTTAGGCCAGTTGATGCACAATTACCATATCTAGGTCAAGGGGTACAACTTCTGTCGAAACTGACAGAAGTTGATTACCGGGTTCACTATGGATTTAAATGAAGTTGGAATTTTCTTTATTAAATTGCAAATTTGAGAGTAGGTATAATTTTATCCCTTTAACTCGAATTTACTAGCAATGCATCTTACAAGTGAAAGGGGCGCTGTAAACGCTGAAATTATTAATCCAAGTGTTAAGAATTTTATTGCCTCTTTAAGGGATATAGGGTACTCATTTGAAGTCGCGGTGTCTGACTTGATAGATAATAGTATAACGGCGGAGGCAACAGAAATTAAAATTCACACAGTTTCCAATCCCCAGTTAACGTTTAGTTTACTTGATAACGGAACTGGGATGACGGAAAGCGAATTAGTTGAAGCCATGCGCTTAGCTTCAAAAGATCCAAGAAACAAAAGAGCAAAAAACGATTTAGGCAGATTCGGTTTAGGATTAAAAACGGCCTCTTTTTCACAAGGTAGGAAGCTAACAGTAGTTTCGAAAAAGCAAGGAATTGTGTCTGTTAGACAATGGGATTTAGATTATGTATATGAGAAAGATGAATGGTACCTAATTACGCCCGTGGATTATGAAAAACTACCGTTAGCTGCTGATCTGTTTCTATTAAAACAAGGCACATTAATTTGCTGGCAAAATATAGACAGAATTAATAATGACGCATTGTCAGGTATTATTGAACGTTTAAGGAAGCATTTGTCTCTTGTGTTTCATCGTTATTTAGAGGGTCTTGAAATGCAGAAATCTTTAAAAATAATTATCAATGACAATCCATTAATCCCCTTTAATCCATTCAATCTAAATCATCCAGCAACCCAGCAAACTGCTAGTGAAAAGATTAAGATATTTGGATCAACGATTACCATTCAACCATACATATTACCCCACCATTCAAAATTATCCCAACAAGAGTACGAGTTGTACGCTACAGAAGAAGGGTACATAAAATCTCAAGGCTTTTACTTGTATAGGCAGAATCGAATACTTATATACGGCACTTGGTGGGGGATGCACAGAGCCTTAGATGCCCACAAGCTTGTGCGAATCAAAATTGATATCCCAAATGACATGGACACTCATTGGGGCATTGATATAAAAAAGTCTATCGCGCGTCCTGCGGAAGAGATAAAGAATGATCTTAAGAGAATTATTAAACAAGTTACTGAAAGAGGTTCTAAACCGTTTACTGGTAGAGGTCGAAAAATTGAAGATAAGTCTATTGTACAGTTTTGGGAAGTTCGTCCATTAAACAATGATTTTCGCTTTGCTATCAATGAGCAACATCCTTTATTTCAAGACCTAACTAAAAGTCTTTCTGAGGACACCCTAGAAAAATTGCTCTTTTATCTTAAGGGGGTGCAAGCATACTTACCATTAGAGGCAATACAATTTAACTTGCAGAAGAATCCGCATTTAATTAACCAAAATTCTGCATTGACTGAAATGGAGATAATTGAAGTTGCAAAGAAACTTCTCTCCGCTGGGTTATCCGAAGAATACATACGAAATTTACTGAAAACAGAAATTTTTTCTAGCCATAAACACCTTTTCCAAAATGGATACTAACAGCTATCAGGCAGTTAAAGCATTTATTTTTAATAAACTTAGCAAGGTTGAAGCACCTTTACCATATAAGAAAATTGATGAAGAGATAGAAAATATAAAAAAGGTGATTGCCACAATAGGACTTGAAACCTTTGCCCAAATACTGTCTATTGATCAGTTATGTGAATTGGAAGATCAGGACTGGCTGCGTCTTTCCAAGGAATTGGAAGAGCACTTCGATGTAAAAATGCAAAATGGAATATTAATTCAAGGTAATGAACAACGTGATAGAGATACCACTTGGTGGACTAGCATAGAAAAACAAAAAGCAAAAAACTATTATTGGAACAGATATCACGATTATTTATCGAAGTCACTTTCACCGGATGTTATTAAAACCATCGATGTTGACACGGATATAGTGATGAATAATCTTGAAAATCCCTATGCACAAAGCTTTTCACGATATGGGATGGTTGTTGGGCATGTGCAGTCAGGAAAAACTGGAAATTATTCAGCTTTAGTATGTAAGGCTGCTGATGCAGGTTACAAGTTTATTGTAGTCATAGCAGGGGGCATCAACAACTTAAGAAACCAGACGCAGGAACGTTTAAATGAATCATTTATTGGTCAAACTAACGGTGCGCAAGTTGGTGCCGGCAAGGGAAATTCTAGCAAGGATACTATGCCTTTAAGCTTAACCACGGTAGAAAGAGATTTTAATAAACAAGATGCAGATAGGCTTTCGCAAGGGTTAAATTTTGATAACATCAGTGTACCTATCTTATTGGTAATTAAAAAGCACACCAGAACTTTAGAAAATGTAATTGATTGGCTTCAAAAACAATATAAAAATCAAGTTGTCCATCATGCAATGCTTGTTATTGATGATGAATCGGATTATGCTTCAATTAATACAAAGGAAGAAGAAGATCCAACTGCAATAAATAAAAAGTTAAGGAAATTATTGAGTCTGTTTCAAAAAAGCGCATATGTTGCTTATACCGCTACCCCTTATGCAAATATTTTTATAGATCATAAAGCAGAAAGTAATGATTTAGGTAGAGACCTTTTTCCAAAGGATTTTATTTATGCACTGGATGCACCATCGAACTACTTCGGAGCAAGAAAAATATTTATCGACACTAATAATGCACATTTAGTCCCTATATCCGACTATGGTGAAAACATACCTTCAGATCATAGAAAAGACCATGTGATAAAACAATTGCCTAACACCCTACTGGAAGCAATTCGTCATTTCCTTTTAAATATTAGTATTAGGAGCTTAAGAGGGCAAAGGGACAAACACAATAGCATGTTGATTCATGCAACCAGATTCACAGATGTTCATAAATTATTGGGGAAACAAGTTGAAGACTATCTAACTCTTTTAAGAGAAGAGATTGTCTCCTATGGCAAACTTCCTGATGCCGTTGTTCATGGTAAATTGATCAAGGATATTCAGGATACTTTCAATAAAAACCATGTGGGGGTTGAATTTAAATGGGAAAAAGTAATTTCAATTTTATCTGACTTAATCGAAACTGTCGTAGTTCGAGAGGTGCATCAAAAGACATCGGTTCCTCTCGAATACAGAAAAGATTTTGTCACAAATGCTATTGTGGTAGGTGGAACTAGTTTATCTAGAGGATATACCCTGGAAGGTTTAAGTGTTAGTTATTTTTTAAGAAATACAGTTTTCTATGATACACTTATGCAAATGGGCCGATGGTTTGGTTATAGACAGGGATATGAAGACTTATGTCGTATTTATATGCCTGATGAGCGAATAACTGATTTTGCCGATATAATAAGGGCCACAGAAGATTTGTTTCAAGATTTTAAATTAATGGCCGAAAACAAACGAACACCTAATGATTTTGGTTTGGCAGTACAACAAAATCCTAGTAGTGCTCTTCAAATTACAGCGCGCAACAAACAAAAAAATGTAAAAGATTTTGTATTCTCAATGCAGTTGGATGGGCAAGCAAAAGAAACTAGCTATCTAAGAAGTGAGTCAAAGGACATTGAGCATAATATCAATGCAATTAAAAGGCTTTTAGATGTTTTACCTGTTCAAAATGCTAATGAAGGTAGTTATGTTTGGCGAGCAGTCAATAAAGATAAAATTAACATATTTTTAAAAGATTTTAGGACGTTTGATAATGATAGGATAGGTTTACTTACTCGGATGCCTATTTCATTTATCGAAAAGTATGTTGAAGAAAGAGATACCGATTGGGATATTGCTTTATATAATGGTAGTGGTAATGAGTTTATTCACAAGGGTATCAAAATAAACAAAGAACTAAGGCAATTTCAATTCAAAGAAAAAGGTAGACTTGCCTCGAAGTATTATGAAGTATTAAACAGGCAAGTTTCATCGGGAAATGCAGAATCTATAACAATTGAAGATCCTGTTTTAAAGAAAAGAATTGGAAATAACCGGAGAGCAGCCAGACAGGCTCTTGCAAGGCCCTTATTAATGTTACATATTCTGGAGCAAAGGTTTCCATTAGAAACTAATAATGAATCTGAGCTATCAGCACCGACCAGTATTATCCCTGTAAAGGAAATTGCGGCATTTGGAGTAAGTTTTCCAGGGAGTGTGCTTAGCGTTAATACGACAGTAACACTTAAGATAAACACGGTTTATTATCAGAATTTACTAGATGAACAGGAATTAGAAGCTGAATATGATGACTAATTCTACTAACAACCCTTGGAATAGTATACACAATTCCGCTAAAAGGAGAGTGGATGCCAAGCATAGGTTTAATATATTTTGGCTCGTTAATGAAAAAGGGAAGTATGGATTAGCGATAATTTTGGATAACCTATATGGTAATTACGAGTTTATTGATCATATTAAGGGTGTCTCGATAATTAGGAAGCTTAACAAAAACAGCCCAGGTGAAATATACCTGGTTGTAAACAGAAATGAAGACTGGGAGATATTTTTAGCATTATGCTTGGATCTAATTCAAGTATCCGCAAAGTGCGAAACTGCTGAAAGATTAATTAAACATGTAAATGGGAGGTTGAAGCGGTGGCAACTATTTTTAAGCAATGATAATCGTTTAACCCTGTCTTTGCAGAAGCAAATGGGTTTACTGGCAGAGCTAATTGTTTTACGTGATTTAGTTATGCCTTCTTTCCCAATTTCTTATGGTCTAAATAGCTGGGTTGGTGCAGATTATGACAAACAGGATTTTGCCCTTTCTAATTCTACCTTGGAGGTCAAATCTTACATAACCACTAAAGGAGAAATCGTAAAAATTTCTTCCTTGCATCAACTTGAGGATCTACGACCTCTTTTTTTGGTTGCTATCGGATTTACAATCAATCCACAAGGAATTTCTATATTAGATGTAATCCATGAAATCAATGAAGAAATTAATGAAGATGACTTTGAAAGCAAGGAAATATTTGACAACAAACTTGCCGCATATGGATATATCGATGGAGTTACACCTGAACCATTCTATCAATTCACTTCAGATGCTATTAATGCATATAAGGTAATTGAAGGCTTTCCAAGAATACTGTCTAATGATGTGAAACCACAAATATTATCCGTTGAATATACCATTGATCTTCGTCGTTGCTTAGAATTTAGGTTAGAGTTGAATTCCATTTTTTAAACAATCAAAAGTATGTCCAGTTTAGTAGATTTTCATGAAGACTTTATACAGTCTATATTAAGCGACGCGGAAAGCAGGGGTATCATGAAGCCTGAGTCCTTCTTTGAAATAGTTTGTCAAGAGCTGGTAAATGTTGGTGATTTAACTAGCGATTATTCTTCTGCAGAATACATCAAACGTGGTATGGAAGTATATGGCTATGATTATGACAGCGAAAGAAAGATTCTGACTTTGTTAAGCCACCACTTTTTTCAAGAGGAAGTATTACAGACATTGACTTTAGGCCAAATTGAAACTAAGTTTAACCGGTTAAAAGGTTTTTTCACAAAATGCTCGGAAGGTTTTTATAACACGCTGGAGGAAACGTCCGAAGCATTCTCAATGGCGTACAACATTTACAAACATATTGAGAAGGGTAATATTACCAAAGTGAAATTAATGGTATTAACTGATGGTAGGGCATCACGAAATTTAACAGAGCTTCCTTCGGAAATCATTAAATCTATCCAGTATGAGTATAGAGTAATCGATATTGAATACTTATATAAAATTTACGAATCGTCTTCTAAAACTGCTGAATTTGACATTGATGTTAATATGAAGTGCTTACAAGTAAATGATGAAAATGATTCTTACCAATCTTATCTATCGGTTATTAGTGGTGACTTACTAGTTCAGATATATGAGGCGCATGGTCAACGTCTTTTTGAACAAAACGTGCGTACTTTCCTACAGTTCAGAGGCAACGTAAATAAAGGGTTAAAAAATACTATTGAATGGAAACCAGAAATGTTTTTTGCTTATAACAACGGAATTACGGCAACCGCTACCTCGGTAGATTTAGACTTAGATGGAAACATAAAAAAAATTAAAAACTTCCAGATTGTAAATGGCGGTCAAACTACTTCTGCCATTTATGCTGCGAAGAAAAATTCCAACCTCTCGGTTTCAAAAATTGCGGTGCAAATGAAACTATCTGTTGTAAAAAGACAGGAACAGCAAGATGAATTTGTTTCAAAGGTGGCTGAATACGCCAACACTCAAAATAAAATCAATAACTCTGATTTCTTTTCGAATAGTCCTTTCCATAAGGATATGAAGGACTATGCAAACCGGATATTTGCTCCTGCTGTCGGAGGTTCGCAAAGAAGAACACATTGGTTCTATGAAAGAGTACGAGGAGAGTACTTAAACTCACAAGCGTATTTACGTCCTGATGAAAAAAGAAAATTCCTTCTAGAAAATCCCAAAGCTCAAGTTATAGATAAAACCCTTCTTTCAAAGACCGAAATTGCATGGGGACTACGACCAGATATTGTTTCAAAAGGGGCTCAGGAAAGCTTTAAAAAATTCGCTGAAGAAATTACCGATACACTAGAAAAGGATGATTTAGCTATTACAGAATCTTATTTTAAGGATGCTGTTTGCCGAGTAATCCTTTTCAGAGAGGTAGAAAAAATGATAACGAGAGCATCGTGGTATGATGGTGGATTTAGAGCTCAAACTGTTGCATATACCATCGCTTATCTTTCGGCTCTGGTAAAACATTCCACATGGCATTTAAATTTTAATTTAATCTGGGAGACGCAAGCTATTCCTGAAAATCTGAAAAGCATCTTGGAAGTTATTGCTGAGAATGTGTATCAAAAAATAACTCGCCCCCCAAGTGGATATGCCAACGTTTCCCAGTGGACAAAAAATGCTGGTTGTTGGGATAAGGTAAAAGATATTGATATTGATGTAGAATTTAGCCCTGAGTTATTGACTGCACCTCAAGAAAGGCAATATATTAAGAAGGAAAGCAAACAAGTCAAAAGCGTTGATAAAGGAATCGATGTACAAATTTTTGTTGTTAACGTTAATACAGATGATTGGATTAGACTCTTTGACTACTACAATTCATTTAAATCAAACACCATAATCAATCCTACTCAATTAGAAATTCTCAGGAAGATGTCATGCCGAAGCATCACCTTACCGTCAGAAAAGCAATCCAAAATTCTGTATGATTTATATGTCAATGCAAAAAAAGAAGGCTTAGCGGTGTCATAAAACATCACTGCCGAAGCTAATAATCAATTATTGTACTTATTTTTAGTGTTTTTTGATAATATTTTTTCGACAATTGCAAAGACCAACTAATAGTGGAAGTCACTAATCGCATCGGAGTAGACATTTTCAGTGGTGCTGGCGGCTTAAGTTTAGGCGCTGAAATGGCTGGTATTAAAATAGCTATAGCCGTTGAAAGAGATACTGCTGCCGCTAAAACATTCGCCAAAAACCACCCTAATGCACAAGTAATTTGTGAAGATATCACTCAAATTGATCCGCTAAATTTCGTAAAGAAAAATCCTTTCATAGTATTTGGCGGTCCTCCTTGTCAAGGCTTTTCGTTATCGAATACAAAAACAAGAACGTCCGATAACATCAATAATTCTCTATTCTTGGAATTTGTCCGCTTTGTAAAAGTTTTAAAGCCAAAATGGTTTCTATTTGAAAATGTTGAAGGAATTAAATATTTTAATAAGGGCAAAACAGTCCAAGAAATCAAAGACTGTTTTAGAGAAATTGGTTATGTAACTACGGAAGATGTGTTGTATGCATCAGATTATGGCGTCCCTCAACATCGCAATCGTTTCTTTATGGTCGGAAATCGACTAGATATTGATTTTAAATTTCCTAGGAAGTATAATTCAAAAGTTTGTGTAAATGACGCCATTTCGGACCTACCCGATTTGCAAAATGGCGATAGCTTTATGGAATTGCCATATAAAGATGGTATTCAGGATGTGAGTACTTATGCAAAAGCCATGCGAAAAAAATCCGATCGCTCGAAGCAAAATTTTGTTTCTAAAAACATGGATTATATTCTGGAACGCTATAAATACATTAAGCAAGGAGAGAATTGGAGAGCCATACCATCAAATTTAATGCAAAACTACGCTAATGTTGAAAATTGTCATAGTGGCATATATAAACGTTTAGATGCTTCATTACCTTCGGTCGTTATCTCTAATTACAGAAAGAATATGCTAATACATCCTAATCAAGATAGAGGATTATCGGTTAGGGAAGCAGCGCGTTTGCAAAGTTTTCCAGATGATTTCATTTTTGAAGGAAGCCTAATGCATATTCAGCAGCAAATTGGTAATGCAGTACCACCGTTATTAGCAAAAGCAATTTTTAAAAAAATCTTGTCATACTGATATTTAACTGTCGGTATTATCGTGTGTGCATGCATAAGTTGATTTGGTCAACCCTAGCAACACTTAACACCCCGGCCTTGCTTCCAATACTCTATTTTCATTCGGACTCGCCAGAACAGCCCATAGTAACCCGTTTCAACTTCTGTCTGTTTTAACAGAAGTTACACTACTTCAAATGTCTGATGTAATGCATCCTCAAGTTCTATTGTGCCTTCATAGAACCCGCTCCATACTTCTGGAGGGCTATAAACGCACAAGGCATCAAGTTTTCTTATAAAATCATCCGGCTTATCTGTTATTTCCGCTAACGCCCGGTAGTAGCTATTGTGGTTGTCCTTAGCACTATTGATTAATGCAGGATGTTCGATAATCCTTGCTAAGTTAATAGTATCAAGGATCAAGCGAAGGCGCTTCTGCGTGTGTTCAGTTTCCCTAACAAAATAGGTGAGTTCTTCCACTGGCAAATCCTCTAGTACATATACATGTATACTCTGAGGATTCTTTAGCATTGTCAGATAGTAATCCTCAAGCCCATGCCACACTAAGTACTTGCCAGTATCTTGTTTTACCACTATAGGATACATCAAGAAGTCAGCGAACTCAAAGAAGTCGGGGTCTTTAGCATAGTATTCAAATTGCGTGTGGTATTTCTGAGGTTCTACCATAGAGACCGGCAGTACCTGCTTACTTATTTTATAGCTTTCCATGTACTATTTATCTCGGCTAAAAATTGAGGTGCCGGTGCATTCGTGCTAGTTGTTGAACCTCTATTAATACTGACAAAGGTTGAAACTGGACACATAATAGTGGGCAGCAAGGGGGCCGGGGGCAAACAACTATTAAGAACAATAAAAAGGATTAAGGGGATTTCGCATCAAAGAGGATTACCGGGCTTAACGCACCGAAAGTGGATTACCAAGAAGTCATTGTTATATCAGCTAAGCGTGTACGCCCTTTAACCTTCAAACTACAATTGCAGGTTTGGGCAAATATCAATATTGAACAAAAAATACGATTCTTGGCTTTATTGAGGTTATTGGTAAATACCTTAAACCGTTCTTAAACTTGGCTCTATGTACTTTATACCTAACCATTCAAAGAATTCTTTTTCTGACAGCCAAGCGGGCGGTAACTTGTAGTCTTTATTCACTACGACCCAATTAGCGCTCTTTTTCTTGCAATCAGAAATTTTCCGTAGGCCATCAGGTGTCCCACACCATCCTTTCTTTAACCAACTTGTAGCGATAACCTTATGTGAGTAATCGGAAGGTCCGGTTCGAATGGCCAACTGCCTGTAGTAATCCACTTGTTGCGGAATGAATAAATCTAGGGCAATGCCTTCTTTGAGCCCAATTCTGAGATACCTTCCCTCTTTGGGACACCCTTTTTCAATGACCCCTAAGCCCTCGACTGCATGAACAAAACCTTGTGTTCTTTTTCGGCCCGCTTCTTCGCCAAAAACATCCAAGATGGGTCTGGTGCTAGGCAAACAGATGATCTCAATGTCTTTAGGATTCTGTTTGCCCCTTCTTATTGATCCAGCAATCTCGATTACATCACAATGTGGTGCCAATGTTTCTTTGATAGTAATAGCTATTGAAATAGCTTGTTGAAAGTCCATAGTCATCTAAGTTTATACAGTTTTATATTATTGCAGAATCCCTTCGTTTCGGGAAGTTTAAATGCGGTTGAGTCTATGGTATAGTCTATAGAGAGGCACCGAAACTTAAAGATGTATTATCCTAAACCTCGCATAGCGAAAGACCACATCCCAATATGAAGCTGTTTTCGTGAGCCGTGGCGCTACATGACGCCCAGGCCTTGCCGTAAGCACCCTAAACGGGTCAGGACTCACCAAAACCCGCGCACGGTTAAAAGAACTTATGTCGTTTCCGACAGAAGTCGTACTGGTTTAGTTTCAACTTTCTTCGCGAGCAAAACAAAGCCCCGGCAATCACTAATAGTGACTAGCGGGGGCACCAAAAACAAAAGTATTAAGTGGCCGACAATTCTTCGTCGTTATCGTCTTCATCTGCCAGTGCCTCAATGTGAGCTTGGTACAGGCTCAGGTTGCCAGCGCTTACCCGCGTTATGAGGTCGTCCCTATCCAGCCAATAAAGGTCGGCGACCATCCTGACCTCTCGCTCATCCTCTATTAGTGTCTCGGCCAGGAATGTTATCAGGCCTTCCCTGCTGCCGTCGTCGTTGCGTGCATAGAACAAAGGTCCACCTTCATCGTACAGCGCCAATAGCTGTGCCAGCGTCCGTGTCCGGCTGGTCTCTGGCAGCGCCTCGCGGTTTAGAATCCTCTTGATTGCCTCGAGGTTGCCGTAATCCACGTACAGTATCAATCCTTGCAGTTCGTCCTGACCTGCGATAACGGCATCGCGGAAGGACGATATGTTACCGATAAGGTCGAACATCCCTGTATCCGTATCCGGAATCAGCACGGGGTAGTTCCTATAACGGCCTGATTTGAGGCAGGGCTCCAAGATAACATCAACGTTAGCCTTGACCGGATGGGCCAGGGTCGTGTTAAGGCTAATCATCTTAAGAGGTATGGTAAGATCGGGTACCACCGCTATCCCTGTTCTTTCTTCGCCCAGCTTGGCTAGGCCATTTCTTGTTTCAACCATGATTATTGTTTTAAAAGGTTTGATAAATTACCATCGAAGTGGTACTATCGAGTTTAGCAGAGATGATTGACAAAAGGTAATGTCACTTAAAAAAACTTCCTGGGTCTGTCATCTGAAACCGCTTCTGATTAACCTGGTTATTGCCGAGCACGGTCTAGAAAATAGGATGTTTTCGCCAGCCATGTTGCGACATATTGCGAGGGCCTTGCTGTAGATACTCTTATACCGTTTAGATAGGCCGGGATTGACGATACAAGACCGGAACACTTCTGTGAGGTCTCACAGAAGTTATATTGACCACAATATCTCTTCCTTGACCTTGACACGATGAATGTAATGTCTAGCCGGCGTGGAATGTACCTCTAATCTAGGCCTTTAATGTGGCCCTGAAGTGTGTTTCAAAAACAGATTCTAAATACCTCTGAACTCTAAAATTCAATAGCCCAAATAAGAAGGACCTCTGTCGGATTTGACAAAGGTCCAAGTTCTTTTTCAAGTCGCTAGACGATAGCCTTTCATTGCGTCTTATATTCATTACTCTTCATCACCTTCTAATTCATCGTTGGCCCTGTATTCTTCATCCTCTTCCGCAGTAGCTTCATCAAAAGCCTCATGGATGCCAATTTCCCCCTCGTACAACAACTCTTTTAAGTCATCTCTATTTCGCCAATGGATGCCGGTGGCGCTTAATATCTTCTCGACATCCTCATTGAGTAAGGCCGCAAGAAAATCGTAAAGCGCTTCTTGACTACCGTCGTCCTGCCTAACAAAAAATCCCTGACCCATTCGACCATAGAAATCTATCAACTTGAACAATGTTTCATAATGTTCTCTCAGTGGTAAAGCTTCCCTATTAAGCGCCCTGCGAAAAGCAGGGATCAATGCTGGATCTAGATTGACCACTACCGCTGGTAACGTTGCTGTGCCGGTTTGAATTGCTTCTTTAAAAATGTGCACGTTACCAATTAGGTAATATCCCCCAGACTCATCGGGGACCAAAACCGCCAATTTGTTGTATTCATAAAATCTTTTACCTAGTCCTAGCAAGCACTGTAAGTCCGCGGTAACAGGATATGCAGTTGGCATAGCAAGACGGATTTCGTTAACCGCCACTGTAGTTATGTAGGCCAGGCCCTCAGGCTCAACAGATAATCCCAAATTCTCAAGTAACTTTTTCACTTTTTTCATGTTTTTGAATTTAAAGGTTTCAATAATCACCATCTCAATGGTATTATCGAGTTTAGCAGGTAACCGCGACAAAAGGGAACTACTCTTAAAAAAACTTCCGGGTGCTGCCATAAAAATCCACTTCCAATGGACTTAGCTGTTACTCGGCCAAGCCGAACCGGTTAGGCATGAATCAGAAATAAGGATGTTTTCGCCAGCCGTGGTACGTAATATGACGGGGGCCTTGCTGTAAGTACTCTTATGCCATTTGGACTGGTCAGGATTGACCATACACGACCGATACACTTTTGTCAAGATTTACAGAAGTCATATCGACAATAACATCTCTTTTACCTTGGCCTGATGAAGCAACACTTAACCGACTTGGATGTACCATAGGATTAGACCGTTGAAAGTGTGATCAGGTGCGTGAAGGGGGTATCCCTATAAGGTGCTTTAAGGTTAAGTCCTGTTCATTACACCTTTAGACTAGGTAAATGTATAGAATGGGTTAACTCTGCCTATCTAAGATCTTAATAGATATTAAACCAGGGATTTTACACATAATTTTTTATGCGCCGGCTAGGTATTTTGTTTCGGATTTAACGCTAACAAATCGCTAACAACTTTGAATAAAATAACTTCTTCCCCGACTGCCAAAAATTGTATGTTCGGAAGTGGCCAGCTTGCTTGACCAAGCTCAAATTACAAGCCAGAGACAGGAAGACACTAATTACCCAGAGGCAAAACGAAGAAAAAGGAAACGAATTGCTTCCCAATGGACGGTATGTTTGCCATCTTCGCTACACTACAAACCAAAGATACATGCCTATGGAAACATTCAAACCCGCAGACGGAATGACAATAGAGGAATTGTGGGAAGCGAAAATGAAGATACTTATGAAGTACGATGTACTTGAAATATACGAGGACGATGGTACCGTAGCGGGTAAATCAGGCTGGGATGATTTGCAAGAGATGTTGCAATACTATCTAGAAAGGGAGGAGTACCGGTACTGTGCGGTGATAAAGAAAAAGATTAAAAGGTACGAGCGTATGTGGCCGGCAGCAGAAAAAAATATAACCAGCGCATCTTAACTTCTGTCAACTATGACAAGAGTCCGCAACGGGCTGTTTTCGTAGGCCATGGTGACACCAAAACAATTTGATAGGTTTGCGACAGACGGTCATTGTTTGAACTTGCCACGGCTGGCGAAAACGAACCCAAAGGATTAATTGTTCACTTAGGCATCAAGACAAGCCTCTTATGTCTGTCCTGACAAAGGTTAAACCCAACAGTTTACTTACTTGATTTTAATTGTTAGGCGAGTCGGTGCGTGAAGCGTTACAAGACAGTAAAAGAGATTACTGGGTTAGGCCATTATACAAGATTAGTGTACTACTTCTGTTAACCCATTAAATCCTATAAGGCTAGGTAAGTGGGTTAACGCTGCTGTCTTAAGATCTTAATAGTTATAAAACCAGGAGTTTCACACATAATTTCTTATGCACGAGGCAGGTATTTTGTTTCGACTACGGTGCACCAATTACGCTAAATAATTACTAAAAAATTAAAATATCCTTAACGAACTGCCAAAAGTTGTTGGTACAGCAAATGAATGGCAACCACCAAACTATGATTACCCTCGCGGCATACGATTGCAGTTAATCGTATCAATACTGGCGCTGCTGCTTCTATCTTTTTAGAATGAGACCGTTTTCGCCAGCCGTGGCACATCCTTGCGCGGGAGCCTTATTGTTGATGCACATATAAATTATCGGTCCACCGAGGCTTACCTAAACAACCCGAGGCTTTCGTTCCATGCAGCTTACCCGCTAAAGGGCACTGTGGTGGAAGATTTCGAAGTGCCGAGCCTCGGGAAACAGCATGCAACGGATAACGTGAGCGGTGGGTTAGGCCCAATTTAAAAGAAAAAGCCTTGGAACCTACTGCCCAAGGTTCCAAGGCTTTTACTAAAATTTGCAAGTGTTTATTGCAGTGCCAACATGTTTGTAGAAGGTAGCTGCATTGCAGGTATCAGGATTTGTTCCTTGATGTACTTTGCCAGGTAGTACATAAGCATAGGTGGTACAGCATTGCCGATCAACTTGTGTTTTTGCGCTGGGGTACCTTCAAGTTTAAAATCGGCTGGAAACGTACTGAACTTAAGCATCAGGTGGTCAAAATGAGAAAAGGGTTGCCATTCGCCATCAACGAAAACAAAGATACCTTCGGTCGCAGTGATGGTCGTGAGGAAGTCATCCGGAAATTTTGATGTCTTCTTGCTCTGTCCAACCCTAAGCTGTTTAACCTCTGGAGCGATGCTGCCAATCCTTAAAGCATCGAAATCAGTTGTTACGGGTATGATTTCAGGGGCAGCAAAGAAGATTGACTTATGTATCCCTATGAATATTATTCGCTCCCGACTGGTAGGAACTTCGAAGTGTAAGCAATTTACCTTATATGCGAATATAATATATTCTGTCAACTGCTCAGTGAAACGTCGCTTGATCTCATTCATAATCGAGGTCATATTATCAGAAAACATACCTGGTACGTTCTCTATAAGAAAAACCTTTGGGGTTACGCCTTCGATCAAATCGATGGATTTTAGGAAAAGGCCATTACGTGGGTCGAGAGGGTCAGTTTTTCCGGCGGCCTCGCTAAAGCCTTGGCAGGGGGCGGTTATTACCAGTAAATCTAAGGCAAGCTTACCGTATAAAAGCGCCCGGCTCATCAACAAATTTGCGGTTAACTCATAGATATCCATTTCCCACACGGGGGTACCTAGATTCAGTTGGAAGTTTTTTATCGCAATTTTGTCGTATTCGACTGCGAGTAATTCCCTGTAGCCCGCCATTAGCAGTCCCAAACTGGAACCGCCCACGCCGGCGAATAATACGATTGCTGTTGGCAATAATGATTCTAATGATTGCATTTTTTCTTGTTTTTAAAGGTTAAAAATTACGGCTGTGAGAATAGATTAGCCTGTTGCCGTGCATGACAATCCTTGGTGTATCGTATGTACTGCAAAGCGGGCAGCTGTGTATGCTGAGGTCCATCTGTTCAACACCGGGCGATTTTGGCTCTGGCTTACACTTCATCTTTCGGACCTGTGATGCCATAGCTGACAGTGTAGGCCCGTTTTTGGAACCGTCTATAGTTTTTAATTGGTCCTCATCGAAACCCGCAACGGTCATGATGTCCCTGACTTCCCAGTCCTTCATGTTCAGTTGTCTGGCAATCCTTTTGCGAGTGTTGATCACCTCTTCGTCAGTCAAATCTGTGCGTTTCCCTTGACGGCTTTCGGTTATCTCCAATTCCTTCTTGATCTCTTGCGCTTTTTCGTAGTAGGTCCTACTGCGCTTTTGGTTGCTGTCCAAGATATAGGTGTCCTCTTCCTCATCGGGCAGATCCAGAATAATCTCTACTTCGATTTCTTCCCACCCTAACTCAAGCGCTGCAAGTAGCCTCCGCCAGCCGGATATGACAACGAGCTTGCCATCAATCTCTTTTACTTTGACCTTTTCCTTTAAAGGTCTTTTGCGCATACTATCTACCAGATCTTGTACCGAAGCATACTGGTAGAGCTCGCCCAAAGTTGGATGTTGGGATAACATGAACAGGCTAACTATAGCCGTCTTCGTTTGATATTGTCTTTGCATAACGTTTGATTTTGTTATGGCAAAGCTCGTGAAGTTTGCAGCGCAGAATGCGGATTACTAAGTTAGTTATTAAGGAAATTAGTATTGCGTTAGAAGGTGTGAATAGACACGGATTTCAAGGCCTTAAAGGTACCGCCAACAGTTTAAGTAGCATTTGCTATGTTCAAATTGAAATGCTTGGTATACGCGTTCTCTCCAAGTAGAGTTATGAGGTAGTCTACGTTTGAGTTGTTAATTTCAAAATTTAAGAATTCGCAAACCACTTTAACCATTTGGGCTTTTTTCTCTCCAAATTTCTTTAACGGCAAATACCCTGCCTCATCTAATGCCGTCAAAAACCCAGCCAGCACTGGTATATCGCTAGTACGGGTGCCTTCCCATGAATATCGGCCTCTGGACAGTTTCTTAATAATTTGATGGCTTTTTCCTTTTGGGTCTTGAAAATGTTCAGTGTGGCTGTAATAATTGCATATACGGATAAAACTTTGGTAGTGCTGGCCCGGGAAAATTTGCTTGATCGTAAGCCTCTTGGCTTTACGGGGTTTATATTTTGCTCTTTGTTTGGGAATCTGCCTTAGTTCTCTTTCAATGATTCCTGTAATTATTTCAGCGTGTTCGGATAAATCTGCGAAAAAGAGATCAAACACATGTTCCGTATGTACTAATCTCTCCTTAAAACCATTGGGAAGTGGAAAAGAAGAAGCTCTTACCATTATTGTACTGCCTTCATGCAAAGGCTCACGTCTGTATATTTTACCAGGCTGAAAGGCTAACTTCATCTCTTCCTCGAATCCTTCCCTGTCCAATTGCTCTAAAAACACAACAATCCTATCAAGCATCAGCTTTTTAATCTTTGCGATAGTTTTGTGGGATTCATAAGTGACACAGATTTGCTTAAGTGCGCTTATCAGTCCCTTGATAAGCCTATCCCATTGCTTGTACCATTTGTGAAGGGCTGGATATTCTAGGTCAATTATACTACGAAGGTGAGCGATCCCAAGGTTATAACCTAGTGTAGCATCGCTCAATGTTATTGCTTCGGCAAAGATTACAGTATCACCTTGTCCCTCAAGATGTTCGAGTAAATTATCCACAGCATTGAATGCGGCCAGTTTTACATCCCTTAAACGTCCTGCCATTTAAACTATCATTTACGCAAAAGATAAAAACATTGTTTGGGATTTTTAAACGGTGTCTAGAAGACCTGAGCAAACTTTTTGAAAGACCTTTATTATTTCAAGAAACTCTTTTTAAAAAATCTTCCAAAGCGGCCTTATCCCACAACGCTCGACGCCCTACCCTGAATGGTTTCGGTAATTTGCCCGATTTGATATGGTTGTGGATTGTTTGCCGCGAACATTTCAGGTAGCTTGAAAGGGTTTCTATAGTCATTACCTCGCTTTCTTGGCGCTGTGGCGGGGTTGGCTTGTTCGCCTTCTCGATTTCTCTTGATAGCTCTTCCCTGATCAGCAACCGTAACTGGCCCACTGTTAAAGTCACCAACATCTGTTCGTTGTTCATCGCTCTACGTGTGCTTGTGTAATCAGGCAACTATTGGTTGCCGTCGAAATGGTTAGGATAAGTATAGCCAATAACCGGTTTGAGAGGACAACCCACCTTTGTTA
The DNA here is from genome assembly GCA_027483645.1 of Sphingobacteriales bacterium. Lineage (GTDB taxonomy): Bacteria > Bacteroidota > Bacteroidia > Chitinophagales > CAIOSU01 > CAIOSU01. The sequence continues at coordinate 59,481 of JAIXUD010000023.1, forward strand.
ATAAAGACAGAAGTTGAACAGCAACCAATGTTTGATTATTAGGCGCGCCATGAGTCAACCAAACAATACCCATTCGCGACAATCTGCTATACTCGATATATTAATCTTGTAGGCGAGCATGGCGAACATCACATTCTTTTTGGAGAAACGTAAGGACAAATCTGGCAAGGTCAAGATTAAGAACGTGCCTATCCACCTGTACTTCACCTTCAACGCACATAGGCTGCTCTTTTATACCGGGGAGCGCATCGATGCCGACAAGTGGGACGTAAGAAAAGAACAGGTAAAAGCGGGCGTAACCGGGCGCGCTGAGATCAATCTGTTGCTTCAGAGCCAAGCAGAGTTCCTGTTAAAGACTTACAGGGAAGCGCTCATCACCAATACCACCATTTCCTCCGAGTATATCAAGTCGAAGTTTAACGAGTACAAGTACCACTCCCTTCCAAAGGAAGACAAGGGCATGATGCACCTGATGGATGAATGGATAGAAATAAAGAAAAGGACCATCAGCCACGGTTATTACAAGCACCTGTTGGTATTAAGGAACCATATTAGGAATTTCGTCAAGGGCACCGGGGCAAGGGCAGATTTCAACGATATCGACCTTGCTTGGATGGAATCGTTACAAGGTTACTTGGTAGGGCAGGGGGACACGCATAATACGGTATCCAACATCATCCAGAAATTCAAGACGTTCTTGAACCACGCGGCCAAGAACGGACACAACAAGAACGTGCGTTACAAAGATTACAAGATTTCGTGGAAGAAGGGCGAGGTTATCTACCTGACTTGGGAAGAGCTGCTTGCTTTCTACCAGACACCCATGCCGAGCGTAACCCTGGAACAGGTGAGGGATGTGTTCAGCTTTGCTTGCTTCTCTGGCATGCGCTACGGCGACCTTAGAAACCTCACGAAGGATTCCGTGCACGAGGACCACATCAGGTACAACATGGCCAAGACGAGACAACAGCTTAACCATACGATACCCCTGAACGACTACAGCAAGGAAATACTAGGGAAGTATAGAGACTATCCTGGCAAGAAAGCCTTACCGGTAATATCCAACCAGAAGATGAACGATTACCTCAAGGAAGTGGGCAAGGTTGCCGGTCTTGACTATCCGATAACGGTGGTGCGCATTAGGGGTTCGGAAAGAATAGTAATCACCAAGCCGAAATACGAGTGGCTGACCTCGCACGTGGGCAGGAAAACCTTTATAACCAACGCCCTGCAAAAGGGTATCATTGCCGAGGTAGTAATGGGCATATCGGGCCATGCAGACACCAAATCGTTCAAGCATTACTTTACCATATCAGAAGAGCACAAAAGCCGCGAGATGTCACGCCACTTTTCGAGAGAATTTACTATCAAGGAATAGGATAGTAGTGTGTTGCGCGTGGTGGGTAAATGAATGCAGCCTGCGTAATGAATGAACCTACCGCAGCCCCAATTCCGGAGCGTAGGTTTTGGATTAGGGATAGAAGCGGAATACTTCATGGAAGATTGCAGCGGATAGCCCGACCTGAAAGGAAAGCCTAGATTAGATATCGTTCTTTAAAACAGTACCAATCTGTAAATGTTACAAGGAAAGATGAAAATGTTGTAACTATGTTACGTAATGTAATACCTATCTTGTTTTTTATTTCAACATTTGAAGCTCTGCCATGAAAAATCCGGTTTATTACATACTATTTCTTGTTGGAGCCGTATCGCTAGGCTCTTGCAGTAAAGAGGCCGCAAAGGATGAAGTTGAAAATACTACAAGTTTAGCTGAAATGGCATCTGCCGCAGAAAAAATGATGGAGTACAACCACCATTTGGAAAATACCACCCATACCGATTCTATCCATCATTACGACAGCCTATACCATCATTACGATTCTGTATATACCCATCATCACAATACGTATCATCACGGAGATACCACGCATCATCATGACGGCTTCTCACATCATGATGATGCACTGATTGATTCTATCCATCATGCGCACCATCCGCACCACCCAACAACCCATGAAGTTGAAGACCTAGCAGCTCATCACCACATGGAGGTATTCCTGCACAACATGGATTTGTACAACGATTCTTTGGCACACACTACCGATCCCCACCATTTGCATACCTATGATAGTCTGTACCATGTAAATGAGCACGAGTACCATGTATACCATACGCAATATCACCACGGAGATACAACACACCATCACAGCAACTTCAGCCATACCAGTGATACCCAACACGATGCCATTCATCAGCAACATCTGAGCGTACACCCATAATTAAAACCGAACTCTTCGGTGGGTTAATAAAAAAGTGTAACTTGTCCATTACGTGAAAAGAATCGGCCTCATCTGTTTGTGTGTTTTCTACCTGGTCATTACCACGGGAGTTAATCTCACCATTCACTTTTGTGGAGGGCAGATTAAATCTGTGGGCTTTTTGCAGGAAGAAAAAAAGCGATGCTGCGGAAACAAGGCTATGCCCGTGGGCTGTTGTCAGGATGAAGCTGTGCTAGTACAGCTAAAAGCTGCACATACGCTAATAGATGCTATTCCGATATCCTTCGAAAATACAGTTTCAGATTCACACTCATATCTCTTCCAGCAAGAGAGACCTTCTTCAATTTTTATTTCCACCGCGTCATTAAGTAATAACCATTCACCCCCCGGGGTCCCGACACAGCCTCTATACATTCTGCATAGGGTTTTTATCATTTGAGAGTCATGAATGGACGCTGATATTGCGTTTTGCTGGGCAGGATCTGCGCAGTTATTATTTATAAACTCAAACCCAATCAAATGAAAACACTACGGAATCTCATAATTATATGTTCACTGATAATCTTTATCGCCGCCTGTAACTCTGCTCCTCAAAATTCCAAAACCGAAATTTTTAAAGTTTGGGGCAATTGCGGCATGTGCAAAAAAACCATTGAAGGAAGCATTGTAATGCCTGGGATTGTCCAAGCGAATTGGAATGAGGACACGAAGCTTATTGAAGTCGTTTACGATAGCACTAAAACGAACCTGGATGAGCTTAAGCAAAGTATAGCAGGCGTAGGATACGACACGGAAGAATATGCAGGTAATGATGAGGCCTATGCAAACCTTCCTGGCTGTTGCCAGTATGAGCGCAGGTCGCAAGCATCTAAGCCTTGAGCCTATGAAACTGCATATTAAGAATATGGTGTGCGACCGGTGTAAAATGGTCGTAACTGCCGAACTTGAAAAGCTTGGCATCATTGTGTCAGAAATGGAATTGGGGGAAGTAGTTGTTGACGACTCAACCAATGATGCACAACTAGCTGAAGCAAAAAAATCCCTTGAACGTGTTGGCTTCCAGTTACTGGACGACCAAAAGCAAAAACTTGTAGAGGGGGTGAAAAATGTAGTTGTCGAGATGATACATTATCAAAAAGGCAATGACTTGCATCTTAACCATTCAAACATAATTGCTGCAAAGCTCAATAAGGATTATACCTATCTCAGCAATCTCTTTTCTGAAATTGAAGGCACTACAATTGAGAAGTATATTATCAGCCAACGAATAGAACGAGCGAAAGAACTTTTGGAATATGGTGAACAGTCGCTTACTGAAATTGCGAATGAATTAGGGTATAGCAGCGTGGCCTATCTTTCTAACCAGTTTAAAAAAATTACTGGATATACACCGAGTGTATATAAGGCACAAACCAGCGAAAAACGTAAGCCTTTGGATAAAATCTAGACTGTAAATTTTACAACGTTATCGAATAATTGTATAATTTTTTCCAGATGTCTTGGAACAGAAATTGCTTCTACTGAAGCAATTCGCATTCCCTTGCACAAAGTAGCTGCGCGATATTTACTAACGTTAAATCATAGAATATGGAACATCAACACACATCACATGCAGCAAAGAGCCATGCAAACCACTACGAGAAATTAGCTCTAATGGCTGCGCTGTCCTTTGTTTCAATGTACATACTTATGTACGCAATGGTAGATACGTTTGCCAACGTTTATAATAACGTAAATCAATTTTACATGGCTGGCCTCATGTCCTCACCCATGGTGGTCATTGAAGTTCTGTTAATGAGCTCTATGTATTCAAACAGAAAGGCTAATGCGCTCATTATTGTTCTTACCATACTTGCTGGCATTGGTTTTTTTATGGGTATTAGACAACAAGTTGCTGTTTCAGATACGCAGTTCCTAAAGTCAATGATCCCTCACCACGCAGCAGCGATATTAATGTGCGAACAAACCGATCTTACTGACCCCCATCTCAAGAAATTATGTAATGACATAGTTACGAATCAACAAGCTGAAATAAACCAGATGAAAGCTAAATTGACGGAGCTCGGGAATTAACCTAGAATAGCTTAGGAACAGAACAGTATTAATATCCATTATTTAACCAATAAACTCTATGCTATGAACACTTATCTTAAGTACGGTTCCATTCTTATTCTTTTAGTGATCGGCATCGTTGCCCTTGTTTCATGTAATAAGAATAATGGCGACAATAACGTCTTCCAACAAAGCCATGATGAAAATGCCATGATGATGAAAATGCATGACATGATGGACGGAATGGAAAATATGACTATGACCCATGATCCAGACATCGACTTCGCCTCTATGATGAAGATGCACCACGAGGGAGCAATAGAAATGGCCCGTTTGGAGTTAATCGATGGTAATGATGCCCAAATCAAGGACATTGCTCAGGCCATTATAGATGCTCAAACGGCTGAAATAGCCTTTTTGAATACGTGGCTTACAAATAACCCCACCGCCATGGAGATGGATATGGAGTTTATGGAGAAAATGGAAAAGATGAACAGCGAAATGGATAGGCAGGCAGATATCCAAATAATTACGGGGGATGTAGATGAAGATTTTGTTACGCTTATGATTATCCATCACCAGAGCGCAATGGATATGGCCTCAGCGTATCTTTACCATGGCAATGACAATGATTTGAAAAATCTCGCGCGTGATATTGTTAGCGCCCAGCAGTCAGAGATTGAAGAGTTACAAAATTGGCTACTTCCCAAAAGAGTTAAGTAATGGGATGTGGCCACCTGTAAATCCTATAATTTTTTTGGAAAATCCTGTAACGCTTTGACCAATCGTCCGCGGTAGCTTTGTGTTGTTCAATAATAGATTGTATGCAATCGAATAACATAGCAAAAGTTAACCTTCCATTGCTCGGTGTCCATAGCGAACATTGCGCGTTGATTATCCATAATGGCCTTACCAAGTTAGAGGGTGTTAAAGAAGATAGGGTTGACCTCAATAATGAAGAAGCCATTTTGGAATTAGATGAAACGCTGATATCCATACCCAAAGTAGTTGAAACCGTTCGAGGCTTGGGCTATGACGTGGCGACCGTTAAAAAGACATTTCCTATAACGGGAATGACATGCGCTTCGTGTGCCATCAGTGTGGAGAGTATGCTCAAGGCACAAAAGGGTGTGTTAAGTGCCTCTTCAAATTATGCCAATTCCTCGGCATTTGTTGAGTACATCCCAGGCGTGGCAAGTGTGGCTGATTTTAAAACAGCGGTTCAGTCCATTGGCTACGACATTTTAGTTGAAGAGGAAGGAGCCGAACATCTGAAAGAGGAAATACATCAGCAACTCTATAGAGCACTTAAGATGAAAACCATTTGGTCGGCGGTTCTTGCTACACCGGTGGTTGTTCTTGGAATGTTTTTTATGGACTTAGCCTATGTGAACTGGATTATGATGGCCTTTACTATCCCCGTGCTGTTTTGGTTCGGTCGTAATTTCTTCATCAATGCCTATAAGCAAACAAGGCATGGTTCTGCCAATATGGATACGCTTGTCGCGTTGAGCACGGGTATCGCGTTTGTCTTTAGCAGCTTCAATACCATCTATCCAGCCTTTTGGCACCAGCGTGGCCTGCACCCACATGTGTATTTTGAAGCAGCGGCCGTAATCATTGTCTTTATCCTTTTAGGCAAACTGCTTGAAGAGCGTGCGAAATCCAACACTTCTTCGGCGATAAAAAAACTGATAGGTTTACAGCCCAGTACCGTAACAATAGTACATGCCGGTGGACATGAAATGGAAATGCCGATTGCGCAGGTAAAAGTGGGCGACACCATCAGGGTAAAGCCAGGGGATAAAATCCCAGTAGATGGCAAAGTGCTTAACGGCTCCTCTTTTGTAGATGAAAGCATGATTAGTGGTGAACCCATACCAGTACTTAAGGAAGCTGGTTCAAGTGTATTTTCGGGCACCATAAACCAAAAAGGCAGCTTTACTTTTACCGCGGAAAAAGTAGGGAGCGAAACGGTCTTGGCACATATTATCGCTATGGTTCAACAAGCACAAGGAAGTAAAGCCCCCGTGCAGAAGTTGGTAGACAAAATTGCGGGGGTATTTGTTCCCGTAGTTATAGGCATCTCTATTCTTAGTTTCATTATATGGGCGGTGTTTGGAGGCGAGAATGCAGTCACACAAGGATTGCTGGCCATGGTAACCGTTTTGGTTATCGCATGCCCTTGCGCCCTGGGTCTGGCTACCCCTACTGCCATTATGGTAGGTGTGGGGAAAGGAGCCGAGAACGGTATATTGATTAAGGATGCCGAAAGCCTTGAACTCGGCCATAAAGTGAACGCCATTATACTGGATAAAACAGGCACCATTACCGAAGGTAAACCCGAGGTTACGGATATGGTATGGAACGAAACCATAGGGGTAAATACCGCTCCGCTTAAAGCAATATTGTTATCTATCGAAAGCCAATCAGAACACCCACTAGCTGAAGCGGTAGTACGAAAGCTGAAAGCCGAAAACCTAACCGTAAAAGATCTAAGTGAATTTGAAAGCATTACCGGAAAAGGTATTAAGGCCCACGTTGCAAACGACATATACGTTGTTGGCAACCTAAAGCTCATGCAAGAAGAAAAGGTATTGATTCCCGCTGATATGGCCATGACTGCTACAACACTTCAGGAAGAAGCAAAAACTGTAGTCTATTTTGCAAAAGGCCTGGAATTGATAGCACTTATTGCTATCGCGGATAAAATCAAAGAATCCTCAGCCCTCGCAATACAGGAATTAAAGAGGCAGAACATTGAAGTGTATATGCTTACGGGAGACAATGCCCACACCGCAGGGGCTGTAGCTACCAAAGTGGGTATCAAACATTTCCAAGCGGAAACCCTTCCTGCGGACAAGGCCGACTTCATTAAAAAGCTGCAAGCCGAAGGCAAAATAGTAGCCATGGTAGGCGATGGCATCAATGATAGCCAAGCGTTGGCGCAAGCTGATGTAAGTATAGCCATGGGAAAAGGCTCGGATATCGCTATAGACGTCGCGAAGATGACCATTATTTCTTCGGATCTTATGAAGATACCACAAGCTTTCCGGTTATCAGGGATGACGGTACGCGCAATAAAACAGAACTTGTTCTGGGCCTTTATCTATAACCTGATAGGAATACCTATAGCTGCCGGGGTTCTATTTCCATTCTTCGGCTTTTTGTTAAGCCCTATGATAGCAGGCGCGGCTATGGCATTAAGCTCCGTTTCGGTAGTGAGCAATAGCCTGAGATTAAAATTGAAAAGTCTTAATTCCTAAACAATAAAAACGAACACCATGAAAACCTTGAAATTCAAAACTAATATCAATTGCAGCGGGTGCGTAGCCGGGGTATCACCCCATCTTAACAATGCCGAAGGAATTGAAAAATGGGATGTTGACACGGCAAACCCTCAAAAGGTACTAACCATTGAAACAGATAAACTGTCGGAAGAGGAAGTGATAAATGTTGTCACCAAGGCCGGTTTCAAAGCAGAAAAAATAAGTTGAATACCGCAATACTTAGGGAAAGGCTTGAGTGAGGGCACACGGTAGAACTTCTGTTTGTTTCGACAGAGGTTAACAAGTTACAAGAGGAGCTGTTAATTGTTTGGTTAACTGAGTGTCGTTCTTTCAACTGCTTATTTCATTCTTGCCAATTAACAACCCTTTCGTAAGCCATAGCTTATCTGCGTACCTCGCCCCTGCTTGTATGGGGTTGAGCCAATATACCCGATTAAATGCGCACAGTGCTGTTAGCCCCTTAAATCCTATAAGACTAGGTAAGCTGTCAATAGTGGGTATCCTCCTTATCTGTCTAAGAAGCTGTTTCAAATTATAGTGCAAGAATATTTGTGAGCTATTTTTGAGCGAGACAAAGCGGATTTTTGAAGGCATAATAGAATGATTACGTCGAAAAAAGCCAATGCAGTCGTAGCCAAAAAGAGCCACAAATAAATTCCAGGATATTTTGAAACAGCTTCTAAGATTTTAATAGATATTAAACCGTGGATTTTGCACATAATTTCTTATGCTTGGGGCAGGTATCTTGTTTCGCTTTCAGCGCTACCAAATCGCTAATTGCTTTAATGAACATGGTAGGGCTAAAACGTGAACTGCCAAAAATTGTCGGTTGGTTCTTGGGCAAAACCTGAAACCAAGCTATTTTCGCAAGCCCTGGCCCAACTTTAAGCGCTGACCTAACAACCAATTCAGTTCAGCCGTTCTGGGCTGGCCAGGATTGATGAAATTAGACCCTCCCACTTCTGTCAATCCTGACACAGGTGATAAATCTCTCGCTATCTGTAGTTATTCAATAAACCCACAAGCCCACATACGATTATTATATGTTGACCATCGGATGCACTTGACCTAGCTTTTATTGGATAAGTCGTTGGCCTTTGGGCAAATCTCCACCATTGAATACTTTATGGAAACGGGATATTGTTATAACGCCCTTAATGGTTATCTGGAGACAGAGCGGGATTATTATTTGGTACTGGCCGACTGTACCGATATATTTTGTAGGATTGAATTAGGCTGGGGTGAAAGCCCCAGCCTAATACTTATTTCTTTTTGCAGCAACCGTCCAGCGCAGTGTATGCGGTAGGGTCGGCTTTTACATCATCTGCATCATATCCTGATTTCGATATAGCCGTGCGAATAGCAGCCGGATTGGTTTGTTTGGCATCGTAAGTAACGGTAATAGTCATCTTCTTGGTGTCCATTTCCACTTTCTCTATACCTTTCAGCTCCGCAACATGCTTGGTAATATTGGGCTTGCAATCGCCACATTCATCACAGTGGCTACAGTAAATCTTGGTCTGCACGGTAACTTTTTCGGTCTGCGCATGGGCAGCGATACCAAGGATTACAAGAGACAGTATGAAGATGATTTTTTTCATTTGGAAACGTTTAGGGTGCAAAAATACGGATAAACTACGGGACAAATTAAGTTTGCACAAAAATGAGTTTGAGGGCGCGCGTGGAGCAGATGAACCATACCATGCACCGTAATCGGCGTCGCATTTACAATCCAAGTTGGCCTCTATTGTTTTTCAATGCTCATGCCTCATCCCCGCACCGTTTTTCAGGATGAACTCGCTGCTTAACAAGTAGGCCCCATCGGTAACAATAATATCCCCCACCGCCAAGCCCGAAAGAATTTCTACCCAATAATTGCTTTCACTGCCGGTAGTTACCATACGCTGCTCAAAAGTGTTCTCATCGGTTTTCACCCAGGCCGTTTTCATCTTTTCTTCTAGTATTGCTGATTTTGGGACAGATAAAACAGCTTGTGAGGTGCTTTGCGGATATACCGAAACCAACATGCCCGGTATGAGTTTGCCATTTTTATTATCCACTTGAATGCGGAGCAAATATATTTTTTGCCCCTTTTCTATAGTGGGATTACTATACACCAGCTTCCCTTTGTAAACACCCTCATCACTCCCAGCGTGAATATAGTAAGCCAAGTCTTTGGCTTGGTTACTGGTTTCATTGGAGAACAACTGTGCCTCTACCCATATTTGCTTTAGCGAGGTGATTTTGTAAAGTGGCGTGCCAACATCAACGTACCCTCCTTCGGTAACCGATACCTCGGTAACATAACCTGCCTCTGGAGAAAAGAAAGTAACCGACGGGCTAGGTGCACCCGTAATTTCCAATGCCGATATTTGTTTTTCGGTCAGTCCCCATAGCAACAGCTTGTTTTTTGCGGCACTTAGCATATCCGCTAATATTGGAGATGCACTTGCGTTTGACTTTATTTTCTCAACAAGCACCAGGTACTCCTTTTGGTCGGCCAGTAGTTGTTCGCTGTAAATGCTGTATAAGGGTTTGCCGCTTTGCACATACACACCTGTTTCCTTTATAAACAACTTTTCAATTCTCCCCTTTGCCCTGCTGGTTATCACTTTTACCTGTTCTTCATCAATAACTACTGTGCCCAAGATGGCATTGGCGGCAGTAATTTCCCGCATCCGTACCGTATCGGTTTCTATGCCTGCCAAGGTCTGTTGACGGCTATCAATAATAATGTAATTGCCCTCACGGTTGTCTCCGTCCTGATTATTCTTAGCCACTTTTACCAGCGACATATTACAAACAGGGCAAGCGCTGGGCGTCTTGCTAATTACGCTGGGATGCATAGGGCAAGTATAGTAGTATTCAGCGGACGCATCATTATCGGTATCGCCGGACTTACATCCTGATATAAACAGTAGTAACAACGCTATGGTGAGAAAAATAATTAGCCTCATGTCAATCAATATTTAAAAACGTTTCACTGTCAGTCATCATCCCGGCTTGTGTTGCTATTTCCTCGTCTTGCTGCAAACCGCCTACAATTGTGGTCATGCCGTCGTACGCTGCTCCAGAAACTACCTTCCGTAACTCGAATACGCCTGCACCCGCTTTGGTGGTATCGGTTTTCACCCATACGTAGCTATTCAAACCTGTATTGAAAACCGCCGAAGACGGCACTGTTAAGTTATCGCCCTCTATACTGAAAGCAATGCGTGCAGTAACCAATGAGTTGATTTTAAGCTTTAGCTCCGAGTTGGGCAGCGATACCCTCGCTCGTGCAAAACGCTGGGCATTTTCTTCAAAGGTGAGCTCTACCAAAGAAATGGCTCCTGTGATTGGTTGATTAGGAAAGGATTCAGATACTATTTCTAAGGGCTGCTTTTCGGAAACATTGGCAATGTATTCGGTTGGTATTGAAACTACTGCCCACACCTGCTTTAAATCGTTTACATTAAAAAGCACTTGCCCATCGCTTATGTACATCCCCTCGCGTATTTGGCCTATTGTGGAAGCAAATCCCTCCTCTTGGTTGTCTTTCCCCCCCATGCCCATGGCACTAGACGCACCGTCTTGGGTGGGTGAATTATTGCTAACAGTTGTATTCTCAAAAAACACATATCCACTAGAAGGGCTGAATATGGATACCGTTAAAGCAACCTCACCACTTTGCTCCAACTGCAAAATCTGGTTTGGGGTAAGGCCGAGCAGCCGTAACTTTTGCTTGGAGTTTTCAATTAGGGAAGGTGATGCACCGGTTCTTAAAAGCAATAGATGCTCTTCCTGTACGGTACTCAGGCTGGGGCTATACAAATCCATTATCTTATCGCCCTTACTCACGTACTGTAAGCTGTACCTTATGTACAGCCGCTCTACCCTACCCCCGAACCTTGCCGAAACGGATTGGTTGCGGGTTTTGTCAAAATCGATATAGCCTTGTGCCGTAATGGTATCCGACTTACCAACGTTTAGCATCACTGTAGCTTGCCGGGAAATCACTTTGTCTTTGAGCAATGCAATTTCATCCAGCACCACATCGCTTGCAGGCACCAGGTCCATGTGGCATATTGGGCATTGGCCCGGCTGGTCGCTTACCACCTCAGGGTGCATAGGACAGGTGTACGTCATACCGTCGCCATGGCCGGCATGGCCATCGTGCTTAGGGCCGCAGGCAGAGAACGCGGCAACGAGCAGCACTAATGCTATTAAAGTCTTAATTGGTTTCTCTCTCATAGTCGTACTCCGCCTCCAGTTTTAAAATATTAAAAAGCTTATCGTACATCTCCAACTTCTTCATCAGCAGCATTTCCCAAGCATCCAAAAGCACAAAGAGGTTGCCGGTGTTTTGCTTGTAAGCCAGTAGGTTCGCCTCCATGTTGTTTTCAAAAGCAGGAATAATCTCGTCCCGGTAGTTTTCGTACTGCTGGTTTTCGTATTTCAGCATAATGAGCTTTTCCTGCAGCATCCTACCCGCCATCAGTTCCATGGTGAGCCTCTCTTGCTCCATAGCCTGTATTTGATACCCGATCGCACTTACCTCGGAACGGTACATTTTGCTCGACCACGGTACAATAGGTATGGTTACCATACCCATTACCGACCACTGGTTCGGCATCCCGAACATTTGGGCATGTTCCAATCGAATCCCAAAATCGGGCCTTACCCCCAGTTTCATTACCTTTTGCTCCAGCCTCATTGATTGTATATAGCTGGAAACGGCGGTAATATCGCTACGGATGGAGATAACGCTCGTATCAACTAAACCTAATGCATAAAAGGATGGTGTTATCGAGGTGTCAATTTCAAAATTGGTATTCAAATCCCGGATCATCAAGGTATTCAGGCCAATATTGCTCTCGGCAATCAGCCCGTTTAACATCAGCAACATGTTGTTCAACTCGGCCAGCCGCGCCTTGGCTTTGTATATGGTGGATAGCTGCGATTGATCGTAACTGTATCTAGCTTCGGAAGTGCTGATTAGCAAGTTTAAGAGCTCTTTGCTTTCCTCTATTATTTGCTGTTTACGCTCGGTTACATAACGTTGGTAGTACAGTATTTTTGCCTCCCTACGCAAAGTGTTCTTGGTCCAATCGCTTTTGTTCTTTTCTATTTCGGCCAATGAGTTGAGATAGCTTTGCTTAGCATTGAGTTTGCTAGGGCTGGGTATCATTTGCTCAAGTGCAAAGACAATGCCCGCTTGGTTCATGGGATCGTTCCTGTCGTTGAGCATCGATAGGTTGTAGGGAAACTGCATCAAACCGGTTGAAAAGGTGGGTGGCATCCATGCTTTTGCACCCCCCGCCGTGGCTTCAATGGCCTTGATGTTCTGTTGATACTGAAGTATTGAAGGATAATTGGTTTCTACTTGGAGCAGCAACCTATCCAACGAAACATAAGAAGTATCTTGCGCTTGGATATTGTTCCAGAACGCACTTATCAAAAGGAATAATATCGTCTGTTTCATTCTTTAATCTTTAATATCTAAATACTGCACCTTACCGTTACGCTTCACTTCCATCTCCTTCACTATCTGGTACACAACGGGCAAAACTATGAGCACAAAGAGTGTTGAAGTAATGAGCCCGAATACAAAAGGAATGGTTATTGGCTTCATTACATCGCTGCCTATGCCCGTTGCCACCAAAACCGGCAATAAGCCAATCATATCGGCCATCACCGTCATCAGTTTCGGGCGCACCCGCATTACGGCCCCCGAAAAAACGGCGGATTGGATTTCCTCGCGAGTTAGTTGATCGCTTTTCTTGTTTTCTGCGACTTCACGGATGGCCTCGTTCATATAAACAATCATCAACACACCCGTTTCTACCGCTATGCCGAACAACGCAATGAAACCCACAGCCACCGCCACCGAAAAATTTACATCAAAGAAGTACATAGAAAACACACCGCCAACCAATGCTATGGGGATGCTGGTAAGCACAATGGCCATTTCCTTAACCGAATGGAAGGTGAAATATAGAATGAAAGCGATGAGGAGCAACGTAATAGGTATAATGATCTTCAATCGCTCTTCGGCCCTTACCTTGTTTTCGTATTGCCCGCTCCAGTTAATAAAGTAGCCTTTCGGCAGTTTATCAAAATCCCGCTCGATTCGCTCCTTGGCATCCTTTACCACGCTGCCCATATCCCTGCCCCTTATATTAAACAGTACTGTCCCCCGGAGCATAGCGTTTTCTGAATTTATCATGGGAGGGCCTTCGGATATTTCAATATCCGCTACTGCCGACAATGGAATAACGCCGAAATCCGGAGTTTGCAAAGGGATTCTGTTAATTGCTTCAATATCACTTCTAAAATCTTGTGCCATGCGCATGGAAACGCTGAACCGTTGGCGGCCTTCCACGGTACTGGTTAACGGCATTCCGCCTAATGCCATTTCGATGAGCATGTTTACCTCTTCGATAGATACATTGTACCGCGCCAGTTCTTCCCGCTTGATTTTGATATCCAGATACTTTCCACCTGTAAGCTGCTCTACATAAAGGTCTGCAAGGCCTTCAATACCTTGTAAAGACTTTTCAATTTCTCTGGCAATGTTGTATATGGTGTCCAAATCCTGGCCATAAACCTTAATGCCAATATCCGTCCTAACGCCTGTTGAAAGCATGTTAATGCGGTTGATGATGGGCTGTGTCCAACCGTTCGTCACACCGGGAATTTTTACTTTTTCATTTATTTCCGAAATCAGTTTTTCTGTCGTCATACCAGCGCGCCATTGCGATTTTGGTTTCAGCAGAATAATGCTTTCAATCATACTCATAGGGGCATTGTCGGTAGCGCTATAGGCGCGCCCGGCTTTGCCTAATACATTCTCGACTTCCGGAATGCTTTTGATTATTTTATCCTGAACCTGCAAAATTCGTTTCACTTCGCTATTGGAAACATCGGGTAAGGTAACGGGCATAAACAACAAGCTACCTTCATCCAGCGGTGGCATAAACTCAGAACCTAAACGTAACATAAACGGAATACTAACCAGCACTACCAACAAGGCAATGGCAATCACTGTTTTCTTCCACCGCTGGCAAATGCGTAGCACGGGGGAGTATATTTTGATAAAAAAGTTTGAAACTGGATTGCGGCTTTCGGGTATGAGCTTGCCCTTCATCAACGTGCGAAGCAACATGGGCACAATAAAGAGAGCCACCATCGCAGAACCGAACATGGTAAACGTTTTGGTGAGCACCAGCGGCGAGAATAGCTTCTTTTCTTGCCCTTCCAAAAAGAGGATGGGCGCAAACGAGACCAGCGTAACAAGGATGGAAAAGAACACGGCGCGACCCACCGTGCGAGAGGACCGCTCAATAATCTTTATCCGCTCTTCGTTGCTGATTTCCTTCGTGTTTCCTATGCGTTGCTTTGCCATTATTCGTCAGTTTTTAAAACTGCGTTCGTCAAACTCTTATAAGCATTTTCGGTCATCACCACCCCCGCATCTACCAGATCGCCAATGGCCAGCACTATCCCCCCCAACGACATGATGTTGAGACTAATGCCAAAAATCTTGATTAGGATAAAGCCTATTAATACCGATAACGGGATGGTGACAATGGCCACTAAGGCACTGCGCAAATGAAAAAGGAAAAGCAGAACTACCAGCGAAACCACGATAATGACTTCTACTATGGCTTCCTTGAGTGTGGCAACTGCCGCTTCAATAAGGTCGCTGCGGTCGTATGCTATTTTAATAGTAACGCCTGGTGGTAGCCCTTGTTCTACATCTTCCAATCGCTCTTTCACGCGGTCAATTACTTCTTTGGGGTTTTCGCCGTATCTAGCAACTACTACGCCGCCTACCACTTCGCCTTCGCCGTTCTCTTCTACTATCCCCAAGCGGATGTCGCTGCTCATCTGTACATTCGCTACATCCTTTAAGGTAATGGGGATAGAGTTATACGAGCCAACCGAAATATCCTGAATGTCTTTAATGTCCTGTATATATCCCAGCCCCCGTATCATATACCCCATCCCGTTCATCTCCAAAATGCTTCCGCCCACATCGCGGTTGTTTTGTTTGATGGCATTGGCTACTTCCATTGCCGAAATTTTGTAATATACCAACTTGTTGGGGTTAATGCTT
This sequence comes from Sphingobacteriales bacterium, assembly GCA_027483645.1. Classification (GTDB taxonomy): domain Bacteria; phylum Bacteroidota; class Bacteroidia; order Chitinophagales; family CAIOSU01; genus CAIOSU01. The sequence continues at coordinate 75,203 of JAIXUD010000023.1, forward strand.
ACCTGATATTGTTTTTGAAACCCTCCGAACGAGGCAACCTCGCTTACGCCTTCTACATTTTGTAGGGCGAATTTTACGTACCAATCTTGCACGGCGCGCAACTCGCCCAAATCATACCCATCACCTTGCAAAGTGTACCAAAACACATGACCAACGCCGGTGCCATCGGGGCCAAGGGTGGGCGTTACGCCCTCGGGTAAATATCGCTGGGCATAGTTAAGCCGTTCAAGCACCCGCGTCCTCGCCCAATAAATCTCCGCGTCATCATCAAAAATGACAAAAATGAAACTCATACCGAACATAGAAGATGCACGAATGGCCTTAATATCAGGGATGCCTTGCAAGTTGGAGACCAACGGATACGTTATTTGGTCTTCCATTATCTGCGGGTTGCGGCCCATCCATTCGGTGTAGACGATTACCTGGTTTTCCGACAAGTCGGGGATAGCATCCACTGGCGTGGTCATTACGGAGTATATGCCCCCTATCACAATCAGCAAAATGCCAACCCACACGATGAAGCGGTTATGCGTTGACCAAGAAATTATTTTTTCTATCATGTGTTTTTCTTAAGCTAATTGTTGTACCGCTATGAAATCTTCCTTTTTAAAAGCTGCGCATTAATGGCTACCACTATAGTGCTTACACTCATGAGCACCGCTCCAATTGCTGGGCTCAGCATGATGCCCCATGGATACAGCACCCCAGCTGCCAAGGGTATGGCTAATATATTATAACCTGCCGCCCACCACAGGTTTTGTAGCATTTTGTTGTAAGTGGCCTTTCCGAAAAAGATAAGGTTGGCAATGTCCTTTGGATTGGAATTAACCAATATAATATCAGCGGTTTCTGCCGCTACATCGGTTCCGGAGCCTACTGCTATGCCCACATCGGCTTGTGCCAGTGCTGGGGCATCATTTACACCGTCTCCCGTCATAGCTACATACTCCCCTTTCTGCTGAAGCTCCTTTACTTTCTCCAGCTTTTCATGTGGCAATACGTTGGCTAAAAAGCCATCCATTTTTAGCTCTTCGCTTACTTTCTTGGCCACCTTTTCATTGTCGCCGGTAAGAAGCAAATTCTTGATTCCTGCTTCTTTCAATTGTTGAACTGCCTCGAAAGAACCTTCCCTTATCTGGTCGGAAAAGGTAAAATATCCAACAACCTCTTTGCCCACCAGCATATACACAACAGTGCCCGTAAGCTCTTCTGCGATTTGGTCAACAGAGATGCCATGCTCTTTAAGGTAATTAGGCCCAACTACTTTTACATCCTTGCCTTCAACTACTCCTTCCGTACCTTTTCCCGGCAAATAATTAAACTGTTCCGATTTCGGTGCGGTAATATTTAGCTCACCCGCCTTGCGCATGATGCCCGTGGCTATGTAATGTTCAGAGTTTTGCTCAATTCCGGATGCAAGCCTGATCAATTCGTTCTCACTATAATTTGTATTCAACACCTTAATCCCGTTAAGCTGATGCGAGCCTTTGGTGAGTGTGCCTGTCTTGTCAAAGATAATGGTAGTGATTAAACGGGCATTTTCAAAAGCCGTACGGTTACGGATGAGCAATCCTTTTTGGGCAGAAATGGAAGTGGAGATGGCCACCACCAGTGGCACAGCCAGCCCTAGCGCGTGCGGGCAAGAAATAACCATCACAGTAACCATCCGTTCCAGTGCAAACACAAACGGAAAGCCAAGCAACAGCCACACGGCCAGCGTAGCCGCACCACCGCCCAATGCCACAAACGTTAATACTTTCGCCGCGCGGTCGGCAAAGTTTTGTGTTTTCGATTTTACTTTCTGGGCATCGGCTACCAGCTTTACCACTTTGTTTAGGTAGTTATCTTTGCCTGTGCTGGTTACCTTTATGGTAAGGGAGCCATTACTGTTCACGGCCCCGCCAATTACTTTGCTGCCTTTCTGTTTTTTTACGGGCTTGCTTTCCCCTGTCAGCATGCTCTCGTCAAGGTAGCTCTCCCCCTCTATCACCATCCCATCCACAGGGATTTTTTCGCCCGGTTTTACTAATATCACATCGTCCTTTTGCAATTGGTCCACTCCTACATCTTTCACCGAGCCATTACGCACTATATGAGCAGTAGAGGGCATCATTTTCACCAGCAGCTCCAATGAGCGGGATGCTCCCATTACCGACTTCATCTCAAAATAATGGCCAATCAGCATCACGTCTATCAACGTTGCCATCTCCCAATAAAAATCCATCCCGGGCAAACCAAAAGTGATTGCAACACTGTATGCCCACGCAACGGTTATGGCTATGCCAATGAGCGTCATCATACCGATGGCCTTATCTTTTACCTCGTCATACAATCCTTTCAGAAAAGGATAACCACCATATAGGAAAATAAAGGTAGAAAGGACGGCCAAAACGTATTTATCGCCGGGGAACGTAAACTCAAAACCCATCCACTCCTGTATCATGTGCGATAGGACCAGCACCGGAATGGTTACGATGATACAAATGATAAACCGCTTCCAAAAGTCGGAAACGTTGTGCCCGGCATGTTTATCGTGTCCACCGTCACTATGCTCCGCATGGGGTTGGTGAGCATGGGCTTGGTGTGTGTGGTGATTTGAATGTTCCATATGCATAATCTTTATAGTTCTAAGCAGATAATTCCTTAGCAACTGTTAATTCTCATGGCAAAATTTAGTGTTGTCACTTGTTAGGTGCCAGTACAACAATTTAAACTGAAAAATTAAGCCTCTTTTGCAACCTTGTAATAACTAAAAGTACCTATCATGGTATTAATAAAGTCCACTTCTGCTGCTACCGGAAACCCTGCCTTGCGGATAAAGTCGGGCATTAGCCCTTTAACATTATCATTGGTTGTCTTAAACCCATCCAGTAATTGGACGAGGTAAAACGCCGTGCGCATGTGTCGGTTCTTGGCTTTGCCCCAATCCGCTATAATCAATTTGCCGTTTGGCTTCAAAACGCGGTGAAGCTCTATTAGGGCAGTGGTTTTCGTTGGCGCATCAAGCTGATGGAAAACGAGAGAACTATAAACCTTATCAAACGAGCTGTCGGCAAATGGCAGGATTTTCCCATCATAAAGATGCAAAGGCAACTCTATTTGGTACTTGGCCAACTTATGCTCGGCAATGGCTAATATTTTGGGATCAATGTCTACACCCTCTAAAATTACCTGTCCCTGCTTTTGTTTAAGCAACACCAGATTTGCGGCTGTACCAAAACCAAACTCCAAAATATGTTCACCAGGTTGTGGATCCACCCAGTCAGCCAACTTCTCTCGAAACTTGCTTTCGGGCATAGTCAGCTTTATGGCAAAATCATAATAATCACTCAGGAAGTCATAGCCTAATGCTGGGATGTATTTTTGATTTTCCATGCCTTTCAATTGTTTCAAGTTTTGCGTTATAGCAAAGTCATGATACTTGTTATCGAAGCCGTTTTTGGGCAGTAATAGCTGCCATATTATGGAAGCTACTACTACCCACACTGACATTACAAAATTGCATTGGTTAGCGCTGTAAAGCTTTATACTATTTTGGCTTTTATTTACATTATTTACTGTTCGCGTTACTTCCTCATTGGCCTATCATACTGGCAGCAGCCGGGGAGACTGTTGTAAACATCGTCCGGTGCTGTAAACTTATCGCTGTCATATCCCACATCAGCAATGCGTTTCAACACATCATCCAATGTTGTTTGGGTGCTATCATAGCTTATGACAGCCATCTTACTGTCCACATCCCATTGGGCACTAGCTTGCTTTTTTACAAATGCAGCAGTCTCAATGGTTTTTTTACACATGCCGCAGTTGCCATAAATTTTTACCGTTTCAGATTTACTGTTATTGATTTGAGCTTGGCAGCTGGTAAGAACAGGTATCAACATTGCTGTAAGTAGTACGAGATTGATATATGATTTCATGTTATCGAATTTAGTTTTTGAATAAATTTATTGATTGGTTACGATGCCATTCGGTTTTTCACCCACGTTAATTGTTTTAACAACGGCATGATTGGCCACATTAATAACCGAAACCGTGTTGGCTCCTTGGTTGGTTACATAGGCTATGCTACCGTTTTCAGCAAAAGCAATCGCATGTGCATCGGCACCTGTGGTTATGTTACCCGCAAGTGTCCAAACACCACCTGTAAAAACATAGTATTTTACTTGACCGTTGGTTGCATCCGACACCCACAATTCGCTATTGCTGCTATTATATGCTGCATAACCCGGTTTGAAGCCGAGGGCTATAGTGGCGGTAACCGTTCTTATATTGACGTCAATTTCCGAAATGGTTTGATCGGTTTCATTGTCGACATACATTTTGCCATTGCTAGCTGGCCAAGCACCCACTGGATCTTCGCCTACTGCAATAGTAGCCAATACTGTTTTATCCACAGGGTTTATTACTGATACAGTTGCATCCATAGTATTGGCAACAAATACCATTGAGCCGTCGACTGAAAAGGTAACTTCTGAAGGCATACGGCCTACATTTATGGTGCTCGCCAAAGACCAATCATTTGCATTGTAGATCAGCACGGTGCCCTGTGTTTCGTTTCCCTGGGGCACCCAAAGCTCGGTTCCGCTCGGGTTGAAAACGGCATTGTGCGGTAACTCAGCCACCGCTATCTCCTTATCAATCATGCCTGTTACGGCATCAATTATTTGTATTTTTTGGCCCGCTACGCTGCCACCGTGGCCTCCGTGCCCGCCACTTAGGTCTGTACCTGTAATGGCAACGGCCAATTTTGATTTAAGGGGTGAAATATAAATATGATGCGGGAAAGTAGCACCGTTAAGGCTTATGGTTTCTGTAACGGTATTATCTGACAATCGGATAACAGATATGGTATTGGACGCACCATTTACCACATAAGCGGCAGGGTAATCTATATTGGCCATGTTCATGCCATCGTGGTCTTTGCTACAAGAAGTAGCAGCAACTATTGTTATGCCAACTATGATTGCTGTAATGATAGATAAGGTATCGCGATTCATAATTAATTTTTTAGAATAGTATAATTGGAGAATAAACAGCATTAACCGAGCACTTAGGTCAGTGTCGGTGGAAAGATAAAAAACATTAAAATTTCAGATTCGGAATACCGCGTTCCTGAGGTAAATCCGCGGCTCTAGCGCATTGGGGGGCTTAGTGTTATCACTATTTGCACTCACCAATAAAGTTGGCGGGGCCAAAACGGTGGAAACAAAAGAGGGGAGAAATAAGCGGGTAATGCTTTCAGTATTTGATACAACTTCGGGTACCTTGTATTGGTCTTCGGCTATTTGAAAAGTTACTTCCTTGTCCTGACAGCACCCTTTGCTGCTTTCCTTGCCAGCACAGCCACACTTTTTACTATTGCTAAACAAAACTGAAACCGATGCAACCTCGTTTCCGCAATAATGCACGGAAACATTGATACCTATGGATAGTATCAAGTAAAAAACCAGCAATATTTTTATGAGGAATGGTTTCATTTCTTTGCAACACTAATCTACCTAAAAAAGTTGTTAGTTTCTATGCTGGGGATTTGGATTTGTATAATGAAGGCAAATTACCACTTAAAAGGCCTGCTGACGATCACCAGCAAACTGGCAAGCTGCTAGTGGAGTAAGCCCACTTCTGTCAAAACCGACAGAGGTTGAACCCACAATTTTTGCACGTTCGCACTGGCTTACATGCGCTTTTACATGCGCTTTCAGCCTTCATCAGTTACCCGTTGTTGTGCGCTACTTTACAATTGGGGGTTCAAAAACGCAAGTACAGCAAGCTTTTACGCATGATAGTGTAAGATACTGTGCGCTACCTTATGTGGCCGTGCGACCCCGCCGCGTTCACCAAAAAACATCTACCCTCAAAGTAGACGATCGTGGGTTCGAACGGCGCAGCCCTCACGAAGTAACTGCGCAGCCCTCACGAAGTAATCCCGTCGCGTCCACACACCCCATCCCCACCGCAACGCTTTGGGGATTTTTTGTGGGTTGACCCGTTGGGAATTCTGAATGCTTTGATACCTGCATCAGGTATCCCAGAAGTCGGTAACCTGAATAGGTGCGATGATGCTAATGATTATGGGTATGCACACGGTTTGAATGGCGCAGATGCTCTCACAATGCTTTATGGAAGTGCCAAACAAGGCCACATTGTCCAAGCCTCTAACTTGTACATTATATTGGTTGTAACGATCGGGCTTACAGGATTTTGTCATCTCAATGCCACATAAAAAAGCGACACCCAGTTTCCTAGGTGTCGCTTTTTTTATTAACCCAATTACGGGTATTGAATGGTTACTTCACGCGAAGCAATTTCTCCATGTACGTGTCTGAACCTTTGCGCAACTCTATCACATAAAAACCTTCCGCCAAGTTGCCGTCAGTTTCAATGGTGTAAGTATTTAAGCCATAGTTTACGGCAACTTGTGCAGTAAATATAGTTTGGCCTAAAAGGTTGTACATGGTTATAGTTACAGGCTCGCTGTTTATAGCAGTAAACTCAATATTCACATTGCCTTGGAAAGGATTTGGATAAATCGAGCCAACTTCAATACCTGCTAGCGTGCCCACACCAGGGGTGCAACCTCCTACATTACTTACTACTATAGCTTTAGTGGCAGTATCGCTGCAGCCTTCAGCATCGGTATAATTGTACGTTATGGTATAAGTACCTAAGCCAACGGTGGTAGGGTCAAAAACACCTGCAACTACACCTGGGCCTGTAAACGTACCGCCAGCAGGGCTAGCAGTTAGCGTTACCGCTATCTGTGATATACAGATAGTATCACCTGTAGTAATATTGAGCACTGGTAATTGGTTTACTGCTACCGTTACCGTATCAGTACCCACGCAACCAAACTGGTCGGTAGTGGTAACGGTATAGTCCGAAGTGGTAGTTGGGCTTACTGTAATATTCGTAGTAGTTTCTGTAGTATTCCATACATAACTTACGCCACCAGAAGCCACCAGTTGGGCACTATCGCCAGCGCAAATTTCATCATCGGCACCAGCATTACCGCTTGGCAAGTTGCGCACTACCAATTCTACCGTATCAGCTCCTACACAACCAAATTGGTCAGTAGTGGTAACGGTATAGTCCGAAGTGGTAGTTGGGCTTACGGTAATGTTCGCAGTAGTTTCTGTCGTATTCCATACATAACTTACGCCACCAGTAGCCACCAGTTGGGCACTATCGCCAGCGCAAATTTCATCATCGGCACCAGCATTACCGGTTGGTAAGCTTCGCACTACCAGTGCTACCGTATCTTCATTAATACAACCATTTGCATCTGTACCAGTTACACTGTAAGTACCTGCATCAGTTACTGTTATTGTAGGCGTAATGGCTGCTGTACTCCATACATAATCTATAGCACCTACAGCACCAAACACTACCGATTCGCCATCGCATACTGCAGTATCGTTCCCGATTGTAACATTTGGCAATTGATTAACAATAACAGTTGCCTGGCCAAGAGTACCTGCACAACCAAACGCATCAGTTACGGTAAGGCTATAAGTGGTAGTAGATGCAGGGCTAACATTGATAGTTTGGGTACTTAATCCGCCCGTCCATACCCATGCTACGCCGTTTTGGGCAGTAAGGCTGGCTGTTTCGCCAGCACAGATGGTATCATCTGCACCTGCGTCGCTTTGAGTATCGCTGATAAAAGCAACTACTTCTTGCGCAGGGCTAGAGCAACCCTGCAAGCGCAACACCCAATCATAGAACCAGTAATAACTGGTAGTGGTGATGGTAGTAAAGGCAGATTTACCAGAAGTAATTGACAAGCCACCGCTAGGAGATGTGTAAGGGAATGAATTAGAAGGTATTCCACTGTCTCTAATCAAATCGGTAAGCCCTGTATAAGTATGGATACCAATATTGTACCTACCCGGTTGAACTAGCCAACCCACATATATTTGAACTGGTGTGCTAAGGCCTGTACCAGAAACAAACGATGACGTGGTGGTATCAACGCGGCTATTTCCATTGTTCAAATTATAATAAGCCAACGAAATGGTGCCTGATCCCTCTGGATAGATGGTAACAGAGTCAATAAAGGTAGGCGCAAACACCTCAAATTCTAACCCCCAGCCTGAGCCTTGGTTTGTAGTGAGCAAGAAACCCGTTGAGCTGGTTGCAGCAGACCTTCCAACTCTTTCAAATGAACCTTCCGTACCTACCACGTAATAGGTTTGGGTACTGGCAAGGGTAGGGGTAAATAATACATCACCAGAACCGACAGAATTGGTTAAGTTGGCATCATCAAACCATTCCAAATCAATAAAAGTACCAAAATCGGCAGTAAGTTCAAGCACATCGCCTACACAACCAGTATCTCCAACTGCAACAGGTGCAGAAGGTATAGCTAATACTTCAACAACAGCGCTTAAGGTATCGTTTTGCGGAAATTGGTCGGAAGCTAATAGATGCTCGGCAAACAAATTCAAGGTGCCACCAGCATACGTGTTGATATTGCCCACCGTTATGGTATCGAAAGTTTGAGGAGCTATTGGGCCTGCATAAGTAGCAGATAAAGTTTGTGTAATAGCACCTGTAACAGCTACCTGAACATCGAAATTACTTTGCGCAGCTGTACCAAAGTTGTATAGTACTACCGTAACCGCTGTGCTACTATCGCCGCAGGCATTTCCGCTTGGAGAAATAATATTGGTAACAGCCACATTACTGGTAAACGGTAAATATTCATCAGCACCAATATCAACTGTTGTGGATGGGGACAATGGGCGGCTATCGCCATCAATATCTATTATTACCCCTGCGGTATTATCTCCTACATCGTTAGGCAAGGTACCTAGTATGTGCAAGTCGTTGTTGCTTACAAAAACCGGATCTCCTTCTAATGAATTTTGATTCAAAGCTGGGTAGGCTGTTTGCCAAGCCACTAAAGTAGCATAGTCGAAGGCAGTAGTTGTACCACCATATTTTATCAACAAGGTAGCGCTTCCGCTCTCGTATATATTATTATCAACATCCACATGGTTACTGGTAGCAATAGCAACCCCATCTTCAAAAGCATAATCGTTTGGTGATGAGAAGATGTTGTTGCGTATATCCATACGGGTAGTACCTGTGGTAAGGAAAACTGCAGGGTTGCCCACCACGGTGTTGTGGAATACATCCACATGCGATGCATCAACAAAATCGATACCCATATCGGTAACACTACGTACCATATTGTTTACAACACGGGCACGGCGTGAGCTATCCGCAGTGTTGGCATCGTTTATATATATGCCCCAATCAGGCGTAAACACTATATTACCTTCAATCTCAAAGTAGCCATTCAGGTCTGTAAGAAAGAAGCCATCACCATTAGTTAAGTCTCTTAGGCTATCCACGTAGTTGTCGTACAGCATCATCGAGTCTTGGTCGTCGGTAAACAGGGCTGCATTAAATTGGTTAAGGAAAGTAGTATTGGTAATCCGGTTGCCTTTAAGCAGAATACCTGGTGCACCTTCTAAACCAATGCCTCGGTAACCACCTGATATTATGCTACTATCAACCCATAAGTAGTTGGCATTATTGCCCTCTGCAGTAGCCGATGTTTCAGATGCAGATGCTGAGATAGCGTAGTTGGTGGTATTGGTGGTGGTATTGCTCATACGCACCGTGCTGTTCTTAATAGTGTTGAAGTTTGCATTGCTAGTAAGATGCACACCAAAGCCCTGTACATTACTGGTGCTTTCAATAGTCAAGTTTCTTACCGTTACATAATCCGTACCCAATAAAGTAAGGGTTGCAAATTTTACAGTACCATCGTGGGTTAGGGTTTCGCCTTGGCCATTAAAAGTGATAGTAGCGGCTGGGCCTGCGCCTATTACCTCGCCAATAGTTACCTGCTCACTATAAGGGCCACTGCCAGGCACTACATCAAATACCACATTGCCAAGTATACCACAAGTTAATGCAGCGGCAGCGGCATTGAAAGATTGATAGTTTCCGGAGCCAGTAGCTAATGCCGAATTGATGGTATAGTTACCAGCGGGTAAAGCTAGGCATAAGTTAACTGTCAATGTATCGTTAACATTATTAGCATCTGCGCCCCCATTCGGGTCGCTAGTCCAGATGGTGATGGTATATGATGGGCTCAAGAAATCGAAAGTACCAATGGTAATGGTATCACTAACCAAACTTGGCAACAAAATTGGGCTATGTACAAATACTGGTAGCGTAGTGTCAATAACACCGTCATTAATATTAACGTACACATTAACATCAGTAAGATTAGCAATGCCCAAATTTTGTATTACTACTTCGATTGGGTAGTTGCCTGGAGCAAGCGGTGCTGAAGGCGAAAGCAGTGCAATAGTTGCAGCATCATCAGCCAACGGAACAAACTCAATGGCACCTGGGTCAGGTGTAGTGGCGCTGCGTGGGGCACCAAAGAAGTCTGTCAATATTCCCACCGGCTCACCTTGGTCGTTGATAACTGCTGAGGTAGGGGCATAATTGTCGGTTGCGATATCCGCAAACCGTGGGTTACGTTGGAAACTGTTTTGGTCATAGGCGTTGGTGTTTGCAGTCTGCCAAGTAGTGATGGTATCGTAGCTCACTGCATTGTAAAAACCTACATAATCCAACCCAGTTGATGAGTTAAGATAGTACACGTTACCATCCAGGGTTACATCACTAGTCGTGGTTCCTAGGTAAACACCGTATTTTGAAGCGGTACTCCCTTCGCGAACTATATAAACAATGTTGTTTTTGAAGTGCACGTTGGTAGCAGTAGTGGTTTGGAAAAAGCCACGCACAGCGGAAGTACCTGTTGAACCTACTTGGTCGACTACGATGGTATTGTGTAACACCCTGTTGTTGTTACTACCAGTATTGTACACGCCATAGAAGACACCAGTATTTTTAATGTCGTAAATAAGGTTGTTAGTTACCACGTTCGGGCGGGCAGAGTCTGCATCAGATGAGTTGAAATAGATACCATATACAGTGCCAGTCAAGGAACTAGCCGCGCCGTGGGTATTGTAAATCCTGTTAGCATCTATCAATGCACCGTAGGTATTATCAAGCAACTCCACACCATGGAAAGTAGTTACCGCAACTCTTGCAGGGCGGCTTATGTCGTTATTAAGTACACGAGTATTTGAATTGTCGCTAAGTAAAACACCCGAATTGTAGAAATCACGGATATCGTTGCCGATTATCCTATTATTATCTGCACCTGTACCGGTGGTTGAGCCATATATGCTTACACCATGGTAACCACCAATGATGGCGTTATCCTGAATAAGGTTATTGCTACCAGTAAACGGAGCGTTGGTGCTTTGCGAGGTGTTACTACCAGAAATAACTATACCAGTACTGTTGCTCTCGGTGGTGCTAGTTACCAATGATACATCGATGATATTGTTGGTGATATTGTTATTATCAGCACCTGCACTCAACAAGATACCATAACCATAGGTGCCGCTCAATGAACGGATAACTAGGCTATCGATAGTTACATATTGAGCTCCTTCCAATTTAAGCACATATTTGAGCAAAGCTGGTGGGCTGAACTGGAGGGTATCTCCGTTGCCATTGAAGGTAATGGTATTGGTTGCACTGGAGCCGTTGATGAATGGTATAATTACCTGCTCAACATAGGGGCCGCTAAGTGGCGCAACGTTGAAAACAACTGGGCCTGTAATGCCGCAAGCTGCCATAGCTGATACCGCCGCGGTAAAGCTTGCATAGTTGCTGCCGCCAGTAGGCAAGCTAGCGTCAATGGTAAAAGTGCCTTGTAAGCCAACGCAGGTGATTAACGTGGTAGTATCATTTGGAGCGAAGGCATCTGCTACACCGTTTGGCAACGAAGTCCAGGAACGGATGGTATCGAAGTTAGTAGGTACATATGTGCCCAAAGTAATTGGTGCACTGTTGGTTGATGGTGCCAAAGGCGTAGCCGAGCTAGTACCCGTTTGCGCCACACCGTTTACGCTCCAACCTACGTTGTAAGCGTTTACGGTATTGGTGCCATAGTTGCGCACTTGCACTTCTACAGTTTGGGTGGTTGCGGTAATAATACGCGGTGGGGAAACAATGGCAAATGCGCCAATGTCGTTGGGTACACCGCTAAACTCAATAGCACCAGCATCAGTAAAGGCGCCACGTGGGGTACCAAAGAAATCCTCCGTAACACCTTGGTTTGGCACTATATTGTTAAAGCTCGGGTTACCCGGCGTAAAGTCGCCAGTACCTGGGCTGGCAAATAATGGGTCAACGCTCAAGCTGTTCGCACCTTGACTGGTAGCAGTCTGCCAAGCGGCAAGCGTTGGGTAAGTAATTGCGTTGTAGTATCCATAGCCATTAGAGCCAGTTGGGGCATTTGAAAAAACCACATTGTAGTTTTCGGTAAATACCGTTGTAGATGTATTGATGTAGAAACCTACATGGGCATTAATACCAGTTCGGCTAAGTTTGATAACATTGCCAATAAACACTAGGCCAGTAGCTGCAGTAGTTTGGTACACGCCATAAGTATTGCCGGTAGTGGTGGTAGTGGTGCTGGAAAGGTCTATGGTGTTATGAAGATACGTAATCCCATCGCTACCACCGTTGTATATGGCATTAATCTGAGAATTGTTATTAATGTTGTAAATCAAGTTATTGCTTACAATATTCTCGTTGCCCGGTGTAGCATCACAAGTTGTATGATAAATGCCGAAGTGGTTGCTGGTAGTGGCAGGGTTGCCACCTGCTGTGTTGTGAATGCGGTTGCCATTAATTACGCAGTTTTCACTGTTCCCGGTAAAATAGATGCCATAGAAGGTAGTAATAGTGCTACGGGTAGGCCTCGTGATTTCGTTGCCATCCACAATTGTGGCATTATTGCCACCAGAAAAGTACATAGCGTAGAAGTAGGACTCTAAAATCCTGTTGTTTAAAAACTCATTGCTTACACTGCCGCCAGTATTGGTGCGTACACCATAGTATCCATTTATTATAGTATTTTCTTCAAACTTATTGAAACTTCCATTTGCACCACTGCCAGTATTGGTATTTGGGCTTGCTGAAAAAACAATACCACCACTATTAGTGGCAGTGGTACTAGTAACGGCATTCACGTTAACGGTACTCTGGCGGATGGTGTTATAATCTGATTCGTTGGAAAACAAAATACCATAACCATAGGTAGCATTAGTACTAAGTACGTAAAGGCTATCAATAGTCACATAATCTGCCCCATTGAATCGAAGCACAAAGCGGTTGTTGATATCAGGGTTCCATTGTAGGGTGTCACCATTACCATTAAAAGTGATGGTATTGGTTGCACTGGTACCAGCAATTGCAGGTAGCGTAACTTGCTCAGTGTACGGGCCGCTGCCTGGTACTACATTGAATACTACTGGGCCGGCTATGCCACAAGTGGTCATCGCATTTACTGCTGCTTGAAAGCTAGCATAGTTAGTGCCCGCTGTTGCTTGGCCAGCATCAATGGTAAAGGTACCAGCAAGGCCAATGCATAAATCTACACGAGCGGTATCGTTTGCATTCACGGTATCCACAATGCTATTTGGCAATGACGACCATGCGCGAACTACATCGCCATTAGCTGGAGTAAATGACCCAATTGTTATAGGTGCTGATGAATCACCAACGGCAAGAGCTGGGCCAACATAACTAAACGGGGTTTGAACCACGCCATTAATGGTCCACTCAATGGTTGCAGTATTTATAGTATTTAAGCCATAATTTTTCAATCGTACCTGCACATTTTGCAATGTAGCGGTAGTAGGGTTGGTTGGGTTTGTGATAGTAACACCAGCATCATCATTACTTACTGGGCCTGCGATAATGTTGGCTATGAAGCCTGCATCATTGACCGAAGCCGTGGCCGAAAACAATACGGTTAAGCAACCCGAAGGGTTAGTGGCAATAACATTTCCTGGGCCAGTGCACCTATCACCAGTTTGGGCACCGGTATTTGAGTTGCTATATAGTACAGCACCAGCTGTGCTGTTTCCATTAAACACCTTTAAAGAATCAAAAACCGCATTTACGGCATATTGCGTAAAATCTAATTCAACAGGAGTTCCAGGAACGTCATGGCATACGGTTGTAAGCGTTATGCAATTGCAGTTAGGATAATTCTGTGCTACCGTACCTATATTAATACCAGAGCACAGGATAACAGACCCACCCGGCCCACCTGGGTCAGAAAAGCTAGTATACCCGCTGCTAGGCACGTTAATTGTTTGGGTCGATCCCGCTGCCGGGGTCAAGTTTTGGGCAAATAGGCCCCCTGATAGATGTAGCACAAAAGCTACCACCAGAGAAATTACTTTTAGAGTAATGTTCCGTTTCATAATGAGTTTTTAATTCAATAATCATTGATCAATCAAAAACGAATTGTTGATTGGAAGGTTAAAATAGGATTAAAGTTTCGCTTTTTTTGAAAAAACGCATTCTTGCACTTAAATTAAACAAAAAAGAAAATCACAGTGTTACGATTTCTGAATTTATTGTATAAATAGGAAAAAATTAAAAAATTGTGATTCAATTGCCCTGTTTACAAGCGTTTTAAGTATGGTATTATGAATAAACCAACTTCCAATCCTAAAAAAAATCAAATTTGGCGTCTATTCGATATAATATTGGTACAAATAACTGATTATCAAGTTAGTATGGACATACAGTTTGGTAGTCAAATTGATGGGTTGTTTAGCAATAATCTGTGTTAAATTTTCACCTTTGCTTAACATTAGCAAACAATGAGGTTCGGTTAGGCTATGCAATATTGGCAGCAAAAAAATTAGCTTAATCAGGATTTCAGCTTTTATTCCTGAAACAATTGAAGTGAAAGCACCCCTTGCTTTATCCTAATGTTAAATCTTTGCATTAACTTTCTGTTTCAACAACAAACTAACTATTACTTTATGAAAAAGTACATTTACTTATTGCTTTGCCTGCTACTTTCATCGGGGGCATTTGCACAGGTGCCGCAAGGCTTTAGTTATCAGGCAATAGCCAGAGATGCACAGGGCAACATATTGGACAATCAAAGCATTAACATCCGTATATCTATCCTGGATAGTGCCAACACCGGCACCGTAGTATATATAGAAGAGCATAAGCTTGGCACCAACGATTATGGCCTGTTTAATTTGAAGGTTGGTCAAGGTACTATAGTATCGGGCACCTTTGTCACTATTAATTGGTCAACTGGTGAAAAGTGGCTTAAGCTTGAGCTCGACCCTACTGGCGGCAACAATTTTATCGATATGGGTGCATTTGAATTGCTTTCTGTACCTTATGCGCTTTATGCAGGTACCTCTGGCAACGGCGGTACTCCTGGCCCTGCGGGTCCTGCTGGCCCCACAGGTGCAACCGGCTTACTTGGAGCTACTGGCCCTGCGGGCGCAACTGGCGCTGACGGCGGCACTGGCGCGACGGGCCCTACAGGTGCAGGCGTGGCTGGCCCAACTGGTCCTACTGGTGCAACTGGTGCTGATGGAGCCACTGGCCCTACTGGTGCTGGTGTAGCTGGCCCAACGGGAGCTACTGGTGCGACAGGTGCTACTGGTGTAGATGGTGTAACAGGCCCAACTGGTGCAGGTGTGGCCGGGCCTATCGGCCCCACTGGTGCAACTGGAGCTACGGGTGCAACTGGTGCTGGTGTTGCTGGTGCTACCGGATCCACAGGTGCCACTGGCGCAACTGGCAATACGGGTATTACAGGTTTAACAGGCGCAACAGGTGCTACTGGCGCAACAGGTAATACTGGTACTACAGGTTTAACAGGTGCCACAGGCGCAACTGGCGCAACAGGCAATACTGGTACTACAGGTTTACCAGGCGCAACAGGTGCCACTGGAGTGGGTATCGCAGGTGCAACTGGAGCGACCGGCTCTACTGGTGCGACAGGATCTACTGGTGCTACCGGTGCCACAGGGCCTAGCACAACTACTGGGCAGAATTTTACATCCACTTTCGGTACCTCAACAATTACCATTACCCCAACTGCTGCTGGTACGCTGGTACCGGGGCTTACCCAAACCATTACTGTACCTGCCGGCTCGGTAGTATATATAGCTACTGATGGTGGTATAGCTACAACTGCAACAGGTAATGGCTTTTCAACTGTTGATGTTGCTATATTGGTTGATGGGCTGTTTCTGCCAAATGGTGGTTATAAACGTATTGTGGCTGCCAATACTGCAGGACTTGCCGGTATTTTCACCAATTGGTCAATGTCAGCTTCAATAATACTTACACCAGGAACACACACCATTAGTGTATTTGCCTATGGAACCGCACAGGGTTCCAATGCATTAGTGTCAAGCGACAATACCTCAGTATTGCAAGGAGCATTAACGGTAGGGATAATCAAGCAGTAATTGCTACTATATATTATACAAACACCAGCGGCCGCTTCTGATGAGGTGGCCGTTGGTGTTTATGGGGGAGTTGCAGTGAATGGTACTTAAGAAGTGCTATTTACAAGATATTATTAGTCCACGTTCAATACACCAGTTGCCTTAACCACCGTAGTACCTGTTGCATCTTGGCTAAACGTAACTGCATTTACCGCACGGCCAGCTGGAACTTCAAGCGTGCCTTGGGTTACTTCAAGCAAATTAGCTACGGTCAAGTTGTTGGTTATTGGGTATACTTTACCCGTGCCAGTGGTCGCAACCTCCACATTATAGAAGGGTTGGTTGTTGCTGCGTACGGTGGTATTGCCAGCACCGTTGAAGATAACCAAGTTGTTGCTATGGGTATAGGTTGCGCCCGTATTGCTCCAAATACCTTTTACGCTAATGGTATTGCCATCTGCATTGAAGTTGCCAGCGGTGAGTGTTAGGTTGTTGTTTACATCGATTTGCCTATCTAATAGTACGGTACCTGCCGCAGTCTTTTCTACATTCCAAAGGTCCAAAGTACCACTACCCAATACATTTTGGGTACCAGTGCCCGCAAAGCGCAGCAAACCAGTTGATGTGGTGTTAACATCCAAAGTGCCGTCCACATAAACGGCGCCGCGCACCTCGAAGCCTGTACCGTGGCCATAAGTACCTGTGCTGCCACCGCTTACGCCAAAGTTAACTCCGGATAGCGTTGGGTCGGCAACAGTAGTTAAGGTGCTGCCAGACTCCACATACAAGTCACCATAGATAGCAATGGGTTGGCTATTTATATTATTGTTGAGCACAGTAACAGAACCGGTGCCGGTTACACCAATGTTTAAATCGCCATAAATAGTGGCAGTGGTCAACCTACCTGATAGTATCATATTAAAGTTGTCCCAAGAAAAATTGGCTGTATTTGCAGTGTTCTCGAAGTACAAGTTAGGGTAGTACATATCTGCTGCAGCTGTATTTGGGTTACCATCGCCATTGTAGCGGTAGTACCAGTTTGCGGTGGCAGGTATGGTGCTCATACCACCTTGGTAAAAATCGCGGTAGCGCACAACACTAGAAGTGTTAGTTTTTATAATAATGCCATTAGCACCCAATGTCCATGTGGCATCGTTGGTAGTTCCAGTATTGTCTTCGTAGTCCAACCCAGCACTTCCACTATTGTTACACCTATCATATAGGGTGCCGTTTACGGTCAAGTCAGCCCCGGCAATGCTGTTCAATATAGAGAGTTTATTGCTACCGGTAAGCTCAAGTGTTGCGCCCGTTTCAACCGTTACCTTATCAATGCTTAGGCTAAGGTTTAGCACAACCGTATTACCGGTTTTAATTATTACCTCAGTGGTATTTGTGGCAGTTGGGTATTCGCACGCGTTACTCCAAGGGCCAGCTGTGGTGCTGGCCATCTCCCAAGTTGCTGTAGCGTTCCAATTGCCATTGGCCCTGCTCCGGAATACGGGCAATACACCCAAAGTATATTGGGCAGCGTTACTGTTTTGGGTACAAGTGCCCGATGTTACCTCACAATAAAACTGATATCCGTTCAATGAGGTGGTTGTTCCGGTTATACTCAAACTGGCACCGGTTGCCCCCGTTACGGTGGTACCTGCAAAAGTGGTTACGTTAGTCCATCCTGTTGCGGTGCCATCATTATACTTCCATTGATAAGTAATGGCCGAGCCGGCAGTTGCGGCCACACTCATGCTAATGCTGCAAGAGGTAACATCGGTAGGCTGGGTGTTAATGGTTAGTTGTGTACCTGCCGCATAAGGGCTCACGCCTAAGTTGGTACAAGATTCGGTTTGGGTAATATCCCATTGCGAAGGAATGTAGCTTAGGCTAGGTGCTGTAACAGAAGCAATGCGCGCTTGCGAGAAACCCGCGCCTTGGTTAGGATTTTCGGTAAAATCAATAGTTGCGCCATTTTTACGCAACATCACTTCATCGTTTCCGTTAAAGCCACCTGCGGTAGCGGTTATGTTGGGTGTTACGCTACAAGGGCCGCTACTAATGCCAATTCGCACTAGGTAAGTAGCGCCGCTCGCAATGGTTCCGCTAAGGGCAATATTTTCGGCATTTGAGCCATTGTTGCCGTATGCAATTGTTCTTACCGAGTAGTTGCTTAGATTAATGCCAGCCGCGGTGCCGTTAAAAATTTCAACAAAATGGTAATCGCCATTAGTAGCGTCATATATTTCGCTTATAAATAGTTCCGTGGCGGTTGCGCCATTACCGCAAGCTCCGCTTTGGCCAATAACAGTAAAATCTGTAGCCGATATTGTGGTGCAATTACTAGCATTGGTAACGCTTACTTTTCCAGTAGTAGTATTGGCGGGCACTTCAGCTTTAATGGTAGTGCTGTTTACCACCGTATAGGTTGGCGCATTTATGCCATTAAAGGCAACCCCAGTTGCGCCAGTAAAGTTTGTACCGGTTATGGTTACTATAGTGCCTACAGGGCCCGTTGAAGGGGCTAATGAAGCGATGGTAGCCGTTTGGGTACAAGGGGTAGTACCGCTTACCTGTACCTCAAATGCGTTAATGTAGGCTAAATCGAATTCTTCAGCATCGCACACCTTAAGCGTCCAGGTACCTTGCGAAGGCTCACCGTTAAAGGTGCTGAGGGGATCGGTAAGTGCACCTTGTACTTGCACGGTTTCGTCATAAGTGCCATCTACGGTATGATCAGAGCCATCAAGCCCTATCGCACTGCCGCTATCGTCAAACAAGGCATCGAGGTCAAACCAGTCGTTGCCTACTGAGTTCATAATAGTAATTTCGGTGCCTTGTGGAGAAACTACTTTAACAATTAAATCGCCACGCCAATCAGTAGTTGCTTTTACCCCAATGTTAACGTCAGTTATGAGCACATTGCTACCAACATTAAAGGTCATCGTTGCATAGTCGTTGGTTAAACAGCCGTTGTCGGTAACTGGCACGGCCACATTAACGGTTAAAGTAGCAGCGGTTGATGTAGTACCCGTACATGGCGAGTTGCCACCTATAACCACTCTATATTGGTAGCCGCTCATGGCAAGGCTTGCACCTGTTATGGTTAGTGTTTGGGTATTAGCATTTGAATACAATGAGCTGTTCGAAATATTGTTAAAGCCGGTACCGGTATCCACTTGCCATTGATAGCTGCCAGCATTGCTTGCTGTTACGGTGAAGGTAGTATTGGCACCATTATTAATGACCCTGTTGGCTGGTTGGCCACTAATACTCGCATTACTGTTGATAGTTACGTTATAAGGGCCCGCTGCACCGTCGCTCCAGCATAGCGTGGTGCTATTGTATGCGCGCACATAATAGCTGCCGCTGGTAGTTACCGAGAGGCTGCTAGCTGCATTGTTGGTAGTAGCGGTCCCAGAGGCAGTGGTTTGCCAATAGTTGGTTACGGGTGCAGTAGCCGAGCCAGAAAAGGAAAGCGATGTGGTAGCACAAGCAGGCGTGGTGCCGGTTATGGTACCCGTAGGGTCGGCAGGTGGGGTACAGGCCACGTAGCAGGTCCAGCTCACGTCATCTATTACCACCTGCCTTGAGCCTGTAGAGCGGAATTGAATCAATACATTGCCCGGCTCGTTGGCACTAACAGTATGGGTATATATTGTAGTCATGGCTGCCAAGGTAAAGGTGCCTTTAAGCGTGCCATTTACATATACAGCTATAGTGCGGTCTGAAGCCACACCACCAGTAAAGTATGAGCGCATGCTAAAAGTAACATCTCCCACGCCGCCAGTTCCTGAGTTGGCACGTACATTTCCAGTTCCTGCATCAGAGAAGCCAATGGTGCCGCCGGTAATGTCATAAGTTCCGGATGGAGTGCGGGCCTCTACATAAGTCCAGGTTACACCGTTATCGCCTGTGTAAGATCCGCTACCGTAGGTGCTTCCAGAAGCATTAAGATTCGTAAAGCTTTCTGTGCCGCAAGGCCCGGCCGCTGGGCTGCAGTTATCGGTACCACCAGCTACCCAAACAGTGCCTTTGCGGGCGTAGGTTTTAAAGTTATAATTGGTGCCATTGGCTAGGCTGGTAATGGTACCGCTGGCGGTGCCAGTGCCTTTATAAACTACCTCGCCTCCATCAAAGTCGGTACCACTACCAAAAGCGAGGTTTGGTGTATACGCTGAGCCATCTCCGCTAGGTAATGCTGAGGTAAATGCACCCGCTTTAGCAACCACCATTATCTGATCAAAGCAAGTAGGGTTGGCCCAAGTTACGGTTGCGGTGGCATTGGAGCAAGTTGCCGCTACCGAAGTTGGCCCTGCGAAGGCTTGAACCGTAAGGTTAATACCGTTATCAGCACCAGTTACACTTGGTGTGCTGCTCATCACAAGAATACGGTAGGCTGTACCGGCACCAACTGTTGCAGGTATGGTGGCACTAATAGAGCCTGCGGTAGTAGCGGTTGCGTTACCAATATTGGTAGTGCCTGATGCAAACGAGCCGCTGGAGTTGGAAAGCACGGCGGTGAATACGTTACCAGGCGTATAGCTACCCACAATAGTGTAGGGCACGCTCACCGTTGCAGTGGAGCTATTGCCAATACAAAAAGGGCTGCCAATAATGGCGCCAGTTGCAATGGATTGCAACCCAGTGCCTGTAACAGTAAAAGTGTAGGGGTTTTCATCCAAATCGTTGTTGGCGATAGAAATAGTTGCCGAGCGGCCGCCAG
Organism: Sphingobacteriales bacterium; assembly: GCA_027483645.1. GTDB lineage: Bacteria > Bacteroidota > Bacteroidia > Chitinophagales > CAIOSU01 > CAIOSU01. The sequence goes on from JAIXUD010000023.1 coordinate 96,254, forward strand.
CAACGGTTGGGTTAAAGGTAATAGTAAAGGCGGTGGAACCGGCAGGCGCAATGGTAGCCAGTGTGCTGGTCTGGTTGATGGTAAAATCGGCCGTATTGCCCGATATTGCCACTAAGGGAGTTCCCGTTAAAAGCAAATTTGCATTGCCCGAGTTTTCTATTGTAAAGGTAATAGCACTTGAAGAGGCGCCGGTGGCCAATGAACCAAAGCCGTAGCTTCCACTACCGCTATCTAGGTTGGTGCTGCCTTGTTTCACATTAATTTCAGATGCTGAAGCGAGCCCAGTACCCGTAAGACTTATTGTGTAAGGGTTTTCGTTTAAGTCGTTGTTGGCTATCGATATGGCAGCGGTTCGCAAACCGGCGGCCGAAGGGGTAAAATTAATGGTGAAAGTAGTGGTACCCGATGTGGCGGCAACCGAAGCAGCAGTAGATACTTGATTGATGACAAAATCACCGGAATTGGTACCACTAATAACCACTTTCGGTGAGCCGCTTAAAGACAGCGCCGCCGAGCCTGTATTCTCGATAGTGAAAGTGATGGCCCCAGAAGAAGTGCTGGTAGCGAAAGAGCCAAAATCGTAAGTGCTAGCTGAAGCAATGTTGGTAGTGCCTTCTTTTACATTTATCTCGGGGGTTATGCCAGTACCAGTTACATCAAATGTGTAGGGGTTTTCATCGGCATCGTCATTTGCAATGGAAATATTAGCGGTTCGGGTACCGGTAGTGGTTGGGCTAAAGGTAATGGTGAAGGTAGTGCTGCCCGCTGCAGCTACTGAAGCTGCGGTGCTGGTTTGCACAATACTAAAATCGGCTGTGTTGCCGGTAATAACAACCTTATTGGGTGTTCCACTCAAGGCAAGGGCAGCAGTTCCTGTATTTTCAACCGTAAAGGTAATGGCGCTTGATGAGGCGCCTTGATTGATGGAACCAAAACTGTAACTGCCTGAGCCATCCACCAAATCATTAGTACCTTGCTTTACGTTAATTTCGGGTGCAGATACTACTGCCGCTGATATAGATACGTCATCCAAATCGCAATTGCCTGATCCTTGTGTATAAGTCCAGCGAACGTAACGAGTGTTAGCGGTTAGCGTTACAGTAATGCCAGCACAATCTGATATGGCTGTCGCCCCAGATGCTGTGCCGTAGGTTCCGATAGTAGTCCAAGCACTGCCATTATCCGATCTTTCTACTAGCATGCTTGAAGCGCCGCTCATTGAGGCTCTCTTTAAACTAAAAGTAAGCTGGTTGGGCGCTGCATTGAAGAAAACCGTAGTTACATCGCCCGAACTATTAAAAGTAGCGGCATTATTGCCAGTGCAGGCAAAAGTGGTGGTACGGTCGACAGTGCCTGTTTGAGACCAACCAGTAGGTTCAGTGGTATTCCAGGCAGTTCTAGAAACAGGTAAGGTTGCTTGTGCCAATAGTTGACTGGTGGAAAATAGGATAACTAACAACAATAAATATGCGTACCTCATAAGAAAACTTTAATCTGATTATTACTTTTCACAACTTTGCAGCATATCGGGCCACACATCAACAATTAATTGGTTATCGCCAAGAGCATCTTCTGGTCATTCGTTGGTTGCAATATTCAATCTACAAAGGTACAAGCACTTATATTAGCATAGTGTTAAGTTATTCCTAACCCGGCTGTTATGAGGTTGTAATGTAGCAGTTAACAACATCGTTGTAAACAGGATTAGCCATTGTTAACATTGCGATAATAGGTAGAAGTGGTGCAAATATAGCTGTGGCAACAATTTGGGCTTAAAAAGTTAACAATGCGCTGCTTGTGGGTTTCTTATGTTTGGTGAGAAGGGATTGTGTTTTTTATGGCGAAACAATGATGTGTTAAATGATTAATAACCTCTCACATCATCTTCACCACGGCATCGGCAAATAACTGGGCAGAAGTAGGGTGTTTACGCATCCACAGCTCGGGTTCTATCAGCTCCAGCTCTACCAGTGCTAGTGCTTCGTTATTGTCCCACATTAAATCCACACGGGCGTAGGCCGGTATGGGTTGGCAATTGGCAGTAACGTTTTCGGCAAATTTGATTTCCTCGGGCGAGGCTTGGTACTCGTGTACACTTCCCCCAAAATCATCTTGCACCCTAAAGTCGCCAGCCTTGGCTTTTTTGAGCACGCTGTGGCTGTATTTGCCATCAAATACCATGTGCGAAACCTCGCCGTGGCTTTCTACCAAATCCATAAACGGCTGCAGTAGCATGGCTTCGCTGGTTATCAATTGCTTAAAAATAGCCTCACGCTCGGCAGCCTGCCCTTCCGCTATTTTGTAGGTATGCCTAGCACCACCGCTTATGGCAGGCTTAAGGATGGTTTTGCGCCAGCCCGATGCGGTAATGATTTCCTCTAGCATTCGTTGCTCCCCTGTTTCAATAAATACGGTAGGCACTATGGGCACGCCGAGCTTTGCCAGATCTTGCAAATAGTGTTTGTCCATATTCCAACGGATGATTTCGACAGGATTGATAAAGCGTGTAAGTTGCTGCGCCTTTTCCAGCCATGCTGAAAACTCCTGCGCCCGGTGGAAATAATCCCATGTAGTTCGGAATAGCGCCACTTTCGTAGTCGCCCAATCAAAGTTTGGGTCGTCCCAACTGATGCGGTGCACTTTTAGTCCCTTGGCCTCCAATGCCTCGGTAAGCAGACGGTCTTCGATGAGGATATTGTTCACATAATCAGTAATGATTTCAGGGTGATTATATGCCGGACAGGTAAGCAGGGTGACATCGAAAGTTTTCATAGTGCGAAGATACATATCCGAATACTGGGTAGAAAGAAGGCTCACTTTTTGCTATGTTAAGCTTTTGGAATTATCTTGCCGAGAGCCCACCAAAACCCCAAACCTTGAGCAGCCTCATCAACTTAAAAACCAGAAACCACCTAATAAAGCTACGCGAGATATTGGCCGAGATTGGCTTGGAAGGTGTACTACACGAAACTGACGCTACCTTTGCTACCGATGTACTGGTAATACCGTTGGATGAAGATGAGGAAGATGGGGATATATTGGCCTTTGCCTACTTGCCCGGCACGGAGGAGTATTATACCAACATAATGATACTGCAGCTAATGCTGGAGTTCCCCATTGAAGTAAACCCCGACAATAAAGCTGCGCTGCTGGATTTAATGATGCGCATGAACCAGCAGTTGGGCATTGGTGCTTACTACATTGATGCGGAAGAGTGCGTTGGCATCCGCCACATTATTACCCACTCCATACACGGCAGCATCGATAAGCTGGTGCTGGAAGACACTGTTAACCTGCTGCTAAGCATGTACCACTATACCTTTGAAGGCATAGAAGAAGTAAACGATGGTGCTGATCCGGAAGAGGTGTTGGATGAATTGTTTGGATAACTTTTTGAAATACAAGACACAAGACGCAAGACACAAGACACAAGACTTGCTTCAATTTAATACATCTTTGCAGTTGTAATGGCTTACATCGACTTTAATCGTAGTTTTCTTGTGTCTTGTGTCTTATGTCTTGCGTCTAATACAGCCGTATGAGAAAACTACTACAGCTCCGGCTTACCCCTGAAGAAAATGCCACTGAGCACCTGCTGGAGCGCAAGTGTGCACAGGACATCGGTGTTTCGCCTAACCGCATTACCGGTATGCGGCGGGTACGTGAGTCTATCGATGCCCGCTCTCGAAATATCATGATTCAGCTGATGGTGGAAGTGGTGGTAGATGAGCCTTATATCCCTGAAAATTTTGCTACGCCTGAAGTATTGGATGTCCGCAATGCCAAGCCTGTATTGATTATCGGGGCAGGTCCTGCGGGACTGTTCGCAGCCATACGGTTGATTGAGTTAGGGTTGAAACCCGTTATTATTGAGCGGGGCAAAGACGTGCGAAACCGCCGCCGAGATTTGGCAACCATTACCAAACAAGGCGAGGTAAACCCCGAAAGTAACTACTGCTTTGGCGAAGGCGGTGCAGGTACGTATAGTGATGGTAAGCTCTATACTCGCAGCACCAAGCGCGGCGATGTGCAACGCATTCTCGATTTGTTTACCCGCTTTGGTGCCGACCAAGCCATTAACTACCAAGCACACCCGCACATTGGTACCAACAAACTGCCGCAAATTATTAGCGCCATGCGCCAGTATGTGGAAGATTGCGGGGGCGAAGTGCATTTTGATACCAAGCTTACCAAAATAATGGTGGATGGCGATAGGCTCACAGGTATTGCCTGCGCCGATGGACAGCAGCACTTAGCTGATGCCGCCATACTGGCCACTGGCCATAGTGCCCGAGATATCTTTGAATTGATGCACGGCATGGGTTTAGAGATTGAGGCCAAACCGTTCGCACTCGGGGTGCGCATTGAGCACCCACAAGATATCATCGATAGCATACAATACCATTGCGAGGTGCGCAGCGAGTTATTGCCTGCGGCCAGCTACAGCTTGGTACACCAAGCGCAGGGTAGGGGGGTATTCTCTTTCTGCATGTGCCCCGGCGGCATTATTGCCCCAGCGAGCACCAACCATGGCGAAGTGGTGGTAAACGGGTGGTCGCCCAGCAAGCGCAACAACCCCTACGCTAACAGCGGAATGGTGGTAAGTGTGGGTGGTGAAGACTTTAAAGAATACGAACGCTTTGGCCCGTTGGCGGGCATGTACTACCAAGCCGAGGTTGAGCAAAAGGCCTTCACAGCGGGTGGCGGCAACTTAAAGGCCCCAGCGCAGCGCGTTACCGACTTTATCCGTGGCAAGGTATCCACTAGCCTGCCCGATTGCTCATATATACCGGGCATCACCTCTGCTGATTTGACGAAAGTACTGCCCACCGAAGTGCACATTCGCCTGCGTGAGGGATTAGAAGCTTTTGGTAAAAAGATGCGCGGTTATGTAACCGAACACGCCGTACTAGTAGGCGTAGAGAGCCGCACCAGCACACCCGTGCGTATTCCTCGAAACGAGTTGTTGCAGCATCCCCAACTGAAAGGCCTTTACCCATGCGGCGAAGGTGCGGGCTATGCTGGGGGCATCATGAGCGCCGCCATGGATGGGGAGCGATGTGCAGAGGCGGTTGCTGCCATATATCCTAAGTAGTATTGCGCAGGGGTATATTTACTCCCAAAACTTCCACCATTTTTTATTGCTGAACCCAATGTACAGCCCATCCTCACGTAGTTGCAGTGGGTAGGTGGGCTGGTAGTAGCCTTCGCCACTTACATTTTCGCCGGTGCGCATGTTGAATTTGATGCGGTGGATGGGGCATACCACATTGCCATGCTCATCGCACCAGCCCTTGCCTAGCGATGCGCCCGAATGTGGGCAAGTATCTTCAAGCGCGTGGTAGCCATCGCCTAATTTGCCGAGGCATATCTTTTTACCATCCACGTTTAGGGGCAACACTTGCCGCTTCTCGAACATTTGTTCCAGTTGCCAAGGCTCAAAAAGGCGATGCCAGGTATAGGTTTCTTCGGCCATGGTATAAAGATAGGGAATACACGTAGGTTATATCTTCAACCGCACGCCGCCCAAAAAGTTGATAGTGGGCGCGGGGTTGTAATATCGGCCTCCAAAAGCATTGATGTCGTTGCCGAGGCTGTAGGACTGGTTAAGCAGGTTGTCGCCAGAGATATAGAACTCTAAGTCGCGCTTTTTGATGGGCAGGCTGTAACCGATGCGGGCCTGCAGAATATGGTACGCCTCCGCCTCGGCATCGTTGGCATCGTTGAGGGGGATGCTGGAGGTGAACTGATAAGTAATGTCAATACTCCACTGATAGATGATAAAGAAGTGCGCAGCTGCAGATACGCCATGACTAGGCACTCCGGTAAGCCGGTTGCCAGAGTAGTTTTCAGTCCCCACTTGGTAATTGGCAAAACGGAAATGCTGGAAGCTATAATGTGTATGTAAATTGAACTGTGAAATGCCTTTTGGTTGACGGGGGTACCATCCGATATTAAACTCCATATCAAAACCTTTTTGGTTTGTGCCACCAGCATTTATAAAGTATTCGGCACCGTTGGAGTCCTCTCGTCTTACAATGGCATTATCCAAGCGGAAATAGTAAATCGTGGGCTTTAAGTAATAGCTTACTTTACTGTTGGATTTAAAATAAGATAGGCCCGCCTCATAGTTCCAACCGTTTTCGGCCTGTAAATTGGTACTGATGATGTTGGTAGATGGTCTTACCTCCGCCAAGGTGGGCGGCGAGTAACCGCGGCTTACACTGGCCCTCACATATATTCGCTCCCAAAGTTTGTACGAAGTACCGAAACGTGGCATCCACTGGGGTTTAAAATTGATATTACGGTAGTCTGTAGTTACAATTGGAAAGCGATTTTGATATTGGTAATCAAACAAATTGAAGCTGACCGCAGCTTCCATAAGCCATCGGTTAAAGAAGGTTTTGGTAATTCGTGAGAAAAGGAACTGCTGCTGTGCTTTCAGGTTATCCGCTACTTGCATGTCACCTTTTTTGCCGCCGTTATTATCATAGTTTTCGAAGTTGGTAAAGGTGTACAAGTACTCGTAGCCATTTATCCAGCTAAACCATTTTTTATCTTTCGGTCCATCCCATTCTATAAACGTCCGGGCACCCAGAGTATATTCTTTGCGCACCTCGAAATTGGTTATAAATGGGTTTTTGAAATCGGTAAAGCTGCCCCAAGCGCTTACTACATGGCGTAAGTTGGGTCTTATTGCCCACTCGTGTATTAAGCCATGGTATGTAGTGGTGTTGAAGATGCCCGCTTGCTGCTGCGTGGCACCCGGTAGGGTGGCGGTAGGTGCACGTGCCGCCGTGGGGTCGTTTTCCATATGGGCAAGGGTGAGGCCGCCCGGTGTTTCGTATTGTAGTTTACTGAACAGGTGGTAAAACGACAGTTTGGTTTTGGGCATATACTGCCATTGCTGCACGGCCTGCACAAAGTGGCGCTGCATTTGGCTGTTGCGGCGGTAGCCATCGATACGCTGGTAGGCTTGGTTTACTTGTAAGGAGTATTTTTTCCATACTTTTTTATAGCTCACATCTTGCTTGGCAAAACCAAAGGAACCAGTTTCTAGGTGGACGTTGAGCGTAGTATCCCAGCTATACCTATTAGGATATAAAACCAAAACCCCGCCAGAGTTGGCGCCAAAAGTGCTGGCATCAGGGCCTTTAATAATATCAAGGTTATTAAACGCCACATTATCAAACAGGTTGAGGTAAGTGTTGCCGCTGGCATCGGTAAAGGGCAATTCGCCCATCAAATATACCTTCACATTGCGCACCCCAAATGGCGAACGAAGCAAGCTACCCCTTATACTCAAGCGATAGCTGCCCGGCGAACGCTCTTCCATCCTCACGCCCGGTACTTGGTTGAGCACCGATACAAACGAGGTATTGTTGGGTTGCGATTGCAACTGCTCGGCACCGATAACGTTGATGGAATTGGTGGCCGTTTCCAATGGCTGCGGCGTACTGTAAGCGTTCACCTCCACCGGCCCAATCATCACCGTATCCATCACACTCGGCGGCACGGTATCAAGCTGCGCGAAGATGGTAAGTGGCCACAACAACATCGGCCAAAGTATGCTCCTCATAGTATGGTCTTACAATATCCAGGGTAAATATAGGCTTTTGAGGGTTGTGTGCCACAAGCTGGTGGTAAACGTGATATCCCTGTGTTGCCCTCATTTCTATTTACTATTTTTGAAAGCTATGAAAGGATTACCACAAATAGTACTGGTGATGATGGCCGTTTGCCTTTTGGCAGCTTGTGGCCCCAGCTATACCCCGCCTCCAGATTGGCTGAAGCATGAAAACCATACTTTTAAATTTACGGTTTATTACCCTCAAGGGTGGAAACTAAGCAATCAAGGCAGCCCTGAGCTAATATTTTACATCAGCTCCCCCAAGCTTTCGGAATATGATTATGTGCAAGAAAACGTAAACCTAATTTCGCAAGTGGTAGCGCCTGAAACCGATTTGGCTACCTACGAGCAAGAGTTGGAAAAAAAAGCAAACAGCCAACTACAAAACATTAAAAAGATTTCGTCTACCGAAATGGAGTTTAAAGGGCACCCTGCAATAAATAGTGTTTATGAGGCGGTAGTAAACGATGTAAGGGTTAAGTGGAACCAGTACGTATGGCTGCAAGATGATAGGGTATACCTGCTAACCTACTCCGCCGATATATCTCAATACGAAACCTACAAGGGCTTAGCAACGGAGATAATTGAATCGCTGCAATTTTATTGAGCGTTTTTCCTCCAAGTCATTATGATGGCTACTAGTGTGGCAAGTAGGTACAGCACCGCCGCAAACAGCCAGATGTAAGGCAGGTATAGCTTGCCGTTGCTGAACATATCCCAAGCAATGAGGCCAGCTACCACAGCATCAGTAAGGTTGATGATGGCGCCAGGGTAGGGGCCATAATACCGTGCTAGGAAGAACGCTAGTAGATTTAAAGCGGCAACAATAGTAAGCAGGGTGGTAACCACGCTATTGGCTTGCTCGGCATATTCCACAGCCGAAAACGCGAAAAGGCCCACTGCCATTATCAGCAGGTACCGCTGCCATTTAAACTGTATACTTGCTATCGACATATTGTAAAGGTGCAGATAATATCTTATCCAAACCTCATTTGGCAAGGTAGCGTGGTTTACTTTCGGCAAAAAAGAATTTTAATTTTGCGTAATGACTCCTAAAGGAATACTGCTGGAATGGATTGATGCTTTCAACAAAGCCGACGCTGACGTGTTGGCAAACTTATACCACTCCGATGCCATCAACCACCAAGTGGCCAATGAGCCTGTAGTGGGCCGTGCCGCCATTCATGCCATGTTTAAGCAGGAGTTTTCGCAAGCAGATATGGTGTGCCAGCCGGAGAATATTTTTGAGGATGGGGAATGGGTCATTATGGAATGGAAAGACCCTTTGGGAATGCGAGGCTGTGGTTTCTTTCAAGTGCGTAATGGTTTGATAGTTTTTCAACGTGGATATTGGGACAAGATTTCCTTCTTGAAATTGCACGGGTTAACAACCTAATAAAACTGCCCTTTGCAAAAACATTTTTTTGCAAAGCATGAAACCAATTGCTTACTTGCACTGTCTAAAGCAGATACGAAGCCTCATCCTCCTTTCTCTTTTTCAATTCCCTCATTACCCATGAAGCTTACAATAGCCATTATTTTTACTGTCCTTACTTTACAAGTGTGGGCGGCTGATGCCAAGCTAGAACAGTATGATCTAGTAGCCACCTACACCTTAGAGGATCTAAAGGTGTTCTGGAAAAAGACCGGCGTACCCGAATTCATAGCCCCGCTGAATAACGGCATTGATGTGTATGAGGTGATTTACCAAAGCACTTGGATTGATAGCACACCCATAAAGGCATCGGGCTTGTACTTTGTGCCGCAAGGCAATCATAAAAATCTGCCCCTAATCATATACCACCATGGTACACAGATAGAGAAAGCCCGCAAGATACGCCTTGGTGGGGAGCAGGGCATTTGCGCAGGCTTTGCCGCCGATGGATATGCGGTGCTTATGCCCGATTACTTTGGTTTGGGCAAAGGCGAAAAAATGCACCTATATATACATGCTGATACTGAAGCTCGCGCTGCTATGGATATGCACCGTAGCGTGAAAGCCTTGAACGAAAAAGAAGGTATTACTTGGAGCGATAAGCTTTTCATTACCGGCTATTCCCAAGGCGGGCATGCGGCTATGGCTACCCACATGGCCATGGAGCGCGACTATTCAGAGGAGTTCAATGTAACCGCCTCGGCACCTATGAGCGGGCCGTATGATGTATCGGGGGATCAAGGCTCAGTAATGTTTCAACCGTATTCGCACCCCGGCTATTTGCCCTACCTCATCTACAGCTACCAAGAGGTTTATCAATTGGTGCCAGATGTAAACAAGCTCTTCCGTGCACCTTACGATACGCTGCTGCCGGCTATGTTTGATGGCACCCACTCGATGGGCGAGATAAACAGGCTATTGCCTGGCATACCCAAGGATATGATGGTTGATGAAGTAGTACAGGCTTTTCTTACCGATACTGCCTATGCCTTCCGTAAAGCTTTGCAGAAAAATGATGTATACGATTGGAAGCCAAATGCCCCAGTGCTGTTATGCTACTGCAAAGGCGATGAGCAGGTGAATTATAAAAACTCCCTGAAAACCGAGCGCACCATGAAGGCCAACGGCGCCAAAAACGTGAGGCTAAAGCATTGCGGCAAAAAATTTACACACGGCACATGCGCGCTATACACGGTTATTTTTACTAAAATGTGGTTTGATAGCTTTGTGGATGGCAGCACCAAGGGCAGAAAGGGGCCTGTATTTAAGCGCATGCTCATTAACCTCAGCAAGGGTAAGATGGTAAAAGCCCAAAAGAAGCGCCAAAAGGAACGGGAAAAACGAGATCAAGCCAAGTAGAACATTTATAGGCAAGCCGTTGTTTTCACATTAATTGACTCCTCCCTAATTTTAAATAGCTATTTTGCATTTGTGAAAAATTTAAGGTGCACCTTAAAAATATCCTTTGCGTTGTTCCTCTGCCTGCAGATGTTCAATGTGTGCGTGTATTTGCCATCTTATGCTTTTCCTAACGGTGGCAATGTTGATTTAACCGATTCGCTACTGGAATTGATTGTGGAAGGCATTAGCCATAACCACAATACCATGGACACCGATGGCGATGCCGATGGCTCAAACACCTTCCCCACCTTTAATGAAGAGACTTTAGAAGACCTCCACCCACCAGAGGAGAATGTAATAGATTTCGCGCTTTATACCCGCGTTCAGGTAGAGCACAATTACTACCACTTTACTCCCGACATCAAGACCCACGTCCTTTCCGTGGTGTCTCCCCCTCCCGACTTTTGTTGATTGAATAGTGCTTAACGTGTTGCCTGCCGAAGGCTTGCCCGTCGCACAAATGCATCAATTAACCATGATTTCAGCAAATTACCATGACAATATTTTTATGTGCGTGCACGGCCCTCCTGCTTTGTTTAGGTACTTCTACTTTTACTTATAGCAATACTATCCCCGTTGCCACTATCTTATTTGGTTTGGGAGCTTTATCCTCATTCTGGGTGGCTAAGCTTCTCAATGGTCAGTTTTCAATCATTTTGTGTCAAACAATTATTGTATAATGACTAAACCAAAAGGATTATTTAGAGAGTTACAATATGATGCGCCTGCGGGCTTGGTGGTGTTTCTGGTAGCGTTGCCATTATGCCTAGGCATAGCGCTTGCATCGGGCGCGCCATTGTTTTCGGGGCTTATTGCAGGCATTATTGGCGGCTTGGTGGTTGGTTCCATTAGTGGGTCAGCAGGGAGTGTAAGTGGGCCAGCAGCGGGCCTTTCTGCTATTGTACTTGTGGCCTTGGCAGATTTAGGCTCATACGAAGTGTTTTTGCTTGCAGTAATGCTGGCGGGTGTCCTTCAATTGTTGTTAGGTGTAGCGAAGGCAGGCATTATCGGCTACTACTTTCCATCATCCGTTATCAAAGGCATGCTGGCAGCTATTGGACTGATACTGATACTAAAGCAGCTACCGCACATCTTTGGCCTAGATACTGAAGCCATGGGCGATGAGGCATTGGGTTTGCCAAATGGCAAGGAGATACCGATTTTTCAATCGTTGTTTGAGTCGCTACATGCTATTTGGCTGGCGGTAACCAATCCTGAAATTGGAGCGGTTATCATTGCTAGTGTATCATTAACAATATTGATTGTGTGGGATTTGGCTTTTCTTAAAAAGTACAAGTTCTTCAAGCTGGTACCAGGGGCATTAATAGCGGTTTTAGTTGCTACCGGGCTTAATCAGTTATTTGTAGCAGTGGCGCCACACCTTGCCCTATCTGGCAATCACTTGGTAGCGTTGCCAGTGGCCAATAGCGCTGGGGAGTTTTTGTCTTTCTTAACCCTTCCTGACTTCACGGCATTTACCAACTTTGCCATGTATAAGGTGGCATTTACCATTGCCATAGTAGCCAGCTTGGAATCGTTATTAAGTTTGGAAGCAGCAGATAAGCTAGACCCTTTTAAGCGAAATAGCCCAACCAACCGAGAGCTGATAGCACAAGGTACCGGCAACATTGTAAGTGGATTGATTGGGGGTTTGCCCGTTACAGCGGTAATAGTGCGCAGCTCTGCTAACATCAATGCTGGGGCGCGCACCAAAATGTCGGCTATGTTGCATGGCGCATTGCTGTTGATATGTGCAATCTTTATACCTAACATACTCAATTTAATTCCTTTGGCGGGCTTAGCAGCTTTGTTACTACTGGTAGGTTATAAGCTCACTAAAATTTCTTTGGTAGTTGAAATGTTTAAGCAAGGCACGCGCCAGTTTCTCCCTTTCATTGTTACTATCCTAGTCATTATTGTAGAGGATTTGTTGATAGGGATTGGCGTGGGTATGGTCATTTCCATTTTCTTCATCATCAAAGACAATTACAAAACGCCTTATTTCTTCCGTAAGGCCAGCGAATCAAGAGACCAAGTTGCCGTGCTGGAATTATCGGAGCACGTGAGCTTTTTGAATAAGGGAAGCATACAACTTACTTTGGATGAATTGCCTGCCAATTCCAAGGTGATTGTTGATGGCACTAAAACCGTACAGATAGATTATGATGTACAAGAGGTGATATACAATTTTTGGAATCACGCAGAAGAACGCGGAATTACCGTCACATTAAAAAATATTGATTTTAAAGGATTTAAACCGTCAAAAGGACACTAAAAAATAACGTTATGGAAAAATCGTATAACAGGTTGATAGAGAATAACAGGGTGTGGGTAGAAGAGAAACTAACACTTGACCCTGATTACTTTAAAAGGAAGGCCTTAGGTCAAAAACCAGAGTTTCTATGGGTGGGCTGCTCCGATAGCCGCGTACCGGCGAACGAGATTACTAATACAGAGGCCGGTGAAATCTTCGTACACCGCAATATTGCCAACATGGTGGTACATACGGACCTTAACTTTATGAGTGTGCTTCAGTATGCGGTTGAGGTGCTTAATGTAAAGCATATCATCGTATGCGGCCACTATGGTTGCGGCGGTGTGAATGCTGCCATGGGCACCGATAGCCATGGATTGGTAAACAAGTGGTTGCGCAACATAAAGGAAGTATACGCTAAGTACGAGTCGGAGTTGGATGCGATTGACGACAATACCTTGCGCAGTAACAGGTTGGTAGAGCTAAACGTGATAGAACAAGTGCACAACCTGGCCAAAACCAGTATCGTGCAGAAGGCTTGGGCCTCGCGCACCTTGCAAGTGCATGGCTGGGTGTATGGTTTGGACAGCGGCCGTATTAAAGATTTGGGCTGTATGGTGGATGAGATTGAGGACCTTGAGGCTATTTTTCGCTTCGAATTTCACAAGACTGCCGTTAAGGGATAGTTTTCTTGCTTATTGACAATATCCTGCTCGAGGTAGCCTCATTGAGTAGTTTGTTGACCCCCGGAATCCCCCTGCCAGGTTTTTCGGGGTTTTTCTTTGTCGCTGCGCAACTAGCTAGCCGCACTATTCGTTATGTTTGCGTTTAAGAACATGGAACGCAACGGTCTGCTATATTACTTTTTACTAGCTTTAATGCTATTGGCACAGCTGTCTGGTTTTGGCCAAAGTAAAAAACGCGATGGCTACCGTCAGCAACTGGATAAGGTATACACTGCCGAAGCCATTGCCGCGGATGTAGATTACTTTTACACTTCGCTACAAACTGCCCACCCGGATTTGTACCGCTATGTATCCCCCACCGAAATGGACTCTATGGTTGCGGATTTGAAAGGTAAGGGCAGCCTTTCGTTGCAGGTGTTTTTTAATGAAATCAACCACATTGCTACCACCATAGGTTGTGGACACTTGATGGTGAGTTACCCCAAAAAGTTGGTGCCCTACTTTGCTAAATATGCCTACTACCCTCCCTTACATATCGAAATGCACGATAGTACAGCTATTGTAAAACTGAACCTGCAAGACGATGAATCGTTTGATAATGCCATTGTGCACTCCATTAACGGACAATCTATTGATAGCATCCAAGTAAAGATGGGGACCTTGTTGGTGCGCGATGGCTACAACCAAGCGGCCAATAATTGGTTTTTGCAAGAAGGGTGGTTCAATGAGCTTTACATCCAATATTGGCCCGATAGCAGCCAATATACCTATCAGTTAGAAATGCTAGGCGATAGTGGTTGGATTACTAAAACCGTGACCCTACCTGCTTATGATTACCAAACCTTAAAGCCTAAGCGGCCAAAGCGGGAAAAGCCAGAGCCACAGTTAACCATAAAACTGGATGATTATACCAATACGGCCATCTTAACAATAAAGTCGTTCGATCATCTGGAGATTAAACGCGGGCGGCAGAGCTTTGGAAAGTTTATAAAGGAGGCGTTTTGGCGCATCTATCAAGACCAACCTGAGCAACTGATTATCGACTTAAGAAGCAATGAAGGGGGCAGTTCCTTTTTCCCGGAAATAATTATCGGCTTCCTTAGTGAGGAACCCTACAGGCTATACCGTAATATGGAGATACGCTACAGTAGCAAGGCTTATAAAAAGAAAGCTGGCCCTATTAAGGTAAACCGTACCTACCGGAGCATGGAAAAGCACGGTGAGGCTGGCGGCACCAACGGCAACTACAAATTCGACCGATTTACGGGTAAAATCAAATCCAATCCCTTTCATTATGCGGGTACGGTGTATGTAATGGTAAATGGCGGCACCTATTCGGCTGCATCGGAGTTGGCCTGTTACTTAAACGAGCATGTTGAGGCCGTAATAGTAGGTGGCGAAACGGGTGGCACGTGCGACCCCATTACAGCCGGTATGCACGGCATAGCCAAGCTACCCAACACAGGTATTACGGTGCATATACCCCTTGTAACCTATTACAAAGACATTACCCAGCCACGCCAAGCGGGTTGCGGCCTTCAGCCTGATATACCGCAATACTTCCGCCCAACGGATTCCATCCCCGACCCAGAACTGGAACGCTTACTGGAGATTATTGAAGGCCAGGGCTTAAAGGTGGAGTAGAGGGCCAAAGGTATATTGCCTCATTTGAGCTAACCATTATTACGTATTATTTGTTTCCCCAAAGGGGTTTTGTAATGCTAGGATATGGCACCGCCCTATCTAATTAACGAAAGGAACGTCTCCAAGGTACAATTGCCCATTCATACCATAAACGTCCATCCTCACTCACCCACTAAACAACCAACTCCGTATATTACACAACGGATAAACTATGTGAGGATGAAAATTGTAGCGGTAAATACACCACAACTGGCCCAAGAGTTCTTGAAGATGGCGCCTGGCCTATATACTACCGACCGCAACTATGTGCGGCCGCTGGATGATGATATAAATAAAGTATTCAACCCAGCCAAAAACAAATACTTTAACCACGGTCAATTGGAGCGCTGGTTGTTATATAATGATGGAGGTAAGCCTATTGGCCGTATCGCGGCATTTATCAATGAATCTACCGCCTACAAATTCACCCAACCGACGGGTGGGATGGGCTTCTTTGAGTGCATCAATAAACAGGAAGCCGCCAACCTGCTGCTGGATACTGCCAAAAGCTGGCTGGCCGAGCGCGGTATGGAGGCTATGGACGGCCCTATTAACTTCGGTGAGCGCAACAACTGGTGGGGATTGCTTATTGAAGGCTTTGACCCGCCATGCTATGGCATGAACTACAACCCGCCGTATTACAAGGCTTTGCTAGAAAACTATGGTTTTCAAGTTTACTTTAACCAATTGAGTTATGGTTTGGGCGTAAATGAAGAACGACCAGAGATATATTACGCCAAAAGCAAAAAACTGCTAGAAGACGACCCTAGTTATCGCTTTAAGCACCTCACCTTTGATGAGACAGAAAAGTATACCGAAGATTTCCGTACGATATATAATAAGGCTTTTGTAAACAGCCGCGAAGGACTTAAGGAAATGAGTGCCGAGCAGGCCAGTAACCTAATGAAAGCCATGCGCCCGATATTAGTGGACTATCTTATCTGGTTCGGGTATTACAAGGAAGATCCGATTGCCATTTTCTTTATGTTGCCGGAACTTAACGGCTACTTTAAGCACGTAAATGGTAAAATGAACATGATGGGCAAGCTAAAGTTCCTCTACCACAAGCTTACCGGCTCGGTGCGGAAGATGTATGGTATTATGTTCGGTGTAGTACCCGAGCACCAAGGCAAGGGTGTGGAAGGCGGTATAATTATGGCTGCCAATGCTGTGGTTCAATCCAAAAAGCGTTGGGATGAAATGGAGCTGACCTGGATAGGAGATTTTAACCCAAAGATGATCCGTGTAGCAGAAAATCTGGGGGCTAGGGTGGTGAAGAAACATGCCACGTTCCGCTATCTTTTCGACCGCAATAAGCCCTTTGAGCGCTACCCAATGATTGAATAAGGCGTGGTTATCAAGCTGCAAGTTACCTTTGCGTTTTTTCTTAGTGTACTTTGCAGTTAACTTTAACCATTATGGCCAACCCTGCCACACCAAAGAAGAACCGCCGCTTCAAGCTGATAGCTATCTGCTTGGGGTTGATGGTTGGATTGGTGGTTGCCATAGGGATACTGCGCTACTACCAAAAGCAGCAATCGCCCCAGTTTTTCGGCAACTACTTGGAGGATGGCTTTGAACCCCATCCGTACTTGGGCTATGCGCCTAAAAGTAACACCTCTCTAACCTCTTGCAAGGTAGCGCAAGGAGATACGCTATATTGTGCCACTTATAGTATTGATAGTGTTGGGCGTAGGCAAACTTTGCATGAGCCATCAGCGGCAACACACATAATGCTTTTTGGCTGCTCATTTACCTACGGTGAAGGGGTTAATGACTATGAGACTTTTGCTTACCATTTGGCATTGATGCTTCCTTACCAAGACCAAGTTTACAACTATGGCTATAGTGGTTATGGTCCGCAGCAGATGCTTGCCCACTTGCAGTTTGGAGACCTTAAAAGCCAGGTGCCACAACAGGAAGGAACATTGATATATACGCTATTGCCAGAGCATGTAAACCGCGCTGCTGCGGCACCATACTATCTGCAAAGCTGGGGTGCAAAATCGCCGCACTATGCGCTGGAGGGCGATTCGTTGGTGTATTATGCCAACCACTATGCTTGGCGGTTTTGGTACACAGGTTGGCATCGTTTTCTGGGCTGGAGTGGAGTTGCGGGTTTGATGAGTAATAGGGAGCCAACATACACAGAGGATGATATTCACCTTACCGTGGCTGTTATAAAGCAAAGCCAAATACAATACCTTGCCAATTACCCAAAAGGTAGGTTTGTCATCGCCATTCCACCCTTCAGGGAGAAAGGACCACTTTATAATGATTTGGTAACAGCGCTGCGAAATGAAGACATCGAAATACTTGATCTTACTAATGCCTATCCTATTGAATCAACTTTCATTATAGAGGGTGATGGCCATCCCAACGCCAATGGTCATGCCAAACTGGCTAAAGGTTTGTTTAAACTGTTTGGGGCAGTTAATCCTTCAGAGCCCGACCTACGCGAACTTACGATGGGAAATGGATGTGGATAGACAATCAGTCCGCTATTACCCGCACCCCTTCCTTATTAATCCCCGAAACATACACCTGGTTTTCGATACCTAGTGCGTTAAAGGTTTCAGCGAATGCTTTGGCTACCGCTTCAGCAGTTTCGAAGGTACTGCAGAAGGCAAACATGGATGGCCCGCTGCCCGATATATTGCCGCCCAATGCGCCAGCCGTCATAGCAGCTTGTTTAGCCTCATAGTAACCCGAAATAAGCGTAGCACGCACTGGCTCCACAATTACATCTTGCAACGAGCGGCCTATCAAGGTGTGGTCGCCTTTGGCAAGCCCAGCCACCAGCCCAGCCACGTTGCCCCATTGCCGTACGGCATCTTTCAGCGGCACCAGCTCCGGCAGTATCTTGCGGGCATCTTCGGTGAGTATTTCAATTTGTGGGTGTACAATGGCTACAAATAGGTTGTCAGGGTAGGGGAGGGCAACCACATCTAGTGGCATATAACTACGCACCAGCACAAAGCCGCCCAATACGGCGGGTGCAACATTGTCGGCATGGGCAACACCACATGCAGCGCTCTCACCCTGCATGGCAAATTGCACCAAGTCGCTTTTCTTGAGGGGATTGCCCAATAACACGTTTAACCCAAATACCCCAGCCGCCGCACTCGCTGAACTGCTGCCAAGGCCACTCCCAGGTTTTATCTTCTCGTGAAAAATTACCTCAATGCCATGGTTGCTAATGAAGTGCGATGCTGTGGTACCAGTATGTTTATCTGTTTTTAGAAAATCTAGATACGCCTGTAAAGCTACCGTTGTAGTATTTCTGGCGGGGTCGAGTGGAATGTTGAGATTCGCTATTTCGTTACGGATAACTATGCTGCCCGGTGTATCGGTTAATGAGACGGAGATTACATCGCCCGGCTTTTCCAACGCAAAGCCCAGTACATCAAATCCGCAACCAATATTGGCAACAGTGGCCGGCGAAAAAATCTTGATTGTTTTGCTCATGGTAGCGCGTGTTCAGTATAATATTACCACCTGTTTCGCAACTTGTGTAATTGGGCATACTATTTTTTTGAATGCGGTGAACTTTTCTCTAAGCAATGTGATTGTATGATTGTAAATTCAATGTTGTAACATTAATAAAAAAAAGACACCCAAAATGAAATTATTTAGCGAATACCAACTTGGCAACATTACCTTAAAGAACCGCATTGTAATGGCCCCAATGACCCGCAGCCGTGCAATAGGCAATGTACCAAACGACCTAATGGCAACCTATTATGGTCAGCGTGCCACCGCTGGTTTGATTATTAGCGAGGGCACTGCCCCATCGGCCAACGCCCTAGGTTATGCCCGCATACCTGGCCTATTTAGCCAAGAGCAAGTGGAAGGTTGGAAAAAAGTAACCAGTGCCGTGCATGCCAAAGGCGGCAAAATTTTTGCCCAGTTAATGCATACTGGCCGTGCATCGCACAGTGCCAACTTACCTGAAGGTGCCACAGTAGTAGCCCCTAGTGCCTTGCAACTTGCTGGCGAAACTTGGACCGATACCAACGGTATGGTACCTTATACCGTGCCTAAAGAAATACCAACCAGCGATATAGACGCTACACAGAATGAATTTGTAACCGCAGCAAAGAATGCTATTGCGGCAGGTTTTGATGGCGTAGAACTCCATGGTGCCAACGGTTATTTGATTGAGCAGTTTTTGAACACAGCCACCAATCACCGCACCGATAACTATGGCGGCAGCGTGGAAAACCGCAACCGCTTTGCTATTGAGACTGCCCAGAAAGTAGTGGCTGCCATCGGTGCCGAAAAAACCGCCATCCGCTTGTCACCTTATGGGGTGTTCAATGCTATCGAAATTTATGACGGTATTGATGAGGCTTTCGTGCAGTTGGCAACCGAGCTTGGTAAATTGAAAATTGCTTACCTACATATTGTAGACCATAGCAGCCAAGGCGCACCAACTGTTCCGCAAGAGTTGAAAACCAAGTTGCAGCAAGCATTTGGCGGTACATTCATTTACAGCGGTGGTTTGGACAAGGCTTCAGCCGAGGCGGTATTGCAAGATGGCAAAGGCGACTTGGTGGCATTTGGCCGTCCATTCCTTGCCAACCCTGATTTGGTTGCCCGTTTCGAAAACAACGTGGAACTTGCCCAACCCGATTATACTAAACTTTATACCCCGGGAGCAGATGGTTACAGTGATTATCCAGTAGCAGCGCAAACAGTAGCTTAACTGCCACCTAATATTTTCAGTGCCAAAAAGCCACGCCATTAGGTGTGGCTTTTTTGATTTTTGGTTGGCACTAAATGTGTATAGCACTTAATCACAACCACTAGCTATGTTTATCATAGAAATTGCTATCATTTCTTTATCGATTTTGTTTGTTGCCGGCACGCTTGCGCCATTGCTTAATGTTGACCATTGGCTGGTGCGTGGCTGGGATTTCCCACGATTGCAGGTGGCCGTTATGTTGGCCGCGCTAATTGTCGCTGGTTGTGTGGTATTCCCTTTTTCCACAGTGGGGTCATATTTGCTCAATATTTCACTGGCCATGTGTTTAGTGTTTCAGTTGGGGCAGGTAATACCTTATACGCTTTTTTGGAAGAAGCAGGTAAAAGCTAGCAAAACCCTGAATACAGATCGCACCCTTTCCATAATAGCCAGCAACGTATATGCCCCTAACCGCAATGTAGCTGCCTTGCTTAAGTTGGTAAATGAGCGAAAGCCTCACCTGCTGCTTACCTTGGAGAGTGATGGGTGGTGGGAAGAACAATTGAAGCCATTGGAAAGTGAATATCCATTTACCGTCAAGGTGCCGCTGGATAACCTTTATGGTATGCACCTGTATTCACAATTACCGTTGGTTGATATTGAGGTGAAATTTTTGATGGAGCCTGGTATACCGTCAATTCATGGATTTGTAAGGCTGGAATCGGGAGAGCAGGTGGAGATACATTGCCTGCACCCCATGCCGCCAAGCCCTACCGAAAGCAAAACCAGCACCAGCCGAGATGCGGAGCTATTGCTGGTGGGTCGAGATATTGATACCAATAACGGCCCAGTGATAGTATTGGGTGACTTGAACGATGTGGCATGGTCTCGAACCACAGGTATGTTCCAAAAGATAAGTGGACTGCTAGACCCTCGGCGCGGTCGAGGCTTTTTCAACACCTTCAACGCCAAGTACCCGCTTATGCGCTGGCCGCTTGACCATATTTTCCACTCCAACCATTTTACCTTGATAGATATGGAACGGTTGCCGAACATTGGCTCCGACCACTTCCCTATGTATTTATCGCTTCACCTAGAACCCCAAGCTCGCCAAAAGCAAGAAGAACCTGAGGCCACTGCCAGCGAAGAAGAATGGGCGCAGGAAAAGATTAAACAAGGCGCTAAAGGATAGTTACTTGCAGTATTTCTGTTTAAGTTCTAGCACTTCTTGCCCATAGTCTCTTGTGTACTCCAGTAATAGAGCGGTGTCGAAACAAATGCATGCCTGTTTTTTGTTTTTCTGTTTGATGTAGGCCAGTCCGAGATTTTTATGAGCATACGAATTATTGGACCAGTAATTAAGAGATTCTCGAATCATTTCTATACCCATTTCCACCTTACCAGCTTGCACATAGGCATAACCCAAATTATTTAGGGTTTTGGGCTCGTATGGGTTTTTCACAAGCAGCTTTTGGTAAATTTCGATTGCTTCCTTATAATTCCCCATAAGGCTATGGGTAAGAGCAATATTATTTAGGAGTATATCATTGTTTTTGTCAATTTCGTAAGCCCTTAAATTGTAAAACAGCACCTTTTCATAATCTTTGGTCGCCATGTGGACAATGGCGAGATTTGCTAAATATGTTAAGCTGTTAGGAAATAACTGCAATGCCGCTTCTCCATATGTATTAGCGGCTTCGTAATCCAACATTCTCTTTTTTACAAGTGATTGATGGTAGAATACCCAAGCCTTTTGGGTATCTGTTTCGCAATGCCTAAGGGTAGTAGATAATACGCTATCTGCTTTGGCTAAATAACCACTTATAGAAAGCAAATCACTATAAAAATTTAATTTTTGAACGTTAGTAGAATCAGTGGAGAGCAACCGTTCCATTTCGACAATTGCCTCCAATCGACCTATGCTATTTGATATCAAATTGATTCTATGAAGCTGGTAGCTTGTTTTATTAGGATACACAGAGATTAAACTATCAATCAAGACTTTAGCACGGGAATATTTTTTTAACTCTATAAGTCTTGAAATTTCATCATCAAAGGATGCATTGTTTTTCTGTGCCACCACAGAAGTGTAGAGCATGACATTTAATATCAAAAACAGAATAAGGTGGCTCATTTCTCCAAATATAAAGCAATTTATACGGCAAAATAGGCTCTTATTTTGCCTAGCTATTTCAGGTACAACAAAAAACAAAGAATCCCGAGGCCTGCTGCCCCCTGGATTCCATGCCGGTTTACATTGCCCTTTTATTAATCTGGTGCATTGGTGTGTGTTTAGTTCAGCTCATAAATGAGCGTGCCTACGTTTACAATTTCGCCAGCCACGTTCACTTTTATATTGTCAAAGTATACCGTTACCTTTTGGCCAGGCCTCAGCCTTCTCAAATGGCTTTTTAAATTTTCTGGAATGACCTGCCCTTTCACTTTCGTAGTGTTGATCGTAATGTCTCCGTCCATACTTACCATGTATTCAAACTCGCTCACCTCAAAAGGAATATTGAACACAAACTCGTCCAGTTTTACTTCGATAATGGGCGCGGTTAAAAAACGACTTTTCGCCATTCGAGAACTTCCTACTTTAAGCACTGTGGGTAAAGGTTTTGGTATCTTTTTAACCCTGAAGGTCATGTTGCCCATCTTCTTGCTTTGGCCGTCAATTTCGGCGTACACATCTACATTCACATCGCCAGTAACATTTACTTTGGCCAGATACTTACCGTTGTTGCCGTTAATGGAACCGTTACTGATTCGTGCGGTAACCTTATCGGCTGGTACGCCAGGTACTGAGATGGCCAGCGGGTTATCTACCCCAATGTATAGCACGTTCATCTTCTCGGCAGATACCACGGCGGTGGATTTGGACGATTGATAATTAAACTCAAACGGCAGATAACGGAAGCCTTCGCCATCGGGCTCGCGCAGTTTGATC
This sequence comes from Sphingobacteriales bacterium, assembly GCA_027483645.1. GTDB lineage: Bacteria > Bacteroidota > Bacteroidia > Chitinophagales > CAIOSU01 > CAIOSU01. Next base: position 118,977 of record JAIXUD010000023.1, read on the forward strand.
ACCCCCGTGCGGCGGTTCATGCCCGGTTGTTGGCTCAGCTCTTTAAACGATGCCATACCGTTGGTTACTTCCAATTTTTGAAAGCCTTCTTTCAATGGAAACTCCGCTACTACGTTTTTCAGTTTTTTGGTCTCACCTTCGTACATATCGGCAGGGTTTTTAAACTGGCCCACAAATACTTCCACTTCCTGCGTGCTGCTGGTAGCAGCCACAAATATCTCCGTACGGAACTCTTGCTGGCCCGCCAGTACAAAGCTGTTTTCATTAAGCGAGGTGGCAAATAGTTTATCAAATTTAAACACGCCCACATCCACTTTCTTGTACAGCTCGCTCATCATGAGGGTTTCGGCGTTGCGCACGTCGCCCTGTAGCTTGCTAAGCAAGGCCACGGTAGCAGCAACGGGCACCCGCTCAAAGTTATAGGTTACCCAGTCTTTTTTGCCCAGGCGCTCGGCTTCGGTTTTGTCATATACTGTGGTAAGCGGCATCTGTAGGTCCAGTATTTTCAGTTCCTCTTCGGTAAGCACACCTGATAGCAGTAGCTGGCTTCGCAGCTCGTTTATTTTTTGCTGTAGGTCGTAGCCCAGCTTTTGGTCAACCAGCAAGCGGGTGGTTACGTCCACGTCCTTTTTGCCTTTTAGGCTACCATCCTCGTCATATCCACCGCTGGCTTCGATGATGTTGGTCTTCAAGCCTTCTATATAGTTGTAGAAGTCTTGGCTGAGCAACTGCACCCGCTGTGCTTCTTTTAGGAAGGGCTCGGTCTTTACAGGATTGTTGGCATACTTCTGCTCAAACTCAAACATTAATGCTGAGTTTTTACTTACCAAGCTTTGGTTAGTGGCTTTTATGCCGTCATCAATCAACCGGAACGAGTTGAGCACTTCGGCGGAAACGTTAAGGGCGAGCAGGGCTGTTAGCACCAGATACATCATGTTGATCATCTGTTGCCGGGGGTCTTTAGGAATGGACATCGGGAGGAGGATTTAGTTGGTGAAAAATGTTTCGGATTATTCTATTCACACAACGCAACCTTCGCCTTTCTTATTTCGTCTAATAAATTGATTGACAATTAGTTATGGTAAGTTGTTGTTGACATTTTGCCAACCATGCTTTACATGCAGCACCGCAGGTTTTACTAAATGTAAAAGCGGGCAGGCACAATTTTTTTTGAAAATATTTTCATCGGGGGTACTACTTACCATACCCCTATGGAGAAATTATGCCCCTTATATACTAAATGCCCCTGTTATTGCCGTTATGCAACTATCCGGCAAACATATTATCCAAGGGGGCACGCTATGATCACCAACCATCTGAAAGTAGAACGCGCCAAGCGCAACCTTACCCAAGCTCAACTTGCCCAACTGGTTGGGGTAAGCCGCCAAACCATCAATGCCATCGAAAAACGTAAATTGGTACCCAGCACGTTAGTGGCGCTCAAGCTATCGCGCTGTTTCGAAACTAGCGTGAACAATATCTTTGAGCTGGATGGCAAGCCGCAGGAGAAGAAGGCGAGTTGATGTGGGATGACAGACGTGTTAGTATTGAATATCTATATGACTAATACTGCACTTTAGGCGCAGGCTTGCGCTTAGGCAACTGGTAGTGGATAGCGGCACTCACGCCCATGGTAAAGTTGTGCAACCGCGGTGCTTCCTTATCCATGCCTTTAAACATGCGGGTATCAGTAAACATACCGGCACGGGCACCGAAGGTTACATAAAGGTTTTTGTGGGCGTAGATGTCGTACTCCATACCCAGTAATACGCCTACCTCATTGCGAGAAACCATTTCGCTGATATCTTCCAGGCGCTCATCGTTGATGCTCATGCTAGAGGCTTTCAAACGGCTATAAGCAACACCACCAATAAGGTTAAGCGATACCGGCTGCTTAGTAAGACCGCTCATGCGGGCAAACTTGTACTTAAACAGCAAAGGCACTTGGGTATAGGTAAGATTGATGCTGCCAGCAACTGGTATTTTACCGTATAGGTTGTCGCTGTAGCGCTGGCCTTGGGCCGAATTGACAATCCAGCCAAGCTCAAGGGCCATGCGGTGGTTGAAGTGGTAGCCAACTTTTACGCCATACTGGTAGCCGCGTTGCAGGTTATACTTCGCCTCCTTGCCCAGCAACGGATAGAAGGCCGAGTTTTTCTCAAACATGCGGGTAGCAGTCATTACATACTCACCACCTATGTAGAAGCCTTTGATGTGACCCAGCGGGTTCATCGGTTTGTTAGGCTTCGTTATATCGCCATCAGCCAACAGTGTGGTGGTCATTTCTTGCAGCGCCATAAGGGTTTCCGCAGCTGGTAATTCAAGTTGTGGTGCTTTGATGCCGATGCTTACGTAAGCATTGGTTGGGGCTTGCAATTCTAGCGCAGCGGCATTATTTTGGTTTAGCTTGGTCAAGCGATCATTGGTGGCCAGGCTTTGCTTATCTGTATTGGCATATATAGCTTTAGATGCGTTGGCACCGATGTAAGGAGTAAAGTATCGGTTTTCGCGGTAGGTAGGCACGGTTACTAGTGGCTCACTATCGGCAAAGGCGTAATTGATAGGCTTGGTGATACGGCGGTGCGGATTGTAAGATATACCAGCAACTTGGCTTGGGTGCTCACCCGCTAGCAGGTAGGTGCCTTGGTACTGAGCATTTTTGGCTTTTTCGTTAGCAGCGTAGTATTCCTCTACATCGAAAGCTGATATAAGGTTGAAACCTGCGAAGAATAACAGCAAAACAAGGGCTGCATAATACCAGTGGTTGTACTTTACCTGCTCGCGTTGTTGGTCCAAATCCCCATCCAAACGGGCCCACAAGCCAGCAGGGGGCTGAACCTCCATGTTGCGAAGGTTGTCCCGAAACTGTTTGTCGAAGTTAAAATTCTCGTCGTCGTTTGGTCTAATAGGGCGCATAAACTACCTTAAAAATAGCCTTTTTCTTCAAAATGCCAACTAATCGTTCACCTAATTTGCCCGATTGGTGTGTGATAGACTGGGTTTGAGGGTGGAAGGTTGCACGGTTAGAGAGGAATTAGGAAGTAGCAACAAGGAATTAGATAGGATAAGAGCCACAAAATGTCCATACTCGTCCTCGCTTCCAGCGAGGATGTAGGTAAAGTTGAGCCTTTGGCTCAGTTTCATTATGTACCGGGTTATGTTTTGAGCTGAAAGCTCAAAGTTAAATTTATCCTCGCTGGAAGCGAGGACAAGTGGAGTTAACGAAGAAGTAGGAAATGCGGGGTTTCACATTTCCTAGTTCTCATTTTTTATTTGCTTTAAAGTCCTTTTCCTTGAACCAACAGCTCTACTATATCAAACACCTTTACCTTTCCTGGGGCTTTTTCGGTAGTGCCGTCGCTTAGCATAGTCATGCAGAAGGGGCAACCTACGGCCACTATTTCAGCTCCGGTTTCTACTGCTTGTTCGGCTCGTTTTTGGTTTACGCGTTGATTGCCGCGCTCTTCTTCTTTAAACATCTGGGCGCCACCAGCACCGCAGCAAAGGCCTTTGCTCTTGGCGGTTTTCATTTCTACCAGGTCTGCATCCAAAGCTTCCAGCACGGCGCGTGGGGCCTCGTAAACTTCGTTCGCGCGGCCAAGGTAGCAACTATCATGGAAAGTGATTTTCTTTCCTTTAAAAGTACCACCACCTTCTACTTTCAATTTGCCTTGGTCAATCAGTTCTTGCAGATACTGGCTGTGGTGTACCACCTCGTAAGCGCCACCCAGATTTGAGTATTCGTTTTTAAGGATGTTGAAGCAGTGTGGGCAAGTAGTCACTATCTTGCGCACTTGGTAGGCGTTCAAAATTTCAATGTTCTGCAAGGCAGCCATCTGGAACACAAACTCATTGCCGGCACGTTTGGCTGGGTCGCCAGTGCAAGCCTCCTCTTTGCCCAATATGGCAAAATTAATGTTGAGGTGGTTCAAAATCTTTACGAAGGCGTTGGTAACTTTTATTGCCCGTTGGTCAAAACTACCGGCACAGCCTACCCAAAACAATATCTCGGGGGTGCGTCCTTCGGCGGCCAGTTCGGCCATGGTAGGTACTTTCAATTCCATATACTATGCCTTCTTCGTGAGTATTATTGTGTCAATTCTTTCGCCCATTTGTCCCTGTCTTGCTGGCTAAACTGCCAAGGGGCGGCATTATTCTCAATATTGCTGAACATCAGGTTCCACTCTTCAGGCGAGTTGGAGTCTTCCATAATCAATGCGCGACGCAACTGAACAATGATGTCAAGCGGGTCAATATTTATCGGGCACTCTTGTACGCAAGCTTGGCAAGTAGTACATGCCCGTAGCTCTTCCACGGTTATATAGTCCTTCAGCAACTGCTTATTGTCAATAAAATCAGGGCCGTGGGTTTTGATGTTCTTACCTACTTCCTGCATCCGGTCGCGCGTATCCATCATTATTTTGCGCGGGCTCAGCAATTTGCCGGTTTGGTTGGCTGGGCAAGCATCGGTGCAGCGGCCACACTCAGTGCAACTGTATGCATCTAGCAGGTTCTTCCAACTTAGGTCTTGTATGTCCTTCGCACCAAATTTCCCTGGTGCAGCTTCAGCGCCGTCGGCAGGTGCAGCATACGGGTCGGCGTTAGGATCCATCATCATTTTAATCTCCTTAGTAATGGCGGGCATATTACTTATCTCGCCACGGGGTTTCAAGCGGCCAAAATACGTATTGGGGAAAGCCAACATAATGTGCAAGTGCTTGCTATATGGCAAATAAACAATAAAGCCTAGCACGCCAATAATGTGGCCCCACCAGCCGATGCGCTCAATAACATTAAGCACCTCAAGCGATAGGCCTGATAAGGCAGGGCCTACAATATTGCCAGAAATAAGGAAGCCATATGGCGACTCGCCGGTTGCCACAATTTCGCGGGCAACATCGCCACCGTTCATCATAAAGATGCAAGTAACCAGGTATATTTCAGCTATCAGAATGATATTGGCATCAAGTTTAGGCCAACCATTCAACTCGCTTTTCAAAAAGCGAGGTATCTTAAGCAAGTTGCGGCGCGCCAGAAAGGCGAAGGTGGCAAGCAATGCCAATATTGATAATACCTCAATAAAACTAATGGTAAAGGTGTAAAGACCGGTTAAAAAACCTGAGTTCAAAGTATCTCTAAACAAATGGAACAATAACCGGTGTTGTCCCGTAAACCCGTCTATAAATATTTCTATCAACTCAATTTGAGTTATAAGGAACGCAACGTAGATGAAAAGGTGTAGTATAGCTGGAATGGTAAGGCGAAACATCTTCTTCTGCCCAAGGGCTATAAGGAGCATGTTGGTTAAGCGCTTGCCGGGCTGGTCAGTAAGGTCTTCTTTTTGACCAAGTTGAATATTTCGATATATCTCCTTGGCCTTCACAAAGAAAAAAGCAAAAGCGCCGATAGTAATGATAGCGAATGCAATAATTGAGATGATGGCCATAAACGTCCTGAAATTTCTACAAAACTACAATTGGTATTGACACATTGTTCATGCAAATAGTAAAAAACACGGGCAAGATAGTTAATTTTAGTGTAGCTTAAAACAAGCGATTATGAGATATTTATACTTCTGGGTGCTGTTGGTGGGTTTTTTGAGCCCTGAAAGTATGCATGCCCAAGAGTTGCCCAAGCTCGATTTGTACACCAAGCGCATGCTGGCCTCACCTGAATGGAAGTGGCAGGACATCAACCTTTTAGTAAAAGGTGATAGTACTACCATAAAGGGGTTAACCGAGGTTGCGGGTGGTGTATACAAGTATAGTTATGTAAACATCAGCGCAGTAAATATTCCACTAAATAATCTGTATCAATTTTTAAGCGATCCTGCGGTGCTAGAAGTGCAAAACTTGGATGTGCCTGTGGTACTGCTAGACGATACCGCCATTATACAAAACCATGTAGTAGAAGTGCACAACGGCGATGCTCCCCTAGCGCAACCCTATAAAGGCGACGGGGTGATAGTAGGTATAATTGATGATGGACTTGATATTAATCACCCAGATTTTAAAAAGGCGAATGGTGAAACAAGGGTAAAATACCTGTGGGACCAAACCGTATCGAGCGCAAGCCTGCCCCCAGGCTTTAACTATGGCCGTGAATGGACGGAGCTGGATATTAACAACGGGGTATGCACTCACGCAGAGCGCCTCAACGCTTTTGGCCACGGCACCCATGTAACTGGTATAGCTGCAGGCAACGGTCGCGCTACCGGTAACTTTACGGGCATGGCCCCCAATACCGATTTAGTGGTAGTGGCTTTCAATTACGGACGTCCGTTTCTGGTTACCGTGCTAGATGGGGTCCATTACATTTTCCGCAAGGCAGATGCTATGGGTAGGCCGTGCGTTATTAATGCCAGCTTGGGCACCTATGTAGGCTCTCGAGATGGGTTGGATTTGACTGCGCAAATGATTGATGCCATGCTGGAAGAAAAGCCAGGCCGTGCCATGGTTGCTGCTGCGGGCAATGCAGGCCAAACTAAGTACCATTTGGGCTATGAAGTTACGGCTGATACTAACTTTACCTACTTCCTATATAACACCACTGCTGGTGACCTATTCTTCCAGCTTTGGGCCGATTCGGCAAATTTTAATAAGGTGAAGTTTGCTTTTGGTGCCGATGACCCCGCAAACAGCTATGCATCTCTCGGCAGGACGGATTTCCTAAGCATTCCTAATGATTATGCATCGGTATTAGTCAATGGGGGTTCGCTTATCCGCAACTTCTCCTTGAGCAGCGGGGTTAACTTTATTGGTAGCATCGAAACCCAAATAACCCTAGCTAATGGGATTTATCTGTACGAAGTAATTATTGAACCCAACAATGCTGCTCACTTGTGGCGTTTTATTACCACTGGTGAAGGCGAATTTGATATCTGGAGCAGCAAATCGCTAATGGGCTTTTCGGATATGGTAGATATATTGCCAAGCGCCACTATATTGCTGGATAGCGCCTTGTATAAGTATCCTGATACCCGCAAAACAGTAGTGAGCAGTTACACCTGTAGCGATAAGGTAATAGCTGTGGGCAACTATGTAAATCGAGGCCAGTACCAAGATGTGTACAATAATACCATCACTTGCTATTATCCGTTGGGCGATATTTTCAGGGAATTCGCTAACCCGAATAACCCTAACCCTACAGTATTCCTAGGCTCTAGCCATGGCCCCAGCCGCGATGGCCGCATAAAGCCTGATATTGCCGCGCCTGGCACTTATGTATTGTCGTCGGGCAACAGCATATTTATCAGCAACGCTATCGGTTCGGGCGACCCGCTTAACTACCAAAAGGTGGCCATAGGCGGCAAGCATTCTCGCAACTCGGGTACCAGTATGGCATCGCCTATGGTTACTGGCTCGGTGGCGCTATATTTGCAAAAGAACCCTATGGCAGACTGGCGTGAGATAAAGGATGCCTTCCTGTCCACTGCCTTTAAAGATACTTTTACTACCCAGCAACCAAATAATACTTTTGGATATGGTAAGCTCAATGCTTTTGCAGCAATGCAAACCAGCTTAATATATGGTTGTACCGATATCGCTGCCTTAAACTATGACCCTGCTGCCAACATAAACGATGGTAGCTGCGTTCAGGTGGTGCGCGGCTGTATGGATGCCATAGCGGTAAACTACGACTCAATGGCCAACTTTGATAATGGTAGTTGCCAATATGATACTATACTGGGCGTAGGCAATGTGCTAGATGCGGGTATTGGCCTGGGTGTATACCCCAACCCCAACGAAGGAAACTTTAACATTGTATACAGCTTACCTGCCGATATGGATCAAGCCACAGTAATGATTACCGATTTGCTGGGTAAGGAAGTAATGCGTATCCATATCACAGGTATGCAGGGCAAAGTAGTGGTAGAAGCGTTGCCTAAAGGTGTATATTTGTATGCTTTGGTACACGGGGGCAGGTTGTTAAAGCCGGGTAAGGTTATTGTTCAATAATTGTTATTGGTTGATTGGTTAATCAGTTAATTGGTTCTCAAAACAGTTAACAGAGTTCCGCTTATTTTCTTCAAGAAATCCTATGAAACGGAGTATTTTTACAAATCAACCGATTAACACATAACCAAATGTCAACACGCCAAAGCTTAATACTCAATTCGGTTAGCATCCAGCAAAAAATAAACCGTATGGCCTACCAGATAATGGAGGAGAATTATGAGGAGCAGGAGCTGTACTTTATCGGCATTCGCGATAATGGCTACTTGTTTGCCGAACAGCTGGTGGCATTCCTAAAAACCATTACCAAAACACATATACACCTTTATTCCCTCTCTCTAAATAAAACCAAGCCCAATAAGGACGAAATGGAATACAACTTCGACCTTAAAAGTTTAAATAAAAAGACGGTAATACTGGTGGACGATGTAGCCAACACCGGCCGCACGCTGGCCTATGCCATGAAACCCCTGTTCGACTGCTTACCCAAGAAGATAGAAGTAGCCGTATTGATTGACCGGGAGCATAAGCTTTTCCCCATCAGCAGCGATTACGTAGGCCTAAGCCTTAGCACTACCCACAAAGAGCACGTAAACGTGGTGTTGGATGGTAAGGAGGACGCAGTTTATTTGGCGTGAGGTGATAAGCAATACCTTCAAATTGTGATAAACACTATGTTCCTGTTTTAGGAGCATTTTACGCCCCAAAGGGGCACAAGAATTCTAGCGTGGGGCACCGCCCTACGTACACAATGTGTTTCCGGTAGCACACTTCAAGAAATGTAATCCCCAAATCACTCAATCACAATCGTATCCCTTTCTACCGCAGCGGTATGGAAGTAGCCATACGCCCCATTGCTGAAGTTGCCTTTGACGTTGGCTGGCGGTGTGTCGAATAAATCACCAAAACTTTCTTGGCTGCTTACTTGGGTGATGAAGGTAAAATACTGGGATGAGATGGATCCCATTTCTACCATAACCGTATCGCCCAGTACCTGTGGTTCCAGATCAAAATCCAATGAAACATAGTTACCGTCAACCCATTCGTCGTTAGCTGCTAGATCTAAGTCGCTCTCAATACTTCCATTTGAGGTATATATCCATTGGTAGTTGTTGCCCAGCCCTGCAGGCTCTTGGGTATGCAAAAATACATAGTAGCCATCATCTTCATCGGCTACCTCATCTTTGTAAGTATAGGTAAGCGAGTCGATGGGTGTAATGGGGCGGATAAAATCTTCTGCCTCATATACTTCACCGTTATACTGCACCCTCAATCGGTAAGTAGAACCTACTTTGCCATTACCAAAGAAGGTACTTTGATATTGACCTAGCTGCCCATATTGAGGGTCTGGAATGAGGGTATCGGTAAGGATGCCATCTTCGGTAATGGTTACAAAAGCACCCACTACAGGCATATTCGGCTCATCTGACAAATAAGGCGAACTCATTGAAATACGCAAATAATTGTATGGGGATCCGTTATCGGTCAACCGGCCTTCGATAACAATAGCGGGTGGAATATCATCCAAGTCCAAATCAATCTTTTCCTCACAACCAATAAAGGCGAAAGCAAACACAAAGGCAGAAAATAGAACGGTTATACGTTTCATCGGTATCAAAAATCAAAGTTGTAAGTAATGGAAGGGACTATCGGGAACAGGTAGGTTTTGTAAGCGGCCGTTTTGCTTGCGTCGTCATCATCTTCCCTAAAGACTATTGAGAAAACGTTTTTATTATAGTAGGCATTGTAAACCGAGAAGTTGAGGCCGTGCTTAAATTTTTTGTTAGGCTTCTGTTTAAAGTCAAGATTTGCAGAAAGGTCTAAGCGATGGTATGCGGGCAATCGGTAGCCGTTGCGCTCGCTAAAGATGGGCACGCTTTGGCCGTTGTATTCATACTTACCTACCGGGAAGGTAACCGCCAAGCCAGTAGTATATACCCAGTTGGCCGAAATGCTAAACCGCTCGCTTATCTGGTATGATAGTACTATCGCCAAGTTATGGTTGCGGTCGTACGATACCGGGTATGCCTCGTTATCGTTAATGCCGTCAATTTTACGGCGGGTGCGGCTATAGGTATAGCTCACCCAGCCAGTAAGGCGTCCTTTGTTTTTACGCACCATACTTTCAATACCATATGAGTAGCCATCGCCGCGCAGGAGCTGGGTTTCAATGTTTTCCTTCAGTAGTAGTTCCGCATTGTCCACGTAGTCTATCACATCGTGCATATACTTGTAGTAAGCTTCTAGGCTCACCTCAAACATATCCTCCTTAAAGTTGCGGAAATAACCTACCGATACTTGGTCGGCTTTCATTGGTTGTATATAGTTGTCGGCTGGCACCCAAATATCGAAAGGCGAGCTTACGGTACTGTTGCTAATAAGGTGTAGGTATTGGCGGGTGCGGGTATAGTTGGCTTTTACAGCATTTTCCTTGTTCCAGCCATAGCGTATGGCTACGCGCGGCTCGGGGCCGTGGTAGGTTTTAATATGCTCGAAACGGCCATATTCCGTGGTATCAATTACCTCTCCGTCGCTATCATAGTTAAACACCCTGCCCGGGCCTACTTGAGAAAAAGCCGAGTAACGCAAACCATACGATAGCGTGATTTTATCGCCTATTTTCTGTTCATTGCTTACGTATGCGGCATACTCCATGGCGTTTTTATCGGGCATTACGAGGGAGTTGAAAATGGACTCATCAGATGCTGGTACCACCTCACCTGGCAGGAAGTTGTGGTGCGTAGCTATCACTCCCCATTTAAAAGTATTGTTAGGGTTAAGGTAATTAGTGAAATCACCCTTTAGGCTGAAGTCGCGGATGCGGGCGTTCCAGTCAAATGCCAAAGCGCCTTCAGGTACTCCTAGCGAGTAGTTGAAATCGCTGAAAACGAAGGTAAAGTTGGCAAACATTTTATTGCTTACCACGTGGTTCCAGCGGAAGGTAGCCGTAGCGTTGCCCCAATCGGTAGCAAAGTTGTTGCCGAACCCGAATACATCCCTACCGAAATAACCCGAAACGAAAATGCGGTTCTTCTCATTGATGCGCCAGTTATATTTGGCATTTAAGTCGTAGAAGTAGAGCTTGTTCTGGTTGATTTCCTCATTGGGTGATAGCTTCAAAAATAAATCGACATACGTGCGGCGACCACTAACGATAAACGACATTTTATCTTTAATTATCGGTGCTTCTACAGTCAAACGGCTACTGATGAGTCCAATGCCACCACTCACACCAAACTTCTTCATGTTTCCGTCCTTCATCCGCACATCCAATAAAGATGATAACCTACCGCCATAAGCCGCTGGTATGCCACCTTTGTATATTTCCATGTCCTTTATGGCATCGGAGTTGAACACCGAAAAGAAGCCCAGCAAATGCGATGCATTGTATACTACTGCCTCATCCAGCAATATCAGGTTTTGGTCAACCCCACCGCCACGCACAAAAAAGCCTCCTACACCTTCGCCGGCACCCACTATACCAGGTAGTAGTTGTAGCGTTTTAATAATGTCCACCTCACCAAATACGGCAGGTATTTTCTTCACCGTTTGTATATCCAGCTTCACCACACCCATATCCACATCAGTCACGTTTTTGTTCATGCGCTCGCTGGTTATTTCCACCTCATCAATCTTCTTACTCTCGCTGGCCATTTCGATGGTCTGTACAATGTCTTTATCCAGCACCAAAGTATCGCGACGTGAATTGTAGCCTATATACTGATAGATAACTGTATAGGTACCCTCAGGTACGGTAAGTGAGTAGAAGCCGTACACGTTGGTGGCAGTGCCTGTTTTTAGCTCTTCAATATAGATAGTTGCACCAATAAGTTCTTCGCCATTGTCACCATCTTTAATGTGGCCGCTGATGGTGTATTTGTTTTGTGCCGTTACAGAGAAGGCAAAGAGAAGAAATAGGAAGGGTAGGAGGGTATGCTTGAACATTGTAACTAAATTTGTGCAAAACTACGCAGATGGCTTAAAAAAGGGTGCTATATTATTGTTATGATATTAAGTCGGTCAGAGAACGATAAAAATCGTGTCGGAGTTGCCTAGAGTGGATTGTTTTTGTGTATAATAGACTAATTGCTAGTTTTTGAGGACTAACTACATTCTGAGGGCAAATTTCAAGAGAATCATTATTTTGCGAATACTTAAAGCCTATGCAAAAAGCCTTGAATATTTACCGAATAATAGTATTGCTGGCAAGCGCTGGCGCTGAGTTGGCAGCAGGCTACCTGATGGCCTTCAAGCCCGAAACATTTTTCGAAAACCCAAGCAGCGATATAATTAGCCTTGCGGGCTCATTTGCGGTTGGTGCCACAACTATTGGCATCTATAGTATTATGTTGCTTTTCCTAAAAGAGCGGCAGGCTCAGTTGGCGGGCATTACAATACTGGCATTATACCATGCAGGTATAGGCATTACGCAAACTATTTGTGGTAGTGTGGGCATAGAAGCTACCCTTTTCCATGGTTGGCTTACTGTTTCTTTGATCGGATTAGCGGTTTGGGTTGGGAGGAAGTGATCTGAAATATCCTGCTTTAAGTGCGCTTCTCAATTGCCTTGGATACGGTTTTAACCACAAAGTACACAAAGGAAATCACGAAGAACACGAAGACTGTAATAGGTACTTATTGAATTTAGTGGCTTTTTTCTTAGTGTTCTTAGTGGTTGGGGTTTTTCGCAGCATAAATCAAGACAACCGCTTACCTGTACATGGTCCATCGTCCATGGTCCATCGTCTAATTTAAATCACCCCCAGCATCTCACCTGCTACCCAGCCAACTTTATCGCCAGCATCATCGGGTAGTTTTACTTTTTGCCATCCGTTTTCGGTTTCTAGCAGGGTTACTTTGGTACCTTCACGAAGGATGAAAAGGTCGGTACTGTTTTCGTCAGGGGCAGCTTTTACATAGGTATTGGTAACGATGATAATGCCCTGGTCCGAAGAGAGCTGATACTGATACTGCATGCGGGCAAAGACAATGAGTACAATGGAGCTGACCAGCAATAATGCCATTACCCCAAAACATAAGCGGCGCAGCCACAGCATGCGCGAAAGCAAATATATGGCCCCAAGTACCAAGGCCAGCCATACGGCGGCTAATGCCCACATACCCCAGCCCGAAGCGGAACGGCCGTGCACAAAGCTTTTGTACCAGCTCACCAAGATAAACTCAGTGGCGGGTGTTACCCTATCACTAATGCGAAGGTTGGCCAATTTAAGGTTGAAGGCTGCATCATCCAACTCTGGGTTCAGCTTTAGGGCGCGCTCATAATTGAGTATGGCCATGCCCATCTTATCCAAGCGGAAGTAGGCGTTGCCGAGGTTATAAAACAACACATCCGAACTGTGCCCCAACGCCAATACTTGCTCATAGCCTTTTACGGCTGCCTCGTAATCTTTCTCTATAAAGGCCTCGTTGGCTGGTACGTAAAACGTGGATACATCCACCTTGTTTTCGGCGCTAGCGGCAAACATGCCAAGCATGAGGGCGATATGGAGTATCAATAACCTCATGTAAGCGAGTTTTCTAGTTTTTCAATTAGGGCGGTGGCGCGGTCGTAAGTTTGCTGTAGGCTATCTTTGATGGCTGAAGGTGCATACAGCGCCATTTCCGATACATCCAACAGCGATATCAACTCCTTGATGACATCTTCGGCTATGCCTTTTTTTCGAAGTGCTACCGCGGTGCCTTCTTTACTAAGGTCGGCGGGTGGTATGCCCAGTTTGTCGCCTACATAGCCCCAAGTGGCTTTTAGCAGTTCATCATAAAACCCACGAGCGTCGTTGGCTTTTAGGCGAATCTCAGCTTGCTTTAGGCGCTTAGCCGCTATCTTACCCGCAGCACGGTGTTTCATGAGCGAGGTGTCGCCCTGCATAGCGTCGCGCTTGCGCTTGTAGACCACTAGCCCGCCAAACAGCACAAATGGTAACGCATATAAACCAGCAAAAGCCGGTATCGATAAAAAGAAGCCGCCATCACTTTTGAGGTTGGGGTTGCCGGTGGCTATGTAGCGTATATCCTGGCCAAGTAGTTCTACTTCCTCCTTATTAATGCCCGTGGTGGTAAGGCCGCTGCTTGTAGTAGCCTCGCCAGTAACTGTTAGGGAAAACTCTGGAGAGCGCAGGGTAACATATTGTTTCTTAGTGAGGTCGAAATAGCTAACTGTAAACGAAGGCAGCTTGTAAGTGCCCGGCCTACGCGGAATCAACAGGTAATCAACCTGTTTGGTACCGCCTACCACATTGCCTTGTCGGGTTGATTTTTCGGTAACCTTCGGGTCGAAAATGTCGAAATCCTTGGGTAGCTCGGGTTTGGGGTTTTCTAAGAAACGCACGTTGCCTTTGCCGCTAAATTTTACGGTAAGTGTAATTGGGTCGTCGGTACGGGCATCGGTTTTGTCAATAGTTACCTGCATGTTCAAGTCGCCCACCAAACCGTTGAAATCGGAAGGCATGTTGCTGGCTGGAAGGGGCTTAACGGTAACTTTACCTGCTTTGCTGGTAAACTTGTGCGGTATTTGCTGCGAACTCCAGCCACGGGGTATCAGCACCGTGCACTCCATGCCCATGGCATCCACATCCAGCTCACCGGTTTTTTGAGGGAATAGTGCCACTTTTTTGATGATGGCTACATCGTATTGCACGCCATTATAGGTCTCCACATTGAATTCAATCTGGCCGGGCTCCTGTATGTCCACCGCCCAAAACCCGTTGAAGGCGGGCGTGGCATCAATGGCATATTGGGCTATCTGCAACTTACGGTATAGTTTATAAGTTGCTGTTACCTGCTCGCCCTTGTATACCTCATCTTTATCCAGCGTCAACCGCATGAAAAGGTTTTCGTTCAGGTAGTCGTTTACGCTAATGGTGCCAGTCTTTTTATCGGCTGGTTTGTTTACCGTAATGCTAATGCTATTGCTCTTAACACTTTTACCGCCGCTAACAATGGTGGCAGGGCCAATAGTAAACTTGCCCGGAGCCTGCGCCTGCAATAGATACACTACTTGCAATGTACGGTTTTGCACCCCGTTTATAATGGTCACTTGCTCCCCTCGGCTAGGGCCTGCAACTATGTTGAACCCATTGAATGCAGGTGGTGTAAAGCTTTGCGGTTCCATGTTTTCAATCAAAAACGTTAATTGAAAACTCTCATTAGCGTTTACTGGGTTGCGCTGCACTACGGCCTTAAAGGCAGGCGTTTGTGCCATAGAACCCAACGCCAATAAGCATACCAATGCCCAAGTAGCTATGACTCTGCTGCCCATCTCTTGCTTGATATGTTTACCAATCTTTTTCAATCGTGGTTTTTTCGTTTTGTTCTTTTTCTTTCTTCTGCAGCTTGTCTTGCACCTTTATCTCTTCGTTTTTCAGTGCATCTAGCAATTTCTCCAAGTCTGCTTTGCTCATCTCGCCGGGTTTGGGCGGCTTCATGTCCTTTTCGTTTTCCTGCTCGTCTTTAGGTTTCTCGGCATCCTTGGGGTTGCCTTTGTTACCGTCTTTAGGGTCGTTGGGCTTATCATTTTTCTCTCCCTGTTCGTCCTTTGTTTGGTCGTTTTTTTGTTGGTCTTTGTTTTGGCTGCCTTTCTTCTCGTCGCTTTTATCTTTTTCAGTATCGGGGTCTTGTTGTTGCTGCTTGTCTTGGTCTTGCGGCGGCTGGGTGGCTAGTTTGCTTTGGGCATACGCTAGGTTGTAGCGCGTGTCGGCATCGTTGGGGTTGTTGCGCAAGGCGTTTTTGTAAGCTTCCACGCTTTCTTCATATTTGTTGGCTTTCAAGTAGGCATTGCCTAGGTTGTGGTACGCTTGGGCTTTCAGGTTTTTGTCGGTAGCTAGGTTGGCTGCCAGCTCATATTGTTTAATGGCGGCATCGGTACTATCCTGCTGATAATACGTATTGCCCTGGTTGATGTAAGCGGCAAGGTAGTCCTTTTTCAACTCCAGTGCCTTGGCATACTTAGCCGCGGCCTCTTTGTACTTACCTTGCTGGTATAGCTCGTTGCCTTGGCGTATGTAGGTACGCTCATCTTGGGCTTGCAGCACTTGGCACAAACCCAACAGCAATAATATGATGGTTGCTATCCTCATGCTTTGGTTTCTTGATTGCCGAAAAGATTTAAACCCCGTATCCATTTGCTGCGGCGCTCGGCCATCAGGAACTCCAAAATTAACAGAACAAAGCCTATTAACACAAAAAGGTAATAATAGCTCTTATAATCGGTAACTTGTTTCTCGCTCAACTCGCGCTTTTCCAAGCCTTCCAACTCTTCCACCAAAAAATCCAACTCTTCGGTACCACTGCCTAGCCTAAAGTATTTGCCGTTGGCAGTGGCGGCCACTTGTTGTAGTGCAAGTTCATTCAGTTTGGTGAGCACGATGCTGCCATCGGTATCGCGCTTAAAGTCTGATTTGCCATTCTTGCCCATCATCGGTATCGGGGCACCTTTAGGGTCGCCAATACCAATGGTGTGTATCACCACGCCCATTTCTTCGGCTTCTTCGGCAGCCACTAGTGCTTCGCCTTCGTGGTCTTCCCCGTCGCTAAGGATAATCAGTGCCTTATATTTGCCATCCTCCTCGCTATACGATTCCATGGCCATCCGTATGGCTTCTGCCAATGAGGTGCCTTGGGTGGGCACCATATCGGTAGTAATGCTGTTGAGGAAAATCTTGGTTGCCGCCTTGTCGCTAGTTAGTGGCATTTGCACATAGCTATGCCCTGCAAACACAATTAACCCAATGCGGTCGTTCTTCACACGCTCCACCAACCTTGACACGAATTGTTTTGCCCTGCTAATACGGTTGGGTTTTAAATCTTCGGCAGACATGCTATTGCTCACGTCAATAGCTACAAACACATCGGCGCCTTTCAGTTTTACCGTCTCTACTTTTTTGCCAATTTGTGGGTTGGCCATGCCCACTACCAAGGCGCTAAAGCCCAATACCAGCAGAACAAACTTAATGTACACCTTGTATTTGCTGCGCTCCGGCATCAGCGCCATCAGCAATTGTTTATCACCATGCTTGCCCAATACGCGCTCTCGCCATACCACATAGGCAAGGAAGGCCAGTGCTGGTAATATCAGCAGCAGCAACCCGTACAGGTATTCAGGATGTTCGAGACGCATCATTATGGTATGCTTCTTACAAGGGTATAACGCAATATCATTTCCAATAGCAAAAGTATGCCTGCTGCCAGCAGTATCAAGTAAAACTCTAGCGACACACGTTGTATGGTGCTTACTTCAATCTTGGTTTTCTCCAAGGTATCAATTTCGTCGTAAATCTGCTTTAGGCTCTCGTTATTGGTAGCCCGGAAGTAGCGGCCGCCGGTCATGTTGGCTATTTCCTTCAGCAGTGGCTCGTCAATATCTACCTCAATGGGCACACCCGGGCTCATCGGGTGGCGCGCTTTGCCAATGGTACCTACACCAATGGTATAAACCCGTACCCCGAAAGCCAAAGCTGCTTCCGAAGCCGTCATCGGGTCAACAAAGCCGGTATTGTTTACGCCATCCGTAAGCAATATTACTACCTTACTTTTGGCCTCGCTATCTTTTAAGCGGCTTACCGCGGTAGCCAAGCCCATACCGATGGCCGTTCCATCTTCAATCTGGCCATCTTTTATCTCTTTCAATAGGCCCAATACAATCTGCCTATCGGTAGTTATGGGGCATTGGGTAAAACTTTCGCCTGCGAAAACCACCAAACCAACTCGGTCGTTCGGGCGGTTGCTAATAAAGTCGGCGGCTAGTTCCTTTGCCGCCACTAATCGGTTGGGCTCAAAATCCTCCGCCAACATACTGGTGGACACGTCCAGCGAAATCACCAAATCAATCCCTTCTGAGGTGATGTTCTCTTCCTTGAGGTTGCTTTCAGGGCGGGCCATTACCACTATCAGTAGGCAAAAAGTGAGGATGCGCATTAAATAAAGGGCCGTTTTTATCGCTCCCTTATAGGTGCCGCCGGTGCGAAACCCTGCCAACGATGACATGCGGAACTCAGCATACTGCTTGTTGTACCTAAAGGCTATCCAAAAAAGGAGCAATAACGGTATGATAAGCAGGTAAAATGCTTTGGGATTTGCAAAGGTTATATGGTCCAATAAACTAAACATCCGTTGCGCGTAGGTCGGGTTGTTTGGTAATGGTTATAAACTCTTTGGCAAATTGCATGGCTCGCATGTGGTCTTCGGGCAGGGGCTGTACCTTGGCAAACTTCGCCAAATCCGACAGCGTAAATACTTCTTTTAGTTGCTCGCGCTGCTTCGGTGGCATTTGGGTTTGGTCGAGGCTGGCGAAAATCTCGTAAGTGGTAAGCTCTACTGCGGCAAATTTAAATCGCCCTTCTAGGTATTCGCGCATGGTATCACTAATGCCGCTGTAGTAACCTTTTAGTTCTCCTTGTTGCCACAGCTTTTTGCGCTCCAATTCGGTGAGGCGTTCCATGGCCAGCTCGTGTGGCGGTAACATCTTCTTCGGCGCAATTTCAGCTGGTTCGGCTTTCTTGCGCAGTAAGAAGTAAATCAGCACGATAAACGCCACCAACGCCACACCGCCAGCCATTATCCAATACTTGTACTCCCAAATACTGAACTCCTCGCCGAGCGGGTCTTTAATGGGTTTGAAGGCTTGGGTGGTATCTACCGGTACGGTGTTTACCTGCAACAGTATCGGGTAATTTTGCAGCGTAATCGGCGCGGTATCGTTAGCGGTTTTGTAGGAGAAGTTGAAAGATGGGATGATGTAAAAACCCGTATCCCAAGCGGTAATCTGCACACGCATGCTTTGCTGCATGTAGCCGCCGGTAAGTATGGTATCAATCTTACTGGTTTCGAGCACTTCCACATTGCGGGCGGAGTCGATGGCAATACTTTCGGCGATGGTGGGCCAATAGATGGTAACGTCGGTAGGGTGTTTTACTTGTAGGGTAACGGTGGATGGCGCGCCAATCAATATTTCCTTTGGGGCGATAGTGGCCTCTACTTCTGGCTGGGCTTGTACGGTTAAACAAACCACAAAGAACACTAAGAAAAAGAAAACACGAAGAACACTAAGACCTGCATTTTGTCCTTTGCATACTTGCCTGCCCCGCCTTTGGCGTGGGTGTATTTCCTTTGTGTACTTAGTGGTTAAACTTCTCATCCGCGTTTTCTGAAGAATTTTAGCAGTGGCAAAATATGGTCTTCGTTTGTGGCTACGCTCACCACATCGGCGCCGGCACGTAGGAAGGTGCTACGCATGTACAGGCGGTTTTCCTCAAACCATTTGGCATATTGCGTTCTCGTATCGCGGCTACTGAAGTCCTCCCAGCGTATTTCTTTCGTTTCGGGGTCCACTACCCTTACCAAGCCAATCGGCGGTAGTTCTTTTTCCCAGGGGTCGTACACATGTATGCCGGCCACATCGTGCCTGCGGCGGGCAATGCTCAGCGCATCCTCATAGCCACGGTCAATAAAGTCCGATAGCACAAATACGATGGCCTTTTTCTTCATTACGTTGTTCAAGTACCGCAGTGCCTCACCCAGGTTGGTACCGTTGCCCGTAGGCTCTAGCTCAATCAGTTCGCGTATGATGCGTAAAATGTGGCTGCGGCCTTTCTTCGGCGGTATGAACTTCTCTACCTTGTTGCTAAAGAAAATTACCCCCACCTTATCATTGTTGTTAATGGCCGAAAACGAAAGGATGGCACTTACCTCGGTAATCAAGTCGCGCTTAAAGCGGGTGTTGCTGCCAAATAGCGCCGATTGGCTAATATCTACCACCAGCATAACCGTCAGCTCACGTTCTTCCTCAAATACTTTTACGTAGGGGTGGTTGAGGCGGGCGGTCACGTTCCAGTCTATGGTACGCACATCGTCTCCAAACTGGTACTCGCGCACCTCACTGAACGACATGCCCCTTCCCTTAAAGGCAGTATGGTACTCGCCCGAGAAGAGGTGGTTGCTCAGCCCCTTCGAGCGAATCTCGATCTTACGTACTTTTTTAAGGAGTTCTTTGGTTTCCATTTTTAATAGTATTCTTCATTCATCCACAAACTAAGCCGTCATTGCGAAGGCCTACTTACTCTTGCATTGCCACGGCTCTCCAATGGCCTGAAGCAATCCCCCTGCCACGGAGCAAGGTGTTCATAGACCTAGGTTTTATTAACTTCATCACCCTGCGCAAGGGATTGCCGCGTCATTTCATCCCTCCCTTAGGGTCGTGATTCCATTCCTCGCAATGACGTCCGTTTTTTGAATTTTGCAATGACGTCCGTTTTTGATTTTTCCATTCTCAAATGTTCAAATCAGCACATCAGCACATTTCCACATAAGCACATTAAATTAGGGGACCTCCACCTTGTTCAATATCTCGCTTATAATCATTTCACTGGTGATGTTTTCGGCTTCGGCTTCGTAGGTGATGCCCACGCGGTGGCGCATTACATCGTAGCATACAGCTTTCACGTCTTCTGGTATTACATAGCCACGGCGCTTAATAAAGGCATAAGCCTTAGCGGCTAATGCCAAGTTGATACTTGCCCTTGGCGAACCACCGTAGCTGATAAGCGGTTTCAGCTTACTCAAGCCAAACTTATCTGGGTTGCGCGATGCGAACACAATATCGAGAATGTAGTGCTCTATCTTTTCGTCCATATACACCAAGCGCACCAGTTCGCGGGCCTTCAATATCTCCTCTGGCGATACCACCGGGCGGATGTCAATTGGCACTTCGTTTACGTTCTGGCGCATAATCAAGCGCTCTTCTTCCTTGCTTGGGTAAGTTACCACCACCTTCAGCATAAAACGGTCTACCTGCGCTTCTGGCAGTGGGTAAGTACCTTCTTGCTCAATCGGGTTTTGGGTGGCCAGTACCAAAAAAGGCCGCTCCAGTGGGTAAGTGGTTTGCCCTATGGTTACTTGGCGCTCTTGCATGGCCTCCAGTAATGCGCTCTGCACCTTGGCTGGGGCACGGTTTATCTCATCCGCTAGCACAAAGTTGGCGAAGATGGGGCCGCGGCGGACGGTAAAGTCGTTCTTGGCCTGGTTGTATATCATGGTGCCTATCAAGTCGGCAGGCAATAAGTCGGGGGTGAACTGTATGCGGCTAAACTTCACATCAATGGCTTGGCTAAGCGACTTGATGGCGAGGGTTTTGGCTAGTCCGGGTACGCCCTCAAGCAAAATGTGGCCTTGGCCCAGCAGTGCCAGCAATAGGCGCTCCACCATGTACTTTTGGCCGATGATTGCTTTGCCCAACTCGGTTTGTATGAGGTCGATAAAAGCACTTTCGTTCTGTATCTTTTCGTTCAGTGCCCTAATGTCGGTATGCGCGGTAGGTTCCATGTGATAGCTTTGATAGAATTATATCTGCAAATTTAAAAGCCCAAAACGGTGCGGGCAGTTAAAAAGTGTTAAGGTAATATGTTGAAAAGCCTAAGTTAAATAAACAATAGCCGGAGCTATGCAAACGTACGCATTTGTTATAAACCGCGCGCGGAAAGTGTATAGCGGTTAGTGCAAGCAATAATATTGTTGGCTGATTTGTTCTACAAAAAAGACTATTTTAGATTTTGAAACAGAGAAGTGACATGAAAACTTTCGGCATCATTAGTTCCATCCTCCTTTGGGCCGTGGCCATATGGGCACTTGCACAACCCGTTAAAACCGACCTGCATACGGGCATTATCATCGTGGCTGCGGTAATTTTGGTGGTACATTTTATAGAAGTATCGTTCTTCTTTTGGCACCCTCGTATGAGGCGGCACCTCTCCGCTAAGAACGTAGGCCTTACCTTGCTAAGTGGGGTGCACCACTTTATGCCGCTGTACAAGGGTACGGCTGAAGAGCTGCCTTAATAGATGGTTTTCTAATTCCTAAAACCTAGTTTCTACTTCCTCCCTTCAAACTGTAGGGTCAATCAGGTGGTCCATTAGTTTCTCGGTGCTGTCTTGCTCACGGGCGCCCACCAAATCATCAAAAGCTACATAAATGGCTGCATATGTAGCGGGTATGGTAATTAGTAGTCCTATCAGTACCATTAACATGCCGGCCAGGTTAACCAAAAGGATGAATAAAATAAACAGAATCCAATGTCCGAAGTGCTTTGCTACCAACTTACGGCTAGCTTCCATGGCTTGCCAAGGCCCGAGAGATTTGAAGCGAACCATAGGTATGGCAAACATGTACACGATACCTACAAGCAATACCAGTAAAATGCCACCAAATATCATCAGCATATAGGTGCCAGAAACGTTCATGGTTTCTACATCCAAGTTATCGCTATTGCCATTAAGCACTTCCTGCATATTCTCTGGGCCTAACATTTGGTAGTAGCCATAACCTACAAGAACTAGGGGTAAAGCCATTACCAAAAATATAAGCAAAGTTGTAACCACTACCTGAAGAAAATTTTCCCTAAATCCTTTGAAGAAGTTATCAAGGCTAATGTCTTCTAAATAGTTAATCTTATCGGCAACAATGTAAATGCCCAGTACTAATAGCGGCTGGAAAACAAGATTGTAAATAATATCGCCCGCAATAGGTATTAACCCTAAAACAAAACTGAAACCCATAATCATTAACATAGCTGCAATAAAATGCCAAGGCTTTTTAAAAACGATATTAAAGCCCTGACTAAAGTAATCGGTAACGCGGGGTTTTGGGCTGTTTGATATAGATTGTTGGATAGGTTCGTACATAGGTTTATGTTATTTGGTGCTGTAAAGTTACTGCTAGAAATCAGCAATTGAATACTAGTGGCAAATATAGCCGACCAACTTCAATTATTTATCGACCCATTTTAATCCGCAATTCCATAATTAATGGTTGCCTTTACTTCTTAACTAAAGTCAATGGATGGCAGTGGGCACCGAGATAACTTTGCCTCATCATTAAACCAATTAAGTTATGAATGCCAACCACACTATGCAAGCAGCGGTATATGAACAGTATGGCCCGCCAGAAGTATTACACCTGCGCCAGATAGCCAAACCCTTACCCAAGCCCAACGAGGTTTTGATAAAAATACATGCCACCACGGTAACCAGCGGCGACTGGCGCATGCGCCAAGCCGACCCATATATTGTTAGGTTGTTTGCAGGTCTTTTCAAGCCCCACAACCCTATACTAGGACATGAATTGGCTGGGGAGATTGAGGCTATTGGTGCCGAGGTAACCAACTTTAAGGTTGGGGATGCCGTTTTTGCATCTACCAAATTGCAGTCTGGCACTTATGCGGAGTATATATGTATGGATGAAGGTGCGGCTCTAGCCATTATACCCGCCAACACCAGCTACCCAGAAGCGGCGGCTGTGCCCGTGGGGGGGCTTACCGTGCTGCACTTTTTAAGGGAAGCCCATATAACGTGGGGCCAAGCAGTGCTGGTGTATGGGGCCTCGGGCAGCTTGGGTACATATGCGGTGCAGTTGGCTAAGTACTACGGCGCCACGGTAACAGCAGTGTGTAGCACTAGTAATATGGCCATGGTACAAGCGCTAGGGGCTGATGAGGTGCTTGACTACACGCAAACCGACTTCACCCAAATAGGCCAGCGGTTTGATGTAGTGATGGATGCTGTAGGCTTAACCACTTACCGCCAATGCCAGCAATTGATTTACCCAAAGGGAAGCTATATTAATGTGGGCTGGGGGTTTGGGCTGATGATGTATAAACTGCTGAATGCCCTAATGGGGAAGCCCCGCATTATTATAGGCATGAGTAAAGACAATGCAGCCGACCTCCGTTTTTTGGCGCAAATGCTAACAGACGGACATCTTAAAGCCGCTATCGACCGCCACTATTCTTTGGCCGAAATGGTGGAGGCGCACCGATATGTGCAAGCAGGCCATAAAAAGGGTAATGTGGTTATTGATGTGCGGTAATTACTGCTTCTGCATTACCCGTTTCCTTATCCGGCTTAGCGATTCGGGTTTGATGCCCAAGTAACTGGCTAGATGGTATTGTGGCACCCGGTTCAGCAGGTCGGGGCTGGTTTCCAGCAAATGCAGGTACCGCTCTTCGGGCGATGAGGTCATGTACCGCGCCATCATTTCCTGGTGCTGGCCATACTGCACCTCCACTCCAACGCGGCACATGCGCTCAAACTCGGGGTAGCGCTGGAACATCAGTAATTCCTTTTCGTAGGTAAGCACGGCCAGCGTGGTCTCTTCCACACATTCTAGGTAGTGGTCGGCAGGGGTTTTGGTATTGTAGCTAAGCAATGACGCCACTGCTTGGTTTTCGGTATAGAAGGCCGTGGTGCGCTCTTCGCCATCTACCAGATAGTACCGCCTTACCAGGCCCTTAAAGTTCATATAGCACTCGGTAGCTACCTGCCCCGCCCGAAGCAATACAGTGCCCTTGGGGTAAGTGCGCACCGGCATGCACTCGGCAATAAAGGCCGCTTCCTCTTCGGTAACGTTCATGTTCTCGGCCAAAAACTGCGACATTATTTCTTCCATGGCTGGCGGGTTTGGGGAGTTAATTTAATTATAATTATTGGGTTGGTGAGGTGTTGTGCCGTTTATTCGCAACGAATGCAACACCATTGGATTCTAATTCCTGATTACTTTCTCCTCGTTCTAAACCTAAGAAATTATGCTCCAATCCTGCGAGTGTTTATAGTGGCTGGCTAGGTATTGGCGGAAGGGGAGGTTCTCGGGCTTTTGCAGTTTTGGGTCGTCGGTAAGTAGTTGGGTGGCGGCGTTTCGGGCCTCTTGCAGTATGTTTTGGTCTTTACCAATGTCGGCCAGTTTCAGCTCGAGCAGGCCGCTTTGCTGGGTACCTTCTAGGTCGCCCGGGCCGCGCAGCTTTAAGTCCACCTCGCTGATTACGAAGCCGTCATTGGTTTCAACCATCGTGTTGGTGCGTATGCGGGCATCGGTGCTAAGCTTGTTACCCGTCATCAGTATGCAGTAACTTTGCTCCGCACCGCGGCCAACGCGCCCACGCAACTGGTGCAGTTGTGAGAGGCCGAAACGCTCCGCGCTTTCCACAATCATTACGCTGGCATTGGGCACGTTTACACCCACTTCTATTACGGTAGTAGCCACCATAATGTTGGTTTCGCCGCGGGCGAAACGCTGCATCTCTATATCCTTATCAACCGATTTCATTTGCCCGTGCACTACACTAACCTTGTACTGCGGTAGCGGGAACGCGCGGCTTATGGACTCATAACCTTCCATTAGGTTTTGGTAGTCCAGCTTTTCGTTCTCCTTTATCATCGGGTACACTATGTACACCTGCCTACCGAGCTCAATCTGTTGCTTCATAAACCCAAACAGCGCTAAACGCTTTGATTCGAAATAGTGCAGTGTCTTAATCGGCTTGCGCCCCGGCGGAAGCTCATCGATAACGGAGATATCCAAATCGCCATACAACGTCATGGCTAGGGTTCGCGGTATTGGCGTGGCCGTCATTACCAATATGTGCGGCGGGCGCTCGTTCTTTTCCCAAAGTGCTGCCCTTTGCGCCACACCGAAACGGTGCTGCTCGTCAATCACCACGAAACCGATATTAGCAAACTGCACGGTTTCTTCAATCAAAGCATGCGTGCCAATGAGGATGTCGATTTTGCCTTCCTTCAAGTTCTCCAGTATTAACCGGCGCTCCTTGCCTTTTACTGAGCCAGTAAGTAAATCCACCCTTACGCCTATATCGCCTAAGTAATCGGTAAGGGTATTGAAGTGTTGCTGCGCCAATATCTCCGTAGGTGCCATCAATGCCGCTTGAAAGCCATTATCAATCGCCATCAGCATTGCCATGAGCGCCACGATGGTTTTGCCGCTGCCCACATCGCCCTGCACCAGGCGGTTCATCTGCTTACCGGTGAGCACATCGCGGCGAATTTCTTTCACTACCCGCTTTTGTGCTTCCGTTAGTTCAAAGCGCAGGTAGCTCTTGTAGTATTTATCGAAGTAGTGGTCAATCTTTTCTAGTATATACCCGCCGCGCTGGGTTTGGCGGTGGTTTTTGAGGCCCAGCAGCTTTACCTGTATGGTAAAAAACTCCTCGAACTTCAGCCTTTTCAACGCCCTATCCAAGCTCTGGTTATCTGCCGGGAAGTGGATGTTCTTCATAGCCTCGTAGCGGCTAATGAACCGGTACTGCTGTACGATGGTAGGCGGCAATATCTCTGGTATATCTTGAGGCTGCATGCCTTCCAGTAATACTTTTACCAGTTTGCCCAGGCTCTTGTTGTCGTAGCCCTTCATCTTCACCTTTTCGCTGGTATTGTACATAGGCTGATAGCCTGTGAGCTTATCAGGGGCTATTTGCGTTACCAGCTCCATTTCGGGGTGGGCAATGTTGTATTTGCCGTTAAAGGCTGTTGGTTTTCCGAACACTACGTACTCCTGCCCAGGCTTTAAGGCTTTGGCTACCCACTCCGCACCTTGAAACCACACCAGCTCCAACACCCCCGTATCGTCGCGAAGGCCGCTTACCAAGCGCTTGCTGCGGCCGGCACCTAGCATTTCCATGCCGGTTAAGGTGCCTTTTAGCTGTATGTATTGTTGCTCAGGGTCAATCTCGTTTACCTTGTAAAACTTAGTGCGGTCAATATATCGGTAAGGATAGTACCGCAGCAGGTCGTCGTAACTGAATATAGACAGTTCTTTCTTGAGCAAGTCGCCCTTCTGGGGGCCCACGCCTTTTAGGTATTCAATAGGGTTGCTTAGGTAGCGGCTCACGATTGTAGCAAAGGTAGGTAATTTGAAAATTTGGGAATTTGAAAATTTGAAAATGGAATGTTAAGCAAGTGACTTCAAAAATGGAGACCTTTACACTACGGTCTTTCCATTTTCAAATTAGCACATCTTCAAATTTTCAAATTAAAATGCTTACTCCCATACCCCGCGCCGAAATATTCCAAGCCAATCAGTTCGTAGATAACTTTATCGCTGATATGCAGGCCAGCTACGCCCAGTATATTGATAAAACCGTACCGCGAGAAGGCAAAATGCTGGCAGAGTATTACGACCACCTAGAGCCTTTGGCCCCATTTGATGAGCCTGTTGCGGGGCATTGCGTGTTGGCTTATGACGCCGAAAGCAAAAAGGACTATGTGGAGAAATTGCCGCTAGTGCTGCAACAGTTTTATGGCGTACTGGGCATTACGCAGCTCTATTTGATGGACTTTAACAAAACATCGTTGCTCGATTTCCCTTATGAGAGCTTTAAGAAGCAAAACGAGTTTAAGCGCTTGGCCAAAGGAAATGCAAAAGGGATGGGGTATGTATTAGAGGTTGCTGACTTGCCTAAAATAATGCCACTGTTTTTCTTTTCGAAACGATATGACACTCCGGTAATATTCTTCCTCACCGCTGAAGGCGATGTGCCGCTCAGCATACGCATGTGCGACGATGGAAACCTACACTTGAATTTTGAAGAAGAGTACGACGAAGTGATACAAGAAGCAGCAGAAAATGCTGGGTTTTGCATCGGCGATCTGGAACTGTGCACCGTTCACCGTGTGCATGAATTGAAGTGATAGTAGTTAACTTCTTAAATAACCCATCAACCAGTCAACCATTTTTTTGCCGTGGTCCGTGGTCTGTCGTCCGTGGTCTATTAAAACACCACTGCACAGCCCGCGCTCAGTAGGCATACGCCAATGAACAAGCCAACCAGATAAAAGGTATTGCGGTACATACTTACGTTCTCTTCCAGCTTTTTGTGACGTAAAATGATTTGTACCATAGCGTTTAATCTGTCAAGGTTAGTTTCTGTTTTCAGCACAAAATCAAATGGCGCCAATGCGGCTACCTGTTGTGCTGTTTGTAAAGTATCATCTGATGATATGACGATGCAATCTATGCTGGGGTAATTGGCTTTGATGTGTTTGAGCAAATCGAGCCCACTCATTACCGGGCGGTAAAGACTCTCCAAATGCATGTCGATGATAACTACATCGGGTTCGCTTTCCATTACATTAATGCAATCCTCGGCACTATAGAAAGGAAATACAATAGTGCTAGGGTTGGTTTCCAAAGCTTCTTCCAGCATACAGCGATAGCGCGAATCGCTATCAACAATAAAGATTTTATGCGTTGTGGCCATACCAACTTAGTTTAAGTTAAAGAATCGCATTAGGTGATTTTACGTATCTTTTAAGTTAAGGTTACAATTTGGTAATGATGCTGATGTGAATACGGTGTTGTACAAATGTTACCTTCCTCATTATAAACGGAATTTTGTAACTTTAAAATATCTATGACGCAACTATTGCAAGAATACCTGCCTAACCTTGAAAGTAGCCTTACGCTGCACTGGCTAATTGCTTTTCTGGCATTGAGCATCCGCTATCTGCTGTTTGCTGGTATGGCTTATGGTATATTTTATGGTTGGAAACGCCGGGACTGGCTTTATAAAAAGATTCAGCAAAAGTACCCAGAGCAAAAGCGCATCACTTACGAAATGCGCTACTCCTTTAGTAGCTTGGCTATTTTTGCTACGTTGGCCATCGGCATAAAGTTGGCTACCGAGGCTGGTTATACCCAAGTTTATAAAGACTTTGGCGCGTACGGCTGGGGCTACTTTATCTTTAGTGTGGTGGTGTTTATCTTCATCCATGACACTTACTTTTATTGGACCCACCGCGCCATGCACCACCCCAAGCTTTTTAGGCATGTGCATAAGGTACACCACATGAGCCACAACCCCACACCTTGGGCAGCTTTTTCGTTTCATCCGCTGGAGGCGTTGGTGGAGTTTGGCATCATTCCCATTGTGGTATTTATGACGCCCTTGCACCCTATAGCCATCTTTATATTCGCGTTGTATATGGTGGTGCTCAACGTATTAGGCCATCTGGGTTTTGAGATTTTCCCGCGCGGGTTTACGCAGCACAAGTTGTTGGGTTGGCACAACACCAGTACCCACCACAACATGCACCACAAGCACGTAAACTGCAACTACAGCCTCTACTTCAACATTTGGGACCGCCTGATGCGCACCAACCATGCTAAATACCACCAAGTATTTGATGAGGTAACCCACCGCCCGAAACCAATAGAAAAGGCAGTTGATGAAGAACAAATGGTGGATGGGTTGTTGGTGGATTAGTTGATTGGAGCAAATATGGTAACGCCCCAACGGGGCATAAGAGTTTTAGCCGGGGGCACCGCCATCGGGAAGTAACGAGTTTCCGGAAACATATTGGCTTGAAGTCCACGTTCCTCTATCCATCACCACCATTTATAGTATTCCCTTGCCAGTTTTTTGGGCGAAACGCCTAACCTGCGTATATTAGCCTCCACAGCGACATCCACACATATAAATGGTTATCGCAAATCGTATCCATCGCAACTGTGTCTTATGAAATACCCAAGGATTAATGCCGAACTATTTAGCTACAACCGCCAGCAGTTTATCGCCCAAATGAAAGACAACTCTATCGCCATCTTCCACTCCAGCGATGTGATGCCGATGAGCGCTGATGCTTCATTCCCGTTCCGCCAAAATCCTGATTTGTTTTACCTAACCGGTATCGATCAAGAAGAAACCACGCTGATATTGTTCCCTGATGCGCCGGTGGAGGCGTACAAAGAGATGCTCTTCATCCGCCGCACGAATGAGGTGATTGCAGTGTGGGAAGGCGAGAAACTAACGCCCGAGCAAGCCAAGGAGCTTTCGGGAGCGAAGTACGTGTACATGAGCGATGAGTTTGACACCATGCTGAAGGTACTGATGAACCATGCGGACAATGTGTACCTAAACCTAAACGAGCACGACCGCACCAGCAACCAAGTGCCATATAAAGATTTGCGCTTTGCCCAAGAGCTCCGCCAGCGCTACCCGTTGCACAACTTTAAGCGGTCGGCGCCCATTATGGAGGCGTTGAGGGAAATAAAGTCGGACATAGAGATTGAACTGCTGCGCAAATCGTGTGCGATTACCGAAAAGGCCTTTCACCGAGTGTTGAAGTTTACCAAGCCGGGCGTAAAGGAGTATGAGATTGAGGCGGAGATAATGCATGAGTTCCTGCGTAACGGCGCTACCGATTACGCCTATTACCCCATCATTGCCAGCGGTAAGGATAGTTGCATATTGCACTACGACAAAAACAATAAAGTATGTGTGGACGGCGAGGTATTGCTGCTCGACTTTGGCTGCAAATATGCGGGTTATGATAGCGACATGAGCCGCACCATTCCTATCAATGGCCGTTTTACCCCGCGCCAGCGCCAAGTGTATGATGCCGTGTTGCGTACCATGCGCCACGCTACCAGTTTGCTAAGGCCGGGTATTTTGATTGAAGAATACCACAAAGAAGTGGGTACATTTATGACTAGCGAATTGATTGACCTGGGCTTGCTTACCCGCGCCGACGTGGACAAACAGAACCCTAAACACCCGCTGTACAAAAAGTACTTTATGCACGGCACCTCGCACTTCCTCGGGCTTAACACGCACGACGTAGGCGATCGCTACCAACCGCTGAAAGCGGGTATGGTACTTACCTGCGAGCCGGGCATCTACATACCCGAAGAGCGCATCGGCATCCGTTTGGAGAATGATATACTAGTTAGTCACCAAGAGCCGATTGACCTAATGGCCACTATACCAGTTGAGGCTGAGGAGATTGAGGCATTGATGAATAGCTAACAAAAGTCAGCTCAGCCCGTCCACATATCCCTATCCAAGCTGCGGAACTGTATGGCTTCAGCTAAGTGCTCTATTTTTATCTCTTCGCTACCAGCCAGATCGGCAATGGTGCGGCTAACTTTTAGTATGCGGTCGTAAGCGCGGGCGCTTAGGCCTAGGCGCTCCATGGCACGGTTCAGCAGGGTTTTACCCGCTTCGGTTATCTGGCAATACTCTTTGATGGCCTTGGCACCTATGTGCGCATTGCAATGGATACCTTCCTTATCCTTGTAGCGTTCTTCTTGAATTTTACGGGCTTCTACCACTCGCACGCGCACTACTTCGCTTTTCTCTGATTCCTCTTCAATGGATAGGTCGCTGGTGGGTAGCGGGGTCACTTCCACGTGGAGGTCGATACGGTCAAGAAGCGGCCCCGAAATCTTACTCATATAGCGTTGCACCACACCTGGCCCACACGAGCATTGCTTTGTAGGGTGATTATAGAAGCCACAGGGGCATGGATTAAGCGAAGCGATTAAAAGGAACGATGCCGGATAATCCACACTAAAGCGAGCACGCGAAATGGTTACCCTTCTATCTTCCATCGGTTGGCGCAATACTTCCAATACGGTGCGCTTAAACTCTGGCAACTCATCCAAAAACAGCACCCCGTTGTGCGAGAGGCTAATCTCTCCCGGCTGTGGGAAAGCCCCGCCGCCTACTAGGGCTACATCACTTATCGTATGGTGTGGTGCGCGGAATGGCCGCTCGTGCATGAGTGTGGCATTGGCGCCCAGCCTGCCACTTACGCTGTGTATCTTGGTGGTTTCCAGGGCCTCGTGCAAGGTCATGGGTGGTAGTATGGTGGGCAGGCGCTTGGCCAGCATGGTTTTTCCGGCACCGGGTGGGCCTATCAATATCACGTTGTGGCCACCGGCAGCGGCTATCTCTAGCGCGCGTTTGATGTTTTTTTGGCCCTTCACGTCGCTAAAGTCCAGCTCGGTGTGCGGTAGGTTGTTGAAGAACTCGTCGCGGGTATCCACAAACAGCGGCGTAAGGTCTTGCCTGCCTTCCAAAAAGTCGATTACTTCCTTTAAGTTATCTACGCCAAATACATCAATATCCTTTACGATTGCTGCTTCGCGGGCATTAGCCTTGGGCAATATAAAGCCTTTAAACTTATCCTTTCGTGCCTGTATCGCTATAGGCAGGGCACCTTTGATGGGCTGTAGGTTACCATCTAGCGACAGCTCGCCCATGATAATATAATCCTCCAGTGGTCGCTTGGCATCCAACTGGCCTGAACTAGCTAAAGCCCCTAGGGCAATAGGCAAATCGTAAGCGGAACCTTCCTTCTTAATGTCGGCTGGGGCAAGATTTACAATGAATTTTTGGTGCGGCATCTTGTAGCCAAACTGCTTCAATGCACTTTCGATACGGAACAACCCCTCTTTCACCGCTGCATCTGGCAATCCCACCACAAAATAACCGGCTCCCTGCAGTTGGTTCGATTCGATAGTAATGGTAGCGGCATCCACCCCAAAAACCGCGCTTCCGTATGTTTTTACCAGCATGTTTACTAAATATTATAGGCTGGTAATATTAGGCAAAAATGGGGAAATTTACATTATTTAACACAAGAAAGAAACTACTCCTTCTTTCCCTCATCTACCTTCGCCTGCACTTGCTCCCAACTGCCGCCGTTAACCACATTGGTATAGCCGTTCTTTTCTAATATAGTTTTGGCTTGCGAGCTGCGGCTGCCGCTGCGGCAAAAAACCACTATCTGGCCTTTGTTGTCAAACTCTGCCAAACGCTGCTCAAGCTCATCGAGCGGTATGTTGGTAGCGCCTGCTACGCCGCCTTCGGCGACCTCTTCTGGGGTGCGCACATCTACCAAAAAGGCATCTTTATAATCTACATTGTTGTTTTCTTGAGCCGTGCACGATTGCATGCCGAACAGGGTAGCTACTAGGGCTACCGTCATTACTATTGTTTTCATAGTGTTTGTTTTTAGCGTTGTAGCATGGCTACGTAACTCCACGCGCCGCCGTTAAGCACATTAAATATACCGTTTTGTTGCAGAAAACTTTGTGCCTGGCTGCTACGGCCACCGCTTGCACAAAAAACCACAACGGTGTTTTTGTCCTTAAACTGCTCTAGCTCAGTAGGTAAGCGGTCGAGGGGAATGTTGATGGCGCCTTTCACGCTGCCACCGGCAAACTCGCTTGGGGTGCGCACATCTACTAAAAAAGTAGTTTTACTATTGATTGCGTCTTGTAAGTTCATGTTTGGTATTTTAAGTTAATCACTACATTTACCAAGCCAGTGGTGCTTGATAATACAAATTTGCCATGGTTAAAATTGCCAAACGGTTACTTATGTCACATAACGATAGATAGCTGAGTCATCTTGAATTCCATAAAATCGCCTCTCTATCCGCATATCCGCAACTAATAAATAACTCCTCGATGGAAATAATTATTTTTACCCGTCGTTAATATACCGGATTGCTAAATCTGCCCTGTTTTGAAATCAACCAACCAACTGTTTTTTATTGCTTTGTTGTTATTGATGCTACCCACGTATTTGGGCGCACAGGTAATTGGTGGCAACTCGGTATACGACTTCATTAACCTGCCTTCTTCGGCTCGGGTTACTGGTGCGGGTGGCAACTTGATTACCGTTCGCGATGCAGACCTTAGCTTAGCCTATCACAACCCGGCATTGCTCAACTATAAAATGCACAACCGCGCCGTGCTAAGCATAGCGCCATACATTGCCGACATTAAGCATGGCTACATGGGCTATGCAAGGCATTATGATAGCATCGGTACTACCTTTCATGCGGGCTTGCAGTTTGTTTCTTATGGCACTTTTTTAGGGAGGGATGAGACTGGCGCTAATACAGGCGATTTCGGCGCAGGGGAGTTTGCACTTACCTTGGGTGCTGCCCGCCAGTGGGACCGCTACAGCTATGGCGCCAACATGAAGCTCATTTACTCGGGCTTGGAAGATTACACATCCGTAGGTGCTGCCTTCGATTTTGCCGCTGCTTATGACGATACCGCTAAACGCTTTACCGCCACCTTGTTGCTTAAAAATGTGGGTTTCCAGTTCACACCCTACTACTCAGGCTCAAGGGAGCCCTTGCCGTTCGATATACAGGTGGGTTTCTCCAAACGGCTTAAGTATGTGCCTTTCCGTATCAGTGTAATTGCCCACAACCTTACTCGATGGAACATATTGTACGACGACCCCAATTTGGTGAGTACCGATAACTCCTTGTTTGGCGATACGGTGCAAGAGGATAAAAAAGCGGGTCAATTCTTTGACAATTTTGCGCGCCACCTGATTATAGGTGGAGAGCTTTACCTTGGCAAAGCCCTTTGGATAAACTTTGCCTACAACCACCAGCGCCGTGCCGAATTGGCACCCACCGTGCGCGCTGGTCTTTCGGGGTTCTCTTTTGGGTTGGGCATCAACATCAAGCAGTTTTCGTTTAGCTTAGGCAGGGCTAGGTACCACGCCAAACAAGCATCCACGCATGTTACCTTGGGTGTAAACATACACCAGCTGTACAAAAAGAACCGCCCACCAAAAAAAGTGAAGGATACCACCCCGCCAGTATCGCAACCTACCCCAGAAAATTGATACCTTTATACCCGGAATGAAGGACATCATTGTTGCTATTGACGGTTATTCCTCTTGCGGAAAAAGTACGCTTGCCCGAGCGTTGGCTGCCAAATATCATTATGCCTATGTGGACTCTGGCGCTATGTACCGCGCTGTTACCCTTTTCTTTTTAAACGAGAATATTGACTTTAGCGACGATGAGCAAGTGCTAAAAGCGCTAGAGCAGATAAGCATTGGTTTCAAATTTAACCCCGAAGCCGATTGCAACGAAACTTACCTAAACGGCATGAACGTGGAGTATGCGATACGTGATATGCGGGTTTCTGCACAAGTAAGTGAGGTGAGCAAGATAAAAGCAGTGCGCGAGGCATTGGTGCAGTTTCAGCAAGAAATGGGCGAGCACCGCGGCATAGTAATGGATGGCAGGGATATTGGCACGGTGGTTTTCCCAGATGCGGAGTTGAAGCTGTTTATGACCGCCGAAATGAGTGTACGTGTGCAACGCCGCTACCTAGAGTTAATGGTCAAAGGCGATAGTATAACCATGGAGCAAGTTGCTGAGAACCTGCGCCACCGAGATCATATTGATACTACCCGCCAAGAAAGCCCGCTGCGCCAAGCACCCGATGCACTGGTGCTAGACAGTACCAACTTTACCGAAGAGGAACAATTAGACCTCGCCAGCCGTTGGGTGGAAGAGCGGATGCAAATGAAGCAGAATCAGGTATTGTAAATGTCAGAATCAGTCCTTCGGCTCCGCAGCCAATGACATAATCATGTTGCGAAAAAATTAAACCACAAAGTACACTAAGAAAAAAAGGCACTAAGAACACAAAGTACATATAGCGGGCTTAGTGTTCTTTGTGAATTTACTTTGTGCTCTTTGTGGTTAACACATAACACTGTCAACAGCAAAGGGTAATTCCAGCGGGAATCGGTGTACTCAAGATGACATTCTGAATGCTGAAATTCCTTAATTCTGTAAATTCTGATTCAGACAATTGGAAAAGCACCTTCCTAACTTAAAATCCCTAGCCAAAACCCGCGAGGCGGAAACCACTAAGTATTTCAATAAACTGAAACGCCGCAAACCTGCTGCTTTAGATTCAACCGTGGCTGGTATCCACGAGGAGGTTTTTGCCCAAACCAACTGCCTTAACTGTGCCAATTGCTGCAAAACCACGGGTCCGCTCTTCACCCAACGAGATATGGACCGCATTGCCAAGCACCTCGGCATAAAAACGGGTGAGTTCATCCAGCGCTACCTATATATGGATGAGGATGGCGATTTTGTATTGAAGCAAGTGCCTTGCGAGTTTTTAGGAGCGGACAATATGTGCAGCATTTATGAAGTGCGCCCACAAGCATGCCGCCAATACCCCCATACCGACCACACCAACTTCTACCAAATACTCGATATTACCCTAAAGAACACCTTTATCTGCCCAGCGGCCTATGAAGTAGTGGAACGGTTGAAGAAGGCACTGCCAATGTGATATAGTGTACTCTGAATTTTGCTACAAAAAAGGCCGCCTCATTGCTGAAGCGGCCTTTCGGTATGAGGTATACAAGCTATTGCTTATTCCACAATCAATTTCTGCGTGGTGCTGGCATCGCCGCTGCTTACTTGAATGAGGTAAATACCGGCAGGCAAGTTGCTGATGTTTAAAGTAGCATTAAGCACTTGGGTAGCAGCTTCGGTTTGGCGGATAACCGCTTGGCCCAAGTTGTTCATTACCACAATCTGTACATCGCCGGCTTGCTTCAAAGTAGCTTCTATAGATACTTGAGTGTTGGCAGGGTTAGGATAGATGTTGGCAGATAGGCTGCTGATGACAGTAATACCTACACCAGCACTAATGGTATCAACACCTACACTTTCACAACCGTTGGCATCGGTAACAGTTACGCGCACTACACCAGCACCTAGGCCGGTAATGGTGCTAGTAGTAGAATCGTTGCTCCACTCATAAGTGTATGGTGCAACACCACCGTTTGCAGTTACACTGGCCTCGCCATCGTTGCTGGTTGGTGTAGAGGCATTGCTACTGGTGATGTTTACATTAATATCGGTAACGTTGCTAAAGTTGTATGAACCGGTTGATTCGCAACCCAAATCATCACTTACGGTAACGGTATACACTTCATTGGTTAAAAATTCGGCAATAGAGTCTGTGTCGCCGTTTGACCAATCAAAGCCCAGCGCTCCAAAGTTGGGTGTCGCCTCCAAAATAACGTAGCCGTCCAATTCGCCTGCGCAAGTTGGGGCTAATACATAAGCAGTATCAATAGATACCGGGCAAGCACCGAAATTAGGACGAATTAGGAAAGTACGGGCAAAGTTTGGCCCGAACAATTCGGCATTTGTCCAACCGCCAGTAGGGATAGTAGGCCAGTTGATCCAAACGGTACCAGGCGTAAATTTCTGGGTGGTTACACCTATAGCAGCGTTTTGAGAGTACTCGCGCACCACAATTGCATAGGTATCAACATCAAGAACTACCACATCAGAGAAGGTGAAAGTATATTCTTGGTAATTAGTATCAGGGAAGAAATACAATTCTGATTCTGCAACCAGTGCACCAGGAATGCCATTGGTGATTCTGAACACGGCGATGCTAGAAGTATCATTAGCAGTAGGGCGAACAAATGCTGCGGTAACGCTAGTAAGAGCGGTAGCTTCAGTAATCTCATAGCTTTGGCCCAAATAGTTGCCTATAGAGGTAGAGCCTGCGCCGATACCCACACTATTCTGGGTGGTTTGGCCTTGTAGCAAATAGAATATATCTCGTGCATAGGTGGTATCCGTAATTTGCACAAAGTCAAACACCGTATCGTTAGCAGCATTAATATCCGTTGCACTAGTAACTAACAAGTACTGAAAGCTATACAAGTCATTTGTAGTAGGGGTCCAACTGCTAAAAAACAACGTAGTGTCCAAACCTGCAGCTAAGCTTACAGTATCGCTATTGGCTATATAAATTACTTGATTGTTGCCATTAAAAATAGTCAGGCTAACGTAAGCATCGCTCAATACGCCCGGCGAAATATTATCGATAGTGGTGCTTAGCAAAAACGGCTCTAGTTGCCTTTCTGGTATTGCAGTATACTCAATTGCATTAAGGGTCAATGCGCCATCAACAAATGGAGTATTGTCAACCTGTACATCATCAATGTGCAACAAGAACTGGTCGTTTGAGGTGTTGCGGAAGGCAATGTAAACCGTTTGGTTTGCATACCCCAGGGCAGCTAAATTAACAAAATGGTTGGTCCATACATCATTTTCCGCAGCAGTTGTAAACAATGCTGGGTTGGCCAAAAAGTCTGCCACCGCATTTCCCGTTGTTGATATGCGCACTTGGTATCCATCAGGGAAGTCAGGGTCTTGAGCGCGGCCTTGCCAAGAAAGAATTTCGCCAGTGGTAAGGGTAATGGCTGGTGTTACCAACCAGTCATCAGCTGCTCCTGCAGGTGGGCCATAATACGAAGTACTTGTAGCGAAGGTATCGCTAGCACCATCATCGTTAGTTACCCAAGCATCGGTTACAAATGCTACGTCTACGTTAGGTGTTAAACTGTCTTCGTTATATAAAGTCCAGGTACCAGGGATGCCCTGCTGGAAATCCTCAAAGAAAGTTTGGGCCTTCAGTTGGCCAATAGATGCTGCACCTAGTACAAACATCAAAAAGGGTAAAATTCTATTCAAAGTGTTTGGTTTTTGGATGGATAATGTAGAACTATGGTGATAGCAGAGGGCTAAAATAGGTAAGATTTTGAATTGTAAGTATCATGTTAAGATATTCTTACCAAAAAATTACACAAACAGGCACCTATTGTTGATAAACAAACGTAGCAATTGCCCGTAAACAGGCTTCTATTGCTGGTTATTTCCCAATTTTACTAGGCACAACACATCACACTTATGAAAGTCCTCAAGTTTGGCGGTACATCCGTTGGTAGCATCGAATCCATTAAGGCAGTCATCAACATTATTAAGGCTGAAAAAAAGCCTGAGAAAACGGTGGTGGTGGTATCTGCATTTAGTGGCATCACCGACCAACTAATAGAGGTAAGCCAGTTGGCCGAACTGGGTGCCGAAACGTACCTTGATATGCTAAAGGGCATTGAAAACAGGCATATTGAGGCCGTAAAGGAGCTGATAAGCACTGACAGAGAGGTGGCACTGCTGGCCAACTTTAAAGTAATGTTTACTGAGCTGGAAGATGTGTTGCATGGGGTATACTTATTGAAGGAGCTTAGTGCCAAATCGCTGGATTATGTATCAAGCTTTGGCGAGCGGTTGTCGTCATTAATTATTACCGATGCTTTTATTGAAGCGGGCCTTGATACACAATTGGCCGATAGCCGCCACCTAATACGTACCGATCGGACTTTTAATAATGCCCGGGTAAACTTTGCCACTACCGAAACCAACATACAGGCTTACTTTAAAAAGAACAAAGCCCTAACCGTGGTGCCCGGCTTTATTGCCAGCACCGAAAGGGGGGAGGTGAGTACCCTGGGCCGTGGCGGCAGCGATTATACCGCAGCCATATTTGCCGCGGCGCTCAATGCCAAAGTGCTGGAGATATGGACCGATGTGGATGGGGTGCTTACCGCCAACCCTAAAACCGTACGCCGCGCCATACCCATTCCACAGCTAACTTATGATGAGGCTATGGAGCTCTCATACTTTGGTGCCAAGGTAATATACCCACCCACCATACAGCCTGCACTGGACAAGGGCATACCCATCGTTATCAAAAATACCTTTAACGCTAGTGCGCCCGGTACACGCATTACCGCAGAGGCATCTGCAAGCGATGCTCCTGTTAAAGGCATTACCAGTATCAGCAACATCAGCCTGCTCACCATTTCGGGCAGCGGTATGGTGGGTATTTCAGGCACGTCAATGCGGTTGTTTGGCGCCTTGGGCCGAAACAAGATAAGCGTCATCCTCATTTCCCAGGCATCATCGGAGCACTCTATTACTATCGCAGTTACCGATAAAGTGTCCGTGGGCGCCAAACAAGCTATTGAAGAGGAGTTTGAATACGAGATACAGAGCGGCAAGATAGACCCCGTAGCCATGGAGCAGGGGCAGAGCATTGTAGCCGTAGTTGGGCAGAACATGCGCAACACGCCTGGCATTGCGGGCAAGCTATTTAGTGTGCTGGGCCGAAATGGCATCAATATACGCGCCATTGCGCAAGGTACCAGCGAGCTCAACATTAGCTTTGTTATCAGCAAGCAGGATGAGACCAAGGCGCTAAACGTGATTCATGAGAGCTTTTTCTTAAGCGATACCAAGGTAGCGCACCTGTTTTTAGCAGGTGTGGGCCTGGTGGGCAAAACCCTTGTTAAACAGATACAGCAACAACAGGAGTATCTAAAGCAAAAACTGGGCCTTGAGTTGCGACTTGCGGGAGTAGCTAATAGCAAGAAGATGGCCTTTGATGCCGAAGGGATAGCTTGGGACAATGTAGCCGCTGTGCTCGACAAAGCCAAGCAAAAGGCCGACATAGATAAGTTTGCAAAGGAGGTTATCGCACTCAACCTGCGCAACAGCATTTTTATAGATTGTACTGCCGATGACGAGGTGGGTACTAGTTATAAAACTTTCTTAGAGCATAGCATTGCTGTGGTAACACCTAACAAAGTGGCGGCCAGCGGCCCCTATGAACTATATGCTGACCTAAACCACACCGCCCAAAAGCGCGGCGTACGCTGGCTATACGAAACCAACGTAGGCGCGGGTTTGCCTGTGCTAAGCACGCTAAGCGACTTGGTAAAAAGTGGCGACGAGATTCACCGCATTGAGGCGGTATTGAGCGGCACAATGAATTTCATCTTCAACACGGTGAGTAGCAAGATGCCTTTTAGCGCTACCGTAAAGGAGGCCAAAGCACAAGGCTATACCGAGCCCGACCCGCGTATTGACCTGAGCGGCAAAGACGTAGCCCGCAAGATATTGATACTAGCCCGCGAAGCGGGATACAAAGTCGATTTTGATGAGGTGGAAATTGTGGGCTTCTTACCTAAAACCGTCTTCAAAACCAAGGATATTGATAGCCTTTGGAAAGCCTTGGAGGCTTATAACCCCGAATTCGACAAGTTGCGCAGCCGTATTGAGAAAGAGAAGAAGAAACTACGGCTGGTAGCCAGCTTTGACGGCAGAGCCGCCAAGGTGGAGCTGCGCGAGTTTACCGCCGAGCACCCCTTCTATAACCTAGAAGGTAGCGACAGTATCGTATTGTTCTACACCGCCCGATACCACAAAAACCCACTGGTGGTGAAAGGTGCAGGTGCTGGCGCCGAAGTAACCGCCGCAGGGGTATTTGCCGATGTAATTCGCATTGTAAATTAGTTATTGGTTACTGGTTATTAGTTATTAGTAATGAAATTAGCATAATCGTGCCTGTGATAAAACTGCTTTTACATTTTTGTCTTGTGTCTGACTTAAAGGAGTTTTGTCGTGTACTTTTGGTTAGTGCTGGGGAGGATTTCAGTGTTTTCGGGGTAGACGATTTTTTTAGGATTGCTTCTAAAAAAGCCCCTTTTAGTATCTTCAATTAGGTAAGCTAACGTAAAAAAATAAAAGAAAATGCCAGCCCTTGATTATCAACGGCTGGCATCTTCTTTTTGAATTATTAACACATCATTATATAACAAGACCTTGCACAGTCGCAAATCGGTTCGTAAATTAGAGATACCACAACTATAAATCACTCAAATACAACACCCATGAACTACGACCGCGACCCCAAATACTTGCACCCTTACTTAGCCAACAGGCTACAACCGATTACCGATGCCATACAAGCAAAACTAGAGCCTGGTATTACTTGTAAGCTCATCTCGGCTCACCGCACCCCCGGCGACCAGTTTGAATTGTACAAAAAAGGCCGAACCTTTAAGAACGGCAGTTGGGTGCGCTCCAAACAGCACGGCTCCATCGTGACCAATATTGATGGCATCTCCAAAAAATCGATGCACAACCATTTGCCTTGCTTGGCATTTGATATCGGGTTGTTTAAGGACGGCAAATATCTAGGCAGCCACACCGACTATAAGAAGATAGCCGAGGGCAAAACCTTCAACCTTAAGTGGGGCGGCGACTGGGCCGGCCTAGTAGACCAACCGCACCTGGAAATGCACGCTGGCCTATACTTTAAAAGCAACCTTGAAAAGGATAGCGGCTATATCTGGCAACTATACTTACAAAAAGCGGGTACGTACAAAGGTGTGCTAGATGGCCTCTTCGGCCCAGCATCATTAAAAGCCTTAAAAGAAGCAACAGGAGAAGACCAACGTAACCTAAAGGCTTGGGATAAGCTTTATGCGAAGTATGGCTTGCTGGTTGTGTGAGATTATGTGCAGCAGTAAGGAAACCGTGGTCCGTCGTCCGTGGTCTGTCGACTAATTCCTAGCTATAAAACCGCCAAATAATCCCCACTTTAAAGGCACGGGGCGGCGCAGGGTATTTGTAGGCATTGAAGTAGCCATTATCCTTAAACATGCCTTGGTTGAGGTGCTCAAATTTAAAAAATATCACCACCTCGGCCACTTGGGCATTTACGAAGAAGTCCATAGTGGGGTAAAACCGCATGTTCTCGCGCTGCACATGATACTGGCCTGTGAGGGGCATGTAACCGTAGCCTGTATAGTTGGTATTGTAAAACACATCAATACCCACCCTACCTCGTAGGTTGTTTTTAAAAAGCGACTTCTCGTAGTACAACGTGTGTCGGCCCCAGTACACCGGCAGTGGCAGCACCTCATTGTTGCTTACTAGCTGTACGCGTATCTGGTTTTCCAGCCCCATATCCCAAAACTTGAGGTGATGGGTTGCCTCCAGCACTATGGCCTGCACGCTGCCATCCAGTTGCACGGGCAGGCGATTGGCGTCCCAATAGGCGTAGTTGCTCATGTTATAGAAGTATCCGCCAACACTAAAGCGGTATTTCGGCAACCGGTACTCAATGCCCGCACGAAGGGTTTGCGTTTTATCCAAAACTTGGCGTAGGGTTATCGCATCAGTGGAAAGGTTGTTGTACAACCAAGGCTGCTCAGCGTTGCGCAATGATGCCACGGCACCTATTTCGCCAGCCTTTTCAAAGCGGTATCCGATACGGCCGCTCACGTAAAGGTCGTTGGCGTTGTAGCCCAGCAGTTGGTAGCTGGCGGTGCCTTCATATTGAAAAGGCTTGCCCGATAGCGGGTGGTCGCCTACGCGGATGTTGGCCGCTAGACCAGAAAATACGTCGTTAATAGTACCATTTTGTACTTCAAATAGTTGTTGCTCTATATAAGCATCTACCAAAAAGTTGCGGTACTTGGCACCGCTGCTGTCGGCAGAAAGGATGCTGCCATATTGCACACCCAAGCGGTTTCCCCACTGCTTTTGTCGGGCAGAAAACTGTAGGCTATCCAGGTCAAGATAAAAGTCCTCGTAGTACTCCGCCTCGGGGTTTTGGTCGGTGTACTGGTATTTGAGATTCTTCAGTTGCAGCTCGTGGTAGATTATCCAATCGGGGAAGAATTTTAAGGCACGGGTGGTATCGTCCAGTTGGAAGGTTACGCTCTGCCCTTGGCGAAGCTCTTGCCTAATAATGAACTGAAAATCGCGTACGGAGGTTTGGGCATTTTCAAGCTCCACGGCCACTAGCGCCGCGGTGGTAAAGCTACTATCAGTAAAGATGTCCGTTCCCTGTGCACCACCGTTATCCTGTACACGTATGCTGTTGAATAGCAACATCATACGGATGCCGTACTTGCCCGCAGGTGCCTCATAGTGGCTGGTAAGGGCGAGGTTGTTATGGCTGGTTTCTTGCGCGGTATAAGACCCTGGCGAGGCAAAGCGGTTGAAGTTGAACGCAAAATTGAAGTTGCGGCCAATGTTTTGGTTGTGCGTTATGCGCGCAGCCTGCTCGCGGTTGGCACCGATGAGCAGAAACAGATTGGTAAATGGCTGATCGAGCGTGTACCACCGTATGTTGCTTCGGTGAAACATATACAAATCATACTGGTTGAGGCCCAAGTCAAACCGCGCATCTTGTTGCGGGATAAGGGTGATGGGCACATGCGCCAGCCCCAGGTTGCCCAAGTTGCGGTAGCGGAAGTTGTTTTGCTGACCCGGCTCATAGTATTGTTTGCCATCCAGCGTGGTATCTAGCGGTTGGGCAGCCACATACTCATCGCCAATGGTGAAATACGGCAGGCGATTATAAAACCTGCGCTTAATGGTGTCGCCCGAGGCCGCGATGATGGGCTCAGTGGTATCGATGGGCTCCTCGGTTGTCACCTGCGCATACCCTGCCTTTGGCAGCAATAAAGCTGCCAGAAGTATGGTGAGTATGAGGTTGAGCGTGCGCAAATAGTATGGTGTTTTTATTACTTCATTAACGGCATCATGCGAAACTAAAAACGAGCGTCATTGCGAGGAAGGACTTTCGAGCTTTTCGCGAGATTGGAGTGACGCGGCAATCCCTTCGCTTTCGGTGTTGTGTGATTGGTGCAGTGGTTAGCGTGCATCAATCTTCGGGGGTAGGGATTGCTTCGTCATTTCGCACCGCGAAGGGCGGTGCTCCATTCCTCGCAATGACGCTCTTTTTTTGACTATCGCAATGACGGCCTTTTTTGGTCGTTTGAGTTACAAGCTCCCAATTAACTCCCTTAATATCGTCGTCAGCTTCGGTTCGGCCTCACTGGCTACGCGGATTACGTCCTCTAGGCTTGTTTCTTTGATGTTTTCCTCAGGGTAGCCCATGTCCGTAATTACCGAAATGGCAAATACCGGCAGCTCCATGTGCTTGGCCACAATAGCCTCTGGCACCGTGCTCATGCCCACGCAATCGCCACCGATAATGTGGAACATCTTATATTCCGCAGGGGTTTCCAGGGTTGGGCCTTGTACCCCTACATATACACCAGCATGCACACGGTAGCCGTGCTTTTTACCTATTTCAAGGCCTTTTTGTACCAAAGTCTTGTCATACGTTTTCAGCATATCCGGGAAACGTGGGCCCAGCTCTTCGTGGTTTTTGCCACGCAGCGGGTGTTCTGGCTGCATGTTGATGTGGTCGCGCAATATCATCAGGTCACCATTCTGGTAGCCTGGGTTCAAGCCTCCCGAAGCGTTGGAAATAAACAGTTTCTTAATACCCAAAGCCTTAAAAACGCGTACCGGGAAGGTAACCTGTTGCATGGTGTAGCCCTCGTAATAGTGGAAACGGCCTTGCATAGCCACCACTTTTTTACCGTTCAAGTTGCCGAAAATCAATCGGCCCTTGTGGCTCTCCACGGTGGAAACCGGGAAGTTAGGGATGCGGCTATATGGCAGCTCAGCTATCAGTTCTATCTCCTCGGCAAGGTTACCTAGGCCAGTGCCTAGTATAATGGCATAATCGGGTTGGAAATTCACCGCGTCCTTAATGAACTTTACGGTTTCCTCAATCTTTTCAAGCAATTGCTCCATGGTTATAGTGTGGGTTCTTCAGCTCCCTTAAACGGGATAAGTAGTTTAATATTTCAGTATCGAACAGTGCCTTGTCTTCGGCGAAAAACTCCACCTGCGTCGGCTGCACAAAAATGGGTATTTTCCGCTCAATAAACCATTCGCGGTAAGTATGCAGGCGTACGGCGTCTTTTTCGGTGGTGATAATGGCTTTCTGTGGTGCTTCCAAGTTGTTATAGGTATTTACTATTGCTTCGGCATCGGTACCGGTGTAGGCGTGGTGGTCGTCATACGCCAGTTCGTACAGTTTTTTGA
Organism: Sphingobacteriales bacterium; assembly: GCA_027483645.1. GTDB lineage: Bacteria > Bacteroidota > Bacteroidia > Chitinophagales > CAIOSU01 > CAIOSU01. Next base: position 163,915 of record JAIXUD010000023.1, read on the forward strand.
AACGGGGCTGCAGATAATCCTTTAGTGGTGCAGGATTAGCAATGCCCGTAAGCAGCACTATCTCCATATCCGGCCCTTGCGATAGCTTCTGCTCTGGGTTCATTAAATAGTACGCTGGTGCATATTGCAAGTAGCTAAAGAACAGCTTTTGGTTTGGCAATGGCTTTAGTTCTTTCTTTATAGCTTCCCTTTGCTGTGCGGTAAGGTTTGGCGGGCATTTGGTAACTACAATAAACTGCGCCCTATTGGCACCGCTAATGGGCTCACGCAAGGTGCCAGCGGGTATCAGCTCATCGCGGGTATATAGGTTGTTGTAGTCGGTAAGCAGTATGTTCAACCCTGGGTCAATGCTGCGGTGCTGAAAGGCATCGTCTAGCAGCAGCACTTCCGTTGCAGGCCAGTCGGCTAGTAGTTGGGGTACGGCCATTACCCGGTCTTCGCCCACGCTTACGCCTACTTGCGGGTATTTCCACTTAATGAGTTGCGGCTCATCGCCTACCTGCTCAGGCGTGGTTTCGCTAGTGGCGGCAAAGTAACCACGGGTTTTGCGCATATACCCGCGGCTGAGGGTAGCCACATGAAAGTGCGGACTAATCAGCCGTATTAAATACTCCACGAGCGGGGTTTTGCCTGTACCACCGTAGCTCAGGTTACCAATATTGATGACCGGCAAATCAAACTGGATGCTCTTGTAAAACCCATTATCGAACAGCCAGTTACGGCCACGCACCACGCCATAATAGACTAAGGTAATAGGAGATAACACAATACTACGGAGCGAAGGCATGGCGTAAAGCTAAATATGATTTGCGAAAAGTTTTCTATTTCAATGCCTAGGGCTTACCTTTCGTTCCCCAATATGAATATTGGCAATTTTGATAATGCGGCGCTCCATATTTAGCCCGTATAATTGATAGGAAACAGTTTTGCGCATTAAACCTTGGGGCGCAGGTTAAAAAAATATCCTTATTTTTAGCACATGCGCAATATGTTCGTCATCTGCTGTATCACCTTTGGTTTGGGTTCTTGTAAAAAGTCGGTGTCATGTGTTGATCCTTCAAAAATTGACACCAGCATTAATTGCGGTATTATTTATGACCCTGTATGCGGTTGTGATGATTTTACCTACTTCAACCCTTGTGATGCCCAGCGCAGCGGGGTAAGATCATGGATTGGTGGCCCTTGCTTGCTTTAGACTCAGATTATTGCTAAAGGCCGATCTCACTCCTGCTCCTTCAAATAGGCATCCACCCTTTCCTTGGCATTATACCTTACATCGTACCAAAAGAGGTTGTAATCTAGTATATGCATAATGTTGTAGCGCCTTACCAGCGGTGCATTGGTTTTTACCCAAAGCCAATTGTTAATTAGCCGGGCGCGGGTTTTGAATAGTTTCTTACGGTCCATATTAAACAGGAAGCCACCCTTGCCAGTGGCCGCCACCGTGTCCATACGCCAAGTTACTGGGTTCACCGAGGTTTTACCTACTAGTAAATCTAGGCTATCATCTGGGTAGGCAAACCCATCCTTAAAGGTTGACCAAGTAACGTAGCAGTGTGTTTCATTAGGTTGCGTACATGGGGTAAGTATTTGGTATTGCTCAGGGTATATTGCATAACCCACCAGATAAGCACATACCAACTGTTCCTTCATTTTAGGGTTGTCAAATTGTTCTTTAAGTAATCTACGGGCGTGGTAGGTACCTTGGCTATGCGAGGCAATGATAATAGGTCGGCCCTGATTATAATGCTGCATATAGTATTCAAAAGCCTGCTCCACATCCTGATAGGCAAATGCCAAGGATAGCGGCCCGTTTACCGAATCGCTAAAGCATTCATAAGTGCCCTGCCTGTATCGTGGTGCATAAATGCGGCCCACTTGGTTGAATACCGATGCCTGATATTTTACCGGAAACTTGTCAATTTTTCCATTCAATTTCTCATCTTCCATTGCGGCGTTCCAAGTATCGCCGTCTTTATAAATGGTCGGGTAAATGTAGAACACATCCACCTGCTTAAGCGAGTCGTCAATCCATGTTTCGCCTTTGGGTATGCGGTCGGCAGCATCTTCCCTAAAGGGAAGTACACTCCAGCTTGTGGGTAGGCTATATTCTGGCAATGGTGGCTGGTCTTCTGCCTTAAAACTTGGCAGTGATTTGGAGCAAGCAGCCCACAGCAGAACGGACAGGAGGATTAAAATTAGATTCGATTTCATGTTTAGATAATATAGACCACTAAGCTAAAGAAATATGCAACAACCCAACTAGGTAAATGTTGTGTATGGGTTATTATTTGGGTGGCCAGGCGAAAAGCATGGCGTATTTTGTTGTTGCCCAATTTGTAGCACAGGGCAAATAGTTTTTACCTATCTTAGTGGTAATATTAGCAGGCAGGGTTTTGGAGGAGTTTGATAAAACTATACGTGTATGAGGTATGGAGCAATTTATAGTTAACCTTACCAATTGTGATAGGGAGCCGATTCACATTCTTGGCAAAATACAATCGCATGGCTTTCTTCTAGCTTACGATGCTGCCACGGGCCATATAGCCTATGCTAGCGATAACCTGAAAGATTTTACAGGCATTAGCAGCAAGTTGGCCCTTACCCTTACTATAGAAGAGTTTATCGCGAAGCAGACCCAGCTGAGCTTATCCATGGAGCAACTGGCGCACTTGCAGGCCGAAGCACTGGTTGGCAACAAAACTGACCATTACATTGCTATTGCCATTGGCAGCCAACCCTTTAACCTAATAGTACACCTAAGCGGCAACCAAATAGTGCTGGAGTTTGAGCCCCAAGTGGGAGATGTACCCAGCATTAAGCTGCAAGATGTAATAGGGGAGATATTAGCCCCTTTGCAAGACGGTATGAACCTAGCCCAATTGTTACCGCTTTTAGTAGTGCGGATTAGGAAAATGATTCAGTACGATAGGGTGATGGTTTATAAATACTGGGAAGACTGGCATGGCGAAGTGATAGCTGAGGATAAAAAGGAGGATTTGGAGCCATTTTTAGGTCTGCATTATCCCGCTTCCGATATACCTAAGCAAGCCCGTGATTTGTATATGGTAAATATGGTGCGCCTAATTGTTGATGTGGATGCGCCCCTAGCCGACTTGGTAGCCCTAAATAACGAAGATACCCCCCCGCTAGACCTTTCTTACGCTTCCTTAAGAGCAGTATCGCCCATACACATACAATACCTGCAGAATATGGGCGTAAGGGCCAGCTTCAGCATATCGATTATGTATAAGGGCACGCTGTGGGGGCTTATTGCGTGCCATCATGGTTCGCCACGCTTTATCGATTTTGAAAGCCGACAAACGTGCAAAGTATTGGCACAGTTGCTATCCACCACGCTCAATGCTAAAGTGGATGAGGAGCTTACCATAATCAGCAATATCTATAAGGATGAAGCTGATAAGATATTCGAAACCCTGTACCATAGCGGCAATGTACCAGAAAGCCTCATCAACAACGCCCGCTCTATACTAAAGATAGCCGATGCCAAGGGGGCGGCCCTTACCTTCGAAAATCAAGTGTATACCATCGGAGAAACGCCAACGGCCCAACAGATACAGGAGCTGGTGCAGTGGCTAAGCCGGAATGCCCCTTCGCGCTTGTACCAAACTACCAGCTTGCCGAAATTTTATGGCAAGGCCGAGGCTTATAGCCACCTAGCCAGCGGAGTAATGGCGCTGGAGCTATTTAAGCGAAACGAGGAGTATTTGCTATGGTTTAAGCCAGAGCTAAACCAAACCGTTAAATGGGCCGGCAACCCTAATAAACCAATTGAGGTAGATGCCACTGGTGCAACCCGGCTTACGCCCCGGCAATCGTTTGCTGTGTGGCACGAAGAGGTAAAACATACCTCTGCACCATGGGTAAGGGCAGAGATACTTACCGCCTTGCGCCTTCGAGAGGGCATCTTACAAGTAATCAGCCAAAAGGCCAACGAGACACGCAAGCTAAACGAAAAGTTGAAAGAAGCCTACGATGAGTTGGATACCTTTAGCCATACTATTTCTCACGATTTGCGCACGCCCATTTCAGTTATTAAAAACTATGTTGAGATACTGATTGACGAGTATGACCAACTTTCGCCCGATGAGGTAAAGAGCATGCTCGTGCGTATTTCCGCCGGGGCCGACCAAATGTCTACTTTGGTTACAGGTGTTTTAGCATATTCGCGCTTGAACATGATAGATACCTCTGTGCAAAAGGAGATAGTGATGAGTGAGCTACTTGGCGATATTGTGAAACAGGCGCATACCGTTGCTAAAGGGGAGGTTTTGGTGCAGCTACTGCAAACCCCTAACATAAGCGCCCCCCAAATAGTGGTTCACCAAATTTTTACAAACCTTATCGAAAACGCCATAAAGTATACCAGCAGGGAGGCTGAGCCGCTGATAACCGTAACTGGGGAAACGCTTGAAAACGAAGTGTTGTACCAAGTTAGCGACAATGGCATAGGAATTGACGCTACCCAGAGCGATAAGGTGTTTATGCTCTTTAAAAGGCTCGATAATGCGGTTACATTTGATGGCACTGGTATTGGGTTGGCAACCGTAAATAGACTTGTAAAAAAGCTAGGTGGTAGGGTGTGGTTTGAAAGTGAATTGAACGAAGGAACCATATTTTTTGTTGCGTTTCCACTAATGGCAAAATGATGACTAAAATAGTTGATATATTGTACATCGAGGATAACCCAGATCATATTCTCTTCGTTACCAAAGCACTGAAAAAGATAAATGCTGACCTCAATGTTGTTGCTGTTGAAAGCGGCCGCGAAGCGCTCACCATGCTCCATCAATTCAGCGACCAAGACCGCATCCTTCCCAAATTGATTTTATTGGATTTGAATATGCCCGGCCTTAGCGGCTTAGATGTTTTAAAGGAAATAAAAGCCGATGAGGATTTAAAGCGTATCCCAATTACCATGTTCTCCACCAGCGATAGTGCTGAAGATGTAAAACGCTGCGCCAGTTTAGGCGCTAATGCCTACGTAGTAAAACCCAATGGATACCAAAAACTGGTAGATTGCCTCAACCAAATCTGTGGTTTTTGGCTGAATGTAAATTATAATGTCGGCAAAGGCCCAGGCGGCGGTGCCTAAGCCTACATTTCTTGGTAAAATCTCCTTTCTTCTTGCCATAATGATAAAACTGATTGATATCAGGTAGCTACAAATTTATTTGCAGAATCGGTAGCTTGGGGAGTATAAAGATCACCGTAATATGCCCAAAAATAATTTTAACATCAATGGGCTTTCTCCCACCCAAGTGCAAGCATCAAGAGATGAGCATGGGCCCAATCGGCTTGATTTCAAGAAGAATAACGGCCTGGTAGATGCCCTTAAGGCCATCTTGAAAGAGCCGATGGTTGTTTTACTGCTGGCTACTTCTTCTATCTATTTCATAAGCGGCGATTATGCTGATGGTGCCTTTATGGCATCGGCCATTGTATTGGTAGCCGGCATTAGCCTATATCAAGACACCCGTAGCCGCAATGCTTTGGAAAAGCTTAAAACCTTTACCCAGCCACATTGCAAAGTAATACGCGATGGTGAGGTGGTAGAGATAAAAAGTGATGACGTAGTAGTGGGCGATAGCCTGATGGTGGAAGAGGGCACCTCCATAATTGCTGATGGCACCATCGTGCATTCCAACGATTTTTCGGTAAATGAGTCGATATTGACGGGCGAGTCGATGGCTGTATATAAGGATGCCAACAAAACCAATAACCAAATTTTTAGCGGTACCACTGTGGCCAGCGGGTTAGCGATAGCCACGGTAACCGCAATTGGCCTAGGTACACAGTTGGGCAAAATTGGTAAAAGCCTGGAGGGCATCAGTGAAGAGCGCACCCCGCTAGAGCGGCAGATTGGCGACTTTGTAAAGAAAATGGTGATAGCAGGCGCGCTGGTGTTTTTGGTGGTGTGGGGCATCAACTATTTCGATTCGCGGAGTGTGCTGGATAGCTTGCTAAAGGCACTAACCCTAGCCATGAGCATATTGCCAGAGGAAATACCCGTGGCTTTTACCACTTTTATGGCACTGGGGGCGTGGCGGTTGATGAAGATGGGTATTGTGGTAAAGCAAATGAAAACAGTAGAAACCCTAGGCAGCGCTACGGTAATATGCACCGATAAAACAGGCACTATTACCGAAAACAAAATGAGCCTGGCCAAGTTGTTTGTGCTAGGCAGCCCACTACCCACCGACCCCGAAGGAAACCTGACCGAAGCGGAGAAGCAACTGGTAAACCTAGCCATGTGGGCCAGCGAGCCCATTCCCTTCGATCCGATGGAGGTGGCCTTGCATGCTGCTTATGCCAAACTAACTACAACCGACGATAGGCCAAGCTATAAAATGGTGCACGAGTACCCCTTGGGGGGCAAGCCGCCCATGATGACCCACTTATTTGAAAACGCCAGCGGCACCCGCATAATAGCAGCAAAAGGGGCACCCGAGGCACTCATGGCTGTAAGCAACCTCTCGGCTACAGAAAAGGAGCAAATTGACAATGCCATCAACGCTATGGCCACTGATGGCTACCGGGTATTGGCAGTGGGTGAGGCCAGCTTTGAGGGCAGTAACTATCCTGCCGAGCAGCAGCAGTTTTCTTTCGCCTTCAAGGGCATTGTAGCTTTTTACGACCCACCGAAGAAGAATATACAAACGGTATTCGAGGCATTTTATAAAGCAGGTATTGCTGTGAAGATAGTTACTGGCGACAATGCTGCAACCACAGTGGCTATTGCCAAGCAAGTGGGCTTTGTTGGCTACGAAAACAGTATAACCGGCGACGAGTTGATGAAGCTTACTGAGGCGGAACTAGGCCAAAAAGTTCAAGGTATACAGGTGTTTACCCGCATGTTCCCTGAGGCTAAGTTGCGGATTATCAATGCCTTAAAAGCCCAAAACGAGATAGTAGCCATGACGGGTGATGGCGTAAACGATGGCCCTGCACTTAAGGCCGCCCACATAGGTATTGCCATGGGAAAAAAGGGAACCGAAATAGCCAAGCAAGCCGCGTCGCTCATACTCGTTAATGATGACCTAGCCCAAATGGTAGATGCCATAGCAATGGGGCGCCGCATCTATACCAATCTTAAAAAGGCCATTCAATACATTATATCGATACACATCCCCATCATCCTTACCGTATTTCTGCCATTGGTGTTGGGCTGGGTATACCCTAACATTTTTACGCCCATACACATCATCTTTTTGGAGCTGATTATGGGCCCAACTTGCTCCATCATTTACGAAAATGAGCCCATAGAGCTGAACTCCATGAGCCAAAAGCCGCGACCATTTAGCAGTACTTTCTTCAATTGGCGGGAGCTGGCCGCTAGCTTGGTACAGGGTTTAGCCATTACCCTAGGGTCCTTATTGGTTTACCAATACACCGTGCAAAGCGGTGGTAACGAAACACTTACGCGCACCATGGTGTTTGTGTTTTTGGTTGCGGCCAATATCTTCCTTACCCTCGGCAACCGGTCGTTTTACTATAGCATTATCACTACCCTTAAATGGAAAAACAACCTAGTGCCGCTCATCATTGGCATCACCATAGCCATTACGGCCTTGTTGCTGTGGGTGCCGCCACTTACCCGGTTCTTTAGGTTTCAGCCTTTATCTGCTGCCCAGCTGGGTATTTGTGCCGGCTTGGGCTTTGTATCGGTAATATGGTATGAAGGCGTAAAATGGTACAAGCGCAGGAAAGGCTTGAATGCTACCACGTAAGACTACAACAACTTTCTCCGTTTCATTTCTTGGGTTAATATATTCAGCTCGCGGCTAGTTTGGCCTTCTACGCTGCTGTTTTCTTGGGCTCGGCGCACTAGGTAGGGTATCACTTCTTTTACGGGGCCGTAAGGTATAAGCTTAGCCGTAGGGAAGCCCTCTTTAGCCAAGTTGAAGGTAATATGGTCGCCCATGCCGTACAATTGTGCGAAGAACATGTGCGGGCTATCTTTTGGCAACTTGCGGGCAACCATCTGCTCGGCCACATAATGGCAACTATCCTCGCTATGGGTAGATACACTAAAGGCCAACTTGCCGAAACGCTCCAGGCAATAGTCAAGCCCTGCTTGGTAGTCTTTATCCACTGCTGCCTTGTCCGCATGTATAGGCGATGGGTAACCTTTCTCTTTGGCCCGGGCGCGCTCTTTCTCCATATACGCCCCACGCACCAGCTTAGCGCCTAATATGTAGCCTCTCAATTGAGCCTTCTCGTAGCTCTCCATTAAGTAAGGCAGGCGGCTGGTAGCGTACAGCTGATACGTGTTGTACACTATCGCTTTCTCCTTATTGTAGTGCTGCATCATTTCCTCAATCAGGCTATCCAGCGGGTCTTGTATCCAAGTTTCTTCGGCATCAAAAAAGATACCAGTATCGGCCGCTAGGGCTGCGGCGCACAGTTTGTGCAACCGTTCTTTTAGGCGGGCATACTCACGCTCCTCGCTGGGCAATAGCGTACTGTTGCGTTGTACTTTCTCTAGCAGGGCAAACCGCCCCAGGCCAGTTACTTTCACGCTAATGAGCTTCACGTTCGCATTGTCTTTCACATACTTTAGACTTTCCAACTTGTGCTTCAACGTATTGTCGAAATCACGTTCGCTGGTTTTGCCTTCAATGCCATAGTCCAAAATGCTAAAAACGCCCGATTTGCCCAATCGGTTTACCGTGCGCTCTGTTTCGCGAAGGGTTTCACCGCCTACAAACTGCCCGTAAATGGTCGGTTTGGCCACTATACCCACTGGCAAGTGCCACTTTATCGCCCATTGTGCGAGCCTACCGCCCAAATCTACCAAGGAGTTGAACTGGAAGAACCGAAACACGTAATACGATTTCGTTAGTTCGCTGTTGGTTTTGTATGCAAAGGCCGTTTGGGTATCCTCGAAGTTGGGCATGGTTTTCTGGTTGATCTGTTTATCCGTTGATCGGTTGCTAGTAAAACCAATTATAAGGTTATACTGTTCATAGTATAAGCATATCTAACTCACCAAATCGATGTAAATTTACAGTAGTTAATCGGTAAACAAATTCTATTCCATACTGATTAACCGATTAACAGTTAAACGGATCAACCAACCTTGAACATATCCCCCCTAAATAGCTGGATGCCCGGTAGCCGAAAACCGATATTGATTTCGGGGCCGTGCAGTGCCGAATCGGAAGAGCAGGTGCTTACCATTGCGCGCGATTTGGCCCCGCTTGATATCAACCTTTACCGTGCCGGCATCTGGAAACCCCGCACCCGTCCTGGTGCCTTTGAAGGCATTGGCGAAGTGGGGCTGAAGTGGCTACAGGCCGTGCAGCAAGAGACCGGGCTAAAGGTTTGTGTGGAGATTGCCAACGCCCACCACGTGGAGCTTTGCCTGGAGCATGGCATTGATGTGCTGTGGATAGGCGCCCGCAGTACCGTAAACCCATTTACCGTTCAGGAAATAGCTGATGCCTTAAAGGGCGTGGATATACCTGTAATGGTGAAAAACCCCGTAAACCCCGACCTCAACCTGTGGATAGGGGCCATTGAGCGAATCAACAATGCGGGCATTACCAAACTGGCTGCCATTCACCGAGGATTTTCTTCGTATGCCAAGGGTAAGTACCGCAACCAGCCCATGTGGGAGATACCGATTGAGCTGCGCCGCCAACTGCCCAACCTGCCGGTTTTTTGCGACCCCAGCCATATTACGGGCAAGCGCGAATATCTGCTGGAGGTATCGCAGAAGGCTTACAACCTTGATTTTGATGGGTTGATGCTGGAGAGCCACTGCAACCCCGACAAGGCACTAAGCGATAATGAGCAACAGATTACCCCTGCCAACCTAAAGTTGCTATTGGAGAAGCTGGTAGTGCGCCAGCGGAACAGCAGCGATGCCCAGTTTAACAGTAACCTGGAGCAATTGCGGGCCATTATTGACCAACAGGATGAGGAACTGGTGCGGGTGCTGCGCGAACGCATGACGATAGTGGAGCAGGTGGGCGCACTGAAAAAAGAGCAAAACATAACCATATTGCAACCCGACCGCTGGAACGAGATTTTCCATAGCCGCACGGAGTGGGCACAAAAGCACAACTTAAGCGAGGACTTTGTGCTGCACATCTTCCAGCTCATCCACCAAGAATCCATCCGCAAGCAAACGGAGGTGATGCAAGCTATTGAGACGCAAGAAAAGAAGGATTAAAATACCATAATCTTCTGGTTGCGGTAGTTTCCGATGTAAGACTCATATGAACCTTGGCTAAAACAAAAATCCCCGTCTCGTTCTAAACAAGACGGGGATTTATATCAGTAACCTTTTCTACACCATGTTACTGGCAAAGGTACTCTTTCAACGATCCGCTGCGGGCCTCGGCACGTAGCTTGTTGATTGATTTATCTTTAATTTGGCGAACGCGCTCACGGGTAAGGCCTAGGGTCTCACCAATGTCGCTCAAAGTCATCGCGTTATCTACACCAATGCCATAAAACAACTTCAGCACTTCACGCTCACGCTCGGTAAGCAAGCTCAGGCTGCGCTCTGTTTCTACGCTCAGGCTATAGGTATAGTCCATAGCGTGGTCGGCATTCTTCGCATCCGGGTTTTCCAGCACATCAATCAATGAGTTGCTTTCGCCTTCTTCAAATGGGGCATCCATAGATACGTGGCGAGAAGCTACGGCCAAGGTGGTTTTCACTTCTTCTTCACCAATATCAAGGCTGTTGGCCAATTCTTCGGCGGTAGGCTCACGCTCAAACTCTTGCTCAAGGGCAGAGAATGCTTTGTTGATTTTGGTAAGCGAACCTACTTTGTTTAGCGGTAAGCGCACCAAGCGAGAGTTTTCGGCAATGGCTTGGATGATGCTCTGGCGAATCCACCATACGGCGTATGAAATGAATTTGAAACCACGGGTTTCATCGAAGCGTTGTGCGGCTTTTACCAAGCCAAGGTTGCCCTCATTAATTAGGTCGTTGAGCGGCAAGCCGAGGTTTTGATATTTTTTAGCTACAGACACTACGAAACGTAAGTTTGCGCTTACTAGGCGCTCCAAAGCTTGTTGATCGCCGGTGCGTATTTTGCGGGCTAGGTCTACCTCTTCTTCAGGGGTTACCATGTCTACACGCCCAATCTCTTGCAAGTACTTTTCAATGGACTGACTGTCCCGGTTGGTGATGGATTTTGTAATTTTTAACTGGCGCATTCAACTACGTTTAGTGAACGAATAAGAGTCTATTTCAAATTAATTAGAACCTGCTTGCGGAAGTGGTGATCCGTTCAGATGTCGTTAAATATGGCAAACAAATTTTATAATCTGCATTTCCAAATATCCACAAGTGGTGGATAATGCTGAAGGGTGGTTGTTGCCTATTGACGTAAACGAACGATGCAGCGGGTATATTGTACAGCATGTTCTAATTCTTATACAGAACCGCCGACGTGGGTTTTTGGTTCCGATAAGCTGTAAGAAAAGAACTAAAGGCGCATATTAGTGCATTTATTTGCTAATTGCAAATATTGGATTCATAATTCGATGATTTTATTAAAGGCAGCAATATGTTCTGGTTTGCCAAACACGAATAGCACATCGTCTTGCTCAATAGTGGTATCGTTATCGATAAAGGTGATGTAATCGTCAAAGCGCTTAATGGCCAATAAGTTTACATGGTGTTGTTGCCTTAAGTTGCAGCCGGTAACGGTTTGGCCTACTATATCGTTTTTGCCACTGGTAACCCGGAGGGTTGAAATTTCAATATCTCGTATTTGTACCGGCCCAATGTGCGATACCCCGTGGCTAGATGCGGGCCTAAACATACGGTAGCTGCCGTCTCGTATCTGTTCAATAAAGAGCTCTATTTCATCCTGTGGTATTAAGTATTTGCTCAACACGCGAGAGAAAATCTCGATGGAGGTCTCAAACTCTTCTGGTATTACCTCGTTGGCACCAAGCTGGTAGTTGTCCGCCATTTCTTGTATAAAGCGTGTGCGTATAATAATATGGGGCTTCTGGGAGTTATTGCGAATGCTTACGATGATTTTTTTGGTAGCCTCAGGGTCTGAAATGGCCACCACCACCACGCGCGCCAATTGTATGTTTACGTGGGTAAGGATGGTATCGTGGGTGGCATCGCCAAAGTAGATGGGTTCGCCATTGGCACGTTCCTCACGCACCGTGTCAGGGTTCAGCTCCAAAATTATGTAGGGTATGTTTGCAAATTTGGCCGCCTTGGCTACGTTTCTGCCATTTACACCGTAGCCTATTATTACTAAGTGGTCGCTAAAATCGTGCCCCTCATGGTTGGCATCGCTTTCATCTCGGGGGTGATACATAATGCGGGTAAACCGCTTGGGTAGTGGGGTACGAATTAAAAAGCCCAAAATGGGGTTGGAGTACTTGAACACAAACGGCGTGGCGGCCATGGTCATAAGCGAGATGCAAAGAAAGTACTGGTATAGCTCATCGCTCAACAGGTTGTTTTCAAGTCCCGTTTTGCTCAAGATAAAGGCGAACTCACCCACCTGAAACAAGGCCAAACCCGTAAGCAACACCGTACGGATGGGGTACTGCAGCACCATCGCCGCCACCGCGGCAATCATGCCTTTTGCCACCATTACCAAAAAGGCAAACAACAGCACCCAACCCAAGTGGCCCACAAAAAACTTGGTATCCAGCAGCATACCTATCGATACAAAAAAGAAGCTGGTAAATATCTCTCGGAAGGGCAGAATATTGGCCGTGGCTTGGTGGCTATACTCCGATTCGGAGATAATCAGCCCCGCCATAAATGCACCCAGCGCCAGCGATAACCCCGCTACCGAGGTAAGCCATGCAACAGAAAAGCACAGCACCACTACGGTAAGTACGAATAGCTCCTTGCTTTTGGTGCGGGCGACAGCATAGAGCAACTTCGGCACCACATAACGGGCACCGATTATTACCAGCAAAATAACTGCAACGGCCTTACCCAACAGTACCAGCACGGCAGTGCCCAAATCACCGCCCTGGCCGGCCATAAGCGGCGTAACCAACATCATAGGTACTACAATAATATCCTGATAGATAAGGATGGCAAGCGATATTTTGCCATGCGGGGTATTGATGGCACCGCTTTCTTGCAATAGCTTGAGTACGATGGCCGTACTACTAAGCGCGAACAGAAAGCCCATAAATACGGAGCTTGCTACCGCCTCGCCCGTAAGATAAAAGCACAATGCGGTTACCCCTAGGGTGCCAAATACTTGCACCGACCCACCGATGAGTACCGTTTTTTTAATAGCCATAAGGCTCTTGAGCGAAAACTCAAGCCCAATAACGAACAATAGCAGTATCACGCCTATTTCAGCGAGTATCTCTACTTCGTGGGTAGCCTGTATAAGGCTAAAGCCGTGGGGGCCCGCTAATACACCGGTAAGCAAAAACCCCAAAATAGTAGGCAGCTTAAGCCGCTGGAAAAGGAGGATTACCAAGACTGAAAGCCCCAATATAATTACCACCTCCGATAGTAAGGGTATCTGCATCCGCTAGTCCATTTTGCCTAAAAATACAAAATTGAAGGGAGGTGTGGATTACAAATACCATTAAAGTTGTTGGGTAATCCACCAAGTGTTGCCCCAAGAGTCGAGCACACCACAAGTGCGGCCATAGGGTTGGTTGCTGATGGGCATAAGGCTGGTGGCCCCATGGTCAAGCGCTTTTTGATAGGTTTCATCCGTATTAGCAACATAAATGAACATACCGGCATTGGCTATGGTAAATTGATCGCTGCTTTCGGCTACCATTATATAGCTATCATCCAGCAGCACTTCGCCGTGCATCAGGGTTTTGCCGTCTTCGTGGTAGTGAATGTCTTTCTTCTCGCCACCTAAAACGTTGATTAAAAAATCCAAAAACCCGGCAGCATCTTTCAATATTAGGTAAGGTATCACTCGGTTGTATCCTTCGGGGCGGGGTACATGGCTCATAGTATATCGGGGTTTTTTTAGTTTAAGGGAAAGTAAATGTATTGAATAATATGATTAGGAAATGGTGTCCTAGTTTTAAGCCTAGGTTAAAAAAGTGTCAACGCTATGAGTTATTGAAATTTACATTACAAAGACCTATCCCCCCAATTTTTCCTAGCTTTGCCATATAACAAATCCATACCCCAAAATGAAACTCATTTCCTACCTTTCTGAAGACGAAGAAGACCGCTTAGCTATATTGATTGACGGCAAAGCTTACGATACCAACGACTTGGACAGGCGCCTAGCCGATAACATGGCCGACTTTCTGTTTGATGGCGAAGAGGCGATGCAACTGGCCAAGAGCTTGGAGAAGAAGATTAAGGAAGGCAAGGTGAAGGCCAAGGGCATGGATGTAACCAACTTGGAGCTGCTGGCACCCGTGCCGCACCCTACCAGTTGCCGCGATGGCTATGCCTTCCGCCAGCACGTGGCGGCGGCGCGCCAAAACCGTGGCTTGGAAATGATTGAGGAGTTTGATGAGTACCCCATCTTTTATTTTACCAACCACAACTCCATATACGGTCCCGGCGAGTTGGATGTAATGCCCGACCACCTGCAAAGCCTCGATTTTGAGCTGGAGGTGAGCGTAGTAATAGGTACCCATGCCCGCAACGTGAAGGCAGAAGATGCTGATGCGCACATTGCTGGGTTTATGATCATGAACGACATGAGCGCCCGCGTGCTGCAAATGGAGGAAATGAAGCTGAACCTGGGCCCTGCTAAAGGCAAAGACTTCTGCACCGTACTTGGCCCATGGCTGGTAACGCCCGAAGAACTAGAGCCCTATAAAGTAGCCCCAAAGCCAGGCCATGTGGGCAATAGCTACAACCTTGAGATGACCTGTTGGGTAAATGGCAAGGAAGTGAGTAAAGGCAACGTGAACAGCATGGACTGGACCTTTGCCGAAATAATAGAGCGCGCCGCTTATGGTGTTGACTTGATGCCGGGCGATGTAATCGGCTCGGGCACGGTGGGTACGGGATGTTTCTTGGAACTGAACGGTACCGGCAAGCGCCTTGACCCTAATTTTACCCCGCAGTGGTTGCAAATTGGAGATATAGTTGAAATGGAGATAACCGGCCTTGGCAACTTACAGAATGTAATTGTGCCTAGCAAAGAGAACTTCAGTATACTGGCGAAAAAGCACAAGCGCAAATGATTACCATCGACCCAAAGGCGGTAAGTACTGGTGAGTTCCATGCATGGATGCTGCACGCCGTAGCGCCACGGCCTATTGCCTTTGCCAGTACTATTGATAATGCTGGCACGCCCAACTTGGCGCCGTACAGTTTCTTTAATGCCTATAGCTCCAACCCGCCCACGCTGGTGTTCAGCAGTAATAACAGGGTGCGCGATAATAGCACTAAGGATACCTTGGCCAATATAAAAGCCAATGGCGAAGTGGTGATAAACGTGGTGAGTTACAACATAGTGCGCCAAATGGCGATAGCCAGCGTAGAGTACCCTAGCGACATTAGCGAGTTTGAGAAGGCGGGGTTTACTACCATCCCATCAGAGTTGGTGAAGCCATACCGCGTGGCCGAATCGCCGGTGCAAATGGAGTGCCGCGTGAAGGATATTATTGCCTTGGGCGACCAAGGCGGCGCGGGAAACCTATTCATCTGCGAGATACTGCTGATGCACGTGCATAAAGAGGTGCTGGACGAGAATGGTAAAATTGATCCTCAAAAGATAGATTTGGTAGCCCGCATGGGGGCCAACTATTACTGCCGTGCCAGTGGCGATGCCATCTTTCAATTGCATCAACCGGTAAACGAAATTGTTATCGGTTTCGATCAACTGCCCCAATACATACGCCACAGCCCTGTGCTTACTGGAAACGATCTAGCCAAACTGGCCAATGTAAAAGCGATACCAGCCGCAGACCCAACATTTAGTTGGCAAGAATTGCTCACGCCCAGTATACCCACCGAAAAAGAAGCCCACGAACTGGCCAAGCAACTATTGGAAAACGATAGAGTGGGGGATGCTTGGCAGGTGTTGTTGGCGGTTAAGTGAATTAAGTACGCCCGTGTAAACCGGTGAATTTTGCTATTCCCAAGGCTTTTCCTATGTGTCATGGTGAGCGGAGTCGAACCATCCGTAATATGTACACATAATATGTACATATGCACAGTATTTTGCCACCTACGTTATGGATGGTTCGACTCCGCTCACCATGACACGTCTTTAATATCCTCCATATTGCAACTTCCTTTTATCGCCTAATTGGTTTGATAATTTTATACCCCTATCTCGGGGTGTTTTTCCCCATTTAACATTGCTTTACTTATTATCAGTTTTTGTGAAAACGTTGCAGCACCAAATGCTTGTTGCTATCTGTGCCCAAATTCTAAACCCCATGGCAAGCCTTTTGCAATTACCCAATTGACCAAAAGAGACAGCCATGAAACCTAAAGGAAATCCAAATGTATCGGGTAATAGGGAAGGAGATGACTTTCCAGGATACCCACAATACGGCAAAGAAGGGGATATATATACCAATGCCCAAGAGCAGCAAAACGTAGACCCTGAAATGCCTACCCAGAAAAAAGCCCCTAATAACCCGGATACCGAAAATGTGGGCGCGGGAGAATTTATTGAAGGCAGCGCCAACCACCCGGGATCACAAAAACCGATTGACAATGAGGATGAGAACGAAGATGATGACGACGAGGACTTTGATGATGAGGATGATGACATCGACGACGAAGATGCCGACCTCACAGAAGAAGATAGATTAATACTCGATCAAGCTCCTCTGGATAGAGCTGAGCGTATGGCAAATGGTTTCGCCCCTGATGATGAAATTGAAGTGCCAGGTGCTGAGCTAGACGACGATATGGAGGAACTAGGCAGCGAAGACGAAGAGAACAACTTTTACAGCGTTGGTGGCGACCGCCACGAGCGATAATATAGTTAGAGCTGGGGTTGTATAATAATTTATATTACCTACTCTCCCAATTGAACTGGGGATGGCACGATGTGCTGTCTCCAGTTTTTTTACTTCCGGTGTATCTAATTGAAGTTGGCAGCCACGATTGTATGACTTCGTTCATAATGAATAAAAAATTATTCTTTCTTGAAAATCAATACAGGATCACTGGTTTTTAGTGTGGTAATTATATGTATCGTGGTTTCGTTAATTAGCACTATCTCATAACATACACCCGCCCATTCCAAAAACAAATGGTTTTGGTCTGTGGGATTATAATCTTTGTCGCAAGACTTTTTTGTTATCTCGTACATTTCAGTGTCCAAGACTTTACCTTGATAACGAGTGGCTATCTCGTTATTTTTCACCTGCCAACTATGGTCAGCATCTGTGGTGTTTTGCCAAATACCTTCAGGTAGTTTTTCTTGTGCGCTTACTGTTAGGGTTAATCCTATAATAGCAAGAATAGTTAAAATAGCGTTCATAGTGTAAAATTTTATTTTACTTCAATCTTACTTCCATCTTCACCGGCTGGTGGTCACTGTAAGTAAACTGCATGTCCATGGTGTTCACGTTCAGCAGCTCTACGTTTGGGCTTATCAGGAAGTAGTCTATCAGGTCGGTGCTGGTTTGGCCAGGGCTGTAGGCGGCACTTAGGCTACGGTTGGTAGGCGTGCTAGGGTCATAGGCAAACGTCCAGCCTTCGGGCATAAAGTCATCGGCAATAATGCCCTGATCGTATGTTTCGCCGCTTTTGTTAAAGCTGTTTTGGGCAAAGCCAGGTGGGTTTTGGTTCCAGTCGCCGCCGATAACTACGTAGTTGCCGTTGTTGTATTCTTTAGTGGCGAAGTCCTTCAGGTATTGCATTTCGCCAGCTTTCAGCGTGCCATCGCTATCATAAGCACTGTTATGTGTGTTAATTACCAGCAATTCCTTACCATTTGATATAAGGAAACGGGTCACCAACATGCACCTATCGAGCATAAATACGCTTTTCGGCCAGCCAAACTTTCCGGGGAACTGCAATCGTGTAGCGCTGGTAGGGGTGTATTTGCTATAGCTGCCCAAGCCCGCCTGCACCTGCCCGTAGGCATTGGTAGGGAAGGTGGTAAGCGGCATTGGCACAAAATCAACTTGGTAGTTGGTAGCGTAGTTGTAGGTGTAGCCAGGTAAGTTGGCGCTCAAGCGGTGCAACTGGTTAGTATTATAACTGCGCTTACTGTTGGTGTCAATTTCCTGTATCATAACGAAATCAACACCGGTAAAACCGCCTACGGTACTTTCAATACCGTTTAGGTAGGTTTTGTATTGAGCTTCTTCGGCACGGATGCCTTTGCCCCCATCATAAAAAAAATCTTCTTTTTCGCCGAGGCCTCCATAGCCAATGTTCCAGATTACAAAAGTGAAGCTATTGCTCGCTATAGTTTCTTCAGAAGTGCCCCAGGTGCTCAATTGTATGGTTTCTTCGGGCTGGTAGTCGGTTACGGTTCCGTACACAATTACTCCGCCTACATATAGTAAAGGAATGAGAATGAGGAGAATTAATGCCCATACCCCGAACTTTATTGTTTTTTTCATGCTGGATTTTATAAATTTAACAACGAAGCTTACAGGTTTTCAAATTTGTGCCTGTAAAAGCCTCTAATTTATAAAGAATATCAGCAGAATGCGAAATGCCTTATCTTTGCACCATATGTGCGCGTATTATCCTATCGTTAACGAAACTCCCCTTGCATGAGCACGCGTGAGTTTTCGTGGAAAACCATTGATGGACTTAAAATCTATGGCAAGTACTGGGCACCCGACAACGGGATAAAAGGGGTGGTTTGCTTGGTGCATGGCATGGGCGAACACATCAACCGCTACGAGCATGTGGCACAAATGCTCACCGACAATGGGTATGCCCTTATAGGCTTCGACCACCGTGGCCACGGCCAAAGCGAAGGCCAGCGCGGGCACTCCCCGAGCTACGACCACTTGCTAAATGCTGTGGACGATTTGCTAAATAAAGCAAAAGAGTTTTTCCCAGAAATACCGCAAGTATTATACGGCCATAGTATGGGCGGCGGTTTGGTATTGAATTATGCCTTGCAGTGGCAGCCACAAATTGCAGGGGTTATTGCCTCCTCGCCGTGGTTAAAGCTGGCCTTTGAGCCGCCTAAGGCTTTGGTAACCCTTGCAAAAGTGGTAAACAAAGTTTGGCCAAGTTTTAGCCAGAGCACCAAGCTAGACGCTAAATCCATCTCGCGCGACCCAGAAGTGGTTAAAGCCTACCAAGACGACCCACTGGTGCACGATAAAATAAGCAGCTCCTTCTACCTATCCACCTACCAAGCTGGGCTATGGGCTTTGGAACATGCCGATGAACTACATTTGCCATTATTGTTGTTTCATGGAACAGAAGACCGCCTTACCTCGCATGAGGCTAGTAAGGAATTCGCACAAAAAGCGGGTGACTTTGTTACTTTTAAGCTGTACCAAGGTGCGTACCACGAAATACACAACGACTTATGCAAACATGAATTGTTTGAAATGATGATAACCTGGTTGGATTCCAGAATAGGTAACGAGGAAGAGGAATAGGCCCACGGGGCATGTGATTATGTTTGCGATAATAGATACAGAAACAACGGGCGGCAACCCTGCCAAAGATAAGGTGATGGAAATAGCCATCATATTGCACGATGGAGAGCGTGTGGTGGAAGAATTTACTACCCTTATTAATCCTAAAGTTCCCATAGCGCCCTTTATTAAAAAACTCACCGGCATCAATGATAGCATGGTGAAGAATGCGCCTACCTTCGAGGAGGTTTCGGCGAAGATATTGGAGATGACCATGGGTAGCATTTTTGTGGCGCACAATGTGGGCTTCGATTATGGCGTGCTGCGCAACGAGTTTCGCCGAATGGGGATTAGGTTTGATAGGAAACAACTTTGCACCGTAAAATTCAGCAGGGAGGTAATGCCCGGCTGCCAAAGTTATAGCCTAGGCAAGCTATGCCGCGAGATAGGTATAGTGCTAGAGGGCCGTCACCGCGCCTACGGCGATGCCGCAGCTACCGCCGAGCTGTTTACCCGCCTATTGAAGGTTGACCATGGCAAGATACTGCACAACATGCTCGAAATTGAGCTTACTGGACTGGAAGCGGTACCGAACCTGAAATTTGAAGTGGTGGAAGACCTGCCGGAAGATACCGGGGTTTTCTATTTGCTCGATAAGGATGGCAAAGTACTTTTCCTAAGCAAAGGGCGCAACTTGCGCAAACGCGTGATAGAGCTGCTTACTAAGGACCTAGACCATATCAAGTACGACCCGCTGCGCCATGCCATACAAGACATAACTTATGATGTAACCGGCAGCGAGCTGATTGCACAGTTGTTGGAAACGGAAGAGGTAATTAAGCAACAACCTAGCTACAACCCAGCCCAGCGCCGCCGCAACTATCGCTACGGTGTATACCACTTTACCGATGATTGGGGCTTTATCAATTTGCACGTTGATATGCTCACCAACCGCACCGAAGAGCGTCCGTTGGTAGAGTTTACCACTCGCAAAAGTGCGACCGCCGTGCTGAAACGGATGGTGAACCGCCATGGCTTATATAGTGCCCTGTGCGGCTTGGGCGAAAATGGTAACGGATCAAGACCCGATATACCCCCATCAGTTTATAATAGCCGCTTGAACCAGTTGCTGGAGAAGTACCAGTACGACAACCCTAACTTCTTTATCATCGGCGAGGGCCGCTCTCACCACGAGCAGAGTGTGGTGTGGATAGAAAACCACCGTTTTATGGGCTGTGGCTACTTTGAGCCAGAATACATTGAAAACGACATCGAATCCATCAAAGCCGCCGTTGGTCGCAAGCCCGACACCCCCGATGCCCACCGCATTATCCGAAACTGGATGGGTAGGAAAAACCAGGATACGGTGATTGTATATTGAGGCGGAGTGACATTTACTAACTCTCAGACATTTCGTAAAAACAGAAAAGGCAGCCCACACATGGGCTGCCTTTTCTGTAGTGGCAAATATTTTTCCTACTTAATGGGTAATTACTAGCTGCTGCACCTGGCGCTCGGCGCCTTGTACTTCTAGCAATATATTGTATACGCCTGAAGGTCGATTGCTGAAGTCAACATCCTTGCTATGCCGCCCCGGTCGGTGACCTTGTTTGTTGGACACAACAAGCACTTC
>JAIXUD010000003.1 GCA_027483645.1 Sphingobacteriales bacterium
AGGCTGTTGCAGTTGTCGTATATGGCGTAGAGCGCCTGTAGCGTGGTGCGGATGTCGTTGAACGATATCTCTTGCGCGTGCAGGCTGCGGCCGCTGGTTTGTATGTGGTATTTCAGTTTCTGGCTGCGGTCGTTGGCGCCGTACTTGTACTTCATGGCCTTGGCCCAAACGATGCGCGCCACGCGGCCGATAACGGCATACTCCGGGTCGATACCGTTGCTGAAGAAGAACGACAGGTTGGGCGCAAAATCATCGATGTTAAGGCCGCGACTGAGGTAATATTCCACGTAGGTAAAGCCGTTGGCCAGCGTAAACGCCAGCTGACTGATGGGGTTGGCACCCGCCTCGGCAATGTGGTACCCGCTGATGCTCACCGAGTAAAAGTTGCGCACCTTGTTGATGGTGAAGTACTCCTGCACGTCGCCCATCAGCTTTAGGCTAAACTCGGTGCTGAAGATGCAGGTGTTCTGCGCTTGGTCTTCCTTCAATATGTCGGCCTGCACCGTACCGCGCACTTGGCTAAGGGTGTAGGCTTTTATTTTGTTGTAAACATCCAACGGTAACACTTGGTCGCCCGTTACGCCCAGCAACATCAAGCCGAGGCCGTTGTTACCTTCGGGCAGTGTGCCGCGATATTTAGGGCGATCGCCGCCTTTAGCTTTATAGATGTTCTCTATCTCTTTTTCAACTTGATCGACAAGGTTGTGCTCCTTAATATACAGCTCGCATTGCTGGTCAATGGCCGCGTTCATAAAGAAACCGGTCAATATCGCAGCAGGGCCGTTAATGGTCATGGAAACGGACGTGCTCGCTTCGCACAAGTTGAAGCCGCTATACAACCGCTTGGCATCATCCAAGCAGCAAATACTCACGCCGCTGTTGCCCACCTTGCCGAAGATATCGGGCCTGTGGTGCGGGTCGCGTCCATAAAGCGTTACGCTATCAAAGGCGGTGCTTAACCTGGCGGCGGGCATGCCTAGGCTCAGGTAGTGGAAACGCCTGTTGGTGCGCTCGGGGCCGCCCTCGCCGGCAAACATGCGGGTAGGGTCCTCCCCTTCTCGCTTAAACGGGAACACCCCCGCCGCATACGGAAACTCGCCCGGGGCGTTCTCCAGCAGGTTCCATTTCAATATATCGCCCCAGCCGCGGTATTGCGGCACAGCAATCTTGCTTATGCGGGTGTGGCTCAGGCTCTCGGTATAGGTTTTCACCTTTATGGCCTTGTCGCGCACGTGGTATATAAAGTCCTCGGCCTCGTAGCTCGCCTTGCGGGCGGGCCACTGCTGTAGTATCTGTAGGTTTTCGGGCTCCAGCTTGCGGCTCAGCTTGTCGTAAGTGGCTTGCAGCACATCTAGCGTAGCGCGTTCGGCACCGTCTTGCTGTAGGGTTTCCATGCTTAGCTGTAGGCCTTGCAGGCGCTCGGCGAGGCTGCTCTGGTCGTTTACGCGCTTATTGTAGTCGCGGTTGGTGGTGGTTATTTCGCTCAGGTAGCGCACGCGGCTGGGCGGGATGATGTATATCTTGCCCTCTTGCTCGGCTTGGGTGGTAAAGGTGCTATTGAAATCCTTGCCCGTTTTGGTGGTGATGGTGCGCATCAGCGCGCTATAGAGCTCGTTGGTGCCCGCATCGTTGAACTGGCTGGCGATGGTGGCAAACACCGGCACGTCGCTATCGGGCATATCAAACAGCTTGTGGTTGCGCTTGTACTGCTTCTTCACGTCGCGAAGGGCATCCTCGGCACCGCGCTTGTCGCCCTTGTTCAGGGTCACGATATCGGCAAAGTCGAGCATGTCAATCTTCTCCAGCTGTGTGGCGGCGCCGTATTCGGGCGTCATTACGTACATGCTCACGTCGCTGTGGTCCACAATCTCGGTATCGCTTTGGCCGATGCCGCTAGTTTCGAGGATTATCAGGTCGAAGCCTGCTACCTTCACAATGTCCACCGCGTCGCGTACGTGGCGGCTCAGCGCCAAGTTGGCCTGCCGCGTGGCCAGCGACCGCATATATACCCGCGGGTTGCTGATGGCGTTCATACGGATACGGTCGCCGAGCAGGGCGCCGCCCGTTTTGCGCTTGCTCGGGTCCACGGAAATGATGGCGATGGTGCGGTCGGTAAAGTCCAGCAGAAAGCGGCGTACCAGCTCATCTACCAGGCTGCTCTTGCCCGCGCCTCCAGTGCCGGTAATGCCCAGCACGGGCGTAGTGATGCCCTTCGCCTGTTGGCGTAGGGTATCCAGCACGGTAGCATTCTCTTCGGGGAAGTTCTCGGCCGCTGAAATGAGCGTGCCGATGGCCTTGGGGTCGTGTGTTCCCTCACCTAACCTGCTCCCTTTGCCCTCACCAAACCTCTCCCTGAGGGAGAGGGATTTGATGGCTTCGCCATCTAAGTTGCGCCCGGTGGGGAAATCACAGCTCTCTACCAGCAGGTTTATCATACCCTGTAAGCCCATGCTGCGGCCATCGTCCGGACTGAAGATACGAGCGATGCCGTGTGCGTGCAGCTCTTCTATTTCGGTGGGGAGGATAGTGCCGCCGCCCCCGGCGAAGATGCGGATGTGGCCCGCGCCGCGTTCCTGCAGCAGGTCAAACATATACTTGAGGTACTCCACGTGGCCGCCCTGGTAACTGGTGATGGCGATGCCCTGCACATCTTCCTGTATGGCGCAATCCACTATTTCCAGCACGCTGCGGTCGTGGCCGAGGTGGATGACCTCCACTCCGGTGGCCTGTATGATGCGGCGCATGATGTTGATGGCCGCATCGTGCCCATCAAAAAGGCTAGCCGCGGTTACTATGCGTATGTGGTGCTGGGGGGTGTATGGGGCTGCGTCTTGCATTTTCTATCTCGTTCCTTTTGGGAGTTGTGAAGATAGGGAATTTGCAGGGGCGGGGGAAATTGTCTAACTGTCAATGCTACGGGAAGCATAGCTTCACCCACTTGCGTGCAGGTGCTGGTATGTAGTGATTTTTAAAATATGTTTTAAATAAACTTTATTGTTTGTCGCCGAAATTTAACAAAAGCGTCATTATATTTTCTAGCTCTGCATCTTCTTCGTTACTGAAAACTATAACTCCAACATTATTATCTGTATCATAAAACATTTCTGCTGTTGCACCGTTTTCGCCACCGCTGTGCCCCAAAACATTTCGTCCATCAATTTTATCATAATAAAAAGATAAGCAAAATCCGGTTCCAACTTGTAAGGTTTTCATTTCTGCCATACTTGCAGGTGTTAAAATTTGTGTTCCATTAAAACTACCGTTTTCAATAACCATGCTTAAAAAATTTGCTAAATCTAAAACGTTAGTCCTAAGTCCGCCATTTGGATAATCTGGAAGGGTATAATGCGGAATGGGATTTGTATTTTCATCATAAGGTATTGCTAATTCAGAAATAAGAGTATTGGCAAGTCGCCATTCTGTATTACTCATTCCCAGTGGCGTAAAAATATTATTTTTACAGTATTCATCGAAAGGCATTAACGAAATTCTTTCTACCAAATATCCTAAAAGTGCAAAGCCTAAATTGCTATATTCCTCAGTTGTGCCCGGGTTATCATTTGAAAAATTATTAGTTGAGTAATATTGACCTGTACTTACAAATACATTTTCGCAGTACTGAGCTAAAGTCATTGGACAGTCGATATTATAACAATCTGAAGTATCTAAAACATTATCCTGGTATTCATCAGAAATACTTGATGTATGACTGAGCAACATTCTGTATGTTATTTTCTCACTTGGAAAGTTTGGGTTGCGAACTGAAAAAGGTAATTTTTGATTTATATCATCATCCAATGAAATTAGATTTTGCTCAACCAATTTCATTATAGCAACTGCTGTGATGGGTTTTGAAATGGAGGCTATTAAATATCGTGTTTCATCCGTTGCCAACTTGTTAGCTGCTATATCAGCAAGTCCTAAAGCACCACTGTATACAATCTTGTCGTTTTTCACCACAGAGTAAGAAATTGAAATAAGATCATTATCTGAAAATTGTGCTTCTAATTTTTCTTCAAGTTCTTCTTTTGAATTTACGGTCAGGTCATCATCTTTTTGACAAGAAGATAAACTCAAAAGCAAAAAACCAAATAGCAATAACAAAATTTTATTTTTCATGCTTTTAAATTTAACTATCCGTTTGTTTGAGATGGATGGTGGTCGTTGAAGTTGTATATAACAATACATCTGCATTCAAAGGTAAGAAAAAGGGGAATGTTGATTGCGACATTGGCTATAGCATTTTGAAAAAACTGCCCCACTGCGCAGAGGCTATTGCCTCTGTGCAACTAGTGTCAGTAGGCTATGCCTACCTTTCCGCCTTAGCGGAAAAACCGCGCGGGCACTGAACAACCAACATACAAATGAAGTGCAATCGTAGAACAGCACTACACTTCCGCTGAGCAGAGCGTAATATGCTTTAGTCTTTATGGTGTGTGGCGCCATCGCATGAGGGGCAGCCCTTACTCCCAAATTTTTCGGGCAGGCCTGCCATGCGCTGTTTGCGCATCACTACCAGTAGCTCTTGCAGCTTATAGGTTTCATCATCAGTAAACTTAAGTAGCACCAGCAATTCGCTGGTATACTTTTCGGTAAGTGTGGCTATGTCTTTATGCCTTAAATCGGCTTCTTTTGCGGTTAGGTTAGGGTAAGCATTGTTGTCTTTCCGTTTTGCATTAGCATAGGTAGCATAATGGCTAAAGGCCATTTTAGTAGATTCGCATATTTTGCACTTAGGTACAAAATTGAGCCCGACTGATTGCTTGGCAACACTGAGCGCCACCCATGCCGGAAGTTTATCTTTGGCCATACCTTGTAATAGTGCAAAATATAGAAATACTTCAGGTCTTGGTTGATTGTTTACAAAAATGAGTTCTTTCATTTTTGCAAAATCGGTAAGTGTTGCCAGCTCTTTATAGTCGGCCTTGGTTTTAATGGGGTATACTTGCGCTTGCAAGGCAACAAAGGAAGACCATAGCATTATGAATACGGCCAATAAATTTTTCATTGCAGTGCGTTGGTAAATGTTGAAGACACAGTTAAATTTAAACAAAAAGTATTCCAAAAGTGAATTTTAGTTCTACTTACCCCCCCCCATTTCGGGTAATCATTTCGATTTCATAGCGCCCATCTCGGGTAAGTATATCCTTAGTATCTGGCATCCCGTTTCAAACGGGACGCTAGATACGGCTGCCGCTGATATAAATCAACTAAAATTTACCCTTATCAATAAAAATAATTTGTACTTTTACTTGCAAAAGCACCACTATGAAAAAGATATACTTCTTACTGCTATTGTTGCCATTAGGCTTGCTGGCGCAGCACAATCAGCCAAACATTGATGCCTTTACCAAGCAAATATTAGACAAACAGAAAAGTGCCTTCACTAAGGCACATAAGGAAAGCGCTATATACTGGCGTGTTACATCCACCAATTTTGAAACCTACACAGGTGGGCTTTGGCAAGAAAACGATACCGCTGTTTACGAGTATGATACACTAAATTATGTATCTACTATTACCAAAAGCAACTTTGATACTGGAACATCGGCCTATGTACCTAGCACTAGGGATTTAACCACCTACAATGCCCAGTTTTATACGCTTTCTAGAACCTATCAAACCTACGATGGCACCCTATTTGTAAACAGTACCCTATATGCCTATGAATATGATGCCCAAAACCGCCAAACCAGTTATACCTATTCAACATGGGACGGTGCTGTTTGGGTAGGTCAAACCCGCACTTTATCTACCTATGATGCCAATGGGCTAATTTCTGCTACCAACCAAAGTTATAATGCCGTCACTTCAGCCTGGGAAAATACCAACCGCACCGTATACACCTACGATTTAACTGGAAAGCAAGAGTCAAGGCTCGATCAAAACTGGGTAGGGGGTGCATGGGAGAATAGCACCCGTGAAGTTTACACATACAATACCGAGGGGCAGCTTAGCCTTACCCTTGGCCAAACTTGGAGCAGCGGTGCCTGGGAAAATTCGTATGAATACACCTATCAATACAATGCTAACGGCAGCTATACTTTGTTTATCTCAAGACAATGGGTAGCAGGGGCATGGGAAAATTATTACCGCTACACCTATACTTACAACAGCTCCAACTATATGGAAGCCAACGTACTTGAATACTGGGTAGCTGGAGCTTGGGAGAAAGACAGCAGGCAAGTGATAACTTACGTAAATGGCCCTAATTACGATATCTACCTTTTTCAAGATTGGGATGGTGCTTTGTGGGTAAACGACTACAGGTATGAATATACTTACGACAGCTATAACAACTATGACGTTACCGCTTATACAGTCTGGGACGGTGCTGCATGGGTGCCAAGCAACCGTACTTTTTACTATTACGAAAGCTTCGAGGTTGTAGGCATATCAGGTCCTTTGGCTGCGAAAGAAGCAAAGGTGTTCCCCAACCCTTTTGAGGGAAGCCTAACGATTGAGTTTAACGCTACCACGGCTGAAAATGCCATCTTTAGCCTGTACGATATTACTGGCAAGCAGGTAGCCACTAGCCAATTGCAAACCGTTGTTGGCAACAACATGCTGGCCGTCAATACTGCCGACCTGCAATCAGGCCTGTACTTCTACCAGTTGAGCTCTGCAGGCAGCACCCTAAAGGGCAAGCTGATTAAGAACTAAGCATAGCGACCATTTCATGATACGGGGCTGCCTCCCTACAGGGGCGGCCCCCCCCAACTAGTCAAAGTATGTCGGTATTATCTGGCACAAGTCCTTCAACTTGTACCAGGGTACTATTAGGCAAGTTTTAACTTTCGAAAAGTAAAACAAGCAAACACTTACTCCATAGAAGCGCAAACATAAATAGTGCTTCCACATCCATAGCCACCGATCAAGCAACAAAGCAAGATGTGCAAAAAAGGTAGTATAGCTATGGAATTTATGTTTTGGCAAGCCATACCAATTTTGATTATTCAGCATGCTTATCTGTATTTTGTTTTGGCCAAACAAAGTTGATAGGTACTATACTATAGTATAGTTACTGTTTAGCATGCGCGTTTGATATGCCCCATGGCGACCGCGCTATTTGTAAAGAATACCGGAATATGGATGATGAGTACCACTTGCGAAACGAATTAAGCCTCCTCTTCAAATCTAATGAAGCTGTACTTCATTTGATGGAGGATAACCTGTCGGATGGTATTTGCATCTGGGACCTACAGCAACCCGAAAAAGAGTGGATGAGCCCAAAATTGTGGCTTACCCTTGGCTATCAGCCGCATGAAATACCCCAACAACCCGTTTCTTGGAAAAGCTTCATGAACCCAAGCGACTTGGCCATAACCATGGACAACCTGGAGCAACACTTACAAAACCCCAACTACCCATTCGACACAAAGGGCAGGTATCAGCACAAAAATGGCGCTACCGTTTGGCTTCGGTGCAAGGGCTTTGCCGTAAGCGACAACCATGCCAAACCGCTGAGAATGTTTGCCATGTTTACGGATATAACATTGGAAAAGAAGCAAGAAGCGTTTTTGGATGAATGCAACCATGCGGCCAAGGTAGGCTATTGGGATGTTGATGTAGTAGCGGGTACCGTTTTTTGGAGTAGGGTTACCAAGGAAATACATGAAGTAGCATATACTTACCAACCCAACCTAACCGATGGCATCAACTTCTATAAACCGGGTTATGACCAGTTGCTGATTGAACAACTGGTACAAGAGGCCATAAACCAAGGTACACCATTTGAAACGGAATTGCAGATAATAACCGGTACCGCCAAGCTGAAGTGGGTTCGTGCAATTGGGCAAACGGAGTTTGTAAACGGCAAATGCCTAAGGGTGTATGGCACTTTTCAGGATATTACCGAGGAGAAAGAGGCTAAAGATGCCATGACAGCAAAGCACCAAAAGCTAGTAAACGTGCTGGAGGGCACCCAGGCCGGCACCTGGGAGTGGAACGTGCAAACGGGAGAAACGCTTTTCAACCAACGCTGTGCAGAAATGCTAGGCTATAGCCTTAGCAACCCTCAGCCATACAATATGGACAGCTGGTACAGCCTGATACACAAAGATGATTTGAATATTTGCAAAACGAAACTGTCTGAATGTTTTAGAGGCAAAATAGAGTTTTACGATTGCGAATACCGTATGAAGCATAAAAATGGGGAGTGGATATGGGTTGCAGCCAAAGGCAAAGTAATTAGCTGGACGGAGGACGGGAAGCCCTTAATGATGTTCGGCACCCAAATGAACATCACTAAGCAACGGGTAGCCTTTGAACAAAACCGTGTGTTTATTGATCAAGCCCCATCGGCCATTGCAATGGTTGATAAAGAGATGCGGTACTTGGCCGCCTCACAAAAATGGCTCATGGATTATTGCCTATCGGGCAGAAACATTATTGGATTGTCTCATTACGAAGTATTCCCGGAAATTGGCGAAGACTGGAAAACCATACATAGAGATTGCCTAAAGGGCGATTTCAACCAGTGCGATGCCGCTGCATTTTTAAGGAGCGATGGTACTACGCAATGGATATCTTGGGATGTAAGGCCGTGGTACGTGGTTGATGGTGAGATTGGTGGCTTGATAATGAATACCGCCAACATAACCGAATTAAAACAAAGCTAAATTGCCTTAAAAAATGCCATTAGCGATTTTGAAGGCATTTTCAATTCTTATACCACTGTTTCGATAATTGCTACCAACCTTAAGGGGGTAATTACCAACTTCAGTAAAGGTGCTGAACAGCTATTGGGCTACCATGCCAGCGAGTTGGTAGGTAAGCATACCCCTTCAATTATTCATAAGCAAGAAGAGGTAATAAAGCGTGGTAAGGAACTGACCAAAAAATTCGGTACCCCCATAGCAGGGTTCGATGTGCTTATTCATCAAGCCAAACAGGATGGGTTTGAATCCAGGGAGTGGACACTCATACGCAAAGATGGAACCACACTGCCGGTGCAATTGGTAGTATCAACCATTAAAGATATAGATGGCAACATCACCCGATATGTTGGGATAGCTACCGATATTACCGAGCAAAAACGCTCAGAAGAAGCCAATAAAAGCATAGCCATACTAGAGGCCAAAAACAAAGAGATAGAGCACCTTACCTACATTGCCTCTCACGATCTGCAAGAACCCTTGCGCACCATCATCAATTTCGCCGATCTGCTGGTACGTACGGATGGGAATAGGCTTAGCGAAGATGGGGCCCAACTACTACAGTATATACGACAATCAACCAGCCGTATGAGCCAGTTGATAACTGCCGTGCTGAAGTACAGCAAGGTAGGGCAACAGTCTCGCAAAGAATCGGTTGACTGCAACCAACTGCTGCAAGACGTACAAGACGACCTGCGGCTAATTATCAAAGAAAAACATGCGGAGATAATAGTAGGCAAACTACCGGTACTGCTTGGGCATGAGGTAGAGCTGAAACTGCTGTTTCAAAATCTATTGAGCAATGCCCTCAAGTTTCAGCGTACCGATGTAACACCTATTATACAGGTAAACTGCAAAACTGAAAGCCACCAGTACCATTTTACTGTAACAGATAACGGTATCGGCATCGACCCTAAGTATTTCCATAAACTCTTTGTAATTTTCCAGCGTTTGAACAACACCGATGAATACCCCGGTGTAGGCATAGGCCTGGCCCACTGCAAAAAAATTGTGGAGCTGCATGGTGGAAAAATTTGGCTAGAATCAGAGCCCGGACAGGGCACAAAAGTCCACTTTACCATATACAAATAAGCCGCAAACTATGTTATTAAAATCGGTATTACTGGTAGAAGACCACCCATCCATCATTTTCTTAACCAAGCTGGCAATCAAAGAAAGCCAAATGGTAGATGATGTAGCCGAAGCGCTTAATGGAGAAGAGGCCATAAACTACATACAAAAACAGCTAGCAAGCGGTGCAGAGCCGCCATCGCTGATACTGCTCGACATCAATATGCCCCGCATGAACGGTTGGGAGTTTCTAGAGGCATATAAGCTATTGAGCGAGGCCGACCGCCAGAACACTATCATTGTAATGCTTACCTCATCCATGAACCCTGACGACGAAGCCCGCGCAGCAACCATACCTCTCGTCAACCTTTATCGCCAAAAACCAATTACCACAGAAATGATGGAAGAAATAAAGGAGCGATTCTTTAAGGTTTAAGTAATAGTCTTTCCATGCTTGGTATTACAAGCTATCTTGGCATTTCTTAAAAAGTTTTTAGCAGCCCTTTTGGCCTAAGCCATTTATTTGGTAAGCATTTGGGTATATCTGGGGCAAGGTTTTTGATTCTTGTACTTATTCTTGCGACACTAACTTTAGCTTGCAGATGGCTACATAAATTGAAAGAGATTCAGTTTATTTGATTGTAACAATGTAGTAAAAACGGAACTTATGGAAGTAAAGATAGCCTGGAAATTGACCACAAAATTGATTTCGCTAGGTATGATAATACTTCTAACGTTTATTATTGTATCGTTTGGCATAAGCATTTATAGCACCTATTCAATTGAGAACTCGATGCAAGGCACCTTTGTTTTATGGATGTCCATTGCAGTAATGGTCTCTGTGCTGGTAGTTCCAGTGCTGTTTTTTCCAATCAAATACGTATTAGCAGATAGCCAGGTTATAATAAAGCGGTTTGCCAATGACAGCGTCATTCCTCATGCCGAAATCCAAGATGTTTATCGTTTACGTGATAAGAGCAAATCGATGCTAATCAGAACTTTTGGTGTAGGAGGATATCTGGGATTTTATGGAAAATTTTACGCATCGGATATAGGAACCATCAATTTGATGGCTGGCAATACATCCGATATCGTAATCATTGAGACTGTTAATGGAGTGAAATATGGCCTTTCGGACACAGAAGATGGCATTATTTATAATCAGTTGAACCAAAGATTGCAGAAGAAAAGTTAACCCCTAAATGCGTGTAGCCTACCGCCCATTTGCGGCTTGTGAAAGCACGGATACCAAACAACCCCGACTTGCAGCGTTCGAAGGGATGCAGCCTTAAAACACCCCCGTTACCACCACCACAATAGAGCGATTAAAGGGTTCGATGTTTTCTCGATTCGGGTTTTGCACCACCATAAACATGGTTTTGCCATCGGGGGTGAAGATGGCACCGGTCTGTTCGCAGCCCCTCGGGCCAACACTAAAGCGCACCAGGTTATCCCTTGTTGGGTTTTTTATGGTGAGGTCTAAAAAGTACATTTCATTGTACTTTTCGCCTTTCGCCAAAGCATTATCGCCCACTCGGTTACGCTTCCCGCTACCGATGTCTTCACACACCATGAGGTAGGGCACCCCATTTATTACCGCAGCAGTAAGCGCATCCGGCTGAGAGAAATTGCCACCGTCTTTTAGGTTGCCACCTGCCACTAGCACTTCCAACTTATTGGTACGTTCATCCAGTACCAGTATATTGCCATAGGGGCTATCAAATATGCTGTCGTTTATTTTGTTGGGGGCTTGGGTAAGATGAAGGGCAGGCCTGCCACCCAGTGCCATCGCCTTGGCGAAGTTGGTAGAATCTCCCCCGGTTTCGGTAATGTAGATTTTACCGTTTACTACCTCCACCCACTCTTGGCTCTTAAATAGGGTAGCGCCCAACTGGCAAGCTACCTGGCGGGCATTTATGAGGGATGCGGTATCGCGGGGCAGGGCCAACCAAGTGCCGCTGTTGCCATCCGCGCTTTGTTGATAGGCATACAACTGGCCACGGGTGTAGTCGTCTTTTTTATCGGCCACAAATTTGAAAAACACTCCGGGTCCCATATCGTCAGTCAGATAAACGGTTTTACCGTCCGGCATGCAGTGCACGTCTTCGTGGCTGTACCTGCCCATGCTGTACAGCTTGTGTAGGGGCTTGTTGGTTTTGGGGTCCACCTCCACCATCCAGCCCATGTGCTCGTAACGCTTAAATCCATTGAAATCGGTGGTGTCCCTAAAATTTTTGCCATTGGCGTAAAGCTCGGTATTGGTAGCCGTTGGGTATTCTTCGGCAGTAAGTATGGTACCTTTTGGCGTAACACCCCCACCGCAATTGTGCCACGAACCCCCTACATTGTCGAAACTGATGTAGTGATGCCCGTTGATGGTTTTCCACTGATTGTTTTCTTTTTTAACCTCAAACCATGACATGCCGCCGCCATCGCCCAAGTCGTCATTTGCCATGCGAGATTCATGGTTTACGTATATATAGCCATGTTCGCTAGAGCCATTAATGGGCAGGTAAGCCAGATAATCTTGCTTCCCTTTTGCCGGGTACTTCTTGCCATCAGCAGTGATAACGGAATCGGTGCGCTCGGCAAAGAGTAGGTTGAATTGGGCACCTTCGGGCAATACCAACCCTTGGTTGTCGAAAGTATTGGTTACGGGCTTAAAGCTTATCCCCTTATTTACTTGGTAACCAAAAGCCACCAATGCCAAGACAAATAACATGGCTAAAACGCGGTAAAACATGATACTCAATTTAACCCTCAATATAATTTAAACGAATGAAAACAGGGCCTATCAAACCAATAAATTTGGGTTAAGTAAATCGTGGTAAGATGAAATTTCATACCTTCTTTATCCTTAGGCCGCGCACAGGTATGCCCTGTGTTGATTATCGCCTATTTTTAACTAGCTTCCCTCAACAAAAAAGGCCAGCACTTTCGGGCTGGCCTTATGGTTGGTAGTTGGTTGTTTTAAGTGTTAGTTGCCGGTTTCACCCTGCCAGTCATCTATAAAGTGAACAGTAGCTGTAATCCTTACTTGGTTATGCAGGGTGAGAGTACCAGATAGGGTGCCTGTGCTACTCAACTTACCATCGTAGGCATCTAGGCATCTCCATTCTTGTGTGGCTTCGTTATAATAGCTTAGGCAGCCTAAATTACTCCAAGCGCTTACGCCAATGGCGCTGCCCACGGTTTTCGTTAGGTCACCCTGTAGTTTTATTACTACTGGTTTTTGGTTAACATCAATAGCTGCAAGGCTGCCTTGGAAAGTTACTTTGGTAATTTGGCCAGCAGGGTCGTTACTTATTACGGAACCTACTTTTATGTACTTATTGCCCGCCAGCAAGTTAATCCTTGGTGGTTTTAGCCGTGCTACTTCGGGGGCTTGCTCTATGCTTCTGCCACCAGGTAGTATGAAAAAGTCGGCTTTGTCGCTTACCACTACCGGAAGGCCGTTATGCTTAAGTTCAATAGTGTAATCGATACCTACCAGTTCATAGTCGAAATTTACATCGGTTTCAAACGGATCGCTTACAAATACAAAGTATCCGTTTTCGTTCGTTTTTCTAAATACCAGTTGCTCTTTAGTAAAAATGGCTTGGTCCAGGTCTGGGTTAGTTGGGTTGGGTATAGTAAGGCCCGCTAGGATATTGTCAAGTGTGCCCAAAACCGGCTGAAATATGGGATTGTCTGTAGGTACCACGCTGTTAAGTTGCACCGAGTCCACCTTCAATACCAAGCGGTAAGTATTCACCGCATTGCTTACTTTGCGGATAACCACTTTTAGGTCGCTCCTGCGGTCTCCATCTTTTTCTGCGCCCACACCTATGGCTTCAGTATCCACAAAGTCGGATTGTGTGTAGCTAATATCTTTGCCAGGAGTTAAGTCTTCCGGCTTTTGGCAGCTTGCTAGCACCAGCAGGCATACCATGGTTAATGCTGTTAGTTGTTTCATAAATTATGATTGTTTAGTGCAAAGTAATTTCTAATGCGCGCAGTGGTACTCAATCATTTTACTCAACGGTTACGGTATAAAATGGAATGGTTTGCGTTGCAATTTCCGCTCCTGTTTTATCCCCTAGCCTGCAAGAAGCTAGCAGAACGGCAAAGCTGGTATATGGCCTTAGCAGTTCATCCTCGCATTTCCAAACAGGTGGGGTTTGTTTGTCATCATAATTACCGATGCATTGCTCATTGGCCCATATGGTTACGCCTATGGTACTGCTGGTACCAATAGGTTTAAAATCAGCTACTAGCGGCACCTTAGTCTCTTCCTTGGTAGTGTTTATACCAATAACCAAGGCAAACAATCTTACGCTGCTTACTTGGCCAATAGGGTCATCGAAAGTAGTAAGGCGCATGGAGCCAAACACTGCACTTGCACCCGCGCCCGCTCGGCCTGGGCCTTTGGCTTTAAAATTGGTAACCTTTGGCGCTTGCTCGATGGTTTTACCATTTGGCAAAATAAAGAACTGTCCGCTACCAACTATCTTAGTGTAGCTGGGGTCTTGGCTGGCATCATCATCAAATTTCCAACGGCCAATGCGGTAGCTTACCTCTACCAGTTCGTAGTCAAAATCAAAATCGCTGGTAAAAGCATCGCTTACAAAAACATAGTAGCCATTCTCGTTCTGCTTACGAAAGGTCAAGTTACTTTGGCCAAATACCACTAGGTTATCGTCAGGGTTATTTGGGTTGGGCAACGATAGGCCTGCCTCAACTACGGCGTTTTCGCCCAAAGGCAATAGTTCATCCACACCATCGCCATTTAAGTCAACCGAAACGCTATCAACTTTCAGTACCAGGCGGTAAGTATTCTCAGCATTATTTACTTGGCGCACCACTACCTTTAGGTTGCTCTTGCGGTCGCCATTTTTGTTGGTACTTGGGTTAATAATCTCATTGTCCACGAAATCGGATTCTGAGTAGCTAATGTCTTTGCCTGGGGCAAGGTCTTCCGGCTTTTGGCAGCTTGCTAATACAAGCAAGCAAAACATGGTAAATACTGTTAGTTGTTTCATAAGTTATGATTGTTTGGTGCAAAGTAGTTTTTTCTTAGGGTACCTGTCAAATGCTTTTCAGCAACGGCATGGTTTTATTTAGGAATGGCATTAATGTTAATAGCCTAAGGTACTTAGGATATAAAAAAGGTAGGTGTACTAGTACACCTACCTTTAATAGTTTACAGTTGCGTCGCGGTAAACTTATCGAACAACTGGGGTTACTTCAATGAGCACTTTTGCACGTACTTCCCTACCGGCTCCGTTAAGTAAATAAACGGTGCCTTTGATATCCCTAAGGTTGGTATACGCGCTGGCTATCTCATCTGCGCACCTCCATGTTTTTGATGCTTCATCATAAAAGTTGATGCAGGTAGCATTGGTCCAATTGCTTACGCCAATCTTACCACTTACCTCAACAGACTCCAATACAGAAGCTAAAGGCACCGCCTCCTCTTTCTTGTTGTTATTAAGCCCTATCACGGAACCCTTAAACACAACTTGCTTCACTTCGCCAATAGGGTCATCAAAAGTGGTTACTCGCAACGATTCAAACAAAGCGTTTTCGCCCGCACCTACTCGGCCAAATGCTTTTACCTTGGCTACATCTGGAGCCTGCTCCACACTCTTGCCGCCGGGTAGTATAAAAAAGTCTGCTTTGTCGCTTATTACTACTGGTAAGCCGTTATGCTTAAGTTCTATAGCATACTCAATACCTACCAGTTCGTAGTCGAAATTGACTTTGGTTACAAACGGGTCGCTTACAAATACAAAGTATCCGTTTTCGTTCGTTTTTCTAAATACCAGTTGCTCTTTAGTGAAAATGGCTTGGTCTAGGTCAGGGTTGGTTGGGTCGGGTATAGTAAGACCCGCTAGAATATTGTCAAGAGAGCCCAAAACCGGCTGAAATATTGGGTTTTCTCCCGGAACAACAGAATTAAGGGCTACGGAGTCCACCTTTAATACTAGGCGGTACGTATTCTCTGCATTGTTTACCTTGCGGATAACCACTTTTAGGTCGCTCCTGCGGTCGCCAGCTTTTTCTGATCCTACACCTATGGCTTCGGTATCCACAAAGTCTGCTTGCGTGTAGCTAATGTCTTTACCAGGTGCTAGGTCTTCAGGTTTTTGGCAGCTTGCTAGCACCAGCAGGCATACCATGGTTAATGCTGTTAGTTGTTTCATAGAAAGAAAAATTTTGGTGCAAAGATATTTCTAATGTAGCAAGCAGTCAAATCTGTTTTACGAATGGCACCTTTAAATTGAGGAATGGCAAGTTGCCATGGACATATATTTTACCATGCATAGCTTTAGTTCTGCCAACTAAATTCTGCTGCTATACATCTTATCCATAAGTATAGTATGCGGAAACGCCAACGCAGATATGGCAATGAGCGCGGTAAACTGGGCGTTCTCGGTACTTAAATAAACAATAAGCAATAGCCCCAACAGGCTCACTAAGGTAAATGGGGCAAGTTTTAGGATAAAAGCACTAATGCTGGAAACGATTTTTAGCTTAGCGAAAGCCCTATATTCCTTTTGCAAAATCAATAAAGAATGCCACAAGCCAAAGTAAAAGGAGAAGGCTATAAGGGCTGGCAGAGACTTAAAAATAAATAGAACAATAGTAAGTTGAACTGCAAAAGTTAATAGATTTTTGGCACTGGTCAACTTGTTAAAATATAGGTAGGCTAATAATAATGGCTGAAGCGCCAAGCTAGCATAATATATATAGTGGCAATAATGGATGATACCGACGAGATTAATACGATCATTGAACCAAGGAGGGAAGATTGCCGTAACGTAATCGGTATTGGAAATCATTAAAGCTGAGATGATAGCTAAGCCATAGATGAAACCCAAGGCTCGGCTAAACCTACTTGATAGGTTTTCTGTAATTATCTCGGTGTCTGCTTGCCCAAAATGGTAGGCTGAGTAAACGAGAAATAAAATGAAACTAATAAACGGTGAAATAAACCACAAGGCAAGGTATAATGCAATAATGCCAAGGTAACCGGCAATGAAAATATAAAGTTTTTTCTTGGGGAGAATTTTGATGACTTCAGTAGCAAGTATATGGTCGATAGAGCCATGCGAAATACCTACAAAACCAACTAAAACTAATGCTATGGTGTACTCGAAAATAATATTAAAAGTGCCCCCTAAAGAGGCATAGATGATAAAGACTAGGGAGGCTATAGTTATTAAAATCCGCATAAGTTGGTTTAAAAAACTAAAGGGAGTAACACTGATAGTTTACTCCCTTTAGCTTTTCAGTCAGATTCTAAAGATTACTTGGCAGTGCTTACTTCTTTGCTATCGCTAACTGCTAGTGCATAAATCACTAAGCCGAAACCAATTTTGTTTACCGCATCGCCTATGTTGTATATTACATCCATAAAGCCAGCATCAACACCGAAGTTGATACCAAAGATGCCGCCTTGGGTACCCAAGATGTAACCCAATGGATAGATAGCCCAACCAGCAAGTACGAACCAAGCTAGGGCTTTATTGGCTTTCAAAACTGCACCACCTGCATTTTTAGCAAGCTGTGCTACTTCGCCAGCCCATACTAAATAAATGATGTAGAAGTGACCTAGGCCAGAAATACCGCCCCAAATCCATGATTGTGTTTCACCACCGTAGATGGCTTCACCAATGTAGCCCGTTACCAACATAAATACAGAGGCAGCAATCAGTTTCCACATGGTGGAGATTTTGCCACCAACTTTTTTGGTGATGAGGTAAAACTCAACGCACATAAGTGGCACGGTAAGTAGCCAATCCACGTACCTAAAGAACGTTGGCGATTGGCCAGTACTAATAAAATAGTCGCGCATATAAAAGTAATGCACGGCAGCAATAAAGGTAATCAAACCCGATACTAATAGAGATGTTCTCCATTTTGCATCAACGTTTCTCATTTCTAGCCAAAAAAAGGCTGTGGCGGCCATCATCGCCATCGAACCTATGAAGAAGGTAAAAGCGATGGCTTGGGTTAAGTTAAATGCGCCTCCGAATATATCGGCTGCAGATGTGATTGTTAGTGTTAACATAGCGATAAGGTTTGTTTAAGTGAATGTAACAAATAATCACGAAAAAAGTTTTTGGATTAAATTAATGTATTACCAATATCAATATTTTGCATGTCTCTCCCTCGCATTTACATGAATTGCATTTAAGGATTGATGGCTTCGGCACGTACTATTGGGTATTATCTCTAATTACCTATATTGCAATACCATGGAAAAGGCATCCATCACATCCATCTTTATGCTGCTGGTATCAGTGGCTTTCGGGCAACTAGAAAGGGAAGAAACAGAAACCGAGAAGCAACGGCGCGAGCAAATACAACGCTCGTTGCAGGTACTGAACCAAGCCCTGCTGCTAGACAGTACCAATCATTATTTGTATGAACTGAAGGCATTGACTGAAATAAGTTTGGGATTGTTGGAAGAGGCGCAGCAATCCTTTGATATGGCTGACAGCCTGTACCCTGAAGACCCAGCTGAAGATGGTTACGGAAGTGGATATAACGACGAAACGGTGGAGGATAACGATGATTATGGCATTAGTCGCCCCAAGTTTCCAGGCGGCGAGGATGCGCTTAACCAATACTTATCGTCAGCAGGGCTGCCAAAAAACTATGCCCAATATAAGGATACTACGGTGACCGTAATGGCCGTGATTACCACTTACGGCAATGCTTATGTGGATATGAGCAATGCCAAAAACAGACTAGACAGCTTGGCTTTCGACCATGTTTACCGAATGCCTTTGTGGCAACCAGCTAGTTATGACACCATCACCCTTGAAATAACCTTTACCAAAGTGCTTGATGAACCCCGGCCGATAACCCTACCGCCTGGCATGGAGCCAGATACTGTGGCGCAATTCATTGGGGGTACAGATGAACTGATGGAATATACAAAAGCCGTGATTAGGTATCCTGTTGTTGCAAGGGAAAATGACATTGAAGGTACGGTATACGTATCCTTTATAGTTGACGAAACTGGAAGGGTTGGCAATGTACAAATAGCACGCGGGGTAGATAAATATTTGGATAAGGAATCATTACGAGTAGTCAACCTAATGCCACCATTTTTCCCTGCGATAAAAGGCGGGCTTCCGGTTGCTTCGGAGTTCGTAATCCCGATAAAATTTAT
Source organism: Sphingobacteriales bacterium (assembly GCA_027483645.1). Taxonomy (GTDB): domain Bacteria; phylum Bacteroidota; class Bacteroidia; order Chitinophagales; family CAIOSU01; genus CAIOSU01. The sequence goes on from JAIXUD010000003.1 coordinate 18,895, forward strand.
GTTGCACTAACCAGATGATACATCTTGATGTTTTGTAATAGTTTTTATATCTTGACAATCAAAACGCAACCTTATGGCACATATCGATTTACCAAAAGACCTACCGGGCATATTGGGGCCAATGGCCTTTAAACCAGAGACCGCCAAACACTTAAACGCCTTGGCAGAAACGCTATTGCGCGGCCCATCCACCCTTACCTCTGGCGAGCGTGAATTGATTGCTGCCTATACCTCGCACCAAAACAACTGCCTTTTTTGCCACTCCTCGCACGGCGCGGCTGCGGCCCACCATTTGGGAAGGGACTATGCGCTGGTGGAGCAAGTGAAGCAAGACTACCAAAGTGCCCCAATTACCAATAAGCTTAAAACCTTGCTGGGCATTGCCGGTAAAGTACAAAAAGGCGGCCGATACGTGACCCCAGAAGATATTGAAGCTGCCCGAAAAGAAGGCGCCACCGATGAAGAGATACACGATACGGTGCTTATTGCCGCCGCGTTTTGCATGTTCAACCGGTATGTGGATGGCCTAGGCACTTGGGCCCCACAAGAAACCATGGCTTACGACGATATGGGCAAGCGCCTTGCAGAGGTAGGGTATATGAGTTTTTAGTAGAACGACTTCCGTTTAAAAACTAAAGATTAATGATGATGCACTATTGTTGCCTTTGAGCAATATTATACTCGAATCATAGCTGCATTACCCACGATTCTTCAACCCCCATTGTGCCATAGCATTAAGTATGGGCGCTAGCTCTTGGCCTTTGGGTGTGAGGCTGTACTCTACATGTGGCGGCACTACAGGGTGCGCCAGGCGGGCTAAAAGCCCATCTTGCTCCAGCTCGCGCAGGTGCTGTATTAGCATTTTTTCCGACACCTTCGGCAGTGCACGGCGCAGCTCATTGTAGCGCAAGGTTTTGCCCATTAAGTTGAAGAGCAACAAAGGTTTCCAGCGACCGCCTATCTTCTCTAATGTAAAGTGTACCGGGCATTTCGAAAGTACCTCTTTCTTGTTGAGTTGCTGGGTTGATGTTTCTTTTATCACTTTCATTGGCTAAGTATTTTGTACTTACTTTTTGGTAAGTACTTTCTTTTTGTACAGTGTAAAGTTAGCTTTGTTGTGTGAAAATTTCAAACAATAAAAACACAAAGCAACATGAAATATGCAATTACAGGCTCCATTGGCCACATAAGCAAGGGCATTGTGCAGCAACTGGTAGCAGCCGGGCACCAAGTAACCGTGCTCACCACCAATCAAGCCCGTGTGGCCAGCATTGAGCAGCTTGGTGCAAAAGCCGCAGTGGGCAGCGTGGAAGATCGCGATTTTGTAACGCGCAGCTTTGCCGGTACCGATGCGGTTTACCTGATGATACCGCCTAACGTCGGTGTTACACACTGGCTGGATTATCAAAAGCAGGTGGCCGACAACTATGTAGCGGCCGTGGCAGCCAACAACATTAAGTATGTACTGGTATTGAGCAGTATTGGCGCGCACATGCGTAAAGGCGCAGGCCCCATTGACGGCCCTGCCTATCTAGAAGTGGCATTGCAGCAGCACCCCGCAGTAAATGTGGTAAACCTGCGCCCTAGCTACTTCTACTACAACTTGTTTGGCCAGATAGGGTTAATAAAGCACGCCGGTATTGCGGGCAGTGCCCAACCGGCCAGCCAAAAACTGGTACTTACGCATACTGCTGATATAGCCGATGTGGCTGCGGCCCTGCTATTAAAGCCCGACTTCAAGGGCCAAACGGTGCAATATATAGCTAGCGACGATACCCAAACCTGGGAGAGTATTACCAAAACCTTGGGCAACGCCATCGGTAAGCCCGAGCTGCCATATGTGGAGTTTACGGATGAGCAATCTCGCCAGGGGATGTTGCAAGCGGGTGTGAGCGCTGTAATTGCGGAAGGCTATGTGGAAATGGGCCAAGCCTTGCGCGGTGGCGAAATGCAAGCCGACTACTGGCAAAACCGCCCGCAAACCTTGGGCAAAGTGAAGCTGGCCGATTTTGCGAAGGAATTTGCCGGGGCTTATAATGCGGGGTGATTTTTAAGAAACGGATGTAGAAGAAGAGGCGGGGTTATCCCTGCCTCTTCTTTATTTAGTGGCCTTCCACGTTTACTAGTAAGCTTTCGTTGTTTAGTCAAAGAACTGTGCTTTTGATTGCTATCGTTTTCTGTATTTCCCCGTGCCGTTTTCCATGTTCGCCAGTGAGCATCTACCAAGTATTGGGTATTGCATAATAACCAATAGTGTTTAGTTTTAGGCAGTATAAATGCCATTATTATGATAAGAGGATGTTTGCTGGGTATTTTACTATTGGGTATGGTTCCGCTTTTCGCTCAGCGTGCCGATTATGCCATGTTCGACTTTTATTATGTGCCAATTGCTGGCGATACCGTGCGAGAGAGTATTGAGATAATTGACTTGAGGTATACCAGGCAAGGCCAAATGGCGAAGGTAACCCATACCGACGGAAAGGTGCTCCTGTTTGATGCTTCGCAGGTGAGCGCCTTTAGCTTTATTGAACGCAACCATTCTTTTCTTTGGAAACATTACCCAGCCATTTATCACCAAGTGCAAACCCTTGATTTCACCCAAAAACCTAGCAATAAAAGAGTATCCGTATTCTATGAGACAATAGCAGAATGCGACGGATACATACTTTATCGGCACTTTGTTGACTACGATGAGGAGTTTCGCTACTTATTGGCAAAGGGCTTGGTGATAATACGCCTACTACCCGATAAAATGAATGATGCCCGTGAGCTACTCTTACAACTGATGCCAACGTGTATAGAAACGATTGACAAGCAGTTGTGGCCCAAGTGGGCACGTCGCCATTATCAAAAGATTGCGCCCGATATGCCCCAGTAAATGCCCTAATTTTTAATATTGGCGAGCTAGCCAATCGTTAATGCCAACTCATTGATCAAAACTGGAAGGACGAATGGCATTTTACTGCTGATAATGAAACATATACCTCCTTCAAATTTTGAAATTGCCACATTTTCAAATTGAATTAGCGTAATTTTACTTCACAACCCGGCACATACCACAATGATACTGATAGCAGATAGCGGCGCAACCAAAACCAACTGGGTTTTGCAAACACCCAACAAACCGCACGAAACTTGGACCACCCGCGGCATCAACCCCTTTTACCAAGCCAAGAGCAGTATCGTTAGTATACTTAAAGAGGAATTGTTGCCCAGCATGAACGGCAACAACAATCCCAGCGCCATCCATTTTTATGGTGCCGGCTGTTCGCAAGAGGATAAGATAATAACCGTTATCGATAGCCTTCGCCAAGCGTTCCCCAACTCACATATTGAGGTTGACCACGACTTGATGGCTGCAGCTCGGGCCCTTTGTGGGAAAGAAGCCGGTATCGCCTGTATCCTTGGCACAGGTTCCAACTCATGTCTGTATGATGGTGTGAACATCGTAGATAATATCCCTTCGCTGGGTTTTATCATCGGCGATGAGGGCGGCGGTGGCTACATTGGCCGCAAACTGCTACAAAACTATTTCTACCGCGAATTGCCTGATGATTTAGTGGTGAAGTTAGAAGCCAAATTTGATATGCAGCGCAGTGCAGTGCTCAATAGGGTATATGGTGCCGAAGCCCCAAGCCGCTATGTGGCGGAGTTTGCAGGTTTCCTTACCGAGAATAACAAGCACCCATTCGTGCATACCCTATTGTATAAGAGCTTTATGGAGTTCCTTACCCGCCAAGTAATCAAGTACGATAACTTCGGCAACCTGCCCATACACTTTATCGGCTCCATTGCCTTTTACAATAAGCATATTATACTGGAAGCGTTGGATAGCCTGGTATTGAAGCCCGGCAAATTTATGCGCGACCCGATGGATGGATTGATAGCCTATCACACCAAAAAGTAACCCGATGGAGAAGTTTACGGAGAAAACTTCGCACTACCGCCATCTGGAGCAGCAAAGCACGGAGCAACTGCTGACTTGGATAAACGATGAGGACCAAAAAGTACCACTCGCCATCTGCCCCCTGATACCGCAAATAGCCATATTGGTTGATGCCATTGCCGACCGCCTAGTGGCTGGCGGGCGCCTTTTCTATATTGGTGCAGGTACCAGTGGCCGCCTAGGTATTGTGGATGCCAGCGAGTGCCCGCCAACCTTTGGTGTACCGCAAGGCTTGGTAAACGGATTGATTGCCGGTGGCGATGCCGCCATCCGCAAAGCTGTGGAGCGCGCCGAAGACAATACCGAACAAGGTTGGCTAGACCTGAAAGAACACGACATAACCCCGAAAGATGTTGTTATCGGCATCGCCGCATCAGGTGGAACACCTTATGTAGTTGGAGCGCTGAAGCGTTGCCGCCAAGAAGGCATCCTTACCGGCAGCATCACCTGCAACCCCAGTAGCCCCGTCGCCCAGCAAGCCGACCATGCCATTGAAGTAGTGGTAGGCCCCGAGTTTGTAACCGGCAGCACCCGCATGAAGGCTGGCACCGCCCAAAAGCTGGTGTTGAACATGATAAGCACCAGCGTAATGATTCGTCTGGGTCGTGTGCAGGATAATAAGATGGTAGACATGCAGCTGAGCAATGACAAGTTAGTCGATCGCGGTGCCCGAATGATAGTGGAAGCTACCGGTGTACCGTACGATACTGCCAAGGAGTTGTTATTGAAGCATGGAAGTGTGCGGAAAGCGGTGGATTATTATGCTTCAGAGACACAAGACACAAGACGCAAGACATAAGACTGCTTCAAAAACAGTAATTGTCATAGCATGTAGTTTAGGCCTAATTAGGGTTTAAACTAGGGGCTAAATGTAGGCCTAATTATGGGTCTAACATTTTCTTTTGCAATATGAAAATATGTTAACTAGCTTTGACAGCAAAAGAATTATTATGAATTTCGAGTCTATTAGCCAAATTGAAAAGCTTGGTTTTAAAGGTTTTAAAACTATCGCAACGCTTTCGCAAGACCCTTCACTTATTCCCGCTGAATGTGGTGTTTACTTTGTTATCGTTCCTAAAATTGATTTACGACCAAATTTTCTATTGAAAGGTTCTGGTGGTTATCATAAAGGCAAGGAACCTAATGTTGACCTTATCACTCTTAATAGCAAATGGGTTGACAACTCGTATATAGTATACATTGGCAAAGCAGGTGGAGATAATATTAAAGCTACTTTACGCTCTAGGCTGAAACAATATTTTTCTTTCGGGGCAGGAAAGCCCATGGGACATTATGGTGGTAGACTTATTTGGCAATTGCAAAACTCTCAAGAGTTAATAGTTTGCTGGAAAACATGCTCTAATCCACGTGCAGAAGAAATCTCCTATCTTCAAGAATATAGAAATATTCACAGCAAATTGCCTTTCGCTAACCTAATGCTCTAGTACTAGATGGATTGGAGAGAACACATAGTATCTGATGAGCGCATACTGCTAGGCAAACTTTGTATTAAAGGCACACGTTTATCAGTTGAGCTGCTGCTGGAGCTGATGCAAATAGGCTGGAGCGATGAATTGCTTTTAGAAGGCTATATTAACTTGAAACCAGTGCATTTGGAAGCAGTTAGAGCTTACCAAACAGAGTATAATCTTTAATCCAACCAATCCCTCAATCTGACGAACAATTTTCTCGCGTAAGCGTAATCCAAATTCCGATAAAATAATGAACTACCAGCACCCGCCATTTGTATAATAACAAGAACCTGTGAGTACCTTAGATTACCTATGCACGAATTAGAGCCATTTTACAATTGGAAAGACCTGTACGAAGCCGCCGAAGACGAGCGCTCGCCGTTTTATGGCGCGAAGCCGGACTTTGACCAATATAACAACTCAGTCTACAATTACATACTGCACCCAGAGTGGGATTACTTCGGCTCGGGCACGCTGTATTTAAAGGTATTGTTTGCCGATTACGATGAGCACTTTGCCATCATTGAGTTTATCGGCGAATGGAACGACTGCATCGAAAACGACATCATGTTCCTGAAGCGGGATGTAATTGATAAGATGCTGAAACGGGGCATCTACAACTTCATCCTCATTGGCGAAAACGTGCTCAATTACCATGCTTCGGATGATTGCTATTATGAAGAGTGGTACGAGGATATTAAAGACGAAGGTGGCTGGGTGGCTGCCGTAAACTTCCGAGACCATGTTGTCGATGAGATGCGAAAGCACCGCCTGCATTACTACCTTAACTACAGCGAGTTGCTAAGTGACCTCGCTTGGCGCAAACTCAAGCCTAAAGCCCTGTACGCGCTAGTAGATAATTTGATATTGAAGGCGCTCACGTAGTAACTGCGGTACTCTTAACTTAACATCTTCCATTTAGCTGGCCGCCCTCACCTAGCCTCTCCCAAAGGGAGAGGGACTCCCGCGTTACGGGTATTTTGATAAACAACAAGGCAGGCTCTCTTAAGGCCTGCCTTATATTATACTCTTAAGAAAAGTCTTGTGTCTTGTGTCTTGTGCCTAAAAACCAAATACTTGATACTTGATACTTGAATCTAGAAAAAGCGATACCCTTTACCAGGATAGTAGGCACTCGCACCCAATTCCTCTTCAATACGCAGCAACTGGTTGTACTTCGCCATACGGTCGCTGCGGCTGGCGCTGCCGGTTTTAATTTGTCCGCAATTAAGGGCCACGGCTAGGTCGGCTATGGTAGTATCTTCGGTTTCGCCACTACGGTGGCTCATGATGCTGTTGTATTTGTAGCGGGTAGCCAATTGCACGGCATCAATGGTTTCGGTAAGGCTACCAATCTGGTTTACTTTGATCAAGATAGCGTTGGCAGTAGCTTCGTCGATTCCGCGTTGCAGGCGTTTCACATTCGTTACAAACAAATCATCACCTACCAATTGGCACTTATCGCCTACTAAGCCGGTAAGGTTGTTCCATCCGCTCCAATCGTCTTCAGCCATGCCATCTTCAATAGAAACAATCGGGTATTTCGCCACCCAATCGCTCCAATAAGCAGCCATTTCGGCACTGCTAAGCTTAAGTCCACTTGATTTTTTGAAGTGGTAAACCCCTTCCTCGGCATTATAAAACTCCGAAGCGGCAGCGTCCATGGCAATAAACATATCGTGCCCTGGCTTGTAACCAGCAGATTCGATGGCTTTCAATACAGTTTCGATGGCTTCTTCATTGCTGGCAATCTCTGGGGCAAAGCCGCCTTCGTCTCCAACGTTGGTTGAGTAGCCTTTCGCCTTTAACACTTTCTTCAAGTGGTGGAATACTTCCACACCGCTGCGCAAAGCATCGCTAAAAGTATCCATTCCCACCGGCACTATCATAAATTCTTGGAAATCTATTTTGTTATCCGCGTGAGAACCACCGTTCAATATGTTCATTAGCGGTATCGGCAAAGTATAGGC
>JAIXUD010000013.1 GCA_027483645.1 Sphingobacteriales bacterium
GGGGAGAGCAGGATTCGAACCTACGAAGTCAGAGACAGCAGATTTACAGTCTGCCCCAGTTGGCCGCTTTGGTATCTCCCCATAATTATTTTCAAACAAAGAACTAAACGAGCCGATGGAGGGACTCGAACCCCCGACCTACTGATTACAAATCAGTGGCTCTACCAGCTGAGCTACATCGGCAAAAAAGAACAAGACTTCCAAGAATTCCCACAGCCCTAGCGAACTGTAGCCCTTCTCAAAAGGCTTGCAAATTTATCGAAAGTTTTTCGGTAAAACAACAGTAAAAAAGAAAAAAGTGCGGAATTTTAAATTTTCAGCTTTTCCTTGTGCTTTTGTAACTGGCGGGTGAGGGCATCAACAGCGCTGTCAACCGCTTCCTCAAACGATTTGCTGGTTTCGCTGGCATGTAATGTACTGCCCGGAATGTTGATACTTATATCTACTATCTTGTCCCTTACTTGGGCTGAATTGTTCTCTAACTTCAAATAAACGTCGGCATCTTGCACCCGGTCGTGGAAAGTTTGCAGCTTTTGCAGCTTCTTTTTAGTGAAATCCAGCAATTTAGTGTCTGCATCGAAGTGGATTGATTGAATACGGATCTCCATAGTATATCATGCTTTAGGGTGAGAATTCTTATAAATATCTTTCAACTGCTCAATATTGTTGTGCGTGTACACCTGCGTAGCCGCCAAGCTGGCATGGCCCAGCAGCTCTTTTACCGCATTTAGCTCGGCACCGTTGTTGGTAAGGTGCGTGGCGAATGAGTGGCGAAGCACGTGGGGGCTCTTCTTTTCGATGGTGCTTACCATCCCGATGAACTTCGTTACTATCCTATATGCCATCTGCGCGTACATCTGCTCACCTTTATCCGTTACCAAAAACCATCCCGGCCCGTGCGCTTTCCTTTTCTCTTCTAAATAGTAACGCAAGTTTTGAGCCAGATGTTCGCTTACGGGAAGTAACCGCTCTTTGTTGCCTTTTCCCAACACTTTAATTGTTCGGCGGGCAATATCCACGTCGTGGTCTTTCAAATTGATGAGCTCCGCACGGCGCATACCGGTATTATATAATAGCTCCAGCACGGTGCGGTCGCGTAGGCCTTCGTAGCCTTCGGCAAATTCTATTTCGGTAAACAGCTTGGCAATATCGGGCTGCGCCACAAACACGGGCAAGCGCTTGGCTATTTTGGGGGTCTGTATCTTCAGCGTGGGGTCTTTTTGCAGCAGCCCGCGTTTCATTAGGAACTTGCAATAGGAGCGCAATGCCGAAAGCTTACGGTTGATGGTGCGGGTACTTTGACCGGCCTCCACCATGTTGGCCATCCAGCTGCGCAGGTGGAAATGCGAAGCCTCCGATATATGGTTAATATCGGAGGCTTGCTGTAAATATTGGTAAAGTTGTTCTAGATCGTTGCGGTAAGAAATTACCGTATGGTCAGAATAACGTTTTTCGTGCTTGATATAAGCCAGGAATACTTCCAAGTGCATAGTAACATAAAGTTAACAAATGCACCCGAGCCCGACAAATTATTTGTTGCTGTTGCTACCATCGCTTTCAGCAATCTGCATCTGCGAGCGGTAAGCAGCTTTCAACATAGTTGTGCGGCGGGTAATTGAAGGCTTGATAAAAGCCTGACGGCCACGCAACTCGCGCAACAAACCTGCTTTCTCAAATTTCTTTTTGTATTTTTTTAGGGCCTTGTCAATGTTTTCGCTATCGCCAGTGTCAATAATCAACATACTATTCTAAATTTTTACAGTTTTTAAACGGAAGTGCAAAGTAAACGAGTTCTACCGACATTTTCAAATTTTATTTCGGCAGAGTTGTCCCTTGGTGATAATTAAACGCCAATTAGTTGAAAAAAGTTACAATTGGTTGATTGTGTGGTTGGTTTTCTACTCCTTAACAAATCGTTTAACCGCATACTGCCCATTGGCCAACTCCAGTTTCAACAAATAAATGCCCTGGGGCAGTTGGGCAACATCAATATTCAGGGTTGAACTTGCTGCTTGCCCCTGCCCAACTTGCTTACCCGAGTAATCCAATAATTGATATTGGGTGATGGCAGTGCCTTCGGTGGAGATGCTTAGCTGGGTGTTGGCGGGGTTGGGGTGAAGGGTGAATGTATTTAAAAGTTCAACATCATAAATACTAGTAAAAGGATCTCGACAAGTAATGTTAGGGTTGACCTGATATTTGCTAAAACTTCCATCCTCATAACATCCCAAATCGAAATAAAACAAATCAATAAAGCCAGAACACTCCCCAAATGGTAACAAGTAATTATTTATTGCCCCAAATTTTTCTACTACTTCCATATGATAAGGGTAAGGCGCATTCGGCCCAATATGTGTTGCCTTATAATACCGCAATGATTGCCCATTTATTTGAAGGGTAGCAACAGAATCCACTACCAACGAAAAGAAACTATCGCACTCAACCATGTCCAATGGACTTCTATATGTCAAAGTATCGCCTACGGAAGCGCCAAAAAAGTAAACTGGCCTAAACGCATTCTCGTAGTAAAAAAATACCGTATCATTTACGGCATAAGTAAACAAATCGCGCTCTTGAGATACAAAATTGGTATAATACTGCGAGTAACCAACTATTTTCCCGCAAGACCTACCGTCAACTATGGTGTCCTTTTCATACCACAAAGTGGTAGCACCATTGGTTGCAACTCCAGAGTTAGAATAACCCCACACCGCACCCGGCGGGCACCAATTCTGCGCTTGCAAAAAGAACGAAACAGAAAGAAACAGGAGTAGTAAAGTTGATTTCATAAAACCCATTTTTGATGAAGGATAAATACTTTCATCAATATAAGGGCTTTGCTTGGGAAATGATATACAGATACCACTCAGGTAGCATATTATTACATAAGTATGACAATTGTCGGCAGCGGTCTGACGACTTCTTACCGATGAGCTAGTATGTTGCAGGTAGTGTGAATGTCAGTTGAAGCAGTCGTCCGAACGCTTTGGTACTGCCGCCCAAAAATGGTCTGGTGTTGTGTATGAAGTGTTCAGACGGCTGGTATTTGCGAAACCGGTCGAGTAATTCTGAGCTTCAATACTATTATCAAAGAAGCCGTCAGACCACTCGTTTCCGGAAAAGTGTTTCGTCAAAAGTTTCATGTTCAAGGCTTGGCAGCCGCAGGCGCGGCATCCTTCTGTTCGGGCTCCTCATACTTCTCCACTCGCAGGCCGAATGCCAGCACATCCTTCAACTCATCGGTACGCATGATCTGCTCAAAAACCAATTTATAGGTACCCATTTGGTTAAAGTAGACCTTCTGCTGGATGAACTGCTGCACGTTGCAAATATCGCCCGTGCACTTCCCGAACCACTCGCCGTTACCGTCTGCCAGCGTAAGCTCCAAGCGTTGCTCTTGCTGGTTGCCATCAGGGTAGGTGGTATACACCATCAGCCACAGGTTGCTGGTTTCGTAGTAGTTGGTATGCCGCAAGTTGACCACTATATTATAGTGCTGCGTGGTATCGGCAATATCAAAACTGTACTCCACCATATGGTCTTTGTTCCATACTTGATTGGGTAGGTCTTGGGTTTCCTCAAAAATCTTGTTCGCATCGTCGCAACTGGCAAACAATACCAGTGCCATCGCGAGCATTAGTAGCTGCCTCATGCTGGTTCGCCCCCTCCGGTCGGGTTGCTGTTGTTGCGGCTATTGTTGCCACCGCCACCGCGGTTACGGTTGCGGCCACCACGGTTACGGCCACCTTCGCGTGGCGGGCGTGGTGCAGCCCCATCAGGGTTACCAGCCTGCTCATTGCTAGGTATGTTACCTCCACCTTCATTGCGTGGTGGGCGTGGTTCTCTTGGCTCACGCGGTTCGCGTGGTGGGCGGTCACCTTGTGGTGCACGCTCTCCACCTTCACGCGGTTCGCGTGGTGGGCGGTCGCCTTGTGGGCGTTGGTTGTTCGGGTTGTTCGGGCGCTGTCCGCCGCCGCCACCTTGGCGCTGTCCCCCACCCTGCTGCTGGCGGTCGCCACCTTCGCGTGGTGCGCGCTCGCCTTGTGCTGGGCGTTGGCCGCCGCCTTGGTTACTGCGGTTTTGGGGTTGTCCTCCTTCGCGTGGCTGTCCACCTTCGCGTTGTTGGCCACCTTCTCGTGGCTGACCGTCACGATCGCCGCCTTTGCCTTTGTTGCGTTTCTTTTTCTTTTTGCCGGTTTTCTCTAGGGTACTTAGGGAGATTTGGCCCACGGTATCTTCGTACTCCTCCTCTACCTCTTCCTCGCTCTCCACTACTATGGCTATTTGGCCAAGCGGTCGGCCTTTGGCATTATTATCGTTTAGCTCAATGATTTCCGCAACCTGCTCTACCGTAAGCGGGTAGAAGGTAGGGTCGCCAGCATAGGTGTACCACATCAAACGCTTCAGTATGTCGGTCTTCATCAAGAAAACTACACCCGTTTCCGTTTCTAGTTTATCGGCCTTTTTAGGGAAATCCTGCAGGGCCTCCATGTACATATCCAGCTCGTAGTTCAGGCAGCACTTCAACCTACCGCACTGGCCGCTCAATTTGGCCAAGTTGATGGATAGGTTTTGGTAGCGCGCCGCATTGGTACTTACCGATTTAAAATCGGTGAGCCACGTAGAGCAGCACAACTCGCGGCCACAAGAGCCGATACCACCGATTTTACCGGCTTCTTGGCGGGCACCAATCTGGCGCATCTCCACCTTCACCTTAAACTCGCGTGCATACTCTTTGATTAGTTCGCGGAAGTCCACACGGTCTTCGGCAGTATAATAAAAGGTCGCTTTCTTTTTATCGGCTTGAAACTCCACTTGGCCCACTTTCATGTCCAGCTTCAGGTTTCGCGCAATGGCGCGCGCCAACACCATCGTTTCCTGCTCCAAGGCTTTGGCCTCTTTCATGGTGGCAAACTCGGCCTCGCTAGGCGTGCGCAACACGTTGCGGAAATCGGCATTACGCTCCTTCACCTTCTTTTTGCGCATCTGCAAGCGCACCAACTCCCCCGAAAGGGTTATCTGGCCAATATCAAAGCCCATGGCGGTATCTACCACCACCCAATCACCGGTGTGCACGGCTACGTGGTTGTCGTTCTTAAAAAACTCCTTGCGGCTACCGCCGTTGAAGGAAATCTCGAAGTATTCCGGACCGTCTTGGCTACCAAAGGCTATAGGCATTTCGGCCAACCAATCGAAGGTATTCATTTGGTTGCAAGCACCGCTGGCACAACTGCCGTGCGATTTGCAACCCTTCGGTAATCCATTATCTGTGGCACAACTGGTGCATCCCATCGTCTTTTATTTAGTATCAAGTAGTGAGTATCAAGTATCAAGTAATACTGTTCGGTACGATTTCTTGGATACTAGTAGCGGGAATATTCCAGCGCCACTATTACTACTTTGCTTTGCTCATTTATAAATCCAATTCCCTTAAAAATATTTAACCACAAAGTACACTAAGGTATATTCACAAAGGACACAAAGCCTGCATTTTTATTTCTTAGTGATCTTGGTGCCTTTTTCTTCGTGCTCTTAGTGTTTAATTTTCGCAATATACAACTATGTTATTGGCAGCATGGTCCAGGTAACTAAATCGTAACTAAACCATCGCCGCCGCCGGTTTCACCAGCTTCCCAATCCTCACGCTCAAGTCCAGCATCATCATCTTTCCGCTGGCGTTGCGCTCTACGTGGTAGTGCGCCTCGTTCAGCCAATCGCTCATGCGCTGCATCTTGCTTTGGTTGAATTTGCCAGCCATATCGCTCACCACACTCTTCTCGCTGCCCGTAAGCACGCTCGATGGTTTGCCGAATACCTGCAAGTGCAACACCTCTTTGAGCATGTGCAGCGAGTACAATATAAAGTTCTTTTGCGACTCTCGCCCCAACGCCCCAAATACATCGGCAAACTTCACCATGCCCATCGGCTCGGCCTTGTTGCTCAGCAACACATTCATCCACTGTTCAAACAAGCCTGCATGCTCGGCCGCACTATGGTTCAGCAAATCTAGCGACTCTATATAATCCCCATTGGCAAGGCCCGCTATGCGGTAGGCCTCATCGGGCTGCATTTGCTGGCGCTCCACCAAGGCATCGGCTAGTTCTTGTTGGTCGATAGGCGATATCTTGATAATTTGCGTGCGGCTGATGATGGTGTTCAGCACCGTTTCCAAGTTCTCTGCCACTAGCAGGAAAACCGTGTTGGCCGGTGGTTCTTCCAATATTTTAAGGAGCGTATTGCCCTCTTTGCCCAAATACTCCGGCAGCCAAATAACCATGATTTTATAGCCCGACTCATAAGCTTTAAAGCTCAAGCGGCGCATCACATCGTGGCACTCGGTAATCGGTATGTTGGGTTGCTTGTTTTCGGCATTGAATTTCACCATCCAGCGATGAAGGCTCAGGTATGGGCTCACTTGCAGTACCTCGCGCCATTCAGTAATGCTCTCGGTGCTTATCTTGCGCTTCTCCACGCTCGGGAAGGGAAAGCTGAAGTGCAAATCGGGGTGCGCCAGCTTGTTCATTTTCATGCAGCTAGGGCACTCGCCGCAACTATCATCGGGCTGTGGGTTGGCGCAGTTAAGATATTGGGCATAAGCCAGCGCCAAAGGCAAACCGCCATAGCCCAAGCAACCCAGAAACATCTGCGCATGGGGCACATGGCCCTCTCGCACCGATGCGGTAAGGTTTTGCTTTAGTTGGCTCTGGCCGATGATGTCTTTAAACTGCATGTTCCGTTGTTGCTGTTAATGGTGTTGTGTTTAGTGTTCCGACGACTGCTCATCGCGAAACCTAATCTCAAAACTCCAAATTTCAAGCATTGCGCACCATAGTCGTCAGACCACAGTGCTTCAAAATTGTCGTGGTTCGACTACGCTCACCATGACAATTTAAACAACAGAAACTACTCCTAAATATACTGCAGCATGGCTTCGGCTGGGCTGGCGCTGGAAGAGAACGAGGCAATGAGCCGCCCTTCTTCGTCCAGCAAAAATTTATGGAAGTTCCACTGTATCTCGTCATCTTGCAAGCCGTTTTCCTCTTTGCTGGTAAGGAACTTGAAGATGGGATGCTGTGGAGACTTGGTACTCAGTTTTTCGGTAAGCGGGAAGGTAACGCCGTAATTCACTTCGCAGAAGGTGGCAATGGTGCTGGCATCGCCTGGCTCTTGCCCACCAAAATCGTTGCAGGGTATACCCACTACAGCCAATTTATCGCCCAACTCCTCGTGCAACTCTTGCAACTGCTTGTATTGAGGCGTAAGCCCGCACTCGCTGGCAGTGTTTGCCACCAATACTTTCTTCCCACGGAACGCGCTGAAATCAACGGTACCACCCGATAATCCTTTTATACTAAACTGATGTATGCTGTTATTTGAAGCCATGCCGGGTGCTTTAGGTAGTTCCGGTTGTATGGATGTAAAGTTCGGGAATTTTTGTGAATAGTCTACGGTCGACTGTCCACAGTCCACGGTTGAAAAATGTGAGAAGACTATTTATAGTATTCGTACTCAATTAATTGAATCTGCATGAGCATTGTGGACCATTCTTGATAGCCGTTCCTGAAAGTAGTAGTGTATACTATTTTAATTGGATTGTTATAATTATCATATTCGTAAATATAATTTTTAGTTGAAAGTAAAACTAAATCATTGCTATCCTTAGTTGTACGCAAAACACTACTACTTATTAATTGTCCCTTATTATCATATTCAAATTGGATGATGCCATAATTTTTATCTCCTTCATTAAATTGAACTATAGCCTTAGCTTCAACGACCTGATTGTTGCTGTTATATTTTATATCAATAACACTCGTGTCTCCCGCAATCATACTCAATAACTCAGTCAATAAGGGATATTCATACAATATCTCGCTGTTATCGAAAACCAAATACTGTTTTATCGAAATCACATTTCCTGCATCATCGTAATAATAACTTATTTCGCTTGGGGTATCTAACTTGAAATAATCATAATAAAATGCATAATAAGACCGTCGCTTAATTAACTGCCCCTTAGCATTATATTCCCATTCCTTCAACTTAAAAGCATAACGCTCACAAGCGCCTTTAACAAACAAAGTAGCCAAAGTTGAATCTCTATACTCCCAAATGATTTTATCACCATATTCATTCCCATTAAACATTTCTTTTCTTATTAAACGACCAAGCTGATCATACTCATATACGATAGTATCGTTGTAGTCGCCTATAAACATTACCGGAAAACCTTTATCGTCCGATAGCATTTTATACCTTCCACTATACAAATCCCAATCAAAGCCGTCAGTTGCAACTTTTTGAAGTAAACTATTTGAAGAAAAAAGGAAAGAGTCTGTGCGAGATATTGAAATATAATAAGGTCGATTGTCATCAAAGGAAGAATTTGCAACATTCTTAATATCCTTTTTAGTTTGAGTATTCCAATCAATTTTTGAATACCCGCCAAAAGACGAACCTTCGTAAGTTTCCAAGACTACTAATTTTACTGGGCCATTAAGTTTCCAGTTCTTTAAAAACTTCATTTCAATTAAAGAGTCAGGAATAAATGTAGAAAACCTGTCTTCACTAACATTAAAAAGACTTTGCGCACATATTACGTTTGACAACACTAGCCCTATTCCGAATAACCAAATACGCATAATTATTTTTTTACCAAATATAGATATTTTTGCAGTTTCCAAACTAGAACTGCCACACTAATCTACAAAGCTCAATATAATTTCAGGCATACTAAAACCAATGGAAACCTTAATTAGTAGATGAAAAGCACTGTCCATCAATTAACTAAACAGACGAGATTTACTAATAAGGAGTTTTATCGATAGCATCCTTAGATTTACGGCTACTGGTAGAAATGGCAATGACTTCAACGGGCCTAACAGCGCCAAAAACATTAAAAATCTCATTTCATGGTTGATAAAAACAACCAATAACCAATCAACCAGTAACTAATAACCTACTTAACAGGGTGGTGCGTGTACTTATGGTTGAAATACAGGCCGAAACCTACCAGTATAGCACCCAAGATAACGATCGGGGTCTCCATCCAATGATCGTGGAAGAAATGCGCCAAGAAAAGAAAACCGAAACCTGATACTACTACCAACAGTACGGGCAAATTGTGGTGGTGCTTAAGGTAATTGTGCAATGTAATGCCACCGCCCAATACCAAACCACTACCTAGTAGCAAATACTCCAACCAAACATTATGCTCAAAAAAACTACCCAAAAACGGCAACGATACCACCAAAAACGGCATCGATACACAATGGATGGCGCACAACATGGTTAATGCCATGCCCAACCGGTTGGTAACGCGGTGGTAGGGGCTTAATATCTCCGTTTTGGTCTGCTGGTCGTTCATGCTCGGTACAAATTTGCGAATAATTACCTAATAATGCAACAAGGTTGCAAAAGATTCCATTCAGTGGCAGCTATTTTCATTTTACCTATTAACACCGGCAGGTAACCTCGCACATCCTAATCCCTTTCCGTATTTTTGCGGCAACCAACCCACTGCCGTTATGCGCTGTTTCGCCCTGTTGATGCTTTGCCTCTGTTGCACGTTGGGTGCCTTGGCGCAATCGCAATACGTGCCGCTCAACCACTTTAGCTACCATAATGTGGATAGGCTGAACATAAAGTATGGCAAAATATTGCCCATAGTACATACAGGCATTAAGCCCTACAAGCGCGTAACCGTGGCCAACCTGCCCGATACGCTGCGCGAAAACAACGTAACCCTGAACAAGCGCGAGCAATACAACGTGCGCAACATGATGTGGGACAGCAACGAGTGGCTGGAAGATACGGTGATAAAGAGCGTCCGCCCGTTTTGGAAGATATTTTACAAAGACCCTGCTACCTTCCTGGGGGTGGATGCCAAAGGTTTTGTAGTAAAGGTGAACCCGATACTGCAGTTTGAACTGGGCCGCGAATTTGGCGCCGATGATAACATGCTGATTTTTAAAAACACCCGCGGCGCGGAGATACGCGGCAGCATCAAAAAACGCTTGAGCTTTTATACCATGGTTACCGAAAACCAATACCGCGGCATGGAGTATGTGCGCCAGCGCATTGGCGACGACCAAGCCATACCCGGCGATGGATACTGGAAGGAGTTCCGCTTAACCGGGGTTGACCATTTTACCGCTCGTGGGTATGTGAGCTTTAACTTGCTTGACCATGTGGATTTTCAATTTGGCCACGACAAACACTTTTGGGGCAACGGCTACCGCTCATTATACCTAAGCGACCATAGCAACGGTATGTTTTTCCTAAAAGTACAAACCAACATTTGGCGCATTAGCTATACCAACCTTTTTACAGAAATGACCGCCAACTACACCCGCGGCCTCGACCAGTTGTTGCCTAAAAAATACGGTGCCTTCCATCACCTTAACTTCCACATTACCCATTGGTTGGATATTGGGCTATTTGAAGGGGTTATTTTCCAGCGAAACAGGGGTTTTGAGCTACAGTACCTCAACCCAGTCATCTTTTACCGT
Organism: Sphingobacteriales bacterium; assembly: GCA_027483645.1. GTDB lineage: Bacteria > Bacteroidota > Bacteroidia > Chitinophagales > CAIOSU01 > CAIOSU01. The sequence continues at coordinate 10,512 of JAIXUD010000013.1, forward strand.
GCTATAGAGCAAAGCCTGGGCAGCTCCGACAACTCCTTACTGGGCCTAGATTACAAAGCCAACATTGCCCGCCGCCTGCAATTGTATGGCCAAGTGGTGCTAGATGAGTTCAACTTTGGGCAGATAAGCAAATTCAATGGCTGGTGGGCCAATAAGTTTGCCATACAAACAGGCTTAAAATACATTGATGCCTTTGGCATACCAAACCTTGACCTGCAGGGCGAGTTCAACATCGTGCGCCCGTTTACCTACAGCCATACCAATACGGCTACCAGCTACAGCCACTACAACCAACCGCTGGCGCACCCGCTAGGCGCCAACTTTTGGGAGCTGATAGCCATAGCACGCTACCAATTATTGCCCGAGCTCACCGCCCAGCTTACAGTTATCTACTACGAAAAAGGCTTAGACTCGCTGCTGGATAATTGGGGTGGCAACATCTTTTACGCTAATGTATTTGACAACGGTGGGCTTACCGTGCAGCGGGAGTTTGGCAACACGATAGGCCAAGGCACCAAGCAGCGTGTGGCCCTGTTCGATTTGCTGGTGAGCTACCAAGCGCGGCACAACCTATTTATTGACCTCAACGTGCTTTTGCGTGCCAGTAAAACCAATATAGAGCGCTACAACGGCACCCAAACCTACATCGGCCTAGGGGCAAGACTGAACCTGCCTTGGCGGGGGCAGTACTATTAATTGGACCATGGACGATAGACCATGGACCATGGATGCTGCAAGATGGTATTGGTTTATTAGTTTAGCTCAGTGCCTTTTCGTCTTGTGTCTTGTGCCCTTCGACTACGCTCAGGATGACATTTCTTATATCTTGTGTCTAGCAACCCATGAAACGCATATTCAGTAGATACGTAAAGCTCAATATGCCTGTAAAGCTCCTGCTTACGGGGCTTTTCTTCGTGCAGTTGGTTAATGCCAGCTTTACCCTGCTCATCAACTTTTACCTGGACAAGCAAGGCTTCGCCGATTACCAGATTGCCGATTTTACCAGCTGGCGCTTCCCGGCAATTATGATATTTGCGGTGCCGTTTGGCATCTTTATCCGTGGCCGAAAGTTGAAGCCCTACTTTCAAGTGGCGGCACTCAGCTCGCCCACCATTGCACTGTTTATAATATGGGCTGCGGGTACGGGGCTTACCCCGCTTATCTATTTAGGGTTCTTCCTTTGGGGCATATCATTTACCTGTATACAGATTACGAGTTTACCCTTCATCATCCTCAACAGCCCTAAGGAGCACCACTCGCCAGCCATTGCGCTATCGTTTATGATGATGAGCTTGGCCATATTTATCTGCGGTACATCCAGCTACGTGCTCAGCAATTATCTGCCAGATTGGTTTCCCGTGCGCGACTTGCTGATACTGTTTGCCCTTTTGGGCTATGCTGGCGTATTCTTCATTGCCCGCATCAACCTCAATGAAAACATTGGCGAGAAGCAAACCAACCTCAACATCAGCGGTCAATACGATTGGAATTTGATCGGCAAAGTAATTGTACCTACCCTCATCATATCCACCGGCGCAGGCTTCACCATCCCTTTTGTAAACCTGTTCTTCCTCAACGTACATGGCATGAGCGAGGCCACCTTCTCGCTGGTGGGGGCATTGAGTTTCGGGCTGGTGGTTATCGGCACCCTCTTCGTACCCACTGTAAAAGACCGCTACGGCTACATGGTGGCCATTGTATTAATACAAGCATTGGCCATCATGTTCCTCATACTTATGGCAACTACCGAGTACTATAACCACCTATGGTTTGCGCCTATATTGGCTGTGGTGTTCTTCATCATCCGCCAACCACTGATGAACGTGGCCGGCCCCATGACCAGCGAGCTCACCCTGAGCTATGTGGGCAAGCGCAACCAAGAGCTGGTAAGCGCGCTCAATTCGGCTATATGGTCGGGCAGTTGGTACATCAGTTCGCAGATTTTCCGCATCTTACGCGAGAGCGAAATGCGCTACGCCTCCATATTCCTCATCACGGCCACCATGTATATACTTGGGGTGCTATGGTATTACTACTTAATAAGGGATTACCAAAAAAGGAAGATGCTGGGGCTGATTGAGGTAGAGCAGCTTGAGGATGAACAATGACCATATTTACCAGGCACTTTTATATTGGCTTTACCTCCCCTACCCCATAGCCGATAAACCCCAAACTAACCTTTCCTCCATCGCCCAAAAAGTAGTAACTTAGCCACGTTCCAAACCCGCCCCATGAACCAGCAGAGAATTCTGGTAGTTGACGACGACCCTATGTTTCATAAGCTTTTGAGCTATGCCTTGAAAAGCGACGACTACCCGTTATGGTTCACCTTTGCGGCCGAGGAAGCACAAGAGGTGCTGAAACGCAGCAGTAAAGACATCCTTGCCATCATCCTAGATTGGGAACTGCCCGGCATGAGCGGGGTTGACCTGCTAACTTGGATGAAAGACCAAGACGAATACCGCGACATACCAGTAATAATGCTTACGGGCCGCAGCAGCCCGGAGGAGATTAAGAGCGGCATCAATGCAGGGGCTTTTTACTATGTTACCAAGCCGTTCCAAAAAGACTTCCTGAACTCGGTGCTGAAGGCCGCCATTGCCGACCGCCAGAACCTACTACATCTAGCCAATGAGCTGGAACGCGTGCGCAACCCGCTGGAAAGCTTGGTGAGCGGGGAGTTCCGCTTCAAAACCATACAAGAGGCGCAAAAGCTATCGGTGTTTGTGGCCAATGCATCGCCCAACCCGAAGGACTGCCTCATTATCTGTGAGCTGTTCAACAATGCCATAGAGCACGGCAACCTAGGCATCAGTTACGATGAGAAGAGCGAGCTGATAGATAATAACGAGCTGTACGACGAGATAGACCGCCGCCTGCAAATGCCCGAATACCGAGACCGCTATGCCATATTGAACTATGATAAAAACGACGAGCGCCTGCTGCTAACCCTAGAAGACAAGGGCGCAGGCTTCGATTTTCAGAAATACCTGCACTTTGACGAGGGCCGGGTGTTTGATAACCACGGCAGGGGCATCGCTATGGCCAATGCCATGCTCGATATTACCTACCTAGGCAAAGGCAACCGGGTAATTGTAAACATCCCCTTTGGTCACCAAGGACATAATTTCGATTGATAAAAAACCACACAAACTGTATATGAAGAAGGCAATTTTTACCTGGGCTGTATTGGCTATGTTAGTACTTACCGTTGGCTGCACACAAAAGCCAGAAGAATTGATTATCGGCAAGTGGCAGTTCGACCGCCTTTCGGTTAAGGAAGGTACCACCTACACCGCCGAGGACAGCTCCAACATGAACCAGAAGAGCGAGATCATTAAGGGCAACGGGCTGGTATTCAGCTTTCAGCAAGACCTTACCTGCAGCATCGGCAGTACCGAAAACCAGCAGAGCGGCACCTACACCCTTAAAGACGGCAAACTACTCACCATTCTGCTTGCTGAAGACGTACCGCAAGACGCCGACATCATCAACATCAGCAAGGAAGAGCTCACCCTCCTTTTCGACGACCCGCAACTTAAAACCGAACTGGTACACTTTAAGAAGGTGGAGTAAATCTGCATGAGGTATTAGCCTCATCCCTATCCGTGCGGTGGCTCATGTTGCGTTTATTATTTTGCTGGCAATCATTTTTTGCGCCCTTTTTTCACTTTGGTTTGTTTCAAAACCTGCTTTTCGTCTGCTTCCAGTTTGCGTTGTAGCTTTTTTACATCCTCTGCTGGTGGAAGGTTTTCGGGCACTATACCTCTTTGGGTCAACATATTGCGCACAGCAGTATTGTTGTCGATGTGTTCCTTTTCAATATTGCCTTGTCCGTTCAAGTTTTTGCTCTGCACGTTCAGTCCCGTCATTTCGGCGGCAAGGTCTTTAGCTTTGATGCTGATGGTGGGCAGAAAATCCGCCACCGGGCGGTTGTCTGGTATATGCATTCTTTTCTTCAGCATCTGGGTATTCAACCTAAACAGGGCTTGGTCTCCTTTCGACCGTATTATGGCAAAGCCCTGGCTATCAATGCCCCTTTCGTATAATACACCCGAAAGCTGTTTTTCCGTTTGGCTCAGTTTTTCGCGGGCTATTATTCTTTCATACTGCAATAGCCTTTGTTCTACCAGCTCTGCCCTGCGGGTTTGTACGGCAAAGTAATTTTGGGCAAAGGCTATTTCTTCCTTGCGTGCATCGCCGTTTTGCGCCACCAAGTAGCAAGCGTAGCGGGTAAGCAATATGTCGTTAATTTCTTTCTCGGCACCCGAACCTATAGGTACCATCTTCCTGACGTCAGGAAAATGGTTATTGACTTCCTCGCCCGCATTTACACAGGCGTTCTTTGCCTTCTGTATTACTTTTTCAAAGTTCTCCCATTTGTTATATCCTAAAAGGCCTTGAAGTTCTCTGGCGCTCCAGCACTCCACACTTTCTATCTCAACGGCAGCGGCCTCAAATTGTGCAAACAGGTTTCTTATTTCTTCCGATTTCATGGGCTTTGCCTTTTGTTCAATCAAATGTTTGTTTCAACGTTATGCAATTTTTTCTATTCCACCCTTACTGCATCCACTTCCATTAGCTCAATTGTCGTATCAGTGTAGAGACTATCTCAAAATCAGAAAAAGTCTCCGCACTGCGGAGACTTTTTCTCAACCAAATTCGGTTATTGGTGGTGAGCTGTTGGGTATTAAAAGTTTCATTATATGCTACGCATCCAACTCAACCCGCTCTATTTCAGAAGCACTAACGGGGTGTCCTTCAACTACGAGTATAGACGAATTAAGTACCTTCAATTTGCGCAGAACAGTACCTCCCTTCAAAAAAACTTTTACCAGCTGATATCCCATACCAGTTTCAGGCAGCGAAACCAGCTTATCTACAATGCTGTCGGGAAGGTTGATTTTTGTGGTGCTCATTATTGTCCGTATTGTCTAGTAAACAAAAGGGTGTTTTTGGAAGTTCCTTTTTCAAAGTATGCTTCCTCGCCACCGCCGGGTTGCTCGTTGGCAGGCTGCACTATTCCGCGTTGCAGCATATCGTTATTAGCTGGTTGTATATAAAATGCCCACTTTATTATTTCTGTATTGGGTAATGCATAGCGCGCAATAGGGTTTATGCGATTGTTTACGGTGTGCAAATAATCCTTTAATGTAGTTGCAAAACTGCCCGAACGCAAACATTTATTCACAGTATCGATCCTTTTATCATCATGATATGCTGAGATACGCACGAATACCTCTTGTCCATCTGCCTTTTCCTTCGGGCTATCTATCGCACCCCTGCTCGTATCAGAGAAAGCACGTTCCATGACCATACCTGTTGCGCTTGGAGGATGGCGAAACACCTTCAATATGTTTATATCGGCCATTGAAGCCTCTGAGAACATTTTAGAATAACCCTCAGTAGCCATTCGCCTTTCGTAAATACTGTAATCGCCTGCATCGAAAGCCAACTCCGAATTTAGGACTATCATTATATGCCTTGAATAGTAAGTCTTCTTTTGGACTTCCACAATTTGATAACCCATTCCCGTCTCGGGCTGGTCAAGAAGCAGTTGGGTGTCGCTGTTGTATAGACGGTAAAACATTAGACGAGCTCTCTATTTTTTTTAAGAACAATGGAAACAAAGTTGGCATAGTGCAAAATTTCATTCTTATCGAACCAACAGCAGACTAAAGTTTGGTCGGTATTGATTGCGCTAACCGTCAATTTAGGTCCTCCACTTCTTAAAATAACAACCTCCCCAATCTTAAAATTTTCCATGAATAATGCTTTTACTTTCAGGGCAAATATAGCCAGAAAATGACTTAGCATGAAGCAATAACTAACTTTTGTAGCTAGTATTTTACCAACATTATTTGCACAAAATTATCCCACACTCTCCTCCACTATCTTTATCTCATCCTCAGTAAGGCCATATAGCTGGTACACCAGTTGGTCTATCTTCGCCTCCAGCGCGGTGGTGTCGGCGGTGGGGTCGGCTTCTTTGGCGGCTAGGATTTGGTCGACAACTACGTTAATCGGCAGTTGATCTATAATATTAGCTAGTGGGATTCTATCAGTAATACCATTATCAAAATGCATAGTTCTTATTGCGTTTCCAAAAATATATTTAAAGGTATACCAATTGATTAGTTTCGATTTTAATAACGCCCATATTGTCTTGGAGTTGATAATTGTTTCATTTTTGGGTGTTAACTGGTTAACTGTATCCAAAAGTATTACAGATTCCTTAGGAGCCAAGGTCGCAATAATTTTAATATGGCTTGCTGGGTTTTTAATATGAGCAACTATATTTTGGACAAGGATACTTCTTTCCTTGGATAATGAATTATCAGTCTTGACTTGATTAATATCTTCACTTCTGATAAACCCTTTTTCACTTTTCAGACCATAGTATCCAATATCGGCACCACCAATCACTTTTAGAATTCCTTCTGAACGAATAACTTTCTGATAATTGCCCCCTCTGATGTTATCTACAAAATCTCCTAATTTTGTGGAACAACCTAATAGAATCTTTCTTCCCAATAGTAGTTCTTCTGGACTAAAACCACTAATTAATAATTCAAACTCTACATAAGTACTTTTGTCAACACAGATCTCATCGTCTATTGTCTGTCCGTCTGATATCAGGGAGTTGTAACTTCCACTTATGCTGCCTTTACCAAAAAGATAAATTGTCATTTCCAACTTTACTTCCACCCAAGCTTTACCACAGTCTACTATAGCTATAAGCTCCTGTAAAATAGATTCTCTAAGTTGTTTGTAATTGCTAGTATAAAGAAATGATTTTGGGATAATATAAGAGTTAAACCCATCTTTGGTCAATAACAATTTGGCAAGTTGTACAAATAAATTAGCCGACTCTGTAGATGGAATACTAAATCTAGAGTTAAAGTAATCCTTTATGGAAGTATCTAACTGCATATATGGCGGATTTCCAATCACCACATCAAACCCAATAAACTCTCCATTATCATCCAACACTTCTGGAAACTCAAAGCGCCATTCAAAGGCATTGCGGTATATCTTGTTACTTTTTACTTCATCTACCTTTCGTTTTGCCTCATTTACTTTTTCAACCAAGTCATCACGGTGCTTAATTTGTTCTTTAGTTAAGGTATCTCCAAACAATTGTGCCTTTTCGTATTTTAGGTATAGCTCTTGCTGATACTTGTATAAATCCTTATACTCCTTGCTGCTTTCGCTTAAATCAGTTTTAAAGTCGCCCTTTATTTGATTTATTAAGGTTTCAAACCCTTTTTTAAGCTCTTTATCGGTACTGCTTTTATACTCTTGTACGAAGTATTTATAGTCCGCAATACTGTATTTAATACTTTTTAAGGCTTTGCTTAAACTGTCAGTGAGCGCAAACCGGCTCACCAAGCTATTCCCTTCCTTTATGTTGATGTCAATATTCGGCAGCGTCTCTAGGTCGGTATAGCCGCTACCAGCATTGTAGTAGGCATTTTTCAATAGCTCTATCCACAGGCGCAGGCGGCAAATTTTTACGCTGTTCGGGTTTATATCCACCCCAAACAAGCAATTTTCAATAATGGTCTGCTTTTCATGAAAAAGGGTTTCCTGTAGCTTTTGTAGTTGGGGTATATGTTTGTGGTCGGTACTTAGGCGGTACTGAAAGAAACCGTAATCGGCATCCTGTATCATCAACTCGTCATTCTGAATCTCAATGTTCCAGTCCCTATCTACCCGCTGTCCATCGCGGTAGCACAGCAACTTTAGCTCATGCTTTATGGCAATAACCTCATTAAGTGCCGATACTAAAAAGTGGCCACTGCCCACGGCTGGGTCGCATATTTTTAGGCTATTGATTACCTCGTTGTATTCCTTGCGTTTGGCCGCGTCCTTCACTTCCAACTGCTCGTGCAACAACTCGAAAGTTGCTACCTGCCAGCCATACCGCTCATTAAACTTCTGAACCGTAGCGCGCCTGATGGTTTCGCGGCACATGTACATGGTAATAAAGCCGGGCGTAAAAAACGACCCATCCTTATACCCATTTATCTTCTCGAAAATAAGCCCCAGCACACTGGCATTAATGAGCCGCTTGTTTTGTTCCTGTATATCCTCGCCGCCCTCACTGCTAAAACTGTAAGCATCCAAAAATGCAAACAGGTAGTGCAGGGTGCGCATTTGGGTATTCTTGGCCACGTGCTTGCCTTGCCCGTCTTTTAATATAGTACCGGGCCACACGGGCATTTGGGCTAGGTCGTCCATATCGGTTATGTGTACCACATCTTCCTCCAGTCCGGTTTGCTCAAATAGGCTGCTATTAAGGTAGGGTATGTGGCCAAACTTAGCCGTTACATCGGGGTAGCGCTCGGCAGGCTTTTTAGCCAGCACATCAAAAAACAGTTTCTCCAGCTCATCAAACTCAGGTATAAACGCTGGGGTAAGAAACCTAAACCGTTCATCGCCATTGTTGTAGGTGCGCAACTGCGCCTCCAGCAGTTTAAGGAAAAGCACCCGGTTCATCCACGTAATGCACAGCTCCAGTGCCACGGCATAGGTGCGCTCCGCATCGGTATCGCCAAACCGGCCGGGGTTCTGCAACTTGGCCAGTTTGTTGCGCCCCTCAATGCGGCGTATACACATTTCCAGCAAGCTGGCGGTGTCGCGCTGCCCTTCAGGCTTGCGGGCTATCAGTTTTTTGCCGCCATCTTTATATTCCTCTAAGCCAATAATATGCAGCAGCTCAGTATAAAACTGCTTATCGAGCGAGTTGCTATCGTTGGCAAACGGCAGCTTGAGTAAATGCTGTGGGCTAAGCAGCTTGTAAAGCGAGATAAGCGATTTATCGTCGGCCTTATCGGCATTCAGCAGCGGCTTTTCATAATCGGCAATGTTGAAGTAGGTAAATTCCAATTCGTCTACTACTTCGGCAATATGCTTTTGGGCAATTTCTTTATAGAACAGGGAAGTATTGGTGCTGGTTTTTTGCCCCATATTCCAACTGGTATACTCCTTAATCAATGCCTTTTTACCATGAAACAGCTGCTCGAACAGCCGTGCATCAAACACGAACCATTCTTTTACATTCGTTACCACCAAATGCTTGAGGTCATTGTTGCCCGGCTTGGTGCCATCGCCCACCCGCTCACGCAAGTAGTATAGCAGTAGCTCCTGCATCGCCTTGGCGTTCAGGTTCTCCTTGGTAATCATTTCGGCCTTGTTGGCGGGGGCCTTCACTTCAAACAGGATGCCTACAGGGTCTTTGCTGGCCTTACCAGTGCGTATTACCAAGTCTTTGGTGCCGTGCGGGGTAATGTCGTAATCTTGATAAAACACATCGCGCAAAAACTGCGACACGTAATTTTTCTGTTGTTCCTCATCGGTATCGGCCACCTTACCCAGCAAGCCGATAAATGCCAACTTAAACCGGTCCATTTCTTGCCTAGTAATGGATTGTTTTCGGTACGCTTTATTGAGGGCCTGCTCGGGCTTGAGGATGCTAATAGACATAAAGCCAAAGCTAATAAAAGAAAAAGAATATAGCAGGGTTTATGGTTACTTGTTATGTGCCCCTCACTTAACGGCTGCTGGTGTTTCCCCCAACTCGCGCGGAAGTTACTTCCGTGTGAGAGGAACTTAGTTCCTACGCGGCAACTTCCAAGGCGCGGAAGAAACTTCCGCGCCAGTAGCTTAAACAATCATAAAAAATACATTATTTATTTATATCTTATTTAAATAAATTTACTCCTCCAGGCACTCACAAACCCGCACCAATACTCACTTCGTGGACGACAAAACTCATTAGTCCACAGACGGACGACAGACCATGGACTGCTTCAAAAACCAATAAACCCTCGCCAAAGGCGAGGCAAGCTAATAACCAATCAACTAATAACCCCCTCCCAAACCCGCACCAATACACACTTCGTGGACGACAAAACTCATTAGTCCACAGACGACGGACGACAGACCACAGACTGCTTCAAAAACCAAATAGCCCTTCCACAACCCGCACCAATACACACTTCGTGGACGACAAAATTCGGCAATCGTGGTCCGTCGTCAGTGGTCCGTGGTCCTGCAGCAAACCATCGTCCATCGTCCATCGACCCTCAATCCAACGATAACTTCATCTTCTTGATCCTATCCTCCAGCTTCTCGCTGGTGAGCTTCTCCCTAAGCCTGTCCACCACTAGGGGGAAGGCGAAGGGCGTGAACTTGCCGGGGTGGGTGAGCACGATCTGCTGCCGGCTGATGCGGGTCATGGCCTCGCGCATGCGGCCCTCCTCTAGCTGGAACTCCATTACCTCCTCAAAGGCCTGCCTAAACAGCAGGTTCTGCGGCTCGTGCTCGCGGAACACTTCGAAGATGAGCTGGCTGCTGGCCTGCATGTGCTTGGTTTTCATGGGCTTACCGGGGTACCCTTGGAACACGAGCCCGGCTATGTGGGCAATGTCGCGGAACTTGCGGCGGGCCATCTCGGTGGCGTTCACGCTGGCTATGATGTCGTCGTACAGGTGGTCGGGCGTGAAGATGTTGCTATCAATGGCTTCCTCGATGGGGATGTCCTGGTCGCTGAGCAGCTCGAAACCGTAGTCATTGAGGGCGATGGAGAAGGTGATGGGCTTAAAGAGCGAGATGCGGTAGGCGATGAGCGAGGCCATGCCCTCGTGCACGAAGCGCCCCTCGAAGGGATACATGAACACGTGGCAGCCCTCGCGGCTCTCCATCTTTTCGATGAGGAACTCGTGGCTTTGCGGCACGTGCGAGCGCTGGTCTTGCTTATCTAGCAAGGGGCGTATCTTGGTTATCTCGGGGTCTTCGTGTTCGGTGGGGCCGCTCATGGCCTCGTTGATTTTGGCGCGCATCATGGCCGAGAGCGAGCTGCTGAGCGGCAGCCTGCCACCCAGCCAGGCGGGTACCTTACCCTTCTGGCTCGTGGCCTTGCGCACCAGCACCTGCATGTTCTTAATCTGCACCAGCTCTAGGTTTCTGCCGCTGAACCAGAACACATCGCCGGGTTGCAGCTTGCTCACAAAGTACTCCTCAATGGTGCCCAAGTACCCCCCACTGAGGAACTTAACGCTTAGTGACGGGTCGCTTACAATGGTGCCGATGCTGAGGCGGTGCTGCATGGCCATGCGGCGGTCGGTCATGCGGTAGCAGCCCTCCTCGTCGATGATGACCTTCTTATACTCGTCGTAGGCATATAGGCTGTCGCCGCCGGTGGTGATGAAGCGCAGCAGCCAGTTCCACTCTTGGTCGGTAAGGTTGTTGTAGCTGAAAGTGCCGCGAACCTCGGCCAGTGTTTCGGCGGGCATAAAGCCGTCGCTCACCGCCAGCGTAAGCAGGTACTGTATGAGCACATCGAAGCTGCGGATGTAGGGTATGCGGCTCTCTATCACCTTCTGCTCGATGGCGGTGCGCATGGCGGCGCTCTCAATGAGTTCCAGCGAGTTGGTGGGCAAGAAGTAGATGCGGCTGGTGGCGCCGGGTTGGTGGCCGCTCCTACCGGCCCGCTGCATAAAGCGGGCTATGCCTTTGGGGCCGCCAATCTGGATGATGGTCTCCACAGGGCGGAAGTCCACCCCCAGGTCAAGGCTGCTGGTGCAGACCACCGCTTTGAGCTTGCCCTCGTGCAGGGCCTCTTCCACCCACTCGCGCAGTTCGCGGCTGATGCTGCCGTGGTGTATGGCCATTTGGCCGGCCAGTTCGGGCGCGGCATCTAGTATGCGCTGGTACCATATCTCGCTCTGGCTGCGCACGTTGGTGAAGATGAGCGTGCTCTGGCTGGCGTGGATGATGGGGATTATTTTGGGCAGCAGCGGCAGCCCCAGGTGGCCCGTCCATGGGTAGGTCTCTATCTCGTCGGGCAGTATGGTGATGACCTCGAGTTTCTTTTCGATGTCGCTTTTGATGACCACGTATTCATCGTTGATACTGTTGCCCAGCAACACTTCTAGGGCCTCGTCCATATTACCGATGGTGGCCGAGATGCCCCACACCTTCAGCTCTGGCCGCAGGGCTTTGAGGCGGCTAAGGGCCAGCTCCACTTGTACGGCGCGCTTGGTACCCATCAGGTCGTGCCACTCATCGGCAATGAGGCACTGTAGGTTGCCGAACACCTTGGCGTAGCCCTTGCTGGTGAGCAGCAGTTGCAGGCTCTCCGGTGTGGTGATGAGGAACTCCGGCATGCGCTTCTTTTGAGCGGCGCGCTGGGCGCTGGTGGTATCACCGGTGCGGAGGGCCACTTGCCACTTTAGGCCGAGGCCGTCCACCGCGCGCTGCATGGCCAGGTATATCTCTTTGGCGAGGGCACGGATGGGCGTAATCCAAATGACTTGTAAGCCATTGTTGGCAAGGGTTTGGTAGTCGGTGGGGTGGCGGTGCATGAACTCTAGCAGGGTGGCCAGGCCCAGTGAGTACGTCTTGCCCGTGCCGGTGGGGGCGTTCACCATGCCGTGGGACCCCTGCAAATAGGCCCGCCAAGCCTCCTCCTGAAACGGGAAGGGCTGCCACCCTTGGCTCTGGAACCAAGCGCGTGCTTCATTTATGTCTGGCGGTTGTTGCTGGGGCATGTTTGATGTACAAGGTACGATGTTGTTAACAAATGCGATGCCAGTTGGTTGTGTGGGTGGGTTTTGTCGTCCAGGAAGTGAGTATTGGAGCGGGTTGTGGGGTGTTTTTCTCTCCAATGACCGTCATTGCGAAGGCCTAACTGATGTTGCTGTTGGTGGTGCCCTTCAATGGCCTGTGGCTACTTTTCTCACTGCTTTTCGCAGTAATCCCCTGCTTCGGAGAATGATGCTCCCATACTACTAGTTATGTCGTCCACGAAGTGAGCTTTCATGCGGGTTCCCGCGCCGACCACCCCCAACCCCTCCTTGAAAAAAGGAGGGGAGCTACCGTATTTGAAGCAGTCTTGTGTCTTGTGTCTGATATCTTGTGTCTATTTTGGGGTTTTGTCGTCCACGAATTGAGTATTGGTGGGGCTTGCCACGCATTTGGGCGTGGGTTTGCGGGGGATGGGGTTAAGAAGATGTAGGTGGTTGATTTACAGGTGGTTGCGGTGGTGGTTATTTTGCAAGTTTCTGTTAATCAATTAGTTGCAATTACCGTGGATGCATTATTGCTGCTGTAGTGCGATAATGAGAAGCCTTTCGTGACCTGAGCTTTTTACATGTTACGTGATGAGGCGCAGCCTCTAGACATCAGTTCCGCGCAGGCGTAGAATGCGCGGAGTGGGGTCACAAGTTGAGAAACTTGCGCTAGATGGGAAACTATCTGTATCCTTTACTATCCAATAAGCTGTAAGGTCAATTCAGATAGTTTAACTCTGTAATCAAGATTATATGAGAATGAATTTGTCCTTACTGGATTTAGACCACTTTTAAAATATTTACCAGTTGTTTTTGAAAGGCTCTTACTGTTGGCTAAAAACAAAACTCTTTCGGCTGATTTTTCAGGTGTAATGGCAATAAATGACATGCAGAATCTAACGAACCCTTGTAAAGCACCTTTTGACGTTTCTACCCCAAGATTTGTTTTTACAATTCCGGGATGAACAGCATTGACAGTTACATTTGTGTTCTTCAATTGCTCAGCTAGGTCATAAGTAAACATCACGTCAGCAACTTTTGATTGCAAATAAGCATTTACACCGTTGTAATTTTTTTTGCTATTTATATCATTGAAATTAATTTTTGCAATTGGCGGAATCAACGAGGCAACATTAATAATTCTTCCTTGATCGGCATTTTTCAATTCATCTATTAGAAGATGAGAAAGTAAATAGTGAGAAAGATAATTTACGGCCAAGGTTTGTTCAATTCCCTCCTTGGTTTCAATTCTTTCGCTTGAAACTAGGCCTGCACAATTAATGAGTGCATCCAATTTGTCGTATTTCACTTTAAAATCAGCCACTAGATTTTTAATGTCTTTTTGCAATGAAAGGTCAGCAAATAACAGCTCAACATCTGCCTTAGGCTGACGGCTCGATATTTCATTTTTGAGTTCTTCACCTTTTTTTTTATTTCTCGCAACGAGCAATAATCGATTTTCTGGTTTGGCTAATTCAAAGGCTGTGGCTTTGCCAACTCCACTTGTGGCACCAGTTATAAGTATGATTCTCCTTTCCATTTATCTGTTTGTATAAGATTTGAAGTTAAGCTGCATTCCGACAATTGATTGCCTTAAACTATCGGGTAAATATTTAACCATAAAGTTTACCGCTTTGGCATCTTTACCAATAAAATATTTTAATGGTGGATTGGAATCTTCTAATGCTTTTTTGAAAACTTTGGCAGCGTTATCGGGATTAATACCTGATTTTTCCATAGAAGCAGATAGTTTGCTTGCCTGCTTAATGTTGTACTGATAAAGTTCTTTTCCTTCTGTCGTTAATTTTGAAATGCTCTCTTGAACAGCATCATCTGTTCTCTTCCAAATAGATGTTTTTACAGAGCCTGGAACAATGACAATAGCCTTTACTCCAAAAGGAGCTAATTCAAGACGTAATGATTCTGTGAAACCTAATATCGCAAACTTAGCGGCATTATAGAACTGAATGAACGGGAATGCCGAGATGCTGCCAACCGAGCCAACATTTATAATTCGAGCTTGATTGGGATACTTGCTTCCATATTTTCGCAGTAAGGGCAAAAACTTTTTAGTTAGGTTTGCCATTCCCCAAAAATGAGTGTCTAAAAGTAAACGTGCTTTCTCTTCATCAAAAAACTCAGTTGATACGGAATAATTATTACCAGCATTATTGATAACTGCCAATAATCCAATTTCTCCTACGGTATCTTTTACTAGATCAAAGGCATGGTTTATATCGTCAACTTTGGTAACATCTAAAATAATAGGATATAGATTGCCAATGTTTAATTTGTTCAACTTATCCATAGCCGCTGGACTTCTCACTCCCGCAAATACTTTATAACCTGATTGTGCCAATAGAACAGCGGTGGCTTCTCCCATTCCTGAAGAAGTTCCAGTTATCAGTATCGTTTTATTTTCCATTTTCTAAGTCACTTTTTATGACTAACAAAGCATTATTTAGCAAACCGTTGAGATCTTTAAGAATGAACGATTTTAGGATGAATCGAGCCGCAACGTTTTTAGGAATGACTTTATAAGTCCATTCAATCTTTGTTTGCCCGTTCTCTAATTCTGTAAATAGCCAACTTCCTTCAACCCTCTTTGCAAGGAATCGCATTTGCGAGGTAAAATTTTCAATTTGGTATGAAAATGATTTGCTTTGGACAACAGTAAGCAAGCTTTCTTTTGCGGTTGTACCATCTTCAAAGTAGACTGTTCGTGTTAAACCAGGTTTTATCCAAGCTTCGTTCTCATCCGTTTTGATGATAGCTGGAAAGCGCTTGTATTTTTTGAATATATGTGATAAGTCAACCGGCACGATATAGTTAAAGGCTTTATCGCTAGTTGTACTAACAATAACTGTAGCATGGGCTTGTGTAGTTTTTTTGCTACTCTGAGCATTTGCTACACCTGCGAATAGAATAATACCGACGAGCGTAATCCAAAATGTTGTCATTGTGTTTTTTGCTTATTTTAACAAGACAAAGCTGCACAATGCTATTGGTGAGGTATTTACCAAATGGTAAAAAGTGAAATCAACTAATACCTTTTCTTATTCTACTCAAAGATTGTTGAGTAATTCCGAGATAGGAAGCTAAGTAAGAAAGTGGAATTCTTAATGCCAGCTTGGGAAACTGCTCCAAAAAGTTTGTGTAGCGAGTAGTTGCATCCTCTGCAAGCATCGGACTTATGCGGCTTACTTTATCTAAAAAAGCTTTGGTCGTGATTTGGTTTGTTATTCTATCCCAACCAATTATTGTATTAGCTATATCATTCAGATCTTTACGTTTGAAAACAACTAATTCAACGTCTGTAACTGCTTGAATGTATTCGCTTGAAGGGATTTGATAAGTGTAGCTATTCAGGTCAACAAGAAAATTATTTTCATCAATAAAGTAACGTGTTATTTCGTTTCCATCCTTGCTGTAATAACAAACTCTAAAAATTCCTTGTATTACAAATCCAACTTCATTGGCTGTTTTTCCAGCTTCTGAAAAGTAGTCTCCAACTTTTAGTTTTCTCGTTTCGGTCTTTGAGCCAATGAGTTCAATTTGTTGTTCGGTTAGATGACTGTATTGCAATAGTAATTCTATCAGCTGCTGCATTTTACTTTGTCTTTATATTCAGTAAACTTACGTTTAATGCCCATATAGCGCAAGTATATCCTATTTATCTGACGTCCCGCTTCAAACGGGATGTGTATAATGAGGCAAGTGCTTAATTGCGAAACGGAACATGTTCAAAGCCCACGAGTAGCAATAAACCCACCACCCCACTCTGCGTAGGCTATGCCTGCGCTGAACTGATGTTGAGAGGCTTTACCTCAGCATTTGACGTATTCAAAGCCCACTATGGGTGAGCCGTACAACCACGCATAAACTTCATCAAATAACCGCACCTTCCTCACCCGCACTCCTGCCCTCCTTCGTGAAAGACTCCGGAGAGCATTGCAATCACTGGCACCTCCTTCGACAAAAGCTCAGGATGACATGCTTCGACGAAAAGCTCAGGATGACAGCTTAACTTCTTTATAAACAAAAAGCTACACCCTCGCTACCCTACCCCGCAACGCATGATCCGCCAATACCAGTGCGGCCATGGCTTCTACGATGGGTACGGCGCGGGGTACTACGCAGGGGTCGTGGCGGCCGCGGCCTTGTATGGTGGTGGCGTCGCCGTGCTCGTCTACCGTTTCTTGGGCTTGCATGAGGGTGGCCACGGGCTTAAACGCCACGCGGAAGTAGATGTCCATACCGTTGCTGATGCCGCCTTGTATGCCGCCGGAGTGGTTGGTGGCGGTGCGTATGTGCCCAGCTTGGTTTTCAAATTTATCGTTGTGCTCGCTGCCCTTTAGCCTTACGCCCGCAAAGCCGGAGCCGTACTCAAAGCCTTTGGTGGCATTGATGCTCATCATGGCTTTGGCGAGGTCGGCATGCAGTTTATCAAAAACCGGTTCACCGAGTCCGACAGGTGTGCCCGTTATCACACAGCTTACCACGCCGCCTAGGGTAT
Organism: Sphingobacteriales bacterium; assembly: GCA_027483645.1. GTDB lineage: Bacteria > Bacteroidota > Bacteroidia > Chitinophagales > CAIOSU01 > CAIOSU01. The sequence goes on from JAIXUD010000013.1 coordinate 27,606, forward strand.
CGCCCGCTTTGCGGATGTCCTCTATGGCGGCTATCATGCGCTCGGCGGTTTCGGGGTCGGGGCAGCGCACTATGTTGGTTTCGGCTAGGGCGAGGTCTAGTTCGGTGTACGGTTTGGCAAGGTCAATTTCGCCCACGGTGGACACATAGCCCTGTATGCTTACACCCAGCGTGGCCAAATACTGCTTGGCAATGGCACCCGCTGCTACGCGCGCCACGGTTTCGCGGGCCGATGAGCGGCCCCCGCCGCGGTAGTCGCGCAGGCCGTACTTTTCTTGGTAGGTAAAGTCGGCATGCGAGGGGCGGAATTTGTCTTTTATATGGCTGTAATCTTTGCTGCGGGCATCTTCATTGCGCACCAGGAGGGTTATCGGCGTGCCCACGGTACGCCCTTCAAAAATACCCGAAAGCACCTCCACTTGGTCGGCCTCTTGGCGCTGGGTAGTGATGTGGCTTTGGCCCGGTCGGCGACGGTCCAACTCGCGCTGCACCTGCTCCAGGTCAATGGACAATCCAGCGGGGCAACCGTCAATCACTACGCCCACGGCCTCACCATGCGATTCGCCAAAGGTAGTAATGCGGAAGAGTTCGCCGAAGGAGTTGCCAGCCATGGGGTGAAGTTACGGGTTACGAGTTACGGGTTGCGAGTTAGTTGCTAATGTACCAATGATAATTTGAAAATTGGAGGGTTGACTTGCTAATATGCTAATGTGCTGATGGGATAATGCTTTTTTGGATAATGCTATCCGCGTTACCAGGGTAGGTTGTAAAAAAAATGCCGGCAAGGGAACCACTCCTTGCCGGCGTAAACACACAACTAACTAACCAACTATATCTAACAAACGCCCGAAAGCGTTGTGTTATTATCTGCTGCTTTCAATCATAATACATCCAAAACACCCAATTTGTTCGCTAAATCGTTAAAATGTTGTTTTCAGTCGACGAAAGGAAGCAAACTATCGTTAGACAGTTTTAAAGAAAAATTGGCCAATTCCTTCCAAAAAAAATGCCGGCGAAGGAACCACTCTCCGCCGGCTTAACACACAACTAACTAACCAACTATAATAACTTTAACACGCTTTGCCGCGTTTTTGTTCAATGTAAAAAGGATTCCGCTCCCCCTTTCGCAACTTATCTTTATAAAAACTTCTCTTCCTTTATTCGTACAGCACTTTTAATTATCACCAGGAGCGGAGTCCTTATTTGCTGTTATTCTATCAGTTATAGATGCAAGATACGGTGCAAAAAAAGAGAGGTTCAACTCTTTTCGTTGAACCTCTCTACTATGCCGATGAATGGATTATTCTACTTGATAAAGGGGAAAGTTAATATTTAACGATGCGCTTTACGGCTTGGCCTTGGGCAGTAATCAACCTAATGTTGTAAACACCGCCTGCCAATTGGCTCATATCAATCTCACCCTCAAGCAACTGCACATTACTAGCAAGCACTAGCCTTCCATCGCTGCTCCAAATCTCAAAGCGAGCTTGATCAGCCGTGTTTATGGAGTAGCGCAGCATGTTCTCTGTTGGGTTTGGCCAAAGCTGCCATTGTGCGCTAGGTATTTCGCCCATACCCACGCCCGTAAGCGACACTACATTCGATGTATATTCGCAGCCGTTGGCATCGGTTACCACCACGCTATAGTCGCCATTGGCAATAACATGGTAGCTGGTATCGTCGGCATTGGCAATAATATTGCCGCCGAACAACCATTGGTAGCTTACACCAATATCGTTAACCTTAATCGTATCGCCGTGTATCGATACTTGTGGATTGAGGCCTTGCGGGGTGGCTATAACCACTGGATTGTTGGAGTACACCACCTCACAGTTGTTGTTATCGCGCACTATTATGTTGTATGTTCCACCTGTTACTGTAAACAAGCTCACCCCATTTTGAAACACCAATCCACTATCAACAGAGTACAACACGGGGTTTTGCCCACCGCTTACGCTTATGGTTATGGTGCCATTGTCGCCAGGGCAAGTAGGCTGGGAGGTAACCACATTACTAATGGTAAATCCGTTGCAAGGATTTACCGGTTGGGTAACGGTGGCGCAGGTATTGGCGGTGCAATTGTTGCCATCGGTAACGGTTACGCAGTAAGTACCTGCAGCAAGGTTGCTAAGGTCTTTGCTAGTAGGGCCGTTATCCCAGCTATAAGAGAATGGAGCGGTACCGCCATTTACGGTTAAGGTAACCGAGCCATTACTACCACCCGAGGTGCTTACATTAACTACTGTGGTACTTGCCGATAAGTTACAACCGGGCTGGGTTACGTTTTCGCAAGCCGTGGCCGTGCAGCCATTGCCGCCTGTTACGGTAACGCAATATTGGCCTGCAGCTAAACCTGTCAGATCTTCTGTTGAGGTGCTATTGCTCCAGATAAAGGTAACCGGTGCGGTAGCATTAGTGGCGGTGAGATTGATGGCGCCGTTGCTACCACCTGTGGTTGATACGTTGGTAGTGCTAAAGCTTAGGCCAATGGCTGTTGGCTGGGCCAAAACATAAGGATTGGCAGGGGCATTGGCCGTGCAACCGGCTGCATCGCGCACCTGTACCGTGTAGCTACCAGCGGCTAGGCCATTAACGGTGTTGCTATTCTGCCAATTGGTGCCGCCATCAACCGAAACTTCTACCGCGCCGCTGCTACCGCTGGTAGATACCACAATGCGGCCATTGCTGCCACAGCCAGGTGTAGTGGTTACCGAGGTTACGGCCAAACTGCAAGTAGGCGCGCTTACAACAGCACAGCCAGAATTAATACAGCCGTTTGCATCGGTTACCGTTACACAATAGGTATTGGCTGCTACGTTGGTAATGTCTTCGGTACTAGCACCAGTACTCCACTGGAAGGTGCGAGGGGTGGTGCCGCCGGTTACGTTCAAGTCAACTGCGCCATTGCTACCACCAACCGTAGTTACTGCGGTAGTGGTAAAGCCCAGGCTAAGTACCTGTGCAGCCGTTATGGTTTGCGGGTTTCCAGTGGCCGCCACGTTGCAGCCTGCGGCATCGCGCACTTGTACAGTATAATTGCCTGGGGCAAGGTTGCTAAAGCTGTTGCCAAGCTGCCAAGTTGCGCCGCCCGTAATGGAGTACTCCACTGCACCATTGGCCCCACTGGTGGTGATGGTAAAACTGCCATTATTCCGCCCAGCGCAGGTAGCATTTACCTTGCCAACGGAGGTAATAGCCAAGGTGCAAGTTGGGTTGGTAACGGTTACGTTGGCTACATCAGTGCAGCCGTTGGCATCTCTAACGGTAAGTTGATAAGTACCAGCGGTGAGGTTGAAAAACGTATCGGCAGCACTGTAGCTACCAGCACCTATGCGATAGGTGTATGGCGATACGCCACCGCCGCCGGTTGCCTAAGCTTTGCCGTTGCTACCGCCTACAGTAGTGGGGCTGGTAAAGCCGCCAGCAGCAGTAACCACTGCGGGTTGGGTAACCACTACGGGGTTGCTAGCATAAGTAAGGGTGCAACCGTTGGCATCGGTTACGGCAATGTTGTAGTTGCCAGCAGGCAGGTTGGTGAAAGTGCTTGATGATTGAGCAGTAGCGCCTTCAGAAAAGGATACATTATCAACCACCATTTGAAAAGCATTACACAAGTTGTAACCGCAACTAGGCTCAATATAGAAAAGAAAATCGCTGCGAGAAGTGGAGGGTATGCTGCTAAGGTTTAAGGTAACGGTAACCTGCTGGCAAGTGCGGGCTTGGGTAAAGTTTAAGTAGCTTGAACCCGATGTGCCCGCCACGCCATTGATAGTAATAGGTACTGCTTGATAACCATTGTTTACCCAAACATAAAACCTCACCCTATCATTAGGCCTACTTACTGAGTAACTATGGGAAACATCCATAGTGATGGTAACCAAATTGATATTGTTCATGTTGAGTTGTGGCGAACGCAGGAAACAGCTAGCGAAACTTGCATTACCGCCATTAAATACCGCACTGCCAGCAGGGCAACCTACGGTGCTTGAATATTGGTAAAACACGCCGCTGCCGCAGGTACCCGGCGACCACCATACATTGGTAGGGGCACCACTTGAATTGCTAACGGTATTGCTTGCCCCAAAAGTTGAGTTGCTTACCGAAGCACCACCTACGCCATTGCTATAGGTAAACGGCCCCGTGCCGCCTGTGGTGGTAACGGTTATACTGCCGGTGCTGCCACCATTACAGGTAACTGGGGTGGCAGTAACACCGGTAATAGCAAGCGTACCGCATTGGCTGTAACCATCAATTGCAATAAAAGTAGATACAAATACGAACAAGGTAATAAAGCGTAACGCTAGTGGCATGTTATTAATTTTGGTGCAAAGCTACATCAAAAAAGAGCGTTTTTAGCACCCAAAAGTTGCACTGGGGTAATGCTGATATAACATTAAAAAGGGTGTACAGATTACCTGCGTCCACCACCGCTATACCCGCCACCACTGGAGCGGCCACCACCGCTAAACCCTCCACCTGATGACCTACCGCCACCGGAAAAGCCGCCACCGCCTGAAGACCGACCACCACCGCCACCGAAGCTTCCGCCACCAAATGACCCGGTGCCCCATGTTGCACTGCGACTGCGGCTTTCGCGTTCACGGCGCCTGCGCTCCTCTTCTAGCGTTTGCTCATGCATGGCGCTAGTTTCTACCCTATCCATTAGCTTATCCAGTTTTTCTAGCAACTGCTTTGCGAGATAGATCTCCTTTTCTTTAAGTGCGTTGCTCGCAGCTGCATAGGTTTTCTTAACCTCATCGGCGTCGTCTTCCTCAATATACTCTGAGTACTCCTTATGTATTACATCATACCTTGCGTGTAGCGTTGCCAAAGTGTTATGGCAATCTTGCTCGAGGTTTTTCAATTTATCAAACTCCCTTTGTGCCGCTGCTACCAGTCCCTCAATATTATATGCTTGGGCCACATCTTCCAGTATTTGCCAGGCAGTTTCAAAGGGCTGGTCGGGTGCTTCAAATAGTTCGCGTGCTTTTTCCAAGTCGCGCAGGCTTTGCTCTGTTGGGGGTATCTGCTGCAAAGGTGCCAGCACATCCACCTGCTCTTCTACCCCATACTCATTTACACTGGCTTTTAGTTGGTGTACCTCGGGCATGCTATCTAAATCGAATGTTTCTACCAACTTTTTGATACGCATCCATTCGTGTAGAAAGTTGTCTTTTATCCGTTGGCGCTCTTTCATCAAGGCACTCGCATTATTGGCTGCCGCTTGCATTACCAGCAATTGCTCTAGTGCCAAAGCAGGGTGCTGGTTACGGAGGATGTAACCCACCAAACGCTCCTTGCTGCTCGCCACTAGCTTCAACTGCTCAGTTGCTGGGCCATAAAGTATCCCTGCCTCGTGTATCGCCTCGGCTTGCTGTACCTTTTTCTGGCTATCCGATACTGATTCGTTCCAGCTATTGGGCTCCACCATTGTGCTAATGGAAATCAGCCAATCCTCGCACTCAAAGTATTGGTGCCCCGCTAGCAGTTCATCGGTTTTCTTGAGGGATTGGCGCAGGTAATTTTTTAAGATGGTCGCATCCACGCTTGGGAGCTCTTCGATATGTATAGAGAAAGGTACCAAGTCCTGTTCAGCCTTTTGACGCAGTGGCAACAGCTTATTAATGGCAATGGCCAGTGCCGATATCTGTTGTTTTACATTACTTATATACCCCAGCACCCCCTCAGGGTTAGCGGCATTCACTCCGATACCCTCTATCGGGGCATTGTAAATACTATCGCTGCTAAGCTTTTGCAATACCTCGTTAACTTGTGAAAGCAACTGCGACTGCTGGGGTTCTGCCTCGTTGGGCAGTTGCACTGGGTCTAGCAGGGCGTTTATTTCTTCGGTACTTAGCGGGTTTGTGCCGCGCAGGGTAATGTAAAGTACCTCCAGCAATTTCAGGTCGGCATCACTTATCTTCTCAATACCTGAACTATAAAACTGCGACAAGCGCTCATACGCATCAAAAGCTTTCTTGTATACCTGCTGGGCAATGGTAATTTGGCTGCTTACCTTTTCGTGCAATTTGCCTTGGCGGTCGCCATAGTATAGCACCCATAGTTTGTACAGCTCACTGTCTTGGGTGGTGTTACCGCCTAAAAGCGCATCGGCAGTAGTAACCAAGTTGCTGGTGCCTAGCCAGATGGCCTCCACACGCTTGCGGCGGGCTTCCGCAATTTCTTTGGAAATTTTGGCTTTTTTGAGGGCGCTTCTTACAAGCAACACAATCACTACTATTATTGCAGCTATAAATAGAAGACCCAGTATTGCAGCGAAACCAGAGCCGCCCAATTTGGAGCTAACACCATTATTTCCACTACTAATACCAGTATTGCTGCTTGTAGCAACAGGCATTTTCGCATCCAACTCCAACAATATGGTTCGAAACTCTTCCGTAAGGCTATCTTGGCTGCCGATGGAGTTTTCCAACTTCCCGGAAATGGCTGTCCATTGGCCGCCACTCATCAGCGCTTCTACATTGGCACCGTAGGCAACAGCTCCAAAATCATTTGCGGCATTCACTTCCAGCACCAGTACCCAATCATAGTAGTTTCCACTACTATTGCGCACTTGGCGGCCATCGGCGGTTTCTAGCGTAGTTTCTACTTGATCCAGGTAGGCAAACCAGGCATCCTTATCGCGGTATTTGGCATCGTGCAAGTATACAACGGTTTGTATTCCGTGCTTGTCGTACAGCCCAGCTGAGGCTTCACAGAGTTTTCCTTCATCCAAGCTGATGCCCGATTCATTATACATGGCTAAGTGCGTGCACGAAGCATGTGCATACGTAACGGCAACCAGCATTATCAGTATCGTCCAAAGTCTTTTCATAAGCCAATCCCTTTATGCTAATGGATTTTCGCGATTTTTTTATGCGAAGCGAGGATGCCTTTTACCAAAGCCGAACTGAAACCATTGTGCTCCATTTCGTTGAGGCCTACGATGGTGCAGCCTTGTGGGGTGGTAACCTTATCAATTTCGCGCTCTGGATGCTGGCCGTTTTCCAACAGCAGTGCCGCTGCGCCTTTGGCGGTTTGGGAAGCAATAAGCAGTGCGGTGTTGCTGTCGAAACCAATCTCAATACCGCCTTGCGTAGCGGCACGGATAAAGCGCAACGCGTAGGCAATACCGCAAGCGCCTAGCACGGTGGAGGCTTCCATCAGCTCCTCGTCAATCACCACCGTTTTACCGAGTTGATCGAACAGCCTTACAATTTCATTCACCTGCTCTTTGGGAGCGTTCTTAGCAGCCACGCAAGTCATGGATTGGCGTATGGCGATGGCGGTGTTGGGCATGGCGCGCATAACCGACACATTGGGGCCCACCAGTTGCTGTAACTCGGTAATGGTAACGCCCGTAACTACCGAGACCATTACTTGGCCCGGTTGCCAATTATCCTTCAGCGGAATTAATACCTCGGCCACCTGCTTGGGTTTTACGGCGAGGATAACGATGCGGGCATTGTTTACCGCATCGGCATTATCAGCTGAGGTGATGATTCCTTGCTGTTTAAAACTATCCAGCAGGCTTACTTTACGCCTAGTAATAATTAAGTTGGAAGGCTGTATGTAGTTGGCTATCAGCAGTCCTTCGGCTATGGAAATGCCTAAGTTTCCACCGCCGATAATGCCTAAGCGCTCGTTTTTGCTCATGTGCTTCGTGCTTTGAATAGTACAGTGTAAAAGTACCGAAAATTGGGGTGCGATTAATGTCTTTGGGCAGGATGCATTTAACCACCAAGAACACAGAGGGTATCACAAAGAACACTAAGCACGTAGTATGTACTTAGTGTTCTTAGTGCTTAATTTCCTAGTGTTCTTAGTGTTTAATTTTTTCTCGCAGCTAGAGTCCCATCAAAACTTCCAGCAGTCTTAAATTTTCCTCAGGCGTACCAACTGTGACCCTTACACAACCCTCGCAACCGGGTATTTTACTGCGGTCGCGGAGGATGATACCTTGAGCAAGGCAATGGTCATATACCTTCCGGGCATCAGTCGTTTTAACTAGCAGGAAATTAGCCTTGGATGGGAACACCCGCAACACAAACTCCAGCGAACGAAGGCCGTCCGCCAGTTTGCCGCGCTCTTCCACTATTTGGCTTATCTGCTGTTGCACAGGCTTCACATCTTGCAAGGCTTTAAGGGCGGTTTGTTGGGTAAGCTCGTTGATGTTGTAAGGTGGTTTGATTTTATCCAAAACCGCAGTAATCTGCGCACTAGCAAATGCCATACCGAGGCGTATACCTGCCATACCCCAAGCTTTGGAAAGGGTTTGGAGTATCACCAAGTTGGGGTGCTCTTCCAACTCCGGCAACCAGCCTTTTTCACCGGAAAAATCAATGTAGGCCTCGTCAACCACTACTAAACCATTAAAGTTATCCAGCAAGCGCTTCACCGCAGCCTTATCTAGCAAATTGCCGCTAGGATTGTTCGGCGAGCAAAGGAAAATAAGTTTGGTGGAGACCGTTGCGCCGTTTTTGCGTTTCGCTGCCTGCAAAATAGCCTCGTTATCCAATTGAAAATCGGGTGTAAGCTGCACTTGGGTAAAGGCGATGTTGTTAGTATTGGCAGCCACCTCGTACATACCATAGCTAGGGGCGATAAACACCGCATGGTCCACCCCCGGCTCGCAAAAAGCACGGAACAGCAAATCAATCGGCTCATCGCTGCCATTGCCCAAGAAAATTTGCTCGGGCTTTATCTTTTTCAACTGCGCAATGCGCTTCTTAAGGTCTTTCTGGTGGGGGTCAGGGTAGCGGTTGAGGCCATTGTTAAACGGGTTTTCGTTCGCATCCAAGTAGACCTGCGCCGTACCGCTAAACTCATCGCGGGCAGAGGAATACGGCTTCATCTTGCGGATGTTCGCCCTAATTAATTGGTCGAGGTTGAAGGTAGTAGGCATGATGGGTGCAAAGATGGGGCATTTGCGGGTAAATGGAAAGGAAGTACACAACGGCAAAACACGGCACCACCAAAGAAAACTATATAAATATTGGACTGAAGTGGCAGATACCCTCCTTGGGAGGGTCGACGCGCTTGGCTGAACTTACAAATTGGCTAGGCTTTCAAAGCGCGTCGGGGTGGGTTATTCGTTGTAGTGCTCTTGCATCCACGTAACTATTGATGCGAGGACAAAATCCATTTTATATCGTACTTCCCTATTCGTAAATCGCAAAAAACACACTCCTAAACTTTCCAACCTTTCTTGGCGTATTTTATCTTTCTCCAAGTCATGGTCAGACCCATCTATTTCAATTGCTAGGTTTAAATCCTTACAGTAAAAATCTACAATGTAAATATCCATTGGCCTTTGCCTATCAAAATCATAACCTTTTAGTTGATTGGATTTCAACTCTTTCCAAAGCAACACCTCTGGCAATGTCATTTTTGACCTCAATTGTTTGGCAAAGGGTTTTAAATGAGGCTGATATGTGATAACTTTTAGTTTTACGACGATTGTGTTAGCTTGTAATTGGAAATGCTCCACTCACCTCACCGACCCACCCCACCACACTTACACCGATGGGATTTCCCTGTAATCAAGAAACTATTACTCGTTGGAGCACTCTAGGAGTGTGGTGACCCTCCCAAGGAGGGTATCTGGCACTTCATTGCTCAGAATCGAAAACCTTTCTTAATTGCACACTTATAAAATTGAAGCATCCATGGTCTATCGTCCATCGTCCATGGTCCAATCTACGCCTTCTCCTTCAACTGCATCACTTCTCTCTGCAACTCCAGCATCATGCCCATCATGCGTTCGATGCTCATGTCTTGCTCGGCGGGTGCGTGGCTGATGAAGAGTTTGGCTTTCCAAACCTCCACCACATCTTCTAGCGGTATTTCGTAGGGGCTGTAAGAAGGGTTGTCGCTGCGGGCCATCAACTTGGGGGTTTCTGGCAATTGGTTGAACAGGCGCTTATAAACGATGCCCTCATTTCGCGAAACCACTACATAGGTAAGGCCGTCCTTAATACCGGTCCAATCTTGCACGTACTCGCCCACTACCACCGAACCCGGCTGCAACGGCAACATGCTGTCGCCGCTAATCTCGAAAGCGCGGTAAGTACCTTCGCTAAGGAACGGTAGCCGGAAACGGGGAAGTTCCTCAATATACTCTGGGTCAGCATAGCCGTTTAGGTAACCGGCAGCAGCCTTGGCAGGCACTAACTCCACAAACTCGCGATTTTGCTCATCCACGGTTATAGTGAGTATGCGCAGTTTTCGGCCTTCGGCATCGTTAGCGCCCGGCTCCTCTTTAAAGAGGTTCTTGGCGGCTATTTTGCTCAGGTTGCGGCTCAATAGCTGATCTAGCGATAGGTTGAACATCTTAGCAAGTGCCCTTTGCACATCCAAATTGGGTTTAGCACGGCCTTCTTCATAAGCACCAAGGGTGGCGCGTTTGATTTTCAAAAGGTCGGCAAACTCCTGTTGGGTAATGCCTTTCTGCTTGCGCAGGAAACGGATATTGACGTTAATAATGTCCATAATTTGCTCTTGCGTTCCTCTAATTTAATTAGTACCTTCGGCTAAAGATATTACAAATATACTAACAAATAAGTCGGCTTTGCAAATGTGGCAGGCATTTAATGAACATACTGAACTATTTAGGCTACAATTAGTGTCATTTAGCAATATCCTATATTTTGAAGCGGTCTAAAATTATCCAAACAATTTATTTGTGGCCCTTTTGGGCTACGACTGCATTGGGTTTTCTCGACGTAATCATTCCATTATGCCTTCGAAACCCCGCTTTGTCTCGCTCCAAAATAGCTAACAAATATTCTCGTTGTTTAACTTTAGACCACTTCTCATAGAAAACGAGCGCACCATCTTACACCTTGACCTTGACAGCTTTTTTGTCTCGGTAGAGCGGCTCAAAAATCCCGAGCTGCACGGCAAGCCCGTAATTGTGGGCGGCAGCAGCAAGCGGGGCGTGGTGGCGGCGTGCAGCTATGAAACCCGAAAGTTTGGCGTGCACAGCGCCATGCCCATGATGCAGGCCCTGAAACTGTGCCCCGATGCCATAGTTATTGGTGGCAGCCATGGCGAGTACAGCGTGTACTCCAAAATGGTAACCAACATCATCAGGGACGAGGCGCCGCTGTTCGAGAAGAGCAGCATCGATGAATTTTATATCGACCTTACGGGCATGGAAAAATACTTCGGGTGCTACCAATGGGCCACGGCGTTGCGCCAGCGTATCATTACAGAAACCAAGCTGCCCATCTCTTTCGGCCTATCCGTAAACAAAATGATGGCGAAGATAGCCACCGGCGAGGCCAAGCCCAACGGACAACTGATGATACCGCGCGGCACGGAAAAGGACTTCCTCGCACCGATGAAGGTGGGCAAAATCCCCTTTATTGGCGAAAAGACGGAAGAAACGCTGAACAAGCTGGGCATCCGCACCGTTGGCCAACTGGCCGATTACAATCCGAAACACCTGGAGCAGTTTCTCGGCAGCCATGCCATAACGCTGCAACAGAGGGCAAACGGCATCGACCATAGCGAGGTAACGCCGTTTCATGATGCGAAATCCATCAGTACCGAGCGCACCTTTCATGAGGATACCAAGGATGAAACCTTTCTGCGGTCGCTATTAAGCGCCATGGTGGAGAAGGTAAGCTTTGAGCTGCGCGATGATGAGAAACTGGCCTCGTGCGTAACGGTAAAAATCCGCTACCCCGACTTCCGCACTGTGAGCAAGCAGTGCATGATAAAGCTCACTGCTAGCGACCACATCTTTGCCGAAAAGGCGCACCAGCTCTTCAACGAGCTGTGGGACCACAAAACCCCCATCCGCTTACTTGGTTTCCGCCTTGGCCACCTAGAGCACGGAAAACAGCAACTCGATATGTTCCGTGACAAACCCGAACAGGTGAAGCTATACCAAGCCTTAGATAAGATAAAAGCCTTGCACGGCACGGATAAGATTGCCCGGGCATCCGGCATCGGGCACCGGATTCATGATAAGGATTTGAATCCGTTTAGTAAGGAGTAGTTTTTAATTACTAATTTTAAATTTCTAATCTTGATATGACGCATCTAGAATGTCAATATGAAATATGGCATCCTTATTTTTATAGTAATCTTGGCTTTGGGTTGCGAAATCCAAGATACTATTGGCATTCCAGATCACTATCGCACATATGATAGTTATAAAGGCTGTAATTGCAATGTTTACAAAATGGAGTTTCTTTCAGGTACAACGTTATTTAGGTTTGCATTATCGGGGTCGTGTAAAGAGCTTACCGAAAATGAATATCTTCAAGAATATGAAGATTACTTGACAGCTTATATGCAAAGATGGGATGGTAGAAATGGTATAGTGTATCTGGAGTTTTATGATGACTTTTCTAGAGACCAATTAAACAAACGCTTAATCCAATCTACCGAATGCATAACCCTTAGGCGAAGTAAGTTCAATATTATGGAATTGAATGGAGGGCATCGATTGGAAATCTCCATTTAGGTTATGCACGATCTTGAACCAACATGAAAACCTCCGCCCAGTGCTGCGCATAGGCTATTGCCTATGTGCAACTAGTGTCAGTAGGCTATGCCTACCTTTCCGCCTTAGCGGAAAAACCGCGCGGGCATTGAACAACCAACTCACACTTGAAGCCCGTTCGTCGAACTACATTACGCCCACCGCCCTCACATTATGACGCTAATATAAAACTAATTGCATAACTTTCGGCCATGCCGAGATATGCCATTCACTGCTGTGCTGAGCGCTACTATATGACGTTTTAGGGGGTCGGCTGGGTAGATATATTTACCCGACAGCATCCTCCTATACCGCCAAACCCAAGGCCACTTGCAAGTATTGCTGGTGCACCCAGGCGGGCCGTTTTAGGCGATGGATAAACTTACTCCTCTATATACTTCAGTAATTCCTTAATATCCGCATCGGTAATGCTTTCCAGTTCAGACTTGTCGTAAATTGACAATAGATATATTTCTTCGGCTTTTATAAGCACATAGGTAATGACTCTTGCCCCTCCTGATTTACCTTTGCCTTTGGATGCAATGGATAGACGAATTTTGAAACAATCGTTTCCTAACGCGGTGCCCATTTTTGGCTCATCGGAAAGTTGCGCAGCTAGTTGAGCGATTTCTGCTTTAAGAGAAGGGTATTTCTTTACCAATTTCTTGAACTGGCGGTCGAACGGCGGGATAGTTAATACTTCAAATTTCATTCAGCAAATCCTTTATTGGTCTTGCTTTCTTTTTACCGCGCTTTACATCGTTCACAAATTCAACGGCTTCGCTCAACTCTTCCATAAACACGGCCTTTGCAGGGGTCAGCGATTTCACCTTTACATGGGGGTAGCTCTGCAATAATTCCAGCAGAAACGCAGCCTTTTTATCATTGATATCGAGTAACAGTCTCATAGTATTGTAAAGATAATGGATTGTGAAATAACAACTACGGGAATTGTAAATTGGTTCTTTTCAAGTTAATGGAGGCGTCTCACCATTTTCAATTTTAAATTTTCAATTGAATTGAAACGAACCCCTCCTCAGGCATCCTCCTCTACCGCCAAAACCCATGGCCTGCTGCAAGTACTACTGGTGCACCCCGGCGGGCCGTTTTTGGGTAAATAGCGCGGTGGTACTTATGTTATTGGTAGTCCGGTTTATTACTTAGCTAAAAACACCTAAGGAAGCAGGAAATATCTTTGTTTTCCAGTTCTTACTGCTTGGCAATGGCAGGTAGATTTTGTAATTTAATCGCTGTAGAACTTTGAAAGCTATTGGGTTAAAAAACAAGTAGCGAGTAATTTATAATTTCTGTCAATCAATCCCTAATATGGCCCAGTTGAGATGGCATTGGTTGTTAATCATGTTGGTGCTCATTAGCTATTCGGTATCTGGCCAAGTTACTGCGGGTTTTACTATCATCCAACCCACCAATAATTGTAACCCAGCAATTTACAGTTTTGCTAACACATCCACTGGCGCTGGCTTAACCTATTCGTGGAATTTTGGTGTTTATCCTGGTATCAATTCCGTGTTCCGAAATCCAAGTACTACCTTTCTTGATTGTGGCACCTTTACAGTGAAATTAGTGGTTACTGATAGTATTGGCGCCAAAGACTCAACCACGCAAATCGTTAATGTGCGGTGCTCTCCTGTGGCAAATTTTGTACCCGTAGTTGCGGCGGGCTGCGTACCGGTTACTAGTGCATTTGTAAATACCTCAACACCTGGCAGCGGCACCATAGTAAGTTCGGTCTGGGATTTTGGCGATGGCAATTTTGGCTCAGGGCCAAACCCTAGCCATACTTATAACTCAGCAGGTTGTAAAAGTATTACCCTTATAGTTACCAATTCTTTCAACTGCACGAGTGATACCACCATTAGCAATGTGGTGTGTGTGTACCCAATACCATTGGCTAACTTTAGCGCCAGTACCACCACTAGTTGCACTGCACCATTTACCACCAACTACCAATCGGTAGTAAGCAGCGGCAATGGGCCATATACCTATCAATGGACATTTCAAGGAGGGCAGCCTGCTACCGCAACTTTACCCAATCCTACGGTGGTGTATAATAGCCCTGGAAGTTATAGCACATCGTTAATAGTGGTGGACGTGAATGGCTGCGCTGATACCGTGCAGAAAAATAACTATATAACCATCAGCGGCAACACAACCAATTTTACCTTTAGCACTGGTACCATCTGCCCTAATAACCAAATTAGGTTTACCTCTTCTGCAACCGCCACCCCCATTAGTAGGCTGTGGAGTATAACCCCGCCAATTGCCATAGCAGGCCCTACATCATCAAGTGCCATTATAACTTTTCCAGCAGGGGGCACTTACAATGTTTGCCTTACCACAAACTTTGCAGGCGGGTGCTCGGCTCAGCAGTGCTCAACTTTGGTAGTAAATGACGCGCCCTTGGCCAGCTTTGGTACGGTAGGATTGCTCAATACCTGCTTATTGCCAAACCCAATAACCTACGTTGATTCATCGGTGGGTCAAGGGCTGGTTTATAATTGGTCTTTTCCAGGGGGGAGCCCCAACACCGCCAACACCGCAACGCCGCCCGTAATAAGTTATGATAGCTGTGGCAGTTATTCGGCCACCCTATCCATACAAAACAGCGCTGGTTGCCGCAGCTCAGTATCGAAACCAAATCTAATTGAGCTTACCTGTCCTCAGGCATCTTACACGGTAGTGCCCAGCAATGGCTGCTTGCCTTTAACTTCCTCTTTTAGTGGCACGGCTACTGGCAATCCAGTTGCTTGGCTATGGGATTTTGACGACCCTAATAGCGGTGCCAATAATACAAGCACGCTGCAAAACCCCACCCATATTTTCAATACAGCAGGTTGCTACTCGGTAAGGCTTACTACTACCGATGTGCAAGGATGCACGGCCACCTACAGTGTACCTGCTGCAGTATGCACGGGTACCAGGCCACTGGGGAATTTCAGCGCAAACCCGCCGTTGAATTGTGCCAACCAACCGATCAACTTTACTGATTCGTCCACAGGCACTTTTGTATACACCGAATATATTTGGGGGTATGTAGATTCTACCGGATTTGTAAACTTTAGTGCATTACAAAACCCTAATCATATTTTTTATGACGCCGGTATTTGGGATATAACCCTCATAGTTTCCAATTTCGGCTGTTATGATACCATTACCAAAGATGACCTGGTACGTACCCTGCTGCCAATATCAAGCCCAAGAGTAACGGTCAATTGCGACGATCCACTATCAGTAACTTTAGATGGTAGCGTATCGGAGGGTGCCGACCGCTACTCATGGATAATTTTAGGCGGTACGCCCGCCAACGATACCTTAGAAACGGTGGTGGCAACTTTTCCCGGGCCAGGCAGTTACAATGCGTCGCTTCTAGTAAGCAACGATTCCACAGGTTGTACCGATTTACAGAATGTAGTAATAGACATTTCGAATTATGGTGCACAGTTTTCAGGTACCCCATTAACTGGTTGTGCGCCTTTGATAAGTTGTTTTAGTAGCTTTTCCACCAGCGCAGTGAGCTATCAATGGAAGGTATTTAATGCCAGCGGAACCACCATAGCCACTGATACCACCAGCAGCCCTTGTTTTACCTTTAACACACCTGGCGTATATGACGTGCAATTGATAGTGGCTGACAGCCTTGGCTGTATAGATACGGTATATAAACCGCAATGTGTTACCGCCACGGGCCCTAATGTTTATTTTGCCGGCAGCCCAATTATCGGCTGTGCACCGCTTAATGTTTCTTTTAGCGATTCTACTACCGGCATGGGCCTTGCGCAATGGAGCTGGAACTTTGGCGATGTATTGTCTTCAACCAATAACACGTCGGCCCTGCAAAACCCCGCACACCTTTACAACCAAGGCGGCAAATACTCCGTTTTGCTAACCGTAACCGACAGTAATGGCTGCATTGCCGATACTTTGTTGTTAAACTACGTGCAGGTTAATGAGCCCCAAATTACGTTTACAGATACCGCGATTGTAAGTTGTCAAGGTTTGCAAACTTGCTACACCATAAATCCAAGTGCCGGCAGCTTAGCCTATTATTGGGATTTTGGCGATGGCACACTTGATACATCAACAAGCCCATGCCACATATACACCAATGCGGGTGTTTTTAATACAAGCATTACACTGATTGATAGTATTGGCTGCACGGATACGGTAGTGATGATAAATACCTTCAATAACACGGTCCCTCAGCTCGATTTTGTGGCCGATACTACTTTTTCAATATGCCCGCCATTAGCGGTATCTTTTACTAATCTTTCTACCGCAATAGACTCAACCGTAACTTGGAATTGGAATTTTGGCAACGGGCAATTTTCTACCTTAAAAAACCCTTCTCATATCTATACCACTTCAGGTTTATTTACGGTTACGCTCATCAGCACTACCCAAATCGGATGCATTGACACCTTGGTTTTTCAGGATTATATTGATATAAGCGGGCCATCAGCTTTTATAGCCACTGCAACTACTTCAGGTTGTGTACCACACACCACTTGCATGTCGGCCACTACTATATCGGCCACCAACATTACTTGGAATTTTGGCGATGGAACCGTTCTTACCGGTGCAAGCGATTCGGTTTGCTATACCTATACACGCACTGGTAGTTTTTATCCAGAGCTTATATTAGGTGATCCTGGTTGCATTTTTTCCTTACCTATGGGCAGGGTAGATGTAACCGGCACTGTTGCCAAATTTAGCGCTGATACCACAAAACTTTGCGGCCAGGGCAGCGTAAGCTTTACTGATTCTAGCAGCGGCACATCGGCGGCTGCGGCTTGGCAATGGATGTTTGGTGATACCCTTAATGGACTGCCCACTACATCAACCTTGCAAAACCCGACCCATAGCTACGGTGCGCCGGGTACCTATAGGGTTTCTCAAAATGTAGTATCAAGCAACGGCTGTATCGATTCGGCATATACCTTTGTTACCGTTTACCCTGTTCCTACCCCATCAATTGCTGTAAACGACTCTACACCTTGCGCCCCCGAAATGGTTTATTTTACCTCCAATGTAGGCAGCACCAGTAGCGTGGTGTGGAATTTTGGCGATACCCTGAGTGGCATGGCCAACACTTCGGTACTACAAAACCCAACACATATTTATACGTTGGCTGGCACCTATAATGTGAGCGTCACCGAAGTTGATAGTAATGGATGCGCTGATACAACCAATACCTTGGTGCTGGCTAAGATAAACCCAATAGCAGCATTTACCGCCCAAGATGCGTGTATTGATGCGCAGCCAATCGCTTTTACCAATAACTCTCTCAATGCAAGCTCCTATTTATGGCAATTTGGCGATGGTAACAGCAGTAATCAAGCAAATGCAGACAATACCTATGCAGATACCGGAAGTTATACGATAACCCTTGTGGCACTTAATGACTATTGTAGCGATACCGTAAATGCAAACGTGAAAATTTTCGGATTGCCCACTGCCGATTTTAGTTTATTGGCTAATACTGCTTGTGGTGCCCCGGCGGTTTTCCCGCTAACCAATTTAAGCACACAGGCCGCCAGCTACCTTTGGGATTTTGGAGATAACGATACCTCCACCCTTATCAATCCGTCGGCCAACTATTCAACAGTTGGTCAATTTTCGATTACGTTGACAGCCGTTAATGAATATGGTTGTACGGATACAACTTCGCAGCCTGTGATTGTTTACCCAAAACCTGACCTTCAAAACGTATCCATATCACCAAATGAGGGGTGCCAACCGCTTGAAGTAACCTTTGACGTAAATGGGGCCATAGCTGAAACTTTTGTATGGAATTTTGGAGAAGATAGCCTTAATCTTAGCACATCCGCTGCTATTACAACGCATACCTATCTTGATACAGGTAGCTATGCTGTCTCGCTTTCGGCTACCTCGGTAGATGGCTGCCTGGATACATTGTTTTTGAGCGACGCTGTTACTGTATATGGTTTGCCAGTGGCAAATTTTGATGTATTTATTGATTCGGCAGCTTACCCTTACGATGGTACGGTGGTTTTTACCAATACCAGCCAATTTGCCAATAATTATTATTGGGACTTTGGAGATGGTAATACATCTACCGAAACAGACCCAAGCCATAGGTTCGACGAAATAAATATTTATAATGCTTTGTTGGTGGCAAGCACTAACGATAATTGTTTAGATACAGCATATAAGCAGCTAGATATTTACAAAAAAGCCCTCTATGTACCAAATGCCCTGCAGCCAGACTACCCCGGCAATGCCGAGTTGGTGCAAGTTTGGAAGCCAAATGGTATTGGCCTAAAAACTTACAAAGCACAGATTTTTGATCAATGGGGCAAACTGTTATGGCAATCGGAATTGCTTGATGAAACCAGGCCTGCCGAAAGTTGGGATGGAACCTATAACGGTATTCCCATGCCGCAGGATGTATATGTTTGGAAAGTTGAAGCCGTTTTTGTGGATGGAACCTTTTGGCCTGGTATGACCTACAGCAGCGATGAAGGCGGAGGCACCAAAACTATAGGCAGTGTAACTTTGGTAAGATAAGCAAGATAATAACCGATGGCGAAACTGCTTTTGCAACCGATGTTAATAGTGCTGATGCTGGTCGGTTTAAAACCGGTTTGCTGGGCACAAGACCCTACCTTTTCGCAATTTAACGTCAACCAAGCTTACTACAACGCCGCATACTTTGGATACCACAAGGGTTACCAGATGGCTGCCACTTACCGCACCCAGTGGCCCAATGTGCCCGGCAAGGTTTTCCCAGGACCATTATCCACTTACTATGCCATGTTTAATGGATACCTGCAAACTGGCAAAAGCTATGCTGCTGGTGTTGGCCTATTTGCCCTACAAAATATAGAAGGCCAAGGTTTTTTGAAAACTACTACCGTGGGTGTAGCTTATGCACAGCATCTCAACATCAAGGGCAATCGCAAGGGTACCTCACCACGCACTCAATTATCATTGGGGTTTAAACCTTACGTTAACATATATAGTATTGACTGGGATCGGTTAGTTTTTAGCGATCAACTGGATATAAACCAAGGCATTGTTGGCCAATCGGCATTTAACCAAACCGGTATCGGAACAAAACTAACATTCGATACCGATTTTGGATTATTGCTAAAAAACGACTTTAAGGGTAATCATAAATGGTACAATGAGTTAGGCTTCGCAATGGCTCACATACTTAGCCCATCTATTTCAATGACAGGTTCCAGCAATAGCAGTAGCCGCTTACCGCGTAAATATGTAGCTAGCTATCGCACAACCGTAAACTTGAGCAAGAATAAGGTATTTGCAGGCAGTACCATTGTGTTCGAAAATCAGCAAGATTTTTATCATATAAACACTGGCATTGATTTGTACTACAATCCTACTGGTGCTGCCACGGTTATCCCCTTCTGGATATCGGTGATGAACCGCCTTTCCATTGCGCCAAGCTTAGGCAATACCAATGCTTTAATTGCCAGTATACAGTATAAGTGGCTTATGGGTAAGAAAACTAAAGCTGCCTACTACATCGCTTTCTCCGCAGATTTACCTTATTCGGGGCTTGCACTAAATACAAAAGGCGCCTACGAACTATCTTTAGGTATTATTATACCCAATAAGGGCCAAAGCCAATACAGCCGATGCCCTCATGGTACTTTTTAACCCCAGATGTGCTTACCAAAAGGTCAAGCATAGTAGCACATTATTGAAGTTGCTGCCATATTGGCTACTTGTTGTTTCCGCCAAATGTTGTAGGTGCTCTCTACTTAATAAATTAACCTATTTTTGCGCCCATGGAGTGGCGCAATCACATCGTTTCGAACCCGACAATACACAATGGCAAGCCCGTTATTAAGGGTACCAAGGTTACCGTAGAGCAGCTTTTGGAGTTCCTAAGCCAAGATAATACCCTGGCTGAACTGCTGGAAAACTACCCGCATGTTCGACCGAACGATTTGCTGGCGGTGTTTGCCTACTTGCAGGAGTGTGTGAAGGATGGGGAAGTGAAGAAAGGTTGAGGTTGCCTACCATGGCCGTCATTGCGAGTAGGGACTTCCACGCCTTTCGCGTGGGTGGACCGAAGAAGCAATCCCTAGCACCGAAGAATGATATTTGCAACCCACTGAAACAAAACACGTTTTATGCTTTTAGACCTAAGCTAATCGACGCGCGCCACCCTTGGCAGGGGATTGCTTCGTCATTTCATATCTCCCTTTAGGTCGATATTCCATTCCTCGCAATGACGTGTAGTACGGAAATGAAGCATACCAGTACCTCCCATTTTTAGTTCAAAACACCTCCCCAATCTTTTCCCAACACACCTGTTCAAAACCCACAAAATCATACCCACATCCATTTATCCACTACCTTGCCGGTAACCCCTAACAGTTGTATGCCAAGTGTACCCAAAAATTATGCGCAATACCGCATAAACACTATCTTTACACCCGTAATGAATAATCGGGAAAACCAAAATAAATTTTCCTAAAAAAGAGATTTCCACAGCCCTAAGCCTTGTGAAATAAGGCTTTTAAATCTTATCCAGCAGGGGTGTTGAAAAACTGATTTCAATTCCTATTTTTTCGTCCTTAATATTGTAATAACACAAACAGCCGGGAATTTCAGCCCGGCTTTTTTAACCACCACATTGATGGCCTAGTGCCGTAACTGACCGGTTCAAATTTTTTTGAACGAAACCGGAAGGGGGGCTTTACTGTCTCTGGTGGAAACGGTTTGTGTGCTTGAAATTGATTTTTATAATACTTTGAACGATAGCGTACCATGAGCAAACTTGACCCGATACTGAACCCTACCGACAACCGATTTGTGCTGTTCCCGATTAAATATGATGAGATATGGAGGATGTACAAGCAAGCCGAAGCCAGCTTTTGGACCACTGAGGAGATTGACCTAAGCCACGATTTGATTGACTGGGACAAGCTGAACGACAACGAGCGCCACTTCCTGTCGCACGTGTTGGCATTCTTTGCTGCCAGCGATGGCATTGTGAACGAGAACTTGGTGCTCAACTTTATGAAGGATGTGCAGATACCGGAGGCGCGTTGCTTCTACGGTTTCCAGATTGCCATGGAGAATGTGCATGCCGAAACCTATAGCCTCCTCATAGATACTTACATCAAGAATCCGACCGAGAAGGACAAAATGTTCAATGCCCTGCAAACTTTGCCTTGCGTGAAGAAGAAGGCCGATTGGGCGATTAAGTGGATTGAAGAATCTCCAACTTTTGCACACCGCCTAGTAGCATTTGCCGCCGTGGAAGGTATCTTCTTCTCTGGTAGCTTCTGCTCTATCTTCTGGCTGAAGAAGCGTGGCTTGATGCCGGGCCTTTGCTTTAGCAATGAGTTGATTAGCCGCGACGAAGGTTTGCATTGCGATTTCGCTTGCTTGCTGTTCAATATGCTGCAAGAGAAGCCCGGCAAAGAAGAAGTAACCGCCATCATTACCGATGCCGTTACCTTCGAGAAAGAGTTTGTAACCGATGCCCTGCCAGTATCATTGATTGGTATGAACGCCGAATTGATGGGCCAGTACATTGAGTTTGTAGCCGACCGCCTGTTGCTGTCATTGGGCTGCGACAAGTTTTACAACGCTGTTAACCCGTTCCCTTGGATGGAGATGATCAGCCTGCAAGGTAAAACCAACTTCTTCGAGAAGCGCGTGGGCGAATACCAGAAGGCTGGTGTAATGGCTGAAAAGGATAGCCAAGTGTTCTCGTTAAACGAGGATTTCTAGACTGCGTTTTAATTTCTCTTTTTCTGAATTTGGATTCGTCAGATTAGCGGATTAATTGGATTAAAGGAATTAGAAGAAGGAAAAAACTAGGAAGAGAGTAGAATAAAAGATAGAAATAATAAGGACACGTTAGTAAGGAAAATCCATTTTTTCCTTTAATCTGACGAATCCAAATTCAGATAATAACCGCAATACAACTAAGAACCCCCGACGCCCATGTACGTAATTAAAAGAAGCGGAAAAAAAGAGCCTGTTTACTTCGACAAGATAACAGCACGTATTAACAAACTGAGCTACGGCCTCAATCAGCACCACGTGGATGCGGTGGAGATTGCCAAGGTGGTGATTCAAGGTATCTACAACGATATTACCACTACCGAGCTGGATAACCTGGCTGCTGAAACTGCTGCCAGCATGACCAGTCGCCACCCTGACTATGCCATCCTAGCGGCACGTATAGCGGTGAGTAACTTGCACAAAAACACCAAGAAGGTTTTCAGCGAAACTATTGAAGACCTATATAGCTACATCGACCCGAAAACGGGCGAGCAAGCTTCTTTGATTGCAGAAGATGTGTACCAAATCATCCGCGAGAACGCCGACGAGCTGGATGGTGCCATCATTTACGACCGCGACTACCAGTATGACTACTTCGGTTTCAAAACCTTGGAGCGTGCCTACTTGCTTAAAACCAATAACCGCATTGCTGAGCGCCCGCAGCAGATGTTGATGCGCGTGGCCGTGGGCATACATAAAAACGACATTGCCGAAGCCATCTCAACCTACCACTTGATGGCAGAGAAATGGTTTACCCACGCTACCCCTACACTTTTCAACGCGGGTACGCCGAAGCCACAATTGAGCAGCTGCTTTTTGTTGAGCATGCAAGAGGATAGCATCCCCGGCATTTTCAACACCTTGCGCCAGTGTGCCGAAATCAGCCAGAGCGCTGGCGGTATCGGCTTGAGCATACACAACATCCGCGCCACGGGTAGCTACATTAAGGGCACCAATGGCCAGAGCAACGGCATTGTGCCTATGTTGCGCGTGTTTAACGACACCGCCCGCTACGTAGACCAAGGCGGTGGTCGCCGCAAGGGCTCTTTCGCCATATACATTGAGCCTTGGCATGCCGATATCAACGACTTCCTGGAACTGAAGAAGAACCACGGCAAAGAAGAGGCCCGCGCCCGCGACTTGTTCTACGCCCTGTGGGTGCCCGATTTGTTTATGAAGCGCGTGAAGGAGAACGGCGTTTGGAGCCTAATGTGCCCTAACGAGTGCCCAGGCCTATTTGATGCCTACGGTGCTAAGTTCGAAGCCCTATATGAAGGCTATGAAGCTGCCGGAAAATTCCGCAAGCAGATTCGTGCGCAGGAGCTTTGGTTTGCCATTTTGGAGAGCCAAATTGAGACCGGCACACCGTACATTTTGTACAAAGATGCCGCTAACGAAAAGTCTAACCAGAAGAACCTCGGTACCATACGCAGCAGCAACCTGTGTACTGAGATTATGGAATATACCAGCAAAGACGAAGTAGCGGTTTGTAACCTCGCTTCCATCGCGCTGAACAAGTTTGTGAACGAGGCCGATCAAAGCTTCGATTTCCAGAGGTTGTACGACATTACTTACAAGGTGACCAAAAACCTGAACCAGGTAATCGACGTAAACTTCTACCCGGTTATTGAGGCGCAGAACAGCAACTTCCGCCACCGTCCAATCGGTATTGGCGTGCAGGGCCTAGCCGATGCCTTTATCATGCTGCGCTTGCCTTTCGAGAGCAACGAGGCGCAGATATTGAACAAGAACATCTTCGAGACCATATACTTTGCGGCGCTCAACGCCAGTAAGGATTTGGCCGCCAAAGATGGCCACTACCAGAGCTACCCGGGTTCGCCTATCAGCCAAGGCATCTTCCAGTTCGATATGTGGGGCGTACAGCCTAGCGACCGTTGGGATTGGGCCGCATTGCGCGCCGAGATACAGAAAGTAGGCGTGCGCAACAGCTTGCTATTGGCCCCAATGCCAACCGCCAGCACCAGCCAAATCCTGGGCAACAACGAGTGCTTTGAGCCATACACCAGCAACATCTACAGCCGCCGTACCCTTAGTGGCGACTTCGCGGTGGTGAACAAACACCTATTGAAAGACCTGATTGAACTGGGCATCTGGAATGACGGGCTGAAAAACGAACTCATCCGCAACAACGGTAGCGTACAGAACATTGACGCCATACCGGCCGAAATTAAAGAGCTGTACAAAACAGTTTGGGAAATCAAGCAGAAAACCATCATTGACATGGCTGCCGACCGCGGTGCGTTTATTTGCCAAAGCCAGAGCATGAACCTGTTTGTGGAGAGCCCGAACTTCGGTAAGCTCAGCAGCATGCACTTCTACGCTTGGGAGAAAGGCCTGAAAACGGGCATGTACTACCTGCGCACCAAGGCCGCTGCCGACCCAATCAAATTTACCGTAAGCGCCGAGGCCAAGAAAGCCGTAGCCCCCACCGCCACCGTGGTAAACACCATGAACGTAGGCCAGAACACCATACTTGACCGCAGCAGCAACGCCACTCCAGTAAGCAACACCTTCACGGTACAAGAGCCACAAGCGAAGTACTTTACCGCTGAAGAGCAATTAGCCTGTAGCCTGGATAATCCGGATGCTTGCGAGGCGTGCGGAAGCTAAAACTGTCATCCTGAGCGTAGTCGAAGGACACAAGACATAAGACACAAGACGCAAGACTTGCTGCCTTAAAGTAGAGATAGTTGATGACGAGGAACGCGGGGCTGAGAGGCTCCGCGTTTTTTTGGAGCGTGCATGCTAAGAATAATAGTTTATGCTGATTTATTAGTAATATTGAATATGAAGCCTTTCTTTAGAAAAATTTGGGAATGGATTAGAACAAATAAGCTAACTGCGACCCTCACTGGCATTGTGGCATTACTTATAGCAGCGCTGACACTTGTTTCTGGTTTTTGGGATTTTCATGATAAGCGCATACATGAAAAGCCAAGATTCACAGTTGTTAACCCCATTCTTCAAGCCAATGATAGCATATTATTTATTCGGGCTGATAATGATGCTGCAAACGAAGAAGTCGCGCTTAGTATTTCTTTAGGAGAAATCCAACTGTCCAAAAAAGGTGTTTTAGGCAAAGATACTCAAGGCATTTTCTGGAGAATACCAATTAGAAATTTGGGATTGCCGATCGTTGCTGAAATAGAGCACTATAAACTCAGAGCTTGGTTTTTAAAAAATGAAGCTGATGATTTAGGGGCAATTACGATATATAATTTGCTTAACCCAGCTATGCCTTCATCAACTCCAGGAAAATTAAATTCAAGTGATTTTCTGGAAAGAACACCAAAGAAACTGTCAACCGATACTTCAGTGCAGAATAACGTTATTCAAAACAATTCTGGTGGAATTAATACTATAAATCAAAACGGGAACAATAATATAGAAATAAATCAGGCTAAGCCACAAGTTCACTTTTTTGAACCTGAGTCACTTAATGTAAAGGAGACTATAATCCGATATAGTATATTTTCACCCAAATGGCTGAAATTACCTAATGAAAAGTTCACGCAGGATACCTTATACCATACTAAAATTCCCATACAAATATCAGCTTATTATGAAGCTGAAAAAGTTACTGCTTATGTAAGAAATCAGTTTATATGTCATGCTGCTGTTTCTTTGTTAAACGACAAATTTCCCGGATCTGGTGCCTTTGCAGACAATTTTCGAGCTAAAGAATACGATTGGGTCGTTCCAATTCCCTTTCGCCCAAGGATTAAAGATTATTTTATTCATATATACACAAGCGAGCCTTTGCTAACTTTAGAAAATATGCTGCTTATCCGATTTGACCAAACTGGCTGGCTATATCCAAATACGGAAAAAGAAATTGTCATTGTAGATTGATCCCCCACTCGTCCCCCCACTCGTCCTCGTCTTCTTTTTGACGAGGATGAAACAGACAAAGCGTCTCCAGGCGCAAGTAATAGTGTGGTAGTCTGAACCAGAATTACCAGAATTAAAGAATTTTAGAATTGTGTTTCGGGACAATGGGCGTCATTGCGAGGAACGACTTTGCCGATTTTTCATCGGCATTGGTGTGACGAAGCAATCCCATGCTACGGAGGATGATGCCAACATACCACTGAAGCAAACACATATTATGTATAGAAGCCTAGGTCAAGCAACTTCACTAGCATCGGCAGGGGATTGCTTCAGGCCATTTGAGTTCACCTCGAATTGGTCAATCAAGTACGCCTTCGCAATGACGCTCAAATTTGGGCAAATGGCTATATTTACCCCATCACTAACAATCAAAAAAAGAGACTTATGAAACGTTCTATGCTATTGGTTTTGGCGGGCTTCGGGCTGGCCAGTATGTTGTTTGCCTTGGTGGCTTTTGTGGGTTCAGGCGAAAATGAAAGTGAAAGCAAAGGATTGGTCTATGTAAGAGTATTTGATTCGTGGAATGCGTTTAATCCTAGTGGGATCAAAATCAACTATCCTGATGGTCAGCTGGAAGAAATTACTTTTACAGATTTCAATGCTTTAGCTCCAGCTAAGGGTAAAAAATCATTGCCAAATACAGAAAAGGTTGGTGAAGTATTAAACAAGATACAATCGCAAGGCTATCGTTATCTTCATCACAGTTCCTCTATGGGCGAAACTGCTTTTTACGAAACCTACATTTTTGAAAAAGAATAGGTTTACTCCGTTCCTAGGGCTGAAAGTTTCTCCCTTGCCCTGAAGCTTGTTTCGCACGGTTGTCTGAAGCAGAATTACACAACGCGCGTCATTGCGAGGAATGACTTTGCCGATTTTTCATCGGCATTGGCGTGACGAAGCAATCCCTTGCAACGGAGCATAATGTTTATTGACCAAGGATCTAAACACATGATACGTTTATTTTAGTTGTGCAGCAAATTTACTCGTTCGTGCATGGGATTGCTTCGTCATTCCAACTTCGCGAAAAGCTTCGTTTCATTCCTCGCAATGACGCTCGAATTTGGGCAAATGGCTATATTTACCCCACTCGTCCTCATCTTACTTTTGGCGAAGATGAAGCGGACTAAGCGTCTCCAGGCGCAAGTAATATGCACGCGTTAAAATGATTACTTTTATAGGGCACATAAAACCCTAACTTATTGAAAGCACTGCATAGCATATTGTTGCTGTTTACGCTATTGGCGGCGGTGGCGGCAAACGCCCAAGATTGCAGCAAGGGGGCATTGCTCTATAGCAACACCCTGGCTGCGCCGCAAGACACCACTGGCTGGAAAATGGAAGGCCACGGCCAACTCGTGTTTGCCGATGGGTGGATGCACATGCAATCGGCAAACGAGGCGGGCCACCATGTGCTGTGGTGCCCTCAGGATTTCCCCGAAAACTTTATTGCCGAATGGGAAGTGCAAAACCACCACCCTGAAGCGGGCCTGTGCATTGTGTTTTTCTCCGCTAAGGGCTTAAACGGTGAGGATATTCTCAGCGAAACGCTGCCAGTGCGCAACGGGGTATTTAAGCAATATACCAAAGGCGCCATCAACAACTACCACATAAGCTACTATGCCGATGGCGAAAACCAGCCCGAAAGGGGCACCGCTAACCTGCGCAAAAACAAGGGTTTTCATAAGGTACAGGCGGGTGAGGCGGGTTTGCCCATCAATTCGACAGCGGTGCACCAAGTACGCCTTACCAAACACCAAGGCCACATTACCCTCTTCATCGACGACCGAAAGATAATAGACTGGACCGATGATGGACAAAAGTACGGAGATGTATTGGGCAGCGGCAAAATCGGTTTCAGGCAAATGAAATGGACGCATTTTGCGTACCGCAACTTCCAGGTTTGGGAGGCGGTGCCAGAACCATGATACCACTCGTGCTCGTCTTATTTTTTCGGGGATCAAACAAACTAAGCGTCTCCAAACGCAAGTAATATCAGCCTACGCAAGGCACGGCGCTAACCACCCCCGACCCCTTCCTTCGACAAAAGCTCAGGACAGGCTCTTGGCCAAACACTCAAAAAAGGCTCTGCGAAGCCTGCCTGCCGGTAGGCAGGGATGGGAGCTACCAGCTTCTCGACTTAATTTGGATTGAATCGTAGTTATAACACGCAATATGTAAGCTCCCCTTCTTTTTTCAAGGAGGGGTTGGGGGTGGTCGACAAGTAATGCCGATAACCCACACAAAAAAAGCCAGCAACCCATTAAGGGCCACTGGCTTCAGTAAGTATGTATTTATGATTAATGCCCGATGGTATACTCATCCCTAGAGTTCAGCAACATCAATGGCACTGGCTGCAAGTCTTCCACTACTTCAGGGGCTTTGGCCTTAGTGGTTTTGGTGGGCTTGGTAGTTTTCTTGGCTGGTTTAATGGCTTTCTTGGTAGTCATAGCTTATGGTTTTAGTTCTTATTTATACAATCAATCTGCGTGCCAACCAAGAAAAAGCTATTGTTAAGTTAGTACTGCCATATATAATCGCAACTAAACCTTCACTATATTTACGGTAAGCAACTTCAAATACGTATGAAACAGCTACTCCTCGCTATCATTGTTCTTTGTACCATTTTCCCGCTTTCTGCGCAAATTATTACCCATGGCCCCGTAGTGGGTGGGGTTACGCCATCTTCGGCGCGTATGTATGTACGCACAACCGCGGCCATGCCCATCGAAATTGAGCTTTCTACCGATAGCCTTTTTGGTACCATTATCACCGTGTGGGATACCACTATTGCTGATAAAGACAGCACCTGCCTTGCCGACATTAGCGGCCTACAACCTTATACCCCTTATTATTATCGGGTAAAGGGTAACAGCATTACCGATACCATTCAAGGCCATTTCAAAACCTTCCCAGAGCCGGGCGTGCGCGGCAATTACGATTGGGTGGTGCTGAGCTGCCAAGAGTACGGCACCTACAATACCTTCGATGCTATTATGCAACACCAGCCCGAACTGGTATTTCATACCGGCGACTGGACCTACCCCGACTACCAAATTGCTGGCGACGAGCGCCTAAATTGGGATGACCTTAAACTATCGTACCGCCGCCGGTACAATGAGCCAAAAATGGGGCAAGTGCTACGCAGCAGCGTGATGGATTATGTAACCGATAACCATGATGGCGCCTACGGGCACTTTAATACATCGGATGTATGGGCCACTGTTGATAGCGCTACCAATATAGTAACCAATTACATGAGCTTTACGCCTATACCTACCCAAGGCTTTGATAACGTGATGGAGGCCTACAGTACCTACTTCCCCACTTGGCCGCTAGAGGTGCCTGGCGAGGGTATGTACCATAGCTATACTTACGGCAATGCGGAGGTATTTTTTGTGGATGTACGCCACTGCGGTAACGGTTTGGATAGCACTTTTACATACAACGCATCTAACAACACTTGGGCCTTCGACCCTAGCCCGGGGCAAACCCTACTAGGCCAGCAGCAAATGGATTGGTTGAAGCAAGGCTTGAACAACTCCACTGCCGACTGGAAGTTTATTGTGAGCGGGGTAATGTTCAATCGCCAATTTAAGAAGGTAATTGAAGTAGCCATGGCGCTGCAAACTTTACAACTTACCATAAGCGGGCAAACAGGAACAGGCTTTCGGTTGGCACATTCGCTTGCATGGAACTGGGCCGGATACCCCCGCGAGCAGGATGACTTTTTGCAATACCTACAAACCAACAATGTAAAAGATGTAATAGTGCTAAGCGGCCATGTACACACCAATGTAATGGATAACGGCACCAATGCGGGTTTGCCTGAGCTTAATACTGGCCCCGTAGCTAGTTACGGCCCAGAGTTGACGTACTATGTTGACTCTTTCATGCAACTGCTGGGTTACGGCGCAGCTATCGACTCACTATGGAACGGCGGTGGCCATGCGGTTGAGAACAACAATTACCAAAGTGGTTTTGGCAAAATTGAGATATATGCCAACGATTCGGTAGTAATGCGAACCATTGATGAGGACAATGACACGGTAAGCTCAATGACCATAATACACTCCAGCAAGGCCACCGGCTTGCCCAATATCAAGCCTGCCCCGGCTTGCGTAGTAAGCAACGTCTACCCCAACCCCGCAGGCAGCGCATTTAATATAGAATTATGCGGAACTTACACCCCCCAGTTGACCGACAGAGGTTACTTGATTGATATGACCGGTAAGATAACGGCAGTGACTCTGGGCATGGCAAAAAACATAACGGTAGATGTAAGTAAGCTGCCCGTGGGTACCTATTTATTGGTTTACGATTATGGCGATGCCGTGTACACTACTCCCGTTAGTGTGCTGCGTTAAATTATCGCTACTTTTCATAACTTATTGGCTGAAACGATTATTAGGCAAACAATTATTTTTATATATTGGAGTTGATTCTATCCTCACCATATATAAAAATAGCCTAATGCATATTGCTAGTATTCATTGTAAGTGTACTCGCCAGTTGTAAAACCAGCGCCCCATCAATAATGAGCCTTGCCGAATATAAAGGTAGCAAACTGGCCGCCATATCGGTCAATCAAGATACTTCCATTTATGTGTACAATTTTGTTTCGCAGCAGTGGGCTAGATTCCAGCTTTACAATCCTACTAAGGGGCAAGGCGTAAACATTGCTGGTGTTCGCTATGCAGAGGCACTGGAGTGGGATTATACAGGAGAATACTTGGTATATGATGCCTACAACTTGATACCCAATACCGCCGAATACTGGGATGTGGGCTTTATAAGGGTTTGGAACAATGCCGCAAACACTTGGGGAGATGGTACCATTAACAAACTATTTACCGGCCTGCCAGCGGGTATAAGCATTGGCAACCCTTCTATTTCTAAAAACTCACCTAATATATTGGCATTCGACTATTATGATGCCAATACCAATGTATTCTCGGTGTTGGGGGCGAACATTGAAACTGGCGATGTAGGTACCATTTGGGAGCAAGCCGTTATCGGCACCCCATCCTACTCCCGTACCGATGACCGCATGGTATTTAATGGCCGTGACGCCAACAACACGATGGATGTGATAGGTATTGTAACCCTAAATACCAACAAGATAACCCCCACGGGTACACCTGCAATATTCTTAGAGCAAGCTATTTGGCCAGTTTGGTTCGCATCGGGCCAACGTGATACTCGAGTAGGAATCGACGATGTAGTAGCAAACTCTTGGACAGTTGCGGCATACCCGAATCCTTTTGCCAGTGTAATAAATATAAACCTTAATGTTTTGGAAACCACCAATGCTGAATACAGCGTGCAGCTATATAACTTGATAGGGCAATTGGTATATGAAACAAGCACACAGCCGGTTACTAGCAGCCATACTGTGGCCATTCCATCACAAGATTTGCCTGCTGGTTATTATTTGGTAAAAGTAGGCAACGGCAAAGAATTTAAAACCCTGAAAGTAGTTAAGCAGTAACACTGTTAAGCTATCTTGGTAAAACAAGAAAGCCATCTCGCAAGGGGTGGCTTTCTTGTTTTGGGGATGTACATATACCGTATCAACCTATATCCCTTCCCGCTGTTTATCGAGTAGTATATCATCGTCTATCGTCCAAAAAAACTACCTTTGCACTGCATGCACACACCCCCTACAGTTGCGGTTGCTATATTGAGTTGGAACGGTAGAAAGTTCTTGGAACAGTTTTTACCGTCGGTGGTAGCCACCACCTACCCGCATGCTACCCACTATGTAATTGATAATGCCAGTACCGATGATACAGCCGTTTGGCTAGCTCAGCACTACCCACAGATAAAACTGGTTCAATTACCCGAAAACTATGGCTTCGCTGGTGGGTATAACGAGGGGATGAAGCAGATACAAGCTGATTACTACGTATTGCTAAATCAAGATGTAGAAGTAACCCCCGGCTGGCTCGAGCCCATGGTAGCGTTGATGGAGCAGCATCCAGAAGCGGGTGCCTGCCAACCCAAACTGCGCGCTTACCATGCAAAAGATTACTTTGAATATGCTGGTGCAGCTGGTGGATTTATTGATTGGTTGGGTTTTGCCTTTTGTAGGGGCCGCCTATTTGATACGGTTGAAAAAGATGAAGGACAATATGATACAGTAATGCCTATTTTCTGGGCGAGCGGTGCCGCACTTTTTATGCGCGCCGAACTATATGAGAAGCTGGGCGGATTAGATGCTGACTTTTTCGCCCACATGGAGGAAATTGACCTATGCTGGAGAATGAAAAATGCCGGTTATGGGTTGCTATACACACCGCATTCAGTAGTGTACCACGTCGGCGGGGGCAGCTTGCCACAAGGCAACCCAAGAAAGACGTTCCTCAATTTCCGTAACAATTTGTGGATGTTGTTTAAAAACCTTCCGGAACAAAAGTTTAAAAGAACTATGGCATTGCGTCTGATACTTGACGCTATTGCAGCAATAAAATCTTTGGTGGCCGGAAATTTGGCAGATTTTAACGCCATTGGCAAAGCCCACTGGGCATTTTTTTCGTCTTTGTCCACACTAAGAGAGAAACGAAAAACGATATTGCTACAACGAAAGGGTACAACGCCCAATACCCAAGGTATCTATACAAAAAGCATTGTTTGGCAATACTTCATTATCGGTAAAAAGTATTTTGGTAAGCTGCAGTGGTAATATATAACATTTATGCGCCACCGCTTGCTTAAATCGTTAACAATACTACAACGGGTAGAGTTGCGCGCAAGATAACAACATATTGCAGGCACAACTATCTAATGTTAGAAGAAAGATGGAACTTAACTTTATTAATTTCGTAATAAAAATAGCAACACCTTTGCAAGAAGCATTTGCATACTTAAATCAGTAAAAAAACAAGGCATCCATCACTACCAATGACGTTGCACCTTGAATAGCATTTATACACTTTAAGGCCTTCGGGAAAAGGCAGTGTAAAGGCGGCATCTGTAATAGGTGCCGCCTTTCATTCTTTTAGCGGTTCACTCCCCTCTCGGCAGCTTCAAATCATTCTCGTGGAATGATTTCGTCCAGCGCACGGTACCTTTAGCATCATATGCTTGGAAGGTTACTGTGCGGTCGTTTTTCAAGAACGAACCGGTGATAGATGTTTTGATAAAATTCTGTTCCATGAGTAACGTACTATCTATCCTAGCTGGGTTGTTATACTCAGCTACTTCGGGCAAACCGGTAAAAGCACGGGAAGAAAGGGGCGAGGAAGTAACATCGTATAAGCGATAAAACTCCTTACCAGGCTGAAAGAAATTGATCTCAGAAAAGTGCCTATCACCGCTTAGGAAAATTACCCCTTCGATGCGGTGCTGAACGATAAAGTCCATCAGCTCTTGCCACTCGTTCTGGAAATTGCGGTAGCACTCAAAATCGTTTACAGGGTTCAGCACTTGGTTTCCCACGGCAATAAACCGGAAGTTGATATTCTTATCCGATGACAGCAGGCTCTCCTTTAGCCACTGTAACTGCTGTTTGCCCAGAAACTCCTTATCGGTATGGTTTACTGGGTAGCCATTAGGGCTGCGGTGGTAGCGGTCGTCCATTAAGTAAAACTCCGCATCGGCCATGGTAAACTTGCTGTAGATGCCAGGGTTGTCTTCTTCCCCATAGCTTTTATTCGCCCAATAGCTTTTAAATAGCTTCAAGCTTTCCTGCTTCAGGGCAAAGGTTTTATCGGCATCGTTGCTGCCGTAATCATGATCATCCCAAACGGCATAGTGGCTCATCTTGGCTAGTAGGGGCTGCAACTCGGGTAGACTGCGGGTGTGGCGGTAACGGTAGCTCATACCACTGCCACTGCTATAGTCTGCTGGGCGGTGGTAAACGTTGTCGCCTAGCCACAGCATGAAGTCGGCATTTTGCTCGGCCATGGTTTCAAAGATAGTTACCTCCTTGCCATAAGGCTCACCCGGCCTATCATAAATACTGTCATTTATATAACTACAGGAGCCGAACAGGAAAGTAAGCTGCGGGGCATCGGTATTATATTCCCACACTGGCCGTGTCTTGAAACGGGTAACGTACGGCAACTTCATTTTCTCATTATCCACATAGAGCTCATACTCATATTCCGAGTTTATCTTCAGCTCAGTAAGCTTAAATAGTATGGTTTGGCTGTTACCGCTGTCTGTATAATTGTTCTCAAAATACACGGTACGCCTCAAGTCTGGCGTATCTATTGGAAAATATTCCAAATACACATACCCCACATGGCTGGCCACTTCCACCCATACCATTGCTTCGCGATGCTCCACATAGCCCAGCATAGGCCCGGCAATCAATGATTTCGGCGGCGCTACATCTTCTGCAAAGTACTCCGCTTCTGCTTCTTCTTTATTATTGTTGCAAGCAGTACTCAGCAATAAGACCAGTAATAGTAGGTTAGCTAGGTTTTTCATAGGTACTCTTTTCTCTCAATCGATAAATATAGCCCATTTACATTAACCGTATATTAGCACCACGATTTTGTGAACTTTTCTGCAGGATAATTTGTCATTTAAGTAATCAATGTTCAAACATCAATTAAACAACAAGGAGAATTTTTTATGAAAACCGTATTCCATTCAGCCGACACCCGTGGACATGCCAACCATGGTTGGCTCAACGCAAACCACAGTTTTAGCTTCGCATCGTGGTACAATCCTGATAGGGTTCACTTTGGTGCGTTGCGGGTATTGAATGATGACATCGTGGCTCCAAGCATGGGCTTCGGCAAGCACCCGCACGACAATATGGAAATCATCACCATACCCATGGAAGGGCTATTGCGCCACCAAGATAGTATGGGCACCAGTAGTGTGATTAAGCCTGGCGAAGTACAGGTTATGAGCGCTGGCACGGGCATACAGCACAGTGAGTTTAACGTGGACAAAGACCACGAGTTGAAGTTGTTCCAGATTTGGGTGTTCCCACGTGCAAAAGGCGTAATTCCACGTTATGACCAGAAGGAGTTTGACCCTATAGGTCGCCACAACAAATGGCAACAGATAGTATCGCCAAATCCTGATGACGAGGGTACCTGGATACACCAAGATGCTTGGTTCCACTTGGCAGATTTAGATGGGGGTAAAACCTTGGATTACACCCTTCGCAAACCCGGCAACGGTGTCTACTTGCTAGTGATAGAAGGCACCGCAACCGTAAACGGGCAAGCCCTCGGTAAACGCGATGCCATCGGCATTACGGAAGCTGATAACTTTAACGTGGCCGCTACCAGCGATACCAAATTGCTGTTGTTGGAAGTACCAATGGAGTGGTAGGTTGGGTCGATGGTCGACGGACCACGGTCCACGGTTTGCTGCAAAATAGTTTGATAGAGAAATGCCACGGTTGAAGAGCTGTGGCATTTTTTATTCATGGGACAATAGCAAGGAAGCTCCTCCTCCAGATTTTACCCTGAGCTTTTGTCGAATGGGTCAGGGGGAGGTTGGGAGGGGGTCGGTGCGACTTGAAGCGAATCTGCCATTTGGTACATTTCCCCAATACATCGTATTTTGTACATTAAACTACAAACCTCCTTATGCGCTTTATAATTTTCTCTTTCGCCGCATTGTTTCTCTTTATTGCTTCATCATGCCAGTCCCCGATTACCCCAGCGGCACAGCCGGAAAAAATAGCAACCCAAACCTGCGATTACCTTCAGTATACTACCAATGATGCGGTGCAGGCGGGTGGCATACATATGGTGAAGCTGAAGGAGGGCTATCAAGTGTGGACCAAACGTATCGGTAACA
The DNA here is from genome assembly GCA_027483645.1 of Sphingobacteriales bacterium. GTDB lineage: Bacteria > Bacteroidota > Bacteroidia > Chitinophagales > CAIOSU01 > CAIOSU01. The sequence continues at coordinate 63,594 of JAIXUD010000013.1, forward strand.
GCCCAACCATGAAGGTGCTGCTACTGCACGGTGGCCCGGCGGGCACGCATGAGCTGATGATTGCCTTTGAGAGTTTCTTTCCGCAGGCCAATATTGAGCTGTACCAATATGATCAACTGGGCTCATACCATAGCGACCAACCCGACGACATGAGCCTATGGACCATAGAGCGATTTGTAGAAGAAGTGGAGCAGGTGCGTATTGACTTAGGTTTGGATAGTACCAACTTCTTCCTGCTTGGCCAATCGTGGGGCGGTATACTGGCCATGGAGTATGCGCTAAAGTACCAGCAAAACATTAAAGGGCTCATCATCAGTAATATGACGGCGGACTTTGACAAGTACGAGGCTTATAACAACAAGCTGCGGGCTGAGTTACCCAAAGATGTGCTGGATACACTTAGCTACTACGAGAGCCGCGAGCAGTTTCAAAACCTGCGCTACCTAGACTTGATGTATAAGGAGTTTTACAAAAAGCACATCTGCCGCTTAGAGCCTTGGCCAGAGCCGGTGGACCGCAGCTTTAGCCACTTTAACCAAGTAGTATACGAGTACATGCAGGGCCCCAGCGAGTTTGTGCCAGGTGGCATTCTAAAAGGTTGGAGTGTTTGGAACCGCCTAAAAGAACTCACCGTGCCCACCCTCATGATTGGCGCCAAATACGACAGTATGAACCCCGCTGAAATGGAGGAGATGAGCAAACTGGTGCAAAACGGCAGCTATCTCTACTGCTCCAATGGCAGCCACCTTTGCCAATGGGATGACCAAAAGGTGTACATGGATGGGGTGATTGGGTGGATTAAATCGGTAGATGGACGATAGACCCTGGTATATTAATGTAAGATGTACAAAGTAAAATGTCTTTCAAATTCAGCACTCAACGATACATAATTGTAGAAATATCTCACCAAAAGTGGGGCATATAGAGTAATTATGCTCAAATTTCCCACAAACATTTTGAGGTTTTAAATGCTAGTATCTCATATAGGCTTGAAATAAAGGCAATTTTAGATAAACATTGGCATTTCGCAATTCAACTTTTTAAGAGCAACCCATCTTTACAAATCATTGTCGTTCAATGAATAATGGAGCTTTACGATAAAAATGGACATTTATCCAATACCTGATCTTCCTTATCCGTTATGCTGCTAGAGTGTCCATATTATTGAACTTAGTTCTGGCATAGTAGTTGATTAATCGCTATAGGCTTAACCTAAAAACTAAGCAAAGTACCGTACATTTGTTTTACATAAAAATGATGAAAGCCATGAGCACTAATCCAAATAGCCCAAGTAGCCCGCAAAAAGAAGGCGGCAGCAGTAAGAAGGGGATTTACATTTTCTTGATTATTGCGCTTATTTTGTTGAACGTGTTTTTTGCCTACCGCAACTTCTCTATGAAGAATGAGAACAGCGACCTAGTTGCTTACAATGCCGAAGTTGATTTAAGCCTTGATACAGCCGAGAAAGATTTGCAAGCCAAAATTGAAGAGCTGAAAGTATTAGCTGGCACTAATGAAGAACTATTAGCTAAGGTGGAGCTTTATGAGCAAGAACTGGCGGCGATACGCGAAGAGCGCGACAAGCTGAAAAAGAACGCCAACTTTAACGATAGCCAACGTAAAAAACTGGATAAGCGCGTGAAAGAGTTGGAAGGTAGCATGATTGCCTTGGGTAACACTATTGATAGCCTAAAGGCTAACAATGAGTACCTGAGCCGCATGAGCGACTCACTGGGAACCAGCCTTACCGCAAGCACCCAAGAGAATGAGCTAATGCGCAGCGACTTGGCCGTGAAGAACAAAAAAGTCGAAATCGGTTCATTGCTGAAGCCTGAGAAAGTAACCATTACTGGTGTGAGGTTTAAAGGCAATGGCAAAGAGGTGGAAACTAACAGCGCCAAAAAATCAGAGAAATTGCGTTTTTGCTTTGAAGTACCTAACAACCAGGTTGCCGACCCAGGTGAAAAGACTTTGTTGCTACGTGTAATTAGTCCTGGTGGCTCAACAGTAGCAGTAGCAGCAGAAGGTAGCGGTATGTTTGTACTAGCTGAAACCGGCGAACAGAAACAGTATACCAAGAAAGTATCTTTCGACTACGAGCAAAAGCCTAAGCCGATGTGTGTATACTGGCAGCAAACCGGTACTTACGCTTCTGGTGAATATACCGCAGTGTTTTACCAAAATGGTTATGAGCTAGCTTCTGTACCTTTCGAATTGAAATAAGCTATTGCTGAACAACATATTGAACCCCTCCACACGAACAGGTGCGGAGGGGTTCTTATTTTCGGCTAGTTGTTACCGGGTTTTGCCTGTGGCCTTGCATAGGCCAAGCGCTTAATTGGCGTAGGATTGTAGTAAGCATCAAGCCCCACTACCGATACAGTGCCAGCTTTCTCCAAGGCTACAAAGCCATCCTTAGCTACCAGCTCCTTTGGTACTTGTACCTCAATAATACGGCCTATAAGAATAATGGTACCATTACTCTTTACATGCAACTCCTCATTAAGCTCTAGGCCTATGCGCACAGTGCTCTCTAATACATAAGGCGCAGGGTGTAAAGCACTATACAAGGGTGTAAGCTTACACTCATCAAACTCCGAGAGCTGCGCTGGGTAGTTTGCCGATGTTTGGTGCGCTTTCTCTAAAAAAGAAGCTTGCACGGCATTGATAGTGAAAAAGCCCGTTTGCTTAATGTTGCTGTAAGTATTGCGAGGCACAGTAATGGGCCGCACCACTATCCCCATAAAAGGTGGATTAGCCCCAATGTGCATTACCGAGTTAAATATGGCCAAGTTTGTTTCGCCATCGGCATTCACTGAACCAATAAGGTTAGCACTCTTAAAGCCCGATAAGCAATTGATTAGGTCGCGGCGGTAGTTCTGTTCCAACTGTTCCAGTTGCTGCCCGTTCCAAATATGCATTTCGGTAGTAGCGCTCATAATGGTTGTTTGCAAGTGTAACATAACATTAACTTGATTGTTCCGCTGCGCAAAACATATTGATTACCAGCAATCAACATGGCGAGGCGCCGTGGGCTATCCATTTCTATAAATACAGGCACAACGTAAATAACAAAAGTGCAAACCTAATATCGGACTGCGGATGCAACCAAAATCGGTAAAAGCACAATTCCTGTGGAAAGTGTATTTTTACGTTGTACAATGAAAACCCGGGGAGTATGAACGGCATTTCGGCAGTAATTATCGCTTATAATGAGGAGCAGCACATTGATAGGTGCTTGGCTTCGCTTAAAGGTGTGGTAGATGAGGTGGTAGTGTACGACTCAGGCAGCCGCGATGCTACCCAATACATTTGCCGAGACTTTGGTGCGCGCTTGGTTATAGGGCCATGGGAGGGTTATAGCAATACCAAAAACAAGGCAAACTTGCTGGCCACGCATGAATACATACTTAGCCTAGATGCCGATGAGGCCCTGAGTGATGAACTGCGCGAGAGCATTTTGAAAGCTAAGCCTAACATGAGCGGTGCATACGAGTTTAACCGCCTTAACAACTATTACGGCGCTTGGATACGGTATGGTGGCTTTTACCCTGATAAGAAAATCCGCCTGTTCCCCCGCCGCGAAGGCCGCTGGGAAGGGCAGTACGTACACGAGGAAATGATATTGACACCCGGCACCGTAATACATCACCTAGAAGGGGACTTGCTACACTATACCTGCAAAGATATTACCGAACACGTAGAGCGCATCAACAAATACAGCGAGCTAGCTGCCCGCGAAATGCTAGAAGGCGACCGCATACCCCGCTTGTGGAAGATACTTTTTAGCCCACCGGCACGTTTCATTAAAGGTTTCTTTTTGAAAAAGGGTTTTTTGGATGGGATGCCCGGCTTTATAGTGAATATACTTTCTGCCTACTCCGTAGCCCTGCGCTATGTAAAACTGTGGCTACTTAAAAGCCAAAAACCGGCATTGTAATGCACATACTGCACCTAAGCACGGCCCTTACCTGGCGCGGTGGCGAGCAACAGATTGCCTACCTATACCAAGGTCTGCGTAAGCTAGGTATACAACAAACCATCCTTTGCCCATCAAAATCGGCCTTACAGAGCTACTGCAATAAGTATAGCTACCATAATGCGCATATACCCAAAACCAGCAGCCTAAGCTGGGATTATGCCAAGAAGATAAAAGAACTGGTAAAGAAACTCGGCATAACGGTAATACATATACACGACTCGCATGCGCATAGCAATGCCGTGCTGGCGGCTACCTTTATGGGTGTGAAGGTACCCATGGTACTGCACCGCCGAGTTGATTTTGCGGTGAGCAACAACCTTTTCTCTCGTTACAAATACAACCATCCCAGCATCAAGCGCATCATTAGCGTCTCTAAGGCTATCGAAAACATATTAGCACCTTCAATAAAAGAACATAATAAGCTGCGCATCATCCATAGTGGGGTGGATACCAGCAAAGAAGCCCATGCCGATAGCCGCTTGCGCAAGTTGTTGGGCTTACCCGCTAATGCCTTATTGATAGGCAACGTAGCAGCCCTGGCCGACCATAAAGACCCATATACCTTCCTAAAAGTAGCCGAAGCCCTGAAAGACCAACCCCAATACTATTTTGTATGGATAGGAGGTGGCGAAATGGAAGCAGAAGTAAAGGCTGAAATTGTAAAAAAAGGGCTTGAAAAGCGGGTTTTCCTCAGCGGTTTTAGAAGTGATGTAAGGGATATACTGCCCGAACTTTGGATATTTTTGATGACCAGCAAAACCGAGGGACTAGGCACCAGTATATTAGATGCATATCTAGCCCAAGTGCCCGTAATAGCAACCGCAGCCGGCGGCATACCCGAGCTGGTAGAGCACGGCCATACTGGACTATTGGCCCCAGTGGGCGATGCGGACACCTTGGCGATGCATATACTGCACCTCTCCCTTGACAGGGAATATACCCAAAACCTAGTAACCGCTGCCAAACAAAAGGCACTAGCCTTTGACTACCACATAATGGCGGGTAAGGTGTTGGAGGTTTATATGGAGGTGATGAGGTGAGCACCAAAGCCCTCCACATAGGCTACGATGCCAAGCGGGCATTTGCCAACCACACCGGGTTGGGGCACTACAGCCGTAACCTGCTGGTGGCTATGGCCAAGTATTATCCTGAGCACCATTACCATCTATATGCGCCTAAAGTACCCAAAAGCGGAATTGAACCCCTATTACAAACCGCTCCTTTCACTATGCATCATCCGCAAGGGTGGGTAAACGAAACCTTCCCTTCCCTATGGCGAAGCGTAAGGCTGGGCAGGCAATTAAAGAGCAATGGCTTACAACTGTACCACGGCCTGAGCAATGAGTTACCAGTGGACATTAGCAAATCTGGCGTGCGGAGTGTGGTTACCATTCACGATTTGATTTTCCTCGACCACCCAGAGCTATATCCAGCCATCGACCGCCAAATATACCGCGCCAAGAGCAGCATGGCCTGCGAAAAGGCCGATCACATCATTGCCATCAGCGAGCAAACCAAGCAGTCCATCATACAGCACTTCGGCATACCAGCCAATAAGATTACGGTGGTATACCAAAGTTGCAACCCCGTTTTTTTGGAAACCCCTTCTAAAGAGCATTTGGCCCAAGTAAAAGCCCACTATCAACTACCCGAGTGGTACCTTTTATATGTAGGCTCTATTGCTGAACGCAAGCAAACCCTGCAACTGGTGCAGGCATTCCATGCCTTAAATCAACCAAACTTAAAGCTGGTATTGGTAGGCAACGGCGGCAGCTACAAGCAAAAAGTACTACAATACGTTATCACCCATCAGCTTACCGATAGGGTGCTATTTCTGCAAAACATCCCTACCGAAGATTTGCCTTCCATATATAGGCAAGCATTGGCGGTGGTATACCCCTCGTTAATGGAAGGTTTTGGCATTCCTATTATTGAGGCGATACACAGCGGCACACCCGTAATAACCACAGCCGGTGGCTGTTTTGAAGAGGCGGGTGGAGATGCGGCAAAGTATGTTCCTGCCGGCGATGTGCCTGCCCTTACCAATGCTTTTAATGAGGTTACCCAATCCGCAGAGCTACGCCAACAAATGATTGCCAAAGGCTCTGCCCATGCACGAAACTTCACGCCAAAGACATTTGCGGATGGAGTGATGGGAGTTTATGAACGGGTACTGCAAAACGGTAATACGGTACGCTCCAAAGGAGCACAATAATTTTAGCGGAGTGGCAACGCCCTCCGTACGAAATGGGTTTCCGCAATCTCATATCACGAAATCGTCTTCAACACCCAATCCCTAGTAAAATAAAGCAATCCCGCGTGCAGGCAAAGCGGGAAGATATTGCCCACCAAGGTACCAATGATAATATGGCGGGTGCGGAAATTGGAAAGCGCCAACAAATAATTAACCGGCGGGGAGATAAAAAACACTGTTCGCAAAAGGATTACCGCCAACAGAGGGTGCTTATCAAATTTGCCCAAAATCTTTTGCATGAGCGGTATCTTTACTTCCGTAAGTGCCTTGCCGCCAATGGTGCGAACCACTTCGAAATGTACAAAAGCCGAAAAAAACGAGCCGACAAAAGCCACCGCGTAACCCGCCTCCATGCCGTAAACCAAAAATGCCACACCCGTAAACACAAACGCCGGCAGGTTCATCAAAGCTCCCGCGATAAAAGCCGCAACATAAATAAGGATGCCAATATAGCCCGCATCCTTCAATCTTTCGCTTAGGAAAGCATAGGTAAGGTAGTCGCCCAATGGCGTAAACTTGGCCACCAGTGCCAACGATACCATCAGCACCCCCAGCAACGCCAGCCTTTTTACGGTTTTTCTTTTCATGGATTGTTATCGAGCGCAAAGGTAGTTAAAGCATATAGTAGATTTCTGGCTCAATGTTATGAAATTATCTTTTATTTCACTTTTGAATGATTCTCCCCCACTTTCTGTTATTTTGCCATTAACAACCCGAGCCATGCCCAACACCTCTACCCTATTTCAAGAACTACCCATCACCAGCCGCGTTTGGGTTTACCAAAGCAACCGTCCATTTACCCCTGCGGAAGCCACAGCAGTGGGAAATAGCTTACAAGCCTTTGTGGGCGAATGGACAGCCCATAAACTTAAGGTGGCAGCGGGTGCAGTGTTGTTGTATAACCGCTTTGTAATACTGGCTGCCGATGAGCGCGAAGTAGGCGTTAGCGGCTGCTCCATTGATGGCTCCGTAAGATTCATTAAAGAGCTGGGCGCGCAATATGGCGTGGACTTCTTTGATAGGTTCCATGTGGCATATAGCGCTGGCGATGCAGTGCAGTCGGCTAATCGCGCTGGCTTTGAGCAGTTGATAGCCAGCGGTGAGATAACCGGCGATACTATTGTTTACAATAATCTGGTAGAATCATTGCAAGACCTTCGAACCAAATGGGAGGTGCCATTTAAAGAAAGCTGGCATAGCAGAGTGTTTGAGTTGGTCTGATTACCTCTTCGGCTTCCTAATTACGGCAACATAATAGCCGTTCCACCATTGCTCGCTGTCGCCAATAAAACGAGCTGGCAGGTGCCTTTCGAATAAAACCTCATAACCCAAGTCCTTATAGGCATCTTGGGTGCCTTTTTGCACATCGGGATCGTTATAATCGTCGACAATGGTTACGAACAAATCATTCAGGCTATCGTTGTACTTTGCGTAAGCGTCATACTGGCTTTGGTAACTGTGGTCGGCATCGTATAAGTAGATGTGCACCTTGTTGTTGTTGCCATGCTTGGCCTTCACCTCGTCGGCACTCACCTGCCAGCAATCGCGCCAGATAAGGGAGTATTGGCCTTTGATATACACTTGGCAATTTTGGAAAAACAAGAACGATGGCCCACCAAATAACGACCAGTTGTCAATTACCAATGGGTGGATGGTTTTCTCATTGCCATACACGGCCGATACGAACGAAGTACCTTGGTAAGTGCCAATTTCCAAGTAGTTGGCATCTTTTATAGAGCAAAGGTTGTTAAGCAGGTGCCTGTTGCGCTCGCTACATTGGCCGAACAGTTGTAAAATTTCTTGTCCTTTTGGGCTGGTCAGTTTCGATTTTAGGTTGTCAGCATCAGCAATAGCCTGTTTTACATAATTAATCAGCTTTTGCTCATCGTTGAAAAGGCTCAAATCGCCTTGGATAGTTGATGGTTGGAAAAGCAAGTTGCCCACTTTAGACTTTTGGACTTTGCGGATTGCACGAGTTAATGTTTCCATACAACGTGTTTTAACTTATACAAAAGTATAATCGGCGGTTCAAAAAAGCAACATTCTAAAAATATTTACAGATTATTTATACGTATTGATAACAATAGTTTCATTCGCTAAATTTAGTCTCATCTAAACTTTTATTTTTGGGTATCTGAAACTAGTTGCGTAGTTTTATGCTTGTAAAGCTATGAGACCAACATTTATCCTATTATTCGCAATTGTAGCCGCCCTTTGGATGGGCTGCGCACCTGGGCCAGCGCCCAAGCGCAAACCCGGCGAAAAAATATACATTGTAACAACTACCGGCATGATAGCCGATGCCGTGCAACATATTGCGGGCGACCTTGCGACGGTGGACGCCTTGATGGGCCCGGGGGTGGACCCACATCTATACAAAGCCACTGGCAGCGACCTGAACAAACTGAACAAGGCCGATTTGATTTTCTACAACGGCCTGCACCTAGAAGGTAAAATGACCGAAGTATTGGCGAAGTTGGGCAAAAAGAAGCCAGCCATTGGCCTGGGCGATAAACTACCAGAAGCCAATCTGATTAATTATGGCACCGCACACGACCCGCACATTTGGTTTGATGTAAAACTATGGTCGGGTACGCTGCCCTTGATTGCCGATGCGCTGAAAGCCTTTGATGCAAGCAATGCCATCACTTATACCACTAATGCGGACAATTATAAAAAGGAGCTTGACGAACTGCATGCTTGGGTTCAACAAGAAATGAACACCATACCACCAGACCAACGGGTACTGGTAACAGCGCACGATGCCTTTGAGTATTTCGGTAAGGCATATGGCATTGAGGTGAAGGGATTGCAAGGCATCAGTACTGTAAGCGAATATGGCCTTAAGGATGTAACCAATATGGTAGACCTGCTGGTCGGCCGTAAGATTAAGGCCGTATTTGTGGAAAGCTCGGTAAGCGATAAGGCCCTGAAAGCCGTGGTAGAAGGGGCTGCCGATAAGGGCCACACCATCACCATTGGTGGCACGCTGTTTAGCGATGCCATGGGCGCGGCCGACAAGCCAGAAGGAACGTATTTAGGCATGGTGCGGTATAACGTAAAAACGATTGTGGAGGCATTGCGATGATTCAACACGTTGACAACCCTATAATTGAGGTACACGACCTTACCGTGAGCTACGATAAAAAACCCGTGCTCTGGAACGTGGATTTTACCATACCCGGCGGGGCGTTGGTAGGCATCATTGGCCCAAACGGAGCCGGTAAATCCACCCTGATAAAAGCCATAATGGGCCTGTTGCCGTTGAGCAGCGGGTATGCCCATTTGTTTGGTGAGAAGCTAGATAATGTGCGCAAACGCATCAGCTACGTACCCCAGCGCGAGAGTGTGGATTGGGATTTCCCAGCGAGCGTAATGGATATTGCGCTTATGGGCCGCTACGGTCAGCGCGGATTGTTTAAGCGCATCACTGCTGAAGACCGTTCCATCGCCCGCCAAGCATTGGAACAGGTGCACATGTTGGAATTTGCGAACAGGCAGATTGGACAGCTTTCGGGCGGTCAGCAGCAACGGGTATTCTTAGCCCGAGCCCTTGCTCAGCAAGCCGATTTATACTTTATGGACGAGCCTTTCGCCGGCGTAGATGCCGCCACGGAAGGGGCTATAATAGAACTACTAAAAGAACTGAAAGCCCAAGGCAAAACCATACTGGTAGTGCACCACGATTTACAATCGGCAGCGGAATACTTTGATTGGATACTATTGCTCAATACTCGCTTAGTGGCCTCAGGCCCCACTGCGGAAACCCTTACCCCTACCCTGTTGCAAGAAACCTACGGCGGCAAGCTATCGTTGCTGGCTCAGGTTGGGGAGATTGCGAGTAGCAAAGGGGTGAATATTCGAGAGTGAGTATTGGTATGTGTGAGCCGAAGGCTCAATGTTACTTCATCCTCGCTGGAAGCGAGGACGAGTAAATCTACAAACCCGATAAAATCACCACATAACTAATTAATACTCAAAACCCTTTTGAAAAGCAACTCGTAACTCGCAACCAAAAATGGACGCCCTTACCCACTTCCTCTCCCTCTCCGATGCCAACGTGCGCTACGTGGTTATTGGGTGCGTGCTGCTGGGCATTAGCTCGGGGTTGATGGGTGTTTATACACTGTTGCGGAAGCGGGCTCTGTTGGGCGATGCCATTGCCCACGCCGTGTTGCCGGGCATTTGCCTAGCCTTTATGCTAAGCGGAGTGCGCAATACTTGGGTGCTGTTTGCGGGCGCCATTATCACAGGCAGCCTCTCCGTTTATTTGGTGGATTTGATTAGCCGCCGCAGCCGCTTAAAGCCCGATGCGGCTATCGCCTTGGTGCTATCTGTATTTTTTGGGGCTGGCGTGCTGTTGCTTACCATGATACAGAGCTCCGGCAATGCCGCCCAATCGGGACTGGATAAGTTCTTGTTCGGCAAGGCGGCTGCCATGCTTCCCGAAGATTTGTGGCTGTTTGGTGCGGTACTGTTGGGTGTTATGGTGGTGCTGTTTTTCGGCTACAAAGAGTTTAAGTTATTGGCTTTTGATAAAGGCTATGCCCAAAGTCAGGGCTTGCCCGTGAAGGCGCTGGAAATGGCCCTTTCCACTCTCACCGTGCTGACCGTGGCTACTGGCATACAAGCGGTGGGCGTGGTGTTAATGTCTGCACTATTGATTGCCCCAGCGGCTGCTTCAAGATATTGGACGCATAGGCTCTCGGGCATGTTGATACTCTCTGCGGTGATGGCCAGCATCGGGGCGTACATCGGGGCGTTTATATCTTATACCAAGCCCGGTATGCCAACTGGTCCTTGGATAGTGGTGGTGCTCTCGGTACTAACGGGAATTTCTATGCTGGTGGCACCTAATCAAGGGTTGCTGGCTCGCTATTGGCAAAGGCGCAAGCACCGCGATAAAATCCTACAAGAAAACATCCTCAAAGCCTTCTACCACCTAGGAGAACGCAATGGTAGCCAAGCGTTGGCATTCGATATAAAATTATTGAAACAGCAACGCGAAATGCCCGAAATCCGCCTAAAATCGGGGTTGCGGTCTTTGGTTAAGGAAGGAAGCCTATTAGATACACAATTTGGCTACCAACTTACCCGCACAGGCTTAGAAGCCGCTACCCGCGTGGTACGGTTGCACCGTATGTGGGAGCTTTACCTTTCGCGCCACCTCAACATTGCACCCGACCACGTACACGAAGACGCGGAAGGCATTGAGCACCTAATAACGCCCGAATTAGAACGCGAGTTAGAACTCCTTCTTGACCGCCCAGGAAGCGACCCCCACGATAGCCAAATACCCTACACCAAAAAGGACCGCAACTGATGGATGCTTTTTGGATCATACTCACCGGTGCATTGGTGGCGCTCAACGGGGCGCTGCTAGGTAGCTTTTTGTTGTTGCGCCGTATGAGCTTAGTGGGCGATGCGATAAGCCACGCTGTGCTACCAGGCATTGTGGTGGCGTACTTGTTTACAGCCAGCCTAACCTCGCCCTTTTTGTTGTTGGGTGCGGCATTAACGGGCTTAGCTGCTACCTGGATTATTGAAACCCTTAACCAAAAAGCCAAACTGCAGCACGATGCGGCAATCGGCCTTACGTTTACGCTGTTGTTTGCCATTGGGGTAATATTGGTAGCCAGTTACACCGGCCAGATTGACCTCGATATGGACTGCGTGCTCTATGGCGAAATAGCCTATGTGCCACTCGACACCATCACCCTAGCCTCGGGCCTCGACTTGGGTCCTAAACAAGTCTGGACCCTAGGTAGCTTATTTATTGGTTTGCTGGGCTTACTCTTAGTAGGTTACCGTGGCCTCAGCCTCACTACTTTCGATGCGGGCTATGCCGCCGCGCTGGGCATTAATACCTCCTTCTGGCACTATGCCCTGATGGCCGCCGTATCGCTTTCTACGGTGGCAGCGTTTGAGTCGGTGGGCGCTATTTTGGTGGTGGCATTCTTGGTAGGTCCAGCTGCAACGGCGTTCCTCCTCACCCGCGATTTGAAGTGGATGCTGGTGATTGCTAGCCTTGCAGGTATCCTCTCCGCTATTACCGGTTACTACCTCGCCCTTTGGCTCGATGGCTCCATCTCCGGTGCCATGGCGGTGATGACGGGGGTGATATTCGCCGTGGCGTTTGTTTGGCAGATGTGGAGGGGGCGGTGAGGGTAATTTGACCATAACTCTGCGGTCAGACGACTTGTTTGCGATGAGTATTGTATTAAATATTCAGGTTTGTACTTTATCATAGCGTCGTCCGAGCGCTAAAATGCAACACCTATAACCAAGCCCACGGTTTCAACCGTGGGAACAAAGTTCGTATCACACCAACCGTTTTAACGGTTTACTACAACAATACGCCATACAGAGGCTATTTAAACCGTTAAAACGGTTGCCTTACATATCGACATCTTACCCACGGTTAAAACCGTGGGCTGGGTTCAAACACATAATGTTATGACTCTAGGACTCTTTCGTTCCCCACCCGTTTAAATCTCATCAACCCACCAAAACCACATTTTTCCGTAGTTTGCAGTTGGATAACTATGAGACCATGGCAACAACAAAGCAATACGATGCAATTGTGATAGGTAGCGGCGTAGCTGGTACGCCCTTAGCGAAGAAGCTGGCAAAAGCTGGCCTAAAGACCGCCCTGATTGAGAAACGCTGGGTGGGTGGCACCTGCACCAACGATGGCTGCACCCCCACCAAAACCATGATAGCCAGTGCCCGAGAGGCATACCAAGCGGGGCGGTGTAGCGAGTTGGGGGTGACTATCAATGGCTTCTCGGTTTCCATTGATGCGGTTATCGACCGTAAGGACGAGATTGTGCAACGCTTCCGAAACCATGCGGAAGAGGATATACTGGACACCAAAAACCTTACGCTAATATACGGCACCGCTACCTTCTTGGACGACAAAACGGTGGAAGTACATACTGCCAAAGGCACGAAGCAAACACTAAAGGCCGAACAAATATTCATCAACACCGGCACGCGAACTACGATACCAGATATTAAAGGGTTGAACGACAGCGGCTACCTTACCTCCACCACTATACTCGATTTAAGGGAGATACCGGAGCACCTCGTTATCGTTGGTGGTGGGTATATTAGTTTAGAGTTTAGCCAAATGTACCATCGTTTCGGCAGTAAGATTACGATACTGGAGCAGAGCCCAGATTTCATGAAAAAGGAAGACCGTGATGTGGCCGATGAGGTGCACAACATCCTCACTAGTGACGGTATCGACATTTTTACGGGCTGCAAAGTGGAGCAGGTAAACGGTGAACCCAATAGCGTGGAGGTACAGGTAACCTTAGCTGGCAAAAAGAAAACCATCAAGGGAAGCCACCTGCTGGTAGCCGCGGGCCGCACGCCTAATACCGATGAAATAAACATTGTCGCCGCAGGCATCAAGCTCAATGAACGTGGCTATATCATTACCAACAACAAGCTGCAAACCAACAAAAAGCACATCTACGCCCTTGGGGAAGTAAATGGTGGGCCTAAGTTTACCCAAATCGCTTTTGACGATTACCGCATAGTATCCGAGAATGTGTTGAACAACGGCAAAGCCACCATCGCCAAGCGTTTGGTGCCATATTGCATCTTTATCGATCCACAATTGGGCCGCGTCGGTATTACCGAAAAGGAAGCCAAAGAGCAAGGATTGGATTACAAAGTAGCCAAGTTGCCCATGCGCTTGGTAGCACGCGCCATCGAAACCAGCAATACCAAAGGGTTCTATAAAGCGATTGTGGATGCCAAAACGCATAAGATACTCGGCGCCGCCATCCTCGGCGAACAAGGCGGCGAGATAGTAACCGTGCTGCAAGTAGCCATGATGGGCGGCCTCACCTACGATCACTTGCGCAACTCCCCTATTGCGCATCCTACCTATGCGGAATCGTTGAATAATTTGTTTGCGAAGGTGGAGTGAGGATTAATCAATAATAGCGCGTAATTGCGAAGGCTTACATGATTCTGCAGTTAATACTGCGTCTTGAATGCCTGAAGCTACTTTTCTCACTGCTTTTGCAGTAATCCCCTGCCACGGAGAATAATCCCCAAATTACCAATGCACTAATCAAACAACACCGAAAGTAGGGGGATTGCCACAGGCCATTGGAAGACATCGCATATTTGGTAAATTATGCAGGCCTTCGCAATGACGCCGTTTTTGTTGTTGTTAATAATGGCGGTACTGTTAAACAAAAAAACGGCCACCATCTTCCGATAGTGGCCGTTATTATATTACTCAAACAAAGATTAAAAATTGCTTACTTGCTGCCTTCAGGCTTCGGTTGCAAAACTTTGCTGCTTAGGCGGTATTTACCCGTTTTAGGGTCAACGTCCATCAGCTTCACTTTTACTTTTTGGCCTTCGCTCAATACACCATCCAAGCTATCTAGGCGGGCCCAGCTAACTTCCGATATGTGCAACAAGCCTTGCTTGCTCGGCATAAACTCTACAAACGCGCCGTAAGGCATAATGCTCTTCACAGTACCCTCGTACTCTTCGCCAACTTCTGGAACCGAAGCAATAGCACGGATGCGGGCAATAGCTGCGTCAATGTTAGCCTTGTTGTCAGAAGAGATGTCGATAACACCCTTGTCGCCCACTTCTTCCAATACAATGATTGCATTGGTTTCGCGTTGGATTTCTTGGATAACTTTACCGCCGGGTCCGATAACGGCACCGATGAACTCTTTAGGTATAAAGATTTTAACGATGCGAGGAGCATGTGGTTTGTAGTCTTCGCGTGGTTCGCTGATGGTTTTCATCATCTCACCTAGTATGTGCAAGCGGCCTTCTTTAGCTTGGCTAAGGGCTTGTAGCAAAATCTCGTAGCTAAGGCCTTGGATTTTGATGTCCATTTGGCAAGCAGTGATTCCGTCTTTGGTACCGGTTACTTTGAAGTCCATATCGCCCAAATGATCTTCATCACCCAAGATATCGCTCAATACGGCAAACTCGCCGTTTTGGCCACTGATAAGTCCCATTGCGATACCAGATACCGGTTTCGGTATTTTCACACCTGCATCCATCAACGCCAGTGTACCGGCGCAAACAGTTGCCATAGATGAAGAACCGTTCGAC
Organism: Sphingobacteriales bacterium; assembly: GCA_027483645.1. Lineage (GTDB taxonomy): Bacteria > Bacteroidota > Bacteroidia > Chitinophagales > CAIOSU01 > CAIOSU01. The sequence goes on from JAIXUD010000013.1 coordinate 78,932, forward strand.
TCCAAGATATCCGACACTACACGGATGGTGTATGGGTTGGTCTCGGCGCTCGGTATCATGTTTTTCAAGGCGCGAAGTGCCAAGTTGCCATGGCCTACTTCCCTGCGGCTAGTACCACGGTTTGGCTTAGCCTCGCCGGTAGAGAACGATGGGAAGTTGTAGTGCAATAGGAAACGGTTATATCCTTTAAAGGTAGCACCATCAACCAATTGCTCATCCAATTTGCTACCAAGGGTAACCGAGGTAAGCGATTGGGTTTCGCCACGGGTAAAGATGGCCGAACCGTGTGTGCCTGGCAGGTAATCCACTTCGCACCAAATCGGGCGAATCTCGGTGGTCTTACGGCCGTCCAAGCGTACTTTATCTTTCAAAACCAAGTCGCGTGCTGCATTGTACTCAGCCTCGTGGAAGTAGCGTTTTAGCAAATCGCCTTTCTCTTTCAGCTCGTCTTCGCTAAAGGTTGCTTTGTAAGCATCGTATACTTCTTTGATGCCAGCGCTACGCTCATGCTTCGCTTTGCTTACACGCATGGCATTCAATATGCCTGGGTAAGTTTCGGCAATTACGCGTGCTTTCAGCTCGGCGTCGTTTTTCTCATGGCTGTATTCGCGTTTGGTAACCTTGCCCGCTTCAGCTTCAAGCTCTTTCAAAACGGCAACTTGGCGTTTGATCACCTCGTGCGCAAATTTGATTGAAGCCAACATATCCTCTTCAGATACCTCTTTCAATTCGCCTTCTACCATTACTACGCTGTCTTTAGTAGCAGCTACAATAACGTCGATATCGGCAGTGGCCAAGGCAGCAATGCCCGGGTTAATTACGAATTTGCCATCAATACGTGCTACGCGGGCTTCAGAAATGTGACCAGCGAAAGGCACGTCGCTCACTGCAAGTGCAGCCGAAGCGGCCAAGCAAGCATATGCATCAGGAAGGGTATCCCTATCGTTGCTGTACAGGGTAATCTGCACTTGGGTGTTTGCATGGAAATCTTCTGGGAACAAAGGGCGTAGGGCACGGTCAACCAAGCGGCTGATCAAAATTTCATACTCGCTAGGGCGTGCTTCGCGTTTGAAGAAACCACCTGGGAAACGACCGCTAGAAGCGTATTTCTCTTGGTACTCAACAGTAAGCGGCATAAAGTCAACGCCTTCTTTGGCTTCCTTGTCGGCCACTACAGTAGCCAGAATCATCAAGTTGCCAACCTTGACCACGGCAGAGCCGTTGGCTTGTTTGGCTAGTTTGCCGGTTTCAATGGTAATCTGGCGACCATCGCCTAGATCAATCGTTTTGGTGATAATGTGCATTTCTTTCATTTTTCTTTCCTCTTTCAGCTTTGCGGGGCAGTTTACCCCTTTTACAAATAAAAAATTGCCACCCCCTTTCGGAGGTGGCATATGTTATTGTTGATACCTTACTTGCGTAAGTTCAGTTTTTCGATAATTGCGCGGTACTTGTTAATGTCTTTCTTAGCCAAGTAGGTAAGAAGGCTACGGCGTTGGCCTACCATCTTGATCAACGAGTGCGTAGAAGAGAAGTCCTTCTTGTTGTTGTCTTTCAAGTGACCAGTGATATGCGAAATGCGGTGTGTCAACATCGCGATTTGCGCCTCAACCGAACCGGTGTTACCTTCAGAACCACCGTATTCTTTAAAAAACGCTTTCTTTGCTTCAGCAGTTAAAATGCTCATTGTTTCAGCTTATTTTTTCTTTCCATTCGTAATAGGTCTGCAAAGATAATTCAATTATTTGGATGGTGGAAATTTTTTTTAGACCACTGGAAAGTTGATCGGTTATTGGTTACTAGTTATTGGTTTGACGGTATGGTTTGAAGCAATCTTGTGTCTTCTGTCTTATGTCTTGTGTCTAATGCCTATCCCAAATACTTGCCCACTATCGGCATGCGCCTGCCCATACCGAATGCCTTGGGCGATATGCGGAGGATGGGCGGGGTTTGGTGGCGTTTGTATTCATTAATGTTTACTAGGCGAAGTATCCGCTTGACCAATGCTTCGTCGAAGCCCAGTTCAATAATTTCCTGCGGGCCCTTGCGCTGCTCTATATATAAATGCAGCACTTGGTCCAGTATATCGTACTCGGGTAGGCTGTCGCTGTCCTTTTGATTGGGGCGTAGTTCTGCTGAAGGGGGCTTGGTAATAATGTTGCGGGGGATGACCTCCGGGTTTCTATTGATGTACTCCGCCAGTTGGTAAGCCTCGGTTTTGTACACGTCGCCAATTACCGAAATACCACCGCACATATCACCATACAAAGTACCATAGCCAACAGCTGCCTCGCTTTTGTTGGAGGTATTGAGCAAGATGTGGCCAAATTTGTTGGAAAGCGCCATCAATATAACCGCACGGCTTCGGGCCTGCATATTCTCTTCGGCAATGCCGAAAGGAAGGTCTTTAAAATGAGGTTGCAAGGCACCTAAAAAGGCTTGGAACGGCTCCTCAATAGCAATTTTATCAACCTTGATGCCCAGGTTGGCACACAGCTTCTCTGAGTCGGTTACCGAGTGGTCGCTGGAAAACTGTGACGGCAACATAATCGGCCACACGTTCTCCGGTCCAAGCGCCCGCGCCGCTAGCACCGTTACCAAGGCAGAATCAATACCGCCAGACAAGCCCAGAATAGCTTTCTTAAAGCCCAGCTTGCGGAAGTAATCTTTGATGCCCAGCACTAGCGCATCATGTATCAGTGCTATCTTTTCTTTGGGTAGTACATTGTCTGGCTTGCCTGCATTGCTTGGAGAGGATAGTTCTTCCAAATCATATTCGCGGTAGGCTTCTTCAAAATATGGCAATTCCTCCACTACCCTACCCTTGGCATCCAGCACCAACGAGCCGCCATCGAATATTAATTCGGTTTGCGCGCCCACGTGGTTCACATAAAATACTGGCACGTTATAACGCTGGGTATTTGCTTTAAGCACGTGTATGCGGTCGGCAGCATGCCTGTAATCAAATGGAGAGGCGGAGATGTTGGCAATGAAATCAGGGGCTTGGTCAGTGAGTACGTCCATGGGACAGGTAACGTACATCGGGTTTTCATTACCCACATTCCAAAGGTCCTCGCAAACGGTGAGGGCAATCTTCTTGCCCTTGTATTCAATCACGCTAAAATCGCGGCCAGGTTCAAAGTAGCGGTACTCATCAAACACATCGTAAGTAGGTAGCAGGGCTTTGTGCACCACCCGCTCTATTTTACCATCCAATAAAAAGTAGGCTGAGTTAAACAGGTCTTTACCTTCAGGTACAGGGTTGATGGACGGCGAACCTACTATTACCCCAATACCTTGGGTTTCTTTGGCGATATTGGCCACTACCTCATCGCACAGGCGAATGAAATCCTTAAACTCCAGAAAATCGCGGGGTGGATAGCCGCACACAGCCAACTCGGGGAAGAGAATCAAATCTACGCCATTGGCCTTGGCCTTGCGCACCGCCTCAATAATCTTGCGGCCGTTCTCCTCAAAATTCCCGATGTGATAGTCTTGTTGCGCTAGGGCGATTTTCATTAGATGTGAGATGGTTTCAAATGAGAAATACTATCAAATGTGAAATATGAAATGTCATTAAGTACCATAAATTACGCTGCAAAATTTATTCACTTTTACTGCGCTTTGCATTTCCTATCTCACTTTACTTTTCGTATTTCTCATTTCGTATTTACGCTAGCTCATTCTTGCATCATAATTACCCTACCATCCTTATACACTGCAATAGGCTGCAAGTTGGGACACTGTGCGGGTTGTGAGCCGTACATTTTGGCAAGGCCTGAATTGAACGCTTGGCCCTTGTAGTAGCATTTGGCGCTAGGCTTGCTTAGCTCCTCAGGTAACTGTATCACCATTTTGTTGGCCTTGTCAATGTAGCCAATCTTGTTGTACTGGCTATCGGCCGGTTTGTCTTCCCACACAATGTTCAGTATCGCCACAAATGCCAATCCTTCGCTAAACACGCCTACTTCGTCGTACATCAGCGGCACTACTAGCTTTCCGGTTTCATCAATAAAGCCGTACTTCCATGTTTTTCGGTCTTGTAGCAGGCCAACGCTGGCCATGCCTTCGTGGAATTTGCCTGCGTGGTCGAACACAGGGTAAATCACCCATTCGCCAGCCATATTCTTGTAGCCCCACTTCAGTTCCCCAATCATGTTGCCATCCTTATCCTCTGAAGATACCGTATCCACCGCTGCATATAGTTGCTGGGCACTGGCCGAAAAACCGATTGCCAGCAGCAGCAACATTATCATCAATTGTTTCATATTCAGTTTGTTTGCAGGCGCAAAGTTAAGCGTTTTTCCGCCCTTTTCATAAGTGCCACCCTAGTTGTCTATTGTGCTTATTATATATTACCCCACATTCTATCTAACTTTGGTCAACCGAATAAAGAGCATGAAACTGATTAATTACCTCTTGCTAGCCTTCATACTGGTCTGCACCATATCGTGCAACAACGACAGTACTAATGCTGCCAGTACTTCAACTACGGAGGCGGGCAAAAACACCTTTAACCAATATGGTATAAGCTTCTCTTTCCCTGCCGACTGGGAAGTAACGGAAGCAGAGGATATGCCGGGTGGCTATTACATTTCGTGCGAAAAACAGGGCTTGGACGAAAGTGGGATGGTGATTGTACTAGCTTACAAAGAAATCATTTCGCAAGAGGAAGCCATAAACGGATACCTAGAATCGGTGGCGGAGGAAGGCACTTGGCTAGGCTTAAAGTTTCAGCCTATTACCGCCAGCAGCTATGGCGACAAACCCTCTAAAGCTTCTACCTACACCACCGCGGTAATGGGTGTGCCCCACAACGGAACCGTGCTTGCGCTAGATTACTGCGGAAAAACAATACTTATAATCGAGCACGTAGCCGATGAAGATGCCCAGAAAAGCGCATCTGGCTTCGAGGCTATTAAAAACACTTTTAGCTGCAGTTAAGGTGCACTACTTCTTGTGGTTACCCACCCCATTCAACTCATCTACCACCTTAAACAGGTCGCCCCAATGGTACCAATCCACGGTAAGGAAGTTTACCCGTTTGCCACAGGCCTCGGAGCATTGCTTTACTCGGGGCATTAGCACATCATAGCTATTGGCATTACGGTTTTTGCTACGGCGCGCAAAGGTACCCGTAAGGAAATGGTTGAACACATACAGGCTCTTTGTGGTATCGGCAATCGGCTTTAGGTCGCAATTGTAGCCTTTAATGCTCTTATTGCTATACGGGTTTTCGAAACAATAATCCTCTTGGTAGTGGTACCAATCTTGGGTACCATCGTTTCTACTGTTCAAGAATACGAACCGTTTGCCGCTCGCTATCATTTGCCTCAACGTTGGCCAGGGCGAGCCTTCAGGCTGAGCGTGCACATATTTAAAGATGGGGTGGGCCTCCACTATTTTGGCAAAATCGGCAGGGGTTACGCTGCATTGGCAGATAAACGTGAGCACCTCATTAGGGTTCTGGTCTAGGTAGGCCGTAAACATGTCCAGTATATATGTAAGCGGCCTAAAGCCCAGCACCGCATAGCTGTGGAACACCATTACGGGCTTCTGCGCCCGCAGCTTTTTATTGGGGCCGTTGTAGTAGTGTACATCAATCATAAAAGCCTTTACGCCATCTTGCAGTTGGCGGGGTAGGTCGTACTTTTGGTTGGGGTAGGTCCACCGCTGCTTGCTGCGCTGGGCGTTGAAAGCATTGTGGGTGGTGGGGTAAACAACCTCGTCGTAGCGTTTGTCGCACAGTTCGGGGTGGCCATTGCAAGGCAGGGTTTGGGCAGATGCTTCAGTAAATGTGAAAAATGAAATGAGAAATATGAAATAGAATAGGCCTTGCATATAGAAATCTCTAGTGCTTAAATATCTTAAACACTTGGCCATTCGCACCTTCCATCCGCACACGAACCAAATACATTCCCGCAGGCAACCCTTCCAAATTTAGGTTTCCACTAACGGAATTAGATACTACTACCTGCGAATGCCGAACCAGTTCCCGACCCATTAAGTCAGTAACCACTAGTTCCAAAGAGCCTGTGGTGTTAGTTTGGATGTCGAAATGCAGCAAATCGTTTACTGGGTTTGGGTAAAGGGAAATGCTTTGGATGGAGGCAATGCCATTAATCGCTTGCACCATACTATCCAAATATACCTCGATAGTATCAGCCTTAAAGCACCCATTTTGGTCGGTGATAGTAATGTAATACGCTCCAGGGGCAAGGTTTTTGGCACTATCGTTTATACCCACATTATCCAACCAAGTATACTGGTATGGGGCTACCCCGCCAGCCACCAGCACCTTGATGGTACCATCTGTCCCCGTGGAGCGCTTTACAATGTAGCCAGTTTGCAGTAGCGTAGGTTGGGTAATGGTAAAATATGCCTGACGCGTACTGCCTAGCGAATCCGTAACCGTTACCTCGTAGTTGCCCGCTGGCAGATTTGCAATAGTTGCGGTAGTGTCGCCGTTGCTCCATATATAGGTAAACGGGCTCCGGCCGCTATCGATGGCCAAAGAGATGGAACCACTAGAATCGTTGAAGCAATACACATCTTGCACCACCGAACTGATAGCAAGACAAGCTCCGCAAAACTCATTTTGGAACCGCACCAGCGCTCTAAACAGGTTGAGTCTGCCGCCAGAAGTGCTGGTAGAAGCTAAATCGGGAATGACATCTACTCCCTGTAAAATGATGCGCTTCACTTCCCGCAACATGCTGTCGGGGTATTGTTTGTAAGCCACCATAAAAGACGAGTCGGCAGCGGAAAGCACCAAGGCCACTGCGCCAGCCACCTGTGGGGTAGCAAAAGAGGTGCCTGTAGAAGCCGAGTGCCCGTTGCCGGAGGTAGTGCTCCAAATACCCGTACCCGGTGCGCCCAAATCTACCGAAATGCTGCCATAGCCAGAGCTTGGGTTTTTGAAATCGGTGCGGGTCGTGTTAGTAACCACCATTAAAAAATCGCTAGTACAGGTGGACGGTATATCGCCGCCCGACTCCACATCTACATTGATATTGGCTGTAGCCCCCACGCTCATAACCCCTTGCATGCCGAGCGAATCGTACATAGCACACCACAAAGGGTAATCGGCGGCAAAGCCATAATCAATACCGAACGATGAGCTGGTAGCCACTACAAAAGCACCCATAGCGCCGTTGGTTTGGTTATACAGGCGGCGTACCTCCAGTATATAAGCATAAGCCGCAACCACTTGGCTCTCGGTGTATGCACCGCAAACTACGGGCAAAATAGGCAAGCCCCAGTTAACCCCGGCGGTGCCGAAGGTATTGTTGGTATTGGCACCCACTAGCCCTGCACACAAAGTGCCGTGCGAGTTGACTGGCAGCGAATCGTTCAGGCGCACTACGTGCCAGCCTTTTACATCGTCAATGTAGCCGTTGCCGTCGTTGTCGATGCTGTCGCCGTCAATTTCGTGGGCGTTTTGCCAGAAGATAAGGTCATCGTGGGTCAGGTCAAAACCCTTATCTATTACTGCAACAACTATGGTATCACCAGTGCCGGTTAGGCCGCCGGTGGTAATATCCCACGCTTGCGAGGCCTTAATATCGGCCCCTGGTACGCCGCTGCCTTGGCCTGTGTTTTCTAAGTTCCACTGCTGTGGATATAGGGTATCGTTGGGCACGGTGTTGCGCTCCTCGCCTATTCGGTTGAACTGCGCTAACTGTACTTGGGGCAAACCCCGAAGGTAGTCCAGCACTTGGCGCTCCCAAGCGGCGCTGGTTTTAAATAGCCAAATGTTAAGAGTAGGTGCCACTTGCTCGCCCATGGTTACCTCTGCTTGCGGAAAGCGGGCTTGGGTTTCTTTGAGGGTAAGCTCAATGTTATGGCCGTGTTGCAGCATTACAATCAAATCGCCCACTACGCGGTTTTGCGCAGTGGCGCTGTAGGTGCCAAGCACCAGCAATGCCCAAAACAATAAAGAAATTAGTACCCGTTGCCTCACCGTATTATTTTATCAAGGGCTTAAAAATAAGGTTTATTTGTTCGCCCTGTGATAGTAAAACACAAAAATGAGGGTGGAGGTTGCATGATGAGGTATACAATCAGAAAACAACAATTACATGCGAGTATTAACTTAACTTGAGTGAGGGAAATAATCAATCAAATCTTGCCGTATAAGGAGCCAACGCTTGAGGCAATTACCGCCAAATGCTAGTTGCTTTTCACCGTTACCCTTGCGGTATAAAGGTCGGTAACCGAAGCGGCGATGTTCACGTAGCCATATACCCACTTCCCGTCGGTAGTAATGCTGGATAGCCAAAGCCTTACCGCATCGGTTTCTAGCGGCTTGTTGGTGGTTACGGTTAAGCTCTTATCCAAGCCTGTCAGTTTTACCTCCATTTCAGTAAAGTTAGCGTCCATGGCATCCGCAGGCACTTCGGGCAAGGTTTTTAACCCATTTTCCACAAAATTGCTATGCAACAAATGCTCTATGGCAATAGTGGGTTTGGCATCGTTTACAGAGAATAGAAAAGGCACCGAAACCATTCCTACCCTTGGGCGTTTGCTCCACCGGCGAAAGCGGTTGCTGCTTTCCCTTTGCAGCCCTACCAGCCAACGCTTTTCGTTGGCCAGGCTATCTTTTGCCGGGTTTACGTCCAACCACCAAATCCACTCGTAAGGGTGAATTTCTGCATGGCAGTTGTGGTTGCAATCAGAAACAAAAGCCCCATAAACCCCTATGGTAGGCTTGGGCTCGCCAAAGTTGTGGTGGCCCGCGAAACCTTTATGCCCGCTTACTGGATAAAACAACTCCGTAAGCTGATTAAGATAATTCTGGGGCGGTGTTAGCTCGCAGTGAATGCGGTATTGGTTGCTGGTTTGCAAAGTGGGCTCAATAAATGGCGGTTGGTTGGGGTCTCTACCTTTTAACTTATGTTTGTTTATCTCTTTTTGCCTTTTGTTGCCCTCCCAAACCAGCGCCATATGTTTTGGCGTATGGGCCATCAAGTCAATATTGATGTCGTACTCGGTGTACTCTGGTTTGTCGGGGTTGCCTATGTCCCTTTTTGCCGTACCCACAAACTTCCGGCGGTGCATGCTTATGGCTTTCCACTTAATACCAAATGGGGCGAGCAGCCAGCCGAAGCCGGAACGGTGCCGCTGGGTTCTTTTCTGTAGAATGCTGTCCGCCTCCTTTACCATCACTAAGTCAACAATCAGTTCGTTGAGGATGGAGTCGCGGCGGATGGTGATGTTATCTTGCCCAAGCAACAGGAAGCTAGAGTCGACAAATGGCACCCGCTGCACTGCTACGGATATAGTGCGCGGCACGATTGGGTGTATACTGTAAAAACCACAAATAACTAAGCAAAACAAGAGGAGCGCAAACAGCCGAAACATGCAGGTTGGTTTTGATGCAGCAATATATCAAAATTGCCCCACTATACCATAAACTCAACCACAGAAAGTACCAAGTGAAAATGTTAAATCTCATACCTCGCCACCGCGCCCACATCTTGCGTTGTAAACTCCCCCTGTAAGTACTTGTAATAAGCCGTAATGCCAATCATAGCAGCATTGTCGGTGCAGTATTCAAAGCGGGGGATGTAAGTGTTCCAGCCGAGGCGTTGGCCGGTTTCGGCGATGGCATTGCGAAGGCCACTGTTGGCAGATACGCCGCCTGCGATAGCGATTTCTTTAATGTTGTTTTGCTTTGCGGCCAGTTCCAGCTTCTCCATCAACATTTCAATGATGGTGCGTTGGATGGATGCACACAAATCGGGCAGGTTTTTGGCGATAAAATCAGGGTCTAGGCGCTGCTGTTTTTGCACCGCGTACAATACCGATGTTTTAAATCCGCTAAAACTAAAGCCCAAATCATCCACTTTCGGTTTGCCGAACGTATAAGCCTTGGGGTTGCCGGTTTGGGCATACTTATCGACCAACGGGCCGCCAGGGTATGGCAGGCCAAGTATTTTGGCTGTTTTGTCAAAAGCTTCACCCGCCGCATCGTCGGTAGTGGTGCCGATGACCTCCATATCCAGATGGCTCTTGACCAGCACTATCTGCGTATGCCCGCCCGAAACGGTTAGGCACAAGAATGGGAATGAAGGCTTTGGGTCCTCAATAAAATGGGCCAAAACGTGAGCCTGCATGTGGTTTACCTCAATAAGCGGTATGCCCAAGGTAAGCGCCAAGCCTTTGGCAAACGTAGCGCCCACTAGCAGCGAGCCGATAAGGCCAGGGCCTCGGGTAAACGCAACGGCATTTAGTTGGTCTAATGTAATGCCGGCTTGTTGCAGTGCACTATCCACCACAGGGATAATGTTCTGCAGGTGGGCGCGGCTGGCCAGCTCTGGCACCACGCCACCAAATTGGCGGTGAACGTCTTGGTTGGCAACCAGGTTGGATAAGTTTACGTCATCTTTAAACACGGCCGCCGAAGTGTCATCGCAAGAGGACTCAATTGCGAGCAGATAGACGGATTTCGGCTGTTGTGACATAGAAAGTGTAAATTTAGCGTTAAATGTTGTGCTAGACGCAAGACATAAGATTGATGTAAAACAATGATGATTATCAAACGGATAAGACTCATTTTGAAAGGAGATGTGTTGGGTACTTTTACCCGAAACGAACGTAGTGGTGATATGGGTTTAACCACAAAGAGCACAAAGGAAATCACTAAGAACACAACACAAAGGCAATGAACCAATAACAAATCAACCAATAACCCCACTTTGAGGAAATGGATTAAAAGACTGTTGATTTTGGTTTTGGTGCTCTCCCTGGGCTCCAACGCCTTGTACTACCTGGCGCAATTGCCAGTGGTGCAGAACTGGCTTATCCAAAAAGTAACTGCTTCCATTAGCGAGAAAATTAAGGCTGACGTTTCCATCGGCCATATCGAACTTCGCTTTTTCACCTTCATGAGCTTGGAAGATTTCTTAGTGAAAGACCAAGCAGGCGATACCCTCCTATATGCCAAAAGCCTGGATATGGGAGTTACCAATTTCCAACCATTCAAAAAGCGCATCTTCTTATCAGATATACATCTTGAGAATCCTACCATCCACCTATACCGCAAGGCCAATCAGCAAGATTTCAACTTCCAATTTATTCTCGATAGCCTGAGTACACCGGTAAGTGATGACGAAAGCGAACCGTATGACATTAGGTTTGAAAACGTGTACTTTACCAACCTCGACTTCCGCATGGATGACAGCCTCACCATGCAATCCATGCGCATTGCGTTTACCAAGCTCGGCATAGAAAGTGACCACATCAGCATCCTCAATCGGCAAATCAGTTTTGACCGCGTGGAGCTTGACGGCACTGCTATCAATTACCAAGATTTTGGGCCGTGGGCATATTTTGTAGATGCGGACTTTAAAGATGAGCACTACCGACTGCTAGATGCCGCGCAAGAAATGCTAAATACCCAATGCTGGGAAGTAACTGTTGGGCAATTGGCCATTACCAACTCCACCTTCAAATACGACCGCATCAATCGCCCGCGCGACATGCGGGGCATTGATTACAACCATATAGCAGTGGAAAGCATTAATCTTGATTTTAGGGATTTGCGGATACTGGAAGATACCATTTACACGCGCATCAACAGCTTTACTGCTCGCGAGCAATGCGGTTTTGAAGTGCTAAGCCTGAATGCCGACGCGCACATTTCACCCGTGCAAATGGAGTTCAAAAACCTGCACCTCATTACCCCTAATAGCGACGTGACCGATTACTATGCCATGAACTTTACCAACCTCTACTCCTTTAGTGAGTATGAAACAGCGGTAGTAATGACGGGCAGATTCGACCAAGCGAAAGTATCCATGAAGGATGTTAACTACTTCGCGAAGGCTTTGACCCCTTTAATACACAACACCGTAAAACTTACTGGTGAGATAACAGGTGCGGTGGATAACCTAAAAGGCAGAGACTTGATTATTGAGTATGGCGACTTGAGCCGATTTGAGGGTAGTATGAGCTTTAAGGGCTTGCCGAATATTGACGCCACGTTTATGTCGTTCAATGTAAAGCGAATACGCACCACTGCATCCGAAATGCAAACGTTGATACCTTCCGTAAAACTCCCCGCAAACTTAGATAAGCTAGGCATGGTGAGGTTTTCTGGCAAATTCGATGGTTTTATAAATGACTTTGTAGCCGAGGGCGAACTGCTTACCCAAATTGGTAGCGTGAGTTCGGATATCAACTTCAAACTCGATGAGAAGGGCAACCCTAGTTATGACGGACACCTGAGCACAACAAAATTCCACCTGGGCAGGTGGTTGGATAACGACCAAATGGGCGAAATGACCGTGAGTACCAAGGTAAAAGGCGAGGGCCTTACGCTAAACACGCTAAAAGCTACAGCCAAAGGCAAGCTGCACAGCTTTGTGGTACGAGGATACGATTATAAGGATATTGACCTGGACGGGGCCATTGCCCGCCGCAAATTTAACGGAAGCTTTACCGTACGCGATGAGCACTTGGATATGGACTTTGCTGGGGCATTCAATCTGGCCGATAGCATCCCTACGTTCAACTTTAGCGCCGTGGTGCGCAAGGCCGATTTACTGCCCCTTAACCTATGGAAAGATAGCATCAGCTTCAGCTCTACTATGGAACTGGATATTAGCGGAAACCGCTTGGATAACCTAAACGGACAGCTCAGCATTACCAAGTCCACCATTACTAAAGGCGATACCTCATTTTATTTAGACAACCTCTTTTTTGAGGCATACGAAAGCGGCCAAAGTAAGATAATGAGCCTGCGCAGCGATATTGCTAACGGCTGGGTAGAGGGCAACTACAACTTTGCCGACCTGCCCGTTGCAGGCCGCTATTTCTTGGAGAAGTATTTCAACCCTGGCTTTGTGGATACCATTAGCGGTACGGGCAAAATGGTGCAACAGGACATGCAATTTGACATCAACATTTACGACACGCGCAACCTGACCCAACTCTTCTACCCACGATTGAAAAATATAAGCGGTGGCAAAATACAAGGTGCTTTTGATAGTGGCAAAGACAACCTAGATGTAACCATTGACATCCCTTCTATAACTTATGATAATGTAAAACTCGCCAATATTAGCTTAGGTGCTGGCACCCAATTTGGCATGGTGGGGCTCTTTGTTTCCGTCGATTCTATTTTTTATAGCGACAGCCTGCTTACAGAAAAGTTCGTAGTGGATGCCGGTATTATTAAGGATTCAGTAGAGTTTACCATTACCTTGGAAGACACCTTGGCCCCTACCAACCTCAACCTGAGCGGTAGCCTGAAAACGGACTTTAAGGACGTATTTGTTCAGTTTAAAAACTCAACAATAACAGTAGAGGGTACCAAGTGGGTGTTGAGCGAAAACAACTACTTGGTGTTTGATGGCAAAACGCTGGATATAAAGGATATGGCGCTGCGCAACGGCGCAAATGAACTGAGCCTTAACTCTTACATCGTAAACGGCACCACCCACCTAGCGCTTACATTTCAAGATATTATGCTGCGGCAGTTTATCCCTAAGCTGCAAGTAATAACAGGCTTGCGCATGGATGGCAGGCTGAACGGCAGTGTAAATGTAATGAGCCTGATGGACAACCCAACCCTAATGGCCAATATACTGGTGGATAGTTTTACTATTGAGAACGACCTGCTGGGCGATGTGAGGATACAGAGCACCATGATGAACGGTGCAGAGCAGCTTCAAGTGCGGGCACTGCTAGAGGGGCCAGGCAATAATGCCACCATTACTGGCAACATTGGCCTTACTGCAAATGCACCGCTCGATTTCACCGCTAGTATTGAGGCATTTGACGTGTCGTTTTTAGAAAAGTTCGCAGCGAATTTGGTTGATAAGGTTCACGGCTCGGCTAATGGATTGATATACTTGAAGGGTTCACCCACCAAACCTTTGCTTACCGGTAGCCTTAAACTTACCGATGCTGGGGCACGTATGATTTTCTTAAATACCGAATACAGTTTTACCAATCAAGTTATCCAATTTAAGGATGATGCTATCGAATTGGGCAAAATAAAGCTAAAAGACCAACAAGGCAACTCGGCAATATTGGCCGGCCAAATCTTCCATACCAACTTGAAGGATTGGAAACTGAATATGGACTTAGAAACGGACAACTTCCAGTTTCTCAATACGAGTATGAGTAGTATCGATGCCTTTTACGGTAAGGTGTTTGCCAAGGGGTATGTATTTATAATGGGCAATTTGGATTTGGTGGAATTGTACGTTTCTGCCCGAACTACTAAGGGCACTCAATTCTTTATACCGGTCAGCAGTAGCCGCGATGTGGGGCAATACACCTTCTACCAGTTTACCAATACCGATACCACCCGAACCGATAAGCCAAAAGAAAACTTTAAGATACGCACCACTGGCGTAAGGCTAAACCTGGACATTGAAGTAACGCCCGATGCCGAAGTGAACCTGATACTGAGCGAAGAGCAGGGCGATGTGATTTCTGCAAGGGGCAACGGTAACATTCTGGTTGGTTATGATGAGTTGGAGAACATGACCATGATGGGCAACTATGAGGTAGTGAGCGGGGAGTACACGTTCAGCATGCAAAACATCATCAGTAAGCGGTTTGATATTACTCCTGGCAGCCAAATACTGTGGACGGGCGACCCCTACGATGCCCGCCTTGCCGTAAAGGCCGTATATAAACTGCGCGCCGCGCCGTACGATTTGATTGGCGACGTATTGCGCGCCGATGCGCCTATACAGCAGTCGCGCAGCCGCATACCTACCTTCCTTTACCTCAATCTTAACGGCTCGTTGCTATCGCCAGATATTAGTTTCGATATCGCTGTGCCTGATGCCGATGCCGCCATCCGTAATGCGCTGGATGCTAAGCTTACGATGATTAGGCTCGACCAGCAAGAGCTTAACAAACAGGTTGTGGGCCTGCTGGTGCTCAACCGCTTTTTGCCGTCGGCACCGCTGGGCTCATCGCCCAATAGCAACGTGGTAGAAGGAGTAAACAATACCGTGAGCGAGTTCATCAGCAACCAACTATCACTATACCTTACCGATTGGATCTCGAAATTTGTGACGGAGGTGGAGCTAGATATTAACTTCCGCAACTACCAAAACGAGATTGCCGGTACGGGGACGGGCGCAGAGGAAGTGGACTTCCAAAACCGCAGGGAACTGCAACTGGCCCTTACCAAATCGTTCTTCAACAACCGCGTAGAAGTAGACCTAGGTGGCAACTTCGACTTTGGCGATGCGCAGGGCAACACCAATACCCAGCCCGACCCCACCGACCCAGATCTAGGCACCAACAACAACCGCCTTGCCAACAACGTAGCAGGCGACTTTGAGATAAGGTACAACATTACTCCTGATGGGCGCATTAAGCTCAAAGTGTTTAGAAAAGGGCAGTACGATGTATTCCAAGAGCGTAACCGTAACCGCACCGGTGTAGGTATTGCTTATCGTCGGGAATTTGACTCGGTAAAAGAAATTATCCAGGGTTTCAAAACCAAACGTGTTGACCGCCGCACCAAGCGCGACGAAGCAGATAAAAAGAAAAAACAGCTAGAAGAAGCCGCACCAATCCCCGCCCAAGACACCGTACCTACCAACCCAATGCCCATGCCGCTGGATTTAACTATTGGACGGTAGTACTTTGTAGGTTTATACCAAAACCTCATTGAAATATAAGCGAGCAAAACAGGACCCCTGCTCCATCATTAACATTTGGCAATAAGTATTATGGCTTTGCGCCACTAGCCTTAAATAATAAGCGGCAAAAAGCTAAGTTGTTGCCAGTTGAATAATGCAAGTGGTTTACCCCAGCCCTATCACGGCTATTAACGACAATACCGAAACCACCACCCACAATATTAGGCCTTGCAACATGGAGCGCGGCCCCACTGCCCGAAGCATAGCATAAGATAAGCTTGCACCAATAAGGAAGAGCGTAAGCGTAAGGCCAGCTTTTGCCAGCAACACTATATAGGGCGATGCCACTTTAACAGGGGCTATGTAAGTGTTGAGTAGCATAGCCACTACAAACCACCCAATAAAATATGGGATGGTAATTTTGCCAGCCTGGTTCCTAAAAGCCAGTGCTGTAGCCAGTGCCAGCGGGATGATCCATAAGGCGCGGAGGAGCTTTACCGTGGTGGCCACTTGTAGCGCTTCCACTCCATAGGTGCTGGCTGCCCCCACTACCGAGCTGGTATCGTGTATGGCGATGGCGCTCCACAACCCAAACTGCGCCTGCGATAAATCAAGCAGGTGGCCTATAACCGGAAATAAAAACAACGCGACCGCATTAAGGATGAACACAATGCCTAGCGCCACTGAAATTTGCTTTTGCTCGGCTTGGATGATGGGTGCTATAGCCGCTATAGCGCTGCCACCACAGATGGCCGTACCCGATGAAACTAGTTGCGATGTTTTGCCATCAACCTTGAGCAGCTTGCCCAGCACATAGCCTAGCGCTAACGTGGCAGCTATGGAAACCAGCGTAAACCAAAAACCCTGCATGCCCGCTTGCAAAGCATTGATGGCATTGATGCCAAACCCCAAACCGACTATTGATGCTTGCAACAGATACTTGGTGCCCTTGGCTGCTTGCGCCTGAAACGGATTGCCTACCAAGTTGGCTACAACAATACCCAGCAACAACGCTACCGGCGCCGAAAAAAATGGCAGCAGGCACAGCAATGCCATGAGGATAAATATGACCCGCTGCACGGCAGGGGTCAGCTTAAGTAAGCCCGCTGGGGGCGCATCCTTTGGGGTTTCTTTCATACCAATGCATAGCCAAAACTATACGATGATGAAGATAGCGAAATTGCGCTAGTGTTAGGGTAGCTAAACGGGTTTGCTTAGCTCATAATTGTTACTACGCCATCACACTTTGTGGCACGGGTGCATCCACTAGCAAAGTGGGCAGCAAAATCTCATGAAAATCAGGTACCAGCTCATCCAAGTGCGAATATATGCGCCATTCGCCTTCGTTATACTCCAAGCTGGTAAGGTTTTCTATCCAATCGCCGGAGTTTAGATAAGTTACCGAACCCTTTTCGTTGCGGTATAGCTTCATTTGCGGTTGGTGTATGTGACCACAAATTACATAATCATATTTTTGGTTAATGGCATGCTGTGCGGCAATCTGTTCATAATCGCTTACAAACTTCACGGCACGCTTTACGCTGTTCTTAATGCGCTTTGATAACGATATACGCTCCCTACCAAATTTTTGCAATACGAAATTGATAAAGCGGTTGAGCAATATAATATAGTCGTAGCTCTGCCCGCCCAGCTTAGCCAACCATTTGGCCGTGCCAATACTCAGATCAAATACGTCGCCATGGAAAATCCAAGTGCGCTTGCCGTCTAGGTTCAGCACCAGCTTATCCACTATCTCTAGGTTACCCATCTTAAAATCGCTAAACTTGCGCAGCAACTCATCGTGGTTGCCGGTTATGTAGTATACCTTGGTGCCCTTGGTAAGCATCTCCATGATAATCTGGATGGTCTCCATATGCTCCTTCGGGAAATAGCTTTTGCTAAACGCCCAAATATCAATGATATCCCCATTCAACACTAGGGTCTGGGTCTCAATACTGCGCAGGTAGTCGTTAAGCTCCGTAGCGTTGCAGCCGTAGGTGCCCAGGTGCAAATCTGATAATACAACGAGTTCGAGTACGCGCTTGCTCATAGCTGTAGCAGTTTAAGGTAGTATGGAAAATAATAGGGGGAGGGATTACTGATATGGCCAAACTTGCCATTTAGGTACACTAGAGCAAAAAGGAATTTTGCCATATGGAAGACAAAAATAATTACTATACATAAACCCATCACCAATCATAGTTTAAGATTGGGTTATGGTGGGTTAATTAATTGTGAGGGCGCCGCAACTCGTTTATGCCTTTGGTTACCTTATCATCTGGGTAACAGTATAGAATATGGGTAGGTATGGTATAACGGTTGGCGAGGGAAATGTTTCTGGTGCAGCAAGCACCGTAAGGTTGGCATTGTCTAATCTTGGCTTAACGACGAGTGAAGTAACAGATTTACTTCTTCTTGCTATCATTATCTCCTCTTGGAGATTTATGCTTTTCATGGGCTGGCAGTCCTTTCAAGGCATCTTTGGCATTTACTGCTGTTACTACTTTCTTGCCCGTTTTGGCCTCTAGTTCTTGCCTTGCTACCTTGGCAACATTCCCTCCTTGCGCAGCAACCTTCTTGCTTTCATCAAAATCTTTGGGGTTTACCGCCGCCGAGATGTCTTTAGTTGATGCCTCGGCAAGCATGTTCAAAATCAGCTCCGTATTGGTCATGTTATCACGAAGGTTTTCCTTTTTCAAGCCTTTAAACACCTTATATTCTTTGGTTGTTTTATCGCTCCAAGCTTTGGTTATGATATCGGTAAGCGTAGCAAACTGCACGCCCTCTTTCAATCCCCGCTTTTTCCATTCATCGGTCAGTTCTTTTCTTATCTCGATGCTTTTAAGCCGTTGATTGATCCAGTTTTCTGAATAACCAAGTTTCATGTACTGCTCCAGAGCCCTGTCAATGCTGAGTTCGGGGTCCTGCATTTCGTCAAGCCTCTCAGCTGCTACCTGAGCCAGCCAAAGCTTAAAGGGCTCTGCCTTTGGTGAGGGGATGGACTGTATCAGTCGAAATAGCTGCTCGGTATCGGCCACATCGGTTTTATAATATTTGCCATCCGCCGATTGCATTTTCAGTTGACTACAATTTGTAGTCAACTGGCTACCTTCTGCCTTGAGCCTTGTCTTAAGTACACTCCAATACTTTCTGGCATTAGGGCTATCGGTAAGTACCCCCACTACATCCACAATGGAGATGTACCATTTTTCCTGTTCCTCATCCCAAAGGGTGCGTACTTGCTTTTCTTCAAATAATTTGATGGCTGTTTGCTTGCTCACGTATGCGGTCTTTTATGTTTTCAATAATAAAAGCTCTTAGTTCTGGTACACAAACTTCCAAGGCTGGGCCGCCTCTAGCTCAAAGGCCAGCTCCAAAAGCTTTTTATCGTTACCGAAGGCCGCGCTATACTGTATGCCGATAGGCAAGCCCGCTGGGCTAGTACCCATGGGCAATGAAATAGCTGGGGCACCGGTAATGTTCTGTATGGCCGTAAACGGGGCCAAGTCAACCACCCGTTTCCTAATATCCTCATAGGGCAGGTCAGCGGCTAGGTAACCGATTTTGGGTGTAGTTTGTGCCAGTACCGGCGAGGCCATTATATCGTAGGTATTATAAAGGGCCTCCAAATCTTTACCGGCCTTGCGCATCCGTCTAAGGTTTCCCGGCAACTTGAACATGTTCTTTTTGAAAAAGCCGCTTACCCCCGTAGTGAATACTTCCAGTTTCTTCTTATCCAGCTTACCCGTTAATACCAAGCCCGAAAAATCGCGTATCACAGTTGCCAAGAATCCGTAATAGCATAGAAACTCATCGATATGGTCTTCAATGTTGTGTGGCGATTGAATCACATCCACATGGTGGCCCAACGATTCCAGCAGTTTAGCATTAGCCAAAAGCGCTTGGTGGGTGGGCTCATCTTGGTACCCGGGTTTACCCGACTGTATGTTTTCGAAAAACAGGATACGCAGGCGTTTTGCTGGTGCATGCTGCACCAGGCCCATCGCGGGCATCTTTTTGTTTTGGTAGTACTTCTCTGCTTCGGCATAAAAGGCCGCGGTATCGCGCACCGAGCGGGTAAGTACGCCTTCGCAAACAATGTTAATGGGCATCAGGTTGCTACCATCGGTAAGCACCAACCTGCCCCTGCTGGGCTTTAAACCTACCAAACCACAGCAAGCTGCAGGTATGCGTATGGAGCCTGCCCCATCGTTGGCAGAGGCTATCGGCACCACACCGGATGCCACCAACGCCGCCGAACCAGAAGAAGAGCCGCCGGGGGTATAGTCCGTATTCCAGGGGTTGCGGGTAATGCCCCAGTTGGGGTTTTCGGCACTGCATAGCAGCCCAAACTCCGGCATCGTGCTTTTACCCAGCGGCACCATGCCGGTTGAGAGGTATTGACTGGCAAACTTGCCGTTCCGTTTTTCGTTTTTTGCCTTAAAAGCCAGCGTACCATGCTGCGTAGGTAAGCCTTTCAATGGGATATTGTCTTTTACAAAGGTTGGTATACCAGCCAGCGTGCCGCTCGCGGTTTGCGGGAGCCCGTTTTGTGCCTGCTCATACGTTTTCAGCACGATGGCATTCAGCTGGGGATTTACTTTTTCCGCCCGTTGTATGGCAGCGTTTATTACCTCCGCTGCCGATATTTGCTTCGATTGTAGAAGCTCGGCTATACCCACCGCATCATGGGTGCCCAATACATCGTTGCTAAAAGCACTTACCGATTTACTCATACCGCTCCTGTTATATTATCTACTTACGCACTTCCGTTTTGGCAATTCTATGCCATTATTTGAGAAGGAAATGCTTGCTGTAAAGGTAGCCGATTTTCGGGTGGTTGAGAATAGGGTGTGGGAGTGCTTTGTGGTGAGGCAAAGCCTCGTTTCTCCAGTGCTTCGGAAGCACAGCTTCCGAAGGGTGAGGGTGAAAGGAATGACCGCTAATTCGGGAGCTAAAATAAAAATGTTGAAATAAAAATTCTATATTTAAGCTATGTTAGGTACTTACAAGGTTTACGCTAAATTTTTTTTCGGCATTTTTATCCAAATGTCGATTTTACCAGCATTACATGGGCAAAATCTCCATTTTAACAAATTGTATCCAGATTATAATGGGGATCAAGCTAACTGCGTAATTGTTCAAGATGATGGATATCTAATTGCTGGTGGGGGTTGGTCTGACTCCCTTGATAGGTATGCTTCAATCAAGTTTACCAAAACAGATAAGTATGGTAATTTGCTTTGGAAGAAAACAATTGGCGAAGTAGGAAAAGGGTATTTTCTCGGGATTGACGGTAGCTATATTCCATCACAATTTAGTAGTGCAAGTTACGTAATTAGCTCTGCTTACAGCCAAGGTAAAGCATCCGGTTTATTTATGAAGCTTGATGCAAATTTCGACACCGTTTGGACAAGGACTATTGTAGGAACAACTGCAACTACAGACATAAAACAATTTAGTACCGGTATACAAACTAGAGAAGGAGATTTGCTAGGAGTAGGCGTAGTAGGTCACAAAACTTCGAATGTTTCTTTTGTTGGAGATATATTGGTAGTAAGGACAGACAGTTTTGGGAATGTTAGATGGGAGAAAAAATATCATAGAGGTTCGTATGATTATGGTTTCAGAGTTTTGCAAACATACGATGGGGGATACCTGATAACTGGCGTTTCTTCTAATCCGGGTAATTTATCGCTGGATTTGTTTCTATTAAAGCTCGATCAATTTGGAAACGAGGAGTGGAGAAAAGCATATAGTAGTACTTGGAATGAGGGCTTATATCCAGGCATCCTACCTTGCAGTACAGGGGGATATTATATATGGGGGTCTAGTTTTGACGACAATCAATCGCCGGCTAATCCCAATCCGAGTTTTGATAAGCTTTCATATGTTGCTAAGCTTGATGAAAATGGAAATGAGGAATGGAGGACTAATTTCAACAGAGGGTACTTTTATTCAGCAATTTACAAAGTAATTGAGCTTAATAGTGGAGATCTTTTGTTTTGTGGTGACAAGTGGATAGGAGGTTATACAACAGGAGATTCAAAAGGGTGGATTACAAAATTAAATCGCAATGGTGATGTTCTATGGGAAAAGTATTACGTAAATACTGGTCATGTGGCTGGCAGCGTTTGGCTAAGTGATATTAAAAGCGTCGGGGATAGCCTAATAGTTTGTACTGGTTCAGGATTTATTCCTGATGGTACTGGAGTTTACCGGCAAGACCTTTGGCTAATGGCGCTGGATGCAAAAGGAGAGTTAAAGCTTGACTTAACCACAGACTTACCCAAAGATATTCGAGTAATTAAAGACTTATACTCTATTTATCCAAATCCTAATACTGGTACTTTCTCATTAAGAAAGTCAGTTAATGATGATATGGTTGAGATTACAATCTATTCGCTTTCAGGACAAAAGCTGTGGAATAGCATTGTTATCGGAGAGGACAAGGTTGATAGTGAATTGCCGCCAGGAGCCTACATTTACGAGGTGAAGGACAGAAAAGGAGCTAGCCATTTTGGCAAAGTACTTATTGCAAATTGATGTATCTAACATTAAAAGTGTCACCCAACTCGTCCGCGTCTTAAGACGCGGATGTAACGGACGCTGCGTCTCCAGACGCCCACGTAACTCAACACAATGAGGGCATTGGTTAATGAAAACCATTCTTCGTCGCAGGGGATTGCCGCGGGCCATTGAAGGGTTTCACTAACCGCAACATTATGCGGGCCCTCGCAATGACGCTTGGGTGGGGAATTAAACACAAAATACGGTCACGCCCCAACGGGGCACCATAATGTTAGCCGAGGGCCTTTTCGCCCTCGGGACATAATGCGGGCAACGTAATGCACGGTAGTATGTAAAAAAAGGATTTCGGCGTTAAATCAA
>JAIXUD010000016.1 GCA_027483645.1 Sphingobacteriales bacterium
AAATGGTCTGCGTGCCACCGATGGCAGCCGTTGGCAAAGCCGTTACGGTCAATGCCCTTGAGGCAGTAGCAGAACAGCCAGAAGTGGTCACCGTTACGGTATAAGTACCAGCAGTAGTTACGTTAATAGCAGCAGTAGTTGCGCCAGTACTCCAGGCATAAGTACCGCCGCCACTAGCCGTGAAGGTAGAAGAACCGCCCGCACAAATGGTCTGCGTGCCGCCGATGGCAGCTGTAGGTGTGGCGTTAACAGTTACCGCTGTGGAGCCGCCTGTAACAGCTCCGCAGTTGTTTGACGTGTTGTAGGTTACTGTGTAAGTGCTACTGGTAGGGTTAGTTACCGTAGTGGTATGGCTACTGGTAGAGTTGTTAGCACTGAAAGTACCAGCACCGCTCCAAGTGTAAGTGTAGAAGTTGGCATCAGTATAAGTTTCTCCACCCGATGAGTTGTTAGGGGTACCGAAAGAGGCATTAACGTTCGAAGCGTTAAAATCATAACGTACAATCAATCCATTGTTATCTACTGGGGTTTCCCTGTAAATATTGGCACGTATCTCGGCACTGGTGCGTATATCGTTCCAAATGCGGATACCATCCAAGGCACCTTCGTAATAACCATATCCACCACTGCTACCAGATGTGGCATATACATTGGCACGGGCACTCTGTACGCCGGTTTTTACTAATACACCATTGATGTAAAGGCTTGGAATGCGGTTGGTGTACACTACAGCAATGTGCATCCAGTCGGTAATGGCAGTTTGGAAATCGTATACCAATACCGATGGCATATAGCCATCGCCGTGCTCAAACACGCTGATGCCATTGGTACCAACTGATACGCCGGCACCAGCATTAACGCCAGCCTGAGCAGGCCAAATGGCGTAGCGCTGTGCACTAGTGCCCACTGTGCCAGTATTTGATTGTACAGTGCTTGGCCTGGTAGTGGTTGGCTTGGCCCAAAATTCCATAGTGAAGTTGTTTACCGCTCCAGTCACCAAGCTGCCATTAATTACCTGTGTACCAGTAAGGTTGGCTACTTTGCCGCCTGGCGACATGTTTGCCGCTGTTAGTGTCACCGTTTGGCCGACGCATATGGGGCCATTGTTAGTTACCGATGGAATGGTGGTAAGCGCCGGTGGTGCTGCAATAGTAATTGGCGTAAGCGCTAAGTTTCCGCAGGTTACGTTTAGGTTGCGTACCCTTGGGTTGTAGGTGCCAGCTGTAAGGCCACTAAAGGTGGGCGAAGCGCTCCAGCTACTACCGTTGTTAATACTATATTCATACTGGTTGCCCATCCAAATATTTACATCATCCACATAATGGTTGTCGGTAGCACCGCCTGTGCGTGCGGAGAAGGCTACTTTCCAGGTGCTCTTGTTTGCACTCAGATAGGCCGCGGGCAATTGCACGTTATTGAAGTAAACTGGCCCACCAGGCTCGCTGTTGCTTACTGTTATCTGTCCATTTTCATTGATGATAACTACCATTAAGCGCCAAGCATTGCGCCACGATGAGTAGTTGTAAGTAGTGTAGCAGCCCAGCAAGGTGTTGTCATACGTTAGGTATACCGATGCATAGTTGGTACCGTTGCAGTTTGGCGATACACCAGCACCGTTATTGTAAGAGTCAAATGAAATTTTTATACCGTTGCCATGGCCAGCTTCCGAACCACCTGGGTTTGTGGAAATATTTGGCCCGAACGAAAAGCTCATACCATCGGCGCCTGATCCGCCACCTGCATACATCTTGAAGTAGCTAGTTAAGGTATTGCCGTTTAAGCTATTTACATTGTCAAATACCAAACTACCACTTTGGCTTGCTGCCGTCGATGTAAGCCGCACATACTCACCAGTTACCGCAGCATTGCCCGATATGGTAGCACCAGTTGGCAAAGCATTGCTTACAAAGCTGCTATTGCCGAAGTTATAATTGCCCTGACCAGTTACCCCTGAAAAATAGATATTGGAAGTGCTGCCGCAAGTAACAATATCAGCTGCAGCAGCCGTAGCAGCCGCTGGGGTAGTGCATGCACAACTTACATCTAGGTCGAAACCTGCACCCACTATACCATTATCGGATAGAAACTTGATGGTAATTGGTACCCCTGGGCCTGGCGCGGTAAAGGAAAATGTGCCGTTACCAGTCAAGTTGTAAGGATTTAAATAGCTTGAGATATCAGAACTCAACCCGTCAATAGCCATCAGATAATCATAGCCGTTTTCTAAGCTGTAGCTACCGCTAATGGTTAATACTTGGTCGGCAGCGGTTGGATTTATCATTACTACCCGAGCCTCGTTGTTGCCATAGTTGCCAGTTGGGCCACCCGAATCGTATATTTTGGCAGCACAGGTGGTTTGAACCTGTTGGTTTACGTTAAGGTAGATACAAGTAACCGGGGTATGGGTTACGGTGTTGCTATTTTGGGCTGCACCGCCACTGCAGCGGTACTGTATACGATAGTCTCTTGCTACTGCCGTGTTGGTGGTGTAGGTAGGGTTTGTACCACCCAAAGTGGTCCATCCGGTTAGGTCTACCCAAGTATTGGCACCTGCGGCGCTGTATTGAAAGTTGTACTCTAAGCCTGAACCTGTTGAGGTATAGCCAGTGCTGGTAAGGGTAAAGTTGGTACTAGTAGCGCAGCCCGTGGTTGCCGAAATAGCCAAAGTACCTGGATTAGGGTTGCCCGAGCACGGGGTAGTGGTGTACGTTACCGTTACTACCCATGTGTTGGCAACCAAGTACTGGCTATATATATCGCAATAGAACTCCCAATAAAGGTCGGCCCAGGTGCGATATCCTTGCCAAGTGAAAAGAATGTTACCCCCGGCATGTGCGCCGTTTACCAGTGTAAGGCCGGTAAGGCTGTATGCATTGGTACCGGCAGCGTTGCCAATTCCTGTTTGGGTTCCTGTCCAAGTTGCACCCACACCCATGCGCGAGCGCTGCTCCGATTTCCAGCCGCCATAGCGCGCTACTACCGAGTAGGTGGTGGCCGTTCCGGTAATGGTGCCCGCAGGTACGTTTACGTTCATCTGTTGTTGGCATGTTGAGTAAAAGCCTTGGTACTCCAAATAACCTGTTGATGCGTAAGTGTTGCTTACCGTAGGGTCAATGGTTACTGGGTATTGCCTTTTGGCATCCAATAGCCAGTTGGCCGGTATTATAATGCCTAATGCTACTGTATTTCCGGTTTGTGTATATTCATAGGCTCCCAATATGGTGCCTCCTGTTTCTTTTTGGTCTTCGTTGCTATCATAAAACACCAAGCGCTCAAAGCTGCCTTTTACGGTTCCTTGTGCATCAACAATGTTCAATATACCAATCCAGCCCAAATCCGATTTTTGGCCTTCACCTTGGGTTACCTTCCAGCCATTGGGCAAGGTTACGGTCTCTGTAAATACTACTTTACCGCCTGGCAAGGGTAGGTTCGGGCGGCTATTCATGATGTAATCGGTTTCTACTTGATAGTAATCGATGGTTTGGCGGCGATCAATGCCAGGCCAAAACTCTTTCAACATCAGTTGCTTATCGGTAAGCTGAGGCGCGAAGTTGCTGCCTGCCTCCATGGTTTTCAAAACCATACCATTGTTGGTAATGTATTGTACCGTGGTGCCTTTGCCAAACTGCAGCGCCCCTCCTTTAGGGTCAAGTTGCATGTTAGTTAGGCCTGTGGTGGTATTGATGTTAATAGGCAAATCGGTAGCTGAAATACTTACTTGCTGGCCGTTTTTTTGCGGTACTTGGCCCATCGTGCGCCAGTATCCTTGAGCATCTTTGTAATGGAAGGTGCCTTTAGTGGTTTGTTGGGTAAATGAACCATCAGGATTTTTGAACGTACGGCTATTGGCATCGCGAAGCTCGATCACCTCCACGCTACCTGGGTAGCCTTCCAGCTTTACCAAACCAAGCTCAGGGTGCTTGCGCAAATCGGGCGTAAGCATAGGTTGCGCAATGGGTTCAAGGTTACCTTGTTGGGTTTCTTTTTTATCCAAAACCGGGGTGGGCATAGTAGCCCCTTGATAGGTTGGCTTTCCCCCAAGGCTGCTATTTGCGCTGTTACTGGCGTCATTCCCTTCTTGGGCAAACGCTGGTAATGCCAGCAGCACCAATAACACCACAAACCATTTAACACTGTACTTGTAAAAATCTTTCATGGTAGCTTTCTTATTATTCAATACATCAATCTTCGTACGCTTAAACCATAGCACCGCCAACTATTATCCATTACGATAAAGAGATAAGCGAGCAAGTTAAAGTAAAATTTAAAATAACGCAACAATAATTGTACATTAATTCAGACTTTTGGCATAACTGTATTGCAAAAGCTACAATTGTTGTCAAAAGTACCTACTTTAAGCAGCCATGTCCAGTATAAGACATAAGCGCACCGAGCGTTTAGTACGTGTTTTACCTTAAAAGGTTGTATAAAAGAGGAAAAATGATATAGAAAAATAAATTTTGTTGGTCACTAAGCTATGCAGCGCCCAAGTTAATAGGCTACCTGTGAGGAGGAGAGGTGATGATTAAAGGGGGAAGTATGATGCTGACGTACTTATTCAGCCATTTATCCCTTAAATAGCGCATGGAAGCAGAGCTCCCTTATGGCTGATAGAACGAGATTATAAAAAAACGGGAAGTGGAGCGCAAAGCATTACAGCAGTATGTTTTGCTAAATTCCAAGTAATGAGTGGTCTGACGGCTTTACTGGATAGAGGCAGGAATTTGCAATTATAAGGAATAGCTTTTCCAAAAAGAGCCGTCCGAACACTTTTTTCTGTACATTGGAGATGCCTATAGAAAAGCGCACGGCCACGCTTTAGGGGGGTTATGGTATTTAAGGTATCCTCAGCTTCATGCCCACCTTAATGCCTTGGCCTTCATTAAGGCCATTTTGATCCATAATCTGCTGTACCGTTACGCCTGGGTACTTTTTGGCTATGTCCCAAAGGGTATCTCCACTTTTTACCGTGTAGTATGTTGGCCCTGAGCTAGGCGGGGTGTTGCTGGTGGTGCTGGTACCTTTGGCAAGTTTCGCTTTTTCGGCAGCACTCATGCCGTTTATTTTCTCATACTGGCCCAGCTTAG
Source organism: Sphingobacteriales bacterium (assembly GCA_027483645.1). GTDB lineage: Bacteria > Bacteroidota > Bacteroidia > Chitinophagales > CAIOSU01 > CAIOSU01. Next base: position 5,088 of record JAIXUD010000016.1, read on the forward strand.
CGCTAGGTATGTATATATTCAACTTCTGGCCGGTATTCAGGCTGTTGCTGCTCAGGTCGTTCCAGTTTTGTAGCTCCGTTACCGAACAATCATACCAGCCCGCAATTGCAGACAAATAATCGCCCGATTTTACGGTATAGGTTATCAGTGTAAGCTCTCCAGCGGTGCTCGGTGCGGTGTACTTTACATCGTTGCTGCTTTTGCTGGTACTGGTAGATGCGGTATTGCTTTTTGGGGCTGCTGGGGTGGTTTTCAAATGCTCCTTACGGTTCTTTTGCGAAAGCGACAGGTGTTCCACCTTGCGGTATTGCTCAGCCAGGTAGGCCGGTACAGTTATCTTCAACTTTTGGCCCACATGTAGTGTAGTGCTCGATAGCTTGTTCCACTTCTTTATTTCTGCTACGGTACAATCAAACCAAGTGGATATGTAGCCAAGGTTGTCGCCCTTCTTTACCGTGTAGGTTACTTTGGTGGTGGTGCCATCATTTACTGCAGGGGTAGAGGAACTAGACGATGAACTAGTTGATGAGCTAGATGAACTGCTTGAACTGCTTGATGATGACGTGTTGGAACCTGGCCCGGAGTTGCTGTACAAAACCTCCACTGCCGTTGGTGCAATAAAAATGGAGTCGCGGTTCTCTTCAAACGCTGCTATGCGGTGTATGGGCAACTTAAGCGCATAGCCTTGTTTGCTGGGCGGTATTTCCTGTTTCATCAAAGCTGGGTTTAGAAACTCCAGCTCAATTTGGTCCATACCCAGTACATCGGCAATACGGGCCAGCGTAACCTGCTGGTAAATCATTACCGTATCGGTTTGATTATACGAGAAACCGGTGTGCAGGGGCGTAAACCTATACTCCTCAAAGTGATGCAGCACATACATGGCAGCAATAAAGGCTGGTACATAGCCGCGGGTTTCTTGCGGCAAGTATGGGCGAATCTCCCAGAAGGTACGCTTGCCGCCTGAACGCTTGATGGCTTTGTTCACGTTGCCTGGGCCGCAGTTGTACGCTGCAATCACCAAAAGCCAGTCGCCATAGGTGCCGTACATCCGGTCAAGGTATTCAATAGCTGCTTGGGTAGAGCGATATGGGTCGCGGCGCTCATCAATATACGAGTGGATGTCAAGGTTCAGCCATTTGCCGGTGGAGTACATTATCTGCCATAGGCCCGTGGCTCCCATTTTAGATACCGCGTTGGGGTTCAAGGCTGATTCGATAACAGGCAGGTACTTTAATTCGATGGGCATTTTGCGCCTATCCAGCTCTTGTTCAAAAATAGGGAAGTACAATTCGCCTATGCCCAACATCCTGTTCACCTGTTCCCGGCGACGGAGTGTATACAGATCAATATAAGCCTTTACATACGAGTTGAACGCAAGTGGTATGGCTGATGGCATGTGGGCCATTTTGTCGATAATCACGGAATCGGGGAAAATAGGGAAACTGGTAGTATCAAAGGCAAAGCGCTTCTGCACAATCAAGCTATCATTGTATCGGTAGCAACCACTAAATAAGCAGTTGGTAAGGCTATCAAGCGCATCCAATATAAAGTAGGTTTCTTCAACCGTAATCTCGGCTAATGAATCTTCATTGACAGGTAAATCAACAATTACGTCATCCCCTCCTGCAGCCGGTTGCTGGGCGTAAACCGAGTTTACACCTGCAAAAAGCCCCAATGCCAACCATATGAATAGTATCTGTTTCATGCAAATCTATTTCAGTGCCCCAAAAGGCTGTTTTCCCTGTAGTACTAAAATTAAAAGAGGCATTTTCAAAACCAATGCCCTTTGCAACTACCTTGCGCTAAAAATAACTAAATTTTACCGCTTTTATTATCCAGCAGGTATGCAGAAAAGCCCAAAAGTGCGCCCTCACTGTATTTATTACCAATAATTTGTAAACCGTACGGCATCCCGTTATCGTGTGTCCAAAGCGGTACCGATACTGCCGGCAAGCCAGTTAGGTTGGCCTGCACCGTGAATATATCAGCCAAATACATAGCAATTGGGTCTTTTATTTTGCCCCCAATTTCGAAAGCGGTAGTAGGGGTAGTAGGCAATATAATAAAATCGAATCGGCTCAATACTTCCAAAGTGGCATCCCTAATTAGTCTACGGGCTTTTTGGGCCTTTCCATAGTAGGTATCATAATACCCTGCACTCAATACAAAGGTGCCCAGCATAATGCGGCGCTTTACCTCCGTACCGAAGCCCTTGGTACGCGACAAGGTATATACCTCATCCATATTTTGGGCCTCCCCCGCACGATAGCCGTAGTGCACGCCATCGTACCTGGAAAGGTTGGATGATGCCTCGGCTGTAGTAAGAACGTAGTAAGTGGGCACTAAGTATTCCAAGTAAGGAAAATCAACCGCCTCAACCGTATGCCCTTCCGATTGCAACTGCTCAATCAGCGCTTCCATGCTTTGCTTTATCTCCGGGTCAAGGCCTTGATGGTTCAGCACCTCGGGGTAGTAAGCGATGCGTTTTTTATCGGTTTTATTAAGCTGGCTATAGGTTTCGGGTGGTTGTTGGGTAAGGGTGCTGTCATGCCCATCTGGTCCGGCGATGGTTTCCAGTATCAGTGCAGCATCCTCAACGCTCTTGGTCATTGGCCCTACTTGGTCGAAAGATGAGGCATAGGCTACCACCCCCCACCGGGAAACGAGGCCGTAAGTAGGTTTTAGCCCAAAAATACCGGTAAAAGATGCCGGCTGGCGTATGGAGCCACCGGTATCGGTACCCAAAGTGGCATGGCACAAATTAGCCTGTACCGCTACCGCCGAGCCGCCCGATGAGCCACCAGGTACTTTGTTTTCATCCAGTGCATTGAGCACGTTGCCGAAAGCGGAGTTTTCGTTGCTACCACCCATGGCAAACTCATCACAATTGAGCCGGCCAATAATGATGGCATCCGCATCCAACAAGCGCTGGGTAACGGTAGCATGGTATATTGCTGTAAAATTTTGTAGCATTTTGCTAGAAGCGGAAACCAAGTGGCCCTTGTAAGAAATAACATCCTTCAGCCCAATTACCAAGCCGTGCAACTTGCCCGCTTGGCCCGCTTGTATTTTGGTATCTATTAGGCGTGCCTGAGCAAGTGCTTCATCTGCATATACTTGCAGAAAAGCATTAAGGCGTTGGTGTTCTTCAATTTGTTGTAGGTAGAATTTTACGAGGTCAACACAATTAATAACTCCCTGTGCGAGGTCGTTCTGGATCTCGTAAAGCGTATAGTAATGCTTCAAAACTGAAGATGATTACGCTGTAAAATTACTTGGTTTCTGCTGTAGAAGTAGAGCTAACCGTCTCTTTCTTCACAGCAACCGGCTCGCGCATGCCTTCTTCAATCTCCGTTTTCAAACTGTCTTTAGCAGTATTGAATTCGCGAACACCTTTGCCGATACCACGCATCAATTCAGGGATTTTTTTGCCACCGAACAAAAGGAGTACGGCAAAAGCAATCAAAATAACCTCACCAGTGCCCAGCCCAAACAAGAATAATGTTTCCATAACTAATTGTTGAAAAATTCGTTTGCAAAGCTACGAAATTATTGCGTAGTATATATCCATAATGCAGGGTTTAGGTTATTGGTTCCCTGCCAGAGCTCAAAGTGCAATTCTGAGAGCGAAGATTCCTCGTCGGTATGCACGCTTCCTATTATCTGTTTGGCTTTAATCTGGTCGCCAACTTTTACATTTACTTTTTCCAATTTAGAGTAAACGGTAAAGTAATCTCCGTGCTTTACCATGATTACTTGGTGATAGCCCGGCATAAATCTTACATCTACTACTTGCCCGTCAAACACCGCTTTTACGTGCGCATTCGCGTTTGTTTTAATGTCGATACCGCGGTTGTTGGTTTGGATAGTGTAAACCGGGTGGTTTTGTAGCCCGAAACTTTTTACGATTACCCCATTATCCACCGGCCACGGCAGTTTGCCTTTATTCAACCCAAAAGAAGCCGAAAGCTTGGCATCAATGGCCGGTACCGACGGCATTGGGGTAGTAGTTTTACCTGCTGTTGATGGTTTGCTACCAGCGGGTTCGGTATTGTTTTTCTTTGCATCTTCTGCCGCTACGCGTTTAGCTTCTTCTTCTGCCTTTCTTTTGGCTTCGGCTATCTCCCATTTAATTACTTTTTCAATCTCGTCATTAAGGGCTACTGCCTGTTCTTCGTACTTCCTTATTTGCACGGTAAGGGTTTTTTCCTGTTTTTTCAGGTCACCTACTATCTGATTGGTTTGCGTCCGCTCCTTATCCAAAATTTGTTTTTGGCCGGTTTGTTCTGCAATCAGATTTTGCTGTGCTTTTTTCTTTTCGTTAAGCTCAGTCAATTTTTGGCTAAGCGATGCCATGGTTTCGCGTATCAACTCTGCTTGGCGAAGCCTAAACTCAGCCAAGCGCTGCAGGTAGCGCATGCGGTTGTAAGCCTGTGAGAGGGTTTTAGCGGAGAATATAAACGCCACATCGCTATACTTGCTGTTGTGCTTGTAGGCAAAGTACAGCATCTCGGCATATTGCTTTTTCAGTAGGTCCAAGTCCTTTTGCAGGGCACCGATAATATCGTCGTTCTCGTTTATCTGGGCATTGAGCAACTCAAGCTCTTTGCTCATATTGCTTATTACCTTTTGGCGGGTATTTATTTGGCTAAGCAGTAGCTCCAGTTGCGAAAGGGAGTTCTTTTTGTCTTCGCCTATTTTATCGAGCAGTTCGCGGTTGCGCTTAATATCCGACTCCAGCTTTTTGCGCTTCTTTTCCAGGGCATTGCGGTCTTGCCCCTGCGCTACCATGCACACAGAGAACAGTAAGAACGCAGCCAAAAGCAGTAAAGCCTTACTCCTCATCATACTTATCTGGGTTGAAAGGGAAGGTTGTGGGTTCGTTCCACTTTACCTTGCCGTATTTCATATCCACTTTTACGGTGTTTTTGCCCGTAAATACTATGTTGCGCATGTTCGGGAACCAGTAACCCTCGCTCAATATATAGTCCGTTGCCACCAAGCTCACCGTTTGGTTCTTAGCCGTTTCCTTGGTTTCCATCCTTGCAATGGTATACCGCTCAGGTTCTATTGAAAACGTATTTTGTATGCTGGTATTGTCAGCAGTAAGCACATATAAACAGTTGTCCGTTTTGTGTTTAAGCTTCCCCTCCGTATTCCAAAGATAGTTACCAACTATCAAGTCTTGCAATAGGCGTAAGTCTGCCTCAACCGGTATATAATTCTTTATTTTGGACAGTGGTTCTTTGGTATACGTGTTATCCAAGTTGTTGAGCAGCTCAAAGTGGGTAGGCGTAATGCGCACCCTGGCTGCCTCGTAGCCCATAATGGCCGTAATGGAAACCCAAATAACACTATCGCGCTGCATACGGATGTTGGCCGTTACGCCTTGGGTCATTTTACCGTCATCATAATCTACTTTCGCCTTGGCATTAAACCAAGTAAACTCCATCTGGCTTTTTTGGGTAAGCTCCACCAGTTCACTGGTGTCCAGTTTCTTCATTTTCGGGCAATCGGCCACCGTGCTGCGGCTGGTTTTACAGGCCATCCAAAACATCATCACAACCAACACTACATACAGGGCCTTATTCATACAGCTTCTTATCCGCTATTTTCTTTGGAAGCATTTCCGAGGTATCTTCTTTACCCAATGCTTTCTGCCAGTATTCCAACGCCTTTCCGGTCTCGCCCAATTTATACAATATATCGCCGTAGTGTTCAAGCAGTACTCCGCTCTCTTCACTGGCGCCCAAGGCTTTCTCCATCCACTTGCGCGCTTCGGCATATTCACCAGCACGGTAAAGCACCCAAGCGTAAGTATCTTGAAACGAGGCATTATCGGGCTCAATGCTGGTGGCCAAGGCGGCCATCTTTTTGGCCTTCTCCAGCTCCACACCGCGTAATGATAGGTAGTAACTGTAGTTATTTAGCACGTAAGTGTTACGGGCATTCAGTTTCAAGGCTTCTTCAAATGCCTTGTCGCTATCGGCAAACTTCTGCAAGTTATTGTAGGCATCGCCCAAGCTGCTGTAGAATTGTACCTTCAGCGGCACATTATCTATCACCAATACTTTGCCAATATTCAATATCTCCACCGCCTTTTCGTAGGCATGCAACTGGTTATTCGCCACGCCATTGAAGAAGTAAATAATCGGTTGGCTGGGGAAAAGCTCCAGCGCATCGGTGGTGGTTTTCTCTAATTCCTCGTAGCGCTGCAGTTCGCTTAAGATGAAGAACGCCTGCTGCCAAACTTGGTACACACTATTATCCAATTGAAGCGCTTGCTTGTATTGCACCAGCGCCGGTTCTGATTGCTCGTCTTGGTACAGCAGGTCGCCATAGATGGCGTGTGCCTTGGCTTCGTTGGGGTGGGCCTCAATAACAATCTGCGCTAGGCTAAAGGCCTCCTCGGTTTTCGGCTTATCGCTGGTTTCCAGCAGGTAAGGGTATATCACCCGTATCTTCGAATCGATGTTGAGGTCAGGATTCTTAAAGGCCTCTTTCAAGAATTTGAGGTAATTCTCCCTATCGCCTTTAAAGCGGTATATCTCGGCCATGTTCAGCAGGGCAAAAGCATTTTCAGGATCTGTTACCAGCATGGCTTTATAGATGTCGATAGCCTTATCAGGCTGCTCGGTGGCTTGGTAAAGCTCGGCAAGCATCTGGTAGTAGCGCAAATCCTTCGGATTGGAATCGATTAGCTTTTGTAGTTCGGCAGCGGCTTCGGTTATCATGCCAGCCTCCAAATACAAGCGCTGCCGCTGTAAAATCAGGTTTTCATCAACCCCTATTATAGCTTCTGCTTTATTATAAACATCAATAGCGCCCTTAAAATCACCCTTACGGCTCAGCACATAGGCCCAGTCGAAATAATAATCCACCTCATTGGGATGGTCTTCAATCAGCTTGGCAAAGGTTTTCGCAGCATCATCATAGGCACCCAAGTAAGCTAACACATCAGCTTTCAGCACCAAGTACCACTTGTTGGTCTCGTATTGGGCTGATGCTTCTTTGATGCGGGCATTCAGGTTTTTAATAACGTCGGCAGAGTCTTTTTTATACTGATCTTGCAGGCTGCGGGCAATGAAATTGATACTGTCATTGATCACTGCTGCGGCAATAAACTGCCTGGAAACCTCGTACTGACCGCTCTCAAAATACATGATGGCCAGCTCATATTGCGCCCCATCGTTGTAAGGGTCAAGTTGCAATACTTTCTTGAACAGCTCCACCGCCTTCGGGAAATCCTCTAGCATTTTGGCTTTGGAGGCATCAATATACACCTCGGTAATTACCATGCTGTTCGGGTTGCGCTTCAGCAAATCAGCTGTGCCGCCAGAGCGTATGCTCAACGATGGCGCAGCACTGCTGCCCTTGCTAACTTCCTTCGAGCCCGCGCAAGCGCTCATCAGCAACAATGCAGCGATGGATAATATAAATACGAGGGTACGGTTCAATATCATTTGGTTACGGTATAATCCCCAATGCTGAGGTCTTCGGCCTGCCCACGCAGCTCCACACTGTTGCCTATCATGCTGTTGTGTATCACTTTGTGCTGTATGTAGCTGCCTGTTTGAATAATACTTCTGCTTATAACGCTTTTGCTTACCTCTGTGTTGTTGCCAATGGAAACATGCGGGCCAATCACCGAGTTTTTCAAAACTACGTTATCGCCTATATAACAAGGTGGTATCACAATTGAGTTCTCTATACGCGCCGTTGGCGAAACTAATTCTTCACCCTCAATCAATTCCAGCATCCTGCTGTTGGTATCCACGGTTACATCCTTGTTGCCGCAGTCCAACCACTCCACTACCGGTGCAGCCACCAACTTGCGGCCTTGGTTCTTCATGTTCTCTAGGGCATTGGTCAGTTGGTACTCGCCTTTGTCCTTTATATCGTTGTCCAGCAGGAACTGCAATTCCTTCTTTAGGTAGGCACCATCTTTAAAATAATAGATACCAATGATGGCCATATCAGACACAAACGTGGTTGGTTTTTCAACAAACTCGGTGATATGCCCGTCGGCATCGGTTTTGATAACGCCAAACGCTGAAGGGTCGGCCACGCGCTTTACCCAAATGGCACCGTCGTTCTCGGTATCCACGGTAAAGTCGGCCTTGAACAAGGTATCAGCAAAAGCCACGGTCACGTTCCCTTCCAATGATGGGGCGGCGCACAATATGGCGTGGGCAGTACCCAAGGCTTCGGTTTGGTAATAAATGGAGCCTTTAGCACCCAGCTTTTCGGCCAAGGCAATCAACTGTTTCTCCACCGCAGCACCGAAAGACGGGTGGATGATAAACGCCACCTCATCGATACTGGCACCGCTCATAGCGCCGATGCTCTCTACCAAGCGCTGCACAATAGGCTTTCCTACGATAGGGATAAGCGGCTTAGGTACTGTAAGTGTATGCGGGCGCATCCTTTTGCCCATACCCGCCATCGGAACGATAATTTTCATCTCTTTTTTAGTATCAAGTAGTGAGTATCAAGTATCAAGTAGTGCTTCCATACCACTTGAGTCATTTATTTCTGTGGACTGTCGACCATGGACCGTACTATTTTATGCCTGTGTGCCCAAAGCCCCCACTGCCACGCTCGCTTTCGGCAAGCTCTTCGGTTAGCTCAAAGTTGGCTCGGGTGTATTGCGCCACCACCATCTGTGCAATACGGTCGCCGTGGTTTACGGTGAAGGGCTCGTTGCTTAGGTTTACTAGTATCACGCCCACCTCGCCACGGTAATCGGCATCAATAGTACCCGGACTGTTGAGCACCGTAATGCCCGACTTAAATGCCAAGCCGCTGCGCGGGCGCACTTGCGCCTCGAAGCCAGCAGGCAGCTCTATAAACAAACCGGTAGTTATTAGCTTGCGCTCCAAGGGTTGCAGGGTAATGGAAGCCTCCAAATTAGCCCTCAAATCCACACCCGCCGAATCGGCCGTAGCATAGGCCGGTGCTGGGTTATTGGAGCGGTTTATGATTTTTACAGTTGCCATAGGTGGCAAAGATACAATTTTTGGACGATGGACGACGGACCACGGACCACGTTGTCCCGTCCTGAAAAAAGTTGACAGTCCGAAAAACTGTTGACCATGAAAAAGACAAAAACCATCTACCGTTATAGCGAGGCCTTTAAGCAGCAGGTCCTTTCTGAGATAGAGAGCGG
>JAIXUD010000010.1 GCA_027483645.1 Sphingobacteriales bacterium
GGGGTATCCAAAACAAAAGCAAAAAGCCTTTGTAGCTCAGGGGTAGAGCACTTCCTTGGTAAGGAAGAGGTCAGGGGTTCAATTCCCCTCAAAGGCTCTGAAAGGTATTAGAGTATTATAATTATAAAACCTGATTTTTTTAAAAGTATCTCAGTCATGGCAAAAGAAAAATTCATTAAAAACAAACCGCACGTTAACGTAGGTACTATTGGCCACGTTGACCACGGTAAAACCACATTGACCGCTGCTATTACCACCGTATTGGGTAAGAAAGGCTTGAGCGCTTTGCGTTCATATGATTCAATCGACGCTGCTCCAGAAGAAAAAGAGCGTGGTATCACTATCAACACTGCTCACGTAGAGTATGAGACTTTGACCCGCCACTATGCACACGTTGATTGCCCAGGTCACGCCGATTACATCAAGAACATGGTTACCGGTGCCGCTCAAATGGACGGTGCTATCTTGGTAGTAGCTGCAACTGACGGCCCGATGCCACAAACCCGCGAGCACATTCTTTTGGCTCGTCAGGTAGGTGTACCTCAGATCGTTGTATTCATGAACAAAGTTGACTTGGTTGACGACCCTGAGTTGTTAGAGCTAGTTGAAATGGAAGTTCGTGAATTGTTGAGCTTCTACGAGTTTGACGGTGATAACATCAGCGTAATCCAAGGTTCTGCTTTGAAAGGTTTGAACGGCGATCCAGAAGGTGTTGCTGCTATCGAGAAATTGATGGATGCAGTTGACAACGATATCCCAGTTCCTGCCCGTGCTATCGAGAAGCCTTTCCTAATGCCTGTAGAGGACGTGTTCTCTATCACTGGCCGTGGAACTGTTGCTACTGGTAAAATCGAGCGTGGTGTAATCCACACTGGCGATCCAGTTGAAATCATTGGCTTGCAAGAGGAAAAAATCAAATCAACCGTAACTGGTGTTGAGATGTTCCGTAAGATCCTTGACATTGGAGAAGCTGGCGAAAACGTTGGTATCCTGTTGCGTGGTATCGAGAAAACCGATATCAAACGTGGTATGGTTATTTGCGCCCCTGGTAGCATCACCCCTCACACTGAGTTCAAATGCGAAGTTTACGTATTGAGCAAAGAAGAAGGTGGTCGTCACACGCCATTCTTTAACAAATACCGTCCACAGTTTTACCTGCGTACTACCGACGTAACTGGCGAAATCACTTTGCCTGAGAACGTTGAGATGGTAATGCCAGGTGATAACATCACCTTGACCGTTCAACTTATCTACCCTGTAGCTTTGGAGAAAGGTTTGCGTTTCGCTATCCGTGAAGGTGGCCGTACCGTAGGTGCCGGACAGGTAACTGAAATTTTGAAGTAAGCTTTTCAGTATCAAGTAGCAAGTATCAAGTAGCAAGACCTGTTGCTTTGCCTATTGATAGTTACCGCTTGATGTCGAAATAGTGAATACAAGTATAGAGTATCAAGTGTCAGGATGAATAATCTTGATACTTGATACTCACTACTTGATACTAATAACAAACGGGTGTAGCTCAATTGGTAGAGTGTCGGTCTCCAAAACCGCAGGTTGGGGGTTCGAGTCCCTCCTCCCGTGCTAGATAAAAGAAACGATGAACAAGCTTTCATTATACATTCAGGAAGCTTACAACGAGCTGCTGAACAAAGTAACTTGGCCTACCTGGAAAGAGCTTCAAGAAAGCGCTTTGGTGGTATTGGTTGCTACGGTTATCATCACGTTGGTTGTGCTTGCCATGGATCTCACCTCGAGGTTCGTATTCGGTGGTATCTACGATTTACTGATAGGTTAAGCATAACAAAGCAAAAAAAGTACAAGCATGACCGCAGAAAATAAATGGTATGCTTTGAGGGTAATCAGTGGGCAAGAGCGTAAGCTGAGAGACTATATTGAGAACGACGTAAAGCGTTCGAAATGGGACTCGGTGATAAAGCAGATACTGGTACCAACAGAGAAGGTATATAAGATACAGAACGGAAAGAAAGTTATCAAAGAGCGTAACTTCTTGCCGGGCTATATTCTTGTTGAAGCCATAGAAGGTGGTATGAGCGCCGAGATGATCAGCAGCATTGCTGGCGTTACGGGAGTTATCCATTTCCTAGGCAAAGAGCATCCAACACCGTTGCGTGCATCTGAAGTAAACAGGATACTGGGTACAGTTGATGAAATGGAAGACGCTGGCGAAACAGCCAACGAGCCGTTTATTGTTGACGAGATGGTTCGCATCATTGATGGACCTTTCAACGACTTCAAAGGTACCATTGAGGAAGTGAATGAAGAGAAGAAAAAGCTCAAGGTGATAGTGAAGATCTTTGGTCGTCGCCAACCTGTTGAGTTGAGTTTTATGCAAGTTGAGAAATTATCATAATTATTAGCAATGGCTAAGGAAATAGAAACCTATATTAAGTTGCAAGTAAAAGGTGGACAGGCGAACCCTGCACCTCCAATTGGTCCGGCCCTGGGTTCAAAGGGTTTGAACATCATGGACTTCTGCAAACAATTCAACGCCCGTACCCAGGAGAAAATGGGCCAGGTATGTCCAGTGGTTATCACTGTTTACAAAGACAAGTCTTTTGACTTTGTAATCAAAACCCCACCAGCCTACACCTTGCTCGTTGAAGCCTCTAAGGTAAAACTTGGTAGCGCCGAGCCTAACCGTATCAAGGTTGGCAGCGTATCTTGGGACGACGTGAAGAAGATTGCCGAGATTAAGATGCCAGACATGAACTGTTTCACGCTTGAGAGCGCCATGAAAATGGTAGCAGGCTCAGCGCGTAGCATGGGCATGACCGTAAGGGGCACTGCACCTTGGGAAAAGAACTGATACGTAATTAATTAAAACCCCATATAAGTGAAACTCACAAAACAACGTAAGGGAGTGCAGGGGAAAGTGGATAAAACTAAGTTTTATTCGCTTACAGAGGCTTCGGCCTTGGTAAAAGATCTTACCAAGCTGAAATTTAACGCTTCTGTCGATCTGCACGTTAACCTTGGAGTGGACCCCCGCAAAGCCGACCAGGCCGTACGCGGAACGGTGTCGCTTCCTGCCGGTACCGGCAAAGACAAAAAAGTATTGGTGCTATGCCCGCCTGAAAAGGAAGAAGAGGCAAAAGCTGCCGGTGCTGACTATGTTGGTCTGGACGAATATTCTGATAAGATCCTAGCCGGTTGGACCGATGTGGATGTAATCATCGCAACACCTAGCGTGATGCCGAAGATTGCCCGCCTTGGCCGTATCCTGGGTCCACGTAACTTGATGCCAAACCCTAAGAGCGGCACTGTTACCAACGACGTAGGTGAAGCGGTAAAAGAAGTAAAGAAAGGTAAAATCGCGTTTAAGGTTGACAAGTTTGGAATTATCCACAGCTCAATCGGCCGCGTATCTTTCACCCCTGAGCAAATTACGGAGAACGCCCGTGAGTTTTTGAACACACTATCTAAGATGAAGCCAGCTTCAGCCAAAGGCGTGTATTTTAAAAGCATAACCATGGCAAGCACCATGAGCCCAGGTATCAAAATTGATGCAAAACAAATAACGGTTTGATCTAGTTATGAAACGTGAAGAAAAACAACAGATCATAGACGAATTGACGGTTCTATTCGGTACTGAGCAAAACTATTACCTTGCTGATGCCAGTGGATTGAGCGCTTCTCAAGAAAGTAGCTTACGTCGTCTATGTTTCAATAAAGGAATTCAGCTACGGGTAGCTAAGAATACCTTCATCTCAAAAGCGCTTCAGGCACAGAAAGCCGACTTGTCAAGCGTTTACAACCATCTAAGTGGACCGACTGCCATCTTTATTTCTGAAGATATGAAGGCCCCTGCTAAATTGATTTTGGACTTCCGCAAGAAAGGCGTGAAACCAGAGTTGAAGGCAGCCATCATTGGCGGTACTGACGTGTTCATTGGTGACAACCAATTGGAGACCCTTACCAAGCTCAAAACCAAAAACGAGCTTATCGGCGAGGTTATCGGGTTGTTGCAATCCCCTGCCAAAAATGTTATTTCTGCCCTACAAGGCAGCGCTGGTAACAAAATTGCAGGCCTTGTTAAAACATTACAGAATCGTCCAGAGTAATCTGAACTTTTTAGAAGATATTACCATTATTATTTACCATAACCCTTTTCAAAACTCAGTGAAATGGCGGATTTGAATTCAATTGCCGAACAATTAGTAAACCTTACCGTTAAGGAAGTTAACGAGCTTGCTGCCATCTTGAAAGATCAATACGGTATTGAGCCTGCTGCTGCTGCAGTTGTATCTGCTGGCCCTGCGGCTGGTGGTGCTGCTGAAGAAGTTGTAGCTAAAACATCTTTTGACGTAATTCTTAAAGCCGCTGGTGCCAACAAATTGGCCGTAGTTAAGCTTGTAAAAGAATTGACTGGTCTTGGCTTGAAAGAAGCTAAAGATTTGGTTGACGCTGCTCCGAAGCCTTTGAAAGAAGGAACTTCGAAAGACGACGCCGATGCATTGGTAGCTAAGCTTACCGAAGCTGGTGCCGAAGTAGAAGTTAAGTAAGGTCTGATGCGCCCCTTGGGCGCGTCCAACAAATCAATGGGTTTAGTGTGTCTACACTAAACCTATTCGTTGTATATCTAAAAGCATACCCTATTTATGGCTCAATCGCAAAATGCTCAGGAACGGATTAACTTTGGCCGAATAACCAAACACTCCGATTACCCTGATTTGCTGGAGATCCAATTGAAATCGTTTAAGGACTTTTTCCAATTGGAAACTACAGCCGAAAACAGGAAGGAAGAAGGACTATATAATGTATTCCAAGAAAACTTCCCCATCAGCGACGCCCGGAACATTTTCGTTCTGGAGTTCTTAGACTACTTTATCGACCCTCCGCGCTACACCATGGAGGAATGTATTGATAGGGGGTTGACCTATGCATTGCCGCTCAAAGCCAAATTGCGCCTGTCGTGTAACGATGAGGAGCACGTCGATTTTGAGACTATTGTACAAGACGTATTTCTTGGCAACATTCCATACATGACCCCTAAGGGTACGTTTATTGTAAACGGCGCTGAGAGGATTATTGTATCTCAATTGCACCGTTCACCTGGTGTGTTTTTTGGCCAAAGCTTTCACCCGAACGGAACCAAGATTTATTCCGCACGGGTAATCCCGTTTAAGGGAGCTTGGATGGAGTTTGCCACCGATATCAATAACGTGATGTATGCGTACATTGACCGTAAGAAGAAATTCCCGGTTACCACGTTGCTGCGCGCTATCGGTTTCGATAATGATAAAGACATCCTGCAATTGTTTGGCCTAGCCGATGAGCTGAAGCTGAACAAGAAAAACGTAGCATCGTTGGTAGGCCGCAAGCTTGCCGCAAGGGTGTTGCGTAGCTGGGTTGAGGATTTTGTGGATGAGGATACCGGTGAGGTGGTTTCTATCGAGCGTAACGAAGTTATTCTTGAGCGCGATACCATCCTTAACGAGGACAACATCCGCCAGGTAATGGATATGGACATCGACACTGTTATTCTTCAGAAAGAAGAGATGAGTGCAGATTACTCCATTATCTACAACACGTTGCAAAAAGATACTTCTAACTCTGAGTTGGAAGCCGTGCAACATATCTACCGCCAATTACGTGGTAGCGATCCACCGGATGACGAGACCGCGCGTGGCATTATCGAGAAGTTGTTCTTCAGCGATAAACGTTACGATTTGGGCGAAGTTGGCCGCTACAAAATCAACAAGAAGCTATTGCTGAATACCTCTGATGAGACCAAGGTTCTAACGAAGCAGGATATCATCGAGATTGTTAAGTACCTAGTTCGCTTGATTAACAGCAAAGCCGAGGTGGATGATATTGACCACTTGAGCAACCGCCGTGTACGTACCGTTGGCGAGCAGTTGTTTGCCCAGTTCGGTGTTGGTTTGGCCCGTATGGCGCGTACCATCCGCGAACGTATGAACGTGCGTGATAATGAGGTGTTTACCCCAATCGATTTGATCAACGCGAGGACTTTGTCTTCAGTTATCAACTCGTTCTTCGGTACCAGCCAGTTGTCACAGTTCTTGGATCAAACCAATCCGCTATCGGAAATCACCCACAAGCGTCGTATATCGGCCCTAGGGCCAGGCGGTTTGAGCCGTGAGCGTGCAGGCTTCGAAGTAAGGGACGTACACTATAGCCACTACGGTCGCTTGTGTACCATCGAAACTCCGGAAGGCCCGAACATCGGTTTGATAAGCACCCTTTGCGTACACGCTAAAGTGAACCGCATGGGCTTTATCGAAACTCCTTACCGCCCGGTAACGAACGGTATTGTTGATGTTGATGGTAGCCGTTATTTGTCAGCGGAAGAGGAGGATACCAACGTTATCGCACAGGCAAACGCCATAATCGATAAAAAAGGTAACTTCCTAAGCGACCGTATTAAGAGCCGTCACCATGGTGACTTCCCTATATCTACCGCCACTGAGCTTCAGTTCATGGATATTTCCCCTAACCAAATTGTGGGTGTATCTGCTTCCTTGATTCCTTTCTTGGAGAATGATGATGCAAACAGGGCTTTGATGGGATCGAACATGCAACGCCAGGCAGTGCCGTTGTTGGTGCCACAAGCACCTATCGTGGGTACTGGTTTGGAGAAAGTTGTAGCTACCGACTCTCGCTTGCTACTGAACGCCGAGCGCGCTGGTGTGGTGGAGTATGTAGATGCCGATACCATTATCGTGAAATATGACTCAACCCCTGAGGAGGATTTGTTGAGCTTTGTGAGCAGTACCAAAACGTACAACCTTACCAAGTTTAAGAAAACCAACCAAGGTACCTGTATCAACTTGAAACCTATTGTTCGTAAAGGACAGGCGGTTAAGTTTGGCCAGTTGCTTTGCGAAGGATATGCTACTGATAATGGCGAGTTGGCCCTTGGCCGTAACTTGAAAGTGGCGTTCATGCCATGGAAAGGTTACAACTTCGAGGATGCTATCGTACTTTCGGAGCGTGTGGTAAAAGAGGACATCTTTACTTCGGTGCATATTGAAGAGTATGAGCTGGAAGTGCGTGATACCAAGCTTGGCGAAGAGGAACTGACTCCAGATATCCCTAACGTAAGCGAAGACGCAACCAAAGACCTTGATGAGCACGGTATTATCCGTATCGGTGCCCACATTAAGGAAGGCGATATCCTTATCGGTAAAATTACCCCTAAGGGCGAAACCGACCCAACACCTGAGGAGAAGCTTTTGAGAGCTATCTTCGGTGACAAGGCCGGCGACGTAAAAGACGCAAGCTTGAAAGCACCTCCGAGCACCAAAGGCGTAGTTATCGACAAGAAACTATTTGCCCGTGCCAAGAAGGACAAAACAGCTAAAACCCGTGAAAAGGTACAGTTGGATAAGCTGGAAGGCGAGCACAAGAAAGCTAAAGAAGCGGTAATTGATACCCTTGTTGACAAACTTTCGAAAGTGCTTAAGGATAAATCTTCTGCAGGCGTGATAAACGTTTATAAAGAGGAAGTGGTGCCTAAAGGCGTGAAATACAGCCAAAAACTGTTGAAAGACCTTGATTACGATAACATCGACTTCAACAACTGGACGAAGGACGAAGATGTGAATAGCGACGTTAAAGCCGTGTTGCACAACTTTAAACTACGCTTGAGCGAAGAAGTAGGCCGTTACAAGCGCGAGAAATTCAACATCAGCATTGGCGATGAGCTACCTGCTGGCGTATTGAAACTTGCGAAGGTTTATTTGGCTAAAAAACGTAAGCTGAAAGTAGGTGATAAATTGGCAGGTCGCCACGGTAACAAGGGTATTGTAGCCCGTATCGTTCGTGACGAGGATATGCCATTCCTAGAAGACGGCACCCCGGTGGATATCGTATTGAATCCACTTGGTGTACCTTCAAGGATGAACCTTGGACAGATTTACGAGACCGTATTGGGCTGGGCCGGTCAAAAAATGGGTGTTAAATATGGCACTCCAATCTTTGACGGAGCAACGCTTGATCAGATTGAAGAAGAAGTACAAAAAGCTGGTCTTCCATCGTACGGACAAACATACCTGTACGACGGCGAAACAGGCGACCGTTTCCACCAGAAGGCTACTGTAGGTGTTATCTACATGCTGAAACTGGCACACATGGTGGACGACAAGATGCACGCACGTTCAATCGGACCATACTCACTTATCACTCAACAGCCGCTTGGCGGTAAGGCCCAATTCGGTGGCCAGCGTTTGGGTGAGATGGAAGTGTGGGCACTCGAGGCCTACGGTGCTGCGAACATCTTGCAGGAGTTGCTTACCATTAAGTCGGATGATATTGTGGGCCGTGCAAAAGCCTACGAAGCCATCGTTAAAGGTGACAACCTTCCTCGCCCGGGCATCCCAGAATCATTCAACGTGTTAGTACACGAGTTGCGTGGTTTGGGCTTGGAGCTCAGTTTTGAATAATATTAGGTTAACCTCATTTCAAAGGAGTTGATATGCCTTTAGTAAAGGATAAAAAAGCAACCAATACCTTTAACAAAATCATCATAAGCCTAGCGTCTCCAGATAGTATTCTGGAGCGCTCTTATGGTGAAGTGTTGAAGCCTGAAACCATCAACTACCGTACTTATAAACCAGAGCGCGACGGCCTTTTTTGCGAACGCATTTTCGGCCCGGTGAAGGATTATGAGTGCTATTGCGGTAAGTACAAGCGTATCCGTTATAAGGGTATTGTGTGCGACCGTTGCGGTGTTGAGGTAACAGAAAAGAAAGTACGCCGTGAGCGCATGGGCCACATCAAGTTGGTGGTGCCTGTGGTGCACATTTGGTACTTCAAATCATTGCCAAACAAGATTGGTTATTTGCTCGGCATTTCATCCAAGAAGCTGGAAACTATTGTTTATTATGAGCGATATGTGGTAATTCAGCCGGGTGTTGCTGCCGCTTACGAAGACCAGAAAGGTACCCCAATAGAGTACTTGTCATTGCTTTCGGAAGAAGAATACTTGGATACCTTGGACAAATTGCCTCCAGGAAACCAAGTATTGGATGACAACGACCCAAACAAATTCATCGCTAAAATGGGCGCAGATGCTATCCGCGACCTATTGGCCCGTATCGAGCTTGACGAGTTGTCATACAGCCTTCGTCACCAAGCTGCCAACGAGACCTCACAACAGCGTAAAGCTGAGGCCTTGAAGCGCTTGAGCGTAGTAGAAGCTTTCCGTGATGCCAATGGCCGCATAGAAAACAAGCCTGAGTGGATGGTAATTCAATACCTTCCAGTGATACCACCAGAGTTGCGCCCGTTGGTGCCGCTTGATGGTGGCCGTTTCGCCAGCTCGGATTTGAACGATCTTTACCGTCGGGTAATTATCCGTAACAACCGCTTGAAGCGCCTTATCGAGATTAAAGCGCCTGAAGTGATTTTGCGTAACGAGAAACGCATGTTGCAAGAAGCTGTTGACTCCTTGTTCGACAACAGCCGCAAATCCAATGCCGTGAAGGCTGAGGGTGGCCGCGCGCTGAAATCGTTGAGCGACGTGTTGAAAGGTAAGCAAGGTCGTTTCCGTCAGAACTTGTTGGGTAAACGTGTCGATTACTCTGGCCGTTCGGTTATTGTGGTTGGCCCTACTTTGAAATTGCACGAGTGCGGTCTTCCAAAAGACATGGCAGCCGAGCTTTTCAAGCCGTTTGTTATCCGTAAGTTGATTGAGCGCGGTATTGTTAAGACTGTAAAATCTGCCAAAAAATTGGTTGACCGCAAGGAGCCAGTAATTTGGGAGATACTAGAAAATATCCTGAAAGGTCACCCAGTATTGTTGAACAGGGCACCAACGCTTCACAGGTTGTCAATGCAATCATTCCAGCCTAAGCTGATTGAGGGCAAGGCCATCCAGTTGCACCCATTGGTATGTTCTGGTTTCAACGCCGACTTTGACGGTGACCAAATGGCAGTGCACGTTCCGTTGAGCAACGCTGCTATCTTGGAAGCCCAAATGTTAATGTTGTCTTCGCACAACATCTTGAACCCGCAGAACGGTGATCCAGTTACCCTTCCTTCTCAGGACATGGTATTGGGCCTTTATTATATGACTAAAGGCCGCCGCACTACCGAAACTGAAAAGGTTCGTGGTGAAGGCAAAACGTTCTATTCCAACGAGGAAGTTATTATTGCCTACAATGAAGGCCGTATTGACATGCACGCTTGGATTAAAGTGCGCGTTACGATTAAGAGCGAAACCAGCACTAAACTTGAATCAAGGATTATAGAAACTACTGTAGGCCGTATACTCTTCAATGAAGTGGTACCACCTGAAGTAGGATATATGAACGTGTTGCTTACCAAAAAAGCATTGCGTGTTGTAATCTCTACTATCGTTCGTGAAACGGATGTACCTCGTACCGCTGCTTTCTTGGATGATATTAAGGACCTAGGTTTCCGTTGGGCATTCCGCGGTGGTCTATCGTTCAACCTTGCGGATTTGATTGTACCGAAAGAGAAAACTCCATTGCTGGATAAAGCCCAGTTGGAAGTGGACGAAGTTTGGGACAACTACCAAATGGGTTTGATTACCAACAACGAGCGTTATAACCAAACGATTGACATCTGGACACGTGCGAACACCCGCTTGACGGAAGTAACACTACACCAGTTGGCTACCGACCGCCAAGGTTTTAACTCTGTGTTCATGATGCTTGACTCAGGCGCAAGGGGCTCGAAAGAGCAGATTCGCCAGTTGAGCGGTATGAGGGGTTTGATGGCCAAGCCGCGTAAATCGGGCAGCACCGGTTCAGAGATTATCGAGAACCCAATTCTATCGAACTTGAAAGAAGGTCTGTCGGTATTGGAGTACTTTATCTCTACCCACGGTGCCCGTAAAGGTTTGGCTGATACAGCTTTGAAAACCGCTGATGCGGGTTACCTAACCCGCCGTTTGGTGGACGTAGCCCAAGATGTGGTAATTACTGAAGAAGATTGCGGCACATTGCGTGGTATTGCTATCGCTGCGTTGAAAGACAACGAGGATATAGTAGAGCCATTGACTGACCGTATTTTTGGCCGCGTAAGCTTGCACGATGTACAGCACCCGCTTACCGGTGAGATATTGGTGAAAGCCGGTGAAGAAATTTCTGACTTGATTGCGCAGCAAATTGATGGTACTGCTATCGACGTTGTGGAGATTCGCTCGGTGCTAACCTGCGAAACCAAACAAGGTGTTTGTGTGAAGTGTTATGGTCGTCACTTGGCCAACAACCGTATGGCGCAAGCCGGTGATGCCGTGGGCATTATTGGTGCACAGTCAATCGGTGAGCCAGGTACACAGTTGACACTACGTACCTTCCACGTGGGTGGTACCGCATCCAACATCGCTACAGAGTCTCAATTGGTTGCCAAGTTTGATGGCGTGATTGAGTTCGATAGCATCCGCTCTATTGAGTTCGTAGATGCACAAGGCGAGAAGAGCTTGAAAGTATTGGGCCGTACCGGTGAGATCAAAATCAACGACGAGTCTGGTAAAAACTTGAAAACCGATCACGTATCCTATGGCTCTGAGCTATTGGTGAAAGACGGACAGAAGGTGAAGAAAGGTGACGCTCTTGCTTCTTGGGATCCTTACAACGCGGTAATCATTTCTGAGATTAGCGGTAAAGTAGAGTTTGATAACTTGATAGAAGGTGTTACTTACCGTGAGGAATCGGACGAACAGACCGGTCACCGCGAGAAAGTAATCATTGAGAGCCGTGATAAGCGTAAGATTCCGGGCTTGAACGTGAAAGGCAAAGCCGACGTGAAACAGTACAACACACCAGTAGGTGCGCACGTAGTGGTAAACGATGGGGACGCTATTAAACCAGGTGAGGTATTGATTAAGATTCCTCGCGTATTGGGCAAGGTTCGAGATATTACCGGTGGTCTTCCACGTGTAACTGAGTTGTTTGAAGCCCGTAACCCATCTAACCCGGCAGTAGTGTCGGAGATTGACGGTGTGGTAGCGTTCGGCTCAATTAAACGTGGTAACCGTGAGATTTTGATCGAAAGCAAAGAAGGCCAAGTACGCAAGTACATGGTGCCGCTTACCAAGCACATTTTGGTTCAGGAGAACGACTTTATAAAAGCCGGTACTTCTCTATCAGAAGGCGCTATTACCCCAGGCGACATTCTTTCTATCAAAGGACCATTTGCCGTACAAGAGTATTTGGTGAACGAGATACAAGAGGTTTACCGCTTGCAAGGTGTGCGTATTAATGACAAGCACATTGAGACCATCGTACGCCAAATGATGCGTAAAGTAATGATTCTGGATGCCGGTGATACCCGTTTCCTTGAGAATGAACCAGTTGACAAATTTGAGTTCATTGAAGAGAACGACCGTATTTTCGACAAGAAGGTTATTACTGACCGCGGCGATAGCGAGAACCTGCGTGTAGGCCAAATTGTTACCGTTCGTCAGATTCGTGAAGAAAACTCTTTGCTGAAACGTAGCGATAAAAAAGCGGTTGAGTATCGTGATGCTGCGGCTGCCATTTCGGAGCCAATGCTACAAGGTATTACTCGAGCCTCTTTGGGTACGCAAAGCTGGATTTCGGCTGCGTCGTTCCAAGAAACCACCAAAGTATTGAGCACTGCATCAATTGCAGCCCGCGAAGACTTGTTGTTGGGCTTGAAGGAGAACGTGATTATCGGTCACCAAATTCCTGCAGGTACTGGTATGCGCCGCTTTGCTGACGTTATCGTTGGCTCTCGCGAAGAGTACGACCGCTTAACTGAGTCTCGCAAGGCCCAGGAAGTAGCCATCGAAGATTAATATTGTTCCTTACTTGCCGAATGGCATGATATCCTAAGAAAGGTAGCTGCGCAAGTGGCTACCTTTTTTAATTTTAGTTGCGAGTTGATAGTTACGAGTTACAAGTTGGCAGTAGTAATACGGGAGAATAATTTCCTGTAGTATTATGCTTAAAAGAACTCGCAACCCGTAACTCGTAACTCGCAACTACTTTTCCATTTTTTTCCCGTAAAATTGTATTCCATAAAATAAGAACTATAGCAATGGCCGAAATTCAAGATCCAAACCAGAACCAACTCAATATTGAGTTGAGCGAAGAGATAGCAGAAGGTGTGTATTCCAACCTTGCCATCATTACCCACAGTAACGCAGAGTTCGTAGTGGACTTTATACGCGTAATGCCGGGTGTACCGAAGGCGAAAGTAAAGTCGCGCATCATTCTTACCCCGCAGCACGCCAAGCGCCTGTTGCGCGCCATGAGCGACAACATTAAGAAATACGAGCAGGCGCACGGTACTATCGAAGAAGATGAGAGCTACCCTGGAATGCCATTGAACTTTGGCACGCCAACAGCACAGGCTTAATCAGCCACCATTTTGCGCCAATAAAAAAGCCTTGGACCAGTATCTGTCCAAGGCTTTTTTGTGTTAGGATATTTTGTAAAGCTTATTGCTTTACAACCTTGTGCGTGCTTACGCCTTTGGCAGTAGCAACTTGTACAATGTAAAGGCCATTGTTCAGGCTGCTGATGTCCATTTTAATGGTAGTGTTAGCGTTTACGCCTTGCTCCATTACCAAGCGACCAGTAAAGTCGAATACTTTTACGCTCTCGGCTTGGGTATTGGCTTCTAGCACAATGTTCACCATGCTCGAAGTTGGGTTAGGGTAAACTGCAGTTACACCGCTGTATACATCTTCAATACCAACAGTGCTTATGATGTCGCTTTGTTGACGAGGGCCGATTTGGTAAAAACGGTTGTAACGACCTTGGCTACCACCATCAAATTGACGGCCAGTGCCGATTACATTAAAGCGTGAAGGGAAGCTGTTGCTTACGCCAGCGGCACTATAGATTACCATTTCGAAAGTATCAACACCATTGGTAATGTCATAAGTTAAAGGGTCGCCGCTACCGCTTGGCTGACCTATAACACGCACACCATTTAACTGGATCAAGTCGCCTTCAGTATCTTCGTTAAGGTCGGTTACAATGCGTGGGGCAGGTACAGTTCCTGTTCCAAGTAAGGTAATGTCGGTCAGGTTGGTCATTTGGGCCAAACCATTAAAGTGGCTTACAGTACCAGTTACTTCGATAGAATCACCTTCTTGAACATTGCTATAACCTAAGTTTCCGCTTGGAGAGAATACACTCATGCCCGCAGTACCATCGTTAAAGGTAAAGTTTAGGCCACTTGGGCGTAAGTTAACTCCCAAAACGGTACCACGCACGATAGCTACAATGCCTAATGAATCTGGCAAACCATTGGTGTTGCCGCCGCGTACTTGCGTAATAGTTAAAACAATTGCTGGTTTGATGGTAAGGGTAAATAAGCTATCGGCACCCAAATCAACACCGTTTGAAGGGTTGCGAAGTGCAAATACCAAAGTGGCTGGGTTAGTTAAAGAACCGGCAGTAACATTGATGGTAAGCGTATCCGTAACATCGCTATTGAAGGTTGCGGTTTGGGTAGTAAAGTTATCAACCAAAGCAGCATTGCCACTCTTCAACACCACGTCGGCAGTAAAGTTAGAGGCATTGATGCAAAGATTAAGATTTGCCACAATTTTAGTAGTGGTAGCGCTAATGTAAGTAGTACCGCTTGTGGTTGCAAATTGTACGGTGGTATCAGTAGCTGCAATGCAAGCGCTACAATGGTCGCCCAAATAAGTGGTAGTGTTTACTGGGAAAACGTTCCACTGGGTAGCGCCGGTAGTCCAGTTGGTAGTGCCTTCTTGTATAGTTGGCTTGCGTACTAAAGTATAATCCAAAGTAGAACCGCTGCCAACGGTATATCTTCCGTTCGCTGGCGGGGTAGTAGCATTGTAATCGCCCACTACATCAACAATTTCGCCAGCAACTACATCATACAATGCTACTGCATCATCGCCATTAAAGTTGATTACCGAATCGGTAGTGGCATCGGCGATGCCTTGTATGGTTTGGTTGGCACCAACATTGGCCACCACGTATACCGCTCCTGAAGCTAAGGTACCACTCAAGGGCATCGTATCTGGCGCGAAAGATTGACCGCTGTTGTTAAAGCCGCGCAAAATCAAACGATAGTTGCTCAGGTTTACAGCAGTTGCCGTAGGATTATAAATTTCGATTGCTTTATTGTTGCTGCTACCCTCCAAATACTCGGAGATAAATAGGTTGCTGCAATTCTGTGCCCATAAGCCCGAGGCAAGCATCAGCGAAAGCATGGTAAGCGTAAAATTTTTCATCTGGTAAATGGTCTATGTTAAGTAATTGTGCAAAGGTAAAGGATTTAACACCAAAATAATAAAGCGTGGTGTTAACGTATTGTTGTGGGTTGATTACTTGTTATTGGTTATTGGTTGATGTGTTTCTGAAGAATAGGATTCTAATATCAACTGGCAACTCGTAACTCGCAATTATCATTCTACCTCGATACGGCAAACTTGCCACGGCCGTTTAGCTCATTGCCTTCTATCGAGAATATATAGTATCCAGGGGCCAAAAGTTCGGTTTGATAGGTAATGGTTTGCGCACCTGCCGATAAGTTTACCACATCTTGCGAAACCAATTTGCCGCTAAGGTCATACACTGTAAAGGTTGAAGACTGAGCAACGGGTGCGGCAAATGAGATGTTTATCAAATCAGTTGTGGGTTGTGGGTATATGGCGAAATCAACTTGGCTGGTTGCTTCGGCAATGCCTACAAAGCCTGCACAATTGCCTGTAAGGGTCATGTTATTGAAATTGATGCAATTCACCAGATTAGGGAAGTCGATAAATGGGTTGCGGTTACCTTGTTTGCTGAATACATATTCGTGCCTGGCTTTTTCGAAACCATCAGGCAAGTCGGCAAAGTGCCAGTCAAGTAGCACCTGCAACTCTTGATTGTCGGCATCACTTAGCAAGTTGTCCAAGCCCCAGTTTTCACCGTACTTGCCATTGTAGCACAGCATCATATAAAATTTGGCTCGGGCGGCATCTCCCTTACGGGCATCGGTAATGTCGGCTACATCTTTATTACGGTAGTCATTCCCTTTGGTAAATTCCAAGTAAACGTATTCGCCGGTTAGCGCAGTTCCAAAGGGGTGGTTGCTACGTTGAAAATTCACGTCGTTGTTAGATAGTTCCAGGGCATGTATATCGCAACCTTCGGGGGTAATCTCAAAATCAGCACGGCTGATGCCCGTGAAGTTTACCCAAGAAAAGGGCATGCGGTGCTCTCGGCTATAGTTATTGGCACCAAAACTAAATGTGCCTTGGTATAGCAGGTACTCGTTGCTGTATTGGCAGTTTACCACTTTCTGTCCATTAGTGGTGTCTCGGGCATGAAACTCTGCCACTAAGGTAGGCCCCATATCGCCATAGGCTACCAACGTATGCGGGTTAATAAGCGTTTTCAAATCAACTAGCACATTGCTGCTATTAAAATCAATGCCATCGTAGTATCCATCTATGTGGTTGTTGATGCTGCGCAGGGTACCTGTTAGCGGGTTGGCCTGCAAGTAATTGATGGTGCCCGCGTCGGTGCCGGTAATGTTGTAAGCATACACCGCAAAGTAGTAATCGGCCCCGGCGGCTACTTCTTTTATCCGAATTGCGGTAGAGCTGCTGGTAGAAAACACCTTGGCATTGCCCAAGCCTTGGCCCTTGGTATAAACTACTCCATCAACTGGTGTGGCTACTATGGGCTGGGTGCTTCGCAGCACTAGGTATGCATCGGCGGCAGATGCATCAATTTTAATATCGAACACCCAAGCTTTGTCGTAAGCATCTTTGCGCAGGTTGGTAGGCTGGGCGGTTGGCTCTGATGCCAATTGTGCCATGGCATTCATGGATAATAAACCTACACATACTGATAGTAAAATTCGGAACATCGGCTATAATAATAGAAACAGAATACGCCAAAAATTAGACGGGAAAGTAAAGTTAAGAAAAGAAAAACAAATGCCTCCGGGATTTCTATGGTAGCATGTATGGTGTTTTTTGATAACGTTTTAGATGGTTTTCGTATAACTTGCCAGCGTTGTACGTTGCGCTTTGCCTTTTATTTCCTAAATTTCCACATTAAACCACAACATACTTTCATTGAGAACTGCAAGCCTCGTATTACTACTACTTATTAATTTGGGCCTCGTCGCCCAAAATAGTAAGTTGCTGGAGCGTGGCATAGCGCACTTTGAGCAGGGTAGGAGGGGGCCTGCACTGGCGGCTTTCAACCAGCACTTGGTAGTTAACCCAGGCTCTACCGCTGCTTATTACAACAGGGCGCAGGTATATTTTGCTATGGATAGTTTTCAATTGGCATTGGCTGATTTGAAGTTTACCGAGCCCGACTTTGCTGCTAAAGCAAACTATTGGCAACTTTTAGGAAGGGTTTTAATTAAACTTGAAAAGTATCAAGATGCCTTGGCTGCTTTGGATAAAGCGCTGGAATTGAATTTTTTGGATAGAGATGCATTTCTCAACCGTGGTTATTGCTACTACAAACTCGGTTTTGTTGAGAAGGCAATAGCTGATTATGATGCCGCCCTAAAACTTGACCCATCCTTACCCGAAGGCTATTACAATCGTGCCTTGGCCTATCGCGTTCAAAAAAACGACTCTGCCGCACTTGCCGATTTGGATAAGGTGATTATTTTAAGCCCACCGTTTCTTAAAGCACGGTTGGAGCGTGGCAATATTTTATTTGAAATGGGCGCTTACGCCATGGCTATTGAGGATTACGATAGTTACATAAACGTGTATACCGATGATGCCTTAGCACTAAACAACCGTGGCCTAGCGCATTCGCGCACCAATCAACACCTAGAGGCCATTGATGATTTTAGTGTAGCCATTGAAATAATGCCCGACCGTGGCCGATTTTACTTCAACAGAGCTACTGAGCGGTTTTTTTTGAAGGAATTTGAAGCCGCCATTGCCGATTTCTCCAAGTCCATCGAACTATTGGAAGATCCTAGCGAGGCTTATTATTTTAGGGGTAAGTTATACTATGAAAACAAAATGTATGATAAGGCTGTTGACGATTTGAAAATAGCCCATGAGCTAAAGCCTGACGACCGCCGTGCAACTGATTTATTGTTTTCGGCACGCATGGTGTTGTTCCTTTCGCGTTACTGGATATATTTGATAGCCATAGTGCTGTTGGCAATCAATGGCATTAGGCTTTATAGAAGGAATAAGACATTTGTGCGATAATAGTGCGAGTTTGTCTGAATCAGAATTTACAGAATTTCAAAATTGTAGAATTTGTTTCGACACTTGAATTCGGTAATTCTTAAATTCTGCAAATTCTGATTCAGACTAATTAAACCATAATAACCAATAACTAATAACCAATGAAACTAACCCACAGCTACAAGCAAACTAAGGTAGATGGCCAATTTGATGTTATTGTTATCGGTTCTGGCATTGGTGGCCTAACTTCGGCGGCTTTGCTAGCAAAGGCAGGTAAGAAAGTATTAGTACTAGAGCGGCATTACACGCCTGGCGGATTCACCCACATGTTTAAGCGTAAGGATTACGAATGGGACGTGGGTATCCATTACTTGGGAGAGGTGCACCACCCTACTTCGGTGCTGGCCCAAGTGTTTGATTACCTAAGTGATGGCCATTTACAATGGGCCGACATGGGTGAGGTGTATGACAAAATTATCTTTGGTGATGAAGTTTTTGATTTCCGTACTGGTGTTGGGGAGTTTAAGGCACAGCTAAAAAAATATTTTCCTGATAATGCCGACCATCAAGCCATTGACGAATACGTGCAACTGGTATTTGAGGTGGCCAAGGCATCGGGTGGTTTTTTTGCAGAGCGCGCGGTACCCAAGGCGGTTAGCTTTCTTTTTGGCAGTTTTATGCGCCGTTCTCTTGATAAAATTGCCAGCCAAACTACCCGGCAAGTGCTAGAGGGCATTACTAAGAATGAGAGGCTAATTGGCGTGCTCACCGGTCAGTATGGTGATTATGGTTTGCCGCCTAGCCAAAGTAGCTTTGCCATACATGCTATGGTTGCTAAGCATTATTTCCGAGGCGGGGCATACCCTTTTGGCGGCTCCACCCGAATTTTCGATACCATTGCCCCGCTCATCATTAATGCAGGGGGCGCCATTTATACCAATGCTGAGGTAAAGGAGATACTTACCCAAGGCGGCAAGGTTACGGGCGTGCGCATGGCCAATGATGGCGTGATAAACGCACCTATGGTTATTAGCAGCGCTGGGGTGATGAATACTTACAACCACTTGCTTAACAAAGATTTGAGCGCCAAGTTAGGCCTGCCAGAACAAACGGCCCAGCTTACGCCAAGCTCGGGCCACTTGAGTTTGTATATAGGGCTTAAGCATACCGCGAAGGAGCTAGGCATACAAAAGCCCAACCTGTGGATATATCCGGATAATTATAACCACGACGAGAACATAGCCCGTTATGCGACCGATGAAAACGCGCCGCTGCCAGTGGTCTACATCTCTTTCCCAGGGGCGAAAGATCCTGATTTTACTAATCGGTTCCCCGGCCGCACTACCATCGAAATCATTACCGTGGCGCCATATGAGCGCTTCGCAAAATGGGATAACAGCCGCTGGAACCACCGTGGCGAAGATTATGAAGTCTATAAGGAAAAGCTCGCACAACGCTTGCTAGCGTACCTATACAAGTACGTACCCCAAACCCAAGGTAAGGTGGACTATTATGAGCTTAGCACGCCCCTCACTACCAAGCACTTTGTGGGCTATCAGCACGGCGAGATATACGGCATTGACCACACGCCGGACCGTTTCGCCAAAAAATTCCTCCGCCCGCAAACGCCTATTAAGGGGCTATACCTAACTGGGCAGGATATTGTAACTGCCGGTATCGGCGGGGCATTGTTTGGTGGAGTAATCACCGCTTCGGCCATCCTTAAGAAGAACGTGATAAAAGGGATATTGGAGGATAGGGCGAAGGAAAGGAAAGGGTAATTTGAAGATTTGGGAATTTGAAAATTTGAAAATGGGTTTCCAATAATAATTCATGAACTTATCGGCAAAACGAATTGTCATATTGTTGTCATAATATCTTTAATCCGTTTTTCAATAGCTTAAAAATGATAAATTGCTGCAAATATAAGCCATGCGAGTTATAGCCTATATTCTAACATTCTGTATAATAGCTTGGGGTTGCCAAAAGGATGTTGGTATCCAAGAAGAGGATGAAAAGCTAACCCAGAATCAAGCATGGAAACCTCTATATTGCCCTAGCTTATTGGGTACATACCAAATGACAAGCTACTGTAGCTTTTTTGATATAACCAATGGTTTAATACAGCCTGATACCTTAACAGCCACGTTTAGTATCGATACTACTTTAGAAATGAACCGAGATACGTTTGCTAAGGCGTCAGCTTCTTTTATTACTTTTTTTGACGAGGACAACTTCGACCCTGGTATATATCTTATGGTGGAGAACGGTACCTTGGTCTTACATTCAGAGCGAGTTAATGGTAGATTGATGACAGACTCCACTTGCGATGCCATCATCGATGGTGGTTACCAATTTGAGTACTTCGATGCTCTTTGGGATTGTGATAGCGTATGGGCAGTTAAAATTCTTTAAGTTTTGATGTCGCCCTGTATGTTTGAAGGCGGTCAGACGACTACGGTGGTGCGGGTAGTAACCTAGCGTGTGGCAGAGCATTCTATTCGGAAAGGGCGTCCGACCGCTAAGATGAGGACCCTAGGCAACCGCCGCCATTATCTTACTTCAGTATTATAATTAGCATCATCCTTATCGCATAGACCGCTCGATAACAAGCGGTCGGACGGCTCTACGAATGAAAACCTCTCGATTCTAAAACTTATACCCGCACCACCGTAGCCGTCTGACCGCATCCCCTGCTTAAAAACTCGTAACCCGTAACTCGTAACCCGTAACCACCCCTCCAACTATTAAATCTCCTGCTCCATGCAACGGCTGGCGTAGCTGTGCGGTCATAACAACAACTAACCCCAACCCGCGTTAATGAGATATTTGCTATTGCTGGTGCTTTGCGCCGCTACTGTTACCGTTTCGGCACAAAAGAAGAACAAAGATTACGTGGCTACCGATTGCTTGGCGCCCATCCCCGTACCGTACAACTACCAAGCAAACCAGTTGTATGATAAAATTGAAAGCAGCTCCTTTTACCTCACCATGCGCGATAGCGTGCAATTGGCCGTAAACCTATACCTGCCCAAGGGCCTGCCCGCTGGTGCCAAAGTGCCCACCATACTATACCAAACCCGCTACTGGCGCGGCGGTAGTTTCCGCTGGCCGTTCAATATGTTCCTCAGCAACTTCAGTACTGAGTATGGCAAACTGATCAAGGAAGTCATTAAGTCGGGCTATGCGGTAATGGCTGTTGATGTTCGCGGTTCGGGCGCATCCACCGGCAACAGCCCCTACCCATGGACGGCCGACGAAATAAAAGACGGTGCCGAGCTGGTGGATTGGGCCATCAAACAGCCTTGGAGTAATGGCCGCGTGGGCGCTGCGGGCGTATCTTACAGCGGCACTACTGCGGAGTTTTTGGCAGCCAACATGCACCCTGCGGTAAAGTGCGTGGTGCCCATGTTCTCGCTGTTTGATGTATATGGCGATATCTCCTTCCCCAACGGGGTTCATTTTGATTATTTCACCAAGAACTGGGGCGCGGCCAACGAGGCATTGGACAACAACCGATTGCCCGAAAAAGACAAAAAAGCGCGATTGGTGGTTCGTGGCGTAGAGCCAGTAAAAGGCGAGAAAGCCATGGTAAAAACCGCCGTGGAAGCACACCAAGAAAACCTAAGCGTATATGAAGGGGCGAAGACGATAGTTTACCGTGACGATCGCTCCACCAACAAAGCCAACGTGAAGGCGGAGGTGTTTAGCCCATACTACTATAAAGACCAAATTGATAGCAGCGGCACGGTGGTGTACAGCATTAGCGGCTGGTACGATGGCGACTACCAGCGCGCCTGTACCAAGCGTTTTTTAACCTACAACAACCCGAACAACAAACTGATACTCGGCCCTTGGGAACATGGCGGCAAGTACAATTGCAGCCCCAGCAACTATGGTTTATCAGGTTTTGATAAGCTCAACGAATTGATGAAGTTTTTCGACCACTACTTGAAGGATGTGCCTACTGGTATTGAGAAGGAACCGCGGGTGCACTACTTTACCATGGTGCAGGAACAATGGAAAGCGAGCGATGTATGGCCACCGGCCGGTACCGTGCCCACCCCCATCTATTTTGCCCCTGACCATAAAATAGGCCCTACTGCCAACAACGCTACTGGCGAGGTGTATTATGAATACCAAGTAGATACGCTGGCGGGCACCGGCCCCGATGCCCGTTGGAACTCCGTTTTCGGAGAGCTTTACACGCCCAACGCATATAGCGATTTTAAGCAGCGGTTGGATAATATGCTAGTTATTAAAGGCGATGCCCTGCCCTCTGATATGGAGATTACTGGTCACCCCATTGCCAACCTATATATAAGCAGCAGCGATGAAGACGGGGCGGTGTTTGTGTATCTGCTGGAAGAACTGCCCGACGGCAGCATACGCTATATAACCGAAGGGAACATGCGCTTGATACACCGTAAGCTGTCCAACGATGCAAAGCGCCCCTATGTGGATTGTGTGCCGTACCACAGTTTCTTGAAAGAAGATGCCGCGCCCATGGTGCCCAACAAACCAGAGAAAGTAGTGCTTGATTTGTTACCGGTATCATATTTGGTAAAGCAAGGTCACAAATTAGTGGTTGCTGTAAGCTGTGTAGACAGAGACCACTTTGAAATTCTAGACAAGCCCGAAGATAAAATAAGAATATACTATACCGGACAAATGCCCTCGGGAGTGGTGCTGCCGGTTGTGAAGTAAAGGATTGCAGATCAAGCTGTGCTAGCACACTCCCGATGGGTTTTAACAATTGTGTGGAATGTTGTTAGGCTGTTTTACGTTATAATGGCTATATTCAAATTTTATTTTCGGGCCATGACAACATTAACCGTTAAAGTAACAGACCCTAAGTTTGCAGAAATGCTGGAAAAGATGCTGCGCTCCATGGAGTTTGTGGATGCTGTGGAGGTTTCTGAAGACAATTATCAACTTACCGATGGTGAGATGATGATGTTGAAAGAACGTAGGGAAGAATATCGTAAAAACCCTAGCCAAACCCGCAGTTGGGACGAAGTTCAAAAAGAACTGAAGCAGCGATATGAGTTATAGTATAAGGACCATTAGCAAGGCTGAGCAAGATATCGCCTCTGCTATTGAATGGTATCTGGAAATTAGCAAAGACTTGGCTATTCGCTTTAATCAAGAATTAGATGAGATCTTTTCTAAGCTATTGGCTTTTCCAGAGGCTTACCCTATTGTATTCTTAGATATGCGAATGTATTTGATGAAGACTTATCCTTACAAAATTTTGTATGTGATAGATGGATCGGAAATAATTATCCATGCCGTTGTTCACTACAAGATGCACCCGAATAGTTGGCAAAGAAATAGATAACAACCATCCATACTTATTTGCTCGTTTTTTGAACTACCACGCTCCCTTTGCGTTTATGTGTAAGTACATTCAAATTCGGGCATTACAACTCGTAACCCGCAACCCGTAACTCGCAACCATCACATGACCCAACCCCAAAACCTCGGCCAATTAAAAGCCTCCGGATATACCCCTAAAAGCATCAAACAAGAAATACGCGATAACCTGGTGGCGCGCATGAAGGCCAGCAAGCCCATGTTTGCCGGCATTTTGGGTTACGACCAAACCGTGATACCTGATGTGCAGCGCGCCATCCTCTCTCGCCACAACATGATATTGCTGGGCCTGCGCGGGCAAGCGAAAACGCGCATAGCCCGCCTAATGGTGGACCTTTTGGACGAGTGGGTGCCCGTACTGGAAGGTAGCGAACTGAACGAAGACCCACTGCTGCCCATCACCAAGCAGAGCTATGATAAAATAGCCGAACTAGGCGACAAAACCCCCATCACCTGGCTGCACCGCAACGATAGGTATGCCGAAAAACTGGCCACACCCGATGTATCGGTAGCGGATTTGATTGGCGATGTGGACCCAATTAAGGCGGCCAACCTGCGCTTGAGCTATGCCGACGAAAGGGTGATACACTTCGGCTTGGTACCGCGCAGCAACCGTTGCATCTTTGTTATCAACGAGTTGCCCGATTTGCAAGCACGTATACAAGTATCGCTGTTCAATATTTTGCAAGAGGGCGATGTACAGATACGCGGTTTCAAACTGCGCCTGCCGCTGGATATCCAGTTTGTATTTACCGCCAACCCCGAGGATTACACCAATCGTGGTTCGATTGTAACGCCGCTAAAAGACCGTATTCAAAGCCAGATATTGACCCACTACCCTAAGGATATTGAAATATCAAAGTCCATTACCTTGCAAGAAGCCGCCATTACCAAAGAGCAGAAGGCAACGGTAGGGTATAGCGATTTGGCTCTGACCATGAACGAACAGATTGCCGTTGAAGCTCGTGGCAGTGAGTTTGTGGATGCGAAGAGTGGCGTAAGCGCCCGCTTGACTATCTCTGCTTTCGAAAACCTGTTTAGTGCTGCCGAGCGCCGCGCCATCATTAATGGGGAGGATAAAACCTTCATCCGCATGGGCGACTTCTGGGGTATCATCCCCGCCATTACGGGTAAGATAGAGTTGGTTTATGAAGGTGAGCAAGAGGGCCCATACATAGTAGCACAAAACCTTTTGGGCAAATCCATCCGTACGCTGTTTGCCCAGCTCTTCCCGAATCCGGAGAAGTTGCGCAAAAAGAAGGATGCCAACCCATACCAAGAAATCATTGATTGGTTCAACATTAATTCGCTCGACATCCTCAACGAGGTAAAGGACAAGGACTACGCCCACCGCCTATTGGCCGTGGACGGTTTGGACGACCTCGTTAAAAAATATCACCCAGCGCTAAAAGGCCCCGAGAAGCTATTTTACATGGAGTTTGTGCTGCACGGCCTAGCCGAATATAGCCTCCTCAACAAGCACCAACTAGAAACCGGCGTGCGGTTTAAAGATTTGCTAGGGGCAATGTTTGATATGAGCGGGGGTGAAAACTAGACACAAGATTTGAGACACAAGACACAACACTTTTTTTGCAGCTATCTTGTGTCTTGTGTCTCAACCCTGATACTGCTCCAGCGCCTTCATTAGCCGGTATTTAATAGACCGCGCCAAACGCGAAGGCTTCAACACCTTTACATTATCACCAAAGCCCAGTATCTCGCGCTCGAGCTCAAAGTTGTGTTTTACCTGGATGCAGATGGTAGTGCCTGCTTCGGTTTTCGCTACAATTTCTTGGGTGGGGTGTATCGGTTTGGTGAGTACGTAGGGTGCATGGGCTGGATCAACAAGCAGGTGTACTTCCAGCACGTCGCTGCGGCTATCAGTTACCCCAATTAAATGCTTAAAATAGGTTTGCGTATCGAATAGCTCGTTCTCCATATAAGGCACAGAAGCTTTTTCTATCCCCTGTATACGGTCAAGCGCTAGGTTGAGCAGTTGATTTCGGTGGTTGGGTGTGCCCAAAAGAAACCAGCGGTTGCGATACTGTTTTAATAGGTATGGGTGGAAAACAATATCGCCCGCCTGCCGCGCCTTGAAACTTTGGTAAGTAATAGTAAGCGGTTGTTTATCGATAATAGCATGATACAGCACATCCAAGTGCTCCAACCCACGCAGGTCTTCGTTCTTTTCAAAATCGATAACCGGTGTAGTGTGCGATTTGGAGGTATAAATCTGGTCTTCCAGCTTGCTCACCATCTCACTTACTCCGTTAAAGTGCGAAAAGCCTTTAAACTGTTTCAGTATATCCACCACACCATTCAGCATACCCAGGTCTTGGTCGGTAAGCGGTATGTTGCTTATGCTGTAATCGGGGTCTTCGTAAGTGTAATACTTCTTGTCGACTACAATAATAGGCGCTTTGTAGCCCAGCTTTTCGCTGCGCATCATCTGTATATCCATCTGCACGCTGCGGCGGCTGATGCCTTTATCAATTCCTTCGTACTCGTACAAGGTATCGCTACAGGCATCTATCAAATCCTCCAAAGTCCACTTACGGTAACGGTTTTGCAGGCATTTATCAATGGTTCGGTATCGGATGAGCGCATTCCTATTTACAGGCATTTCAAACTTTTTTTGAAAAATAGTAAAAATATTTTTCACTGCGCAAAAAGACTGCGCACTAGCATGTAAACTTTGCATCGTTAATAAGAAAAAACACATCGTTATGTCATCATTTATCAAACATCAGTTGGACGGTAATAAGAAGCAGCAAGGTAACTTGGGTATAGCCTATATAGGCAGCCTCGGCATGCCGGGACTGCGCCCCGACCAAAGCAGTGAGACAAAACGAGATTGTAGCCGGAAGGTATAGCATCATAATTACACCGTAGTTATATGTAAGCCCTGGCCATCTCGCCGGGGCTTTTCTTTTGCATGAGATTTTGCAATCTCAAGTCCCACACAAGTTTTATTCAACCGTATTCGTAGCTCAAGTGTTAGAGCCACCCACTTTTAATGGGTGAGTTATAGGTTCGAACGGCGAAGCCCTCACTGAGCTTTTTGCGAAGTAGTCCTATCGGGTACACCAATATGGGCATTGCCTTAGGGTGGGCTATGCCCAAGCTACCCGCCATCGGCTTTAGCGTGCCGATGGCGGTGGCACCAAGAATTAACTGGAGGGATAACGGTGGTTGTTTACTCGCTTTGGAAGCGAGTGGTCGCAGGTTCAAATCCTGCCCTCCAGACAAAAACTCCTAACCAACAAGTTGAGGAGGAAAGAGCTTGCTTGTGGCACCACTGGCGCTAGTGGTTGGTGGTGTGCAAACGGGAGTGGTTGAAGCCCACGGTTCCGACACTAAGCAGGAACAACGTTCGAAAAAGCCCATTTGACGGCCAACGGGCAAGCTCTTTCAAAGCATAACAGGAACCGTAGTTCAGCGGTAGAATCCCCGACTGTCTATCGGGTGGTCACGGGTTCGAATCCCGTCGGTTCCGCTTTAGGCCTGTAGCCCAACGGCAGAGGCACCAGATTTAGGATCTGGACAGTGTGGGTTCGAACGGCGAAGCCCTCGTGCCAACACTCCCACCAGGCCCACAAATTATTGGATGGTAGTTCAATTGGAAAGAGCATCGGGCTACGAACCCGAAGATGCAGGTTCGACTCCTGCCCATCCAACTAACAAAAAGGGCGTCATTGCGAAGGCCTACTAGGTCTTGCAGTTCGAGCTAAACTTTAATGGCCTGAAGCAATCCCCCGACGAGGGGAGTGAATCGCATAGACCACTAAAGTGATGGTATTATGTACTTGGTTCTGCGGTAAGCACAAACTATGCTCCGTAGCAGGGGATTGCTTCGTCGTTCAATTGCGCGAAAGGCGCAAATTGACTCCTCGCAATGACGGCTAGGGATTGGAGGTGATGTTAAATTGTCTGGTGGTCTAATGGTTAGGATACTTCGTTTTGGAAGAAGTGGTGGTGGTTCGAATCCATCCCGGACAACAAAAAATGAAAAAGTTGAAAATAAATTTTACTGCGCAACAACGCTGCGCACCAGCGTTTCAACTTTGACATATTGTTATTTGAAATCAATACTCCTCTAGCTTAAAAGGAAGAGCTGTGGTAAAAGTTACGGAACCATGTAGTGCCGGGATGATGCCTATAGAATCTCGCATTTTATAGGCTAGAATTTGCAGATGCACCGAAACACCGCTCTATAGAAGTGTAGTAGGGAAGCGCATTTATAGCCCGGCTGCCCTCGCGGGAGTCTCGGTTCGAGTCCGGGGAGGAGTGCGATTAGCACCAGTAGCTTAATGGCAAAGCCCCTGTTTACCAAACAGGCAACGCAGGTTCGATTCCTGCTTGGTGCTCAGTTAATGGTCGATTTGTGTAAGACCTGATCAGGGTTTCAAAATGGCCCGGTAGTGTTGCCACGCCCTGCGTTGCAATATGCTGCTTATCATTTTGGCATTAACTACCATGCTGTTTTTTGAAACAGTTTTGGAAGCGTGGGTTCGAATCCCACCATGCGTACACGCATGTGGCTCAGTGGTTAGAGCATGTTTTGGGCTCATAATCCAAACATTTCCCAAAAGTTGATCACTTGTAAAAATGATCGCAGGAAAGTAGCGGCGGTGTCCTGGCCTTGCCATTATGGTTCGCCATAAAACCCAGGCAGTTGGACAGCGACCTGAAAAAGGAGGATACCGTTGCAACAAGTTCGTTGGCTTTGCCCGGTAAAGGGATTTCTATAAATCGAGTATCAAAAGGGCCTCGAATTAACGAAACACCCACTGTGCAAACCCGGCAAACACGTTCAGCTCAATCCGGCTTCCATTGTTGGAAGATGGGGCATCGGCGCTGCTTTCTATTTTTTTTGAAACGTATTTGAAAACCCGAAACGTGTAAGTCCCTCTCCCCTTGGGAGAGGCTAGGTGAGGGTTGAATTATAACAAGCATTAAAACACACAATTATGTTCAACACAAGAATCAACGAAGGAACAGTAGGTATCGTTACCAAGTACGGCAACTATAACAGGATAGTATCGGCAGGTACTTTCTGGGCAATGTTCAATGAGCAGGTGGAAACCTACAACGTGGATACGCTGTATGGCGCTTTCCCTAAGCTCGACATTATGCTGAAAGACGAGCGTTTCCGCGCCATGGTAGAAGTACTGGAAGTAAAGGATAACGAGATTGCCTTGCAGTTTGTAAACGGCAACTTTGTGAGCATACTGAAGCCAGGTCGGTACTTCTACTTTAAAGGCTACGCCAACATCAAGTTTGTGGTGGTAAACCTGGGCAAGGTAGAGATTACCGAAGGCATCGATATGGCGGTACTGTTAAGGTCGGAGGTGGCGCACTATATCCGCGCCTTCTCGGTGCTGCCTTACGAGGAAGGCCTGCTGTTTGTGGATGGTAAATTCCAAAGGAAGCTGACCAAGGGTACCTACTACTTCTGGAAGAACCCCATCACCATTGAGGTGTTGAAGGCGGATATGAGGCAGTTGCAAATGGAAATCTCCGGTCAGGAAATCTTGACCATGGATAAAGCCGCACTGCGTGTAAACTTCTATGCCCAATACCGAGTGGTGGATACCGAAGTGGCCTTGCTGAACAACAAAGACTTCGAGAAGCAATTGTACATACTGGTGCAGTTGGCCTTGAGGGAATTTGTGGGCACCAAAACCCTGGATGAGTTGCTGGAAAACAAAGACTCCGTGGGCCAGTTTGTAGCCGATGCGCTGAAAGGCAAAGCGGCCAAGCTGGGCGTAGAGATTGTGAACAGCGGCATCAGGGACGTGATACTGCCAGGTGAAGTGAAGGAGATTATGAACCAAGTATTGGTGGCCCAAAAACAGGCCCAGGCCAACACCATTACCCGTAGGGAGGAGACAGCTTCTACTAGGAGCTTGTTGAACACCGCCAAACTGATGGAGGACAACGAAATGTTGTTCAAACTGAAGGAGATGGAGTACGTGGAGAAAATCGCTGCGAAAATAGGTGAGATTACCGTATCGGGCAATGGCCAGGTGTTGGACCAGTTGAGGGACATTTTTTCGGCGAAATCAAAATAATTAAACAAAAGTTTGCACTGCGCAACAACACTGCGCAGTGCATCTTTTACTTTGTATTGTCAATGATAAATAACCATGGAAAACAAGGAACAATTTAACGGAAACGACTTGATCAACTTGGGGTTTGCGCCGGAGAAATGGTTTAGGGATGCTATTGCGCACGTAAACGAAAACGGACTGGAAGGTAAGGAGCTTGCTGCATACCTAGAGCAATACAAAGCCCCGCCGCTGGTGGATTTGCATGCCGAGCACGCGCCGTTTTCGGTGAACATTAAAGCCGATAACGAGCTGGAAGCCCTGAACATAGAATCGGTGATGAACACCATGCGTGCCGTGATGCGTACGCCTACCGTGGTGGGCGGTGCGGTGATGCCCGATGCTTGCCCTACTGCGGGCATCGGTACCATACCGGTGGGTGGGGTAGTGGTGGCCAAAAACGCCATCCACCCGGGGATGCATAGCGCGGATATCTGCTGCTCGGTGATGTTGACCGACCTTGGTAACATCGACCCGAAACTGGTAATGGACGCGGCGCACCGTAGCACGCACTTCGGCCCGGGCGGAAGGGATAGGGATGCGCAGTTTCGTTTCCCCACTGAGCTATTAGCGGCTTTCGAGGGCAACGAGTTCTTGAACGATGGCCAAATGATTAGCACTGCCCGTACTCACCTGGGTACGCAAGGCGATGGTAACCACTTCTTGTACGTGGGCCGCTCCAAAAAGACGGGCCATACCATGCTGGTTACCCACCACGGCTCCAGGGGCGCGGGTGCGAGGCTGTACGATAAGGGCATGAAGGTGGCGGAGCGTTTCCGCATTAAGCTTTCGAAAGAGACGCTGAAGCAAAACGCGTGGATACCGTTTGATACCCACGAGGGGCAAGAGTACTGGAAGGCGCTGCAAATCATCCGCGAGTGGACGAAGCAAAACCACATCGCCATCCATAACGCTACCGTGGCGCAAGCCAACGCCAAGGTGGAAGATAGGTACTGGAACGAGCATAACTTCGTGTTTCAAGACGACGACCTGTTTTACCACGCCAAAGGCGCTACGCCGCTGAACGCGAAATTTATGCCCGATATTACCGGTCCGCGCTTGGTGCCGCTGAACATGGCCGAGCCGATATTGATTGTGGACGGAGCTTTTGCCGCCAACAGCCTAGGCTTTGCGCCGCACGGTGCCGGAAGGAACTTGAGCCGTGGCCAACACCGTAAGAGCCTGGCGCATAAAACCATCCAAGAGGTTTTTGAACAAGAAACCGCTGGGCTGGATGTGCGCTTCTTCTCGAAAGAGATTGATATTACCGAGCTGCCATCTGCCTACAAAAGTGCCGCCAACGTGCGCTCTCAAATGGAGGAGTTCGGCCTAGGCGAAGTAATCGACGAGGTTATTCCCTACGGCTCCATCATGGCCGGCGACTGGGAAAAGAATGCGCCTTGGAAGAAGAAGCGCAGGTAATTAGACGCAAGACGCCAGACACAAGACACAAGACTGCATTTAGCTCGCTGCAAAATTGCCAGACTGCAAGAGATCTTCCCGTCCGTGGCTCGCCTTCGTGAAAAACTTCGGTTCGCAAAGCAATCGCTCGCGCCCTTCGACAGGCTCAGGGTGACAGCTCGTTTCCACAAAACATCTGCTTCCGGTGGCGCCGGGGCGGTAGCTTTTTGCGAGTGATGCTCGTTTTGTTATTTCTTTTTTGAAACAGTCTTATGTCTTGTGTCTCTAAAATATTTTAACCAACTGAAAATCAATAAGTTGCTATT
Source organism: Sphingobacteriales bacterium (assembly GCA_027483645.1). GTDB lineage: Bacteria > Bacteroidota > Bacteroidia > Chitinophagales > CAIOSU01 > CAIOSU01. The sequence goes on from JAIXUD010000010.1 coordinate 31,338, forward strand.
CTCTTGGAAATAAATCGCAACCCGGTGTAACTTTTTGAAACCGTAGGCGTACAAGAAGATAATTAAACCCACGGTTATGAAAAAGATGATACGATTTGGAGCGGCGGTTTGTATAATAGCTTGTTTCACCAGCTTTACCCCTTCACAAGATGATGTTCAAACTCAAGTGAAAACTACTGTAGAGCCTATTGCTTGTCTAAAATAATATTGTAGCCTATATCCCGAAAAGGAAATGGCCAAATAATAGCATAGTGCCTGTTATGATGATGGCGCCTGCCAAGTCCAGTAAAAAACCTGCACGAGCCATTTCCCTAGTTGTTATCATTTCCGAACCGAATACGATGGTGTTGGGTGCGGTAGCAACAGGAAGCATAAAGCCCAGTGATGCGGCGAATGTAGCAGGCAACATTAAATAAAGTGGGTTGATGCCCGACCCAACGGCGATTGCCGCCAAAATAGGCAGTACCAGAGTAACCGTAGCCACATTGCTGGCAAACTCACTCAACACGGTTACCAATACACAAATCAAAAGTATCATTGCCCACATAGGCAGCGCAGTAAGAAAAGTGATTTCGCCTGCAATCCATTCGGCCAAGCCCGATACCCCGAACCCTTCAGCCAAGGCAAACCCGCCACCGAACAATAGGATTACACTTAGCGGCATTTTTTGCACCGTTTTCCAATCCATCAATGTGGATTTTTTGTCGTTTCTGGAAGGGATAATAAACAGCAAGCTGGCCATGGCAATGGCTACCGTGCCATCTAGAAAGTATCCTTTGTTATCGCCAAACAAACTGGCCCAGCCAGGAAAGTTGAAGTTCCCGAAATCGGCTTCGGCACGGGTAAACCACAGTAGTGCCGTAATGCCAAAAACTAAGCTCACCATCTTTTCCTCATAAGTCATCTTGCCCAGAGAGGCATACTCCGTTTTAAAAATGTGCAAAGTTGCTTCGGGGTTTTCCAGTTTGGGTATTTTATGCTGCCAGCGTAAAATAAAATAGCAAGCAAAGAGCATCAAAAGTGAGGTAGGCACCCCATACATAAACCACTGCAAAAACGTAACCTGTGGCTGATCGGGGAAAATGGCTTGATGCTGAGATACGAATATCATGTTGGTGGGCGTGCCTATCATGGTTGCCATACCGCCAATACTAGCCGCGTAGGCAATACCCAGTAAAAACGACTTAGCCACCGGCATCGCCCTATCGCCCAGCAAATCCTTCATTTTGGCAATCACCGCGAGGGTTGTGGGCACCATCATCATCGTGGTAGCCGTGTTACTAATCCACATAGAAATGAAGTAGGTTGCCGCCATCATGCCCAGCAGCACCAGCTTTAAATCGGTACCGATAAAGAGGATGGTTTTGAGGGCGATGCGCCGGTGGAGGTCCCATTTTTCCATAGCGAAGGCCAAAATAAACCCGCCTATAAAGAGCATCAGCACATCGTTCATGTAAAGCGGGGCAACCGCTTTGGCACCCATGATGCCTAGTATCGGGAACAAAAACACAGGCAAGAAAGAAGTAACCGCCAGCGGCACGGCCTCGGTAATCCACCACACGGCCATCCAAATAGTAACCAACATCATTGCCGAAACCAAAGGTTCGGGCTGAACAACGCTCATGGCAGCATACGCGGCGCCACCCAACAAGGGCCCCGATAAAATCTTTATCCAACGGTTCATTGGGGCTAAAGATAAAAATATTTTGTTGCGCACTTCGGCTACGCTTCGTTTTGCAATAGTTGCTTCGATTTTCGTAATTAACCATTTACCAAGTAATCGATGAAAACAATATCATCACTACCTATTCGTCCTTTGAAAAGTATAACTTTGCACTTATGCCAGCATCAGCCACTTTAAAGAAATCCGTAACCGTACAACCCGCGCCCGCCCAGTTCAATGTAGCCGCTATTGGCGAGGGCAGTTGCACGCTCACCTCCTATACCCGTCGGGATTTCTATAAAATAACCTTGGTGATAAAAGGCACCAGTTGCCTACAATATGCCAGTAGGGATATTGAGGTTGATAAATCGGCATTGGTGTTTAGCAACCCCATGGTGCCCTACTCGTGGGATAGTACTGGCGAACAGCCCACGGGGTACTTTTGTGTGTTTACGGAAGAGTTTTTACAAGCGGGCAACCGCATAGCAGGCCTGCAAGACAATGCTCTGTTCAGGGCGGATGGCAACCCCGTTTACCTGCTGGATGATGCCCAGGTGGAATACCTGAGCAGCATTTTCGCCCGTATGCGCGCCGAGCTAGATAGCGACTATATACACAAGCAGGAACTGTTGCGAAGCCACGTGCACCTAGTAATACACGAGGCGCTAAAGATGCAGCCCGCCATTGCCAACAACACCCCGCCCAATGCCGCGGCGCGCATTACCAAGATATTCCTCACGTTGCTAGAAAGGCAGTTTCCTGTGGACTCGCCGCAGCACCCGCTACTGCTAAAAAAGGCCAGCGACTATGCCCAGCGCCTTTCCGTACATGTAAACCATTTAAACGCCGCCGTGCACGAAGTAACGGGCAAATCGACTACTGCGCACATCAACGAGCGCATTGTTGCCGAGGCTAAATCGTTGCTAATCCATACTGATTGGAGCGCAGCTGAGATAGCCTTTAGCCTTGGTTTTGAGTATGCCTCTTACTTCAACAACTTCTTCAAAAAACATACAGGCAATACGCCTCTGCAAGCACGAAACGGTAAATTGGCCGATATTTGAATTGTGTAACAATCGCTTTGATTTGTACAATCGGTTGGCGGATATTAAGGCTACCTTTGTTTCATACAAAAAACAAGGAGAGCCCAACATGGATATCAAAAACGCAAAAGTTTTAATTACGGGCGGTAGCTCGGGTATCGGTTACGAAACCGCCAAGCTATTGCGCTCGCAAGGTGCGCAAGTGGTAATATGCGGCCGCAACGAAGCCACCATACAAAAGGCAGCAAAAGAACTGGATGTGCATGGCATACAAGCCGATGTTGCCAGCGATGCGGACGTGGAGAAGCTGTTTGCTTTTGCCATCGAAACATTGGATGGGCTGGATGTGCTAGTCAACAATGCGGGTATTGGCTACTTTGGTAGCTTGGTAAATACCGGCACAGAAGATTTTACCCGCATTTGGGAAGTGAACGTGAGGGGAGCCTTCTTGTGTGGCAAGGCTGCGGCCAAGCATTTTATCGCCCAAAACAAGGGTAACATCATCAATATTGCTTCCACCGCAGGCTCTAGGGGTTTTGCCAATGGCTCGGCTTACGTGGCCAGCAAGTTTGCGCTAACGGGCCTTACCGAATGCTGGCGTGCAGAATTGCGCAAGCACAACATACGGGTAATGCAGGTAAACCCCAGTGAAGTAATTACCGATTTCGGCAACAAGCTGGGCCAAGAACAAACCAAACTTGAGAGTAAACTAAAGCCTACCGAAATAGCGCATGTGATTGCGGCAATGCTTACCATGAATGAGGTGGGCTTTATACCCGAAGCCACCGTATGGGCTACCAATCCATTATCTTAATCCGCTAAAATAAACTTTACCATGAGTACTACAAATAGAACAAAACTGGGCAGCCAAGGGCTGGAAGTACCCCTGCAAGGCCTTGGCTGCATGGGCATGACCACGATTGCTGGCGGTAATGTATACGGCCAAGCCGATGAACAGGAATCCATAGCCACCATACACCGCGCTCTAGAGTTGGGCATCAACTTTTTAGACACCGCCGACCTATACGGCCCGCTGCTGAATGAACGCCTGATTGCGAAAGCCATTAAGGGCAACCGCGAGAAGTACACCATCGCCACTAAGTTTGGCTTTGAGGTGGATGATAACGAGCAGCTTACTTGGGCCATCAACGGCAACCCGGAGTATGTTCGCAAAGCCGTGGAGCGCTCCCTAAAAAATCTCGGCACCGATTATATTGACCTTTATTATCTGCATAGGCAAGACCCTAACGTGCCAATTGAAGATACGGTAGGGGCAATGGCCGATATGGTGAAAGAAGGCAAAGTGAAGTACATCGGATTATCAGAAGTGTCGCCAGAAACGATACGTAAGGCACATGCTATACATCCGCTTACCGCCGTGCAAACAGAGTACTCGCTCTTCGAGCGTGAGCCTGAAGCCAATGGGGTAATAGAGGTATTGAAGGAGCTGGGCATTGGCTTTATCGCTTACTCGCCGCTGGGCAGGGGCTTTATTACCGGCGAACTGAAAAGCCCGGATGATTTCGCCGAAAATGATTTCCGCCGAGGCATTCCGCGCTTTCAAGGCGAGAACTTTTACAAGAACCTTGACTTGCTGAAACAGATACAAACCTTGGCAGCAAAAAAAGGCATCTCTGCTGGCCAATTAGCCTTGGCTTGGGTGATAGCCCAAGGCGCTGTGCCCATCCCTGGTACCAAGCGTGTGAGCCGCATTGAGGAAAACGCCGCAGCAAGCAACGTGGTATTTACCGCCGAAGAAAAAGCATCTTTGGAGTCCATCATACCCGTTGGCATTACCGCCGGCAACCGCTACGATGAGTGGGGTATGGGTTTAGTGAATCAGTAAGCGGTTTGTTGATAATATTTTTTGGAAAGAAGGACGGCTGTGAGGTCGTCCTTTTTTTATGTTTACAGAAGCAGGATTTATGAGATAATTTTAGCCATACGAAGGTGCTATTAGAACAGTAGCCCTTGAGAAATATGTTTTGGATGGAAAGTTCCTATTATTACAAAAGGATTAAGTGCTTTCCGTCTATGAAACTCAAGAGTAGTACCTAAGTAAAAATGTAAATCCTTTGTTTTGGCAAAATCCTCGAAATATTTCTTCCTTACCATTTCACATGCTTTTGCCTCATTTCCATTTGCACGGTAAAAACAACTCCAAAACAGTTGACCAACTTCCCAATCTTCAATCATCAAAGTACTTCTGGTATTTGTTTCATCTTCGAAAGTAAACGAAAATTTATAAGGCAGTTTTCTTACAATTTCTAACCGATTATTGTCTTGTACATTTTCAAACAGGTTGATTTGCTTTAGTGATTCGAGTTTGTCTGCAGACCAATCTCTTTCAACTTCTTCCCAACTAAAATCTATAATTTTTGTAGGCTTAAAGACAGCTAACGAGGTCGTGATATTTGTATCAAGGGATTCGGCAATAAGCGCTTTCAAATTTCGATGGATTGTTTTCAACACTATTTTCCTTCGATCATGCCAAGCGTCTCCATCAGCAGCAATATCACTTAAAACTTTGATTTTTGCCTCATGAGAAGCTGGGCGGAAACTTTCGGGTCGAAAATCTTTTTCATTTTTAACCAAATCAATTTCTATCCATTGGTATTTCTTGTACTGCTCATGATAAGGGCGTTTTCTAAACTGAATAGGGTAAATTCTAATCCAGCTTCCATCCTCTCGAAACCCAGCAGTACAAACTAATTCTGAATGTTTTTTTGAAATAGTAGGATAGGTTTTTACCGTAATTAAAACCTTAGTTAGCGTCATTAAATATGCTTTATCTCATAATTAAACCCAGGTAGGTTTCCTATTGATTCAGCTAAAGGTTTGCGATGACATTGGCAAATATTCGCTTCAAAACAAGTTATTGCTACCCTATTGTACTTATGTAGCAAGTTTAATATTTTTTCTTGGAATTCTGTTGTGTTTTTTAAACTTTCATTTTTATACCCTTCAAAAAGAGTATCATAGTCTTGTTGGGTACTTAATGTCTGCCTTTCATCAGAATTAATTCCAAGCTCTGGTATATGAATAAACTTAATTCCTACACCTTCACAAGCGTTCAACAATTGTGATTTGCTAAACCCATATTTCATGCTGAATGAGTTTTTCCTAACATCACAAAGCACCTTTACGTCATTTCGTATTAGCTTATTTAAATAAGATTCCAATGAAAGGCCCTCATATCCAATAGTAAAAAGGACTTTTTCATTCGATGTTGGTCGGAGGGAATTAACTTTCGCTATTTCTTCTACATTCAATACTTGACTAAGTATTGTACTATTGATTGCGTAGTATGGATAGCGTTTATAGGTTAATTTTACTAAGTCGGTACCTGTTTTTGCTTTGTAATAAATTTTAATATCCGACAAGTGTTTTTGATCTTCCTTCTTTAATCCCCTTATATAGTCCAATGGGTCAGTTTTTACCCAACCTTGTTCAGTTTCCTGAACTTGTCCATATTTAGTCATCGTACCCAAATCGGCGTTAGCTTGAAAAGAATAACATCCGAATTTATATGGCACAAAATGGTATGAAGGCTCCTTCTGACCATTTGATAAAAGGAAAAGCAGCTTTTGCAATTGTACCTTTTCAAGCTTGTTGTCAAATGCTTGTAAAAGGGCTAAAAGTACTTTTCTTCTGTAAAACATTATGTAAAGATACTTCATGAATCCATGAAAGTCTAAATCAATATCCCCAATATGTTAACATGGTTGTACCAAAGGCTGGTCAAATGTCATTTTATTCAGTAGAGGTTGATTCAGTTTTTCCAGTAACCAACCAACCAATAACTAATCACCCCTTCTTAGGGCATTTCTTGCACGACTCGTTGCCTTTCTTTTTGTACTTCTGGCAGCACTCTTTTTTGACCACACAGCAACAGCTCGCACATGGCGATAACCTGCTTCGGCTCTAGGAGCTCTTCTATAACTTGCTGACGAACTAAGATTTGTTTCATGTATCAAGATTGGTGGGCTTACAAAAACGCAAAAATAGGAGTTAGGTCGGATTGTTTGATACAGTGAATGCCCTGTCTTTAATACTTTGCCCACTTTATATTAGCAGCGAATAGGTACTCTTGCTAATGCCGCTTGCTTATATCGCCTTTTCTGAAATTTTTCATACATTTACGCCCCTCAACTATTTACTACTATGGCTGATCTGTTTAGAAAGAAATCCATCGAGCACCTGATGAAGGAAGCCGAGCCTGGCGAACATACGCTTAAGCGCACGCTTGGGCCTTGGGCGCTAATTGCCATCGGTATTGGTGCCATCATTGGTGCAGGCTTGTTTGTACAAACGGCCAATGCCGCTGCCAGCCATGCCGGCCCTGCGGTTACCATTGCCTTTGTACTGGCCGGTTTGGGCTGTGCGTTTGCTGGCCTTTGCTATGCAGAGTTTGCCTCTATCATCCCTATTGCCGGTAGTGCCTACACGTACAGCTATGCCACTATGGGCGAGTTTGTGGCTTGGATTATCGGGTGGGATTTGGTGCTGGAGTATGCCATTGGCGCTGCTACTGTAAGTATTGCATGGAGCGAGTACCTAAATAAGCTGCTAAGCTATTTCGGCGTTGAAATACCCTATGCCTGGTGCCACTCGCCATTTGAGCACGTCAATGCTGTACTGGGGCCAAACATTGCCCAGTTCCCCGCTGAACTGGCTTCAACCGCTAAGGAAGGTATGTTATTGTTGCGCGATGACCAACTAGCTGCCTTGCCTGCCAATCTACAAGGCTTGGTAGAAACCTCGCAAGGCATGATAAATTTGCCTGCCCTGTTTATCCTTTTAGCACTCACGCTATTGCTTATTCGTGGCATGCAAGAGTCGGCTTTTGTAAACGGATTGATAGTAGTTGCCAAGGTATCGGTAGTTATTTTATTTATCGTATTGGGTTGGTCATACATCAACCCGGTTAACCATGCCGAGTACATCCCTGCTGCTACTACCTTCACCACTACCGATGGGGTTGCACATGCCTTTGGGGGGTTCTGGGGTATTATTGGTGCCGCAGGTGTTGTATTCTTTGCTTTTATCGGTTTCGATGCCGTATCTACCACAGCTCAAGAAGCTAAAAACCCAGGCCGCGATATGCCAATCGGTATCCTAGGTTCTTTGGCTGTTTGTACCGTTTTGTATATCCTTTTTGCCCACGTACTTACTGGCGTAGCAAGTGTTGAAGATTTCCGTACTAATGGTAAGGAAGCCTCGGTGGCTTTTGCAATACAGCACTACATGCCGGGCTACGATTGGTTAGCTAAGGGCGTAACGGTGGCCATTTTGGCCGGTTTCTCTTCGGTAATATTGGTAATGTTGATGGGCCAGTCGCGCGTGTTCTACTCCATGAGCCGCGATGGTTTGGTACCAAAAGTGTTCTCTGATATCCACCCTAAATTCAAAACCCCGCACAAATCCAATTGGATATTCTTGGTATTCGTAGGTGCTTTTGCGGCTTTTGTACCTGGTAGTATTGTGGGCGAAATGACCAGTATTGGTACCTTATTTGCCTTTATGCTGGTATGTGCCGGAGTATGGATTTTGCGCGTGAAACATCCTAACCTACCTCGCAAATTCAAAACCCCGCTGGTGCCATTGGTGCCCATCTTGGGTATTTTGGCTTGTGGCGTAATGATTTACGGCCTTGGCTGGACTAACTGGATGCGACTACTTGTATGGCTCGCCATTGGAGTGGTTATCTATTTTATATACGGTATACGCAAGAGCAAGCTGGGTAAAGGAAATGAGGCTTCGGTCGATAAACTGGACCTGCCCACGCCTGAGTAATAGCCAGTTAAATTGAACATAAAAAATCCCGCCTAGCAATGCGCTTGGCGGGATTTTTTATATTAAAAGATATGGCATCTTAACGTTATCCCATACCCTTTGCATCAATTATAGCAAAGCTCTTTTCGCCTATTGATAGAAAATATCCATTCGGTAAGCCTACCAACCCTGGTGCATAATGGCTAAACATGGTTACGGTATCTGTAGTCCTATTCCAACAAAAGAAATCTGTTTTGTGATGGTAGCTGGCGTGAAAGAAGATTTGATTGGCGTTACTTGAAATTGCAGAGGCACCAACAAAGGCTTCAGGAGTATCGGTGCCAGTAACTTCAAAAGTATCCAAATTTAATTCATACAAAATGAAATCGGTATAGGTATATAACAGCACACGGTTTGTACCATGCTTGCACATGCAATAGCAGTCCAAAACATAAGGTTGTTTGTAAGTATCGTTTAATCCGAATAGTAGCTTCCCGTCCAAGTCAAAAACCGCCACTCCACTATTGTTAGGGCCAGTCATCCCCATTACGCCTTCATCAAAATAGCTTACTACAATTTTGTTGCGATGCACCAAAACATCTTGCACACCGTCGCCGACAAGGAAAGAGTACAATAATTGCCCTTCCAAGTTAAAAACATGCGCATTCTCTGGTCCCTTTGTACGGGCGGCAATCACTAAGATACGGTGGTCTTCTAATCTTCTAATAATCGGAAATGTGATAGCAAATGGTAACTTAACATGACCGTAATTGCTAAATACATTTAGCTCATTCGTCAAGGCTAAATAGTTACCTGCAATATCGGAATCAACATCCAATAATGTTTCGATACCAATATCGAGATCAAAAACAGTAACTTCCATATCAAATCCAAAATAATTAGGCTGATTGTAATGACGTGTAAATTTGCCAAAAACTAGTTAAATAACAAGTATTACCAAGATAGAGGTAGGGGTAAATGAATTCGGCAATTCTGAAAATTCTGATTCAGACATAATCGTAACAGCATCACTATATCGCCCGAAGGTCCCTCGTGAAAAACTCGGGATGACAAAACGTGTTAAGCCTTATTAATAACCAACCGTGGACCATCGACTGTGGGCCGTCAACCAATAACAATCTATCCCTTTTTCGGGCATTTCTTGCAAGGCTCTTTGCCTTTCTTCTTGTACTTCTGGCAGCATTCCTTTTTGGCGCACTGCAACAACTCGCACATGGAGATGCCTTGCTTCGGCTCTGGGAGGCCTTCTATAATCTGCTGTCGTACTAAGGTTTGGTTCATGTGGAAAGAATGATGATAACTCTTCGCAAAACTATACCTTGTTTAGACGCAATCCAAATAACTTTACACTCCATTTTGGCTTTCACCTGTTTAGGTGAGGGTTTGGAAAGCACAAGAAATCGATGGCATTTTTTTGCACACAATGAACATTCATTTTGTGGGGAACTAATGGGTTCATTTCTTGTAATCGGTAAAGATGAAGTGTAACTTGAAATCACATTTCGGGTCTATACCAAGGAATGATTCATCCAATATTTACGTTGAAAATAAGCTAGCCATGTTGAAAGATGCCGACACCTTGGTGGTAACCGCCGCCGAAACCACCAGTACTATGAAGACTACGAAAGGCGTAAAAACCTACACCTACGAGGAAGCCCTTGCTGAAAGTATTATTTACTTCAGGGGCGATGAGCTAGCTGCCAATGTTTGGATCAACAAATACGCTATAAAGGACTCGTTCGGCAATATCTACGAAAAGAGCCCTGACGATATGCATCGCCGTATGGCCAGCGAAATTGCCCGCATGGAAGCCCGCTACCCAAATCCGATTACAGAGGAGGAAGTGTATGCCGTGCTGAAAGATTTTAAGTATATAGTACCGCAAGGCGGCCCTATGACCGGTATTGGCAACAACTTCCAAGTGGCATCGCTGAGCAACTGCTTTGTTATCGGCAATTATGATAATGCGGATAGCTATGGCAACATAATGAAAACCGATGAGGAGCAGGTGCAACTGATGAAGCGCCGCGGTGGGGTAGGGCACGACCTGAGCCACATACGCCCTACTGGCAGCCCGGTAATGAATAGCGCCTTAACCAGCACCGGTGTAGTGCCGTTTATGGAGCGTTTTAGTAACAGTACCCGCGAGGTGGCACAAGATGGCCGCCGTGGTGCGTTGATGCTATCTATATCTGTAAAGCACCCCGATGCTGAGAAGTTCATCGATGCGAAATTGGACGGTACTAAAGTTACCGGTGCCAACGTATCGGTAAAACTTGATGATGAGTTTATGCGTGCCGTAAAAGCCGGTAGTGCTTATACCCAGCAGTTCCCGGTGGTGGGCAATAACCCACGCATCAAAACGGAGATTAACGCCAAAGCGCTTTGGGATAAGATAATTTACAACGCATGGAAGTCGGCAGAGCCAGGCATTTTGTTCTGGGATACAGTTATTCGTGAGTCGATACCGGATTGCTACGCCGATTTGGGCTTTAAAACGGTGAGCACCAACCCTTGTGGTGAAATTCCGCTTTGCCCATACGATAGCTGCCGCCTGTTGGCCATCAACCTATATAACTACGTAACCAATCCGTTTACTCCAGAGGCGAAGTTCGACTTTGAACTGTTCAAGCAACATGCACGCTTGGGCCAGCGCATCATGGATGATATTGTTGATTTGGAGCTAGAGAAGGTAGATGCCATCATCAAGAAGATAGAGCTGGACCCTGAGCCTTTCGAACTGAAACGTACCGAGCACGAGCTTTGGCAGAAGATACGCCGCAAGTGTATCGAAGGCCGCCGCACCGGTGTGGGCATTACTGCCGAAGGCGATATGATGGCCGCTTTGGGCATCCGCTACGGTTCTGAGGAATCGATTGTTTTTGCAGGGGAGGTTCAAAAGACCTTGGCTCTAGAGGCTTACCGCGCCAGCGTGGAGATGGCCCGCGAGCGTGGCAAATTCCCGATTTTCGATGCCGAGCGCGAGAAGAAAAATCCGTTTGTAAACCGTATTAAAGAAGCCGACCCAGCCCTATATAAAGATATGGTGAAGTACGGCCGCCGCAACATAGCGTTGTTGACCATTGCACCAACCGGCACCACCAGCCTAATGACGCAAACTACCAGTGGCGTGGAGCCTGCCTTTATGGTAAGCTACAAGCGCCGCCGCAAGGTAAACCCTAACGACCAGCAGAGCCGTGTAGACTTTGTAGATGGCGTAGGCGATAGCTGGGAAGAATACCACGTGTTCCACCACAAGTTTACCACTTGGTTGGAGACACAAGGCTACAGCCCTGAAGAGGTTGCCACTTGGGATACCGAAAAGCTGAACAGCATTATCGCTACATCGCCGTACCATGGCGCTACGGCCAATGATGTGGATTGGGTAATGAAAGTGAAACTGCAAGGTGCTATTCAGAAATGGGTTGACCACTCGATAAGCGTAACGGTAAACATACCGAATGAAACTACCGAGGATATGGTGAGCCAAATATACATGACCGGCTGGGAGAGCGGTTGCAAAGGTATCACCGTATATCGCGATGGTAGCCGCAGTGGTGTATTGCTGGCCGACGACAAAAAAGAGAAGAAGGAAGCGGTAGCCGAAAAAGGCCACAACGAGTTTGTAGAAACCGAAGCCCCAGTGCGCCCGCACAAATTGGAAGCCGATTTGATCCGCTTTAACAACAACAACGAGAAGTGGGTTGCCGTGGTAGGTTTGTATAAAGGCCGCCCTTATGAAATCTTTACCGGCCGTGCGGAGGATTCTTTCCTTACGCCAAGCTATGTAAACCAAGGGTGGGTTTTGCGCAACATTGACGAAGACGGCAAAACCCGTTATGACTTCCAGTTTCAAGACCGCGATGGCTACAAAGTAACCATTGAAGGTCTAAGCCGCTCGTTTACCAAAGAATACTGGAACTATGCCAAGTTGATAAGCGGCGTATTGCGCCACGGCATGCCGATACAATTTGCGGTGGACATTATCGAAAACCTGCACTTTGATGGCAGCGACCTAAACACGTGGAAAGCTGGTGTGGCCCGTGCGTTGAAGAAATTTATACCCGATGGCACCCTGCCAGCCGAACGCCAGTGCAGCAACTGCGGCGACAACTCGTTGGTATACGAAGAAGGTTGCTTGAATTGCAAAAGCTGTGGGCATAGCAAGTGCGGCTAGATTTGCACTTCGACGGAGTTTATCCTGAGCGATAGCCGAAGGGCTCAGTGTGACATCTATGCGTCAGATTAAAGGGATTTATTGGATTAAAATTTGAGTTTTGAAATTTGCAAAGCCTTCCCCGCCAGGAGGGCTTTGTTTGTTTTAGCCTGACGATAGTAGTCGGAAGATTCGTAATGGTTTTACAACAAAACGAAAATAATTCAATCCAACAAATCCATAAATCTCACGAACAATCTCACGCGCAGCGTAATCCGAATTCAGATAATCTTATTCAGCTAAAGGCGCATCATTCAGGGTAACCATGGTAGGCTCTGGCTCTTCGAAATCATCTTCCCACCAGGCGATTACGTAGGTAGCTAGGCAGTTGCCGATAACGTTTACTGAAGTGCGGGCCATATCCATCAACTCATCGATAGCCAGTATCAAGAAGATAGGCTCAATGGGCAGGCCAAACTGCACGGCTGTGCCCAGCAAGATGATTAGCGACGCCCGTGGGACTCCTGCAACGCCCTTACTAGTAAGCATCAGGGTAAATACGATTAATAGCTGTTGACCGATGCTGAGGTCGATACCAGCAACGTTGGCCACAAATATGGTGGCAAGGCTAAGGTATAGCGTAGTACCATCCAAGTTGAAACTATAGCCCATGGGCATTACAAAGGCCACTATGCGCTTGGGCACCTTCATGCTCACCATGGCTTCCATTGCCTTGGGCAGGGCCGCTTCGCTACTGGTGGTGGCGAAAGCGATGGAAACCGGCTCGGCCATTACTTTGATGAATTGAATGATAGGCATTCGTACCACCAAAGCAACAATGAGCAATAGACCTAAAAATACCAGCAAAGCACCATACAACGTAAACAGGAGTTTGAATAGCGGCTGCAGCACACCTATACCCATATGCCCGACCGTTACGGCCATAGCCGCGCCAATGGCAAACGGTGCAAAGTACATCACCACATTTGTAAACTTAAACATGGTTTCCGAAAGGCTCTCGGCGAAGTTGAGCAATGGCTGGCGCTTCTGCGTTTCCTTTACCAGCGCCAGGCCAATACCAAAAAGCACACTAAATATCACTATCTGCAATACCTGCCCCTCGGCAATCGATTTGGCAATGTTCTCAGGGAAGGAATGCAGTATAATCTGCTCCCAGGTTTGGGGCTCGGCTGCGGGTAGTTCTTCTTGTGCCAAGCCAGCTACGCTAAGCCCTTTGCCTGCTCCCGTAAAGTTGATGGCTGCAAGCCCAATAAACAAGGCAATGGTGGTAACCACCTCAAAGTACAACAACGATTTCCAAGCCATACGCCCTACCTGCTTTAGGTTGCTGTGGCCAGCAATGCCCACTACCAGCGTACCGAAAATGAGCGGGGCAATAATGGTTTTGATAAGCTTGAGGAAGATTTTGCTGATAACCTTAAGGTTCTGTGAAAACGCTGGGAAATCATGACCTACTTCGGCACCAAGTACCATGCTCAACAATATCCAAGTTGTGAGGCTTTTGCGTCGGAAAGCAAACACAATCAATACTACTATTGACAACCAACGCAGCACCGTAAGTGCGCTGGCAGAAATGGCTACCTCGCCAGTCTCATTCAAAAAAGTAAGTAAGCTGGTAATGGCTAATGCCCCAAGCCCGGCTATCACCAGATATGAATTTTTCATAGGCTGTAAAAATGGGAAATTTTTTCTGGACCACAGACCACGGACAACAGACGACGGTGAAAAAGTTAACTCGCTTTTGGATTATCCTTAAATCTTCTATGCCCCCACCATACTATACCGCCTACCGTGGCATACATTATCAAGCTATATACGGCTGCTGGAAATGCATATCCGTTTTCGCCCAGCCCACCGTCACCCAAGGTGCTAGCAACCGCCATGGCCAAAGTTGTATTGATGATACCCGTTTCAACAGCAATGGTTACCGCTTGTTTCTCATTTATTTTGAACAACAGCGGTATGCCATACCCGATACCTAAGGCAATGACGTTCATTAGCAGGCACAACGGACCCGCTTTGGCAATAAGGGCACCCAGGTGCTCCTGGTTTTGAATGACTATGCCAATGATGATAACGATAAGCAGCACCGCCGAAACAATGCGAACGGGCTTGTCGGCTTTGGCCGCTATTGCTGGTTGGTACCTTTTAACAAGCATACCAAGCGAAACAGGGAAAATAGTAATGGCAATAATCATTAAGATGGTTTTGCCAACCGGCAATTGTGCTACGGTTGCATTTACGCCTAGGTTCTTAAGGGCCAGCTCAGTAAACAACGGTATGGTAAGCACCGTTATAAAACTTGCTACAGCGGTAAGGGTAACCGAAAGCGCCACATCGCCCCGGCACAAGCCGGTGATAATATTGCTGGTTGCGCCGCCTGGGCACGCCGCAAGCAATATAAACCCTACGGCCAGCTCAATGGGCTGGTTGGGCCAAACCAACAGGATGCCAAACATAATGAAGGGCAATACCAGCACTTTCAATGATAGGCCAACAGCTACAGCCTTGGGATACAGCAGCACCCTGCGGAAATCATTCCATACCAAATCGAGGCCCATACCTATCATAATAATGAATAGTGCCCCAGCCAAAAACAATTCTGCGGTCATAGTGCGAGTGGTGTATAAGGCTAATATATGGATTTTGGGGCAGTGATAGTTTTGTACTGCTATATTCCAGTAAAATTGATTCGGTTCATGCTCATAGCTCTACAACTATTATCTAACCTAAGTCAATTAATTTTTCGGTTGTTGTTGTCCAATCCTAATTTATTTCTAATTTTAGAAGCAACACAACACCGCTACTTTAAATTAACCAACCTAACCTGCTAACTATGAGGAACCTGCTAGCCCTCTGCCTGTTACTTTTGCCTATCCTTATGTTTGCCCAAGAACGAACCGTGCAGGGCACGGTGAAGGGTGGCGATAACCGCGAAACCCTGCCACAGGTAACTGTGGTGATAAAGGGCACTACCACCGGCACCGTTACCGACTTGGATGGAAACTATACCCTAACCGTGCCCGAAGGTGTAGATGTTATTGTTTTTAGCTACCTAGGCTATGAAGAGCAAGAGGTAAACCTAAGCTCTTACACCGGCAACCCAATTACCATTAACATTTCGCTGAAGACGGTAAACGTTGGCCTAAATACGGTGGTGGTGAGCGCATCCAAAAACCCCGAGAAGGTATTGGATGCCCCTGCATCGGTAACCGTTATCGGTATGGATAGGATCCAGTCTCAAGCACCACTTACGGTGGCTGACAATTTGAAGACTACGCCAGGGGTTGATATATTAACCACTGGCTTGATTTCAAACAACGTAAACGTTCGTGGTTTCAACAACATCTTTTCTGGTGCCGTGCTCACGATTGTTGACTATCGCTTTGCTGCTGTGCCTTCGCTCAGGGTAAATGCGTTACAGCTTATACCAAATAATACCTTCGATATGGAGCGTATTGAGGTGGTGCGTGGCCCCGGTTCGGCATTATACGGGCCTAATGCAGCCAATGGCGTACTTGCCATATTTACACGCTCGCCGCTAGATATGCCTACCCGGTATGAAACCACAGTGGCCATGTCGGTAGGTTTAGCTGGTGGCAACCCATTGTTTAAGCCTGAGTTTCGGCATGCGGGAAAAAGTAAGAACAACAAATTCGGTTATAAGATATCGGGCTCATACTTACAGGGCACCGATTTTAAATATTACGACCCCCGTGAGCCGCAAATTGGTGACTCTATTTTATTTGGCAACGTGAGCTACGGCCGCCCCTTTGTAGAAGATACCACCATCCCTCGTACAACCTTCGATAGGGATTTTAACTTGCAGAATTACTCAACCGATGTTAGATTGGATTACCGCTTGAACAAGAACACCGAGTTTATTGTAAACGGAGGTTTTGCTACTCTTAATAACTTAGAGCTTACCGGCTTAGGTGCTGGCCAGTGCAGAAACTGGCGCTATTACTACGCTCAGGCGCGTTTCCGTTACAAGCAATTGTTTGTGCAGTACTTTGTGAATGTGAGTGATGCGGGAGATACCTACCTAATACCGCAAGTAGGCGCCGATGCCTCGCCTCCACATCAGTTTCAGTTGCTGGTGGACAAAAGTAAGCAGCATGTAGCACAGGTGCAGCATGTATGGAAGCCCATTAGCCAGTTGAACTTTATTTACGGTATTGATGCAATTTTTACCCTTCCTGAAACCGAAGGTACTATTAACGGCCGATTTGAGGGGGATGACAACATTTTTCAAGGGGGCGTATACTTGCAAGGCGAGTACCAAGCGCATGAGAAGCTGAAGTTTGTGGCGGCATTGCGTGGCGATTACCATGACCGCATAAACAATGTGTTCTTTTCGCCAAAGGCGGCTGTCGTGTTTAAGCCAAACCCAAGAAACAACATCCGCTTTACCTACAACCGTGCCTTTAGCTCACCCAGCACCCTCAACCTGTTTTTGGATCTTTCAAACGGCCTAATACCTAACGGCATCAACATACGTGGTATTGGTAATACCGATGGCTACAGTTATAGGTATAGTGATATAGATGGGCGAGCACAGTTTAGGAGCTCATTTAACTTTACTAATGGCGTAAACACTGCTGGTTGGCAAGATGTAGGCGACCGATCTAACAACTACCGCTACTTTGATGAGATAACTACTGTAATTGCAGATGGCTTGGCCTCCTCAAGAGGGCTGCCTATGCAAACGGTTACTGATTTGGTTACCGCACTTACTGCTGGTATTGCCGGCCCAACTGGTACCATCCAAAATGTTGGCCACACCACAGTTGATTATGTAAAACTTGCCAGTGGCGCTACCATTGCCGAAAGCGCTTACGATATAAGTGGCTTCTCAGACCGAAAGGGCATTGATAACCAAATTACCCAAACTTATGAGATAGGTTATAAAGGTATATTGGGCGATAAATTCTTTTTAACTGCCGATGCATACATTACCCAAGTAAAAGATTATGTGAGCCCACTTACCTTGGCCTCTGCGAGCGTATTGTTTAATCCTACCGATTTATTCGGCGTACTGGGCGGGCCTGCACCTGGTGGGCAGTTGTATGACAATATTGAGAATACGGGCGCTAAAGGTTTATTGGTGGCTTTGTTAGATAACGACCCTTCTTTTCAAGATGCCTCAGGCGCTATACCATCTATTAGTGGTGAAGTGTGGGACGAGATTGCCGTGATACTGATGGGCGCAAGCCGCCAAATACCCATTGGCAGTGTAACCCCTGATGACGAGTTTGTGGGCAGCGATGTGATATTGACTTACGCAAACCTTGGAGATTTCACAGTAGGCGGTTTCGATTTGTCGGGTACATACATGCCGATACCGAACCTTTCAATCACCGCCAACTATTCTTTTGTAAATAGGGACCGTATACCGCTGGCCGGTGCGCAAGAGGGCTACGTAGGCTTGAACGCCCCTAAGCACAAAACTGCCGTATCTGTAGAGTACGCACATGCTAAAAGCCGCCTTACTACCCGTGCTACTTGGCGCTGGCAAGATGGGTTCCCGGCCAACTCTGCAGTATATGTAGGAGATGTAAAAGCTGCCAACTTGGTTGACCTGAACGTAAACTATAAAGTACATGGCTTGGAAGGCCTCACCCTAACGGTGGACGTGAACAATATATTCAACTACCAGTTCCAACGTTTCCCGGGTACGCCGAAAATTGGTACCATCTTGATTGGTAAAGTAGCGTATACCTTTACCGAGAATACTTTCAAGAAGAAAACATCTACAGGAAGCGAGTTTTAAGAATTTTTCTAGTAGATAAGATACAACGGCGGCTAGGGTTTCCTAGCCGCCGTTTTTATATTTACGAAATACCTACAGTGCCCAACATCACATCCATATGTTGCTCTAGTGTCATTCCCTTTTGCAGTAAAATGTCTTCGGGTATGGAGAATGGATGGCTTAGTGCCTTTTCGATGGCTTTAGCCCATAGCTCGGGCTGCAAATGGGGCACAACCAAACCCAGTAGGGTGTTGAGTATTTCCTTAGCGCCAGTTTTATCGCTTACCAGCACTGGGCAGCCACAAGCCAAAGCCTCGGCCACCGCTTGGCCGAAGGGTTCGTATACTGCCGGGTGCACCAGCAGGTCGGCGGCCCAATAAAGCTTCTTCATATTGGTATGGAAGCCCAGCGATACCACGTTATCTGGTAAGTTGTGTTGCGGGGTGCCCGCAATAGCTAGTTGTATAGGTTGGCGCTGCAGTTGTTGCATCACCTGTAGCATTAGCGGCAAGCCCTTGCGGTTGTGGCTGGTGCTTACCAGTAGCAAGGTTTTTTTATCGGGGTCGAGGCCCAATTCACGCTTTAGTGTGCTTTTACTTTGTATGGCATTGGGGTTAAAGTCAAAAGGGTTGATAGGGGGGTAAAGCGTGTGTACCTTATTACCATCGATATTATACAAGTCTATCACTTCCTGCCTTACCATTTCGGAGCAGGCAAAAATGTGCGGTGTGCTGTAGAATGCCTTTTGGTCAAGCTTATTGGTCATCCAATCAATTGGGCTATTTAAACGCTTGTTGAGGGTTTGCAAATAACCTTTGTGTGTATTGGGCGCGATCAATACTTTTTGACTACTAGTGCGGGCTAAGGAGAGCGAGAAATCGAACTTAGTGGTTTGCATCAACTCTTCAACCTTGTTGGCAAACACCCACGGCCGTAAAGGCTTTGGGGTGGAGCTTACGTCAATTTTCATAATGTCCACCTCCTTAGGTATCTCAATACCCAAAGCAATTTTGGAGGTAATTACCATCACCTTATCCCCTCGCTTAATGAAGTAGCGCATGTAGTTGTACAGGCGTGTTTCCAAGCCACCCTTTAGGCCAAGGTTCATGTGTATGAGTGCTACCCTCATGCTGGTATAAAGTGTATGTCGGTATCCTGTAAGGTTTGCAGGCCTTTGTATCGTAATATTAAGCGTGCCGCGGTGGCCACATCTTTTTCGCAATAGATGCGGATACGGTCCAGGTTATCTTCTTGCCAGAATACCCTTGCCACATCGCTGCCGTCAATATCATCCTTCGGGGTAGGAATATCAAAAATGGCTGCCAGTAGCTTTAACGAGGTATAGCTCTTGTAGTCGCCAAACTTCCAGTGTTGCAGTGTATCAAAGTTTTTTACTTCCCACGGCTTGCGGCCAGCTAGGTCTAGGATGCCGGGCAATTCAATACCATGCACCAACATACGGCGGCAGCAGTACGGTATATCAAACTCGCAGATGTTGTGGCCCGCGAAGTAATGCGTACCCACTTGGTTGAAATGCTTATTGAGCATGTCGGAAAACGATTGGAGCAAGGCTTTCTCGTCCCTATCGGCAAATGAGCGAATACGCAGGCTGTGCCGACCCGTGTCAGGATCCTTCTTAAAGTACCCTGCCGATATGCAGATAACCTTACCAAACTCCCCGAAGATACCCGCCCAAGTTGCATAGCTTTCGGCTACGGTTACTTGATTTTGTAGGTAGCCCATTTTAGTTGCTTTGTGCTCCCAAAGCTCCTGCATGGCAGGGGAGAGGTCTTCAAAGTGTTTTACGCCCGGTGCGGTTTCAATATCGAATACCAAGGCATGGTCAAGTATTACATGGTCTAGCATAGTGGCGGTAAAATTACATAAAACCTAGACACAAGACACGAGGCAGGAGATTCAAAACGCCCCATGCCTTTATTTGCACAATGGTTGATTTAATCCATTTGAATAAGGGAATAAAGTAACCAATCAAATCCTCAATCCAGCGAACAACTAAACACTTCAGCGCCTGGGTCTATTTGGTTCAGTTCATCTTCTCGTTGGCTGCAAAGGTCGCGGGCAATATCCTCGCTGGCGTATTGGGTATCGCTTTCCACAATCTGCCCGGCTATGTTTCGGCACTCGCAGCGGTGTTCCACTACCTTATTGCAACCCACCATACCTAGGGTTACTATTGCTATTGCTATTATGATAATTCTCATGGCATCAGGTTTTATATAGCGGGGCAAAGTATGTGCCATCACTTTAATCGGTACAAAGGCATTACTTATTATCTTTCTGCTTATTATTGCCTTCTCGAATATTTTAACAATAAACCTATGCCCATTTCTAAGAAGTGGTACTTATTAGCTTTTTTGCTGGTAGCGTATTTTTTGGTAGCGCTTTACCCCATTTTGCTCAGCGGTTTTTATTCTGATGATATCCTGTTTATGCAGGGTACTAGGGGTAAAATTATATATGATAACACCAGTTTGTGCGAGTTGGTGGTGGAGGATACTAATGCGTGGATGGCCAATGCACGGTTTGCCCCGCTATTTTATCTAGAAATGCGATCCGTATTTTATTTCATTAGTGATGTGTTAAGCTACAAAGCTTACATCTTGGTTTTAAACTTGGTGGCTGTTTTTTCTTTTGCTTATTTTCTATACACACTCAATAAAGACAGAAAATTCTTAATAATAGCACTCTTGGTGCTACCAGCGTTCTTTCAGTTTAGGGTAATGAGCCATGATGCATACACCACTTTCGGCGGATTGTATCAAGGTATTGCCATACTCAATTTCCTGGCTTTATCCCTATTTGTTTTGTACCTCCAAAAAGAAAGAGGCTATTATCTATTTGCCTCAATGGGCATGTTACTAGCGGCGTTTTGTTTCTCAGAAATGACGCTGATTTTTATACCGGTCTATTTGGTTGTGGCACTTTGGTTAAACAAGTCGACCGAAACCAAGTTGCTATACCTATCCAAAAAACTGGCTTCGGTAGCTTTAATTACCGGAATCTACCTTGCATTAGTCATAGGCTTAAGGGCAAGTCAACCACCTGATTTTTACCAATACCCTGGCTTACGCACCTCTTTTAATGGCTCAAAAATGATGCGACTCTTCCATGGGCAGCTTATTTCGGCTATACCTATGAGCTACATTAATTATGAGAAGAATTTTTTAAAGGTTGAGCCAAAAATTATTTTCGGCCAAATATGGCTATACCTACCCATAGGCTTGGCTATATTGCTCATGATAGTGTTTTTGCTAGTTTTCCAACAATATTGGGGAATACCAAAACTTGATGGACTTACACATAGCAAATGGTTGATTATTATTGGGCTACTGCTCTTGTTGTTACCCGGTGCACTTATAATGCCATCGGATAAGTATCAAAGAATGGTATTGCCTGGTAACGGATACCTACCGGTATACCTTCAAAATTTCGGCGGTGCCATGCTTTTTTCATTATTGATGCACTGGCTGTTAGGTGCTGCTAGTAGGTTGAAAAATTACCTAGGTATTGGTATGGTTGTGCTGTTTTTGCTGATTGTGCCGCTCACTTTTGCCAACAATGTACGCTTGGTGACCAAGCAGAATTTCACAGCCCATAATCCTAGCTTAGCGTTGGAGAAGGCCCTTACCGATGGTTTGTTAAAAGCGGTACAGCGAAGGAATGTAATATGGCTGGCCAACAATCACCATTGGGGTGGTACCGACTACTATAAGTATTTATTTACCGAAAAGGCAAATAAGCGGGTTACGGTGGTAAACTCTTTACAACCAGCTGATTTCGACCCTGCTAACCAGCCTGTGTTTTACTTGTCTTTTCCTGCTGGCAACCCGAATATAGTAAGCTTGAAACGAGTTATTGCTATTGATGAAGATGGTTTGCCCCAAGTAGATGATAGCGAGCGGGATAGGGTTTTTAGCTATGATTTGGAGTGAATTGACTAACAATATTCGCCATTGCGCCGTAATGGTCAAGCTACTATCACCCCTATCTGCGAAGTACAATTTGGTATAATGCTGGCTATGGATTACTCCTTTTTAGTATCGACTAACTTGGTAACGCCATCCACAATATCCACCATAAATGCGGTGCCTTTGCGACCCGTGTAGCGCTGGTAGTATTGCTCAATATAGGCTATGAAAGATTCTATGGCGTCTTTCTTAACCAAGGCAAAGGCGCAACCGCCAAACCCTGCGCCCGACATTTTTGCGCCGATGCAACCAGGGTGTTGCTGTGCCCCTTCTACCATAGTATCCAGTTCGTGCCCGCTTACCTCGTAGTCGTTCTTCAAAGAGCGGTGAGAGTCGAATAATAGGTAGCCAAACGTATCTAAATCCGACCTACGGAGTGCCGCCGCAGCTTCTTGCACTCGGCGTTGTTCGCTAGCCGCGTGGTGTGCCCTGCGGCGCAGTATTGGGTCTTTTATGTATTTGGTTATATCCCTTGGGTCGGCCTGTACCAAGTGCTGTATACCCGTTTTCGGTTGAAGCAACGCCAGTGCGGCGCGGCATTCGGCTACACGCTCATTGTACTTGCTTTCGTGCAGTGCCCGTTGCTTGTTGGTGTTGAGTACTACTATGCGGTATTCGCCCAGCCTTACAGGTACATGGGCATATTCCAGGGTTTCGCAGTTAAGCAGTATAGCGTTGCCTTTTTTGCCGTGGGCAATGGCAAACTGGTCCATAATGCCGCTTTGTACACCGATGAAATCGTTCTCCGCTTTTTGGCCCATTTGGGCAAGTTCGGTTCGGTCCATCGGTTTGCCAGCCATCTCGGCAAACATATAGCCCGTAAGCACCTCCACACAGGCTGAAGACGATAGGCCCGCCGCTACGGGAAGATTACTTTGATACATCACCTCTGCACCGGGCAGCTCATAGCCTTTTTGTAGCAACTCGTTCAATACGGCCATTGGGTAATTGGCCCAGCCACGGCTTTTTTCGAATTGGATGGGATTGGTAAGGTTGCTCACCAGATCATGGTCATCCAATTGCGACCGCATCCATACTATCTTGTTATCCTCTTTGCGCACTGCTGCATATATGCCGCGCGAAATGGCTGCGGGCATTACCCAGCCGCCATTGTAATCTATATGCTCACCAATAAGACAGATGCGGCCAGGTGCAAAATAGAACTCTACCGGGTGGGGGTCTTCCCGTCCGTACAGTTGGTAAAAGCTTTTGCGCAGGCTCTTTATCTCCATATTAGCCTTGTGTAGTTTGGTAACGATTGAGAGCCTCCCTTAATTGCGGGGCTGTATCTTCTACGAGCAAAGTATTGGCTGCAGCCCAAGCACCTGTTTCTGAAGATGCCAACCATTTGATGCGGTCGGCCGCACGTAGGGGTGTATAAAACTCAATGTGGAAAGGGTAATATTTAGCGGCATCAGCATATTCGGCATTGTTCACAGGTTGCTGATACAGGCACATCATATACGGGAAAGGCTTGTTGAAGAGTGTATCCATAGCACCAATTACCTGCCTTAATATATCTGCCAAACTAGTGCGCTCTTGTTCGTTCATATCGCTTATGCTACTCTTGCCCTGCCTGTTTACGATATAAACCCCGTAAGGATAATCATTGAACCATGGTATAAACGCTGCAAAATGCTCGTTGTGGGTTATCATTCTACGGCCATCCTGCATTTCGGTTGCCACCATATCCAACAAAAGTGAGTTGCCTGTTGACTGATAGTGGTTTAAACAATTATCAAGCTCCGTTTTTACCTTCAGGGGTATGAATGGGTAGGCATATATCTGCCCGTGTGGGTGGTGTATGGTTACGCCAACTTCCTCGCCGCGGCTCTCAAAAGGGAATATATACTGCACGGCCCTATCCTTACTCAACTCCTCGAAGCGTGTAGCCCATGCATTTACCAACTTCAATACATGCTCTAACGGTAATTGTGCCAAGCCCTTATTATGATCAGGCGAATACAGTACTACATCGCAATGGCCAGCTGCTTGGGCAGTATGATAAAATGCCGTAGGGCCAGGTGCTGGCTGCGGATGATTAGGTGATAATGCAGGAAAGTCATTAGCATAAAGCAAAACCTCGTAATCATCCGGTACTTGGCCAGAACCTGGGCAAAAAGGGCACCCTTGCTTAGGCAAATGCGGGCGATGCTGGCGGTTGGGCGCCACCATGTTATATGTGCCAAGTAACGGATTCCAACGCAGGTGCGACATGCTATTTCCTTTGAGGGGACGCAAAGGTAAATATAATATAGTTTCTAGTTTCGAGATACGGCAACAAGTTTCATGCTTTTATGAAACTTTCTTTTTACCTCACCTTACCGTAGCAATTCATTCACAAAAAAGCACGGATGATACCGTGCTCTCAAAATGCTTTGTAAATCAACGCAGGTCATGCTTTGATAACAATCTCATCGGTATTGTTGGTTAAGCCCAATGGCTTTTTCTGAGCATACCTTCCGAGGTAACGAGCAGATGATGGAGGATTGACCAAAGATGTTGCAGAAATGTTACTGTTTCAAAAATTTCAGTGCGCTCGTTTCTCCGTCAATTTTCACTTTTACAAAGTATAGCCCATTAGCCAATGCAGCTATATTTATTCGTTGGTTGTTTTCGTAATTGTCAATCGATAGTACCACCTTGCCTGTAACATCATTTATGGTTATCGCTGCGGTATTACTATGGTCAAACTTTACAATAATCTCGTTATTAGATGGGTTTGGATACAAGATTATTGAGTTACCTGAGGCTTTAGTCTCTTTAGCTGCCGTAGAGCTATCAATAGTACTCGTTACCACATTTGTTAGGTACAGTGCTTCATAATCAAGCAATACCAGCGCACTGGCCGCTATCTGTGTACCGAGTGATCGGCTAGATTTTGTTTTTATTTGGTATTTGATGACAGCTACGCTTCCTACAGTTGGTTCGGCATTGCTGGTTAGCTGCATATTTTCAAAATGGAAAATCAAATTATTTCCATCGATTGAAGAAATTTCCACCGGATGCGAAGAGCTAAGGATGGATAGACTAGGGAGGTAGAGGTTGGTATCAATAGATACTTGAACCTTTCCATCGGTAATGGTTTCCCCTGTCTCGTTCCAAACCCTAATTGTATATTCCAATACAGAATCATTGATGCCTATTTTACCATCAGTAGTAAACCCATTAGGCTGCACATCAATGAATGCATTAGCAAAGGAGCTATCCAAATCGGTTTTTGGTGTGCCCCAATCAAAGATGTAATTGTGGTCCGTTGCTGCGTTGTCTGGTAGGTAGGCATCGCTTGCAATGTTAAATTGGGCAGCGTTCTCAATACGGTATATATCAATTGGCAGCAAGGTAATAGCGGGTTGGGTTACAATTTCTATGGAGAGGTTTTCGCTTGGTTGAAAATTGCTAATGTTCCAAGTTAAGTTGTTGCCGGTTTGCTGGGTTGGTGCTAGGCTGGTAGACACAATTTGGAGGTTTGTATCTAGTTGTAACGTAATAGTACCCGATATAACATTGGAGCCTACATTGCGGTAAGTTAATGTATTGTTGTGGATGTTACCCCAAATTGCCGTGCTACTGGAAAGATATATGGCTCCGTCGGTTACATTAGGGGTTATGTAACTTCCTAAAGAGGTGAAGGTTGGTTGTGTGCTGGAGATAACCGATACTGCAACAGGTTCGTTACAACTGGCGTTCCAATGCCTTGGCAATATTTGTTGCAGGCTGTAAGTACCAATGGGTTTTGAAAACGCGAATTCACCAGCACTATTGGTCACGTTATAAACTCGGCTGGGTAGGCACTCCACCACGCGATTGGCTAGTGGAGGTTCACTATTATTTTGGCAATTGTTATTAATGTCGTTAAAAACCGTTCCGGTCACAGTTGGACCACAATTGTTGGCGCAGTATTTTTTGGTGAAGTTGAAGCTATGAAAACCATTGTGGTGAGTAGTATTTGTGCTTATGTAGATGTTGTCAACGGAATCTAAGTTACTCCAAAAACTATAAGAATAATTACTGTCTAAAAGCTCCGATGGACCATAAGTCCATAATCCGGTCTTACTAATTTGCGCGATGGAATAAGATAATGAATTGTATGCTGAGTTTGGATTTGTAGTATGATATGCTATTGCAAAGTCTTCAGTAGAAGTGGTATAAGCGTCAATAATATCATTGTAAGTGTCGGCAATGGGTAAATAATTTTTGCTTTCAATTACCATTCCTGAGGGCGAAACATGCGTAAAGTGAATCCCTAATAAATCAGTTCCTGTAGAATCAATTTCCACTTTACCAATTAAATAGGTATGATTTGAACTATCGCTATAAATAAGTTCAGGAATAATTTCATTCCCTTCGATAGCTACTTCCCATTCTATCACAGAAGTATTTATTCCTTGATATCTTTTTAGGCTATAGAATGATATGAAATCTCCATTTATAAGTGAATCAAAAGGATACAAATAGTACAGGTTTTCTTCGTTATCAACTTTGTAAACCGCATCGTAATCGCCTAATGTTGAAGCTATTAGTTGATATTGCCCATTTGTATCTATGCGATATGTATTTATAGTATCATACCCATAGTGGAAAGCATTCAGCAGGATAGTATTATCTGACAACTTGATGAACGAAGGATCAATATCTAAATCCTCTTTTATCACGGTTTGCCACTGAATATTACCACTGATATCTATCTTCGTAATTTGATATCCGGTATCAATACCCCAAACGCTATGTATAGGAATTATATGTTGGTTGTAGAAAAATGTTTCTAGTTCGTAGGCTCTTGTTTGGGTTATGATATTTGTGTTTTGGATGCTTGTTTGGTTTCCTGTCGCTAAGTCAATTGAATAAATTATATTGAAAAAATTATCATAATATATTAGTGTATTGCTAGATTCTAAATACTTAAAACTTGCATCTTGACCATGTATGTGGTGATACAATATAGGACTTAA
This sequence comes from Sphingobacteriales bacterium, assembly GCA_027483645.1. Classification (GTDB taxonomy): domain Bacteria; phylum Bacteroidota; class Bacteroidia; order Chitinophagales; family CAIOSU01; genus CAIOSU01. Next base: position 58,710 of record JAIXUD010000010.1, read on the forward strand.
ATAAATAGTCGCGCCCTCTACGTCATATATTTCTATCATGTATTCACTGTTGCCAAAATATGCATAAACAACAGTTGCACCATTTGGTAGATAACTTATTATCTCGGCGAAAGCATAAGTGTTCGGGTTATACCTCCCCATATTCCTGGCCCACTCCTCAGTATACTGAGCATTGATGTTGAAGGATAACGTAAGAAGCAGAAGTAGGGATAATAGGTGGTTCATGGTGGCTCTTTTACACAATAACGTATAATTTAATTGTCTACCAAAATATATTTGGTAAGTGTGTAAATGTTAGAGCAATTTATTAATATAAAAGTTGCATAGGGCGACTTTAGTTTTTTAAAGCCATTAACTCCTTCTCCTAACCCACCATCGACACTTTTTGAAGCAATCCATGGACTGTGGACCATCGACCAACTAATTCCTCCAACCCAACAAAAACTCCTTTACTCCCAATCGTTTTTTGCCTTCCAGTTGTAGTTCTTCTGCAAGTATGTAGCCATCGGGTGTTGCAAAGCGTAAGTATTGCTTGCCATCGGTATCTGCAAAGCCGGGCGCTTTGCCGTGTGAGGTGAGCTCTTTCTTGGCGCTATATATTTTCAAGGTTTTGCCGTCTAGCTCCGTCCAAGCGGCGGGGTAGGGGCTCAAGCCGCGGATGTGGTTGTACACCTCATCAACAGGCTTATTCCAATCAATCTTGCAATCTTCGCGGAAAATTTTTGGGGCATGGGGGTAGTTTCCGCCCATCTCTTGTGGCGTGCCTTTGGCAGTGCCAGCTTGTATCTCTTTTACCGTATTCAGCATAGTTTCGGCACCCAGCGCCATCATACGGTCATGTACTTCACCCGCATTTTCATCGGGGCCTATGGGCATTTTGGTTTGCTGAATGATGCTGCCCGTGTCTATTTCATGTTGTAGGAAAAAGGTAGTTACACCTGTTTCGGTTTCCCCATTTATTACTGCCCAGTTGATGGGCGCCGCACCACGGTAAGCCGGCAACAACGAGCCATGCAAATTGATAGTGCCCATCGGTGGCAAGTTCCACACCACTTCTGGCAACATACGGAAGGCCACCACCACCTGTAAGTCCGGCTTTAGGGCGGTAAGCTCTTCTATAAAGCCGGGGGCTTTTAGCTTTTCGGGTTGCAATACCCGCAAGCCATGCTCCAAGGCATATTTCTTTACGGCACTTTGCTGTAGCTGGTTGCCCCGGCCTGCGGGCTTATCCACGGCAGTTACCACGGCCACCACCTCAAAGCCATTCTTCACCAAAATATCCAAAGAGGTCACCGCAAATTCGGGCGTGCCCATAAACACAATGCGCATAGGTTAATTTGTAAAGTCAGGGTAAAGCAGGTATTTCTTCCGCATCAGCATGTACTTATCCTTATCGGCCTGCCATTGCATGCTTATTTCTTGCGAGGTATATCCGTTAATAATCATCTCGCGTAGCATGGTAGTACCTGCCAGCTTTTCAAAGAAAGGTGTGAAGAAGGTATCCCCTTTGCCTTGCTCTTTAAAGTATTGGTAAGCCTGGGTAACCCATTGAAAATCGAGCGTGCGGTTCCTTAAGAAATGTTCTAGTCCAAATTCTTGCAGCTCAAAGCCACGGCTGGGCTGGTTTTTATATGGTGGTTCTTTCGCACCTGGCATGCTTGTGGGGGTAAACTCATAGTCTCCAATCAAAAACTCAGGGTGGCCATAAAGCTGAAAGGGCCTATCTGTGCCGCGGCCTACGCTCATAATAGTACCTTCAAAAAAGCAAACCGATGGGTACAAGTATACTGCTTGCATATTCGGCAAGTTCGGTGAGGGCTTTATGGGCAGATCGTAAGTCATATCGTGGTTGTAGCTTGCGCAGGGTATTACGGTTAGCTTGCACTGCACACTATCCTTTAGCCATAGCTCGCCATTAATCATTTTTGCCAGTTCGCCCACGGTAAGTCCGTGCACCACTGGTATGGGGTGCATACCGATGAAGCTCTTGAAGGTGGAATCCATAATAGGGCCATCCACATAAAAACCGTTGGGGTTCGGTCTATCCAAAATAATCACTGGGATGCCCGCCTCGGCGCAGGCCTCCATTACATAGTGCATGGTGCTTATGTAGGTAAAAAAGCGCACGCCCACATCCTGTATGTCAAATATTACCACATCCAAGCCTTTCAGGTGTTCGGGTGTGGGTTTTTTGGTGGCTCCGTATAGGGATATAACAGGCAGGCCAGTAAGGGGGTCCGTTTCACTATTTATCTCTTGCCCGGCATCGGCCGTGCCACGGAAGCCATGCTCCGGGGCGAACACCTTGGTTACTTTCACTCGCTTTGCCAGCAGGGTATCCACCAGGTGCGCTTGTTTAGGGCCCACTACCGAGGTATGGTTCACCACCAAGCCTACTGATTTGCCCATAATACCGGGCACATATTCCATCATGCGTTCGGCGCCTACCAGCAGTGGTTTGGTGGCTTGCGAAAATACCGAGGTGGCAAAGAATAATAATACTGCAATGACGCTTACAATTTTCATATTTTTGATGCGTTCGTGAGCTTGAAGGCTAGCCTATAAAGTTAGCCATTTCATTTTAACCGCCCGAACCCTTCCTAGGATTTGAGACTCGAGCATTTTTTAACCCGGCGATTAGCCTTCAGCAAAAAGCGTACCTTTTCGCGCTTTATCATCGTTATTGCCACCGCCGCCGTGGCCCTGAGCATGACGGTGATGATAGTGGCCGTATCGCTAGTGAACGGTTTCCAAAAGGAAGTGAGTAATAAAGTTTACGGTTTTTGGGGTCACATCGTCATCAGTAACTACGGTTTTGGGCAGCGCTTTGAAGAAACACAGCCTATTAACTTGAATACCCTGGAGTTGAAGGAGATTAAGGTGCTTGATAACGTGCGCCACATGCAAGCCACGGCTTACAAACCGGGCATCATAAAAGCTAATGACAATATTGAAGGCGCAGTGCTAAAGGGTATTGGTGCCGACTTTGATTGGGCATATTTCAAAAAGCATTTGGTAGCGGGCGATACCTTGCTCTTAGGTGACAGCCTACCGCAGCGCGATTTGCTGATTTCGCAGATTACGGCCAAGCGGCTGGGGCTACAGGTGGAGGATAACCTTGAGATTCACTTTATGCGGCAAGTGCCCTTGGTGCGAAAGTTTAAGGTACGAGGCATTTATAATACGGGGCTTGAGGAGTTTGATGATAAGTTCGCGCTAGTGGATATAAGGCATATACAGCAATTGAATGGCTGGAATGCCGACCAGGTGGGTGCGTTGGAGGTTTTTGTAAACGATTATGAAAGTAACGACCTGCTTAAAAAGATAAGTGAGTTGTCCGATTCTATGTTTGGAAAATCACCATTTACCCCTGAATATGTAGACCCACTATTTGCCACCAACGAGCTAATAATGTATGATTTGCTAGGCAGCAATACCGTGTTGATGTCGCAAACCTTGAAAGAGATTGAGCCCAACATATTCGATTGGCTGGCCTTGCAAAACCTCAATAAGTACATCATCCTCACCCTTATGGGGGTGGTGGCCTTAATCAATATGGTTACCTGTATACTGATATTAATACTGGAGCGCACCAACATGATTGGTATTTTGAAGGCTCTTGGTGCTACCAACTCGGTTATCAGCCGCATGTTTTTGGTGAACGGGGCTTTTATTTTAGGTACTGGTTTGTTAATAGGCAACATATTGGGCATTGGGCTTTGCCTCGCGCAGGATCATTTTCACTTTATCACCCTGCCGCCAGAGAGCTACTACGTGCAGTATGCCCCAGTGGATATCAATTACATTACCATACTCATCATTAATGTGCTGGTATTTGCGTTTTGCGAGGTGCTGCTCTTTATCCCATCGCTGTTGGTAAGCCGTATTTCTCCCATCAAAGCCATCCGTTTCAGCTAAGCCTATGTGGTTATCCTACCTTAAAATATCCCGACCGCTCAATTTGCTGATGATGTTGGCCACCATGGTGTTAGCGCGCATATTGGTGGTGCAGCCAGTTTTTGACCTACACCGCCAAGTCATCCATACCGATTGGCTTCAATTTGCTTTGATGGTGCTAGCGACTGTTATGATTGCTGCGGCAGGTTACTGGCTCAACGATTTTAATGACGTGGAGGCTGACAGCATCAACCGCCCCAACACCAACCCTGTAGGCAAGCAACTAGACGGCCAGAAGGTAATGAAAGGCGCACTAGTGCTCACCTTAGCTGGGGTATTGCTCGGCAATGGTGTTGCAATTTGGCTGGGCGCTTATCGGCTGGGCTTTTTATACACGCTACCCGCTATTTTGCTGTGGTTTTACAACATCAAGTTCAAGCATTGGCCATTGGTTGGCAACGTGGTTATCTCGATGTTGATTGGCTTGGTACCTATGCTGCCCGGCATACACGAGCTGGCTACCCTCAACCAAACCGATGTGCTGGATGCTGCATTGTTCAACTACATCTTTATCGGCAGCTTGGGCTATGGCATTTTGGCTTTCGGCATCAACTTGATACGGGAGGTGGTAAAAGACATACAGGATATGCAGGGCGACGACCATATTGGTAGCCGCACGCTACCATTGTTTGTAGGCGAGCGGCAGGCTAAGTTTATAAGTATTTTATTGATGCTGGGGCTAATAAGGGCTGTGCTGTATGCCCAGCAAATGTACCTAGAGGAGCAAGATATGGTGCTGCCCATCTATCTGGCAGCGGCAGTGCAATTGCCTTTATTGGTTACCATAGCAATGCTAATGTTTGCCAATAGCCAAAAACAATACGCCAGGGTAAGCCTGGTGCTTAAGTTGATAGCAGCGCTTGGTGTAGGTTCTATGTTATTATATAATATACCGCTATGAAGTATTTGATGCCCGAAGTGAAGCTGGTGCTTGGCTCTAAGTCGCCACGCAGGAAGTATATATTGGAGCAGGCCGGTTTTCGGTTTGAAGTGTTGACCAAAGAAGTGGAGGAGGTGTACCCGCCCGAAACCCCATTGCGCGATGTACCAATCTACCTAGCCAAATTGAAGGCAGAAGCCATAGCCAATGAGGCACCTGCGGATGCAGTAGTGATTACCAGCGATACTATCGTATTGCTCGATGGGGTAATCTACGGTAAGCCGGTTGACCGCGCCGATGCGGTGCGGATATTGCAAACACTATCGGGCAACATGCACGAGGTAATTACAGGCGTTTGTTTGGCTAAAGGTAACCGCACTCAAGCTTTCAGTGAAACCACGAAGGTCTATTTTGATGAACTTACTGATGAGGAGATTGATTGGTACGTGGATAATTTCGAGGTGATGGACAAAGCCGGTGCATACGCCGTGCAAGAAGGCATTGGCCTTATTGGCATAACCGGCATGGACGGCGACTATTTCAACGTAATGGGCCTACCGATGAACCGCCTGTATCGTGAGCTGCAAGTGTTTGTAGAGGAGTAGTAATAAGATTTGGAAATTTTATTTCCACTTTTTATTTTCGCAAAAAAGCGTAATGAAATGGGCCTGGACGCAGACAGGAATTACCACTTCAAATATAGACACCATTGCAACATGTGCGGTGCCTCGCTAGATAAAAGCAAGGTGCTCGGCATAAGGCTAAACACTAGCCAAGGTTTAAAACCTAAATCGGTTTTTGGTATTGGTGTATCAGTAATGAAATGTGGCGTTTGTGGATTACACTACTCCAATCCGCAGCCAATTCCTCATAATATTGAAGAACACTACAATATTGACCCGAGTGAGTATTGGGCAGAGGAATACTTTTCTGGTGAAGAGCATAAAATGACCTATCATGAAATGATACTAAAGAAGTACCTTGATTTTAAACCTGGTATGCGGGCTCTAGACATCGGTACGGGTGTTGGTTTCAGCATGTTGGAGATGGAAAAAATAGGCTTTGATACCTATGGTATAGAACCATCGGAGAAATTTATAAAATATGCTATTGAAAAAAACGGTATCAAACCCGAGAAGATTAAATTGGGTATGATAGAGGATAGTTTGTATGAAAAGGAATATTTCGACTTTATTATGTTGCGGGTAGTGTTAGAGCACGTATATGACCCAGCAAAGTGTATTGAACAAGCTATGAGCTGGCTTAAGCCAAACGGAATACTGCATATAGAGGTACCGAGCAGTAATCATTTGATAGCAAAGCTTATTAACCTCTATTATAAGTTAATTGGTACCAGCTACGTTACCAACCTAAGCCCCGCGCACTCGCCATACCATTTACACGAGTTTAGTGCGGAAGCTTTTAGAAGGCACGGTGAAAGGGCGAATTATGAAGTGTTACTTGTAGAACACTATCCTGCCCAAGTGTTCTTTTTCCCTAAGTTTTTGCACCCGCTATTTATAAAAATAATGAGCCACACCAACTCTGGTATGCAATTGGCTGTGTGGCTTAAGAAAAGGTAATGTTTAACTTTTTTTAATTCGCAGAGCTAGCTTCTCCTTATAATGCTCCTTACTAGCTATATAAAGCAACTTCTCTACCGATGCGTGTACCACACCGTTTTTATCTACAATATTTAAGTGAAAGGTATGGTTTACTTCGCCGTGGGCGGCCACTTGTTGCTGTATCTCGGCTAATACCTCATTGGTAATAATGAAGGTGGCATATAGCGTATGCGTGCCAGGCTTTTTGAACTTAATGTTGGCGGCTTTATCCCACACCACAAAGTTTTTGCCCAATATCTTCATCAGCATAAGCATATACATAGGGTCTACCGCTGCATATATGCTGCCACCATAGATGGTACCCACGTAATTTCTGGTGCGCCAACTTAGCGGTATCTTTAACCGTAGCTCCCTGTAATCTCCCGCTATATAAGTGATAGTAGCCCCTGTGCCGACATACACCGGAAAAAGCTTAAACATCCACCGCATTTTGCGGCTTTCCCAACTTTCTGCCATAAGAACAAAGTTATGAAATGTATGGGCTTTGAAAATGAATGCTAAGCTCAATTCTTTAGAACTATGGCGTATATACAAAGTATCATTAGAGTGAAGCCCTAGGTGGTCTGCGGTCAGACGGCTACGGTGATGCGAGTATTAAAGTTGAAGCATCCAGAAACTTGAATTGAATTCGAACAGCCGTCCGAACGCTATTGCTGTGCGGCCTTTGCCCCAAGTATGGCGAAAGTTTTTGTTTGTATGCTTTGAAAGCACGTCTTGCTTTGGAGTACAACGCCGTAGTGGTCGGACGACCATTCCGATTATAATTCTTTGCTTCCAGCGACTTTACAGCTCGAACAAAAGTAGTCATCTGCCCGCCTTCGAATTCAGGCAGTTTGGCGGTTCGATTTATTTAAACTTAATATTTCCACCCATCCTCTCCATTTACTTGGCTGTTTGTAAAGTAATTGTTAATTTAATTCGATAAACCCGCTAACTATGAAATTCTTTACCCTCACTTTGGCCATTTTATGGTCCCTAACCGCTATAGGGCAAGCCAATTCTTGCGACGGCGGTCGTTTTTTCGACAAGATTTTCAATGATGTGGACGTCACCACAAACGTGGAGTACGGCGAGAACCGCAATTTCTCCGGTCAAACCCAAAAGCTGCGCTTCAATTTTTATGAGCCACAAGGCGATACCTTGGAAAAGAGGCCGCTCATCATTTGGGCTTTTGGCGGCAGCTTTTTGTTTGGCGATAAGCTTTCGCCGGATATTGTAAGGCTTAGCAACGAGTTTGCTGAGCGCGGCTACACCTGCGCGGCTATTGATTATCGGTTGTTTTTCTTTCCTATCAACCAAGAGCAAACCCTTAAAGCAGTGGTACGTGCCGTGCACGATATGAGGGCCGCTGTCCGCTATTTCCGTAAAGATGCTGCCACCGACAACCGTTTCAACATTGACCCCGAGCGCATTTTTGTGGGCGGTGTATCTGCCGGGGGCATCACCGCTGTGCAGGTAGGTTATTTGGATGACTCTTTGGAGATACCTTCCGTTATTGCCAATGGCTCAGGTGCTGATACCGCCTTTAACAGTGTTGAGGGCGTAAGTGGCAACCCAAATTATTCTTCAAAGCCTAACCTGGTTATTAACCTGTGCGGTGCTGTCGGCGATACCAATTGGATTCAGCCAGGCGATGTGCCCATTGTAAGCTTGCACGGCACTAGCGATGGCACGGTGCCTTACGGCAGCCAAGAGATAGAGGTAACAGGCACACCTATCGGGTTTTTTGTAGATGGCAGCGGCTCGTTGCATGTAAGGGCCGATAATATGGGCGTGGCTAATCTATTGTATACCTGGCCGGGCGTGGGCCATACCCCTTTTATTAATACCAGCAATGGTGCCGTGGATGAGGAATATATGGATACCGTGGTGCGAACCGTGCGCGACTTTATTCTGCCATACGCATGCCGCGAGTTAACCGCAACCGTTGGTGTGGCCGATGCGGCTAAATTGGCTAACCTTAAGGTGTTCCCCAACCCCACCGACGGGCAAGTGAGTGTTGAAGTGCCCAAGGCGATAAATGGCTATGGTATTGCGTTGCGCAACATGCAAGGCCAGTTGGTAAGTAGCTACACCGCCTTGTCGCCTAAGTTCATACTCAATACCGATGGGCTGGATGCGGGCATGTACCTCATTACCATACAATTGGGCAATGAGCAGATACAGAAAAAGCTAATGGTGTACTAGCATACGGGCTGAAAGTGTTATTTTAGCACTAATGGAAAAGTTGCCTTACTTAAACCTGGGCTGTGGTACCCGGTTTCATACTGCTTGGGTGAATGTTGATATGGTATCGAGCAGCCCGCATGTGCTGGCACGAGACCTTACCAAAGGCATTCCTTTCCCTGCTAATACTTTTGAGGTAGTGTATCATTCGCACGTGCTGGAACATATACCGCCGGCCATTGCGCCGGTGTTTATTGCCGATTGCTACCGAGTGCTGAAACCCGGCGGTGTACTTCGAGTTGCCGTGCCCGATTTGGAGCAGATTACGCGTGAGTATTTGCGCTTGCTTGACCAGAACTTGGCCAACGAAACTCCAAAAACTGCCGAAAACTATGACTATGTGCTGCTTGAATTGCTCGACCAATTGGCACGCAACCAAAGCGGCGGTTTGTTGGCGGAGTTTATTGCCAAAGAAGATGTGAAAGACCTTGACTTTGTATACAAGCGTGGCGGTGAAGAAGCACGCCATTTAAGGGAGCACCAAGCAGCCCAAAAGGGTACCAGCAAAGTGGGTATATTGATGGAAAAGGTGAAAAAAGGGGAGTTCCGCTCTATTAAGAATGAATTTAAGAAGCGGATTTGGAGCAAAATGTTTGGTAAGAATTATGAAATTGGTAGCTTTAGGCAAAGCGGCGAAACGCACCAGTGGATGTACGATCAATATTCGCTGCCAAGGTTGCTGACGAGCCAAGGCTTTGAAGCAGCGCGTAAAACCGGTGCATTTGATAGCCAAATTGCCAACTGGCCTAGTTTTGAGCTGGATGGCAAAGATGGAATGATTTTTAAACCGGATTCGTTGTTTGTGGAGGCCAAGAAGCCGATGAAGTAGTAATAGGGCAACAATAGACAGCTAAGAACGTATTGTTGATTACTTTATAGGTGGTGATGCTATATAAGGGGGCAGATAGCTATAATTTTAGAGGAGCAATATACGCTACCTAAATTTTGATTCAGGCTTAGGCATGGCAAAGTCGTTGAGTATTTTCGGTTTCTTCTTGGTTTTAGTGGCACTGCTATTGGTGTTCACGGAGCTTACCGTGCCACAGTTTTCGTTTATCAGGCCCAACGATTTTTGCCCTACCGAATACGAAAAGCAAGAGCAACTCATCACCGCCCAGCGCACCGCTAAGCAACAGAAAACCTATTGGGTTGATAGTTTGGTGAACGATTGGTATGCCAACCAACGCTTTAACGGTACTATTTTAGTGGCCGAAAAAGGCGAAGTTATTTACCGCGGTGCATTGGGCTATGGTAATTTGGATACGAAGGATACGCTCTCGCTAGATGCGCCTTTCCAATTGGCTTCTGTTTCTAAACCAATTACTGCTATTGCGGTATTGATGCTACTTGAACAGGGCAAGCTTACTTTGGATAGCCCTGTAAAAAAGTATCTGCCCACCTTGCCTTACGATAACATTACCGTAAGGCACTTGCTTACGCACCGCTCGGGCTTGTCGCGATATATGTACTTGAGCGACAACTATTGGGAAAACAAGAAAGTTGCCTTAAGCAATTGTGACATGTTCGAACTCTTTGTAAAGCACCAACTGCCGCTGGAGTTTACCCCCGGCACCAAGTTTGTGTACAACAACTCCAATTATGCCGTATTGGCCACGTTGGTAGAAGAGTTGAGTAAGCAGGATTTTGACGAGTTTGTACACCAATCTATCTTTTTGCCTCTGGGGATGACCAACTCCTTCATCTACACCAAGTGCAAGCACGAAGAAATACCTAACCGCGTACTGGGCTATGTGCCAGGTGGCAGGGGTAAATTTGGTGAGGTGGACAACGACTACTTGAACGGGGTAACTGGTGATAAAGGCGCCTACTCAACCGTAGAGGATTTGTTTAAGCTCGATCAAGCGCTGTATGATGAAACATTACTAAAGAAGTCAACACTGGATGCGGCCTTTACGCCATACGGCAACCTACCCAATAATTATAAAGACGACTACGGGCTTGGCTGGCGCATTGATAAGTACCGCCCCAACATTGTATACCACACTGGCTGGTGGAAGGGTTTTCGTGCGATGTTTATTCGCAAGTTGGACACGAGGCACACCATCATCGCCCTCAACAACCAAGAAAACATGTTGCCCTACAAGCTTTGCTGGGAAATACTAGACCAGCTAAACAACATGCCCGATGCAGCTCCTATGCTGGCAACGCCTGAGGGCGAAACTGGGGAGCAACTGGGTGGAGGGTTGTAATACCGCTAGCCGTTAAATGTGGTCGGACGGCTTCTATTCGATGCTTAGGTTGTGCTTAATGATGTGGTAAAATTGTCTAAGCGTCGCGCTTTGGCGTGGCCGATCACTGCCGTTTAGAATCTCAAATTCTGCACCCCTCAATAATACGCCTCGTAAAACTTAATGAGCACTATCCGCAACTCATCAGTGGTGATGTTTTGGTGTAGCCTACCATTGCGGGCATAACTGATGGAAAAACGCTCTTCGGATATAACAATGGAAAGGGCATCGCTCAGCTCTGTAATACCCACGGTGGCCTTATGCCTCATACCGATGCGGTTAGGCAGTTCTGGGTTGTCGGAAACAGGTAGAACGCAGCCAGCGGCTATTATGCGCAGGTCTGATATGATCACAGCCCCATCATGCATCGGGGAGTTTTTCTCAAAGATGCTTTCCAGCAACTTGCTGCTCACCAAGCTATCCATCAGCACGCCCGTATTGGCATAGAATTGCAGCCTAGAGCTTTCGCAGAGTACCAGTATCGCGCCCGTGCCACGCTCGCGCATGTGGTCGACAGCTGAGAGGATGCTTTTTACAATAGGGTAGTATTCGGCCTCGTTGCGGCTAGTGCGCGAGAAGAGTTTGCGAATGGAAATACCTTTCTTAAACAAGTGCCCACGGCCAAGGTACAGCAAAAATTTCCGCACCTCGGGTTGAAAAACAATCAGCAGCGCAATTACGCCTACTTCAATAAACTGTCCCAGTATGGATGTCAGTAAGCGCATTTCGAGGAGGCCCACCAAGAACCATACGAAATATACCAGCACTAATCCCAAGAAAATATTGAGCGCCAAACTACCCTTCAGCAATCGGTATATCTGATAGATGAGCAACCCAACCAGAAAGATATCCAGCAGGTCGGCAAATCCAATTTCCAGAAAACCTAGCTTAACAAACAGGTACAACAACAGGTATGGGGTTTATACAAATATAGCTACCTAGTTGTAATAAGTGGGGCTTGATGGAAAGGAATTAGAAAATAGTGGTTGGAAGCTATAATGCGAATGCTACAAAGCAGCATCATAATGCTAACGGAGCGTTCATGTTCTCACAAAAAACATTGCCCCTCACCCCGATAAGTAGGAGTGGAGCCGACTATCTTACCATTGCTCACCAGGTGCAGCGCGGTGAAGCGTTCGCACAGTTCACCGGCTTTGCTGTGGCGTAAGTATATAGGGTCGCCCAGTTGCAGTTTTTCAGGGCCTGTATATACAATTGGGGTTTGCACTTCGCCTGCACCTTCTTGGTCTAGCAGTTTAATGCCGGCAGGCAGGTATGGTACAGGCAGTTTATCTTTCCCAGCCGCACCGGATGCAGCATAACCGCCGCCGTGGCAGGTATATAGGTTGGGCTTGGGCAGGCGCACTATCTCCACGCCATAGGCCGCGCTAGGGTAGTGGCGGAAGTTGGTATAGTTATCAAATAGGCCCGAGTTATATAACCCCGAGCCCACCGTTACCTCGGTTACCCAAGGCTCTTGTATAGTCCACTCAAGGCTGCCGGTGCCGCCGCCGTTTATCAGTTTCATATCGGCTCCAGCAGCTTTTAGCGCTTCTACAGTTTCACCCCGGCGCTTTGCTATTTCTTTTACCGAGATGCCTTTCAAAAATTTCACCACCGCGTTCATAGCCCCTTTACCAGGCCAGTTGTCGCCTACGCCCGCAATCTGTGCTTCATAGCCCATCAGGCCATTTAGTTTTACGTTGGGGCATGCTTTTATAGTGTCCCACAGCTTTAAGGCATCGGATTTGCCGCGCACGGCGCTGCGCCACACACCAAAGTGCAGGCCGGGGTAATCGCTGCTCATATCCAAATCGATGCAAATAGTCGCTACTACACCGGCTTGTTTAGCAATTTTATCCAACTGCTTCACATGCTCGGGCAAGTCCACCATGAAGATGATGGTTTTGCCTTTGGCAATTTCGGCGCAGGCTTCTTGCACTTGGCTATCTTGCCAGCTAGGGTAGCCTATTAGCAAGTCGTCAAAGCCTTCTTGGCTCAGCCATACCGCTTCCAGGGTGGTGTAGCACATTAGGCCTTGGTAAATAGGGTCGGCGGCTAGGGTGCGCTTAAGTAACTCCTTGCACCGCACCGATTTGGATGCAATGCGGATGGTTTTGTTGCCCGCCCGTTTGGCAATCTGCCTCACGTTCTCGTCAAACAAATCCAAATCCACAAAGGCATAGGGGAAACCTACGCCCTTAAATAGGTCTCGATAGTAACTGTAATTGCGGTCGAATTGGCTCATTTGCGTTTGCTGCTATAGGCAAATATACGTTTGTTCAACTCCTCCTCGGTAAACTCGATAGGGGTAATGCTGGTATCAATCTGTCGGTCTTCTGGCAATTTCAGCAACTGCAATGCAAGGTCTTTAAACTTGGTTTGGAAAGCTGCCAAAGTCCACTGCCCATAAGGGGTGTGGCCGCCTTCGTAGCACTGCAATTGGTACTCTTCAAAGGTGGTAATGTAGCCACAATAGGCATTGCAATAGCTTACAATGATTACCTCTTGCACGCCACGTGGGCTGAGGCTATCTTGTATGGCTTGCTTCAGCCTTGCCGATGCCACGGTAGTAATCTCAGCCGGCAAAGCCACAAATGCCACTTGGCCCAGCACTACTATTTGCAAAGGCAGGGTTTGTGGGGTCCACGGTTTATGGTCGAGCCCACCCGATTTGTGGAACACCTTAAAGTACTTTATAGTAGGGTCAACAAAAGCCGGTACAATAAGGCCAGTTATGTTGCGCGTACCCAGTACCTTGCGGTCGCCAGTTTCAATCAATATTTTCTTCTTGCCGTGTATTCGGTATTTTTCATGAATTTTCTTCCGCTCCCCTGGGTTAAGGAAAAGTGCCCGAAAGTGGTCGTAACCCTTCACTATATTGGAGGCAAACGTAGCAATCGCCACTAGGGGAGGCTCCATGCCAGGGCCTTCTTTGGTGCCTTTAAAAAAGGCTACTCCATGGCAAGAGAGGTACGTTTTGGCATCTGGGTGGTTATCAGTAAACTCAGGGTCGCAGGTTACGTTGGCAAAGTTGGCGTGGCTTAGCGCAAAGTCAATGCCTACTTGCACCGTTTCACCGTTTTCGGCTGCTTGGTGGTGCAATTCTAGCGCTTTATCAAACTGCATTTTGCCATTGTACTTGGCCGACTCTATATCGTTTTCCTTAGGCCCCGCGGTCCATTTTTTCTTTTTGTTCCACACGTAGTTGGGGGTTACATCACCGGCTGCTTTCTGGGCAAATGCGGCAATGTAATCAGGGTTTTCCTTACCTATTTCCGCTTCTAAGTAGTTGGCGGCGTAGCCTTTGTTATCGGCGTTTATCTTGGTGTTATCATTATGTACGCTGGTGGTATGCACCCCAAAAAAGTTGAAGCTACCCATCGGCTTGCCATTCATATCATCCACCCTAAAAAAGTGCATCTCCCTGTCTACTGCCAGGTTGGCCTCGGCTTCTGTCAGCTTGGTTACTTCAGGGTTTTGGTTGTAGGCTTTTACGGAGCGGTTGAAGGCAACATCTTTGTCTGGGGCAAACGAGCCCTTCGTAAAGCTGATGCGTGCTGGGCGTACCTTGCCGTCGGCTTCTACTATGGCGCTTACTATGCCATCAACTATGGTTTGGTATACCTCGGGCACAAACCCTGGCACCGCTATGTTATATAGCCCGTAGTGGCTGTACCCGCCCGGTCCGCTATGGGTATGCTGGGCACTAAGCAATACATTATCGGCTTCAAAGCCCAGCTCGGCATGGTGGCGTTTCAATTTTTTCATCACCCCACGCTTAATGGAAATGGTGATGAAGGCAATTTCGGCATTTACGAAAACTACCTTGCGCTTGGTGGTAAGGTCTCTAATTACGAAAGCCCGAACCTTTAGTGGGGTTTCAACACCAGTAATGCGGTTATGGAACATGCCATAACCCATCATGCCAACATCTTTTTTGAAGGCTGTAATGTCTGCTTTGCCTGTGCCTACTTCGTACATTTGGTTGATTTGTTATAGGTTGATTGGTTATTGGTCAACAGTCGACTGTCCACAGCCCACAGTTCCTTTTGATTGATTAGTTACTATATTTTTTTGTGGTGAAAGTGATTGCCCTTGTTTCGGATTCACCATAATTAATAGTCGACGGAGCTTGGTAAAAATTTTATGGTTTTGATGCCGCCTTCTACTTCAGTTCAACTACTGCTTATGATTGAGTACATACGCAAATGGTTGCTCGTTAGGCAAGATAATGCCTAATGATATAAATTCCAATTTTTTATGGTAATGGGAAGAAAGGTGGGGTTGGATTTATAACGACCCGAATTGTGCAGCACCAATGAGTCTCACCCAAAAGCGCGGCAGGCTAATGTCCAATAAACAATCAACAAATAACCAATCAACCACATCAAAATTGGTAGGCCAACTGTAACGTATAATTGCGTGGTGCCTCCATAAATGCTGGGCGCAGGGTGTATTGGTTGTTGGCTATGTTCTTTACTATTACCGATACTTTGGCATCTTCGGTTATGTTGTAGGCCATGCGCAAATCTAGCACCGCTTCGCCCTTATCATATTCTTGGCGGTAGTTGCTCACGTTGTTAATGCCGAAGTTGCCGATGTTTTTCATAAAGCTGAAGTAGGTGCCGGTTAGGCCCAGAGTTATACTTTTGTAAGTAGCTTCTATATCGGCTTTCCAAGAGTGTTTGAAACGAAAAACCAAATACTTGGTATCGGCATTTGTTGGCGTTTCCACGTAGTTTAGGTCAATTGGCGAAATGTAGGTATAGCCAACCATAATATTTACTGGTATGGCAAATATTTTGCCCTGCCCCACCATCGATACGTCAACACCCGAAATGCGGGCATCGGTATAGTTTTGTGCTTGGGTGGTAAGGCCGGTTCCGCCTTCAATCGGGTTAAACTCAATCATGTCCATGTATTGGGTCACAAAGCCCGCCACGTCAACATAGCCTTTCCAGTCGTCAGTTATTCGCAGTAGTTGCTTAATACCTATTTCGGCATTCCAGCCATATTCTGGTTGCAGGTCGGGGTTAGGTATTACGTTAATGCCCGAGCGCCTGGTGGCTACAAACTTTTCGGCAATGGTAGGGTAGCGGTAGCCTTGCC
This sequence comes from Sphingobacteriales bacterium, assembly GCA_027483645.1. Classification (GTDB taxonomy): domain Bacteria; phylum Bacteroidota; class Bacteroidia; order Chitinophagales; family CAIOSU01; genus CAIOSU01. Next base: position 74,759 of record JAIXUD010000010.1, read on the forward strand.
CAAATGATGCCCTAAGGTAGGTAGCTGATGTTATCTGCAAGTTAAGGCCGGTGCGTACTATGGGGTATACTACCGGGTCAAGTGTATCTATCTGGTTGTACTCGGCCCGTACACCAATATTCAAGGTAAGGCGGCCAAAAAATTTCTTATCCATTTGCAAAAATACCGCTGCATTGGTGGCCTCCCGCTTGCCAAAGGTCTCGCTAGTTACGTTGGTATAGTAGCCTGCCGCGCCGGTTACAAAATTCAAACCCATGCGCTTAAGCTCGCTGTGGTAGTTGTACTCTCCATAAATTTGGTTGGCTGCCGAGCTTTCGCCCGAGGTGTTGCTGTAGCGTGTGCGGTAGTATCTCGATTTGAAGCTGTGTTGGTTATCCTTTTTATCAAAAAAAGTAAGCCACGGGTCGAAACTAACCGGTATACTGCTAAACTCTCCCACCTCGCTAGGTATGTATGAGTAGGCGTCGCGGGGAATTTGGCTTTTTATCTCTGTAGCTATTTCATCGTGCTGCTGGCCTGCATCAAGCGCATCTACATATTGCTGCAGGTATATAATGCTTGAGTCGGTTATTTGGTCATTGGGGGTGTTGGCCCATCCTCTCCACAAAAAGAAGAAACCACCACTTTGTGAGCTTATATTGGTATTGATGCCCATACTTAAGCGGTCATTCTTTTTGCTTATGTACCTAAGTTTTACAAACGTGTTTACCCTGCGCTGGTTGTTGCCATATAGGTAGTTCCCATCTTCAAAGTAGCTGCCACTCACTACTAGGTCTAGGTTACTTTTTTTAAACCGCCTGCGGTGGGCAAAGTTGGCGCCACCAAACATCGGGCGGTTTTCCCACCATATCAGTTCTTTCTTTTTGCCGCTAAAAGGGTTTTCGTAGATGCCGAAGAAGGTGGTTAACTTGGTAAATGGCGTATCGGAGGGATTGCTAGTAATAAGGTTAATGATACCGTTGAGCGCCGAGGAGCCATACAGTGCCGAGGAGGCTCCTTTTATCACCTCAATCTGCTGGATGTTCTCCATTGGCAGCGATGCGAAATCTATAATGCCGTTATCGGGTTTCATCAGTGGTATGCCATCCAGTAGCATCATTACACGGCTACCGGCACCTGCGGCGTAGCCTGCGCCACCGCGTATGTTTACCTGTTCGCCAATCATATTTACACCCGGCACCTTATCCAGCGCTTTATCAATACTGGTAGCATTGCTGTTGGCAATAAAGGTAGGGGTAAGTATCTCTATTGATACCGTTTGCTCACCTATGTTTTTCTTGTACTTGGTACCAGTAATTACGGTAATATCAATTTGTGTAACGGTATCTTTAAGTACAAACACTAGGTCGACCACTTGGCCTGGCTCCACCTTTACTTTTTTGTACGATGGCTGTAGGCCCATATAGGTTACGGCCAGCTCATAGTTGCCAGGCTCAAGCTCCATGGAAAACAGGCCGTCAAAATCGGTAGTGGTGCCCATACCGGGTGCATAGGTAACTGCCGCCGATACCACAGGCTCGCCCGTTTTGTCAACTTTTACAATGCCCTTAATCGTGCCTTTGGCAAGGCCTGTATTGTTTTGTGCGGAAACAAGTAGCGGGCAATAAATTAAAAAGCAGCATAAAATATAAGTAAAGCTATTCTTCATATACACCAGTTGGGTGAATGCAATTGCAATTGTGCGGGTTTCGGTACCAAAATTAACAAAACGGCGTAACTAAACCGTTCGGATGGACGCAGTTGGACTTCCAAAAAATGTGGAAAACAAAAACCGGTTAACGCTACTGTTGTTTCCTGAGCGTTAACCGGTTGATAATTTGTGGATTGCTACTGGTTATTAGTTATTGTTTACTGGTTATTAGTAGTGGTTAATGATATTCCGTTTTATCTCTTATCGGCAATGTAGTTTTACCAATAACTAATAACCAATAACCATTCAACCAAACTAGAATTCAACTGAAAGCTGGGTAGTGTAGTTGCGTGGCTGGCTCATGTAGGCTGGGCGCTCCATTTGGTCTTGGTTAAGCACATTTTTGCATATCGCCGATATTTTTATTTTCGGGGATATGTTATATGCTATCCTCAGGTCCAACAGGGTATTGCCACGTTCGTTTACTTTGCGATACTCTCTCAAGCCACTAAATGCCTTTGTGTCAATCAATGGCGGATTAGCGATTGGGTCAGCCGGATCAGATAAGTTAATTAAGGTTTGGCTTACGAATAGGTAATCGATGTTCTCCATAAAGCTAACATACTGTAGGCTCACACCAAACTCAAATTTCTTAACGCCGATTTGAGCATCCAACTTAATGGTATGGCGGAAACGGTATTTTAACATATTGGTTTCTGAAGAAGATGTTCCAGCATAGGTAGGCTGTGCATCCCTAGTAAAACCTGGGGCAAATGCACTTTCGGTTCCGGCAAGGTTGGTTATTACTAGCGTATCGTTCCAGTTTAACGACCTAGGATCGATGTAAGTATAGCCTGCTAGTATTTGTAAAGGGAATTTATTGGCAATTTCGCCTTGTCCAATTAACGTAGTTTCTAGACCCAAGATGCGAGTATCGCCAATGTTTTGAGAGCTGAATCCTAGTCCGAATAGCGGATCTACCAGTACATCGCCAAACTGACCGAAGGTGAACTCCATCATGTTGTTGTACTGGTTGATGAAACCTGCTACGTCAACATAGCCTAGCCATTTGCCCAATTTCAAACCTTGCTTAATACCTATCTCTGCGCTCCATCCTTTTTCTGGTTGTAGGTTAGGGTTCGGATAAATACCGATACCTCCCACGTTGGTTCTTACAAACTTCTCAGCCATAGTTGGGAAACGGTATCCTTGGCCAATGGAAGCCCTGATAAAAGTGGCCGCTGCAGCTTGGTAGTTAACACCGAAACGGAACACAGGCAAGGCATCGCTCTTAAAGGTATCAATACGGAAGTACTCATAGCGTACACCGAAACCCAAGGTAAGTTTGTCAAAAAACTTTTTCTCCACCTGCGCATAGGCTGCGAAGTTGCTACCATTGTGCTTGCCGATTAGTGAAGTACCATCAGAACCACCAGGAGGGCGCACATCAGCATAATAGCCGGCAATACCTCCTACCACGTTCAATCCTAAACGGTTAAACCTACGCTGGTATTGAAACTCACCATAATATAATTGTGGCAAAGAGCCTTGGCCAGTGTTGTTAGTGTTTAAAGCATTGAAATAACGGGCAGTAAGTTTATAACGGTTATCATGCTTATCAAAGTAAGTAATAAATGGATCCACCGTTAAGCGGAAGGTAGAATACTCTGATGTAGAGCCCGGTAGTGGCTTGTATATGCTACTATCAATACCATCCCAAAGGAAGAAAGTGCTACCAGTGCTGTTATAGCCATTTAAGTTTACGCCGTATGATAGTCCTTTTACTTTAGAGGGCCTGTGGCGGAGTTTTATGGTTGCGCGCACCTCTTGGTTACTACCATCTTGCAAGTGGCTTTTGGTAGTGTTGTAGCTGGCGCTGCTTACAAAATCCCACTGGCCAAATTTTTGGCGGTGTACTATGTTTCCACCCCCAAATAGTGGTTGGTTGCGGCCCCACCATACATAAGCACCATCGCGAGGGTTTTCGGTAAAGCCGCTGTACATTATCACTTTGGTGTAGGGCTCGTTTTTAGGCCAGGCGGTTATCACGTTTATTACCCCGTTCAAAGCCGAAGAGCCATATAATGCCGATGCGGCACCTTTTACAACTTCTACTTGCTCTACGTTTTCGGTAGGTATAAAGCTCCACTTCACGTCGGCCGCGTCGGCAGTCATTAGTGGTATGTCGTCCACCAACACTAGTACGCGGCTACCGGCGCCATAGCTCCAGCCGCTACCGCCACGTATGTTGGCTTGGCCATCTACTATGGTTACGCCAGGCACTTTTTCCATGGCTTCATCCATATCAAAGGCACTGCTGTTGTCAATAATGTTACGGTCCAATACTTCCACCGTTACAATTTCTTCGCCTAGTTCCTTTTTAAACTTGCCACCTACAGCGGTTACCACGCCTAAGCGGGTGGTTTGGGTATTACCTTTGTGGTTCAAGGTGGTGGTTTGCCCTTCGGTAATGGTTACGGTGTAGGTACTGTCGGTGTAGCCTACTATCTTAAACAGTACTTTTTGCGTGCCCACGGGTAGGGTAAGGGTGTAGATGCCATCAAAGTCGGTAGTGGTGCCATTGTTGTTTGGCCCTATTACATAGGCCGTAGGTACAGGTTCTCCGGTGGTAGCATCGGTAAAGGTACCGGTAAGGGTGCCTGTTTGTGCCCATGCGGCCCCAAACCACAAGGTAAGTACGGCAATAAGCAAACTTGGTTTAAAAGTGCTCATAATTGTGCGGGTTGTTTAATAACAGGTTTCGAGAGGTTTTATAGTAGGTGCAATACGGTATTGGTAGTAATAAATTTAGCGGTTATAAAGCGTATGTTAAGTTGAAGTTGACAAAGATAATTTTCTTTTCCAAAAAACACACTTCGGTAACAATATTCGATAAACTTCAAAAAAAGGCTAGCGTGGGGGCGGTAGCACAATAATTGTACAAACACATAAGTGACCAATAGGTAAATACTGTTTGGGTATAATGCCCTAATATAAGGAAAGCCCTTGCAGTGTATTAAGGTATTGTAGGCGATAGCAACAACCCAATGTGGAAAAAAATATAAATGGCATAGGTACAGTGTATTATAAAAGCTATAACTTAGCCGTAATTATTAAACCCATTAAAACCCAAAAAACCATAACAAAACTTTACGCCATGAAAAAACTTTTCTCTATCCTATTGCTTTCTGCAGTGATGATGACTGCTGCACAAGCACAAGTTTGTGCCATTGACGACACCTTGACCGTACCAGGTTTGTACCCTGATCCTGATCAGATTCCTTGCTTGGTAAAAAATGAGGCAACTGACCTTACTGTACAGTTTGTAAACTTTGACTCTGCTACTTACCAAGGTTTGCGTATCCGTGTGGAGTATTTGATTATTGATAGCATCACCAACTTGCCATGTGGCGTGAAATGGACTACCAGCAAACAGAATGCTGCTACCCCTCACCGTTTTGAGAACCAAGAGAATGGTTGTATCCGTTTCTTGGGCACCACTGCCGATGATGCTGGTCAATACAAATTGGAAGTATATGTTCGTGCCAAAACCAACTTGGCTTCTACCGCAATCCCAGTTACTGCTTCTAGCGTAGGTTTGGATGTGTGGGTACGTGTTAAAGACTTGCCTGCTGACGCTTGCCCAGCGATTGATACTACTGCTAATCCTGCTAACGCTCGTATTTCAACCTGTGCTGGCGGCGATACTCTTGTACCTGTAGGTATCAACAACATCACTGCTATCAACAATTTCAGCTTCTACCCTAACCCTACCAACAACACTGCTAGCGTTAGCTTCACTGCTGAGAAACCTGCTACTTACACTACCCGCATCATCAACATCTACGGTGCTGAAGTAAGCCGCGACGTGGTAAACGTATCTGCTGGCCTAAACGTAACCAAATTAGACGTTTCTAGCCTGGCAAACGGCGTATACATCTATACCATCACTGATGGCAAAAATGTACAAACTCAACGTTTCGTAGTAGAGAAGTAATCTCGCTACCACTTAATACAGAAATCCTCATCCGCAGTGCGGGTGGGGATTTTTGTTTTATAATGTTTTGTGGTTATATTGTTGTAAAATTAGACAGCAATGAAGAAGTACTACTTAATGCTTTTGATGGCAACCTTATCGTGCAGCACACTGTTCGGGCAGATTTGCACCATTGATACTTCCTTTACCGAACCGGGGCTTTACCCAGTACCCGATTCATTGCCTTGCATTGTTAGGGACACCCAAACCGACATTACAGTACAGTTTGTAAATTTTGATTCTGCCACTTACCAAGGTTTGACTATCCGCGTTGAGTATTTGATTGTTGATAGCATCACCAACCTGCCTTGTGGAATCGACTGGTATACTAGCAAACAAGGCGGTTCTACTCCTCACCGGTTTGAAAACCAAGAGAAAGGCTGCATCCGTTTCTTTGGCAATACTAGTGATTGTAGCGGGCAATATAAATTGGAGGTTTATGTAAGGGTTAAAACCAACTTGGCTGTTACCGCAATCCCAGTAACTGCTTCTAGCGTAGGTTTTAATGTTTATGTAAGGGTAAAGGATGAGGTAAGTGCCATTTGCACTGATATTGATACCTCTAGCAATGCGGTTAATGCCCGCGAGGCTGTTGACGAATGCTATTATGCCTCTTGCAGGGTAGGTATCAACAACATCACTGCTATCAGCAATTTCAGCTTCTACCCTAACCCTACCAACAACACTGCTAGCGTTAGCTTTACTGCCGGGAAAGCTGCTACGTACACTACCCGCATCATCAACATCTATGGTGCTGAAGTAAGCCGCGACGTGGTAAACGTATCTGCTGGCCTAAACGTAACCAAATTGGATGTTTCTAGCCTTGCAAACGGCGTATACATCTATACCATCACTGATGGCAAAAATGTACAAACCCAACGTTTCGTAGTAGAGAAGTAATTACAGGGTCCATCGTCTATGGTCTATTGTCCATGGTCCATCTGGCAAGTTAATTGCTTAATAATCAAATGTTTGGTGTTTATCCGTACCAGCCTATAGTGCCCGTACTTGTCAAGTTAGGGTTAATATCCGTAGTTTTACCGAAATGTTAACCCCAAAAATCAAAATATGAAATCAATAATTTTTACCCTACTATTAGTTGCCACTAGCTTGGTTGCTTTGGCTCAATGTACTCCTCTTTCAAGCACGGTAAACTCAGGCTTGTCATATGCCAACAATGAAGTTCCGTGTTTCGAGAAGGATTCATTTGGTAGCTATACCGTGTATTTCAAAAACTTTGGCGACAACGTGGAAGCGGTTGGCACCACTGTAAACATCGATTCTATTATTGTGGATAGCGTAGGCGGTTTGCCTTGCGGCGTAACCTGGACCACCAACAAGGCGGCACAAGGCCACAAGTTTGTTAGGGAGGAACTCGGTTGCTTTCAAGTAAGCGGTACCCCTACCGATGGCGAAGGGGTATATGAGGGCGTATTGTACATTATTGCTTATGTAAACAACCAGCCAAACCCGCTGCCGCGCCAGCCTTCTACCTTGTTTCAAAATACCCGCATTGTGGTAAAGGTAGTATTGGACGGGGCTAGCTGCGCTACCGAAACCGATACTGTGCTTTCAACCTGCTCTACCCCGTTTACCGGCATCAATAGCGTAACTAGCAATGTAAGTGCTTTCGGCAACAACCCTAACCCTTTCAGCAGCTTTACCAACATACAGTTTACTGCGCAAAACAGTGCGGTATATACCTTGAAAGTGGTAAACATGCTAGGCGCGGTAGTATATACCGAGCAAGTAGCGGCCGAGCCAGGCAACAACATCATACGCATGGAGCGCAACAACTTGCCTGCTGGTGTTTATGTTTACAGCATTAGCAACGGTACCCACAGCATCAACAACCGTATGGTAGTTGCCCAATAAATTTTATGAATGGCCAAACAATATGAAAAGCCCCGTCTCGTTTTAAACGAAATGGGGCTTTTGTTTATGCTTGCTTTTGCATAACTTTATCAGTACTTGCACATTATAAGCGTTCACCTTAAAAATGCTCCCTCATGAAGACTGTTGACCAATGGCTAGATGAATATGGCGAAAGCCACAAAAACGCTACCAATAAGCTCATTCACTGGATTTGCATACCACTTATTATGTTCAGTCTGTTTGGCATATTGTGGGCCATACCAGTACCTTCGCAATTTGAAAAGGTAAGCCCGTTACTCAATTGGAGTACCATTTTATTGGTTTTAGCCATTCTGTTTTATGTTCGCCTGTCCATTCCATTGTTTATCGGTTTCATATTTATTGCTGCGGCCATTGTTTTTGGCAACCATCTACTTTTTAATTTCCTTGGTGGAAATTGGCAATTGCAAGTTGCAGCCTCGCTTCTCATTTTTATAGCGGCATGGATAGGGCAGTTTATTGGTCATAATATTGAAGGCAAAAAACCATCATTTTTAAAAGACCTCCAGTTCTTGTTGATTGGCCCAGCTTGGTTGCTACATTTCGCATTAAAAAAGGTAGGATTGCCCTACAAATAAAATATTTCGCTTGATAGAACGACATACACATTTTGGCACTAATTTTGCGAAGCCGTGTGCTATTGTTTAAAAACCCTAATCTACCACCCTCAAATGAAAAAACCAGTTGTATTACTTATGCTTGCTTTGGTAAGCATCGTTAGCTTACGTTTTACTTACGTATATGCCAAAGACGCTAATGCCCAAAGTGCCCGAGCGATTGTTACCAATATGCTATCGGCAATTGATAAAACTACCACCTTACAATTTACCTTAAAAGGCTGGGAGCGCGTAAATAAAAAGGACAATTATAGTGAAGTGGATTGTAAGATGAATGTGAATCCCTTTAAGGTATACATAAATAGCAAAGCCGAGCCTAACGATGGTGTGCAGATTATTTACAACGAGTCGGCATTTGGTAAAAAGGCGTTTGTAAACCCAGGTGCATTTTTGCCAAACGTAAAGCTTGATCCCTATGGCTCAAAAATGCGCAAAGGCCAGCACCATACCATTCTTAACTCGGGCTTTACCTTTTTGGCCAAAATAGTACGTGGGGCAATTGTAAAAGCTGATAAAGAGGCTGCTGGCGAGTTTGAGAAGCACTTTGTATATGAGGGCGATGTGGTATGGAACAACCGCAAATGCTACAAGATAGTAATTGACGACCCAACCTTTAAATATGAAAACTACACCGTGAAAACTGGGGAAACCGTTGATAAGATAGCCCTAGCCCGAAACATTTGTGGCTTTTTGATTGTGGAGAAAAACGGTTTGGATGATTTTGAAGACATCTCCGTTGGGCAGACTTTAAAAATACCTAGCACCTATGCTAAGAAAACCACCTTGTACATTGACCAGCAATACAATCTACCCATAGTGCAGATATTGCAAGATGAGGTTGGCCAATTTGAGCGCTATGAGTTCCATAGCTTGGTAGTTGGCCCTAAATTCTCAGATGCAACTTTTACCGATTTCCCAGATTGATAGGATAGGAGCTGCAGAAATGAATATAAAAAGGCGCCCGAATTGATTTGGGCGCCTTTTTATTTACAGCAGTTTTTTCCAGTTGGTTCTCGATTGCTTTTTAAGCGAGTTTACCTTTTTTGATTGTATCCGCTTCTCTTTCACTATGCGGGGTATTAATGGCGGTTTGCGCGGTTTTTCAACCTCAAGGGCCTTGTTTAATAGTGCTTGTAGGTTGGCAATGGCGGTATCCTTATTCGTTAATTGAGAGCGTGTGCGCTGGCAGGTTACACTAACGTAGCCTTCTTTGCTTATCCGCTTGGCCAGTTTGGCAAGTATGGTTTGGCGCTGCTCTTCGGTAAGAAATGCAGCCGTGGGTAAGTGCAACATAGCCTCAACCCTGGTGTCGGTTTTATTCACATTTTGGCCGCCTGGCCCCGAGCTTCTCGAAACCCTAAATTCCAGCACATCGGGCGGTATTTTTATCATCTCGGCCATGGTACAAAGTTATACAAAACCTTTTTGATGGTTCGGAGGTTTTAAGGGTATGCAAGTGGTAATTATTGGGCTATTGTTGGTATTGCTACAGCTTGGCGCCGCTGCACAAGACTCTATTCCATTAAACCCGCTGAGTAATATGAACAAGCAATCTGTTCTATTGTTCCCTGGTGAAGTTACATTGGTTAAACCAACTGTAACTAACCTGCTTTTAACGCCTTCCACTGTTCCTTTAAACTTTACGGCGCCTTGCTACGCCTACAACCAAGGCAAACTTCCCTTTTTCTGTGCCTTTGAAGACCGCATCTGGCGGCGCACCGGCTTACCCGTGCAATTTAGGATTGCCGAGCGCCCAATTGGCACGTGGTAGACCCAAGTTGCCACACTTAGCAATTTACCAACTGATAAGTTATTCCTTTCAACGGTAGATAAGGGCATCTTAACGAAAAGTTTAATGCAAGGTAGCCCTATGCCCGTACATTTACATTGCCTTATTAAATAACCCGATTGTAAAGGCATATGTTAAAATTAGTTGGAAAGATGGATAACAATTTGATAAAGAACGGTCATGTGAATTCCGTCTATGAAGAAAGTCCGTATGGTATATTGGTATTCAACTCAGCACTGGAAGTAATGGATTGGAACCCAGCGGTTGAAAAGCTTATCGGGCTGGGCAGGGATGCATGCATGGGTAAGAAGCTGTTAGAGGTTTTTCCATTTGTAAGCGCGCAAACACACAACAATGTTTCCGAATTAAAAGGCACCATGGTAGTGGCCGAAGCCATTTCCGGCTATTTTTTAACCGGTGTGCTCAATGGGCTTAAAATCTCTATAATTGTTGATAAAAGCGGTGCCGTAAACGGTGGCACCCTTATTCTTACATCTCGCATCACGGCTAACTAGACGGTTGTTATCCAATGTTATTGTGCATGGTCATAAAATATTAATGTCCGATATTAGAATTATCGCCATTTTTTTACCATTTTTGAGATACTTGTGATGCAAAGCATTTTACTTAATTTTGCTGCAAGCGCCAATAAGGGGTGATAAACTAACTGACCGATAACTGACCGTTATGAAACTAAAAGCTCTAGCTTGTTTGCTCGCGCTCACTATTTTTTCCCTTGCCGCTAATGCGCAGGATTACCAGTTTACTCAGTTTTTCAACTCGCCATTAACCCTTAACCCTGCCCTTACCGGCAAGGTGAACGGTTCTTTTAGGGCCGCTTTGAACTACCGCAACCAGTGGTTCAACCCTTCCGAAAGGCCTTTTATTACTTACGCAGGTTCTTTTGATGCCCCCATCATGATTAACAAAGATGCTCTGGGCTTGGGCTTGGTAATTGTAAACGACCAGACCAATGATGGCTTGTACAACAATACCGTTATTATGGGTTCGGCCGCTTATCACAAGGCGTTAGACAAAAAAGGCAAGCACTCTTTGAGCTTGGGCGTGCAGGCTGGCTACTATCAGCGTCGATTAGATCGCAACGATTTGCGTTTCTACAATCAGTTTCAAGATGGGGTGTTCAATGGTGGCTTGCCAAACAACGAAGGACAGATTGCTACCAAAGATGGTAACTTCGATTTGCAAGTAGGTTTGTTGGGCTTTAACCAATTGAGCAAGAAAGTATCAATATACTATGGTGGAGCTATGTTTCACATTTTGCAACCTAAGGAGCAGTTGTTGGGTGCAAGTGAGTATGAGCTTAAGCGCCGCTATGTAGCCCACGCCGGTGCTGAGTTCGCAGTCGGTAAAGTAGTGCGCCTTATACCTTCATTGGTGTTTCTTAGCCAAGCAAAAGAGAATGCGTTGAACCTTGGTTTTTCGGTAGGTTTTGATATGACCAAAGATGTGTTTTTGCACACGGGTGCCTATTACCGCATGACTGATAAACTTGATGGTAAGTTCGGCGCATCTGATGCCGGTATCTTTTACGCAGCTTTCGAATACAAAGTGGTGCGCATCGGCTTTAGCTACGATGCTACCTTGTCTACCTTAAAAAATACCCCTAAGCCTACCGGTGCTTTCGAAATGTCGTTGGTACTGATGGGTCTGCCAAGGGTTGTTGATAATAAGTCGTTGTTGTTCTGCCCAAGGTTCTAAAATCTGCTGATGTACTGGGTGTTTTTACCCTGTTAGCACGCTGTTGAATATTTGTTGGCTTGTGTCTACCCTTTAGTTTTACTGGCTAAGGAGGTTCTTTCTGGTTCTTGACAATCCATAGAAAGAAGAGCTAGGTTTTATCTAGTAGTTGTAGTGTACCGTTTTTTACTGATGCTGTAGTGTGCTATTAATGCTACGCATGTATGCCAAGTGCTGCATATACTTAGTATATTGTTGTAAATATTCGCTACCTATATTTAGTTAATTCCGAGCTTTTTTGTAATTTTCAGTAACGCCGTTATTGAGGGCTGGAAATATGGGTTGGAACCGTTGTTATAAGGTTATCGTTTTGTTTGTCTTGCTAGTAGTTTCTACTAGTGCAAGTGCGCAATTAGTTGGTTCTTTTAGGATTACCGATTTCATGGGCGACTCCATTACACAAGGGTGTGAGCCTTTGGTTGTCACGCTAGTGGATAGTTCCGAAATAAATGGGATACCGGTTCCTTACGTTTCTACAGGCACTGGTGGTGCTTATAACAGCCATACTTGGTCATTCGGTACATTAGGTGTCCCCTCTACCCAACAACGCCCAAGTTTTGTATATCCCAATGCTGGCACCTACACTATTACCCTGACGGTAACTGCAGATGGTATTACCTTCCAGACCGTTACCAAAACCTTAACGGTGCACCCCCAGCCTGTTGTTGGCTTTTATTGCACGCCGCTTAGTGGTTGCAGCCCTCTCACGGTTACATGTTATGATACCTCGTCCAATACTACTAATTGTACCTGGTCGTTGGGCGATGGAACCGTAATTGCCAATCAATGCACCATTACGCATACCTACAGCCAAAGTGCTGGTATCATTGCCAACTGTTTTCCGGTTACCCTAATAGCTACCAACCAATTTGGTTGCCAAGCAACACTTACTAAGAGCAATTATGTTTGCATCAGCCCCAAGCCTAGAGCTCTTTTTACCGCCGATAATGTTTTGGTATGCGATTCTCCCTTTACCGTAAATTTTACTGATACTTCAGTATCAGCTAATGGCTTAAGCTATTTTTGGCGGTTCGATCATCCCAATACCAACCCTTTCTCCACAGCCCAAAACCCAACCCACACTTTCCCTGTGGGTACTAGGTCATACACGGTTTCGCTGGTAGTGCGCGATTTGGTTTGCAATACCGCCGATACCATCATCAAAACAGGCTACATTAACACCAGTAATGTAAATGTTGATTTCTCGATAGATACTAACGAGGTGTGTCAGGGCAATTCGGTTAGGTTCACTTCGCTCATTACTGGCGCCTACAACAATGTGCTGTGGGAGTTTGGGCCAAACGGCAGCCTCGGTACCAGCACCCAAGTAAACCCTGTACAACCGTTTAACACCCCGGGCACTTTTGATGTTAGGCTACGGGTGTTTGCGGCCAATGGTTGCGAGCACGATACTACGTATACTGGGCTCATCACCGTAAGGCCAAGGCCCGTTGCCGCATTTACCTACAACCCCAACCCAGCTACAAGTTGCCAAGCGCCATTTCAGGTTAACTTTGTGAACCAATCTACCGGTGCGGTAAGCTATAACTGGCTTTTTCAGCACCCTTCGCCTATTTTTAATACAAATCAGCAGAACCCATCATTTACCTATCAAGCCCCAGGAACTTACTCGGTAAGTTTGCAGGTGTTGAACCAATTTGGTTGCCAAAGCCAATTGGTAAGCCCCAATATCATTCAGATTCAGCCTACTATTGTAGCCTTTACTGTGGATAGCCAAGGGGGTTGTGCGCCTTCGGTAGTCACCTTTACCGATGGAAGTACTTCACCGGCCAATAACCCTATCATCGGCTGGAGCTGGGACTTTGACGACCCAAGTTCTGGCCTGGCCAACAATTCTACGCTTCCCAATCCAGTGCATACTTACAACGGCGTAGGTATCTATGATGCTTGCTTAACCATTGTTACCCAATCGGGTTGCGTAGGCACTGTTTGCCAGCAAATAACCGCTGGCAATGCGCCTACTGCATCATTCACTATTTCACCATTAACAGTATGTACTGGTGAGCCATTTTTTATCACGAACAATTCTACAGGGGTAATTACTGATTATACTTGGACTTTTGGTGCCCCCAATGGGCCAACCAGTACCATCCAAAATCCACCTCCATATGTATTTGAAGAGCCTGATGTTTATACTATTGAGCTTACGGTTGCACAAAATGGCTGCGAAGATGATACTTCTATTGTAGTTACAGTGTTGCCCCCGCAAGCTGATTTCGATGTATCGGTTAATTGCGCAGCGCCCGGCACTGTAAGGTTTACTGATCTTTCACAAGGGGCCGATATTTACGATTGGGATTTTGGGGATGGCAACTCATCCAGCCTTGCTAGCCCAGTGCATACATATGCCACCTCGGGTATCTATACGGTAGTACTTACCGTTACCAACTTAGCCACTGGTTGTACCCATGAGTATGAAGAAGATGTAGAAGTCTCGGTGTTGAACGCCGCATTTATTACCAATAGAGTAGGTGGCTGCGCACCTACCAACATCACCTTTACCAACCAATCTACCGGTGCGGGCATTACCTACGCTTGGAATTTTGGCGACCCAGCTTCTGGCCCCAGCAATGTTAGCGCTGCAAGAAACGATGTGCATAATTACTTTACCCCCGGTATTTTTAGCCCTAGGCTAATTGTTACTGATGTGTATGGTTGTAGGGATACCTTTATAGCCACCAATTTGATAAGGATATCGGGCGTGGAAGCGCGTTTTACCTCAAGTAGTCGGTTGGCCTGTATACCATCCAACAACTCATCCTTCCCAACGGTGTCGTTCACCAGCCAGTCGGTGGCATTTACAGGTTCATCCATTGTAAGCCACGTTTGGGATTTTGGCGATCCGTTATCGGGAGCCAACAATACCAGCACACTTACTAACCCAACACACCGCTTTGATAGGCCTGGCGAATATGACATAAGCCTTACAGTGACTAATGATGATGGCTGTACCTCTACCTTAACTTTGGTAGATCAAATTTCAATTAGGAGACCGCTAGCCGATTTTACTTCTGCGTTCAACCTCTTCTGTGTTGGGCAACCGGTGCAGTTTACCAATCTTTCAACTGGCTTGATTAGTGGAACTTCTTATACTTGGGATTTTGGCGATGCGGGCAATGCAGATACTTCTCGGCTAGAAAACCCAAGCTATGCCTATAGCGATACTGGCTCGTACACCGTAAGGCTGATAGTGCGGGAGGGCCCACTAGGCTGTACCGACACAGTGACAAAGGTTAACAGCGTAAGGATTGATGTACCCGACCTACGGTTTACTGCCAACGATACTTTTAGGTATTGCCCACCACACTTGGTGAACTTTACCAACTTTGCCAACCTAGATACCTTGCAAGTACGGAACGTAAGGTGGGATTTTGGGGATCAGCAGGGCTTTTCTACACTATTGCAACCATCCTACATTTACAACCAGGCAGGTAGCTTCACCGTGTGCCTTTGGGTAGAATTTGTGAACGGTTGTACCGATAGCATCTGCTACCCTAATTACATTAACATTGGCGGTGCCGTGGGCAACATTACTGCTTTACCCGATACAGGATGTTCGCCATTGGAAGTGTGCTTTAATGCCAATACCGATAGCTCGGCTACTAGGCATATTTGGTTTTTTGGAGATAACAACCCTTGGGTATCGGGCACTGATAGCATCTGCCATACCTATACCGAGGCAGGTTTGTACCAACCAGCTGTATTGCTTATTGATACACAAGTACCAGCCTGCCAGTATGTGCTAACCTATGATGATACCATTGTAGTGGATAGCGTAATTGCTGGTTTCTACTTCGACTCTGATACCGTATGCGAAAGTGAGCCGATGCAGTTTACAGATTCATCGAAAACGATTGCTGGTAGAGCCATAGTAGCCTGGGAGTGGGACTTTGATGACAACTCACCGATTGATACCAATCAAAACCCGATACATCGCTTTCAGGCATCGGGGATTAGGAATGTAACACTCACGGCATACAGTAGTTTGGGTTGCATAGGCTCCATAACCCGTCAAATATTTGTGAGAGATCGGCCTACTGCAGCGTTTGATGCATCGGATACCATTGGTTGCGAGGTATTGTTGGTATCCTTTACCGATCAATCCACCGAAGGCGATACCACCATTGCTAGTTGGTACTGGAATTTTGGGGTAGTAGATTCTACCAACGATACCAGTATTGTTCAAAATCCGCCTGACTATTTCTATGGTGATACCGGCCAGTATGTGGTATCGTTGTTGGTGATAGATGAAAACGGATGCAGGGATACAACTTTGCAAGAAATAAATGTATACCCTAATCCCAACGGCCTGGCCAACCCTGATACCGTATCAATTTGCTTGAATGATACCATTTGGCTGATGGGCGATACCAGCTACGCTAATTATAACTGGACACCAGGTATTTGGTTAAGCGATTCTACGGTGGCGAGGCCGTTAGCGGTGCCGCTGGATACTATTGATTACGAGTTGATTACTACCGATCAATACGGTTGCTTTACTATTGATAGTATCCATATAATAGTGAATCCTTTGCCAACGCTGATTGTGAGCCCGTACCCTGACACCGCTATTTGCGAAGGGCAAACCGTGCAATTGACGGCTGTGGGTAGTGGTATAGGCTATATATGGACACCCGCAACGGGGCTTGATAATCCTAACGCATCCAACCCGCTGGCAACCCCACCGCAAACCACCACTTATGAGGTATATACGGTAGATGCTAATGGTTGCAACATAACCGATACGGTGAGGATTGTAGTAAATAGATTCTTTACCGATTTTGTAGCAGAGCGAGTTTGCTTGGGCGACCGTACGGATATTTTAGACTTAAGCACCACCAGCGATTTGCCGATTACCACTTGGCAATGGAACTTTGGAGACCCTGACACAAGTGCTAACGATGTTTCTAGTATCCGAAACCCGAACTACACCTATACCGACTCTGGCAGCTATACGGTAACCTTGGTACTTACCGATGTGCTAGGCTGCACCGATACCTTGCAAGAGATTGCTAGGGTAGACCATCCATCGGAACCAGCGGCAGGGCCTGATACTATTATTTGCTTTGGCGATGCCATACAGTTGACAGCCAGCGGTGGTGACACCATTTATTGGACTCCGGCTATTGATATTGATGATGCCAACAGCTTTACTCCAACAGTATCGCCACAGGTAACCACGCTGTATGTGGCAAACATTACTTACGGGGTATGTCCGTTTGATACGGCTAGGGTAGTGGTGGAGGTAAATCCGACACCACAGTTGGAAGTTGACGAAATAGTTGATATCTTAAAGGGAGATTCCGTGGTTTTGGAAACAACAACTGGCCTGTACGATACCATTTATTGGGAGCCGGCCACTTGGCTAAGCTGTACCGATTGTCCGTCGCCACAATCGAAACCGGATAGTACCATTACCTATACTGTAACGGTAATTGATAGTCTGGGCTGCGTAAATACTAAGCAGGTACTGGTAAGGGTAGAAGAACGGTGCAGCGAAGACCAGATATTTGTGGGTAACGGTTTCACCCCTAACGGTGATGGGGTAAATGATATAGCTTATGCGCGTTTGCGTGGGTTGAAGGGATTAATAATCTACCGGGTATTTGACCGATGGGGCGATTTGGTTTTTGAAACCAATAATCCGTACGAGGGGTGGGACGGTAAAAATACCAAGGGGGAGCAACTTAATTCAGGCGTTTACGTATATATCGTCGAGGCCGAATGTTTTAGTGGGCGCAAGCTAATTAAAACGGGCAATGTGGCGATAATAAAATAACCGACTATGATGAGATGTGTGTGGAGCCCGGTGGTGGTAGTCATGTTCTGTCTTACCTTTTTTAAGGTACAGGCACAGGACATTCATTTTTCCCAGTATAATCAACAACCTTTGTTTCTAAACCCAGCTTTTGCGGGTGTTAATGGGTGCGATTATCGTGTAGCAGCTACTTACCGCTCGCAGTGGGCAGGTTTGGGTAGGTTTAATACCGTAGCTGCCAGTGCCGATATGGCGATATTGAAGAAAACTAAAAAATCGAATTACGGGGGTATAGGTATCTCGTTCTTTAATGATAGGGCAGGCGACTTGAGCTTCTCTACCACGCAAGCCAACATACACCTAAGCTATACCGTATTGCTGAACAACAAAGGCACGCAAACCCTTACAACCGGTTTGGTGGGCGGCGTTGGCCAGCGCAGTATCGATTTCTCGAAGATAACTACTGATAGTCAATTTGGCGATATGGGCTTTGACCCTACTGCTGCTACTGGCGAGAACTTTGCAAACAACCGCAAATTGTATGCGGATGTAGGCGCCGGTATGTTGTGGAGCTATACGCACAAAAAGAATACCAACGTATACATGGGTGTGGCCATAACTCACGTGAACCAGCCGAACTTATCGTTTTTTGACGACCGTACCGAGAAGCTGTACATGAAAGCTACCATACATGGTGGTGCATACTTTAAGATGAGCCGCATGACACAGTTGATGCCGAGCTTTATGTACCTTAACCAGGGCCCGCACAACCAATTGAACGTAGGTGCGCTGGTAAAAATGCGCCTGTCATCAATCCCTAGCAACACTACGGCTTTTTATGTTGGTGGTTACTACCGCTTGCAAGATGCCATCATTTTGGCCGCAAGGTTCGATATTTCTGGTTTCAACATCGGCGTAAGCTATGACTTGAACGTATCGAAACTGACTAAAGCTACTAAGCTTAATGGCGGGCCAGAGATTTCGTTGATATACTCTGGTTGCTTGAAAAACAAGAAGAGCAACGCGGTTTTCTGCCCAGTTATGTAAAAGCACTTGATGAAGCAAACTATACTTTAGAGAATCATGATTGAAATCATAAAAAAGCAGCAGGAGCAATCTTTCTGCTTTTTTTGTTTTTGTGCCAAGTTATAAAAGAGAGTGGATTGCGGTCAGATGACTATGGTAGTGCGGGTGTAAATATTAAGTAATCGGGTTGATTTACACACGGAGAGGGCATCCGACCGCTATAAACCGAGCGGCTATGTTAAAGGCATAAATGCTACTTGTAACAGTTAGGTGGTAGCGGTGACATTGGATTCAATCGATTAGCGGTCGGACGCGCTCTCCGATATAACGCTATTTATCAATCCAAGATATACTCGAATCACCATAACCGTCTGACCGCTTCCAATACCCCTTATATTGTCATCTCCGCTTTTGGGACGCACCGAGTTGCAGTTATTCGCAATGGCCTTCATTTTTTAGCGATGATTCGGAGGTGTTATTTCCTATTCAAAATCAACCAAGCGGCAGGGTGCCCTTGTTGTTTTTGGGTGGCGAGTTGCTGATAAGCACTCTCAGTATTGGCACCAACTGGCAGTGCTACCCGCAATAACCCGTTTGAAGGGATGATGATTAGGCCCGTAAGGTTTTGCTGCTCCTTAATGAATTTGTTGGCATTAGCTTTTGATGAATATGCACCCAAAACCATGTAATAGCCGGCTTCAATATCGGCATTGTTGGTATTAGTAATGTGCGGTGCAACAACGGGTGTAGCGTCTTTAATAGGTGCTGCCTTCTTGATTGGGGCAGCTTCCTTTACTGGTGTGGTTTCAATAGGTGTGGTGGCCGGGGTGCTTTCTACGGCAACGGGCTCATTGGTAGCTGCAACCGCTTCTGGGATTGGGGCAACTTCCAGCGTGCCAGTTACTTCCATAGTGCCTGGCAAAACTGGCTCATGGGCAATTGGAGAGTGTATGGTATTGGGGGTTGATTCCTCCGCATTAAAAAAAGCTGGTGGGCTAAAGAACCCGAACTGATCTAGCGTTAATGGCTTGAAATAGATTTCTTGGGTAATAAATAGCCCTAATACGAGCACAGCAGCAATGGAAACGCCATAGGTACTAATAAACCTGCGGGTTTTGCTTTTGCCAGTTCGGGCAGCTTGTAGCGGGGTTTCTATATACTCAGTCGAATCAATAGATGATAGTGCATCGAAGGTTTGGCGGTAATGTACTGGCTTTAACCCAAAAGACTCTTGCAACAAGTTGCGGCCGGGGGTAGGGTAGAAGCTAATGATGCCTTCATTATCGGCCATCAATTTACCCACTTCAGGAAACATGATAAGGCCGCTTTGCTCTAGGCGTTTTTTGCTCTCTTTTACAAATTGGTACACTTCATCCTCAGCCACATCGTAGCTAATGGCTTTGGTGATGGATACATGGTGAATCAACAAGCCATCGTTGCGCTGCAGTTGGCCATTGAAAGTAATGCGCTTGCCCGGCGGGTTGATGCTTTTGGTAACAGGTTGCTGCTCAGCACCTATCGGGCTGCCAATAAATCCTCCCAAGCCAGGTATCACCACGCAATCGTGCTCCAGCAACAGGTCTTTTATATAGCGGTTTATCTCCACGGTAGTTGTTTTTACCGGCTACCATACTGCCGGAGCCATGCAATTTACACTAAATTGTTTTTAGTATCAAGTGGTTCCCGTTCGATTACGCTCAGGATGACAATATAATCAAGATAAAACAGGAAGAAGGAATTAAGAAATTGACATGACTATAGCAGCCTTCAATCCTTCATCAGCCGCTTTATGGCTACTTGGCCTTCTTGGTTTATAAGTGCTATATAGTACAAGCCTGTGGGCAGTGCTTGGGTACCGATGGTAATAGTGTTGGTACTGGTAGCCCACGGTGCTGCAAGTTGCTGGCCCAAGGTGTTAATGATTGCTATGCTGGTTACCAGGTGGGCTTCGGTAGTGGTTATGTGCACATCCCCACTCGTAGGCTGGGGGTACAGCAGCCCATCGGCGAGCCATGGTTGCGGTTCGCTCACATCAGTAAGCACCCTATAGGCATTGCCTTGGAAGGTAAGCAATGCACTATCCGCAGGGTTGTTAGCAGGGAATAGCTTAAGCGCTACGGTAGAGCGCCCCTCAATATTATCAGGGAAGAAACTAACGATGATGTACTGCGCTGGGCCGTTAACGGCAGGCATAAAAAACGTAGTGGTATCGGGTATGCCGCGGTATAGGCTATCTAGGTCTTCCAGCCAAGTATCCCAACCTGCGGGCTTTCGGTCTTGTACTTTTACGCAGCGCATCTCTAGCAAGGCACCTGTGTTATTGGTAATCTCTATCCAAGGGTAAAACACGTAGGCATTGGCAGGGTAGGACGTCTCCACGTAGTTGGTATCCGCAGTAAAGCTCACTTGGGCATAGCCCGAAGTAATGGATACCGCAAATAGAACCAATAATATAAACCGCTGCATAGTGTAAAGATAAGGAAAGCTGGCTCATCCTAACGCATTAAACTCTTTTGAGTACTGCGCCAAGCCACGGGCATTTGTGAGGCCTTCGGGTTTCAGTTCCAGCGCCATCCAATGCTCATCTTCCACCTCAGGATATGGACAAATAATGCCCCATTTGCTGGCAGGCTCAAAACCAAACTTGTGATAATAGTGCTCATGCCCCAAAACAATAACGCCAGGGTAAGGCAGTTTTGAGGCGCGCTTTAGTCCTTCCAGCACCAACAAACTGCCAATGCCTTGCTGTTGCAAGGTGGGCAACACTGCCATGGGTGACAAGGCTAGCACTTCTACAGAAGTATCCTTGGTTTTACGAATCGATATCTTGCTAAAAAGTATATGTCCTACAACCGAACCATCTTTTACAGCTACCAAGCTTAGCTCGGCAATGAAGGCCTTGCTATCGCGCAACAGCTCCACTAAGTAACCCTCGGCGGGCTGGCCAAACGCAAGGGTATGCAAAGCCGTAATGGCCTCGTATTCTTTGTATTTATCTTGTCTAATGATGATGTTGTCCATCTCTACAGTAACTCTGGCGCATCTATTATTTTCTCCCCATCCAATGTATTGCCATCTTTCGGAAATACCAGTTGCAGCAGCGCCGCAACCACCAGTACGGCTACACAGCCTATTACATTAAACCACAGGAAACTAATCTCTTTATGAAAAAAGTATAGGTAGATAACTAGTGTTTCAGCAACGATGGCTGCAATAAATACCGCATTGCCCTTTACCCACTTCATTAAGAACGCCACCAAGAAGATACCTAAAATGGTACCATAAAAGATGGAGCCGATAATGTTGACCAACTGGATCAAGTTCTCGAACAATGGCGCAATAGAGGCGAATACAATGGCCAAGATGCCCCACAATAACGTAAACCACTTGGATGCGGTAACGTAGTGCTGCTCACTGCCACCGGCATTTATAGAGCGCTTATAAAAGTCCACACAAGTAGTGGATGCCAAGGCGTTCAGCTCTGATGCGGTAGATGACATAGCCGCACAGAACACCGTAGCGAAAAGCAGCCCTACCAAGCCGACGGGCATGTGGTCCATCACGAAAGTGATAAACACGTAATCAGTGTCTTTCACCTTGGCGGTTTTGTCGGTTTTAAGTACCAAAGCCCTCACTGAATCGCGCACCATCCGTTGCTCGTCTTGGTTATCGAGCATCTGCATTTTCAAGGTATTCACGTTGCCTTGGTTGCCATTTTCAATCTCTACCAGCATCAACTGCAATGCTTCTTTGTTATCCAAGAACAACGTTTCGTATTGCCCTTTCCATTTTTCCAGTTCGGGGGCATTAGCGCTTTGCTCTACCTTATCCAGCTCTGCACTGTTGAAGAATACGGGCGGCTGGTTGAACTGGTAAAACAAAAATACCAGTATACCCGTGAGCAGGATAAAGAACTGCATCGGTATTTTAAAAATGCCATTGAACAATAGCCCCAACCGCATCTCCGCAATCGATTTTCCACCTAGGTAACGGGCCACTTGGCTTTGGTCGGTACCGAAGTACGATAGTGCCAAAAACCCTCCCCCAATTAGCCCCGCGTATATGTTGTAGCGCTCTGAGATATCAAACTTCGTGTTTACTATCTCCATCTTCCCCAAGTTGCCCGCAGCCTCCATTAATGTGCCGAAACTGGCATCGGGCAACTTGCTGAGCAATACAAAAAACGCTACCGCCATGCCACCAATCATAATAGCCATCTGCTGTTTTTGGGTAACACTTACCGCCTTGCTACCGCCGGATACGGTGTATATAATGACTGTAACACCCAATAGAATATTAATGGGCAACAGCGGCCAGCCGAATATGCTGGATAGGATAATGGCAGGCGCATAAATGGTAATACCCGCAGCCAAACCGCGCTGTATAAGGAAAAGCATTGCGGTAATCCATCGCGTCTTTAGGTCGAAGCGGTTCTCTAAAAACTCATAGGCGGTATATACCTTAAGCTTAAAGTAGAGTGGAATAAAGAAGATGCAAATGAGCACCATGGCGATGGGCAGCCCAAAATAGAACTGCACGAACCCCATACCTGACTCAAACGCTTGCCCAGGGGTGGACAGGAACGTAATGGCACTTGCCTGTGTAGCCATAACGGATAGGCCGATGCTCCACCACTTAAGGTTGCTATCGCCACGCAGGTAGCCTTCAATATTGGTGCTGCCGCGGGTTTTCCAGGCACCGTACACTACTATAAACAATAAAGTACCACCCAGTACCAGCCAGTCGATAATGCTCATTCCCACCGGATTGTGAGCCAGTAGTATATGCCTATTTGCACCAGCAAAATTGCCAGTACCAGCACATACAACAGCGGCCAGTTAAAAGATGGTTTTTCTTGTTTTTCTTGCATCCTGTTTTGTTTCGTGAACCCTTTGAGGTGCAATGTTAACCACAAAGGACACCAAGGAATTTTCACAAAGAACACGAAGTATTTCTTTGTGTCCTTTGTGTTTTTGTCTTCGTGTTCTTAGTGGTTTCAAGCATTTGCTCTTATTTATGCGCACGTCTGGAGACGTAATGTCCGTTACATCCTCGTTTTAAAACGAGGACGAGTAATTGTGCTATCGCTCTTGTAAATACTGTTTAGTTTTTTCGAGCAATAACTCCTTCAATCCTGCATCCCCAAAATCATAAATGTCTTGAATGCCCAGTACCTTCATTTTAGCAGTATAGGCAGTCCCCAACTTTTCTTTTATAAACTTAAAGTGCTTCTGTTCCATTACCAGTATCAAGTCTGCCTCATTCAATAGCTCATTATTAATAAACTCCGTACCCAGTTGCATGCATATCTTTTGGTTGGTACCTGCCGAAATGAAGGTGTGCTGCGGGTATTGCTCCGACAAAAAAATCTCGGCGGTTTTAGACCGGTCCTTATTAGCTGAACAAACGAAAAGTATATGCATAAGCAGGTCACTCTTTTCCTAAGGAGATCAAATTAGCAAACAACCGGTACGCTCCCGGCACGCCCGCGGGCAACTGCCTAAAAAACGATAGACCCGTATATACAAACCACCCCTCGCCATACGGTGCTACCAACAGACTGCCTGTGCAAGATGCCTCATCGGCATCATTGCAGGCCAATAGCGGGGTATACTCACTGCCCCACTCACTAGGGAAGTAAAGTCCGCGCTCCTGCACCCAGTTATCGAAGTCCTTTTCGGTAATCTTGTTGGGGCTGTTCAGCGCAGGGTGTTTAGGGTCGAGGATGTTTACCAATGCATCTTCTTCCGTAACGCGCTGCCTAGAAATCGTAATCGGGTACGGGGCAAAATCGGGTGTTACCAAGCGGTGGTTGGTGTTGTACTGCACCACCACGGTGCCCCCAGCCTTGGCATACTCTAACAGTACCGGCATCTGGAATTTAAGGTTATCAATCGTGTTCAACGCGCGCACACCCAGTATCACGGCATCAAACTCTTTCAACAAGGCCAGTGAAAGGTCTTGCCCTTGCAGTTGTGTTACTTGGTAGCCAATCTGCTGTAGGTTGGCAGGTACATCATCGCCAGCGCCTGCAATGTAGCCAAGCTTCTGGCCCTTCATTTTCAAATCGAGCCGCACCAGTTTAGCCGATGCCTTAGGGAAGACCACCAAACGCGGAATGTGCGGGTAATCAATCACTACTGAGCTTAAGCTGTATACGCCCGTTGGCAATTGCACCACTACCTCCAGCTCGCCGTTGCTTTCGGTGGCAGATGGCAATACATTAAACTCCACCAGAGTCTCTGCGCCTTTGGCACCCAACTTTATCAGTTGGCTTGCGGGGGTGGCCGTCCAACCTGCGGGCAGCTTTAGGCTTACTTGGCCTTCCAAATTGTTCACCCAGCCCTTAACGGATACGGCCACTTTCTTGCTCTTATTGTCGGCAAATACCAGCACCTTATCTGGTATATTGGTGGTTACAGGCGGAGTAATGGATACGTGCCGGTAAATTTCTCCTTTTGACGGCTCGGTAAACTTGTATTGGACGGGCGCAGTGTAAGTCATAAGGGTGCCGCCAATTTCTAAGTGAAACACTACTTGCAGCGGGGCCTGTACTATGGGCAGGTTGCGCTGCTGTTGGTCTTCCACATTAAACATACCCAATGAGCCGTCCTTACGCAGGTAGTGCGGCTGGGTGGTGCCCATGGTGCTTGGCACGGTGGTGGCATTGCTCCAGCTTAAGCCTTTGTTGCCCACCAAGTTGAAATTCAATACCGTATCCGTGGAGGTATAAGGATAGCTCACCTTCACCACCTTCACGGGCACCGTGGAGCGATTGATTACTTCCAACTTTAGACTGAAGGCTTGCCCAGCAGTAAGGTATTCTTCGGGGGCTACTGCTTCCAGGTATAGACCTAGCGCGCCTTTGATTGCGGCATCCAGTTCGGTAAGCTTTACATCGCGCCAGTAGCCTTTGGGCAAAGCTTCTACCAATTTGCGGGCTTCCATTAGCTTAGGTACCGAGGCCGCAGGGTTAGTCGGTTGGTATTGGGTATAAACGGCATTAAGCAGCGTGCCGATGGCTTTGCCATTTGGCAGGCGCTCCCAAGTAGTATTAATGTCTTCAAAGATGCTCTTCTGGGCCATGTCGCCAGCTACATACTCCAAGTATTCCCATTCCTCGCCGCGCACCTCGGCCGTGCCGAAGCCTTGACTGCTGTGCTTGCTTCGGCTAAGGGCGGCCAACTCGGTATAAGAGCAGCCTAGCAATGGGTTGTAGGCACCCACGTTCATTTTCAGTTTACCGGCGGTATCCATTTCCACGCCTTGGTTTTTGTAAAACCAAGTGCTGGTGTTCCAATATAAGCGTTTGGGTTGCCAAGTGCTTACATACTTTAGTTGCTCGGGGAAACGCTTTGGGTCGCCCGCGGCGGCAAACGCTTCCTCAGCTAATATGGCTGAGGCCGTGTGGTGGCCGTGGGTATCATAATTGTATTTTGCGGGCGGAAAGCGGCTAATCAACACATCGGGCTGAAACACGCGAATGGTATAAACCAAGTCGGCCAATACCTGGTCTTTGTTCCAAATACGGAAGGTTTCGGCAGCCGTTTTGCTAAAGCCAAAGTCGTTGGCGCGGGTAAAGAATTGCATGCCGCCATCCAGCTTGCGGGCTTCCAGCAGCTCATGTGTGCGTATGAGCCCGAGCAGTTCGCGTATCTCAGGGCCAATCAGGTTTTGCCCGCCATCGCCCCGCGTGAGCGATATGTAGGCGGTGCGTACCATTTCTTGGTTTGCCAAGTACGTTATCAGTCTAGTATTTTCGTCATCGGGGTGGGCGGCAATGTACAGTGCACTGCTTAGTACGGTAAGCTTTTTTAGCTGGTGCTGTAGCTCGGCAGCGCTAGGCTGGGCAGGCTTTTGCGCCAAAGCTGGGGATAGTAATGTGGTTAATACCAGTATGGAAAGAAGAAACTGTTTCATGTAACGATTAAGAATACTTGGACGAATGATGCCCATGAAACTAAGGAAAAACAGGCTAACGTGTATGGTGAGGATGGTAGGATTAAGGAGTTTTAACGTTTAATGTGTCGGTAGTATCAAATTCCGCTTCTTTCAAGAATATTATATTAACAATTAACATTAAACATATTTGACATTAGCCAAACTAATTTAATTATAGTGCGTTTACCAATATGTACTAATCATCCCACAAATATGCCCGATTGCCAAATCACCATTTTTAGAAATGCTAATTGTTCAGGAAGTGCCTTAGTATTTGATGGCCCTGCCGAATTCAGGGATTTGAGTAATCTCCCAGGTGCAATGCAATGCTGGGCTAACCAGATAGGGGGGTTAAGAACTGGGTTGAAATGTTGGGCGATACTTTATGAGGAAGAAAATTTTCAAGGTGCATCGGTAATAATAACTCCCGGTGGGACCTTATTGCCAAGAGGAGTTGATGAAAAAGGCATTTTTTCAATAAAACTATTCCGCTACAACCCAGAGGCGTTTATTAACCTAAACTGATAAGGTTAAAGCTAACTTTGGAGTTTTCAACTTTATTATTCTTGTCAACCAATCCACTATTGAAACGGATAAACTAAGCGAGGGATTCTGTTTGCTTCATTTTATCGGTACTAATTTTAAGCAAGTAGAGCGCTTAATGGTTTGGTAAGGTTGCGATAGGGTATTGCATTACTGCTATTTAACCACAATTAACCTAAACGACAATGTAACTGTGGACTGTTGACTGTGGGCCATCGACTAAATTTCATACTTTTGCCCTCAAAGCAATCACCCTTATGGCTCACCAAGCCGGAAAACAAACCACCAAGCGCGCCAAGCCATCATACGCATACGCCATTGTGAGCGTTACGCTTACTTTGTTTATGCTAGGGCTGGTGGGTAGTTTGCTGTTGTATTCCGAAAGTGGCTCTCGGTATTTAAAGGAGCAGATTGAGATTAACCTAGAGCTAAAAGAATCGGCTACGGAGGTAGATATCCTACAATTACAAAAGAAGCTGGATAAAGAGCCATACGTAAAGGCCAGCAAATACTATAGCAAAGAAGATGCGGCCAAAATGATGATGGATGAAATGGGTGCCGACCTTGATTTGCTGGGCTACAACCCTTTCTACGCCAAAATATCCCTCAACTTTAAGCACGAGTACACGCACCCTGATTCATTGGAAAAGCTGACTGCCGAATTGAAGAAAAACCCATTGGTAGCTGATGTGGATTACCTAAGCGAAATAGCCAACTTGGCTAACGTGGGCCTTAAGCGGGCTGGCTATGTACTGGGAGCATTGGGCTTGATGGTGCTGTTTATTTCGCTGGTACTTATCGATAATACCATCCGCTTGATGATGTACTCCAACCGTTTCCTTATAAAGAGCATGCAGTTGGTGGGTGCGACACGCTGGTTCATTATTAAGCCCTTTATTATGCGCGGCATATTCAATGGTTTCATTAGCGGTGCCGCGGCCATTTTGGCCTTGCTGGGCTTTATTTACTGGTACCTTACCCAATACTCCGAAATGACGCTGGATATACCCTTGCTGAGCTTTGCGGCCCTGTTTTTGGGTGTAATGATTACCGGACTTGCCATTTCTACTTTCAGTACTTATCGTGCTGTTTCCAAATATCTTACGTTAAAATTAGACGAGCTTTATTAACTTTGATGCCATGAGCACCCAACAGACCCAAAAGAACGTTATCCAACCCAACCCTGCCGCTAGCCAAACTGCGGCGCGCCAGCCCCTTTTCGGCCCTAAGAACTATATATTAATGGCCGTAGGCGCAGTGTTGATGATATTGGGCTATGTATTGATGGTGGGCGGTAGCAGCGATGCTAACCCAGAAGTATTTAACAAGGCGGAAAAGTATAGCACTATGCGCATCACCATTGCCCCGCTATTGATTTTGGCTGGCATGGTTATTCAAATTCCTGCCATTTTATTGCGCAACAAGTAATGAGTTGGCTAGAAGCATTAATCCTGGGTATTATACAGGGTTTGGGCGAGTTTTTGCCCATTAGTAGTAGCGGCCACGTAGCCCTCGGCGCGGAGTTGATGGGTATACAGCAAACCGGGGAGGAAAACCTCTTATTTACGGTAGTGGTGCACGTAGCCACAGCATTGAGTACTATCATCGTTTTCCGTAAGGATATCGTACAGATTTTTAAAGGTCTTTTCGCTTTTAAATGGAACGAGGAAACCCAATTCTCATTGAAGATTATTATTTCCATGATACCGGCCGTATTTATCGGGCTGTTGTTCGAAGAGGATTTGGATGCCTTCTTCGAAGGACAGGTAATACTTATCGGCTTTATGCTCTTGGTTACGGGGCTATTATTGTTTTTGGCTGATAGGGCTAAGTTTACCGGAAAGCCAGTGAGTTTTAGCAATGCGGTAATTATCGGTATTTCACAGGCTATTGCCATATTGCCGGGTCTATCGCGCTCAGGTACTACTATTTCTACCTCGGTATTGTTGGGTGTAGATAGGGCCAAAGCTGCACGTTTCTCCTTCTTGATGGTGATACCGTTAATATTGGGAAAAATGAGCAAAGACTTGATGGATGGAAACGTAACCACTAGTAGTGAGAACGTTTTACCATTAGCAGTAGGCTTTGTTGCAGCCTTTGTTGTAGGCCTGTTCACCTGCAGCATCATGATTAAGTTGGTGCGCAACAGTAAGCTGAAGTATTTTTCTTATTACTGCTTTGTTGCAGGTACCACGGCCATAGTACTTGGCTATCTTGTAGTATGATTTTTACCAAAGATTCCCAGAATTTCGATTTCCAGACCGGTCAGATTATTTTGATTGATAAGCCGCTGGATTGGACATCATTTGATGTGGTGAACAAGCTAAAACACGCCACCAAAGCCAAAACTGGCCACGCGGGTACTTTGGACCCATTGGCGACTGGCTTGGTGATACTGTGCACCGGCAAATTCACCAAGCGCATACAAGAGTTACAAGACCAAGAAAAGGAATATACTGGCACTATTTGCTTGGGCGCCACCCGCCCCAGTTACGACCAAGAGACGGAGATAAACGCCACCTTCGAGACTAGCCACATTACCCCAGAGCTCATACACAAGGCTACCAAACAGTTCCTAGGTGAGATTGACCAGATACCGCCCATCTTTTCCGCCATTAAAATGGATGGTAAAACCTCTTACGACCTCGCCCGCGCGGGTAAGGAAGTCGAGATGAAGAGCCGCCGCCTTACTATATACGAGTTTGAGATTACGGGTATCGAAATGCCGCTAGTACATTTTAGGGTGCGCTGTAGCAAGGGTACCTACATTCGCTCGCTGGCGTACGACTTTGGCAAGGCGTTGAACAGCGGTGCATACCTGCACGACCTGCGCCGAACCAAGAGCGGCCCGCATACCGTGGAAAACGCTTGGACCATACCCGAAATAACCGACTACCTGTTTGCCCACAAAGACGTAATTTTGCACCATGCGGGTATTCAGAAACGTTGACAGTCTACCGGAGTTTAAGAACGGGGTACTCACCATCGGTACTTTCGATGGGGTACACCTGGGCCATCAACAAATCATTAAGCGCATCAACCAACTAGCTGCCGAAAATGGCGGCGAGAGCATCATCCTTACCTTCCACCCGCACCCGCGCCTAGTAGTAAACCCCAACGATACTAGCCTAAAGCTGTTGAATACCCTTGAAGAAAAGATACAACTGCTGGAGCATTACGGCGTAGATAATTTAATTGTGGCGCCGTTCTCGGTAGAGTTTTCGCAGCTTACGGCTAGGCAGTATGTAGAAGATTTCCTTTGGAAGAACATCCACCCAAACAAAGTTGTTATCGGCTACGACCATCACTTTGGCAACAACCGTGATGGCGGATTAGAGCTTTTTTTGGAACTGGGGGAGGAGCTAGGCTTTGAGGTAGAAGAGATAGAAAAACAGATGGTGGACGACCTGGCCGTGAGCAGCACCAAAGTGCGCAATGCCCTGCAAGCCGGCGATGTAAGCCAAGCCAACCACTTGCTGGGCCACGAGTACAGCCTGCACGGCACGGTGGTAGAAGGCCACCAGATGGGCAGGAAACTGGGTTACCCCACAGCCAACATACACCCTAATAACCCGAACAAACTAATACCGGCTAAGGGCGTGTATGCAGTACGAGTAAAGCTGGAAGGCCAACTGTACCCAGCCATGATGAACATTGGCGACAACCCAACGTTTGAGAACCGCGCAGCCAGCATTGAGGCGCATCTGTTCGATTTTGATAGGGATATTTATGGCACGGAGGTGGATGTATACTTGGTGCAGCGCTTGAGGGATGAACTGAAGTTTGATGGCATAGAACCGCTCATCGCACAGTTGAGAGGGGATGAAAAGCTATCGAGAAAGTTGCTATATTAGTATTTGTTAGACGCAAGATATTAGACACAAGACACAAGACTGCTGCATTTTATCTGAATCAGAATTTACAGAATTGAAGAATTACCGAATTCATTTTGTAAATTTTAACGTATTGATTGTTACTGATTCTATAATTTTATAATTCTGTAAATTCTGATTCAGGCAATATGAAAAACCCATTCCTAAACTCCGTTCTCCTGTTGCTGCTTACTATCGCATGCACCGGTACTTTGCTCGCGCAAAACGAAGTGGCTATTGATAATAAGATGTTCAGTGGCAACTGGTTTGATAATATGGAGGATGCCAAGAAAAGCCCCGAGAAGGTATTTTATTTGGATTTGAGCCTTCAAAAGCTGAAAACCTTCCCCTTGGAGATTTTCACCTTTACCAACCTGCAAGAGTTGCACCTGCCTTATAACTACTGGGCCAGCATACCCGCAGAAGGTTGGGCCAAACTAGCCAAATTGGAAATACTAGACCTCAGCGGCAATTACTACCTCAATAAGCTACCCATTGATGGCTTAGCCCAATTGAAAGCCCTAAAATCGCTATTGCTGAAAGACAACAAACTGAACGCCGGCGAAGCAGATAAAGCCGCCAAAGCCCTGCCCCAAGCCAAAGTAGAAGCCAGCGCCCATAAATAAAAGAATGCGTGATTCACATGTGCCATCTTAGAAGGCCAAAAAAAACGGCGTTATTGCGAAGGCCAACATGATGTTGCAATTCAGAAATGACTTCAAGTGGCCTGAAGCAATCCCCCGCGTAATGTGCTGAACTACCCCAACCGCTTAATCAAAAACAACCCATAAGCAAGAAATGAAGCTCCTAATGCTCCTATTAATCACCATCATCCTCACAGGCGACTACACCGCCACCGTAGAAGCCTTCCGCAAACAAAAAGACACGGACTTTAAAAATGCGGATAAGTCGCCATTTTTAAGCCGGAAAGCCCGTAAACAGTTTGTGGCGTTACACTATTTCCCGGTGAATGAGCAATACAAAGTAACGGCCAAATATGTGCCACTTACGGCAGAAGATACGCTGGAATTTATGACCTCTTCGGGTAAGATAAAGCTGTTTGCGCAGGTAGCGCGGCTAGAGTTTACTTTGAATGGGCAAAGCCTTACCTTGCCTGCCTTCCAAGGCATAGAAATACGGAAACGGGAAGGCTACGCTAAGCACCTATTTATCCCCTTTACCGATGAAACCAGCGGAACTGAAAGTTACGGCGGTGGCCGCTACATCGACCTTGAACTACCCGAAAGCAACACTCTAGAACTGGACTTCAACTATGCCTACAACCCCCTATGCGCCTATACCAGCGGCTATTCTTGCCCCATCCCCAAGCCGGAGAGCAGGTTGACGGTGCGGATTGAGGCTGGGGAGAAGGTGTATCATTGAGAACAAATTTGATTGCCTCTCGTCCTCGCTTCCAGCGAGGATGCCATAACGCTGAGCCTTCGGCTCACACATCATTCGGGCCCGTATTGCGAGTTGAGCCGAAAGCTCAAGGTTAGTAAATCCTCGCTGGAAGCGAGGATTAGTAAGGAAGCACTTATAAACACTGAATTAATACTCCAAAATATTTTCATATATTCTCCAAAATTCCACCCCTCTTTCCACCACGCCATCCCATTCCTCCAGCGGCATTTTAAACGCCAATTTCACAAAATCCCACTCAGCTAAAAACGCAGCCAAACCCGCTTCATTCCCAATAACCTCATCAAACAACCTATAATTATCCTCCCCAAAATGATGCTCCCACATGGTGCTGTTAATGCAGAGGTATAACCCGTCTTGTGATTTTAACAAAGAATAATTGGCAAGCAAAGCAGCTTGGTGCTTCTTCAAATACTCGCCCGAAAGTTGCAGCGTAAAGCTAAACTCATACCCCCAGCGGCAAATGGTGCGGTAGGCGAGGATGCTCTCCTGCCCAAAATCTGCCGGATAATCGAGGACCCAATAGGGTAGGCCCCGGTAATTTTCGCCCTTGGAAATCTTGGGCGGTTTGGTGGCGATGGAGGCGGACAGTGGCTCTTTACTGAGCGCAGTAGCCAACTGCAGCAGCAACGCCTGTACCTTATCGTTAATAAGCCGTTTGGTGAGCAGAAAATCAGTATCGAGCAAACATACCAGTTCGTGCTGCGAAATCGTTATTTTTGTTTCGGAGTCCATAATGCCTACTAAAGATAAGTGAAAAAGATAGACCAGCTGGTGTTGCGCAATTTCGTTGGGCCCTTTATGCTCACCTTCCTCATCACGCTCTTTATTTTCGTGATGCAGTTTCTGTGGAAGTATATTGACGACTTGGTGGGCAAGGGCCTCGAGTGGCATATCGTAATGGAGCTCATCAGTTATGCGAGTGCCAGCTTTGTGCCGTTAGCGTTGCCGCTGGCGGTACTCCTCAGCAGCATTATGACCTACGGCAGCCTCGGCGAACACTACGAGCTGGTGGCGATGAAGGCCGCCGGCGTATCGCTATATCGGTTTCAGCTACCGTTGATGATAGTGGCAGTAATGATAAGCGGCGTAGCATTTTACTTTGCCAACAACCTCTTGCCGCTGGCCAACCTCAAATTTGTAACCCTGCTGCATACCGTGCGCCACCAAAAGCCTGCGCTTAACATTAAAGCAGGCGTTTTCTATACCGATATTGAGGGCTACAGCATTAGGGTAGGCGATAAGGGTGAGGATAACCGCACTATTTATGATGTATTGATTTACGACCATAGTGCTGGCAACAACGATAATGTGCTCTCTGCCAAGAGTGGCGAAATGTTTACACAGAGTGATAACCGTTACTTGGTGCTGCGCCTGTATGATGGGCATCGCTACAGCGAGGGCAAGCCGGGCATAGGCGGAGATCAACTGTATGAGCACTACAGCACGCACTTTGATGAGTTTGAAAAGTGGTTTGATTTGGGCGACCTTGCCTTTCAAAAGCAGGACGAAAGCTCGTGGAGCAACCACTACCAAATGCTGAACCTGAGCGAGTTGCAGTTGGCGCTGGATACGTTGGAAATGGAGCGCGACAACCGTATAGTAGATTACAGCAAAAATGTGGGGCAGTTCCTGCAGATTCGTAATCCTGACTTAGATACTGTGAAAACGGTGGCGGTGAACGACTCTATGCAAGCTGTTTGGGAAAAGAACTTGCGGGTAATCCCTATAAAAGTAAAGGAGCTACAGGCTTATGAAAAGGCCCTGCAACAAGCCCGAAACGTAAAGAGCTTTTCAGGCGTAGCCACTCGAGACGTGCAGTACCGTATGAAAAACATTCGCCGCCATAAAGTGGAGTGGAACCGTAAGTTTAGCCTGTCGTTTGCCTGTTTAGTGATGTTTATGATAGGCGCGCCTCTTGGGTCCATTATCCGCAAGGGCGGGCTGGGGTTGCCGTTGTTGTTGTCTATCATCTTGTTTGTGGTTTTCCACGTATCGAGCATGGGGGGCGAAAAGATGGCAGAAAAGGGTGTGCTGGAGCCGGTAATCGGTATTTGGCTGCCCAACTTTATCTTACTGCCACTAGGCATTTTTCTATTGATAAAGGCTAGGGACGACTCGCCTTTGTTTACCCTCGATTGGTATTACGCCCTCATTCGCCGTTTCAAAAAATTCCAAGAACCCAATGCGAAAACTGCGGATTAACCCTTGGTACTATGTGCCCTACTTGCTGTTGTTAGTGGTGGCGGGCATCTACTTGCTATCCAACCCACACGGTACGTTTTTGCTTTGGGTAAATAGCCATCATACACCTTTTTTGGATGATATCTTTATGATTACCAACGCTCTGGGCGAGTGGATATTTGCTAGTGTGGTAGTATTGGCGCTAATGGTGTTTACCAATTATGCGTCGGGAATTGCCGCGATTGCTTCATGGTGCGTATCGGGCATCATTACGCAAACCTTGAAACGCTTAATATTCGACGATGTGGCCCGCCCTTTCCGTTTTTTCGAAGGCGTACACGATATTTACTTTGTGGAGGGCGTGGAGATGAGCAAATACTTCAGCTTTCCTTCGGGGCACACCACGGTGGCATTTGCGCTGTGCTCGGTGCTGGCGCTGGCCATTAAGCATCGACCATTGGGCCTGTTTTTCTTTGTAATGGCTGTGGTTGCGGGCTTTTCGCGTATCTACCTGGCCCAGCATTTTTTGGTGGATACGTATTTCGGATCCTTAATTGGCACTACGGTCGGCATATTGGTATATAACGCCGTACAACATTATTTGGCCGATAAGCCTGACCATCTGCTGCACCGCAACGTGCTAAAAAGTGTGAGAAGTTGAAGGGCATTACTCCCCGTATATCGCCCTACGTAGTCATCGCCCTATTGGGCATCTTGTTGTTTACCCCATTTTTAGGCCAAGTACACCTATTTGATTGGGACGAAATCAACTTTGCTGAGTCCGCCCGCGAAATGCTGCTTACCGGCGATTATGGCCGAGTTACTATCAACTTCCAACCCTTCTGGGAAAAGCCACCTCTTTTTATCTGGATGCAGGTATTAAGCATGAAAGTGTTTGGGGTAAATGAGTTTGCTGCCCGCTTCCCCAATGCGCTTTGCGGAATAGCCACACTGATGGTGCTATTCCATTATGGGCGTAAGTATAGGGATGCTTCTTTCGGATGGCTGTGGGTGCTGGTGTATGTGGGTACTTGGCTGCCGCATGTATATTTCAAGTCTGGCATTATCGATCCAGTTTTTAACCTGTTTATATTTCTGGGGATGCTGCACTTGGCGCAGTGGGCCGATGTAGCAGAACGGAATCGGCAACTGAAATATGCCGCTTTTACAGGCTTATTCTTAGGTTTGGCAGTGCTTACCAAGGGGCCGGTGGGGTTGTTGTTGCCCGGCTTTGCGGCTTTTATATGGATGGCTGTGAGGCGCAAGTGGTTTATCAAACTATGGCCACAATTGCTGGGCGCGCTAGTGTTTTTGGCAGTCTCCTTTGCCTGGTATGGTATGGAAACCATTCGCAACGGCTGGTGGTTTTTGGGTGAGTTTTTAGAGTATAACCTACGCCTTGCCCAAACCGAAGACTCTGGCCATGGCGGGCCGTTTTATTACCATTTCGTTGTATTGCTGTTAGGTTGTTTCCCGGCATCCATCCTCTTGTTTTATCAGCCCAAAACCGCACCGCAGCCTTCCGAAACCCAAACGCCATCCTTGCGAGACCTCCGCCTGTGGATGTGGATATTGCTGGGTGTTACGTTGCTAGTGTTCTCCATCGTTCAAACCAAGATTATTCACTACTCTTCGCTGGCCTATTTCCCTATCACCTTTTTGGCCGCCAGCGTACTATATAGATGGAAAGACGAGTTTTTGAAGGTCCCCAAAACATTGGTAGTTGGCATAGCGGCTGGGGTGTTTGTTTTTGGCCTAGCATTGGTGGGCGGTACTTTATTTATGAGCACTGATTGGGGCTGGGGCGTGGTACAAAACGCTGTTGGAGTATCTGGCGCTGTACTGCAAGGAAGCCCATGGCCGCTATCTTTCATGCTCATTGGGCTGTTGTTTGTGGCCATAGCTGTTATTGGTGTGCGGTATATGTGGGTTGGCCGGTTGTTTTCGGGTGCGGTATGGGTTTTGCTGGCCACGGCGTTTACTACCAATGTGGCTTATCTAACCCTTTTGCCGCATGTGGAGCCCATCAGCCAAGGGAGTATGATTGAGTTCTTAAAACTGCAATCGAAAGAAGACGTCTATATCAATGTGCTGGGCTTTAAAAGTTTTGCCCATTACTATTATGGAAACAAACAGCTCAAAGACTTGGAAAGCCCTAATTTCCTTAATATGCTTACTGAACATAAGCAGAAACACCAGCTTGCCCGCCTCACCCCAACCGAGTTCAACGACCTAGAGCGTTGGTGGCACTTGGAAGGAAATATTGATAAGCCCGTGGTATTTGTGGTGCGAGCCATAAAGGCTGAGCGTATTCAACACGAAAACCCCCAACTGAAGCGGATTGGCGGGAGTGGCGGGTATGTGTTTTTGAAGAGGGAACCCTAATGAGGAGCTTTACTAAAATTGAAATGTTACGCTGGGCTACTCCATTTGACACAAAATTTTCAGCTACCTTTTAGTAACCAAACCCAATAACCACGAGCCGCGGATTTGTGAAGGAATATGAAGACCAGTGGCTTGGCGACGTGGATGCCACCGTGCCAGCGCTTGGCAGGTTCCTTACCGCTGATAATAGCGGTGTACGGGTAACGGAAACCAAGAGCTTCCGTAATGCTAACGGCCGTGAAGTGCACGAAATGAGTAACGGCCTATCTTACGTGCTAGATGATAACGATAGATGGGCGGTGGTATTCGAATAGTGTTTGCAACGAAAAAAGCCCCCTACGAATCTTCGCAGAGGGCTTTGTATATGTGACCACGCTTGAGGCGTGGAAATATTTATGCTTTTGCAGCAGCAGGGGCAACAGCCTGGCGCTTCTCAGCGATACGGGCTTTTTTACCGCTAAGGTCGCGCTGATAGAAGATACGTGCACGACGTACTTTACCTACTTTGTGAATTTCTATCTTATCGATGTTTGGCGAGAAGAAAGGGAACACACGCTCAACACCTACACCGTTGCTGATTTTACGAACGGTAAAAGTAGCAGTAGTGCCACTTCCACGACGTTGAATAACATCACCACGGAACGGCTGTACGCGCTCTTTATCGCCTTCAATAATGCGGTAGTAAACAGTAATATTATCACCGGCTTTGAACGACGGGTGGTCTTTGCCTACAACTAGTAACTCGGTAACTTCTTTTATCAGGTTCATGGCCTAGAACATTGGATTTTTAAAACGTGACTGCAAAGATAATGCTTTTTAACTTCCAAACTAATTTTTTTCGTCACTTAGTAGGTCAGGGCGTCTATTTTTTGTCCTTTCCATAGCCATATCGTGCCGCCAGATGTCAATTTGCTTGGTATTGCCGCTTAGCAACAGCTCCGGAACCTTGAGCCCATTATAGTCGGCGGGGCGGGTATACACAGGCGGGGCCAGCAACCCATCTT
Organism: Sphingobacteriales bacterium; assembly: GCA_027483645.1. Taxonomy (GTDB): domain Bacteria; phylum Bacteroidota; class Bacteroidia; order Chitinophagales; family CAIOSU01; genus CAIOSU01. The sequence continues at coordinate 112,659 of JAIXUD010000010.1, forward strand.
GAAAAGAATCGAACAAGGCCGAGGTTTCGTCATTCAGCACACCGGGTATCAATCGGCCAATCGTATCCACCAAAATAGCCGCCGCCAGCTCTCCGCCAGAGAGCACATAATCGCCCACCGATATTTCTTTGGTAATATACAGCTCGCGTACGCGCTCGTCCACGCCCTTGTAGTGCCCACAAAGGATGATGATGTTCTGCTTCATCGAGAGGGTGTTACAGGTGCGTTGGTTCAGGGTTTCGCCATCGGGCGTCATATAAATGATCTCGTCGTACGTGCGCTCGGTTTTGAGGTGCTCAATGCAGCGTGCAATGGGCTCTATCATCATTACCATGCCCGCACCTCCGCCGTATTGGTAGTGGTCGACCTGTTTGTGCTTATCGGTAGTGTATTCGCGTATGTCGTGCATGCGTACCTCTAGCAACCCCTTGTCTTGGGCGCGCTTGAGTATGGAGTGGGAGAGGGGGCTCTCCAGCAAGCCAGGCAGTACGGTGAGGATGTCGATGCGCATTTTGGTTACGGGTTACGGGTTGCGAGTTACGAGTTTTGCATTTTTAAGTCTTTTTTTGTCGAATAGGGTTCGAATCACAGTTATACAACTCGCAACCCGTAACCCGTAACTCGCAACTACTTTTCAAATTCTCTCACCGTCTTTGCAATTATCGCAATGCACTCCCTAAGCTGCTGCTCCGTCATTACCAGTGGTGGGGCGAAGCGTATTTTGTCGCCGTGGGTGGGTTTGGCTAGTAGGCCGTTGTCGCGCAGGCGGAGGCAGAAGTTCCAGCCGAGGTCTTTGTCGGTGGTGTTGAGTACAATGGCGTTTAGGAGGCCTTTGCCGCGTACCAGCTTTATGAGCGGGCTGTTAAGTGCCCGCAGCTCTTTGCGCAATATCTCGCCTAGGCACTGGGCGTTTTCGGCAAGGTTTTCGTCTTTTACTACTTGCAACGCAGCCATTGCCACCTTGGCTGCCAATGGGTTGCCCCCAAAAGTAGAGCCATGCTGCCCAGGCTTGATAACCAGCATTATGTCATCGTCCGCCAGTACAGCCGAAACGGGGTAAACCCCGCCGCTTATAGCTTTGCCGAGTATTACGATGTCGGGGCGTACGTCCTCATGGTCGCAAGCCAATAGCCTGCCCGTGCGGGCGATGCCGGTTTGCACCTCATCGGCCATAAACAGCACGTTGGCGGCTTTGCACAGGGCGGCTGCCTTGCTTAGGTAGCCGTCGCTGGGCACATCCACACCCGCTTCGCCTTGTATGGGTTCTATGAGAAAGCCCGCTATGGTTGGGTCTTTCAGCGCGTTTTCTAGCGCGATTAAGTCATTATAAGGGATGGTCACAAACCCAGGGGTGTAGGGGCCGAAGTTCTTTTTAGAGCCCTCATCACTGCTAAAGGACACGATGGTAGTGGTGCGCCCGTGGAAATTGTGCTCGCACACTATGATTTTGGCTTCTTTTTCAGCAATGCCCTTCCGCTCGTAGGCCCATTTGCGGGTAAGCTTAATCGCGGTTTCCACGGCCTCGGCACCGGTGTTCATCGGCAGCACCTTGTCGTAGCCGAAGTACTCACTCATAAACTGCTCATACTCGCCCAAGCTATCGTTATAGAAGGCACGGCTGGTAAGGGTAAGCTTTTGCGCCTGCTCCACTAGCGCACCCACAATCTTGGGGTGGCAGTGGCCTTGGTTTACCGCCGAGTAAGCCGAGAGGAAGTCATAATACCGCTTACCGTCCACATCCCACACGTACACGCCTTCGCCCCTGGCCAACACTACTGGCAGCGGGTGGTAGTTATGGGCGCCGTAGCGATCTTCCAATTCTATCAGTTCCTGTGAGCGGGTTGTGGTGATTGCTGCCATGGGTTACGTGTTTCGAGTTACGGATTGCGAGTTGGCTTAACTCAACAACTACATTCTATAACCAAACAAAGATACTATTTCGTTCGCGGGTTGTCCAATATTTATCCCCAAAGCGTCATTGCGAAGGCCTACTTGATGTTGCGGTTGGTAGTGCCCTCCAATGGCCTGTGGCTACTTTTCTCACTGCTTGCAGTAATCCCCTGCACCGGAGCAAGGTGCTCACCTCCCAATAGTTTTGTCGTCCATGAAGTGAGTTTTGATGCGGGTTTCAGCGGGTTGCTGAGCAGTGTGTCATGGAAGATGCAAGTGGTTAATAGTCTTGGATTTACGCGCACAAGGATTGCTTAAAAAGTTGAATTTCAATTTTTTATATTTTCAATAATGCGTTCGTCATTCCGTCTCGCCTTTGGCGAAATCACGAGGAACCTTCGGTCACCGATGTGCTGAGGTTGAATTGCCGTGTTATGCTTTTGTACTTAGTACGGCTAATAAGTAAATCCTTGCATCATAGTAGACATCCCGTTTTAAGAGGAACGCTGGATAAAAATGGGGATACGGAGACTATATAAATGCGTCGCCTAAATGTATATTAGTTTTCCTAAAACGATTTTTACTAAAAAAGCATTGCCACAAATAATTTATGAACTTCTTATTGACTTTTATTGAAAATTGGCCTAATGTTAACGTTGTTATAACATTAAATTGCGAATTTAGCCTAGTTATAAAAATCTGATTATGCCTGCAAAAGAAAAATTAAACACCATCGCCCTCCCAAAGCAAGACCATGAAATACTTGCCGCTTCCAACATTACGGAAGAATACTTGGAGATGCAATACATCTTTTCCTCCATACACCCCAATAGCAACAATGAGCTGAGTGTTTCCCGATTTTGGAAAGCCCTTACCCGCACCGGTATATTGCACGACGACCCTCGTTTGAACAGCCTTAAAAGCTATCTTTCCAATATCTCGAGCGGCGATGAGGATCAAACGATGATTACGTTCGAGCAGTTTCGGGAGTTGATAAACCAAAATGCCATAGTTCGAAATGCACTTAAGGGTACTTTGTCGATACCGGCGTTTAGCGACTTCTGTGGCGATATAGAAGAAATATATCTGGAAACAAAGAAAAACAAAGACGGCGAAGTGGCCACTTACATTCCTCAATTGGCCCGCGTAAACCCCGATTATTATGCCATATCGGTATGTACTATCGATGGGCAGCGGTTCTCTATTGGCGATAGCGAGGAGCGTTTTTGCCTGCAAAGCACTAGTAAACCCATTACATATTGCCTGGCGCATGAGGAGTTTGGCGAGGAGTATGTGCACTTGCATGTAGGCCGCGAGCCCAGTGGGCAAAAATTCAACGAGATTACCCTTAATAACAAGGGATTGCCGCATAACCCGCTCATAAACGCAGGTGCCATAATGAGCTGTGCCCTAATCAATAACAAGAAAGACACGGCCGATGTATTTGAGAAAGTAATGGATACTTGGAAACGCCTTAGCGGCGGCAAAAAACCAGGTTTCAACAACTCCGTATACCAAAGCGAGCGCGGCACTGCCGACCGTAACTTCGCCCTTGCATACTTCATGCGAGAGAACAAGGGTTTCCCCGAGCATACCAATATCGTGGATACGTTGGAGTTTTACTTCCAGTGCTGCTCTATTGAGGTGGATGCCGATATGCTTTCCATTGTGGCGGCCTCGTTGGCCAACATGGGCATCTGCCCGCTTACGGGCGACCGCGTGTTCAGCCCCAAAACCGTACAGAACTGCCTATCGTTGATGAGCTCTTGCGGCATGTACGATTATTCGGGCGAGTTTGCCTTTACCATTGGCTTGCCGGCAAAGAGCGGCGTATCGGGGGCATTGATGGTGGTAATACCCAATGTGGGCGGCTTTGCGGTTTGGGCACCTAGGCTTGATAAAATTGGAAACTCCGTAAAGGGCGTGGAGTTTTGCAAAAAGCTTATTGGCAAATACAACTTCCATAAGTACGACAATGTAATAAACGACGGAATAAAGAAGGACCCACGGCTGAAGAAATACGAGAGCAAAACCAACAACATCATGTCGCTTATATGGGCGGCTACCTATGGGGATATTGAGGAGATACACCGCCTAGAAGCCAATGGAATCGACCTAAACGCTGCGGACTACGATGGCCGCACCGCACTGCATCTAGCCGCAGCAGAGGGCCGTGTGGAAACCGTAGAGTATCTGTTGGTAAAAGGCGTAAACATTAACCCCATGGACCGCTGGAGCGGCACCCCACTAATGGATGCCCAACGCGGAAACCATAAGCAAGTAGTGGAATTGCTGATAGCCAATGGTGGAAAGTAATTGGTTTGGCAGCCGCTGCATTCATGTGCACCTTCCCACCGCCTTCCATTGACTAATGCTCCGGACAGGTTTTTTTTAGGAGGGAAGCGTTACGTTTTATAACCTGCAACCAACCTACTCCCACACCGCCAACGGCAGCAGCACCCTCGATGGATACTGCTCACTGCAATGCAGCGTCAACTGCGTGGGGCGCTCGGTGGGTGAGTCAAAGTGGAGTTTGTCGGCACCGGCGATGGAGATGCGGAGGCGGTGGCCGGCTTTAAACTGGTAGCTTATCGGCAACAGGTCCAGCGCAAATTCAGTTACTTCGCCAGGTACCATGGGCTGCATGTCGGCCTGGGTGTAGCTGTGGTAGGGGCCTATTTGCTTGTAGGTGTCCGTGTCTTCGGCCACTTTGCGGTGTATACCGCGCAACATGCCCTCGGTTACCATGTATACGGTTTTGCCGTCGGGGTGCACGTCCTCAATATATACAAACACGTCGGCGTTGGTGGCGTCGGCAGAGATGAAGAGGTGGGCTATGGCGCTGCCAGTAAGCTCTACATCGGTTTCGAAAGGAGCGTAATCATAGTGTAGCAGTTTGTCGCTGGGCTCTCTGCGGTTGCCGTAGGTGGTAGGGCCGTTTTTGTAGAGGGTAGTAAGGCTGTTCCAGCGAGAGTGGCTGTCGGTATTCGCCTCGTAGTCGATGGGGTAAATGGTGCTGCCGTTCTGCACGTCTTTAGCCTCGTAAACAATGCTATTATTGGCTGAGAGGTAAAAGGTTTGGTCCTTCACATACGCGGGTGGCCAAACGTTGGTGCTTTTCCATTTTTCCTCGCCCACGGTGTAGTAATGGAATTTGTCGTCGTTGGGCAGTTGGTTGTCAATGCCCTTCAGGTGGAAATCGAAGTAGCGCAACATTTCGGCATAGATGTCGAACCCTCGCTCGGTAGTGGGCGACCACGGGCTGGCATTGTCGGCAGGGCCATGGTCCCAAGGGCCAATTAGTACCTTATCGGTATTGGGGGTGTTCCAAAAACCTTCGATTATTGATTTGGTAAGGGCACCATCATACCAGCCACCGATGCGGTAAATGGCACTCCCGCTGTTGGCTACTCGCTCTATTTGATAATGCGTGCTGAACTCGTTGCTGCTGCGCGAAAGATCGGGGTGCTTGTCTTCGCGGCAGGTAACCACCTTTATCCCTTCGTAAACATCGAAGTTACCCTTGTGTACCAGTAGGTTTTCGTTAAAGTAGGCCTTTTTTTTGTCGCCCTGCACGGGTTGTATACCCTTGATAAGGCGCTTGGCTTTTTTACCGAATACGGATAGGTCGTTTTGGTCGAGCGAGCGGGTGGTGAAGCCCCAAATATCAATAAATTGAGCTTGCCTCACCCCGCCGGGGAACATGATGTGGTTGTACAAATCGAGTATGCCCGAGCGCGGTATGCAAGCTTTTACGGCCGGGTGTTGGTTGAGCAATAGTTGCTCGGCGGTGGTGGCGCCGTAGCTGATGCCACTGGTACCCACTTTGCCGTTGCTCCACGGTTGGGCTATTATCCAATCCACCACTTGGCCGCCATCAGCCACCTCTTCGGGGCTAAACTCCATAGTGCGGCGGCCGCTGCTGGCGCCTGTGCCACGGGCATCCACAATCAGTACGGCATAGCCATGGCTGGTAAAATACTTCACCTCGGCCTCATTCACTACAACCAATACGGGGTTTTTGAGCCAACTGAGCGGCCACTTGGCCCGCAACGACCGCGTATAGCGGGTTACATATAGCAGCGTGGGCACTTTAGTGCCAGCTTTGATGCCCTTGGGCAGGAACACATCGGTAGCAATCATGGTGCTATCGGTCATGGTGAGGTATAGGCTGCTGTATTGGTAGCCTTTGTACTGTGGCTCGCCATAGCCTTGGTATTGGCCTACTTTGCTTACTTTTTCCACTGGTGCCTTACCCTTGGTTTTGTTGCCAGGCCCAGCTTGTGCAGTAAGGTTTATGCTGAAAAGTACAATCAACGCCAAGGCAAGGGCGCGCAACAAATGGGGTAGGGGCATCATGGTTGGTTGAGGATTAGCGGTGTGTGCTTGGTAGAAAGCTATATGTGTGAAATGGTTGCACTGGGGTGGAGATTTAATGTTGTGGTGACTTTTGCTGAATTCTATTTCCGGAAACGCTATTCCTGAAACGTATTGCGTTTATAGGGCGATGCCCTATTCTAGTACCGCTAGTATAGGGCCTTTTCGACCTACGTATACAATGCATTTCAGAAAACAATTCTATCCTCCCCTCCTCCAAAACCCCTATCTTTACATCATGCAACCCGCCCTAACATTTGGCAATTACCAAGCCCATTTTGTGGATACGCTGCAGCAATTGGAGGCGCATGAGGTGTGGCAACGCCAGCCGTTTACTATAGTGCTGGTTGATAGCAACACCCGCGCCTATTGCCTGCCCAGGCTCATGGAGTTGGCGGTGTTTCAAGATGCCCTGATACTGGAAGTACCCGCTGGCGAAAGCACCAAAAACCTAGATATGTGTGAGCATATTTGGGAAAGTCTGCTAGCGGCAAAGGCGGGCCGCGATGCCGTACTGGTAAACCTAGGCGGCGGCATGGTGAGCGACCTGGGCGGTTTTGTGGCCGGGGCTTATAAGCGCGGTATCCCGTTTATTAATATTCCTACTACGGTACTGGCTATGGTGGATGCCACGGTGGGTGCCAAAACGGGCATTAACTTGGGCGGGGTTAAAAACAGCATCGGGCTGTTCAATGAGCCTGAAGCTGTATTTTTCCACCTGCCGTTTTTAGAAACCTTGCCGCATGAAGAGGTGCTCAGCGGGTTTGCCGAGATGCTGAAACATGCGCTGCTCTCTGGGCAAGAGCATTGGGATGCCTTGGTAGCAGTTGGCCCTGAAGGGATAATTGCCAACCCGGAGCTAATTATCCGGTCGCTAAAGGTAAAGCAAGCCATTGTTGGGCAAGACCCGTTGGAGCAAGGCATTCGCAAAACCCTCAATTTAGGACATACCATTGGCCATGCCCTTGAGAGCGAAAGCATGCGCCTAGGCAAGCCCCTATTACACGGCCATACCGTAGCTTTGGGCATGGTGGCCGAGCTGTGGCTATCCATGCAAATACTGGGTTTTCCACAAAAAGATTTTAAAGCTGTCAGTAACTATTTACTGGGTTTGTATGGTTCTTTTTTGAATATTGACCTATCTCTTGATAATTTAGCCGAATTGGTTGGCAACGATAAAAAAAACCGCTCCAAGCAATTCTCATTCAGCTTGTTACAACAATTTGGCAAGCCTGAATACAATTGCAACGTGAGTCGGGAACAGTTGCTGGAAGCACTAGTTTATTTGAGGGGGAGCCTATGAAATACAAAGTAACGAAACGAGACAAAAAGCTGGTTGGCACCGTAACCTTAGAAGGTTCGAAAAGCATTACCAACCGCGTAATTATTATAAAAGCATTGTGCCCGGAGTTTTTCGAAATCACAAATTTTTCTATCTCCGAGGATTCGGAAACGCTGGTAGAACTAATAAACAGTACAGAAAACGTGTTGGATGCCCGGGACGGGGGTACTACCTTCCGTTTTCTGACTGCTTTTCTAGCAGTACACGAAGGCGATGTGGTACTTACCGGTAGCGACCGACTGCAAAAACGCCCTGTGGGCCCGCTAGTGGAAGCACTGCGCAGCCTAGGTGCCGATATTGATTATGTGGGTGAGCACGGCTACCCGCCATTGCGCATTCGCGGCAAACGCTTAAACGGTAACCGCATTGAGATTGACGCAGGAGTGAGCAGCCAGTTTGTTTCTTCGCTACTAATGATTGCGCCTTTGCTGAAGGATGGGTTGATTATCCGCATGAAGGGCGAGCCGGTTTCGAGGCCATATATACAGATGACCCTGAACGTGATGAAGCACTTTGGTATTCATCATGAGTGGACCCAGAGCGTTATCTCCGTTCCGCACCAAGAATACGTGGGCCGCAAATATAATGTTGAGGGCGACTGGACCGCAGCTAGCTACTACTACACCATGGCTGCCCTAAGCGACCATGTGGACCTGAAGATAATGGGCCTGAATAAATTCAGCTACCAAGGTGACTTTGCCATTGCCAACTTGATGCAACAGTTTGGCGTAAGTACGAGCTTTATTGAAGGCGGCATACACCTTACCAAAACCGACTACCGAACCAAATCCACAGAGCTGGATTTCCGCGATTACCCAGATTTGGCGCAGAGTGTATTGGTTGCTGCGGCGGCTACCGGCACCGCTGTAAAAGCACGTGGTCTAGAAACCCTAGAGATAAAAGAAACGAACCGCATTGAGGCTTTGGACACAGAGCTGCAAAAAATTGACTTAAAGCTGATACCGCTAGGCACTACGTGGAACCTGGGTGTGCGGGCAGATAAGCCTTTGGATAAAACTTTGGAAATAAACACCTACAAAGACCACCGCATGGCGATGGCTTTTACGCCGCTTGCCATACCGTTTGGAGAGGTGATAATTGACGATCCTGCCGTGGTTACCAAATCGTACGCGGGTTTTTGGGAAGATATTGCGACCCTTGGATTTGAGGTAGAAAAGATATAATTTTTAACATAAACTGTAACGCCAAGCGGCCGTTTCTATTACGAAGCGGCCGCTTCGTGTTTTTGGTAAATGGCACCTTAGGTTAGGTGGATACAAAAACTACTTTTATGTAGCCGGTAATTTAATTATCTTAGCCTATCCTCAACATTTAGATAACACGCACACTATGCGCTTTTTTAAGTTCTTGCTGTTATTGGTTTCTGCCCAAACCATGATGGCACAAAGCCCTGGCGACACTACCGTGGTACAAGCCTTTACTTTCGGTTCCCCGCAAGATTATTGGTTCCAGTTTCCGCCAGCCACCAATCGGTATCAGAAAATATTGATGCTTTATACCTTAAAATGCAACCCCAATCAAAGCCCAGCCTGCGGCGAGTGGGACTATACCACCCACAGCTTTTTGTACGACCACTTGGGTATTTACGATTCTACGTTGCAGCAGCAGCCTAGCTTTACGGTGGATGGTACAAGCCCCGATACGTTCCCTTACCTTACTACACCTTCTTATAAATACATCCCTAGGGTAGAAACCAGGATAGTATATACCGATACCTTGGCGCTAACGGCATCTACTGTCGGCGTGGGCGCTACCAACACCAACCTTGCCTTGCATTCTGCGGATAGCGATGGCGAGGCTTATTATCTATGGCGTGCTAGCGAGCTTACCAGTGCTGGTTTGGTTGCTGGGGAGATTACAGGATTGCGGCTCAATGTGGGTATTGCTGGCAGCTTTCTTAATAAACTGCGGGTCGATTTTGCCCCCATGATTGCGGATACCTTAACCGCGAATAGTGTTTTGCCCACAGCTTTTACTAAAGTTTACCAGTTTAGCCAAGCCTTGCCTAGCGGCTGGGTATCGTTGGCTTTTGCGACACCGTTTATATGGGATGGCACCTCTAATGTGTTAGTGAGGTTTAGTTTCGATAATGCAGCGAGCGGAACGGATTACACACTGGCCGCCGACAATGCAGTCTTTGCTTGTGCCAAAAACGGTACGGGCGATTATGTGCTCGATTTTGAAGGTGCGGACTATATTGAGGTGCCCGCTTCGGTTTTCAATACCGTTGATAGCCAAATAACCATCAGCTTTTGGCAGTATGGCGATCCATTGCTTCAACCACAAAACAATATTCTGTTTGAAGGTTTGGATAATAATGGCTTGCGGGTGCTGAATGCCCACCTACCTTGGAGCGATGGAAAAGTGTATTGGGATGCTGGCAATGTAGGTACTTTGCTTGACCGTGGCAGCAAATCTGCTAGCCCAGCATTATATGAACAGGGCTGGAGCCATTGGGCATTTGTAAAAGATGCCCGCACAGGCAATATGCGTATATACTTAAACGGTACCCTTTGGTTAAACCTTACGGGTAAGTATGCCGCCATGACCAACATTAGCAAATTCCGTATTGGCTCGGGTGCGAATGGCGGCAACCACTATGATGGCTGGATGAACGAGTTCCAAATATGGGATACTGCGTTGGATGTTGCAACCATAAAAAGCTGGATGAACAAAGATGTGGATGCCACCCACCCTTATTACCAAAACCTACGATTGTACTATAAGTTTGATGAGGGCAATGGCTATGTGGCTACTGATGCTAGCCCCCATGCTCACAATGGTAACCAGTGGGGCGCACCGCAGTACACTACTTTATTTGATAACATTGGCATCCGGAACCACCAGTATGCCGATGTGAGGCCTCAGGTAGTATTTGAGCAAGGCCAGTTTGTTCAAGATACCATTACTACCGTAGTGGTGGATACGATAGTGAACGCACCATTGACTATTCAATACTTTAATAATGCCACAAACCCAACCGTGGCTACCGACAGCTTCTATTATTGGGCACCCTACTACGCTGATTATGTTTATGATGCGAATGGCGTTGCAATTGATTCTACCCTGGTAGCGGGTACTGATACCCTTTTTAAAGCCAACCTGCCATACTATCGCAAGTTTGAGGTGGTGGAACAGTATGAAATAGGCCGCTTTATCACCCCATACGGCATCAACCTTGATTTGGGGCCAGGCTTTACTTGGACGTATGATGTAACCGATTATCGCCCGCTATTGGCAGATTCGGTGCACCTTGCGGCGGGCAACTGGCAGGAGTTGTTGGATGTAAAATTCCTGTTTATACACGGTACGCCGCCGCGCGATGTGATTAAGGTGGAGAACGTTTGGAAGGGCGAGTACTACCTAAGCAACATGGACCAAACCTTGCTGCCCAAAACCGTTACCCTTGAACCGGCTGCCAAGAGTTTCCGCCTGAAGACGCGGGCTAGCGGTCACCTGTGGGACAATGCCACCAACTGTGCCGAGTTTTGCCCTAAAGTGCACCAAGTATATGCCAATGGCAGCCAAGTTAGCAGCTGGCAAAACTGGACCGATTGCGGGTATGTGCCCGTTTATCCACAAGGCGGTACTTGGCTTATTGATAGGGCAGGATGGTGCCCCGGCGAACCCGTAGATGAGTACGCCCATGAGCTTACCCCATTTATACCACAAGGAAGCACAGATGCGGAATTACTGTACACCGTAGAGACCGACCAATATGGCCTGAACATATTGCATGTGCAGTTGGTAAGCTATGGCGATATAAACTTTCAGCGCGATGTGGAGCTTACTGGTATTGTAACCCCTACCATTACCGACGAGCATAGCCGCTACAACCCAGTATGCAACTACCCCGTTGTGCGCATACGTAACTTGGGTGCACAAACGCTTACCCAAGCCGACTTTGCCTATGGTGTAGATGGCGGTGCCGATTGCTATTATACTTGGACGGGTAGCCTTGGCTTTATGGAAGAGGTAGAGGTAACGCTACCTACTTTCGATTGGAACGGTTTGGATTTAAACAATCCAAGGTTTCATGTTACGGTGGACTACCCCAATGGCCGTAGCGACCAAAATCCATACAACAACTCCGCCAGCACCGCTTTCGAAATGGTGCCTGTTTATGACTCAATCTTTATAATGATTACCCGTACCAATAATGCAGGCAACGAAACCTCGTATGAGTTTACCGATGAGAACGATAGTATCGTGTTTGCAAAAAGCAATTTCGCCAATAACGTTACTACAAACGACACCTTGCGCTTTGTGCCGGGCTGTTACAAACTAACTTTTAGAGATTCAGGTGAGGATGGGTTGAGTTTCTTTGCCAATAATGATGGCAATGGTGCAGTGCGTTTTCGCAAATATCCAGGCACAGCTATCTTCAAGAGTTTTGAGGCTGATTTTGGTGAAAAGTTTGAGCACCAGTTTATGGTAGGCTACCCAGCAGGCCAGTTCCCGCTGAAGGATGCCTGTACCGCCCCCGTTCGCGATACCACATCAGTGGGGCTTTTGGTTGCTCCGCAACCTTACGTTACCATGTACCCAAATCCTACACAGGGCAAAGTATTGCTCAGGGGTTTGTTTTATGAACCTACTGATTTAGTAGTGGAGGTTTACAACATTGTGGGTACCAGAATTGTTAGACAATATGAGAATGGTGTAACACAGCTTGATGTGCCAGTGGATATATCAAACCAACCTGCTGGTACTTATATAGTAGTGGTGCGTGGCGCTGGTTCTAGTTTTGTGCATAAGCTATTGAAGGAATAGGGATAGATTTGTAATTTAATTTCTTATACAGCCGTTGAGAATGTATCTTTGTTAATTCGGGATTAATTCAACGACTTCGAAATAAGGCTAAATATTTTAAAAAGATACTTAACAACCTACCAGTAATGATTAGAAAGGCTTACTTGCCAGCCAGCGGAATGATGGCTATACTCTCGCTCGCTCTTATTTTCAATGCTTGCTCTCAGCAGCAGCCAGAGGCACAACAGCACTCTGCTGCCATGTATAAAGAGCAGTTTAAGGATACCAAACGCATCAAGAAACGTGATGAGAAAGGCATTAAATATGCTAGCCGTTGGATGCAAGAGATGCGTATAAACCAAGTTACAGGTGTAGTAGATGTGAACGATGTTTACCGTGCCCGCCAGCAAGCCTTGCAAATGCGCGGTGCCAATGGCGCTAGCAAGCAAGGGCTGCTTAACTTGGAGTGGGAAAGCTTAGGTCCTGATAATGTTGGTGGCCGTACCCGCGGTTTTATGATTGACCGAAACAATACCCAACGTTTACTTACCGGTGGCGTAACTGGTGGCTTGTTTGTATCAAATGATGGTGGTTTGAATTGGACCGAGCACCCTGATAATGCTAGTTTTCTTTCTACCTCAATCAGCAGCATTGTGCAGGCCCAAAATGGGGATATATATGTAGGCACAGGAGAGACATTTGTATTTACCCAGCAAAATAACTTTGGGCATATTGGCGGTGGTGTTTACAAATCGGTTGATAATGGTGCAACATTCCAACTGTTGCCATCTACACAACCTGCACCTAACAATGTTAACGATGATTGGGCATATGTAAGCGAATTGGAAGTAGACCCTTTTAGTGCAAATCGAGTTTACGCTGCTACTAACGGTGGATTGAAGTATACCACTGATGGTGGTGTTACTTGGCTTCCAGCAGCTGGCATAGCTCCAGCCGATGCTAACGGGGAAAGCAGGGATGTTAAGGTAAACTCCAATGGTGTAGTGTTCGCAGAAATTAACAGGAAATACTATCGTTCTGACAATGGTATTGATTATACCCTTATTGGTGGTGGCACTAGTGGTTTCCCTACTACCAATGTAAAGCGTACAGAGTTTGCTGTATCTCCTCAAGATGCCAGCTACGTATATGCAGCAATATGTAATAATGCTGACGGCCTACGTGGTATTTATCGCTCTATTGATGCCGGGCTAACATGGAAAGCGTATAGCCAAGAGAACTCGACGGTATTTAATCCATTAGGTTCGCAAGGTGAGTATGATTTGGCTTTTGGTATAAACCCAACTAACAAAGATGAAGTAGTTATCGGTGGTCAGTTAGAACTGTGGAAAGGCGGATTGGATGTTGGCTGGAATTTGATAGCTTATTGGGCACCTGAAAGCCCAACAAATCCATATTATGTGCACGCCGATATGCACGCCATACAATTTGACCCAACCAATTCCGACATCATGTATGTATGCTCTGATGGTGGCATAAGTAAATCATTGAATGCCAATAACCAATTTCCAACATTTACCCCACGCAATAAAAACTATGTTACCACTCAATTTTATCACATGGCGGCTAGCCCAAGTGGTGAGGTAATAGCTGGAGCTCAGGATAACGGTACTGTGTACATCAATTACAAAGGAAACACAGTTTTCACTGGCCTCGATGTAAATGGTGGTGATGGCGGTTATTGTGCAATTTCGAGCTTGAATCCTGACATCCTTTTCTCTGAATCACAGTTTGGCAACCTGGAGCGCTCCTTGAACCGTGGTACAAGTTTTGGCGGTGTTTGGGATGCCTTTGCAACCGCGTTGGGTGCAGGTACCGAAGGTTTCTCCCAGTTTATCTCTCCTTATGATCTTTGGGAAGAGCAAACTCAGGTGGTAGATAGTATCATATTCAACCTTACTACTCTTGAAAATGATACGTTTTTCTCTATCAAAAACAAAGGATACCTCGTGTTCGGTGCTGGTGGTCGTATTCTGTTTACACCCGATGCCTTAGAGTCTGGCGGTATTTACTGGTATACGGCAACCCTTAGCGGCACAGTGAGCGCGGTTTCTCCAGCGCCAAATGGCGATTTTTATGTGGGCACTACTGGTGGAAATTTATATCTTGTTTCAGGTCTAAAATCAGCAAATTACAATCGTTCAAATAATACTGTTACTGGAGTAAATCTAAGGTTGCTAAGAGGGTCAAATACCTGGACGGGTACATCTTCACGCTATATCACCTCTATCGGGGTTGACCCGCGCAACTCTGCGCACGTGGTGGTTACTTTTGGAGGATATGGCAACCAAACTAACGTTTTTGAAAGCCAAGATGCAGTTGCAAATACACCAGTGTTTACGAGCATACAAGGCGACTTACCAAACATGCCTGTTTATGGTGCGGTTATTGATCAATACAACCCCACCAATATTATACTAGGTACCGACTTCGGCCTATGGTCTACCATTGGCGGGGGCACTTGGAGCCAAGAGTTGAACGGGCTGTACAATACGCCAATATATAGCGTAATACAAAGGAATCTTTATAACGAAGATTGCGCCGTGATTTATGCTGCTACTTATGGTCGCGGTATGTTCCGCAGTACTACCCTTACAAGCCTCAACAATTCTAGTTGCAACTTGGCCGCTGGTATTATAGAAAACAAGCCAGTGACGCTTAATAAGGTTAACCTATATCCTAACCCAGTAAGCGATCAATTGTACTTGGATATGTACTTGGCAAAATCGGGCAAGGTTACCGTTCGAATTATTGATTTGCTGGGCCGCGAAGTACTGAAACAAGGCTATGGCAACCAATCAGCTGGCAATATTAAGTTGACAACCAACGTAAATGCATTGCAAACTGGTGTTTACGTAGTAGCAATCGAAACGGCTTTGGGTATCGATACTAGGCAAATAGTTGTTTCCAAGTAAGAGATGTGAAATATGGGATATGAAATGAGAAATAAGAAATAAACAAAGAGATGGCAGAAGTAATTTTGCCATCTCTTTTTGTTTAAAGCCAGCGCATTTCACATTTCTCATTTCACGTTGCTCATTTCACATTTCACATTTCTCATTTCATATTTCCCTTCCCATGCGCTTAATTATTTTTGATATTGACGGCACTTTGGCCAATACCGATTATGAAAAAGACAATTGCTATGCCGAGGCATTTCAGCAGGTTACTGGGCGCACCCTAGAAGGGTTGGAGTATGCCAGCTGCTACCACATTACCGATTCTGCCATTACTGATCACTTTTTCCAGCAAATGCATGGCCGCAACGCCCTGCCAGAGGAGCTAGCGGCCCTCAAATCTTCCTTTCGTGGGGCATTGCAAGCTAAGCAAGCCACGCATCCGCAATTCTTTGAAGAGATACCGGGCGCTAGCCATACGTTCAACTATTTAATGGCTCAACCCAACATTCACTTGGGTATTGCGACCGGAGCCTGGAGAGACCCTGCCCAGTTTAAGCTAGAAACTATTGGCATACCTGCGAGCCAGGTGCCGTTTGTAGGGGCCGATGATTCGCATTCTAAAGAGGATTCGATAAGGGATGTTATAGCATTGGCACGTGCGCAATATGGCGACCACCAGTACCAAGAGATACTGTATGTGGGCGATAGGGTATATGATTGGCAGGTAAGCCAAAAACTCGGCCTCGGTTTTATTGGGGTTGATTATTTGGGCACGGGCATCTTGAAAAATGCTGGAGTAACAAAAGTGCTTCGCGAGCTTACACCAGAAGATATATTGGGCTAGTCTTGATAAGCACCAAGTTGCTGGCGGTACATACCAATTACATTCTCCAAACCATAATACAGGGCATCCGAAATCAAGGCATGGCCAATGGATACTTCCAGCAGGCCAGGCACATGCTGTTTAAAGTACTTCAGGTTATCCAAACTTAAGTCGTGCCCGGCATTTATGCCCAGGCCAAGTTGGTTGGCAAAGCGTGCGGCATTCACATATTTTTCTACTGCTTTAGCTGGGCTGTGGAAGTAGTTTTGGGCATACGGGCCAGTGTACAATTCAATTCTATCGGCTCCAATAACGGCTGCCCCTTCAATAAACTGCTCAATAGTATCCACAAAAAGTGAAACACGGATGCCAAATGATTGAAGCTCCTCAATGGTATCTTTCAAAAACTGCTGGTGCTTAATGGTATCCCAACCTTCTGATGAGGTAAGTACATCAGGGCCATCGGGTACTAGGGTGCATTGCTCTGGCCGTATATCGTGCATCATTTGCAGGAAATGGCTGTTTGGGTAGCCTTCTACATTAAACTCTGTTTTTACTACCTGCTTTAAGTCGTATACATCTTTGAATTTAATGTGCCGTTCATCGGGGCGGGGGTGTACCGTAATGCCATCGGCGCCAAAGCGCTCACAATCTTTGGCTACTTGTACCACATCGGGCACATTGCCGCCACGTCCATTGCGAATGAGGGCTATTTTGTTGATGTTTACGCTTAGGCGGGTCATAATAGGTGATGGTTGACAAATGAATATCAAAGATAGGGAAAGGGCAGATTTTACAACCTATTGTTAATCACAATTACTTCCCGTTTACAATTTAATATACTATCTTACGATTTCATTTTTTATTGAAAAAACTATCATGAAAAAAGCGAAGTTCCTCCTCCTCAGCTTTTGTTTGTTAAGCTGCCTTCCCAATGCCTTTGCCAACAAAGCGCCAGAAACCTTCATGATGGAGTATAAGCTGCTATACAGCTACACCGAAGACTCGCTGGAGCGGTTTTGGAAGGCAAACAAAATACCCCAAGTACTAATGCCCGTTGAGAACGCGGTAGATATGTACGAGATAACCTACAAAGGCATGTGGCTTGATAGTAGTTTTGTAATGGCTAAAGGGGTATTGTACGTTCCCAAGTCTGACCAACCACTTGCCGAGATGGCTTATTGCCATGGCACCCGGATATCGGTAGCGCAAAGTTATGGTATACAGGATTTGGAACAGGTAATAACCATGATGCATGCTGCCGATGGATATATATCTTACTTTCCGTTTTACTACGGCCTTGGCGGTGGCGAGAAAGAGCACATATACCACGATGCCTTTACCGAAGCCATGTCGGTAATATACATGATTAAAGCTTGCAGAGAGATATTGCCCCAGATAAACGTAAAAACCAATGGGCAATTATTTCTTACTGGATACTCGCAAGGTGGCCACGCCAGCATGGCTACCCATAAAATGTTAGAAACCAATGCCTTCCCCGATGTGCAGGTAACGGCATCTTCGCCTATGGCAGGTGCTTATGACCTTACTGGCGTACAGGCGCAAACTATGTTTATTGAGTATGATAGGCCGCACTATTTGCCATATTTGCTTATTTCTTACAATTACGCCTATAATGTATGGCCAAATGACATTTATACCGTTTTCAAACCCCCATATGATAAGGACATGGCCAATTACTTTGCCATGCCTAGGGTTTTTGATTATGGATATTTAGATTCCGTATTACCAAGTATACCTAAGGATATGGTGATTGATAGCTTGATAACCATATTTAAGACGGATACCAATTTTCTATTTACTGCCAAGCTAAGGCAGAACAACCTATATAACTGGATACCTAAGGCACCCATGCAGTTGTGTGCTTGCTACGGCGACAATGAAGTGCTATACCAAAACACGGAAGTTGCCTACAACTTCATGCACCCAAAGGCACCCCACGTAAGCAAGCGCGTGTTTGGCAAGCACTTATCTCACAACCCATGCGCGCCAATGGCTATAGTATATAGCAAAAGCTTTTTTGACAATGTGCGCAAAGGCAAAAAGAAGCCGCATAAGCTTGGTTTTGGCAGAAGCTTCATTATGGCGATAGGAATTGCACAAGCTAACACTCAGGCTAAAAAGCACAAAAAAAAGACTGGCAGCGTAGAGAATGACCCTATGGCTGCCAGAAAAGGTAAAAAATAAAACGTAAAAAGGTGGAGGGCGGGTTGTTAATCAACCAAAGCCCTAACTTTTAGCACTACATCAACCGCGCCAGTAGCTGCGTTGAATGGGGCATCGTTATACATTCTTACGAAGAAGGTAAACTGATTTTTCTTGATAATAGGTGCTAAATCGCTAAACTCCGAATCCATAGAGATTTGGGTTACTCCATTAGGAATAACGGTTTGGAATGCCGCTTTGGTGGTATCGGTGCCATCAGTAAAAAAGGCTTCTACGTAGCCTGCTGCATCAAAATTGGCACCGGTTGGGCCAGTAATGCGCACTACTACGCTTTGGGCTTCAATGCGTTTTACGCTTTCCAGTGTTAGGCCCAGTGTATTTAGTTGGGCTTCGATGCCAGTAGTAATAACGTCTTCGGATATAACAGTAGTAGCACCTTGTGGCAACGCATTTACCGAAAAGCCTTCAATAGTGAGTGGCACTTCAAACTCTCGTTCAGTTTCGCCATCGGTACAGGCAGTAAAACAAATGGCTACAGAAGCCACCATCAGCAAAAGATACTTTTTCATAATAGTTGGTTGGTTTTTATGATTAAATTAAGAGTACACTAAAAGTAATAAAACAAAAGCAGAACTTTTATGTGCTCTATCTTTGCACCATGCCTATTTTCCGATTGAGTAAAAACCTGTTGTTTCCTGACGTGGAATTGGCTGAGCCTGATGGCTTGATAGCGATAGGCGGCGATTTGAGAGCCGAACGGCTGCTGCTGGCCTACACTACTGGC
Organism: Sphingobacteriales bacterium; assembly: GCA_027483645.1. Taxonomy (GTDB): domain Bacteria; phylum Bacteroidota; class Bacteroidia; order Chitinophagales; family CAIOSU01; genus CAIOSU01. Next base: position 131,756 of record JAIXUD010000010.1, read on the forward strand.
ATCTTCCCTTGGTACAATGAAGGCGAACCGATTTTGTGGTGGTCGCCAAACCCTAGGATGGTTCTTTACCCTGCGGAGCTTAAGGTATCCAACAGTATGAAGCAGGTACTCCGAAGTGGGCGTTATAGGGTAACTTTTGATACCGACTTTGCCCAAGTAATAAACAATTGTGCCCAAATGGTGCGAGATGGGCAACCCGGCACGTGGATAGTACCCGATATGATAAAGGCGTATACACGGCTGCATGAGTTGGGGTTTGCGCATTCGGTTGAGGTTTGGGAAGGAGATCAAATGGTAGGTGGGCTATATGGTTTAGGTCTGGGCAAAGTCTTTTGTGGCGAATCAATGTTTAGCAAGGTAAGCAATGCCAGTAAGGTTGGGTTTATCACCCTGGTGCAGTGGCTTGAAAAACAGGGCTTTCATTTTATTGATTGCCAAACCCATACGCCCCATTTGGAAAGCTTAGGCGGTAAACTGATACCTAGGCAGGCCTTTTTAGCCGCCCTTCAGGCGGCGCAAGCTGGTGGTGTAGAACCAGACAGGTGGGAGTACTTATAAGGAGTATTAACTAAGCGCATACATTTTACCGGGAAGGGTGCGTACAATACCATTAAGCTCAAGCCCTAACAATGCGGCAGCTACCTGGCTGGCGGGCATCCGCGCACGAAAGGTGAGCTCATCGATAGCCAGTTGCTTATGCTCTTGCAACAGGTCTATCACCATTTTTTCGTCGGGGCTTAGGTCGGTAAGTAGTTGCAGTTGGCGGGGTGGGGCAGGGGTGTTTTCGGCATCGGTCCATCGCATTACTTCTAAAAACTCATCCATGCTATCCAGTATGGCCGCGCGGTTGGTACGTATTAGGTAGTTGCATCCTTCGCTACAAGGCTGGTTTATATTGCCCGGTACGGCAAATACATCCCTATCATAGCTATTGGCCAAGGTAGCCGTAATCATGCTACCTCCTTTTATCTTGGTTTCCACCACTATGGTGGCATCGCTCATGCCAGCTACAACGCGGTTGCGACGGGGGAAATTCTCCCGGTCTGGCATCGTACCCGATGGGAACTCGGCAAGCAATCCACCTTGTTCATACATTTTATCGGCAGTGCTTTTGTGTTGAGCGGGGTACAACCTATCCAGCCCATGGCCCAGCACGCCCACGGTAGGCAGGCCCTGTTTAAGGGCAGCGCGGTGGGCTATAATATCGATACCATAAGCCATGCCGCTAGTAACCAGTACGTTGTGGCTTTGTAGCTTGTCAATAATCTGCTCAGTTACCATTTTGCCATAATCGGTAGCGTTGCGGGTGCCTACTATGCCCACTATGCGGTGCATGTTGAGGTCGGTATTACCTTTATAATATAGCATTACCGGGCTATCGTGGCACTGCAATAGCCGCTTTGGGTAGTCGGAATCAAGATAGAAGAGCGGCTTGATGGCATTTTTCTCGATAAACTTTAGCTCTTGTGCTGCCCGCTCTAGTGCGTTGCTGTTCATTATCTCACGCGCCCTGGTATCGCCAATGCCCGGTGCTCGTTGCAGTTTGGCGTGGCTAGCATCAAAAACTTCCTTTACGCCGCCGCAATAGCTCACCAAGCCCTTTACTAGTATATCGCCCACTGATGGTAAAAAAGTGAGGGCTACCTCATGTAGCAAAGTATCTTTCGTAGTTCCCATTTGGCCGCTAAGCTAAATAAATTAGTTAAAAACTTTAGTATCTACGCTAAAAATTTATTGGGAGCATCCGGCAAATTTATATCATGGTTTACTGCTCGTTTTTTTTAGTATTTGCACCAGGCTTTTAACGTCCTTAATTCACTATGTTGTTAAGTGGCGATGCCTTACTTGTACAATATAGTAGATGCGGTCCCATATAAGTTGCAGCTATCGAAGAATTATGGCCATTTAAGTATACAGGTAATACTGTACTGGCTATTTATCTGGTCCTCCAAATAGCTTAAGTATTAAGGCTTATGAAGCCCATTAACCGTCCATTTATCTGGAATAGGTAAAATTGCGTAGTATTTTATAGTAAATGGCCATACCCCATGTAACCTTCTACGCACAACTACGTATATGCCTTCAGTGGACATTTCAACGGCACATTGAAACGCCCAGCATATATAACTCAACCTCATTCTCAAAGCCATGAAAACATTAAAAGCAATCGCATTTGCGGTATGTACATTATTGTTCTGCTCATCACTTGATGCTCAAACGTATACCTGGAACGGTTCGGCGAGCTCTAACTGGAACACCCCCGGTAACTGGACACCTGTAGGCCCCCCTGCGCCTGCCAGCACTGTGAACATAACTAACAGCGCTGCGCCAAACATGCCAGCACTGCCAAGTAATGTTACCATTACTAATTTAACGGTAAACGTAAGCACATTAAACCTTGCTTCATTTACGCTTGTGGTAACTGGGAATGCCAGTATTAGCGGCAGTACGGTTACTACGGGCAATATAAGCGCGAGGGATTTTACCTCAATTGCAACTTCAAATTTCACTGGCACTACAACCCTTACCAAAACGGGCGGTGGCGACAACATATGGGGTGGCGGCAATACTTTCCAAAATCTTACCCTTGTAAACAATGACAATAACTACATAAGGCTCAATAATACCACTGCCGATACTTATAACGGCAATACCCGCTTTGCCACCACCAACGGATACATAGATGTGGCATACACCGCCAACGCTACCTTCAACGGTAATTTGACGATTGATGCCAGCGGCGCCAATGGTGTAAGGTTTGGCCAAAATAATGGCTCAACCACTATAGCATCGGGCTCGGCATTGCTTACCAATGGCTACACCTCTACCCAAATGATTATTCGCAACGTAACGCAAAACGGAACGGCTGCGAATGGTACATTTACCCCAGTGAACTTTACCCCAACTGCTTGTATATTTGGTGGCAACTTTACCTGTACCGCCACTACTGCTACCATCACCAGTAGTGAGTTTAGGGCCACTAATAGCATTACTGCCACCAACCTTAGCGGCGTGCGCCAAAGTGGTTTCAGTAGTGTTTCGGGTACTACTACCTTAACCAAATCTGCTGGCGGTGCTAATAACTGGTACGGCGGAAACACCTTTAATAACACTACCATTATCAATAACAGCACCAACCAAACCATCAGTTTGGCCAGTACTGCTGCCGATGTATTTAACGGCACCACAACGTTTCGAACATCGGGCGCTAACCGCATAAATGTCGCCAATACCCAAGGTGCTACCTTTAATGGCAACGTATATGTTAACAATACTGGTACCTCTGGTATCTACTTTGGCGCCAACAACGGCAGCACTACCATCGCTTCAGGCTTTGCGCTGCTTACCACTGGATATGCTACTGGTGTGCTTTCGCTCCGCAACATTGTACAGAGTGGTTCAACAGCCAATGGTAGTTTTTCGGCTCCTACATTTACTGTGCTCAACTGTACCTTCAATGGCAACTTTACGGTACCAACAAGCACCACCATATCTATAACTGGCTCAACCTTTAACCGTACCAATAGTTTTACTGCTACCAATATTTCTACGCTTGCTACTAGTAGCTTTAGCGCCACCAGCGGCACCACCACCTTCACCAAAACCGGCGGTGTTGATAATACTTGGACAGGTGGTAATACCTTCGCTAATACTACGTTTACCAATAGTAGCACTGGGCGTTACATTCGCAGCGGTACCACGGTAGCCACTACCTACAACGGCACCACCCGTTTTGTGGCGAGTGGCACCGGCATCTTGCAAATTGCCTATAGCAGCAATGCTACTTTCAATGGTAACGTATATGTTGATTGCACTACTGCAGGCAATATTTCCTTCGGTACAATTTCCGGTACAAGTACTATTGCGGCAACATTTGCGCTACTTACCAACGGATTTACAGCAGGTACTTTATACCTAGGTGGGATAACGCAGAATGGTACTGCTAGCAATGGCAGCTTTTCGCCAACTACTTTTACTGCTATCAATAGCACTTTTAATGGCAATTTTACCTTAACAACTGCTACCACTGCTACAATTACCGGTAGTAACTTCCCCCGCACCAATAGCTTTACTGCTGCCAACATATCTGGCGTAGCTACTAGCACCTTTAGCACTACCAGCGGTACTACCGCATTTGTAAAAACTGGCGGTGTAAGTAACATTTGGAACGGCGGCAACACTTTTAGTAACTGTACCTTTACCAATAGCAGTACCAACTTACAAGTACGCCTAGCAGGCACTACTGGCGATACATACACCGGCACCACCCGGTTTATAGCTCAAAATGCCAATACCATTTATCCAGCTTACGCAGGTGCCAGTACCTTTGCTGGCAACGTAACTATTGACAATAGCGGTACCGGTGGCATCTACTTTGGCGGTGGTGCAGGTACTGGTACAATAGCCTCGAGCTTTGCATTGCTTACCAACGGTTTCAGCACAGGTACGCTATCTTTAATAGGCGTTATTCAAAATGGCTCTACTACCAACAGCGCTTTTGCACCGGTTACCTTTGTAGCTACCAATTGCAACTTTGGCGGCAACTTTACCCTAACTTCAGCTACCACTGCTACTATAACTGGCTCTACGTTTAGCCGAACCAATAGCTTTACCGCTGCAGATATATCAGGTGTAGCCACCAGCACCTTTAGCACAACCAGCGGTACTACGGCCTTTGTAAAAACCGGTGGTGCAATCAACGTTTGGAACGGCGGTAACACTTTTAGCAATTGTACCTTTACCAACAGCAGTTCCAACTTACAATTACGCCTAGCAGGTACTACTGGCGATACATACACCGGCACCACTCGGTTTATTGCTCAGAATGCCAATACCATTTATCCAGCCTTCGCAGGTGCCAGTACCTTTGCTGGCAACGTAACTATTGACAATAGCGGTACCGGTGGCATCTACTTTGGCGGTGGTGCAGGCACTAGTGCTATAGCATCAACCTTTGCATTGCTTACCAACGGTTTCAGCACAGGTACGCTATCTTTAATAGGTGTTACACAAAATGGCTCTACTACCAACAGTGCTTTTGCACCGGTTACCTTTGTAGCTACCAACTGCAACTTTGGCGGCAACTTTACCCTTACTTCGGCTACTACTGCTACTATTACTGGTTCTACGTTTAACCGCACCAATAGCTTTAGTGCTACAAACTTTGGCAACATAACTACCAGTAGCTTTAGCCCTACCAGTGGCACCACTGCCATAATTAAAACTGGTGGTACTACCGAAATCTACACTGGCGGCAACACCTTTAACAATACCACCTTTACCAATGGTACTGCCGGCCAATTGATACGCATTGGTACTACTGCAGCTACTACTTTTAACGGCACCACCCGTTTTATAACTACTGGCACCAACAGCTTCCAGATTGCTTATAGTGCCAATGCAACTTTCAATGGCAACGTTTATTTGGATTGTACCAGCACCAACGGCATTTTCTTCGGTACCTTAACAGGCACCACCGACATTGCCTCGGGCTTTGCGATGCTTACCAACGGCTTTACTGCGGGTACGCTAGCTTTGATTGGGGTTACGCAAGATGGCTCAACAGCCAATGCTACCTTTAACCCTACCACGCTTACGGCTACCAACAGCACCATCAGGGGCAACTTTACAGCAGTGGTTTCAGGCACTACTACCATTACTACTTCTGTTTTTCAGCGCACCAACAGCTTTACCTCTGGTACGTTTGCAACCATGAGTGGCAGCAACTTTAGCGCTACCAGCGGCACCACCACCTTTACCAAAACGGCTAATACTGCCGAATTGTGGACCGGTGGCAATACCTTCTATAACACTACCATTACCAACAATAGCGCTTCACAATCCATAAGGCTTGCCAGCACTACTGGCGATACCTACTTTGGTACTACAAACTTTGTGACGGCCAATGCGGCTACTATATTGCCAGCCTACAACTTGGCCAGCACTGCTGCCGGCAACGTTTTCTTAAATGTAGCAGGCACAGGCGGCATATCTATTGGTGCTGGTACCGGTACTTTCGAAATCGCATTAGGCTATGCACTAAAAACAACTGGCCATAGCGCAACTGCCCCGCTTGTTATTGATGGGCTTACCCAACTGGGTACTGCTGCCAACGATAGTTTCCGAGTATCGACAATGACCATTACCGGTAGCAATATTGGCGGCGGGCTTACCTTCTTTGCTAATACAGCAGTACTGCAAACCAGTACTTTTGCCGGCGACAATAGGTTTTTTGCAAATGCATTTACTACGGTAAACAACTGTATCTTCAGCACTGGCAGCAGCTCCACCTTAATTACTAAGCGCGGCGTTAGTAACGATACTTGGGCTGGCCCAAATACCTTTGGAAACGTAACCATGCACAACCGTAGCAACGGCCGCTTACGCCTAGCAAATGGCAGCCCTGACACTTATGTGGGCACCTTGATCATGGTACAAGACTCAACCGGTGCAATTGAAGTGGCCTACAATGGTGCCAACCTTTTCCAAGGCAATATATCAACCGTTGGTAGCACTTCTCTTGTAAATATGGGAAGCGGAACTGGCACAGTGGTAATAGATGGCAACACTGCTCAATCGGTTTTGGGTTCTTCATCGGGTATTACCATGAGCCGCTTAAGCATGACCACTAGTGGCACCTTTACTTTGCAAACGCCACTGAGCATACTTAACGCACTAACATTTACTAATGGCAAAATAGTAAGCGATGCCACCAATTTACTTATATTGGCCGACAATGCTACCGCTACTGGTGCAAATACCAATAGCTATGTAAACGGCCCTGTGCGCAAAGTGGGCAACGATGCCTTTACCTTCCCAACTGGCGATGCTACTTACTATGCACCAATAGCCATTTTTGCCCCTGGGGTAGTTACCGATCACTTTACCGCACAATACTTCTTTGCCAGCCCTAACGATAATGGCTATGATACTACAAGCGTAGAGGCTACCATGGAAACCGTATCAAACCGCGAATACTGGATACTTGACCGCACCAACGGTAGCTCTGGAGTGCGTGTTACCATGTTTTGGGATACCCGCAGCGGCTCTATTGCAGACTATACTGACTTGCGCGTTTCTAGATGGAACGGCAGCCAGTGGATGGACCACAGCTTTAGCAACTACACCGGCAACAATACAGCAGGTAGCTTAACCAGTGCTAATCCCATCACCAGCTTTAGCCCCTTTACCTTTGGCTCAACTACCAGTGGCGCTGCACTACCAGTAGAAATGACCAGCTTTACTGCCGAGGTGGTAACCGAAGGGGTTCAACTTAACTGGACTACCGCAGTGGAAATAAACAACGACCACTATGTAGTGGAGCGCTCGCTTGATGGGTTGGTGTTTGAAGCCATTGGCCGAGTAGCAGGTATGGGCAACACCAGCGTAACGCAGTACTACGAGTTTCTAGATATAGCCCCTAAGCCAGGCTTGCTATACTACCGCTTGAAACAAGTGGATATTGACGGCGCCAGCGAAACCAGCGAAATGGTATCGGTATTTATTAAAGCCAACGCGGTGGCTGATGTAACTTGGAGCACTTACCCTAACCCTGCCATAAACCAAATTGAGATAATTGGTGGCGAAGAAGGCCGAATGGTTGGCCTAGAGCTGATGGACCAAAATGGCAGCAGCCTAAGCTACCGCCCCTTGGTATTCGGAGAAAAGAATACACTGGACGTAAGTGACTTGAAACCAGGGATGTACATTGTACGCATTGTTACCCCAGAGAAAGTAACTAGCCAACGATTTATCAAACTTTAATTTCCCTCTTGCATAATATTTTCCTAACCCGAACTTTGGTCAGTTCAAAAACAATCCGCATACAATAGAACTTTGGTCAGTTCTATAAAACTACCCTCATGCAATAGAACTTTGGTCAGTTCGAAAGAAAGAAAGCCACCGGATTCCCTCCCGGTGGCTTTTTTGTGTTTTATGAGTTTATATAACGGACGTCATTGCGAGGAATGAAACGTAGCTTTTCGCGAAGTTGAATGACGAAGCAATCCCATGCCACAAAGGGTGATGTTGCCTGCCCAGTAAATCAAAATAAATAATGCGTGCTTTTTTCAGCGGTTAGCTATGATTATTCTTCAGGGCTAGGGATTACTGCAAAAGCAGTGAGAAAAGTAGCTTCGTCGTTCCAATGCCGATGAAAAATCGGCAAAGTCGCTCCTCGCAATGACGCGCATTTTGTTAGAATTATATTAAATCCTCAGCATACTATGCCATGGTCGCTATTGAGCATTTCGTGGTAAGATTTGGTAATCAATTCGCGCAGCACGGTATGGTCAACATCCGCCAGTTTATTGATGTAGAGGCATGCTTTGGCGGTTTTGTGTTTGCCAAGTTTAGTTAGTAACTCGTGGTATTGGGCAAAACCGCTGTACAGGTATAGGCTAAAGTTAGCCTTTCGCGGCGAAAAGCCGATTAACGGTGCGTTGCCCTCGTGGCCGCTGGCATATTTGTAATGGTACTGCCCGAAGCCGATGATGGATGGCCCCCACATTTTTGGTGGTAGGCCGGTAACCTCCTCCATCATTGCAATTAGCACTTTGCTATCTTCGCGCTTCTTATCATCTTCAACAAATGTGTTCAAGAAATCGGCTACGCTTATTTCGGTGGGTTTGGTTTTATTTTCAGGCATTTGTCTAATGTTTAATTGTTTTGACCACAAAGTGCACAACGAAAAACCACAAAGAACACAAAGCCCGCTATTTTTATTTAGTGTCCTTCGTGCCTTTTACCTTAGTGTTCTTTGTGTTAATATTTAAGGGATTGCAAATTGAAGTTGTCTTGTGTCTTGTGTCTTATGTCTTGTGTCTAATATTCACTTCTTCTCCAGCACCGCTTCTTCCTCGTTCTTTTGCACCAATATCTCGAAAGTATCTAAGTTGAGGGCGATGAGGTTGCCCAGTTCTTCGCCTTTATACACGCACCCAGCATCGATGCAAATGCTGTAGTTTTTTATTTTTTTAAGGCCCTCCCTTATTACAGTAAGCTTGGTGGGTGTATGGCCGTGGATGATGCGGCGGTACTGTATCTTGGCGGGGATGATGCGGTTGCTGCGGCTCCACAGCATGGCAAACCGATCGGTAAATGGGTTTTTATCTAAGAAGTTTAGGCTGGCATGCACCAGCACGAAATCTTCCAGCTCAATATAGTATTCTAGGCTGTAGAAGAAGTTTAGGTACTCAGTTGGTATATCGGCAATGGTTTTTACCTTAAAGCTCTTTAGGGTTTGTTTGCCCCCTTGCTGATTGAAGGTGGGTATCAACATTGGGTCTTCTAGTGCGCGCAGCAATAGCTCCTCGTGGTTGCCAATAAGGCAGCGCACCTTATGGCCGTCTTCCCGCAGTTTTAGTATGGTCTTTATAACCTTCTTGCTTCTTGGGCCTTTGTTAATGTAGTCGCCCAATAGGTATAGATAATCATCGGGCTGCAACTCCATCCTTTCCAGCAGCTGCTTAAAGGTTTTGTTGCATCCGTGTATGTCGCTAATGGCCCACCGCTTAGGCATGAGTTACGGGTTTTACTTGGTACAGTAGCGAGGTTCCGGTCATTTGTGGTGGTTTGGGTAGGCCCATTAGTTCCAGTATCGTGGGTGCCAAGTCGCCCAAGCGGCCACTAGTAAGCGGTAGCTGGTAGTCGTTGCCCACAATAATAAAAGGTACTGGGTTGGTGGTGTGTGCCGTATTGGGGCTGCCATCCGGGTTTATCATCAGGTCGCTGTTACCATGGTCGGCAATAATGATGGTAGTGTAGCCGCCCGTGAGGGCAGCCGCGGTTACCGCGGCTGCGCAGGCGTCCACAGTTTCGCAGGCTTTCACGGCAGCTTCAAATACGCCAGTGTGGCCTACCATATCGGCATTGGCGAAGTTGAGGCAAACAAAGTCGGCCTTGCCTTCTAGCAACTTGGGCACCAGTGCATCGCGCAGCTCGTAGGCGCTCATCTCGGGTTTCAAGTCGTAGGTAGCTACCTTGGGCGAGGCGCACATAATGCGCTCTTCGCCTATAAAAGGCTCCTCTCGGCCACCGTTGAAAAAGAAGGTAACGTGCGGGTACTTCTCGGTTTCAGCTATGCGCATCTGGGTTTTGCCAGCTTCTGATAGCACTTGCCCTAAGGTGTGCTCTAGGTTATCGGTATCGAACAGAATTTCTACATCCTTGAAGGTCTCATCATACGTAGTCATGGTGAGGTACCGCAAGGGTAGGGGCGTCATGCCCTGCTCGGGGAAGGCCTGTTGGCTGAGGGCTTGGGTAAGCTCTCGGCCCCTATCGGTGCGGAAGTTGAAGAACACCACCACGTCGCCAGCCTCAATTTTGGCTAGGGGCTGGTGGTTTTCATCAGTAATGGCAATGGGCTTGATAAACTCATCGGTAACGCCAGCGGCATAGCTGGATTCCAATGCCAGCACAGGATCCACAAAATGCTCGCCAGTATTGTGTACCAGTAGGTCGTAGGCTAGTTTTACGCGCTCCCAGCGCTTATCCCTATCCATGGCATAGTAGCGGCCAATAACGGAAGCCACTTTGGCTGGGTTGGTTTGTAGGAACTGTTGTAGGTCTTTCAAGTATTTCGCGCCGTTCATTGGGTCGGTATCTCGGCCATCCATAAAGGCATGGATGAACACATTGTCCAGCCCGTGCTCTTTGGTTACGCGCAACAAGCCCTTCAGGTGGTCGATGTGAGAGTGTACGCCGCCATCGCTTACCAGGCCCAGCAAGTGTACTTTCTTGTTTTGTGCTTTTGCGTATTGCAGGGCATCCAGCAGCACTTTATTTTGGTCAATCTCGCCCTCTAGCATGGCCTTGTTGATGCGCACCAGCATTTGGTACACCACGCGGCCTGCGCCAATGTTCATGTGGCCCACTTCGCTATTGCCCATTTGCCCATCGGGCAGGCCTACATCAAGCCCCGAGGTTTTGAGCGTGGCGTGGGGGTATTTGCTGTAGAGCGAATCCATGAAAGGGGTATGGGCCTGGTCGATGGCCGATACGGCTGGGTCGGTAGCGATGCCCCACCCATCCAATATCATCAACAGCACTTTATGGTTCATATCGGTGGTAACGTAGAATTTGTGTAACGGTTCCGTAAAGATAATATTTACCCATTAACCCTTTGCGTTCTGTAGCGGGTCGATTGGGAATATTCCCCTAATTTCGCCCCTATGCAAAGCGTCTTTACCAATAAAGCCCAACAACCTACCTCAGACGAACTGCAAACCGCCCTCGGCGAAACGTTTGTCTATTGGCTGGAGCTGGCTGCATTTACCAAAAAAGCCTACCCGAAAGCTACCGGTGGCTGGCACTACGCCAGCGAAAAGTACGGCTGGAGCTTCCGCATCAATGATAGCAAACGCGCCTTGCTATACCTATTGCCACGGGCAGGGTTTTTTAAGGTAGCCATGGTATTTGGGCAAAAAGCCACCGACCAAATCATGCAAAGCACCATAGCCGACAGCATCAAAACCGAACTGCAAAACGCCATCGCCTATGCCGAAGGCAGGGGGATAAGGATAGAGGTGAACAATGCCGCGGTGGTGGAGGATATTAAGTTGCTGGTGCAGGTAAAGTTGAGTAACTAAACTACTCTAACCCCTACCAAGCACTGGCCAGCACGGGCATGATGCTGGTAATTTTATTAAACATCGCCTGCACATGATGATAACTTTCCGCTAGTGGCCTAGCCCCTTTCGCTTCATCATATGGCAATATACACAGAGGGTTTAATCTTTGAAATTGCCCTTGCGCTTTTCCATAGAACTGATGAAGGCTTCGTTCAAATCGTTTGATAGTATCATGGCCGCATTCCAGGTAGCAATATAGTTAAGCCCATCTTCTACGGTGTGGTCGCGACTATAGCGCAGCATCTCTTTGCTTCCCCTAATGGATAAGGGCGATTTTGAGGTAATTTGTTCGGCAATTTCTGCAACGGCTTTCAGCAAACCGTCCCTATCGGCATAAGTACTGTTCACCAAACCGCACGCTTTAGCCTCGGGGCCTAATACCCTTCGGCCGGTATACGCCATTTCGCGCACCATACCGTCGCTTATAAGTTTCGGCAAGCGTTGCAGGCTACCCAAATCGGCTACCATACCCATATCTATTTCCTTAATGGTAAAGTAAGCATCTTCAGTGCAATAGCGCATGTCGCAGGCCGAAACAATATCGAGGCCACCCCCAATGCAGCCGCCATGTATGGCAGCCAGCACTGGCTTGCTACAGCGCTCAATAGCATTTATTGGTGCCTGCAGCACTTTCACAAAGCCTCTGATCTTTTCACGTACCCTACCTTCGCATTCATCGGCGGTTTCTTGCCTTATGGCCATCAGTAGTTCCAGGTCAATACCCGCACAAAAGTGTTTGCCCTGACCTTGCAATACTATCACTCGGGCATCGGGGTTGGTATCCAAGTCCTCAAAAACCGCTTGCAGTTCGTTCCAGGCCTGCTTATTCAAGGCGTTGGCTTTGTCAGGTCTATTAAAACTAACGGTGGCAACGTGGTTCTCTATATTTAGGCTTAAGGTCTGGTAGGTCATGGTAAATTCGTTTATGCTAAAGTGCAAGTTATAAAATTAGGTCGGTTTTAATAGGGAGCATAATTATTGATTTTAACCAGGTTGGTAATTGTTTGTGATACAGCAACCAACATGTGATCTTGGAGGGATTGGTTGCGAAAAGCTCCCCCGCATGCTGTGAAACAAAAAGCCCCATCTCGTTTTGAACGAAACAGGGCTTATAAAACATCATTCACTAATTAACCAATCAACCAATCAACCAGTTACCAAATTGTGACCTTGGAGGGATTCGAACCCCCAACCAACAGAACCGGAATCTGTCATTCTATCCAATTGAACTACAAGGCCAGTACTTATTTCTAAGATGGGGCAAAATTAACACCTTTTCCACTGAAATTGTAACACGGGTTGAATAGTTTTGCACCGTACTTAAACCACTGCCATGTCGCGCGCAAAAGCCCCTAAGGAATCTGAGACCATTATGACCGAGATCGTGTTGCCCAACGACACCAATGCACTGCACAACCTTCGTGGGGGTAAAATTCTGCACTGGATGGACATTGCCTCGGCCATTGCCGCCGGCCGACACGCCGAAGCCGTGGTAGTAACCGCCTCCGTGGACTCTGTATCTTTCGAAAATCCCATTAAATTGGGCGATGTGGTAACCATTACCGCTACTGTTACCCGCGCTTTCCGTACCTCGGTAGAGACCTATATTGAGGTTACAGCCGAAAACCTACCCAGCAAAACGCACTACAAGTGCAACACTGCCTATTATACCTTCGTGGCGTTGGATAGCAATGGCCGCCCCAAGGTATTGCCGCAGGTGGAGCCCACTAATGCCCACGAAAAGGAAAAATACGCCGGTGCCATGCGCCGCCGCGAACTTCGCCTAGTGCTTGCCGGCCGCATGAAACCAGCAGAGGCCAAGGAGCTGCAATCTCTGTTTGTTAATTTGGAGAATGGCTAGTTGATCTGGCAACTTTCCATAGCGTGGATACTTTCTATTCTGTTTGTCATTTTTGGCAGGCGTAAACCACACTATCTGTCTAGGCTTAAATGGGGTAAATATTATCATATTGAACCAAAGCCAACCGACGAAGTACCGCCAAATTAACGGCAAGTAATCGTTGCATCCTTAGAGTTTTTAACTTTGCGTTCGTTGCAGTTAAATACATTGTACTTCGTTCATCGTACCTTGTACATCAATTGAAGCAATCACTCTTTTATCGTCACTTTCAACACCCAATCTTCAAACACTTGCCCAACGTAAAAGGTATTTTTGTAGGCCACAGCTACCGAATTACCACTGATAGAGGAGCCAGAAGTGCTGTACAATACCTCGGTCTTGCCGTTTTCCAGCTTTACTAAATACACTATACCCGGTGAAAGCTTTTCTGCATTGCGGGCATGCTTGATGAATTTGCCTGAGCTAGGGTGCGCCGCTATGAGCACTGTGCCAGGGTTGGCTAGGCTGATGTTATCCAAGCCCTTTAGCTTTGCCACGTTCCGTAGATATACCAAGCTGCCATCGGCTTGTCGGCTATATTCGGCTAGGGTCTTCTTTTGCGTTGCGGCTACATACACGCGGTCGCCTTCCACCAATATACCATTGGCATAGGCTAGCTTTTTGTCGTTGGCATTAAAGCAGGTGCCATTGGCGGGGCAATAGACTATTCGGCTGGTGCGCACTTGGAACATTTTTTCCATCAACCAACCAAAACCAATATTAGCGCGCTTGCTGTCGTTGTTTACATAAAAACCACCATCGGGCAATCCCGCAACATCGTTTGGTGATACTATCAGTTTGCTCTCAATCTGCTTTTGGAAGAGCAAGGTTTTGCCTTGTACCTCATATACCAAAATGCTGTTGCGCTTGGTTTTGGCTTCTTTGTTATACTCGTGGTTTACCACAAACAGCCATACCTTACCATTGCTACCCAGCACCAAATCAATACCATGCGGGTTAAAAACCAATCCTTCCGGCTCGTTGGTACGGGTTAGCGTATCCTTGGCATTGGTCTCAGGGTCTAGGGCCACGATCTCGCCAAAGCGTGGCAGTTCATTGCGCCGTTGGCTGCAGGATATTAGTAGGCGCTTTTGTCCGTTCAGAGTATCCAGTACTATATCCTCCGTGCCAGGGCCAAGGTGAATTACCTCCTCGCTAAACGTGGGCTCTTGGGCTTGGGCGGTGAGGAAGGTGATTAGGATAAGGAGTGGGAGGAGAAGTTTGGACATGGTGGTAGTATGTGTTTTGTCTGAATCAGAATTTGCAGAATTTGAGAATTATAGAATTTATTTTAGCGAATTTTTTAAATTGAAGACTCATGATACTAGTTTACCGAAGCTAATCTTGGTATAAGCATACGATGATTGCAAGCATTATGCTCTATTGTTAGTAAATGAGATAAAGTTGCTCAATTCTATAATTCTTAAAATCTGCAAATTCTGATTCAGACAACATTAAACAGGCTTGGGATGATATTTTGGATTGAACATAAGCTTGTACTCTAAACTAATGCCTCCAAAATTAAGCAATAGACCCTTAGGATAGTCATACACAACCGCATAGTTTTTTGCTTGCGCTATATGCAGGTCTTCAAGTTTAACAAGCGCTTTTATTTCTATCACCAATTTATCATCAACAATAAAATCGGCCCTTCTCTCACCAACTTCATAATCATCATAGAACACTTTACAATTCTGTTCTCTTACATGAGGAATAGAGGCTCTAGTGAGTTCAATAGATAAACAGCGCTGGTAAATAAGTTCTTGGAAACCAGGCCCCATTTTTTGATGCACCTTCATGGCACAACCTATTACTGCATAGGTTAGAGAATCTTTATAGGCAGGTGTTTCCATTTTCGTCTGAATCAGAATTTGCAGAATTATAAAATTATAGAATTACTTACAACAAGATGAAAATAGAAACCAATCACTTTATATTTCCAGTTGAAGTTAAAAATTGCTAATCGTGCACGCTATCCAAGAGTATTACGTTTAAAGTTAGTACATGTGCACAACACAATTCTATAATTCTCAAATTCTGCAAATTCTGATTCAGACAAACCTTAATTCTGCAAATTCTGATTCAGACACCCGTAATTCTGACCCAGACCTGTTAACTTTGCCCGCATGAGTTTTGTGTACCCTGCCTTTTTGTTTGCCGCAGCCTTGGTAGCCATACCCATTATTGTACACCTGTTCAACTTCAGGCGCTACAAAACGGTGTATTTTACCAACGTGCGTTTCCTCAAGGAGGTGAAGGAGGAAACTACCAGCCGCAGCAAGCTTAAACACCTGTTGGTGTTGGCTGCCCGTTGCCTCGCCGTGCTGTTCTTGGTGTTGGCGTTTGCACAGCCGTTTATCCCGGTAAACAAAACAGAGCAAACCAAGGAAGGCACCCGTGGCATCTCCATCTTTATCGACAACTCATTTAGTATGAGTGCCGAGGCGGATGATGAGGCATTGCTGCTGCGCGCCAAACGCAAAGCCCGCGAGATAGTGGACGTATATGGCGAGACGGGTCGTTTTCAGTTATTGACAAATGATTTTGAGGCCCGCCACCAGCGCTTTGTATCGCGGGAGGAGGTGCTGAACATGATAGACGAGGTGCAGCCCAGCCCACGAAGCCGCCCACTGAGGGAAGTATTGGCCATGCAAAAGAAGACCTTTACCGATGGACGGATTGATGTGCCGGTAGGATATTGGCTGTCGGATTTCCAAAAGAATATCGCCGACTTTGAGCCAGATACTGCCATCAGCCTATCGCTGGCACCGTTGCAAGCAGTAAAGCAACAGAACGTGTATATCGATTCCGCCTGGTTTGAAAGGCCGATTGTATTTACCAACCAGCCCAACAACCTGTTTGTAAAGATTATGAACAGCGGTGATGCGGAGATAGAGAACAACCGCCTTACGCTCAACATAAACGGCCAAACCAAGGCCATTACCGATTACAGTATTGCTGCCAATAGCTTCGTTGTTGACACCTTGGTGTTTACGGTGCCTACCGATGGCTGGTACCAAGCTGAGCTAAGCATTCAAGATTACCCAATTACGTTTGACGACATCTACTATATGGCCTTCCGCTCAACAGGTAAGGTGCAGGTGCTGGTGATAAACGAGGATAAAGAGAGCCCTTTCCTAAAAGCCATCTATGCCGATAGCGAGCGCTTTGGCCTTACTACCCAACCTGTAAATAGGTTGGACTATACCGCCCTCACCAACAATGGATTGATTGTCCTCAACAACCTCAACGCCATCCCTTCAGGCTTAGCGGCAGAGCTGGAGAAGTACTTGCAAAACGGCGGTGCCTTGGTAATATTCCCAAGTGCAAGGGCTGATATCAACTCATTCAACACCTTCTTTAATGTAGTTGGGGTGAATAGCATCGGTGGGTTGAGCACCGTAGAAATGCCCGTAACCACACTGGAAACCCAGCACGACCTGTTTCAAGATGTATTTGAAGCGGTGCCGCGCAACTTATCGCTACCCAACACCAAACTCCATTATACCTTTGTACCGAGTACCCGTAGCAATGAGCAGGAGCTGCTGACCTTCCGCGACGGCACCTCTTTTATGAGCGCTTATACCCACGAAGGAGGAAAAATCTACGTATCTGCTAGCCCGCTGGATAGGGATGTTACCGATTTCCCTGTACATGCCATCTTTGTGCCGATGCTCTATAAAATGGCCTTGAGCGGCGGCCAATTACAAGCCCCAGCTTATACCTTGGGTAACGATAACGTAGTAGAGGTGATTTCGGAAATGGTGAATGCCGATGCCTCATTGAAACTAAAAGGCAAAACCGCCGAGTTTATCCCGCAGCAGCGTATCAATGGCAACCGCGTACTGCTTACCGTAAACGACCAAAGCCTGCGCGATGCAGGCATATTTGAAGTGCAAACCAACGATGGTAAAATGCTGGCCTTGGCAGCCTTTAACTATAACCGCAACGAATCGGTAGCTGATTACTATACTTTGGATGAATTGGAGAACCGCTATCCACAAGCCAACATCTCGGTATTGGATGCTGGAAGTACTAATTTTGCTGGGTTGGTACAGGAGTTTGACCGCGGGATTGTTCTGTGGAAACTTTGTATTATTTTTGTGCTGTTATTTGCCGGAATCGAAGCGCTGTTGTTGCGCTTTATGAAATAAACCGAGAGGGATAAACCACTTCATGGATATCATCATCAGGGCTGCCCGTATCATTGATTCTGCCGGTAAAACGGCCGCCCAGCAACAAGATATTCTCATCCGTAAAGGGAAAATCGAGAAGATTGCTGCCAATATACCCAACGACAAGAAGCTGAAAGAGATAACGGGCACCAACCTGCACGTTTCCATCGGCTGGGTTGATATGGGTGCCTTTATTGGCGACCCAGGGCTAGAGCACCGAGAGGATTTGCATACCGCTATCCGTTCGGCCGCCGCGGGTGGGTTTACTACCATCCTTGCCAACCCCAACACACAACCGGCGCTGCACAGCAAATCGGAAATTGAATATGTCATCCGCAAGAGTGCGGGTAATGTGGTGAATATACTGCCCATAGGCGCGGTAAGCCACGACTGCAAAGGGGTGGACATAACCGAAATGCACGACATGCACGCTGCTGGTGCCATTGCTTTTGGCGATGGTTTCAACTCATCTCTTAATGCCGGGCTTACGCTTAGGAGCTTGCTGTATGTAAAACCATTTGGAGGGTTAATCATCGCCCACCCATTCGAGAAGAGCATTGCCAAAAGCGGCCAAATGAACGAGGGCATCAACAGCACCATCCTTGGCATGCACGGTATACCGCATTTAGCCGAGGAGCTGATGGTAAAGCGCGACCTGGATATATTGGCCTACACCAATAGCCGCCTGCACTTTGCCTACGTATCTACGCCGCAGTCTGTGGAGCACATCAAGAAAGCGAAGGCCGATGGCCAGTTGGTTACCTGCTCGGTAACTCCGTACAACCTTACCTTGGAAGACGACCTATTGCTGGACTACGATACCAATTACAAGCTAATGCCGCCACTGCGCACCAAAGCCGATAACCAGGCCTTGGTAAAAGCATTGAACGATGGTACTATTGATACTATCACTAGCTTCCACTTCCCTCACGACCCAGAGAATAAGGACCTGGAGTTTGATATGGCCGACTTTGGTATGATTGCCTTTGAAACCACTTTTGCCTTGGTAAATACCTATCTTGGCAAAAAGGTGGATTTGGAGACGATAATAGAGAAGTTTACTACGAACCCGCGCGATATTTTAGGTTTGGAATTACCAGAGATTGCTGAGGGCGAAATGGCCGATATTACCATTTTTGATCCAGAGGAAAAGTGGACGTTTACCCAGAAAGACATTAAATCGCGCTCCAAGAATACGCCATTTGTTGGCACTCAGTTTACGGGCCGTGTAATTGGTATAGTTAACAATGGTCAAGTTTACCTAAACGAAATAGCCAAGGCATGAGTACTGTTGAATCATCAAGCATACAGCAGATCGGATTGCGCAACGGCGTAGTTTCCGGTATCCTTAGTATTATTTACACCCTATTATTATACATATTGGGTGGAGAGCTATTGTTCAAAACCAGCATGCAATTGTTGGGCAACGTTATCCTCATTGGGATGATGTGTTACACGGTTCAGACGTATCGAAAGCAACACAACAATTATGTGAGCTTCCGCCAAGCATTTGGTGGGGCCTTTTCAGTATCTGTATTTGGGGTGCTCTTGCCATTGCTTTTTGCTTACATCCTTTATACATATATCGATCCTGAACTTACCATGCGTTTAAAGGAGTATACCATCAAGACCTCGATTGAAATGTTCCAGTGGTTTAACATGAGCGAAGACCAAATTGATGCAGCATTAGATGAGATAAAAGAGAAAGATTACTCGCCCACTATTGCCAATTACTTGAAAGGTTATGTTGGTGCGCTTATTTTTGCTGCTTTGTTTTCTGTAGTTGTAGCATTTGTCTTTTGGCTGATTTCGCGCAAAAATGAGCCAGCACCAGCGTTTGACCCAATTATTGACCATAATTGATGCAGTTATCCATCGTCATACCGCTTTACAACGAGGAGGAATCGCTCCCCGAACTGCACGCCTGGATTCGCCGGGTGGTGGAGCAAGAGGGCTATGACTATGAGGTGATTTTTGTGGACGATGGCAGCCGCGACAACTCTTGGCAAGTGGTGCAAAGCCTAGCCAGTGAAAACCCACGGGTAAAAGCTATCCAGTTTCAGCGCAATTATGGCAAGTCGGCAGCATTGAACGAAGGCTTCCAAGCAGCAAAAGGTGATGTTGTAATAACCATGGATGCCGACATGCAGGATAGCCCTGATGAAATACCGGAGCTATACGCCATGATAAAGAGCGGCCAGTACGATTTGGTGTCGGGCTGGAAACAAAAGCGTTTCGACCCGCTTTCAAAGACCATTCCTACTAAGATTTACAACGGTGTTACCCGCTACTTTACGGGCATCAAGTTGCACGATATGAACTGTGGTTTGAAATCGTACAACCGAAAGGTGGTAAAGAGCATCGAGATATATGGCGAAATGCACCGTTACATACCTGTAATAGCCAAGCAGGCAGGCTTTGCCAAAATAGGGGAGAAGGTAGTGCAGCACCGCGAGCGCCAATACGGCGTTACCAAATTCGGTATGAACCGGTTTATCAACGGTTTTTTGGATTTACTCTCCATCTTGTTCGTAACCCGCTTTAGCAAAAAGCCCATGCACTTTTTTGGTACCATGGGTTTGATTGTGTTCTTCTTCGGCTTTTTAATACTGCTTTACCTCAGCATCAGTAAGCTGTTTTTCTTGGGGTATGGAATGACGGAGCGGCCGATATTTTATTTGGGCTTGATAACAATAGTTATAGGCGTGCAGTTGTTTTTAACTGGGTTCTTGGCGGAGCTTATCTCGCGTAGTGCTGCCGACCGGAACGATTATCTCATCAGCCAGCGCATAGGGTACTAAAGTATGTTCTACTCCCTCATTATACCCGTATACAACCGCCCCGACGAGATACGGGAGTTACTGGAAAGCCTGCTATTGCAGACGTATAAGAACTTTGAGGTAATTGTGGTAGAGGATGGCAGCAAGCCCGAGCTAAGCGCCATGCAGATAGTGATGGATTTCTCGCACAAGCTCAATGTAAATTACTTCTATAAAGAGAATTCTGGCCAAGGCTTTGCCCGCAACCATGGCTTTGAGCGCGCTAAGGGTGATTACTTTATCATTTTCGATAGTGACATAATAGTTCCGCCACATTATATGGAGGCGGTGGACAAAAACGTAACCGAGCGCGGCTTGGATGCATTTGGTGGCCCCGATGCGGCACATGATTCCTTTACCGATGTGCAGAAGGCCATCAGCTACTCTATGACGTCGTACTTTACTACTGGTGGTATCCGTGGTAAAAAGAACAACCTAGGTCCATACCACCCGCGAAGCTTCAATATGGGCATCTCGCGCAAGGTTTATGAGAAGGTCGGTGGGTTTATCATTCCTTTTATGGGCGAGGATATTGAGTACAGCATCCGCATCATCAATGCTGGTTTTAAAACTGGTTTAATTGAAGATGCCTATGTGTATCACAAGCGCCGCACCAACTTTAGTCAGTTTTTTAAGCAAATCAAGTTCTTCGGCAGGGCCCGTATCAACATCCATAGTTTTTTCCCGAAGGAGTTGAAGTATGTGCACTTTTTCCCAGCAATGTTTATCGTGTACTTAGTGCTGGTGCCTGTTATGATGTTGGCTTGGCCATGGTTGGGCGGATGGATGCTTAGATTTTTATTTCTCTACACGTTTGCCATTTTTGCCCATGCAACCAGCCAGCATGACGACATGAAAATTGGTGCCTACTCGGTGGCTGCGGCCTACACACAGTTGGTGGGCTACGGTATCGGGTTTATGGATGAGGCCTACCACCGCTGGGTAAAGAAGGAGAAAACCAATGCAAAACAATAAGCCCTACCCCAAGGTAAGCATCATTACCGTAGTGTGGAACGCCAAAGATGCGCTTCGGGCTACTATTGAAAACATACTAGGACAGAGCTATCCCAATATTGAATACATTGTTATCGATGGCGGTTCTACCGACGGTAGTGTGGAAGTGGCCAACGAATACAAAGACCGCATTGCCTACTACATAAGCGAGAAAGATAAGGGCCTTTATGATGCCATGAACAAAGGCTTCCGCGCCGCTACTGGAGAACTGGTGTGGTTCATCAATACCGGCGACTATATTGAAACACCTGATACCCTTACCCACATATACAATCAATGGGGATTGCTAGATGATGTTTATTATGGCGAGACCCATTTTATTGATGAGGCAGGCACCATCCTCGGTACTCGAAGCGCCCTCACTACCCGCAAGGTACCTAAATCGCTTACTTGGAAAAGCTTCAGGCACGGGCAGGTAGTATCGCATCAATCAATTATAGTGAAGCGCCTTTTAGCAGGCGAGTTTAACCTTAATTACCGCGTAAGCGCGGATGTAGATTGGGGCATTACCGCACTCCGTAAAGCCCATCGCATCATTAATACGCATATGGTGCTCACCAAATACTTGGTAGGCGGCTTCAGCAAGAAGCACCAGCAAACCAGCTGGAAGGAGCGTTTCAACATCTTCGTGAAACATTATGGCTGGCTGCAAGCACTCTGTTTCCACGCCTACTTTGTGTGGCGGGCTGTGTGGTTTAAGTTAGTTGGTTGAGGTTGTCAAAAACAGCGGACTAATTCAAAATTTCGAGTACCTTAAAATTCTTAATAGTAGGGCAATCGCCCGTTATCCCCGATTAAGTCTAAGCCTATAAGTGAAGCATCTTTTTATGGGGCGGATTGCCACAATGATTGCCGCATTCTCCTCAGCATTAAAATTGATGGCATCTGTTTTGATAAAAATTACATCAGTAGCATCTAGTCTCCGTTAAAAAGGTCACCTCAAAAGACAATTGTGGAGTATTGGTATAGTGCAAGCTATTGCTAAGAAAGGTAATGGATAGGCATAATTGGATAATAAGTGCTAGAAGTAATGCTAATGAGAGTTTGGAGTTTTTGCTGTTATGGCCACTTGAACAATAAAATATACGATAAATGTCGGTGATGAAGATATTATTGGCTGAGGATGATGTGGACGATAGGGAATTTTTTTATAGTTTTCTGAAAGAACGCTTGGATATTGAGTTGTTGCCAGCTGTGGAAAATGGTGTGGAACTGTTTGAGTATTTGGGTAAACAAATGGACAGTTCAACTTTTCCCGGTGCCATTATCCTCGACCAAAATATGCCCAAACTTAATGGCCTGCAAACTTTGCAGATGCTTAAGGAAAATCCGCGGTACGCCCACATACCCGTTATGATGTATACTACCTACGCTGAGGAGAACCTAGTGCAGAGAAGCACCAACGCAGGCGCCATTATGGTAATGGAAAAACCCACCACAGAAGAAAATTACAACAACATGGTGAATAGGTTTATTGAAGTTATTGGTTAGTTATTGGTTATTGGTTATTCGTTATTGGTTGAAACAGTAACTACATTTCTAGTTGTCCGTACCATCCTTACGTCTCGTGGGAGAGAAGTATACTCTTAAATTTTTCAAATTCTGCACTTTGTTTTAATTTGACTATTAAGTAGTGAAATTTCTACTAATGTTTTGACGTTATGCACGCACACACCACCCCAGATGCGCACCCCGCTATTCGCCGTAGTAATCCTCACTATCCTAAGTAGTTGTAATCAGTCTCCACCTGAAATAGCTTGCCAAGAGCCAGAAATAGCACCCGTTGCAATTCAGGACACTATCATACCTGTCTTTGGGTACCGCTTTACCGTTACCGGTGATTTTAATGGTGACGGCAAGGCGGATACGCTTGTAGAGCATTTTGTGGATTGCGAGGGCAAGGAAATCAATAAATATCCTGACCCCGATTCAGACAATTACGGAAATCACATACGTAACCTGAATAATGAACCCATGGCTTTTGCTAGTGCCACGCTGCAAGGTTTCGATACCATATTCACCGGTGGTTGGAGCTTGGGTTTTGATTACCTGCGTAACGAAGGCGACTTGGATGGCAACGGTACTGATGAAATAGCATACGTAAGTAACTGGGTTGATCAGTCTTCTCTAAACACCTGCATAATTATGACTCATACCCGCACGGGCTGGAAGAATATGTACAGCTTCGGTATATGGGAGTGGCAGATACCGCCTTTGCCATTTGGCAGCAGCACTTATGGGCTGTTCGGATCAACTGGCATAGAAACCTATGAACAAGACGATACATTGAACGCACAATTAGAGCAACAGCTACAAGCATTCAGCTTTATTAAAAAGGAAAAGGACGGATACATAACGGTATTAATGCGCAACGACGAAGAAAACGATTCCATTGGCCCAGCGGAAAAGGTAAGATCCTATATTCGACTCAGAGATGAGAAAATACTGAAGATGGATTATGCTTGGGACTAATTAACCAATCAGCCAACAACCAATAACCAATCAACCCTAGTAAAACGTAGGATCCACTTCCCGTTCCTCGAAAACAATTCCTTCGGCCTCCAGTTCATCCAACACGGGGTTGTACACTTCGGGTAGAGTAGGGATGCGCACACCGGTAAGGGCGATTTCTCCCTTCAGCATTTTGCGTACGGCAATGGCTACGGGCAGGCCCACTGTTTTGGCCATGGCGGTGTGTATGTGGTCTCCGCCAATGGAAACCATGCTGGCGTGTACCTCGTGTTGCTTGCCGTTTTGCTCGTAGTTAAAGCGGTGCCACATTACCAGCATGTCTTTGTCCTCAGGCTTTAGGGTCCAGCGGTCTTCTAGTATTTTTTGCAGCATTTGTGCAGGGGTAGAGGGCTTGTTGAGGCCCACGGGTACATCGTCGAACATACCTAGCCATTTCAGCTTATACATTTCCTCGCTGGCGAGGTCAAGGTTTAGGTAGTGCGCCAGTTTAAGTTCTACGGTGTTAACTAAATCGTATGATAGAAATGAGTTGGTAAACTCCCGTTTAGTCATATTTTCAGAGCCCTGCATGATAAAACTATCATCGGTAGCGCCTAGGGTGATAAACTGGTCCCATGAGCGGCAAAAGCCTGGGCGGCGCAGTGTACCCCGGAACATGGTAGGTATATCTTCCAAGCCGTAGTGCTCGCGGTATTTCAGGCTATCGCGGTTGCCATAGCCCTCAAATATGCCCCAACCCGGTATGTTAATGATTTCGGTACGGCGGAAAAGGCGGTGGTACGGTATGTATTTATACTTGCCCATTTGTACAAACTTGGCGGTACCCTGCCCGGCCAATACTACGTTGCGGGGGTTCCAGGTAAACTTGTAGCGCCAAGGGTTATCGTGCTCACTATCGGGTGCTACCAGCCCGCCGGTAAAGCTCTCGAAACCCGTCATCTTCCCGCCTTCGGCTTTGATGCGATCAATTACCCGCATGGCACTCATATGGTCAATACCTGGGTCTACGCCCATTTCATTGAGAAATAGCAATCCGCGCTCTTCGGCAGCTTGGTGCAATTGCTCCATCTCAGGGCTCACGTAGCTAGCCGTTACCAAGTGGCGGCGTTGCTTAAGGCACTCTTGAGCCACGGGCAGGTGCAAAAAGGCTGGTAGCATCGATACCACGATGTCGGCATTTCGCACCAAGTTCTCTAGTTTCAAGGTGTCATCCAGCGTAAACTCAACCACGGCAACGTTTTGCAGTTTGCCTACTTTGGCGCGCACGGCATCGGGTTCAGCATCGCCTACCGTAATGGTATAGCCTTCCGCTGCACTGTAATTGGCTAGGTGCTCAATCAATACCGTGCTGCTTTTACCCCCGCCTAATATCAAGATGGTTTTCATTAACTTTAATCTTGGTTGGTGGCAAAGCTACCCTTAATTTGGTTATTGGTGAATTGGTTTTTGGTTGATTAACTAATAACCCACGCCCAAAAGCGTGGCAAGCTAATAACGAATACACACCAAAATATGAAGCAGATAGAACACACCACCCTGATAACCGTATACGAACACAACAACGAACTGGCGGCCGCCGATGCAGAGCTATTGCAGCGCAGCAAGCAAGCCATGGCACACTCGCACTCACCCTATAGCCACTACCCGGTAGGTGCGGCATTGCTGCTGGAAGACGGCACCATAGTAGAGGGCAGCAACCAAGAGAACGCCTCATTCCCCTTAGGTCTGTGTGCCGAAAGAACTGCCCTGGCCAACAGCGCCATCAATCACCGTGGTAAAGCAGTAAAAGCCATTGCCGTAAGCGTAGGCACTGAAGTTGCCGCCCCTTGCGGTATGTGCAGGCAGGCATTGCTAGAGCAAGAAAGCATTCAAGATACTCCCATCCGCATCTTGCTGCGAGGAGGTGATGAAACCGTTTATGCTATCGGTTCGGTAAAGGAGTTGATGCCGTTGCCGTTTTATTCTAAAAATCTGCGATAGACCAAGGACCAAGGACGAAAGACCATGGATTAAAAGATTGGTTAAACATAGCGAATTCTGCAATTCTTAAATTCTGGAAATTCTGATTCAGACATCCGGGCATCCGTTAAAAATTGTTATTTGCCCAATTTCGGTATGCTTATCGCTAATTTCCCACCATGGCTTCTTTATTTCGCAACATCCATTTGTATATATTTGTAGCCTCTGTAGTTCTTTATTAAGAGATTGATTGTATGAAATTTATGGCACACTTACTTACGTTGGCCCTATGGGCATTGATTGGCTGTGGCGCACCAGCAGAAAATACCGTGGACGAGATACAGGTAGAGCCTGTTTACGAGCAGTTTGAGAAGAAAGGCGGCTACGAGATTAAGGTAAAAATCAACAACCTTAAGGATACTACCGTTTTCTTAGCATTCTATTTGGGTAATAGTACTTACATGAAAGATACCGCTCGGGTTGATGCCAATGGGGTAGGGGTGTTTCAATCGGATAGTGCCTTGCCGCAAGGTATATACTTGGTAGTGTTGCCTCGCAAAACTTACTTTGATGTAGTAGTGGGCGAAAACCAGCATTTCTATGTGGAGAATGACACCAATCCAGCTGATTTTGTGAAGAATTTTAAGAGCACGGGCAGCTTGGAGAACGAGATTTTCTATGGTGACATCCGCTTTATAGCAGAGCGAAGCAAGAAGCGCGAGGAGATAAACAAGCAAATTAATGACCTTGAGGAAAAGAAGAAGGCCAAAGAGGCTGAAAAAAAGAACAACGAGGTTGAGAAATTGAAGGAAGAGGTAGAGAAATTGAAAGAAGAGCTGGTTAAGTTAGACGACGAGGTGAAAGCCAACCGTAAGTTACTCATAGCAAAATACCCAGGTACACTTTTCTCTAGGCTACTGAAAGTGATGGAAGAGGTGCCTACGCCGGAATCACCGAAAAAAGAGAATGGCGATTTGGTGGATTCTAACTTTGCCTACAACTACTACAAAGCGCATTACTTTGATAATTACGACTTTGCCGATGCCCGCTTACTGCGCACGCCAATACTACACAACAAAGTGGAGTATTACCTAGATAAGGTGTGCATACAGCATTATGATACTATTATAGGTGCAGTAGAGCTTATCGTTCAATCATCCAAAAAAGATGAGGAAGCCTACAAGTATTGGGTGATAACCTTGCTGAACAAATATGCCAACAGCAACGTGATGGGCCACGAAGCGGTGTATGTGCACATTGCCAAAAAATACTACACCGAGGCGCAAGCTTATTGGTTGGATAAAGCGGAGAAGTACCGCATTATGGACCGTGCCCTGAAAATGGAGCCTACCTTGCTAGATAAGCCTGCTCCCGCGCTGGCGCTTAAAGACATCAACGGAAAGATGGTAAACCTTTACTCCATACAGGCTGAGTACGTGATGGTAATGTTTTATGACCCAGATTGTGGCCATTGCAAAAAAGAAGCGCCATTGTTTAAGGCCGCTTACGATAGCTTGAAAAACATGTACGACCTGAAAGTAGTAGCCGTGAGCATCACCAGCGAAACAGAAAAGTGGAAGAAATTCATCAAGGAATTCGGTATTGAGGATTGGACCCATTTGGCTGACATTGAACGGGTAAATAATTTCCGCGAGATATACGACTTGCAGAGCACGCCCCGCTTGTTTCTATTGGATAGGGGTAAATTCATTCGTGGTAAACGCTTTGCGCCCGATCAATTGGCCGACTTGCTGAAGCAGTTGGAACGGGTAAGACTGGAGAAGGAAAAGAAAAAGTAAGCTGCCACTGGCTGTTAATTGTTACTAATTGCTCTAAATGGGGTATCCCTGTTTGCAATTATTGTCTTACTTTTGAATTCCATTTAATCAAGTCATAACTACCCTATTACCTTGAGCGACCGGCTGGTACTTATCCCAACCTACAATGAGCGTGAAAATATCGCGAAGATGATACATAAGGTGTTCTCTTTGCCTATGGCGTTCGATGTGCTCATTATTGATGATGGCTCGCCCGACGGTACCGCGCAGATTGTTAAAGACCTGATGCTACAATACCCTGGGCTGCAAATTGAAGAGCGAACGGGTAAGTTGGGATTAGGCACGGCATACATCCATGGTTTCCGCTGGGCACTAGCTAGGCACTACCAATACATCTTTGAGATGGATGCCGACTTCTCGCACAACCCTGAAGACTTACCACGCCTTTACGAAGCTTGCCACACCAGTGGTGGAGACCTATCAGTAGGCTCTCGCTATACCAAGGGCGGCAACGTAAAAAACTGGCCATGGGACCGTATATTCATCTCTTATGGCGCTTCGCTTTATGTACGGATGATTACTTGGATACCTTGCAAAGATGCCACGGCAGGGTTTGTATGCTACCGCCGCATAGTTCTAGAGACTATGGACCTCTCCCGCATTCGGTTTATTGGCTATGCCTTCCAGATAGAAATGAAATTTACCGCCTGGAAACACGGCTTCAAAATAAAAGAGGTGCCCATCACTTTCATCGACCGTGTAGAGGGCGTTTCGAAGATGAGCACCAAGATTATTAAAGAAGCCGTATTTGGCGTGCTAAGCTTGCAATGGGAAAGCTTCACTAGGAAGTACCCTAAGCCCTTGAAGAAATAAGCTTCTCTCCTTTTACCTCCAGCCACCTCCAAGCTCTTGATACATGCGCACAGTTGCGTTAAGCTGTTCTTTCTTTATCTCCACAAGCTCAATTTTCGCCTCCAATGCATCGCGCTGGGTAAGCAGCACTTCCATATAATCGGCCCTTGCTGACTTGAAGAGGTTGGTGGAAATATCGATAGACTGATTTAGCGCTTCAACCTGCTGTTTTTTCAACACAATAACCCGTTCTAAGTTACCAATCTTACTAAGCTGATTGGCAACCTCAATATAGGCTTTCAATATTACCATTTCATAGTTGAATACTGCCTGCTTTTGCTTTGCATTGGCACTTGCATATATTGCCTTAATGCCGTTTCGGTTTACTAGCGGTGCTACCAAATCGCCAGCAATATTAAATAGTATCGATTCGGGTGCTTTTATAAATTGCACCAAATTAAAACCTTCCAGCCCAAGGCCAGCTTGTATGTTGAGCGACGGATAAAAATCGGCTTTGGCTACCCTAACGTCTAATTTGGAGGCTTCCAAATCTAGATTTGCTTGTTTAATATCGGGGCGGTTCTCTAGCAACTGTGATGGTATACCCGTAAAAATACTGTCGGGTAAAAGATTCAAGAAGTTGTCAGAGCTTCTTAATACCGGTTGCGGAAATCTACCCGTTAAAAAATTGAGCTGATTCTCAATTTCGACAATCTGTTGAATGATTTCATACTGCAAGCTTCTATTTTTAAGCACCTCTGCCTCAAACCTTCTTACCGCAAGTTCCGTTACCTTGGCCGCTTCCTTCTGCATTTTTACAATCTGTAGTGCATCCTGTTGTATGAGGATGTTGGATTTAAGAATGTTCAATTGATTATCTAAGGCCATTAACTCGTAGTAAGAAATTGCTATTTCGGCAACCAACCTAGTTACCATATAGTTTCGCCCTTCAATGGATGACAAATAGCGATAGTTGGCCGATTTTTTGGCATTGCGCAGTTTCTTCCAAATATCCACCTCCCACGATGCGAAGATGCCCAACTTGTAGTTTTGCAGCGGCTCGGGCAAGTGCTTGCCATCTTCGTATGTTGATGAGTAGTCACTGGCGCCCTTGCTGGTAAACCGGCTCGGCTTATCCACCCCTGCACCTGCACCGATGCCTACAAATGGAAGGTACTCACCTTTGCGCGCCCTTACTTCATTTTTAGCTATATCAATTTCCAGCAAGGCAATATTGAGTTCTTGGTTGTTTTTCAAGGCTGTATCAATAAGCGCTACCAAGTAAGGGTCAGAGAAGAACTCATTCCATTTAATCTGGGCCGTGTTGGTAGTGTCTGTGGTAGTTGTATAGCTGGCGGGCACGGTATCGTTAGCGGGCCGTTGCACCATGCTAGGTATACAGCCAGTTGCTAGCAGCATCATCAAAACGAGCCAGTAACCTGTATGCTTGGTTATGTTATTCATTGGTTTTATTTTCTATAGTTTTTTTGAAATAAGGGTGCAATAGTACCCATAAGTACTATTGCGCCCCGTTCATTCATCAATCTTCAATGGTATGCACTATTTCTTCTGAAAGGGGCTCCAGGTGCTCATTTCTAATGAGATTGCGTCCTTCTACCAACTTGGCAAAGGCAAAATAGAGCCCAGGGATAACAATCACACCGAAAATGGTACCTACCAACATACCTCCCAGTGCCGAAGCACCAATGGTTCTATTACCAATAGCTCCAGCGCCATGGGCCAATACCAATGGAATCAAACCTGCTATAAAGGCAAAGGACGTCATCAATATAGGCCTAAAGCGCATTTTGGCGCCTTCAATGGCTGATTGCAGCACGGTGGCACCCTGTTGGTTGCGCTGTACGGCAAACTCAACAATAAGCACTGCGTTCTTACCTAATAGGCCCACAAGCATTATCAACCCGATCTGGGCATAAATGTCATTGGCAAGGCCCAAAAGCTTAAGCATCAACAGCGAGCCGAAAATACCCACGGGCAATGACAGCAATACCGCAAAAGGCAGCACGAAGCTCTCATATTGCGCAGCCAGCACCAAGTACACAAACACCAATACTACCAGCAGTACGTATACCGCCTCGTTGCCGCGCTGTGCCTCGTCATACGACAAGCCTTCCCAGGCAATGTCGTAGCCTATAGGTAAGGTTTCTTTGGCTACCTCGCGTATGGCATTGATGGCATCCCCTGTAGTATAACCTTCGGCTGGTAGGCCGTTAATGGCGGCTGAGTTGTACAAGTTATATCGGGTAAGCTCATTAGGACCTTGGGTTTTGCGCAACTTCATAAAAGAAGAATAGGGCACCATTTCGCCCGATTCATTTTTAACGAATAGGTTGTCCAAGTCTGATGGGTATCTGCGGCTTTCTGGTGTGGCCTGCACGTATACTTTAAAAAAGTTGCCAAAGCGTATAAAGCCTTGCTCATACGTGCTGCCTATCATGATGTTGAGGTTTTCCATGGCCCTGCCGATGGATACGCCTTTTTGCATGGCCGCTTTGTTGTCAATCTCTAGCTCATATTGCGGGAAGTTGGCCGAGAAGAACGTGAACAAGCCCGTTATCTCCTTGCGCTTTTTCAAGGCTTCCATAAACTCATCGTTTATCTTCTGAAACCCTTGGTAATCGTTGGTGTTGGTTTTATCAAGCATGCGAAGGGAGAAACCGCCCGAAGAGCCAAAGCCTGGTACTGCTGGGGGTTCAAAAAACTCAATAACGGCGCCCAGATTTTTTGATTTTACCTCTAGCTCTTCCATTATTTCATGTACTGATTTATCACGGTCCGACCAGGTTTTTAAGTTAATGAGGCAAGTACCCGCATTCGATGCACGGCCCTCCGTCATTATCTCATAACCCGCCAATGCCGATACCGACTCCACACCCTCAATTTCCTCGCATATTTGCTGCAGTTGTTGCGATACTTGGTTGGTTATCTCTAGGGTAGCACCCGGTGGTGTTTGTATAATGGCATATATAGTACCTTGGTCTTCGCCAGGTATAAAGCCTGCCGGTAGTGCTTGGTTTTGGAAAAAGATACCCACGCTGAAAAGGGCCACAATACCAAAGGTTACCCACCTTCTATGGGTAATGATGGTCAATAGCCCGATGTACCTTCCTGTTAGTTTCTCGAAAAGGCCGTTGAACCAATCGATGAACCTATTGATGGGCGACTTTTTCCTCGGTTTGCCATGCTCGTTGTTCAGAAGAATAGCGCACAATACAGGGGTTAAGGTAAGGGCTACGATAGCTGAAAGGATAATGGAGCTAGCCATGGTAATGGAAAACTGCCTGTAGAAAGTACCAACCGGCCCCGACATAAAGGCGATAGGAAGAAAAACCGATACCATTACCAATGTAATGGCTATAATAGCACCACTTATCTCGCCCATTACTTCTCGTACCGCCCGGTATGGCGATAAGTGCTTTTCGGCCATTTTAGCATGTACGGCCTCCACTACAACGATGGCGTCATCGACGACTATGCCTATCGCCAAAACTAGTGCAAAAAGGGTAATTAGGTTAATCGATAGACCAAACATCTGCAACACGAAAAATGTGCCCACTAGCGAAACTGGTACTGCTATAATGGGGATAAGGGTTGATCGCCAATCGCCCAAGAAAAGAAATACTACCAATGCAACGAGCAGAAAAGCATCGCGCAGGGTATGGGTAACTTGCTCAATGGATGCATCCAAAAACTGCGAAACGTCATAGCTTATCTTATAATCCATGCCTGGTGGGAAATCAGGTTCCATCTCCTTCAACTTAGCCTTTACCTCTTCAATCACTTTGCTGGCATTGCTGCCATACGATTGTTTCAACACTATAGCTGCCGAAGGAAAGCCATCAAGGTTAGAGTAGATATCGAAGAATTCGGAGCCCAGCTCCACGTTGGCAATGTCTTTCAGTTTAATAATCTCGCCTTCTTCGGTTGCCCTTATGATGATGTCTTCGTACTGCTCGGGCTTGTTGTATCGGTCTTGATAGATAAGCGTATACTCTAGTGATTGCGCCTGCAAGCCAGAGCTTTGGCCCAACCTACCTGGGCGCGCTATTACGCTCTGCTCCAGCATGGCTTCCATTACCTCTTCGGCAGATACGTTGTATGCTCGCATGCGGTCGGGTTTTAGCCATACCCGCATGGCAAATTGCCTATTACCCAAAATAGTAGACCTAGAGATACCGTTAATACGGTTTATCTCAGGAATGATGTTCACGTTGGCATAGTTATACAAAAACTTCTGGTCGGCATTTTTATCGGTGCTGAACAGGTTTACGTACATAAGCATACTTGGCTGTATGGGCGTTATCACCACCCCTTCTCGTTGTACCAGCGGAGGCAGTAGCGGCATGACTTGGTCTACCCTGGTTTTTACCATTACCACTGCTCTATCAGGGTCGGTACCGGGCTCAAAGGTTACCCGTATGGTAGCCTCGCCAGCGCTAGTAGCATCCGATGATATGTAGCGCATGCCCTGTACGCCGTTAATGGCCCGCTCTAATGGAATCAAGGTTGATTTTACCAGCACATCGGCACTGGAACCGGGGAAGGCAACAAAGATGTTTACAGTAGTAGGGGCAATATCAGGAAACTGGGAGATAGGTAGTTGCTTGATAGCCAGACCTCCCGTAAAAAGTATAATGATTGAAATTACGATGGCGAATACTGGCCTATGTATTATTTTGCTAAACATTTCTTGTGTTTTTTAAGGTTACTCGGCCTTGATGCTCAAGTTTTTCATAACCGATAATGGCTCTACAAAGTCATAGTGTACTTCATCACCTTCTCGTACTTTTCGCAATCCTTCCAGCAGTATTTTATCGCTTTCTTTAAGGCCTTCGCTTATTACGTACAGGTGCGGTAGCTCCATGCCCACTATTACTTCAGTTGGCCTAGCTATATTATCCTTGTCAATTACAAACACATACTTTTTGCTCAGCACTTCGTAAGTGGCTTTTTGGGGTATAAGCAATGCGTTCTTTATAGGTAGGGGTATTTGGATAGTACCTGTTTCGCCATGCCTCAACAGGCCGTTAGGGTTGGGGAATGTGGCCCTAAAGGCTATGTTCCCTGTTTCATTATTGAAATCTGCGGCAATAGTATGCACTTCACCCAAATGCTCGAAAAGTATGTCGTTGGCCATTAGCAACTTCACAATCATATGTTGGTCTTTGTTGTTGTTGCCCATATATTCTAGGTACTCGGCTTCAGGCACATTAAAGTATACCCACATTTCGCTATTGTCTGATAGGGTGGTAAGTAAATCGCCATCATCTACCAAGCTACCTAGCTGCACCTGCAATCGGTTCATATAGCCATCAAAAGGCGCCCTTATTTCGGTAAAGCTCAAATGGACTTGCGCCAGCATCAGTTCAGCATTGGCCTTATCCAATTTTGCTTTGGCCAACGCCAACTCGTTTATGGAGACAATGCCGCTATCGGCCAGCATCTTGGTGTTTTTATACTCTATCTCGGCAAACTGTGCCTCCGCTTGGGCTTTGTTGGTTTCAGCTTGGTAAAGCTTCGGCATTATTTGGAACATGAGTTGTCCCTTTTTCACAAACTGCCCTTCATCCACCAATATCTTTTCCAGATATCCTTTTTCAAGGGCCCTTATCTCAATATGCTGTGTAGCGTGTATTTGGCATACATATTCTTTGTTTGCCACGGTATCCATCCGCACGGGGCTGGTTACTAAAAATTTGGCGTGCTCTTCGGTTTCCTCTATTTCCGAATGGCAACTTGCGTAGCACAATAGTGCCAACAAGCCCAAAAATGACAGACCTTTCTTCATTGTTTTGTTATGTTTGTTAACCACTCCAGCATTATTTGGAATGCATACGCAGAAGCGCTGATACACGGTAGGCACAACAGGCCAACAGGTGTTAATGGAATGGCTGAATGTAGAAAAATAGATAACTGGGTACCGCTAGGTACAGGCAAATAAGAAAATGCCGAAAAGGAGATTTATAAGCGGAATACTTGTAATACGGGCTGCCACTTTTTGAAGAGGGAGGTAGCAAAGGGATAATGAGAAGTGGATGCTGGGAAAATCTGGTCGAGCAAAAGGCTGTTGGCATTTGCACCAGATTGAATAATAATATAATTGACAGCCTTATAAAACTTATCGAAAGTAGTAGTTTCTTCCGCAAAACCTGGTATGCCATGCATAGCGTACGAATCTTCGTCGCTTGGGCTGGTAACTATATGGAAGGCACTGGCATTGTAAGCGTGCGTAATGGAATTATTGTTGTGAGCTGGGGCAGTAACTTGCTGTGTAGTATGATTGTGGTGGCCGCAGTGTGAAAATAGCGCTACCAATTCTGTGCTGCTGCACAAAACCAAAAAAACTTGAACTAGTAATATTATCTGTAAGAGTTTTTTCAACTTTTAGTAGCCGTTCTAATTACTCCGGTACAAAATTGCATTAAATATTTGGTATGCGCAGTATTATCGTTGTTAAGTATAGTTATAACTACCATGAGAGCACTACCAGCACTACAATTTTAACCTACATACCTTACCTACTATAATTCGGAGCCTCTTTGGTAATATGTATATCGTGCGGGTGGCTTTCGTGCACGCCAGCGGCGCTTTGTTGGGTAAAGCGGGCCGTTGCCTGTAGGGTAGGGATGTCCTTAGAGCCGCAATAGCCCATGCCTGCGCGCAGGCCACCTATGTATTGGTACATTACCTCTTTCAATGAGCCCTTGAAAGGTACACGGCCTACAATGCCCTCGGGCACTAATTTTTTAATGTCGTCTTCCACGTCTTGAAAGTAGCGGTCCTTGCTGCCTTCTTTCATCGCCTCTACCGAGCCCATGCCGCGGTACGATTTGAATTTGCGGCCTTCGTATATAATGGTCTCGCCTGGTGACTCTTCCACCCCTGCGAACAAGGAGCCGGCCATAATTACATCCGCACCAGCCGCTATGGCTTTTACAATATCGCCCGTGTAGCGTATGCCACCGTCGCCAATAATGGGCACGCCAGTACCTTTCAAGCCTTGCGATGCCTCATAGATAGCGGTAAGCTGTGGTACGCCCACACCGGTTACAATACGGGTAGTGCAAATGGAGCCAGGGCCAATGCCCACCTTCACACCATCTGCACCAGCGTCGGCCAGGGCTTTGGCACCTTCGCGGGTACCCACGTTGCCTGCAATTACTTCAAGGTCAGGGAATTTTGCTTTCAAACCTTTCAAAGCATCAATTACGCCTTTGCTGTGGCCATGCGCGGTATCAAGGGTTACTACATCTACCCCCACTTTCACCAAGGCTTCTACCCGCTCATATAAGTTGGCAGTTACACCCACCGCAGCTCCTACGCGCAGGCGGCCAAATTGGTCTTTACAGGCATTGGGGAAACTTTGTACTTTAATAATGTCTCTATAGGTTATCAACCCAATTAGCCTGCCGTTGCTATCTACCATTGGCAGCTTTTCAATTCGGTGCTGCTTTAGTATTTGCTCCGCCTTGGTTAAGTCGGTGCCTTCGGGGGCTATGATCAAGTTGCTTTTGGTCATTACCTCTTGTACCTGCTTGGTTAGGTTGTGCTCAAAGCGTAGGTCGCGGTTGGTAAGTATACCTACCAACTTGAAGTTTTCATCCACAATAGGGATGCCGCCAATGCGGTACTCTATCATTATCTTTTTGGCCTCGCCGATGGTGTTGTGCGGGCGCAGGGTAATGGGGTCTATTATCAATCCGCTTTCGCTACGCTTCACCTTGCGCGCTTGCTCGGCTTGCTGCTCAATGGTCATGTTTTTGTGTATGAACCCTATGCCGCCTTCTTGTGCAATGGCAATGGCCAAGGCATATTCGGTAACGGTATCCATAGCTGCGCTTACAATCGGCACGTTCAGGCGTATGTTGCGTGTAAGCTGGGTAGAGGTATCAACGTCGCGGGGGAGTACTTCGGAGTAGTTGGGGAGGAGTAAAACGTCGTCAAAGGTCAATCCCTGTCCCGCGAACTTGTCATTAGGTTGTAACATGGCTGCTAACTTTGCACAAAATTAAGGGTTATGGGTTGAATGGAAAAATGCGAGTTGAATTTTGTTTTAGGTACGCCATTTACCGGAATTGTATGGCACATCATTTACCTTTCCTAGCCTTACGCTCTTTGTAAAGTTTGATGTTCCATAGTATGTAGGGAATTAGAACAGCCAGAATTAGTGTTGGCCATAAGATGCGTGCCAT
Source organism: Sphingobacteriales bacterium (assembly GCA_027483645.1). GTDB lineage: Bacteria > Bacteroidota > Bacteroidia > Chitinophagales > CAIOSU01 > CAIOSU01. The sequence goes on from JAIXUD010000010.1 coordinate 168,568, forward strand.
CCAGTAGACTATCTCTAGGTCGGTATCGCTGAAGCGCCTTCCATGACTACCATACCAACCAAATATGGAGAGTAGGGGTACAACAACAGTGGAAAGAAGAATTGCCATTATGGGTTATCCAGTTTGCTATTACGCTGCTTGTTAAAATCCTTTTGCCATTTCCAGTAAAGCAGCAACACTATCACCGCCATCAATAGAAAGCCACCGAAGAATACAACGATAACCCTCCCATCATCCATCGAGTGCTTGGGAAACTTCGCAACAATCACGGCAAAAATAGGTATCATTGAAATCACGGGGTTTATTTTTTAAATATACTGATTTTTCAGTAGAAATATGAAATTGACGTATGGCTGCAACCCTCTTTAGTATGATTTTCACCATTTATTGAAAGTGTTGAAAAGATGTGCAAAAAATCTTTTCCTCTTACAAATAGCACTAATGGGTACTTTCTACGCATAAATGGCTACAGCATTGCGGGTTAAGTGAACGTTAAATAAAAAAAATGGTTGACAGGTCTGAAATCTAAGCGTATTTTTGCACCCGCATTGCCACTTTGCACTTTTCAATAAGCACTATTATCAAGATGTACTACATGACTAAAAGGTTAGTTCTCCCAACTTGGGTATTGGGATTGTTGTTTGTATTGTTTACTGGTTCTGCTTTCGGGCAGGTAAATTATGTTAGCTGGGATTTCTCACCATCTATAACTAATGCTAACTACGCTACGAATTTTACCAACCAGACTGGAGCAAGGACTTCTGCTCTTACATCTCCTACATTGTCAACTCTTACCACGGTTGGCGGTACGGGAGCAACAGCTAACACTTTCCACCGATCAACAGGATGGCCTGCAGCATCAAGCACCTCCAACTACTTAGAATTCTCTGTTACATTGGCCGCAGGTCAAACTTTCAACAATTCTACACTTTCATTTGCTACCTCTGCAGAGGTGAGCAGCACTACCACTGCTGCTAGAAACTATACAGTGACCTACGGATGGGGGGCATCTCCAACTTTTGCTAATGCTACTAATGGCGCAGTAACTGCGGTAACTGCTGCAGGTGGAACGAATACTGCAACCATACCTGCACCAGGCAATACCACTTCCACTAGGCTAACTATCAGAATATTAGTGTTTGGCAACACCGGTGGTGGTAACATGCGATTCCGTACTTTGGCTTTAACAGGTGCCTCAGCTCCAGCAATTACCCCCACCACCGCCCCCGAAATCAACGTAAAACAAAGCGCTACCAATCTTACTAGCGGCAGCGGCACTTACACATATAGCCCAAGCGTAAATGTAGGCAGCAGCTCCAGCGCTGTAACCTTTACCATAGAAAATACCGGCGATGCCGTGTTAAACCTAGATGGCACGCCAAACAAAATAGCCATCAGCGGCCACACTAGCGATTTCACCATCAACCAAACTAGCACCTCTGCAACTGTTGCCATTACTAACGGCACCACCACCTTTACTGTAGCTTTCAACCCAACCGCTGGCGGCACTCGTTCCGCGGTTATTTCCATAGCTAGCGATGATGCGGATGAAGACCCTTATACTTTTACCGTTACAGGCACAGGTGTATCCTTAACCCCTACCTTGGGCGTAAATCCTACCAGCATCGCTTTCGGTACGGTAACCACCAATAACACCTCAAGCCAAAACTTCTTTACCCTTACCTCTAGCAACCTTACCGGCAACGTAACCGTAACACCGCCATCGGGCTTTGAGGTAGGTACTACCAGCGGCGGCCCTTATAGCGCAAGCGCCATCACCCTTACCCCTGCACAGGCTGCCAGCGTGCCGGTGTATGTAGTGTTTAAGCCTACCGCAGCCATAGCTTACAGTGGCAATATTACGGTAAGCGGCGGCGGTGCTACTACTGCCAATGTAGCCGTTACTGGCACTGGCATTGCCCCTTGCGCAGCCCCTGCCAACCAGGCTACCAACCTTGTGTTTGGTACTATTACCGCTGGTAGCATTGGTGGTTCTTTTACCCCGGCAAGCGGCGGTGCAACAGGCTACCTAGTATTGGCCAGCACCAGTGCTACTGCGCCTACCAACCCTACCAATGGCAGCACCTATACCACCATTGGTGGTGCCTACAATGGCAACACTATTATTGCCGCAAACACTACTGGCAGTAGCTTTACTGCGGGCAGCCTAGCAGCCAATACCCCATACTACTTCTACATATACGCTTACAATAACACTACTTGCAGCGGTGGCCCTGTGTATAGAACCCCAGCCCTTACCAACAATGCAACTACGCTTAATGCGCCAATAGCCATTGCTACCTATACCTTTACAGGTGCTGTTGGCAATGAGGCTACTTTGCCTGCCGATTTGCCGCAACCAATAGGGGTAAATGCAGGCGTAGTTGATAGGCAGGGTATTGTATCAGCCGTGAGCGCCGCCAATACCTTCGGTACTGCTAACTGGCAAACTTCGGGCGGCGCTATTGACGTGTCTCGTTATATTGATTTTACCATAGCCCCAACTGCTGGCTACACCCTTACCCTTACCGATTTCTCTTTCCAAGACCAGATTTCAGGTTCGGGCCCAATAAGTTTTGCTTTGCGCAGCAGTAAGGATAATTATGCAGCCAATATTTTTTCTGGCTCAACCAATGCTACCATTACCGACCCAGCTCATGTAACTACTTTAACAGGTTTTACAACCCTATCAGCTGGTACTACCTTCCGTATTTACGGTTATGGTGCTTCGGCTGCAGGTGGTACTTGGAGGTTGGATAACATTATCATTAATGGTTTTATTGATGCAGGTCCACCAACCTTGGTAGTTAACCCTACCTCGTTGGCTTTTGGCAACGTAAACATTAATGCAACTTCTACCCAACAATCGTTTGACGTTACAGGCTATAACCTTACCAACAACGTGGTATTGAGCGTGCCAGCTGGTTATCAGTTTAGCACTACCAGCGGCAGTGGTTATACTTCAAGCAACATAACACTAACCGCTGCACAAGCAACAGCTGGCACTACCATATATGTTGTGTTTAAGCCTATTGCAGCCACCACATACCCTGCTAGCATTACCATGACCAGCACGGGCGTAACCACCCCGCCATCGGTAGCGTTAACAGGTACAGGTGTTGTACCGCCGCCAACCATTACTGCTAGTACTACTGGTACTTTGGCCTTTGGCAACGTAAACATCAATACTACCTCGGCGCAGCAATCATACACTATTGAGGGCGTTAACCTTACCGCCAACTTGGTTGTAACCGCGCCAACCCGTTTTGCCGTTTCTACCGTATCGGGCGGCCCTTACACCAGCAGTGTAAGCCTTGCCCCTACTAGCGGTACGGTAAATACTACTACTATATATGTAGTATACCAGCCAATAGCCAATGGCGCCAGCAGCGGCAACGTAACCAACGCCAGCACTAGCGCTACAACCCGCAACATAGCGGTAAGTGGCACAGGTGTAACGCCTTGCGTAGCACCTGCCAACCAGGCTACCAACCTTACCTTCCCTAGTATTGTAGGTACTACCATCAATGGCTCGTTTACAGCGGCTGTAGGCGGTGCTGATGGCTACCTAGTATTGCGCAGCACCAATAGCACCTTGAGCACAGGCCCCGTGGACGGTGTAGCTTATACTTTAGGCGGCACTTTGGGTGGCGGTACAGTAGTAGGCAACACCAGCAGCATTACTTTTAGTACCAGTGGAAGCCCAACTACTACTTACTACTTCTTTGTGTATGCCTTTAACAACACTGGTTGCGTAGGAGGCCCATTGTATAAAAAACCGAGCCTAAACGGCAATGCCACTACATTGACCGCGCCATACACTGCATTCGATAACTTTGACCGTGGTAGCAACACCACCACAGCCGGTATCCCTTCAAGTGGCGGCAGTACCGCTTGGACGGAGATTGAAGGTGCGGCTGCCCGTGTAGCCATTTTCAATAACAAATTGGTGATAAACAGTGGCAGCCCTGCAGGTGCCGATGCGGCCTCGTTTAATATGACCGGTAAGTATGCCACTACCTATAACAACGCCCAAGGCGACTTGGTATGGGTGTTCAACATGGCATCTACCCGCAGCAACCCATCGGGCTTCCTTTCTACCAGCAGCACCTATGGCACCGCAGTAGTATTGGGCGGTACTAATGCTGACATTACTGATGCTGGCGATGGATATGCAGTAATTTTGGGTAATTCGAGTAGCCCTGATTATGTGAAAATCGTTCGCTATACCGGTGGCTTGATGAACCCAACCAACAATGCCAACCTTACCGATATTGTGAGCTATACTGCCAACAGTGCCGACCAGGAAATATTGAACGTAAAAGTTGAGTACTCACCTACTACCAAAATTTGGAAACTGTATGTAAACGAGCCAGGCGGCACCGCTAGCTACAATACCAGCGGCCTTCAACCTAATTTCAGTTTCCCTGATCCTACGGTTGCTACTTATGCCACCGCAGCTAGCAGCTCAGCTGATAATAATGCTTTGTTGAACAGTGCTTTGCCATTTTCAGGCTTTTTATTCAACCACGGTACTGTTACCGATGAGTATGCTACTTTCGATAACTTTAACATACCAACTGCCCAACCTTGCCAACCTACCTGGACCGGCAATACTAGCACCAACTGGTTTGTGGGCAGCAATTGGAGCTGTGGTTTGGTGCCTACCAGCGCAGATGATGTAGTGATACCTAACGTAAGTGCCGGTAGCAATAATTACCCAGTAATAAACGCTTCGCTTAGTACCACGGCAGCAGTAAACAATATTATTATTGCAAGCGGTGCCAGTGTTACTATAAACGCCAACTTTATCGGTGGCTTCCCTGTAAGTACCAACGATTTGGAGATACATGGTAACCTAACCAACAATGGCGTGGCCAACTGGGGCACCGGCACGGTAAACTTTACCGGCACGGCCACCCAAAGCATTAGCGGTAACAACAACTTCCAATATCTTACTATTGAAAACAACGTAACCCTTGCTAGCGGTACACAGAAGGTATTAGGTACCTTGGCATTGAAAGCCGGTACGCTTGCTACCAATGGCCGATTGACTATTGCCAGCAGCGCTACTTACACTGGTATGATTGACGAGTTTACCACTGGCTATACTGGCGGTATAACCGGCAACATCACTGTGCAGCGCTATGCAAACAACACGGCCAGTTCGTTCTTCTACATTGGCTCGCCTGTAGGCGGTGCTCAGATTAGTGATTGGGGTGGAGAGTTTAGCCTAGCTACTATGAACGGTGCTACCGATGGTAGCCAAGTATTGCCAACAAGCACCTGTAGCCCTACCAATTTGCAAGCAGGTTCGCCATACGGTGGTTTGTTCGACTATCGCGAGAATGCCATCAACACCTGTAACCTGGAAGGCTGGCACGTGCGCACCACAGGTGGTATACCAGCCGCTAAAGGCTTTATCGGTCGTGTACCAGTGGGTACCGTAATTGATTTGACAGGTACTTTCGTAGCCGACGTAACTGTAACTAGCCCAACCCTAACCCGCAGCGTAAACGCATCGGGAAGGCCAGCAGGTATGAACTTAGTGGCCAACCCGTTTGCCGCCCCTGTGGATTGGTCGGCGGTTTATGCAGCGAACACCGCCAACGTAACCGGTACTGCACACTTCTACCAAACTTCTGGTCCATTGGCTGGTACCTATGTAGCGGTTAACAATACCTTAGGCGGACAAGAGATTGGCACTTCGCAAGCATTTATAGTGCAAGCGCTTAACAATGGTGCAACCATTTCGTTTACCGACGGTATGAAGCGCAACGGCGAAAACCAATACTTGCGCACTGGCCCGGCGTATGAGCAGTTGCTTACTTTGGATGTGACAGGAAATGGCTATGCCGACCGCGCTTATGTGGCGTTTGGTGCCGCATTTACCGCTGGCTTCGATGTGGAGTTTGATGGCCGTAAGCTTCAGGGCAAGCCAGAGCAACCAAGCCTATATGTAAACGATGGTAATGACCAGTATAGCATCTACGCTCAACCTTCGGTTGCACAAGTGCAGATTGTACCAGTTGACTTTACTGCTGGTACCAATGGCAACTTTGCGATTACTGCCGATTTGACTTCATTTGACCCTACGGCGATGATTTTCTTGGAAGACCGCTTAACCGGTACCATGACCAACCTGCGTTTGAACGGCACCTACAACTTTAATGCTACCGTAAACGAAGCTGCTGGACGTTTTGCCTTGCACTTCTTCCCAGCCATGGAAGTGGTTGCTGAAAACGCTACTTGCGCTGGATTGGATGGAGCCATCAATCTTAACCAACCTGGTACCACCGAGTGGAACGGCACCTTGAACGATGCGAACGGTAACACCGTATTGGCCTTGAATAACTTCAACGGTACCCAAGCGGTAAGCAACCTTTCACCTGGTGTGTATACCTTGAACTTAGAACACGCCAGCGGATACACTGTAAACCTTAATTACTTGGTAGAAGGCCCTGCGCCAGTAGTGGCAAACTTTACTGCCCCGATACTTGCTACTGAAGGTGACAATGTAAGCTTTACCAACTTGGCAGTTAACGCTACTACTTACGCTTGGAGCTTCGGCGATGGTAGCACCAGCACCGATGCCAACCCAGTACATGCTTATGCATTCCCTGGAGAGTACTTGGTGGAAATGGTAGCCAGCAACGGCGACTGCCAGCAGAACTTTACCCAGTTGATAACCGTACAAGAGAAAGTTGCAAGTGGCATTAATGAGACCTTGGCAGGTAAAGTTAAAATCTATGCAGTAGGTACTGATATACATTTACAACTAGCCGACCTTACAGCAGTTTCAACTGTGGATGTGTTTAATTTGGTAGGACAAAAAGTAATAGTAACTACCAAATTGAACCAACTGAATGGAGCATTTGTTATTAGTCTACAAAATGCTGCAAATGGCTACTATTTTGTACGCATGGTTAATGGACAGGACATTTTTATCGAAAAAGTTTTGATTAGTTCTGGAAATTAAACTATATTTCAGTATCTTTGAAGAAATACGGAGTGTAAAAGCTCCCAAAAACGCCCCGCAATGAAGAAATTTATAATCATATTTACCTTGGCAGCACTGTTTGTAGTGTTGGGTACCAATATGTTGTTAGCTGGCCCACCACTTCCACCGCCACCTCCATTGGCCATTCCTATCGATGGTGGCGCTGCGGTTCTGTTGATAGCTGGGGCAGCATTTGCTTCAAAGAAGATCTATGACAATCGTAAGAATCAAAAAGCTGAAGAGCTTTAAATTCTGTTAATAAATATTAAAACGGCACTGTTTGGGTAACCATACGGTGCCGTTTACGTTTATGCAAATACGTTGCATGGTTTAAAGGGGTAAATTTGTTTTGTTAGTATCAAGTAGTGAGTATCAAGTATCAAGATAAAATTTTGGTAAGTGAGGAAAACTATTAAATACTAAGATTGAATTTTTTTTCCATTAGCCGAATTGGTACTTGATACTTGATACTCACTACTTGATACTAAATCCGAAATACATAGGTAGTCTGTTGCTGGTAGCTTTGATGCTAGCCACCACTATCGGTATTGGTATATACAAGCACACCTGCTTCGCTACGGGTTATGAGGCTTCTAGTGTTTATATGGTGGCTGAAGGTGGGCATGATGATGCAATGCCTTGCTGTGCAAAAAAACAAGACACTTGCGATAAGAAAACTGACGGCGCTGACACCCCTGGCTGCTGCGATAGGACCGCCGAATTCTATCAATTGGATATTCCGCAAAAGAACCAGGAGAAATTTGCTTACCAGGCACCAGTACTGCCAGTGTTGTATGTAATTACTATTGCTAACGCTGGGCTTTTGGTAGCCGATAATTTGCCCCAATACCCTTTATACAACAACCTGCCGCCGCCCGGCGTAGGCCAGCATTTGGCCAAGTTGCAGGTGTACAGATTATAGACCATTTAGAATGAGTTTGCATGCCGCGGTTACGCGGATGGTTTAATCATTTTAAATGGCAATCAAATGTCGATAAAGATAAAGTACATCATCATAATCCTACTGGCTAGCTTGGGTGTACATGCCCAAACCATAGAAGGCCACGTATGGGAAAATACTGAGGCGGGGAAAGTGCCTGTCTATAGTGCCAATGTATATTGGCTCAATACCACCATTGGTACCACTACCGATTTCAATGGCTATTTCGCCTTACCCAAGCACGAAACGCAGACGCAATTGGTGATAAGCTACATTGGCTACAGCAACGATACCATTGATGCCAGTGCAAGCGGAAAGCTGGAGATAGTTTTAACCAAACCCCAAACCTTGGATGTGGCCACGGTAGAAGCTACCAAGAGCGGCACCAATTATTCGTCGCTTGGTGCTATCAACAGCATCAACCTAAGCGAAAAGGAATTCAAGAAAGCCGCTTGTTGCAACCTATCAGAAAGCTTTGAGACCAATGCTGCGGTAGACGTAAACTTTGCCGATGGCATTACCGGCGCAAAGACCATTAAAATGATGGGGCTCGACGGCATCTATACCCAATTGATGATAGAGAACATACCCAGCATCCGTGGCTTGGGGCGTACTTTTGGAATGAGCCACATACCAGGTAGTTGGCTGGAAAGTGTGCAGATAAGCAAAGGAGTGGGAACCGTGGTAAACGGCTACGAGGCCATGGCAGGGCAAATTAACGTGGAGTTGAAAAAGCCCGACGAAGCGGAAAGGCTGCATTTTAATGCCTATATAAACCACATGGGCCGCAGCGAAGTAAACTTAAATATATCCAACGAGTTCAATGAGCGACTGAGCACTATGATAATGGTTCACGGCAGTGCTTTCCGAACCCGAACGGATATGAACCATGACGGCTTTCTGGATATACCGCTCAACCAGCAGTTTAATGTGGCCAATCGTTGGGCGTGGTTTCATAAAGGCTGGGAAGTACAGGGCTTTGCGCGCGGCATATATGAAGGCCGCATAGGTGGGCAAGAGGAGTTTGACCCAAAAACCCCGAAGCTAGAGCAGCCTTACTATGGTATGGACTTGGGTATACAGCGCTATGAAGGTTTTCTGAAAACGGGCAGAGTATTCAAGAAAGGCCTAAATCGGAGTATGGGTTGGATAAACGAGGCGGCTTACCACAAAATGGAAGGCTTCTTCGGGAGGAACGATTACAAGGGCGTGAATACGCACTATTATTCCAACCTTATTTTCCAAACCAATATTGTGAATCCCATGCACCAGCTCAAAGCAGGGGCGAGTTTTTTGCTGGATGATTACCAAGAGCAGTTTGGCAACATTGACCTGAAGCGCCGCGAACTAGTGCCAGGTGTGTTTGGCGAGTATCAATTTACTTACCTTACCACCTTTACCTTGCTGGCTGGTATGCGCTTGGATTATCACAACCTCTATGGCGTGTTTGCCACACCGCGCCTGCACTTGAAGTATAGCCCAAAGGAGATGACTACCTTCCGTGTATCGGCAGGGCGAGGCTACCGTGTAGCCAGCATTTTAGCGGAGAATACCAATGTGCTAGTCAGCTCTCGCCAAGTGATAGTGGCAGAAGCTTTGCAACCCGAGGAAAGCTGGACCTTCGGCGGAAGCTTTACGCAAAAGTGGGTTCACAAAAATCGCGACTTTAGTTTCAACGTTGATTTTTACCGCACCGAGTTTATGAATCAAGTAGTGCTGGATTTGGATGAAGACCGCTACAGCTCCATATTTTATAACCTTGATGGCCGCTCGTATGCTAATAGCCTACAGATTGAAGCGATTGCCGAAGTAATCCGTGGGCTGGAGATTAGGTTGGCTTATAAATTCAACGATGTGAAAACTACCTACCAAGGCGAGTTGCGCGATAGGTTGTTTACACCTCGACATGCTGGGCAGTTGAATGCCGCATATACCACGCGAAGCAAGCGTTGGTTGTTTGATGCAACATTGCAACTAAACGGGCGTGGGCGCCTACCGGCCAGCTATAGCCAAAGCGAACTGACTACCGATGGCGATTACTCGCCCGTATTTGTAACCCTAAACGCCCAGATTACCAAGATTTGGAAGCAATGGGAGGTATATGTAGGTGGTGAGAATATAACCGGCTACCGCCAGCACGATCCCATAATCGGATACGAAAACCCTTTCAGCCCCGATTTTGATGCATCATCTATTTGGGGACCCATCTTCGGCCCGATGGCGTATGTGGGCGTTCGGTTTAATATTCCGCATAAGGAGCATGTTGCAAGGTGAGTATTGATACAAAAGGCTCTTGCAGCGGTCAGACGACTATGGTGATGCGGGTAGTAAACTTCAGTCTCTGAGTGATTTACAATCGGAAAGGGCGTCCGACCGCTACGGGACCACAGCTACGTGCTTAGAGACTCCCCAAGTTGGCTTCTCATCAATATATTACCCTGTCTAGTATCTCTTGTCTGATAACTCCATAGCTATCTGTTACAAATGTTTCTCTATTAATGTCAACAAGTGCTAAAGCCAAATCTATATTACATAAGGTACCATTCCTCAATTCGGCATAATCTAAAAACGAGGAGTACTCCCAATCCTCCATTCGGCTAACCAAATCTGCCTTGAGTATGTTTTGATGTATGTAGTGTAAACAAATTGCCAAGTGGTTAGGTCCTACTGTAGCTTTTAAATCCAATTGCTTAGCTTTCGATTTCTGTTGAAACAATGAACCTTTAAAGTTTTCTTGTTTTTGCAAAGCTTGGGTATAAGAACTTTGCATAGTGGCTATTTTTCGAGATAAAACTTGCTGTGTCGTAGTACTTGTCTCCATACTCTCCTTTACCAACTTACATCCTTGCTCATTTGGTCTTAGTAAAAGATGGTAGTGATTTGGCATTAAACAATAGGCTAGGATGTCACAATTTCCCGTTAAGGATTGACGGATTTTGCTGATAAAGTAAAGATAGTTGCTCCGAGTAAAGAAAATACGCTGCCTGTTATTGCCACGATTATAGACATGGTAAATTTCTCCTTGCATAAATTTCATGCAATAAAAATAGCTAAAACTTGAAAAGGTAAGCGACTAGTAATTCCAACTAGATTTTGGTTGAATGTTGAACACATCCTAGTAAATTGGGGGGGAGGTAGTACAGTAGCGGTCGGACGCCCTTTCCGAACATAAGCCGTCGGATACGTCAACGCCATCACTCGCACTACCGTAGTCGTCTGACCGCAGGGAGACACAACAAAAAAGAGAACGAAACAGTATACCTGCTTCGTTCTCTTTTCACTATTTAACCATTTTCTCTTACTTTACGCTTAGCGGATGCTAATAGCGCGTTTCAATTTTTTCTCTTGCTCTTTCTTAGGCAAGGTAACATTTAAGATGCCGTTGTTGTAAACCGCATCAATCTTCTCGCGGTCAACCGTTTCAGGTAAGGTGAATGATCGCTTAAACGAGCTATAGTTAAACTCGCGGCGGGTGTAGCCGTCTTTCTCGTTCTCGGCTTTTTGCTCCTTGGTTACCGATACGGTCAACAAATCGTGGTCAAGGTCGATAACGAAATCGGCTTTCTCAAAACCTGGTGCGGCCAACTCTAAGCTGTAGGCCTCTTCTGTTTCCTTAATGTTTACCGCTGGGCGGGTGGCATCATATTCCCTACGGAACACGTCGTCGTTAAAGAATTTTGGGAAGCCGTTGCTGATGAAGTTTGGCAATTGCGACTCATTGTTGTGTATCCATTTTAAAGTTCTCATGGCTTTTTGTTTTTTAAGTTTTTTGATGATTGGCTATAAGCAATTGCAATACCAAAGCTATTTTTAAGCCATAATGTCTCAATTTGTAGAAATAATACTGCCACTTTGTCTAAAAAACATTTTTTTGCTTTCCATACAACCCATCAGTTTTCTTCGCCGTCTTGTAATTGTTCCTTTTGTTCCAGTTTTTATTAGTTAGTTAGGGAAAACCCATACCAATCATTTAGGTATGGGTTTTCTCATTTTACGTATATCTTTGGATAAAACTGGGTGCTTTGACGCTATCAACCACAGAAGAAAATTACCTTAAGGCTATCTTCAAGCTTTCCCTTAAAGGCCCTGATAATATTTCTACCAACAACATTGCAGCTGAAACGCAAACTACTGCGGCATCGGTAAGCGATATGTTGAAGCGCCTAAGCGATAAGCAACTGGTGGCTTATGAAAAGTACAAGGGGGTGCAGCTTACCCAGCACGGCAAGGATATCGCCATTGCCCTTATCCGCAGCCATAGGCTTTGGGAGGTATTTTTGGTAGATAAGCTGGGCTACCGATGGGATGAGGTGCACGTGCTGGCTGAAGAACTGGAGCACATCAAAACCCCGGATTTGATTGGCCGCCTGGAAGCTTTCCTCAATTACCCCACGCATGACCCGCATGGCGACCCGATACCCGATGCCGAAGGTAACATACAACACCATGAGCCCATTAGCCTGCTGGAGCTTGCTGCCAATGAAAGGGCATTGATATTAAGGGTAAAAGAGCAATCGGCAGAGTTTTTGCAATACTTGGATAGGATAAAACTTAGCCTAGGTTCTCGATTGGAAGTGCTGGAAGTGAACAACTACGACAACTCTCGCTTGGTGAAGATTAACGGTGCGCAACCGGTTTTTCTTTCGGAGAAGGTGAGTGAGAATTTGATAGTGAAGCGCGTGTAGATAATTAGTTGATTGGTTATTGGTTCGAACGAATATATGCAGATACAAGCAGTACTATTTAGGATAATGCCATTGTTGGCAATAGTAATGGTTTTCGCATCTTGCGATAAGCGGAAAATAGACTCTAACGACGAGGCCATTGGTAAGTATGATATACTAGCTGATGTAATGCGCATTCAATTACCCGGAAGCGATACCACCTATGCATATAATGTATCCTACACTGGTTATATGCGTGCTGTAGAATCAGAAGACAGTGTAGCAGCAGACTTAATAGTGATGCAAAATTTCGGCCCACAAAATGATATAGGAGATATTGCCGCCAACGTTGCGAAAGACTCCCTGCTACTGGAGCTTGCCTTAATAAATGGCGACAGTGTATGGGGAAAAGGCATATTTAAGGGTAAGGACTTAACGCTCAATTATAACTATTGGATTAGTGATCAAGTGTTTTATACGGTAAGGTTGATTGCTACGCAGGATAGGGAATAAACTTAAGCCAAAGGTAGTTGCGCCCTTGCGGCGGCATCGTGCCATCCACAAAGGCGCAATTGTACTACCGTTATTTACTTCATTTGTATCGATTTCTCTAGTGACTCCAGCGCGTATTCGATTTCGGCATCGGTGAGCTCATGGTCAACCAAATTTCCACCTAGGTATTGCTCGTACGCATGTAGGTCAAAGTGCCCATGCCCGCAGAGGTTGAATAGGATGGTTTTGGCCTCCCCGGTTTCTTTCGCTTTTTTGGCTTCTGCTATTACTGTAGCTATGGCGTGGTTGGCCTCAGGTGCCGGTAATATGCCTTCAGTTTGGGCAAACAACATACCCGCAGCAAAGCACTCGCTCTGCTTTACCGAGCGTGCGGATATCAGCCCATCCTTCAACAACTGGCTTACAATTACGCCTGCGCCATGGTAGCGCAGTCCACCGGCATGTATGCTTGGCGGTACAAAATCGTGCCCGAGGGTGTACATAGGCAGCAAAGGCACCATACCTACTGTATCGCCATAGTCATATCTGAACTTGCCTTTGGTAAGCTTAGGGCAAGATGTTGGCTCCACCGCTATACACTCCACCTTTTTGCCTTGGGTGAGATTGAGGTGTAGGAAAGGGAACGCAATACCTGCAAAGTTGGAGCCGCCGCCAAACGGGGCTATTACCATATCGGGGAAATCACCGGTCATTTCTAGTTGTTTCAAAGCCTCCTGCCCGATGATGGTTTGGTGCATCAGTACATGGTTGAGAACGCTGCCGAGTGAATACTTAATATTCTCGTTTTTCATAGCTACTTCCACGGCCTCGCTGATGGCGATGCCCAAGCTACCCGGCGAATCGGGCGTTTGCCCCAGTATCTGCCTGCCGCTATCGGTAAGGTTGCTGGGCGAGGCGATTACTTCCGCGCCAAACGTATTCATCAGCACCTTGCGGTAGGGCTTTTGTTGATAGCTCAGCTTCACCATATACACCTGCAAATCGATACCGAAGTGCTGGCAGGCAAAGCTCAGCGCACAGCCCCATTGGCCGGCGCCGGTTTCGGTAGTCAGCTTGGTTACGCCTTCCATTTTGTTGTAGTAGGCTTGCGGTATGGCTGTGTTGGGCTTATGTGAGCCCGTTGGGCTCACGCCCTCATATTTGTAATAGATTTTGGCAGGGGTACCCAAAGCCTTCTCCAGTGCCGTAGCGCGGATGAGTGGGGTAGGGCGGTAGATGCGGTAAAGCTCCTGCACGGCCTCTGGTATCTCGATATATCGTTCGGTGCTTACCTCTTGCTTGATGAGTTCCATAGGGAACAGCGGTGCCAAATCCTCTGGCCCCAGTGGTTGCTGCGTAACTGGGTGCAATGGCGGCAGCGGCTTGTTGGGCATATCGGCCATGATGTTGTAGTAGTGGGTGGGCATCTCGCCTTCGTTCAGGTATATTTTCTTGGTTTTCATGTTTATCTAAGGGTTGTACGGTTGATGGATATTTGAAAAGATGGGTATGCTAATGCCAGGGTGAAAGTATGTACATGGCATCGCCAGACTAGTCTTTCCGTTTCAAAAACGCACATCAAAACACAAACGATAGTTGTCGCTACAAGAAATGGGAACATGGTAATTATGGTTTTTTAAAAGTCCGAAGCTGAAAGGGAGGGAAAAGAAAAAGGGATACACGGTTTGTCGACCTGCGTATCCCTTTCAGCTTATGGGATTAGAAAGAGGAAAAACTCCTACGCGGCCACCTGGGTTTGCCAAGTGCGCCACCAATTGTTGAGTTGTACCTTTTGAAAATTCATGATGCAATTATAACGCGGAATTTTAAATTTGCAAATAGGGAGAGCAGATATTTGTTTTGATAAATCATCTGGAAGGGTCATAATTAAACCAATTCCCCACCCTCTACCTCAAATATCTCTGGCGGGCTGGGATGCCCGGTGAATACCGCCTCGATTCGGGCACGCTGGGTGTCGGTAATAAATATCTGCCCGAAAGAGGCATCGCTAATGTGGTGTAGCAATCGCGCGCTGCGCCCCGCATCCAGCTTATCGAAAATATCATCCAACAGCAAAAATGGCTTAACCCCTTTCTGGCGGTAAAGCAATTGATACTGGGCCAGTTTCAAGGCTATTAAATACGATTTTTGTTGCCCTTGGCTACCGAAACGGCGTACGGTGTGGCCGTCCATCATTAGTTCCAAGTCATCGCGGTGGGTGCCGTCGCTGGTGCGGCCCATGGCGCGGTCGCGCTCGAAGTTTTGCTGTAGTATTTGGGCTAGTGGCCTTTCGTTCAGCGGGCTGGTATAGTGCAGCCCCACCTGCTCGCGCTCGCCACTAATAGCGGCATACACGGCATTAAAGTCGGGCACCAACTCTGCCACGTAACTGTGCCGCTTTTCGTGTATCAGCGTAGCATGGGCGCTCAATTCCTCATCGTACACATTTATCATCGCCTTATCAAGCCTGCCAGTTTCCAAGCCCCGCTTTAACAAAGCATTACGCTGGGTAAGTATGCGGGTATAGGCTTGCAATGCATCCAAATACGGCCTATCAATCTGCGAAGCCGTCATATCCAAAAACCTACGCCTTTCCTCACTTGGGCCATTAATAAGTATGTTATCATCGGGAGTAACAATAACCACAGGGAAACGCCCCACATGGTCGGCCAAGCGCTCGTAGGCCAGTTCGTTCAGTTCCAGTTCCTTCCTTTTCCCAAGTTTGTATACGCACTTCAGGTCTTGCTGCTCGCCATCCAGTTTTATACAAGCATCCAACCTAAAGAAATCGTGCTCGTGCTGTATGTTGTGCTGGTCGGTACTATGGAAGTAGCTTTTGCCCAAGCAGCAGTAATATATCGCATCCAGCAAGTTGGTTTTGCCCGCCCCGTTGTGCCCCGTAAAGCACACCATTTGCTTACTGAAGCTTATTTTAAGCTTCGGGTAGTTTTTGAAATGGAGGAGGGATAACGAACTAAGATGCATAGATTTCTTATGTTACGGCTTTAACCACAAAGGGCACTAAGTAAAAAACCACGAAGTTCACGAAGCCTTCTTTGTGTTCTTTGTGCCTTCACCTTTGTGTTCTTTGTGGTTAAACAACATAACACCTTTCTTATTCGATAAAACCAGATTTTTTTGGCTTGCCGATTTTTGGTAGTTTTGCCGACAAATGAACCGCGGATGGCAAAGACAAAAATAACAAAAGACACCTACTTACAGTGGTACGAACTGATGGTGGTGCTTAGGAAGTTTGAGGAGCGGGCGGGAATGCTGTACGGCCAACAGAAAATTAGGGGCTTTTGCCATCTATATATCGGCCAGGAAGCTATTGCTGCTGGTATGATTAGCGCCATTCGTAAGGAAGACCCGGTAATTACCGCTTACCGCGACCACGGCCTAGCCCTAGCAAAAGGTATTACCGAGAAAGCCGCGATGGCCGAGCTGTATGGCAAGGCAACCGGTTGCAGCCAAGGCAAAGGCGGTTCCATGCACTTTTTTAGCAAAGAACATTTCTTTTTTGGCGGCCACGGTATCGTAGGCGGGCAGATTGCGCTGGGCGCAGGTATTGCCTTCGCTGAGCAATATCGCGGTACCGATAACGTGTGCATCTGCTTTATGGGCGATGGTGCGGTACGCCAAGGCGGCCTACACGAAACTTTCAATATGGCTATGCTGTGGAAGTTGCCTGTAGTGTTTATCTGCGAGAACAACTTCTACGCGATGGGTACCTCGGTGGCCCGCTCGAGCAACGTTACCGACATCCATAAACTGGGCCTAGCATACGATATGCCTAACAAGCCGGTGAACGGTATGAAGTGTGAGGATGTGCACGAGGCCATTGATGAGGCGGTGCAACGTGCCCGTAAAGGCGATGGACCTACCTTTTTGGAGATACGCAGCTACCGCTATAAAGGCCATAGCATGAGCGACCCTGCCAAGTACCGCGGCAAAGATGAAGTGGAAAACTACAAGAAACAAGACCCGATTGAGGTGGTAAAAGCGACTATTTTGGAAAAAAAATACGCTACGGCCAAACAATTGGAACAAATAGATGAAAAAGTTAAGAATGTTATTGATGAAGCCGTTACTTTTGCAGAAGAATCTCCTTACCCGGATGCGGCCGAATTGTTTAACCACATATACGTACAAGAAGATTACCCATTTATAAAAGACTAAACCAAAGAAGCTGTTTTGAAATGTAGCGCAAGATTTTTTATGTTGGAATTTTGAGCGAGACAAAGCAGCTTTTTGAAGGCATAATGGAATAATTACGGCGAAAAAAGCTAATGCAGACGTAGCCAAAATTACCCATAAAAAAATTGATGAAACATTTCAAAACAGCTTCTAATATTCATTTTAACGCAAGCAATACCATGGTAACTGAACAAGCCCCTGTAACTACAGGTGTAAACCCTCAAAACAAACAACAATTCGATTTCGCTAAAAACCAAAACATTATTCTCGGCGCATTGGCGGCGGTGTTGATTTTGGTAATTGGGTTTGTTGGATACAGCCAATACTACGTGCCTAGCCAAAATAAAGAAGCACAAGATTTGATTTTCGGTGCACAAGAGGCTTTTAAAGCGGGCAAATGGAACGAGACCCTGAATGGCGAAGTGCCAAACTATGTTGGTGTATTGACTATCGCCAATGACTACGGTAGCACCCAAACTGGTAAACTGGCCCACTTATATGCTGGTGTAAGCTATTTGAACCTTGGTGATTTCGACAAAGCTATCGAGCATTTGCAGAAATTCGAGAGCGACGATATCATCATCGGTGCTTATGCCTTGGGCGTATTGGGCGATGCTTATGCTGAGAAAGGCGATATGGACAAAGCCATACAGTACTACAAAGATGCTGCCAACCACAGCCCTAACGAGCAATCGGCACCAGCATTTTTGTTGAAGAGCGCTTTGGCTTTGGAAGTACAAGGTAATAACAAAGAGGCTTTTGACCAGTTGCAGAAGTTGAAAAAAGAATACCCTAGCTACAATGCCCCATCAATGGAAGTGGAAACCCACTTGGCCCGTTTGGAGCAAAAACAATAACATTTTAGCGAAGATTTATGGCTAGCAATTTAAAGAGCCTATCCACATACGATGCCGAAAAAGTGCCCGACGCCGGGCACTTTTCGTTCGGTATAGTGGTATCGGAATATAACAACCACATTACCTTCCCGCTATTGGAAGGAGCAGTGGCCACTTTGGAGCAGCATGGTTGCAAGCAGGAGAACATTAAGATAGTGTTTGTGCCTGGTGCTTACGAACTGCCGAGCGGTGCCCAATTACTGGACGATAGCGATACGTTCGATGGCATCCTGTGCCTAGGTTGCGTTATCAAAGGCGATACCGACCACGACATCTACATCAACACCGCCGTAGCGCAGGGGCTTACCCAACTCTCCATCGCGCGCAAGCGCCCGTTCCTCTTCGGCCTACTCACCCCCAACACCGAGCAGCAAGCCATCGATAGGGCAGGCGGCAAGCATGGTAATAAGGGTGTGGAAGTGGCTATTGCCGCCATTAAGATGGCGGATTTGGCGAGGCAGTTGTCGTAATTGATTATTGATGTTTTGACCCAATCCTTGTGTCACGTTTTAGTGGTGCAGACGGCCGATATGAAGTTGCATTTGCAAAAAATTAGTAGATGCATTCTCAAAGCAAGGTAGTCGTCCGAGCACGCATTACGGACCAATAACCCTCGCCCAAGACGAGGCAAGCTAATAACTAATCAACCAATAACCCCTCAGAAAATCTCCAGCTTAGGTTTATTGCCTAGTATCGCCTCAATGCGCTCCATTACGTCGGGCGTTAGTTTGGATACGTCTTCTAGGGCTTTGATGTTTTCTTGCAGGTGGCTAATCTTGCTACCGCCAGTGATTACGGTGCTTACATTCGGGTTCTTCAGGCACCAAGCAAGGGCAAAGCGGGGTAGGGTAGTGCCCACTTCTTTGGCGAGTGTGTCTAGCTCGCGGGCCATTTTTAGCTTTTCCTCGTTCATGATGCGGTCTTTCAACCATTCCAAGTTGGGAAGATTGATCCGGGTTTGCTCATCAGGTAGGCCATTGTTATATTTGCCGCTCAGCAAGCCGCTGGCCAGTGGCGACCAAATGGTGCTGCCCATCCCCCAATCGCGAAACAGGCGGAAATACTCCACCTCAAACCGCTGCCTATGGAACATATTGTATTGCGGCTGCTCCATCAATGGGCCAATCAAGTTATATCTTTCAGCCACTAGGTGTGCCTCGGTTATTTCTTGGGCCGTCCACTCACTGGTGCCCCAATAGAGCACCTTGCCTTGCTGTATCAAGTGGTGCATGGCCCATACCGTTTCGGCTATAGGGGTGTTTATATCAGGGCGATGGCAGAAGTACAAGTCAAGATAATCCACCTGTAAGCGCTTTAGTGCCGCATCGCAGGCTTCCATTACGTGCTTACGGCTCAGGCCTTTTTGGTTGGGCAAGCTGCCACCCCAGAACACTTTGCTGCTCACCACATACGTGCTGCGGTCCCAATTCTTTTTCTTCAGGATGTTACCCATCACAATCTCCGACTTGCCCGCCGCATAAGTTTCAGCATTATCGAAGAAGTTGATACCATTTTCGTATGCTACGGTCATCAGCTCTTCGGCCACATCGTCGCCAATCTGTAAACCAAATGTAAGCCATGAGCCCAGCGAAAGGGCACTTACTTGAAGACCGCTACGGCCAAGACGTCTGTATTCCATGATGTGCTAATTTTGTTTTTTAGATTGACGATTTTTGAATGCGCAATCTTATCATTCAATGATAGGCAAAAGATTTGCGTCAGCCAAAAATGTACGGTTATCTATTGTTATCTTATAGTATTACCCAAAGAGAGGAATTTATGCCACACCTCATTAAATTATTCAAAGTTTAATAGAAAGAAAATGTATCAACCTAAACTATGGCGTTATCAAAGTTATGGCTCAGAAAGATACGGCAGATGGAACAAATTGGCACTTTTTTGGTTTGAATGAGCTACAACTTGCCACAATTTCCACAACTTAGCATCAACATGCCAACCACCGTTGCCAACCAAACTAACCTGCAAGCCTTTGCCGCCGATGTACGAGCGGGGCTTGAGCAGCACCCGAAAAGGCTCTCTAGCAGGTACTTTTATAATGTGAAAGGCGATGAGATCTTCCAACTGATTATGCAGTTGCCAGAGTATTACCCAACTCGCTGCGAGTACGAGATTTTTAGTACGCAGAAACAACAGATGCTGGAACTGTTCCGCAACGGGGGCAAGCCGTTTCAGTTAATTGAGTTTGGCGCGGGCGACGGTACTAAAACCAAAGTGCTACTGAAGCATTTGGTGGAGCAACAGGTAGCATTTACGTATGTGCCGATTGATATCTCCAGCCACGTGCTGGAGCAGTTGAGTGATAGCCTATCACTGGAAATACCGGAATGTAAGGTGAAACCCTTGGCTTATGAATACTTTGATGCGCTTGAGCGCTTGAGTGCGGATAGCAACGAGCGAAAAGTGATTCTGTTCTTGGGCTCCAATATCGGCAACTTTACTGGCGAGCGGGCACATATGTTTCTGCAAGGTTTGGCAGACCGAATGAATTCAAACGACCTCCTGATGGTAGGTATGGACCTGAAGAAAGATCCATTGACTATATTAAATGCCTACAACGATAAGCAGGGCATTACCCGCGAGTTCAACCTTAATTTGCTAGACCGGATAAACGAAGAGTTGGGCGCTAACTTCAACCGCCAAAATTTCACCCATTACCCTACTTACGACCCGCTCACTGGCGAAACCAAGAGTTTCATAGTAAGCACTAAAAAGCAACAGGTAACGATAGATGCTTTGGGGCAAACTTTTAGCTTTGATGCTTGGGAAGCGATACAAACCGAGCTCTCGCAGAAATACGACCTGTCGATGATTGAAGGCTTAGCCCACGAAGCTGGCTTACAAATTAAGACTTTACTATACGACTGCAAGCATTGGTTTGTAGATGTGGTATTGGAGAAAGCGTGAGTATACACCTAGTTTTAACAGCAATCTTTATTTAGCTAAGCGTATATTTTGGTACGGGCAATCGTCATTCTATTTTTTATTTAAGGCGCTGCCATCGATTTGGTAAATCACCCCAATTGCAGTAGTTTTAGTTTCCTCAAAAGAACCCGCTAAAAAAACCATATAACATGCCCTTAAGCAACGAATACCGTTCCATTATCGATAGCGCTGTAGGTGCCATCAGCAGCCGCCAGTTTTTTGCACAGTACCCTGAGCACCCAAAAGCCTACGGCGAAGAAGCACCAGGCAAAGCTTTGGAAGCCTTTAACGCCCTGCAAGGCGAGAAATATACTGCCCTAGCACAAGATGGTGCGGAAGGCTGGATAGGGGAGGAGACCTCGCCTTACACTGGCAAGGCATTGGGCATTACGTACCCAACCTTCAGCACCGAAACTTTGGTAAACCGCGCCAACAACGCATTCAAAACTTGGAAGAACGTAAGCGTAGATGACCGTGCCGAGGTACTGGTAGCATCTTTGGAGGCCATCAAACATCACTTCCACCTTATCGCGCAAGCTACGCAGCACACCACGGGCCAAGCGTATATGATGAGCTTTCAAGCTTCAGGCCCGCATAGCAATGATAGGGCGCTAGAAGCTTTAGCTTTAGGCTACCAAGAATTGACCCGTTTCCCAGGCTCTTTGATTTGGGAGAAGCCGATGGGCCCAGCTTCGGTAGTTTTGCACAAGCAGTTTAAGCCAGTGCCGAAGGGTGTTGGTTTGGTTATCGGCTGCTCAACTTTCCCGGTTTGGAATAGCGTTCCGGGCCTGTATGCCAGCTTGATTACCGGCAACCCGGTTATCGTAAAGCCTCACCCAAAATCGGTATTGCCGATAGCGGTAGTAGTGGCTGAAATTCGCAAAGTATTGACTGCCGCAGGTTATGACCCGAATGTGGTGCAACTGGCAGTGGATGGCAGCAGTAAGCTCATCACCAAAGAATTGGCCGAGCATGCTGATGTGAAAGTGATTGACTATACTGGTAGCAGCAGCTTCGGTAACTATATTGAGGCATTACCAAACAAGGTGGTTTTCACTGAGAAAGCTGGTGTAAACAGTGTAATAATTGACAGTGCGCACGATTTGAAGCCGGTGTTACAAAACTTATCGTTTGCCGTATCGCTTTATAGTGGCCAAATGTGTACTGCCCCGCAGAACATCTTCATCCCAGCCACGGGCGTAAAAACCGCGGAAGGTGTAGTTAGCTATGAAGAGGTAGTAAATGCCTTTAAAGATGCCGTAGCAGGCTTAACTGGTCACCCGAAAGCGGGCCCTGGCACGCTTGGTGCCATACAAAGCGACGCCACTTACAACCGCGCGAAAAATAGCGGCTCTTTGGGCGGAAAAGTGCTGTTAGCTGGAGTTGACGTGGCGAATGCGGAGTACCCAGAAGCCCGAGTGTATGCACCATCTATCATAGAAGTGGATGCCAAAGATGCTTCGGTTTATGAGAAGGAGTTATTTGGCCCGATTGTGCTGATTATCAAAACCCGCGATACCAATCAATCGGTAGAGCTGGCCAAGCGAATGGCGAAAGAGCATGGTGCCATCACCTGTGCTGCTTACACTACCGATGCCGACATTGCTGCTCACATTTTTGAGGAAATGGAGTCGGTATTTACCCCAGTATCCTTAAACCTTACTGGCAACATCTGGGTTAACCAGCATGCTGCGTTTAGCGATTTCCACGTTACCGGTGGCAACCCTGCCGGTAACGCTAGCTTCACTAACCCTGAGTACGTTAATAAGCGTTTTGTTTGGGTAGGGCATAGGAGCGTACAGTAAATATTGATTTTTAGGAGATTTGTAAGGGGCGCGGATGTTATTCGCGCCCCTTTTTTATCGCAATCACAACACAATGCACGTCATTGCGAGGAATGACTTTGCCGATTTTTCATCGGCATTGGAGTGACGCGGCAATCCCATGAAGAGACGAGCGAACTTGGTTAACCGCTGAAGTAAACTTATTATGCATTGGTTCAATGGTCATCCAACATCATTCTTCGTGGCAGGGGATTGCCGCGTCATTCAACTCCGCGAAAAGCTACGTTTCATTCCTCGCAATTACGTTCGTTGTGTTCGCAATGATGCATCTAACACTCAGCCAGCCGCATTGCCCGGCAGCGCGCCGCGCTTGCCCATTTCTACTACTTCCATATTTTTCAAGGTACCTTTATCTACGTCAAAGCGAAGTAAGGTTTTGATTTTATGGAAACCCTCAATGCCAGCGGCACCGGGGTTAAGGCAAAGCATGTTGTTGTATTTGGGGTCGCGCATTACTTTGAGTATGTGCGAGTGCCCGCAGATAAATACCTGTGGGGGGCTAACATCCAGCACCGCCTTCACCCTGCCCGAAAAGCGGGTAGGATAGCCACCAATGTGGGTTATCCATACATCCACCCCTTCAATACGGAAACGATTATCCAACGGGTATTTGGCGCGCACATCGTGCCCATCAATGTTGCCATAGACTGCTCGTACGGGTTTAAAGGCTTCCAGTTGCTGAATAACGGCAATGTCGCCAATATCGCCTGCATGCCATATTTCATCAACATCTTTAAAGTACTCAAACACCTTCGGGTCGAGGTGGCTGTGGGTATCGGATATAAGGCCTATGCGGGTCACGGTGTGGGGTTAGTTAACCTTTCATTTTAGAAGGGTCTTGATGGGTATCAAAGAAATCAGTTATATACACTGCATCCTCCACTTTATAAATTATCTTGTATCGATTAGAAAATATTATGCGGCGGTGACCCTTATTTAAAGATTCAAGCAAAGGTTCAATTGGCCCCTTCATGGGAAACCTATCTAGTGCCATTGCTTCCGAAACTAAAGTACGGCCGATGCTTAAGGCTTTTAGTTCACCACGGGTTTCAGCTAAAAACAAAACCAATGTTTCTAAGCTTTCGATAGCTTCGTCAGTTAATATTACTTTCATTTCTTGAAAAGATTATTTAATCTTTCCAAGGCTTCCTCTGGTGTATGTACTCTTCCACTTTTTATATCTTCTTCAGACCTTAATGCACGAGCAATCAATTTCTCCTTAAGTATGGGATCGTATTTAGGCTGTAAACGTTCATAGATCTCGTCCAATATCCCCGAGTCTTCTTGTTGCTCATCAAGTAGCTTCTTTATCTCCTCTATCTTTTCCTCTTTGGTCAGCTTGCTCATAAAAGTCATTTTGTTACTATAAAGATAACGGCTTTTCTACCAAAAAAGTTACCTATGCCCCAATCATATTCCCCCCGCAAACCCTCAGCGTTTGGCCGGTAATGCCCACGGCACCTGGGCTGGCAAGGAAGAGCGTGGCCTCGGCAATGTCTTCTGGTAGGCCGCCTTGTTGCAGGTTACTTAGGCGGCGACCACCCTCGCGGGTCATAAAGGGCATCTTCGCCGTCATGGCGGTTTCTATAAAGCCGGGAGCTAAGGCATTTACCGTAATACCCCGGCTGCTAAGCTCTGGCGCCAAGGCTGCTACATAGCCTATCAACCCTGCTTTGGTGGCCGCATAGTTGGCCTGCCCAAAGTTACCCGCAAAGCCAGAGATTGACGACATGGCTATTACCCGTCCGCCTTCGTTGAGTTTATGTAGTAAGGTTTCGTTGAGGCTTATTATGGCTTGCAGGTTTACGTTCAGCACCTGTTCCCAGTACTTGGTATCCATTTTGGCAAGGGTTTTATCCCTAGTAATGCCGGCATTGTGCACCAATATATCCAGCGTATAGTGGTTTTGGGTAAGGAAGTCGGCGAGTGCTTTAGGAGCCTCTATGCTACTAATGTCTTGCAATAGCAGCACCCCGTGTATCTCCGAAACTAAATCGCGGGCTATGTCGGCTTCCTGTGGGCGGTCTACCACTATTACTTTGGCGCCTTCGCGGGCTAGGCTTTTGGCTATGGCCGCGCCTATGCCTCGGGCGGCACCCGTTACCAATGCGGTTTTGCCTTTCAATGGCTTTGCAAGCGGCGAGTGCTGCGGCGCGCGCACCTGACTATCCAACCAAATAGTTTGCCCATCGATGAAAGCAGCATAGCGGCTTAGCAAAAACCTAAGTGGGCCTTCAATGCGGTGCTGCATATCTTCCCAAGCGCCTTCATGTACTATGCGGTTGGCGGTAATGCCTTTACGCCCAACTTCTTTGGCTACGGAGCGGATGATGCCATCCACGGCGCGGTGGGCCGCTGCAGCTTCAGCGGTATGGGGGTGCTGGCGTTGTATTATTACAATCCTGCCATTCCATTTTACTTTGCCCAGGTTTTTGTTGAAGAAGGCATGTAGCTGGTCTAGCTTTGCCACGGTTTGCGGGCCATCAAGCTCATACACCAAAGCATCCACCAGTTCGTTGCCCTCTATGGTAGTTGCACCTGCTACCTGTAGCATGGCCGCGAGCGATATGCCGCCATTCGTTTTTACTTTATATCCAGCCAAAAGCTCCACCTCCCAAGGCTTGTTACTGCGCTGCAATACCGGTGGTAATGGTAATGGTAGCTTTAGGTTTTTGATGAACCAACGGAGAGTTTTGCTGTGGATGAGTGAGTCGGGCATGGTGGTGGTGTATTCAAATATGGAGACCTAAAGTTAATCCTTTCGAAAGTAAAGAATGTGCGCCAAAAGTGAACAACTTTGCGATTTTTGCATTTAAGCAAGGTTACTACACTATTTAAGTTTTGATTTCTACTTTCATTGTGTAATTTCGTGACATTCCTTGAAACCCTTATCCTATTATAGATATGTCGGAAACAGCGAAACTCATTCTTGACGGTAAAGAATATGAGTTCCCGGTTATAACCGGTTCTGAAAACGAAAAAGCCATTGACATTAGCAAGCTGCGCGACCAAACTGGTTACGTAACTTTGGATGTGGGATACAAGAATACTGGTGCTACCACTAGTAAACTGACATACCTTGATGGGGACGTGAGCATACTGCGCCACGGCGGATATAGCATTGAGGACCTTACCAACCATGCATCGTACATGGAGGTTTGCTACTTGTTGTTCAATGGCGAGTTGCCAAATGTAGAGCAACTAGCTGCTTTTGAGACCAAAATTAGCCGCCATACCCTGGTACACGAGGATATGAAGAAGATATTTGACGCATACCCTACCAACAGCCATCCAATGGGTCAGTTGATAGCTATGGTGTCATCTTTATCTTCCTTCTACCCGGCCTCGCTCAACCCTAACCGTAATGAAGAGGCTAAGCGCCTTACTATGTACCGTATGCTGGCCAAAATGCCGACCATTGTGGGCATGGTATACAAAAAATCTATCGGGCACCCAATTATCTATCCGAACAACAACCTGGATTACGTTACCAACTATCTATACATGACTTTCGGCAACGTAACCGAGAACTTTGAGATAGACCCGGTGATTGTTGAGGCGATGAACAAATTATTGATTCTACATGCCGACCACGAGCAGAACTGCTCTACCAGCACCGTGCGCATAGTAGGTTCGAGCCAAGCTAACTTGTATGCTGCAATATCTGCTGGTATTGCTGCTCTTTGGGGTCCGCTACATGGTGGTGCCAACCAACAGGTTATTGAAATGCTGGAAAACATTAAGGCTGACGGTGGCGATACCGCAAAATGGATAAACAAAGCGAAGGACAAGAACGACCCGTTCCGCCTGATGGGCTTTGGCCACCGCGTATACAAAAACTTCGATCCACGGGCCCTTTTGATTAAAGAGGCTTGCGATAAAGTATTGAACAAACTGGGCATACACGACCCTATCTTGGAAATTGCCAAGAAGCTGGAGGAAACCGCATTAAAAGACCCTTACTTCATTGAGCGTAAATTGTTCCCTAACGTAGATTTCTATTCTGGTATTATTTACCGCGCAATGGGCTTCCCAGTTGAGATGTTTACTCCACTGTTTGCATTGGGGCGCCTACCGGGCTGGATTTCACAATGGAAGGAGATGATAGACGAAGGCCAGCCAATTGGCCGCCCTCGCCAAATATTTACCGGCTACCCACTACGCGACTGGAAGCCGATGGACCAACGCTAATTGATCACTCAAATATTACAAAGCCTCAGCAATGCTGAGGCTTTGTTTTTTAGCAATATATTCAATATGAGGGGTCTGTTGGGTTGTAATTAATTTTCTATTTTGGTTGTTGGTTTTGCGCGTATCACCTAGTAGTAAAATATGAAAGAGTATTTTAGTAATCTTGATCCATTGCGATTTGTAGCGATACTGTTCATTTTTACAGTTCATTTTTTTTTCATTATTCCCCTTTCAGGATTGGAGTTTGCCGGCATACCGCTACAAAATATTGCCTTCAATATTGGTGAAACTGGCTTCACCTTTTTTTGTGTGCTTTCGGGTTTTTTGAATGCTTATCTCATCATGGCCGAGATGGGCAGAAAGCAAGGCCAGATTAATGTAAAAAAGTTTTACATCAGGCGTATATTGCGCATTTGGCCATTGTACTTTGCATTTATCCTGTTTTTTTTAGGCATCTTCCCTCACCTCAACGAGCGCTTCTTTCATTTACACATTGAACTGCCCTCGCCATTTTACTTCATCTTTTATCTAGTCAATTTTAAAATAGATGCCATTCAAGATGATGCATTACCTGTTTATTCAAATTTATGGACCATCTCATTAGAGGAGCAGTTTTACGTTTTTTTACCTTGGGTATTATTGTTTTTTAAGGGTAGGTACAATTGGTTGTATGCTATATTGTTAAGTATTTTTATTGTCTCCAACTATTTACTTTTCCCAGAGTTCGAAAAGTTTTTTTTCCATACACTGTGCCTTACTTCTGATTTTTGCATAGGCATTTTTCTTGCACACCAGGCAAATAGCGGCTCCAAGTTTTTTACATGGTTCAAGCAATGGCCTTGGTGGGCTAGGATGCTGCCGTATGCATTGGTATTGGTTATTTTTTTCTTTTCGCATTTTGGCGATTTACTGTATACAACCTCGCCAAACTTGTTTATCTACATTGCCGAGAAATTAATACTAGGCATGGCCTTAGGGATGATAATTATGGATCAATGTTTTTCCACCAGGGCAATATTTCGGCTAGGGGAGTACCGCTATTTAGTATATCTAGGGCAGATTTCATTCGGGCTTTACATCTTCCACGATTTGGGTATTTTCTTAGGATGCCGTTTAGTTTTTTCTGATGATTTTTATTTCCCTGGCATTATTGGGGTGGCATTTGTGGCATCCCTTCTTATAGCCATTGCATTTGCCATTATTAGTTACCATTGTTTCGAAAAATATTTTTTAAAGTGGAAGGAAAAGTTTTATTGAATTGTGTGGTAAATTAAAACTTAACCAAGCTATTTGCTGCAATTTTGGGCTGGAGGTAGGGTATTGGTAAAATTTTCTCCTTGTAATATAGCACAGTAGCCAGTAGTCGTCATTAATTTCTTGAAAAAAAACGTTTTTCCTACACGATAATTCCAGTATTTTATTACATTTGCGTTCCCATTACAATAACAGGAGAGTTGCCAGAGTGGCCGAATGGGACAGTTTGCTAAACTGTTGTACTGGTAACGGTACCGAGGGTTCGAATCCCTCACTCTCCGCTAGGCTTGCTAGCACTGGAATAGCGGGTCTTTGCAAAGCTTTGAAAATGTTGGGTTGTATTGAAGATTCGGTAAGAAAGATTCCTGAATTCTTTTCTCAGTTTAATTTATTTAAAGTACCTTTGCACCACGAAAAAAGTACGGGGTGTAGCGCAGTCCGGTAGCGCACCTGGTTTGGGACCAGGGGGTCGTAGGTTCGAATCCTGCCACCCCGACTTAGAGAGAGCTCAGCAGCAATGCTGGGCTCTTTTCGTTTTGTGCCAAAATGTAAATTTGATTTAGCGCAGTCTGGTAGCGCATCCCGATTTGAATCGGGAGGGTCGTAGGTTCGAACGGCGCAGCCCTCGCGTAAGCAATCCTGCCACCCCGACTTAGAAAAAGCCTTTCAGGAAACTGAGAGGCTTTTTTAGTTTTGTGAAAAATTGGTGTCCAATGACCGGCTCAAGAATTTGATTCATTTTGGCAGTTTGCTACTGCTGCTCCTCTTCCAATTTCTTCACCAGCCACTCTAATATCTCCCGGTATCCAAACTGGTCGATGCTGGAGGCGGTTTTACTGCCTTCGGCCAGCTCGTTTTGCATGGTAGTAAATACAGCCAGTTCCTGGATGGTGGTTTTGGCTTTCGCAAGGCCTTTCAGGTTTTTAATGAGGTCTTTTTCCGCTGGTCGGGTAGCAAGCCTTTTTTTAGATGAGTTTTGCGTGGAGCTTATAAGGCTTGGCAGTAGTGCTTTGTTGCCCATTTCATTATGGGCCAATATGGCCCAGTACCAGCTATAGGGGTAGTAGTCGAACACGGCAAAGGTGCGGTCGTTGAGCAGCCAGTTGAAGTAGTCGATGGCCCTATCGGGCGCATCATCCATCATTAATCCCACACCCAGCATAAACCTAATGGCTCCTTGGTTAAGCGGTACTTCGGTGGCATAGCTGAACTCAATGGTTTTGCTCACCTTGCTTTCAAACTCTCGAAAAGCCCCTGGTTTCCAAAAGCTTTTGAGGCAATTCAGTTCGCATTCCGTTTCGCAGCGGCTCTTTAGCCTATCCAGCCCAAGCTGTTGTGAGATGTCAATAGTTTTAAGCTTGGCTATTGTTTCCCTGGCAGCAGCTTCATTTTTCTCCCTAATTCGAGCAGCGCAGAGTGATGCCATGGTGTTGATGAGCAAATGCGCATATTTATCCATAAACTCAGCAGGCTGCTGCTCCAGTATGCTTACCACTGCTTGGTTGGCCTCGGCGTGCTCCT
This sequence comes from Sphingobacteriales bacterium, assembly GCA_027483645.1. Taxonomy (GTDB): domain Bacteria; phylum Bacteroidota; class Bacteroidia; order Chitinophagales; family CAIOSU01; genus CAIOSU01. The sequence goes on from JAIXUD010000010.1 coordinate 198,510, forward strand.
TAATTTTGCCATAAACCTTGTGGTATCGGTCCCAAATACCCCAGTAAGTTACCCGGCTTTTTATGGAAAGGTGTATGGGGTCTTTTTGTAGCAAGCGATGTTTTACTATCTCATCAAGGGTTTTTTTATACACCTCAAATGTTGAGCGTGCTCTTAACACATCCATAAAGAAAATGCCAAACTGCATTTCTTGCAGTTGGTGCTCACCTGTAGTTAAAAAATCGGTTTTCCATTCCTCGTATTCCTCTTGGCTGTAGCTGCTGAAGGCATGTCGAGTGTTTTGATCATACTTTATCCAGTTGGTAAGGGGTATAAACTGGGTTTCGCCAAAGTGGCGCGCAATGGCTTGGGCCTTGCTTATTTGGTTTTCTAGGCTTACAGGCAATCTACGGGCCCTTAGTATGCGCTCTTCCGCCAGCAGGTGATAAATCTGTAGCTCGGGTATATTATCACGGTGGAAGCTTGATAATGCTCGAAGTATAAACTTGAAAAGATAGTTTTTGCTTACGGATAAGTGCTTAGCGAGTTTTTTCCCTTCTATACTCTTCTTAAGCTCGGCCTCGTCATAGCTTTCCATGCCTTCAATAAAGTGATAAAGCTTCAGGTAGTTGCCATCGGCAGTGCCGCCATGCATCTGTGCGAATTTGGTGAAATACCCTTTTTCGGTTTTGCTCATCGACTTTATGAGCAGAAATAGGTCGTCCTTTGGTTTCATGGTGGCGGGTATATATTACCGCTGTAAAGCTAGTGCTTGGCAATAGTTATAGCAAACGAGATATAATCGTCGAAATGTAAAGATGAGTTAGTTTTTTCTATTTAAACAGCTATTATGCAAGTGAAACAATTCAGAAAAGTGGAGCAATTTTAAAAAGAGATATAGATAGTCGGAATATAAAAATGCCACCTAAATATTTTAGACAAGTTTTCCCTTAACCCCTATCTTTGCCCCAACTTAAAAAAATCGAAAAAATGAAAAAGCAATTGCTCCTTTTGTGCTTAATGGTATTGACCTTGGCAAATGTAAAGGCCGCCGACCTTTTAGTAGAGGAATTTGGCCTTGCGCCGGCCTATAGCAGCATACAAGCTGCAGTAACCGCCGCCGCCAATGGCGACCGTATTATCATAAAAAACCGCGCGGGCAACATCCCTTGGGTGGAGACCGTAACCATTGCAAAATCTTTAGAGTTATTACCTTTCCTCAACGACTCTTTGTTTATTGTACAAGGCAACTATACCATTACCATGGCTACTGGCCGCACGGTAAGCATTATTGGCATGTACAATACCGCTGGCAATATTGTTACCGGTGGCACTGGCGCATCGGGTTCTAATGCGGTGCTCAATGTATATGGAAGCCAATTGGTTGGTGGCAACCTTTCTGCCACCAGTAATTATGTAACAGCCAATATTTATGGTAGCAAAGTTTTTGGACAGGTAAGTATTACTAACGGGACTGTAGTAGGCAACGAGATAAGCAATTCGGGCATAGCGCTCGAGGTAAATTCGGCCGCTGCTGCCAACAATGATACTATCTTTATTATCGGTAACCGTATAAGCAGTACTACGTCCAACAATAGCAGTTACTACGGTCTTAACTGGAGCAATAACACCAGCTTTTTTGATATCCGAAACAACCATTTTTCATCCTCTTACTATCCTTTTTATATTGGTGCTACTAAAGCGAGCAATGCTACGGTAAATAAAATATACAACAATTCCTTTACGGTACTTAACTATACCAGTACCGGTACGGTTTATTGCCTTTTTGTTATTGCCAGTACTAATTCTATCGTAGAAGTAATGAACAATGTTTTGGATAAAAACTCAACAGGAACCAGCGCAGGCTACGTGGGCATATATGGTTCCATCGGTACCAGTGCTCAAATCAATGCATACTTCAACTTTGTAGATAACCAGTTTACCACTGCATTTGGAGGTAGCTATACCGTGCAAACCAACAACACCACCAACCAAGCCATAAGCTTGGCGGCCAACGGCGCACTTAGTGGTGGTATAGGTGTAAACGGTGGCAATCCGGCCAACTTGTTCTTCGACCTTGACCTAACCCGCAACGACGTAGGTGCATGGGGCGGCTCGTTTACCCAGGCCAACTTCTTCCCATTATTTACCGGTGCAGCGCGCACTTGGTTGACCTCTTACCCTTTTAACGTGCGCACCGGCACCACCCTTAGCATCAAAGCCACTTCATTCGACAGGTAGTACTTAAGTACGTTCGTGTTTGCATTTTAACCTGTTAAATCAAGAGGAATGAAGTTATTTATAAAACTCATATTGCTGGGTGCCCTGCTGGCGCTGGGTGATGTGGCCGCAATGGCGCAGAACCAAGTGCAGAGCGGTGAGTACTTCTGGGATACTGACCCTGGGGTAGGCAATGGCACCCCCCTAACGGCGGTGGATGGTAGCTTTAACCAGTCTATTGAGGAGGTATTGCTTAATACTACTAGCCTGCCAGCCGCTGGCCCGCATTTGCTAAGCATACGTGTAAGGGGCCGTAATAATGCCTGGGGCACCGTTTTTAGTACGGTGGTTGATGTTCAGGCATCGGCCATTGCATCCATCCGCCCGATAAGCGTAACCGCTGGAGAATACTTTTGGGATGCCGACCCCGGCCAAGGTAACGGTACGGTATTGATAGCTTTTGATGGCAACTTCAACCAAGCCATAGAGGCAGCAACAGCCAGTACTACCACGTTCCCAAGCGTAGGCGCACATACCCTTAACGTAAGGGTGCGGGGCGGCGATAACACTTGGGGCACCGTATTTAGTGTAGTGGTTGATGTTCAGGCATCGGCTATTTCGTCCATCCGCCCTATTTCCGTAACCGCCGGCGAATATTTTTGGGATACCGACCCCGGCCAAGGCAACGGTACGGTATTGATAGCTTTTGATGGCAACTTCAACCAAGCCATTGAGGCAGCAACCGCTAGTACTACTACATTCCCAAGCGTGGGCGCACATACCCTGAATGTAAGGGTGCGCGGTGGAGATAATACTTGGGGCACCGTATTTAGCGTAGTGGTTGATGTTCAGGCATCGGCCATTTCGTCCATCCGCCCAATTTCCGTAACCTCGGCTGAATACTTTTGGGATGCCGACCCAGGCCAAGGCAACGGTACCGTAATGCTAGCATTGGACGGTAACTTTAACCAAGCTATTGAAAGCATTACAGCTAGTTCGGCAACTTTCCCAGCGGTAGGTGCACATACCCTAAACGTAAGGGTGCGCGGTGGCGATAATACTTGGGGTACGGTTTTTAGCGTGGTGGTTGATGTGCAGGGTGCTGCCTTATTGGCCATACGCCCCATCAGGGTTACGGCTGGCGAATACTACTTGGATACCGACCCTGGCCAAGGCAACGCCACAGCCATGCTATCGTTTGACGGCACGTTCAATGGCGTAATTGAAGCTTTGCGAGGGGGCAACATCCCTTCGCCGATTATTGCAGGCCCGCACACGCTCTATATGCGTGCCCGTGGTGGCGATAATAGCTGGGGCCCATCTTTTGGCGTAGTGGTAAACATTGATACCACTATTGGCAGCTTTACCAGCCAAATAAATGGCCCAATAAGCCTGTGTAGCAACCAGCGCACCGGTGTACTGTTCAGCTCGCCAGTGAGCAGTGGCAACACTTATGCGTGGACCATTAACGGTGGCAACATTACTAACGGTACTGGCACGGCCAACATTACTGTTGATTGGAACGCTACCGGCCCATACACCTTGCAACTGATTGAGTGCAACAATGGTGCTACCGTATGCGATACGGCAAACATTACCGTAACCATATTGCCAACGGCCCAAAGCAGCATCACCCAAACCATTTGCCAAGGGCAGAGCTACTTAGGCTACACCACCAGCGGCACATTTACCAACACCTATACCGCTGCCAATGGCTGTGATAGCGTTCGCACGCTGGTATTGACGGTAGTAAGCGGCATTACCACTACGTTAAACCAAACCATCTGCCAAGGGCAGAGTTTCTTGGGGTATACTACCAGTGGTACTTATGTAAACACCTACACGGCTAGCAATGGCTGCGACAGTACCCGCACCTTGGTACTCACCGTAACCGCTGCGCCGAGCACCACCGTTAACCAAACTATTTGTTTTGGTGCGAGTTTCTTAGGCTATAGCGCCAACGGCACTTATAGGGATACTTTTACCATTGCCGGTGGTTGCGACAGCATCCGTGTGTTGAACTTGACAGTTCGCACACAAAGCACCGCTACAGTTAACGCCAGTATTTGCCCAGGGGGCAGTTATGAGGGCTACACTACCGCGGGTACTTATATTAATGTGTATACCAACCAGTTTGGCTGCGATAGTACTCGAACGCTTAACCTTACGGTTAGCAATGCGGCTACTAGCACAATTAATCAAACCATTTGTTTTGGTGGAAGTTTTCAAGGCTACAGTACTACGGGCGTGTATAGGGATACCTTTACTGTAGGCGGTGGTTGTGATAGTATTCGCATACTGAACCTCACGGTTCGCCCCAACAATACCAGTACAATTGCAGTCAGCATCTGCTCAGGCGGTAGTTATGCTGGCTATACCACCGCAGGTACTTATACCGATACCTACACCGGTGCCAACGGTTGTGATAGCACCCGTACAGTAACCTTAAACGTTCGCCCAGTGAACGCCACCACGGTTAATGTCAGCATTTGCCCCGGTAGCAGTTATGCGGGTTATACTATGGCAGGTACCTATACCGATACTTATACAGGTGCCAACGGTTGCGATAGTATTCGCACTTTAAACCTTACGGTGCAGTCGCTTATAACCAACACCATTACCCAAACGGTTTGCTTTGGCGGCAGCTATCAAGGCTATACTGCTTCTGGTACTTACCGCGATACATTTAGCCTATCAGGTGGTTGCGATAGCATCAGGGTGCTGAACTTGACCGTTCGCCCTGCAAACACCCGTGCAGTATCGGCGAGCATCTGCCCTGGTGGTAGCTTTGCAGGCTATACCTCCGCTGGTACGTTTATCGATGTTTATACTGACCAATATGGTTGCGATAGCACCCGTACGCTCACGCTTACCGTGGCAAGCCAAAGCACGACTAATGTAGATACCACTATTTGTTTTGGCGGTAGCTACCAAGGCTACTCGGCAGCAGGGATTTATCGAGATACCTTTGCCGTGGGCACGGGTTGCGACAGTATTCGTGTACTCACATTGGTAATACGCTCGCAGAATAGCAGCTTGGTAAACCAAACCATCTGCTCTGGCCAAAGCTTCGAAGGCTTTACCACAAGCGGAGTTTATGTAGACACCTTGACCGACCAATACGGTTGCGACAGTATTCGCACGCTCAACCTAACAGTCAGTGCCGCTATTGAGAGAATCGTAAGCCAAACCATTTGCGAAGGCGATACCTTCCAAGGGCAAACGCTAGCAGGTACTTATAGAGATACTATTACTACCGCTGGTGGTTGCGATAGCGTATTGGTACTCAACCTAAGCGTGGATGCGTTGCCAACCTTGCCAGTAATCAGCAGGGCCAACAACATATTGAGCGTTCCGGCAACTTATAGCAGCTACCAATGGTACCAAGATGGCAGCATATTGATAGGTGCTACGGGCAGCAGTATTGCGGTGCTTACCAATGGCACCTATACGGTGGTGGTAGGCAACGCCGCCAATTGTAAAGTGGAGGCAACGGCGTTGCAGGTTACAGGCGTAGGTATTGGCGATGTAAAACCAACTTGGAACTTGGAGTATTACCCTAACCCCACTGATGGAGTATTGTACCTTACCTTGGCTGGTGCGCCGCAAAGCAACTGGACCGTTTACAACAGTTTGGGCCAATTACTACAAGCCGGTGAAGCAAAAGGCAATGCCACCGAAATAATCAACCTGAGTATGTATGCCGATGGGGTGTATTACCTAAAAGTGCAGATTGGAGATGAAATAGCTACTCGCAAGCTGCTGTTGGCTAAATAAATATTGGAATTTCTGAGATAAGGGAGGGCTTGCGTAAGTGAGCCCTCCCTTATGTTTGTTAGGTATGGGTGTAGCCTTGTTGAAAACAGATATGGTATAGCTTTTAGGTGTTGTTTGCACTGAAAAATAAGGTTTTGTATATTCGGAACTGCCCTGAACTACCTCCTGATGAAACAACTTACTGCCTTGCTGCTTTTTGTAGCGATTTCTTTACCTCTCTTTGCACAAATCACCCTATCTACAGCCGATATGCCGGCAGTGCCATCCACCTCTTACCAAGGCATTGATACCGTGCCTATAGGTTTTACTTTGGGCCAAAACGGTGCCAGCCGCACGTGGAATTTTGCAGCTGCGCTTAGGCACGTTACCGATACGGTGAACCACCGCGTACCATCTACCACAAGCTATGCTAGCACTTTTCCATCTGCTACTGATGCTATAGAGGTTAAGGGCAACTACGGCTTTTTTCAGAATAGCACCGCTAAATTGGAGTGCTTGGGCCTTGCAGGCGATTTGCTGAACACAGGCACCCCGGTGGACGTTACCTTTAGCCCTAGGCTCGATGTGTTTAGGTTTCCGGTAACTTACAATACCAATTTCAGCAGCAATTATGGTTTTGTAAAAACCGTTGCTGGCAGCACTGTTGGCCAACCCAGTGTAAATAGCATTAGGGTAACATTTACGGCTAGCTTTACCGATACCATAGATGCTTGGGGCACCATTACTACCCCCATTGGAACCTACAATACCATCAGGGAAAAACGTGTGGAAACCAACCGCACCATAGTGGAGACCAGGCTGTTAAGCTTTTTACCTTACAGCGTGGTAAGCGATACCCGCGATACCTTATATACCTACACTTGGCTAGCCAAAGAAACCAAAGGCGCTGTACTTACGGCCAATGTAAGTAAAACCACAGGTGCCATTACCCGCATTACTTATAGCCTTACGCCGCCGCTGGTAGCCCCCGTGGCCAATTTTACTTGGGCTAACCCTTACGGTGGCTTTGTGCAGTTTACCAATACCAGCACCAACAACCCCACCAGCTACGCTTGGACCTTTGGCGACGGCGGCACCAGCACAGCTGCCAACCCCAGCCATACCTATGCGGCCAATGGCACTTACAACGTGTGCCTTACCGCTACCAACGCCGCTGGCAGCAACCAATATTGCACCAACGTGGTAGTTACCAATGCCTTCAATACCACCATTACTGGCCCTACACAGCGGTGCAGCAACCAGCGCACCGGCGTGGCCTATAGCGGTACTTCGCGCTCGGGCAATACTTATACCTGGTTGGCGACTGGAGGCAGCGTAGCCACAGGCGCTGGCACTGCGGCTGTAACCGTAAACTGGAACGCCAGTGGCCCTTACAACCTTCGCTTGATTGAGTGCAACAGTACTGGCCAGTATTGCGATACGGCCAACTTGGCGGTTACCATATTACCTTCGCCAACTACAACTGTTAACCAAACCATCTGCTTTGGGCAGAGTTTTCAAGGCTATTCAACTAGCGGTACCTATACCAACACTTATACCGCGGCCAATGGCTGCGACAGTGTGCGCACCCTTAATCTTACGGTAAGGCCCAACAATACCACTACGGTAAACATTTCCATCTGCCCTGGTGCTAGCTACCAAGGCTATACTACCAGCGGCACTTATACCAATACCTATACGGGTGCCAATGGCTGCGACAGTACTCGTACGCTGAACTTGACCGTTCGCTCGGCGAATGTCACCAACATTAACGCCAGCATATGCCCTGGTAGCAGCTATGCGGGCTATACCACTAGTGGCACCTACACCGATACTTACACCGACGTGAACGGCTGCGACAGTACCCGCACCCTAAACCTTACTGTGCAGGCCAGCATAGTGGATACGCTCGATTTGGCAATTTGCGACGGCAACTCATACTTTGGCTATACCGCTAGCGGCACCTACTTGGATACCTTTACCGTAAGCGGTTGCGATAGCGTAAGGGTGTTGAATTTGAACGTACTTACCGAGATATTGGAGACGGTTAATGCCAGCATTTGCCCCGGCGATAACTACCAAGGCTATACCGCTGCGGGAACTTATACTGATACTTACACCTCATCAGGGGGTTGTGACAGTACCCGCACGCTTATCTTAACCTTGCTGGTGCCGGCTACCAGTGCCGTAAACCAAACCATTTGCTATGGCGATATCTACCAAGGGTATAGTACAGGTGGCACCTATACCGATGTATATACCGCCGCCAACGGTTGCGATAGTACCCGCATTTTGAACCTTACCATAAGGCCACAAAACGTAACATCCATAAGCGAAACCATTTGCTTTGGCGATAGCTATGCGGGCTACAGCGTAGGTGGCGTATATACCGATGTGCTTACCGATGCCAATGGTTGCGACAGCACCCGTACCATCAACTTGACCATACTACCGCAGATAACCTCAGCCGTAAGCCAAACCATTTGCGCAGGGCAAATCTTTGAAGGCTATTCCACCAGTGGCACCTTTACCGATGGGTTTATCGCTGCCGATGGTTGCGACAGCATCCGCACCCTTACGCTTACCGTATTGCCGGCTGCTACATCAACCACTAATGCTACCATCTGTGCTGGGCAGAGCCTTTTTGTGGGCGGTGCAAACCAAACGTTGGCCGGTACTTACTTTGATACTGTTGCCACTACTGGCGGATGCGATAGCATTATTTCTACTGTATTGGCGCTTAACCCAGCACCGGCCGAACCTACCATCACCCAAAATGGCGCGGTGCTGAGCATTGATAGCAACAATATAACCAGTATTCAATGGTTTTTGGGTAATGATAACATTAACGATGCTACCAATGTAACCTACACTGCTACCGCTAATGGCGAATACTTTGTGGTAGTTACCAATAGCTTCAACTGCGCTGCCATAAGCGACACGCTAAATGTTACGGGTGTGGGTATTGGTAATGTCGCTAATACTTGGAGGCTTAAGTATTACCCTAACCCAACTAACGGGAAATTTACCCTTGAAGTAAATGGAGTGAATGATGCCATCTATACCCTGCACAATAGCTTGGGCGAAATCCTACAAACGGGTAGGGTAGGAGCGGCTCTACCCACAACGTTAGATCTAGGTGCGTATGCCGAAGGCGTGTACTACCTAAAGGTGCAAGTTGCTGGCGAAGCGATTAACAAGAAGGTGATTCTGGTGAAGTAGCAATTGGTATTGGGGCGTTGCACTATTTCATCCAGGCCTGCCAAGGGATTACTAATGGCAACACCAGCACCCACACTACAAAAAAGCAAGCCATTGCTTTGGGATATGGTTGATGGTGAAGTATGGCTGGTAGTGCAACAAATGCCAGCCAACTGCCTTTGTATATAAGCTGTAATAGCAATACAGGAGAAAATACCATTGGTTTCCATAAGCCCAGCAGCGATAGAATGGCGATGCTCAACCACAAACAACCCACTAGCCTCACCACATCGGTGTACTGGTAGGCGCTCTGGAAAATGGTAGCTGTAGCATATTTAGGGTAAAATAAAGCACTTATCCCTATCCAGCCAGCTACTATAATATTGGCTGCAAAAACTATTTTCATGGCTGCCATGGTTAACATTTACTGGTGATGCTAAGCGCTGCATAAACGCATCTATGTTCAAACAGTTTGTGGAGTTGCTCAATAAATCTTCCAGCGCATTTAATAATTGTTCAACAGATGGCGTACTAAAAAGTTGGGCATAAGTAAGCATGCCATTTAAAACTGGTCGGATATTTGCCTGAAAAAGTGCCACCAATTGGCGCGTTCGGCTTTTAGCCTATCTTCTTTATGCGCCAGCAGTACTATAATTAGATTCTTTTCCGGGTTTATGTATATGTGTTGCTTGTATAACCCGATGGCCATAAAATCGCTATAGTTTTTTAGGCCAATATGCCAACTATTGTTGTAGCCAAAGCTGCTGCCCTGTGTGGTGTCCCTGCTTATGCTTTGGGCTATCCACTCCTCGTTTATTATTTGCTGCCCTTGCCAGTTGCCTCGGTGTAGGTATAGCCGCCCGAATCGGGCGTAGTCTTTAGCTTTGGCGTTTAGGCAGCAATACGTTTTTACCTGCCCTTTGGCATCTGTGTTCCAAGTGGCATCGGCCTCCATGCCCAAGCGTTTCCATATTTTGGTTTCTAGGTATTGGGCGATGGGTGTTTTGGTTGCTTTTTCAATGATCAAGCCCACCAATTGGGTATTGATGTTTAAATACTTCTGCTGGCTGCCTGGTGGTACTTCAAAGTCGATACGCTTAAGTGCTTTTTTAAGATTTTTGCCATAGTAGATAACCCCATCCATAGCCAATGAGTATTTAATACCCGATGTATGGTTTAGCAAGTGGCGGATGGTGAGCTGGGCAAAGTGTGGGTGATAACTCAGCTCTGGCAAGTACTTGCTCGCCAGCTCGTCGATATGGGCAATGTGGCCTTCTTGTATGGCGATGCCCAGCAGCGCTGAGGTAAAGGATTTGGCCATCGAATAAGAGGTGTGGTATTGCTCGGCCATTCTTTTCGGGTGATAGTATTCTACCAGCAGGGTATCATTATGGATAATAAGGAAGGCGGAAACATTGTGTTGGGCAACAATGGCTTCTACTGGGCTAAAGACTGGTACATCGCTCGTCCAGTCGTCTACTTTTATCAGTTGGCCGTAGTCGATGTTTGTTTGGTGAAAGCTAAAGGTATCAGTACCGGTTTGCACGGGTTGGTGGTCAAAGCGTTTACTGTCTTTTGGCCCAGGTCCGGTTAAAAACAATGCCTTTACAGGTAGGCACCCCTGTATGACCCATGCCGCCGCAAGCATTAGCAAAAGCAAAGAAAACGTAATAATGTTTTTGATCGACATAGGTATTTATCTGATGTTGATTAACTGAATTGTAGGACAAAAAAAGGGAAAATAGATAGCATTCCTACATCATCTGGCTGTGCTACAACAAAGCTAACCATGAAGTACACAAAGAAAAGGACAATAACATCGATAAGTGAGGATGTTGGCGTTGTAAGATAGCATAGCACCGGCCCAAGGAACTCGTAATCCTTAATCCTTAACTCTTCCCCTCAACTCCACATTTTATCCTGATATTTGTAGTAACAACAACCCCGATGAAAAAGAACTACAAAGAGCTTCCCGTTTTCAAAAAGGCAAACGAGATATTGGAGATCACCAAAGCCATAACCGATGCCATAGACGAGGAGGACGACATCTTTAACATGAGGGAGTTTATGATGAGCAATGCGCTTACTATGACCTCGAAAATAGTGGGTGCAGAGGGTGGCGACCTCTATAGCCTACGCATGGAAAACGCCGTGCTAATAAAGCTGGCCGCCTGCGAACTGAAGACCCAAACCAACATGCTGCGTATTGATAACCTTACTGATGGGCAATATATACAGTTGCTGCGAGATGAAGTAGATAACTTTAAGCCGCTGTTTATTGATTGGGTAAAGAGTTTCGATCCTACTGACGATGTTAACGACGGATGGTTGTACATTATGCCGCCTAAGGATGACAATGTGGGGTTTTGAGAATAAGTAATACGTAAAATTGAATTGGAATTACTCACTATTGGTTACTAGGAATCGTTATGAAACCCCGTCAATGCTCCATTCGAGGACGACATGACTCAGTTGGGAATGGAGCGGAAGCCCCTCTTAATTACTCCACAAACCGCATAAAAACTTACTTTGTGGACGACAAAACTAAAGGCTGAGGCAATCATAAATCAGATCCAACAGATCTCATTCATCGTTCAATTGAAGCAACCGTGGACTGTGGACCATCGACCATGAACCATCAAACAACATTTCCCATTTCTTATTTGATATTTCACATTAGGTTCGCTATCTTTGTGCTCCCTTTGCTGATAGATACTCCCTATGAACAACCAAGAGGTTAAGATATTCTCCGGCAGTGCTTCCAGATACCTGGCAGAACGTGTGGCGGAATCGTATGGACAACCGCTTGGAAGTCTGGCCATAGAGCGCTTTAGCGATGGTGAGTTTCAACCCATCATCTCTGAGTCGGTAAGGGGCTCGTTCTTTTTCATTATTCAATCAACGTTCCCGTCTTCTGACAACCTGATGGAACTGCTCATGATTATTGATGCAGCCAAAAGGGCTTCGGCCGACTACATTACCGCGGTTATACCCTACTATGGCCTTGCTCGCCAAGACCGTAAGGACCGCCCCCGCGTAGCCATTGGTGCCAAATTGGTGGCCAACCTGATTACAGCTGCGGGCGCCAATCGCGTAATGACTATGGACCTACACGCAGGGCAGATACAAGGATTCTTCGATATTCCGGTGGATCACTTAAGTAGCTCGGCCATCTTTATCCCTTATATCGAAGAACTCGGTTTGGATAACTTGGCCTTTGCATCACCCGATGTAGGTAGCACCAAGCGTGCCCGTGGTTATGCTCAGCACTTTGAGGCCGACTTGGTGATTTGCGACAAGCACCGTAAGCGAGCCAACGAGATTGAGAGCATGACCGTGATAGGCGATGTAAGGGGTAAGAACGTAATAATTGTGGATGACATGGTGGATACCGGTGGTACCCTTGCCAATGCTGCTAACCTCATTATGGAGCAAGGCGCAAATAGCGTAAGGGCTTACATTACCCACCCAGTACTTTCGGGCAAGGCCTATGAGCGTATCGAAGCCTCTGCACTTACCGAACTGGGCGTGTGCGATACCATACCATTGAAACGCCAAAGCGACAAGATTAAGGTACTAAGTGTAGCCAACATCTTTGCCACGGCCATCCGCAATACGCATGAACATAAGTCAATAACCTCGCTTTTTGTAAGCGCACTATAAGTATTTTAAACCAATAGACAATGAAATCTATCGCTCTTGAAGCCACCCTGCGTACTGAAAACGGGAAAAAGGCTGCCAACCATTTGAGAAAAGCCGGTGAAGTGCTATGCAACTTGTACGGCGGCGCGGAAGCCATCGCTTTCTCTGCCCCTTACAATTCATTCACGCCTATCGTTTATAGCCCCGATTTCTTTAAAGTAGAGATTAAAGTGGGCGGCAAATCTTACATCGCTTTGGTGAAAGAAATCCAGTACCACCCGGTGACCGATAAAATTTTGCACATCGACTTTTTGGAGCTGGTGCCACACAAAGAAATTTTTGCTGACATACCGGTAATATTGGTAGGCCAAGCTGCAGGTGTAAAAGCTGGTGGTAAATTGGTGCAGAAGTTGCGTAAAGTGAAGGTGAAAGCTACCCCTGAGAACTTGGTTGATAAAATCGAGGTGAACGTGGAGAACTTGAAGTTGGGCAAATCCATCAAGGTGAAGAACATCAATCAAGCCAATGTGGAAATTCAAAACCCAGGAGCGGTTCCTATCGCTTCGGTTGAGATTCCAAGGGCACTTCGCGGCACGATTAAGGTTGAAGCTGACGAGGAAGAGCTTGTTGCTGAAGAAGCTGAAGCAGAATAATCGCATCTATATTATAACAATGAGCCCGGCAGCATAGCAGCCGGGCTTTTTGTATTTTGGGTTGGTTATTGGTTATTTGTTGATTGGTTATTGGATGGCGATATCTTCGTTGTGTTCTTTTGGTTTCTTTTCTTTATCTCGCCTAGGGCGAGACGGTTAAATAAATAACACGTTTAATATGGCCTTGGTGTTCTTCGTGAATAAACCTTGTGTTCTTTGTGGTTAAACTCATAACGGTTTCATTAGTACAGGCTTTTATCGGGTAAATGATAGTGCTAATCCAAAGTGTGTAAATCCTCACAGGAATTATGGTTAAATTTGGAGGAAGAAGTAGAACGGTGAGAATAGAATAGTCCGTTTCACATTTTTGATTTCATATTTCATATTTGACAAAGTGGGCCCGGAAGAATTATACAAAAATGTAGTGGAGAACATGATTCCCTTCAACCATTTGTTGGGTTTCAAGTTAGAGGAAATTAGGGAGGGATATGCCAAAATACGGGTACCTTTTAGGCAAGAGCTTATTGGTGACCCACGGGCACAAGCGCTACATGGCGGTGTAATAGCCACGGCTATGGACACTGTTGGCGGAGCGGCGGGCATGACCACACTCACGAGCTTTGAGGATAAATTGAGCACCATTGACATGCGGGTGGATTACCTTTTACCAGGCAAACCGCTAGACTTGATAGTGGAAGGCGAGATAATAAGGAGTGGCAACCGCATTATTGTAACCCGTATGACCGCTTGGCAGGAAGACCCCAGCAAGCCGATTGCGGATGGCAAAGGGGTGTATAATGTGAAGAGACACAAGTAATAATGAAGTACGATGTACAAAGTACAAAGTACGATGTAAACAAAATAACGAACTGATCAACCGATTAACAAATCAACTGATCAACAAATCAACCAAATGCAGACAAACGTAACGGCACCATCGCAGCCAATGAAGCGATTTGAGGAGATAGCTTATGAAAGGCCTGATATGGCGCAAGTGGAGCAAGACTTTAACGAGGCGCTTGCTGAGTTTGAGAATGCAGTGAACGTGGGGGCGCAATTCGATGCTATGGAGCAAATTAATGGTTTGCGCCGTGCGTTCGATACTGCTTCAACCTTAGTATCTATCCGTCATACGGTAGACACGCGCGACGCTTATTATGAAGGTGAGCAAGACTTCTTTGATAAGAATATGCCCGTAATAGAAGGTTACATCAACCGCTTTTACAGGGCGCTAGTAGCTAGCCCTTTCCGTGAGGAGTTGGAGGCGCGCACCGGTAAGCAGTTGTTTGATTTGGCTACCTTGCAGCTCAATACCTTTAGCCCAGAAGTGCTGGAGGATATGCAGAAGGAGAACGAGCTTACCAGCGAGTACACCAAACTAATGAGCGCGGCAAAGGTGGAGTTTGAAGGAGAGGAGCGCACATTATCGCAATTGCAGCCATTTATGACCGATAAAGACCGTAGCAAGCGCAAGCGCGCTACCGAGGCATTCTTTGGCTACTTAAGCGACAACCACGAGCAGATTGACCGCATATATGACGACTTGGTGAAAATACGCCATAAAATGGCCACTAAGTTGGGCTATAAAAATTACGTAGAGCTGTCATATGCCCGCCTTTGCCGCACCGAGTATGATGCCAAAGCAGTGAAGGGCTACCGCGAATTGATACTGAAAAATGTGGTGCCACTGGTTAGCAAACTTCGCAAGGCACAGAAAGAGCGCATTGGTGTGGACAAGATGCGCATCTATGATGAAGGCTTCAAGTTTAATACCGGTAATGCTAGGCCTAAAGGAGATCCTGCATGGATTGTTAAGCACGGCGAAACTATGTACGGCGAGCTTTCTGCCGAAACGAAGGAGTTCTTCGACTTTATGTTGCAATACAACTTGATGGATTTGGTGGCCAAAACTGGCAAAGCACCGGGCGGCTATTGCACCATGCTATCGGAGCAGCAAGCACCGTTTATTTATTCCAACTTCAACGGAACTAGTGATGATATTGACGTGCTTACGCACGAGGCCGGCCATGCTTTCCAAGTGTATATGAGCCGTGGGTTTGCCGTGCCAGAGTATCGTTGGCCTACCTATGAGGCTTGCGAGATACACTCTATGAGCATGGAGTTCTTTACTTGGCCTTGGATGGAGTTGTTTTTTGAAGGGGATACCGATAAATACAAGTATGGCCACGTAACTGCGGCCCTTTACTTTATGCCATATGGCGCTGCGGTAGATGAGTTTCAGCATGTAATGTACGAGAACCCAGAGATGGCTCCGGCCGACCGTAATCGTATCTGGCGCGAGATTGAGAAGAAATACCTGCCCGTGCGCGACCATGATGGTATCCAGTTTTTGGAGAAAGGTGCCTTCTGGCAAAAACAGCAGCACATCTTTAATTCGCCGTTCTATTATATCGATTATACCTTGGCACAGATATGCGCACTACAATATTGGTTGCGCAGCCAGGAAGACCGCAACAAAGCGTGGGCCGATTATGTTACCCTATGTAAAGCAGGCGGTAGCCAACCATTCTTGCAACTAGTTGAGTTGGCTGGCCTGCGTTCGCCCTTCGACCCTGAATGCATGCCACAGGTAATGAGGCAGGTGGAAGCTTGGCTAAATACTGTAGACGACGCTAAACTATGACCCATACTGCTCTTTCTTGGATTTTTGAATTGCTTTGGCTGGTTATGGCCGCTATAATAACCGCCATAGTGCTAGTACCGGTTTATGGCATCATCAATAATGATTATTTGGTGCACAATGCGCTGTTCATTTTCTTAACGGTTACTTATTTTAGGCTGTTCATTTTTGTTAAAAAGGTACCCTACCTAACCAATATGTGGATGCGCGGTTTCCTCATTTTACCGCTGGGGATATCGTTTTTTCTATTTATGCTGGTAATACAAGGCTACTTATGGGATATGGATGGTGCTACCATCTCCAGGTTTTTAACCATTGAAAAGGCACACCAATTCAGTAAAGCCATTGACAATGCATACTGGTACTTCCGTAAAGAGTATATCTTCTTTGCAGTGGGCTGTCAGGTAATGACCATCCTACTTACCTTAAGGCTAGTGCACTCCATGTGGCAGTTCAGCCCAAAGGAAATGAATAGGTAGTTTTTGGACGATGGACCATGGACGATAGACCATGGTTTTGAAGACGAACAACCTATAACAGACCACCAACATGCAATTAGTGATGTTTTGGTCGCCTGCAACGATGATTCAAAACCGTGGTCTATGGTCAGTCGTCCTTAGTCTAACATAAAACAAAACACCCGCTATGGCTTTGCCATAGCGGGTGTTATATAGTGTAGTAAACCCCGTTAACGATTAGAAATCGTCATCGTCATCGTCGCTGAATTTGTCGAAATCCTCAAAGCGGTGATTGAATTCCTCGAACTCATCATCCTCCTCAGATTTAGCTTTACGACCTGGTTTTGCGCCGCCGGCAGATTTAGGGGCTGGCTTCTTAGGCTCAGCATCTAGATCGTCATCATCGTCGTCAAAATCATCATCATCATCGAAATCATCCATCTCGAGGTCGTCATCCTCTTCTTCATCAGGATCGTAACCTCCATTTTTTTTCCCTGGCATGGCGTTGACGTGTTTATTTAGGTTTAGTTAAAATCGTTTATTACGAGCCTGTGCTCAACTTGTTTCTGTGTTTCTAAGATACAGCAAAAATAAGTTTTCAAAACAAACCAAATAGGGGAAATTGAAATTTTTTACAAAAAATTATTCTCCCTTGCCTGTTTTAATGTCATCCAAGTCCTCTCGGTCTTTCAACTTCTTGTCTTCCACGTTTTTGTTGAGGAAATGGTTGAGCTTTTCGATTGGGGTATTGGTAATTATCTGGCCAAACTCGTTTATACTCATCTCAAACCCTTGCAAGTCTTCATGAACTTGCGGTTTGCCTTCTTTCGGTTTCTTCTTTGGCATGGTGGTGGTTATTGGTGGATTAGTTATTGGTTATTAGTGAACAGACAACTCAGAAAGTATCACGCTCATGAACTTAATAAAGTTAACCAACTTATGATTAACTCCAAACCTTGCAATTACTGTACCAAGTCCATATTTGTTTTACTAATAACTAATAACCAGTAACTAATAACTAGTTTACAAATAACCAATCAACTAATAACTAACCCATCAAATTCCACGAGGCCTTTGTGCATACGCTTCAAGGTTTCGTCGCGGCCGATAAGCACGGCAGTATCAAACACGGCTGGGCCTTGCATGGTGCCGGTAAGCATAATGCGGATGATTGGCAATACATCACCAAAACCTAAGCCGTGCTGCTCCATAAATAGCTTTACTTCTACTTCTAGAGCCCCTGCGGTATAATCAGCCAGCTTCTCAACGCGGTCCACCAGTTCAGGGAAAAACTCTTTCTTGCCTTCTTTCCATTTCTTCTTTAGCATGGCCACATCATACTGTGCCGGCTCTTGGAAGAAGATTTGGCCCTGATCCCAGAAGTCATTTAAGAAGGTCAATCTCTCACTTAGCAATCGGCTAGCTTCTTCCAAAAACTCGTTGCTAACAGTTATGCCCTTATCATCCAACTGTGGTTTTACTAGGTTGGCAAGCTCGGCGGGTGGTATGGTTTTGATGTATTGTTGGTTGAACCACTTGGCCTTCTCAAAGTCGAACTTTGCACCAGCTTTATTAATGCGCTCCAAGCTAAATGCGGCAATCAATTCTTCAGTAGTAAATATCTCTTGTTCGGTACCTGGGTTCCAGCCTAAGAAGGCCAGCATGTTCAAGAACGGCTCTGGCAAAAAGCCGCGCTCACGGAAACCTTTGCTTACTTCGCCCGTCTCAGGGTTTGTCCAATCTAAAGAGAATACCGGGAAACCCAGGCGGTCGCCATCACGCTTGCTCAGTTTGCCATTGCCATCAGGCTTTAGGATAAGCGGTAAGTGGGCGAACTTCGGCATGGTAGCCTCCCAGCCGAAAGCACGGTATAGCAGCACGTGCGTAGGTGCTGATGGCAGCCACTCTTCGCCGCGGATGACGTGGGTTATCTCCATTAAGTGGTCGTCTACCACGTTTGCCATGTGGTAGGTAGGCATGCCGTCAGACTTTAGCAGCACCTTATCATCCAATAAACTGCTTTGAAAACTAACCCCACCGCGTATTACATCTTCAAATACCACTTCTTCATTAGCAGGCACTTTCAGGCGTATTACATACTCATCGCCACGGTTTAGTCGTTCTTTCACCTCATCAGCCGATAGCGTAAGCGAGTTGCTCAATTGCATGCGGGTAGTGGCATCGTATTTAAAAGTGCTGGCACCGCCTTGCGTGTTCTCTCGCAGGGTGTTCAAGGCATCGGCAGTATCGAAGGCATAGTAAGCGTTGCCGCTTGCCAACAACTGCTCCGCATATTGGCGGTACATCGGTTTGCGCTCGCTTTGGCGGTATGGCGCATGTGGGCCACCAACATGTGGGCCTTCATCTACTTGCAAGCCACACCAAGCCAATGTTTCGATGATATAATCTTCGGCACCTGGCACAAAGCGTTCTTGGTCGGTATCTTCAATACGTAGGATAAAGGTGCCGCCCAATTGACGGGCCAAAAGGAAGTTGTACAAGGCGGTACGCACCCCACCAATATGCAGCGGACCCGTAGGGCTGGGCGCAAAACGTACTCTAGGTTTCATAGGGGCAAAGGTAGGTTTTTTCCTAGACGCAAGACACAAGACATAAGACACAAGACAAATTAGGGTTTCAGTAAATGACTTTTGGTGCCAACCTGCTCTTTTGAAGCAGGTCTTGTGTCTTGCGTCTAATAATCTTGTGTCTATCAATGCCCCTTCCACCACCCCAAAATAATCCCCGCTGCCATGGCCGCGTTCAACGATTCGGCACCACCGAAGCGGGGGATGGTGATGGGCAAA
The DNA here is from genome assembly GCA_027483645.1 of Sphingobacteriales bacterium. Taxonomy (GTDB): domain Bacteria; phylum Bacteroidota; class Bacteroidia; order Chitinophagales; family CAIOSU01; genus CAIOSU01. Next base: position 217,867 of record JAIXUD010000010.1, read on the forward strand.
GTATAGGGCGCCAAAGAAGGGGAGATGCCGTGGCTCTCACTTCCTATCAAAAGGATGCCCTCGCTAGGTAGGTGCGTGCTGTAAAGACTTGCCCCATTCATATCAGCAGCGAAAACGGGTATCTGCTTGTGCTCTTTGAACAGTACTTCAAGGTCGGTATAAATCACTTCCACCCGCACAATGGAGCCCATAGTACTTTGCACGGTTTTAGGGTTGTAGATGTCCACACAATCAGTGGAGCAATAAACCCGTTTAATACCGAACCAGTCGGCCGTGCGCACTATGGTGCCTAGGTTGCCGGGGTCGCGTACAGCATCCAATGCTATGCTGAGGCCAGTTGGAGTTGGGACGGTATCAATAGGGGGTATATCAACTAAGGCGATTACTTGGTTGGGCGAGGATAGTGCTGAAGCCTGTTGCAGCTCATCTGCGGTGATGGGCTCGGCGGCTAAGGCATGTTGCTTAAGCAATGCGCTGTTGGCCTCTATCCATTCGGGCAACGCGAAAAGTTGCGTTATCTTAGCACCTGCTATTATAAGTTCGGGTACTATTTTTGCCCCCTCCGCCAAATATTGTTGGTATTGGTGGCGGTATTTATTTCGTTGGAGTGATTGAATATACTTAATTTGTGCCTTGGACAGCATTTATGGCCGTTTTGCGGACAATATCCCACATCTTTTTGGTTTGTGCAAGCATAGCGTTGCTATCGGGTTGCGCTAATACCCGTTTCTTGAGGGAGGGGGAGGTACTCTTTAAGGGTAATAAGGTAGTATATACCGAGGAAGTACCCGAATCAAAACCCAAAGCCCTCTCTGCCGAACTTAAGGAAATAAGCCAAATGCAACCCAATACCAAGTTTTTGGGCATTGCACAAGCACGGCTATGGTTTTACAACGTTGCCAACCGGCATAAACAAACCAAATTTAGGTTTTGGATGAAGGAAAAAATAGGGGAGGCTCCCGTACTTTACGACTCTACCTATGCTGCAAAGTCGGCCCTGCTGATGCAAAACTACCTAGTAAATAACGGTTACTTTTATGCCGATGTAGATTATAAAACCGCCATTAAGAAGAAAAAAGCCACGGTAGTTTATTTGGTTGACTTGGGCGATGTGTTTAGGGTTAACAATATCAAATTTCCGCCTGCCGCTGATTCAGTTACGTCCATTGTACAAGCACGCAAAGATGAGACCGTGCTGGTGCCCTGCGAACCTTTTAAAGTAAGCATGCTAAAGGACGAACGCGACCGCATTGCCGAAGACTTGCAGGATAAAGGCTATTTCTACTTCAACAGGGAGTATGTGACCTTTGACATGGATAGCAGCAATAGCAAGAAGCACGTAAATATCTCGATCAAAATCAACCCGCCTTCAGATTCTACCGAGCACGAGCTATACTACATCAACAATGTATTTGTACATACCGATTACTCTATTGAGCAGTTTAAAAACACCGTAGAACTGGATACGTTTGCAGTGGGGGAGTACCACTTTATCTATGAAGAGCTGAAGTACCGAACCAACATTCTCATTGGGGCTATACACTTTGCGCAAGGCCAAAAGTATAGCCGCTTAGATTATAACCTTACCCTCAACCACCTAGCGGAGTTGGGAGTATTTCGCTTTATCAATATCAAGTTTGTGCCGGTGGAGACTGGGGATGTAAATAAAAAGTACTTGGATTGCATCATAACGCTTACCCCATCAAAAAGACAAGAGTGGGGCGTAGAGGCCAGCGCCAATAACAATACCACGTTTTTGCTGGGTATATCGGGCACATTTACCTATCGAAATAAGAATATTTTTAAAGGTGCTGAGCTTTTTGAGATAAATGTAACCACAGGTTTCGAGACCAACTTTGATAGGGGCAAGGAGTTCTTTAATACCGTTGATATAAGGGCTAATGCTAACTTATACTTCAACAAGTTTATGGTGCCGTTTCAGTTAGTAAAGTTGGATAAAAGCACCCGGCCGAAAACTATCATCTCCCTACGGAGCAGTTTCCTGCGGCGTATTAATTACTATACCATCTTCTCTACCAGCGTTAGCTACGGCTACAACTGGCGGCAGGGCGAACAGATTCGGCACCGTTATGACCCTATATCCATTAGCCTGGTGCGAACCTTGTCTCAGAGTGCTGAGTTTAGGGAGATATTGGACCGCAGTCAAACCCTACGTACCAGTTTTTCGGAGCAGTTGATTGTGGGTATGGATTACACTTTTAATTGGACAGGGAAATTCGACAAGTATAAAATTTCGCAATGGTTTTTTACTGGTAATGCCGAAACGGCTGGCAACTTTATGCACGGCATATATGGCTTAGCCAATATCAATAAAGATAATCCACGCCCTTATAAGCTATTCAATATACCATATGCCCAATACGTATTGGTAGATGGCGACATGCGTAATTACCTTAACATTGGCCGCAAGGCGCGCATAGTATCGCGTCTATTTGGGGGGCTGGGCGTACCTTTTGGCAATTCGGCTGCATTGCCTTACATCAAGCAGTTTTTCTCAGGCGGTAGTACTGGGTTGCGTGCTTGGCGGGTGCGGTCGCTAGGCCCGGGCTCATTTGTGTTGGAGGGCTCTGATGTAGAGATTGATAACCCCAATATCTTCTTCGACCAAACAGGCGACATCAAGATAGAGGCCAACCTAGAGCTGCGTTTCGACATCTATAAATTTATAAAAGGGGCAGTATTTTTAGATGCTGGTAATATATGGACGTTGAAGGCAGACACCTTGCGCCCGGGTGCCAACTTTGAGGTAAATCGATTTTACAAGGAGCTGGCCTTGGGCACTGGTGTGGGCTTCAGGTTTGATTTTTCCTACTTCGTGTTGAGGTTTGATATTGGCATACCGCTTCACGACCCCGGCTCGCCAAACAAAAACAATTGGGTTATACGCCAATTTAATCTATCAGACCAGCAGTGGAGGCGAGACAACCTTACTTTTAACTTGGCAATTGGTTATCCGTTCTAATAGGTTACTTACTCATAATTGTTTGCAATTCTTTATTAGAAATGTCTGGCGGGTTAATGCCTTCGAGCATTTTTTGTATCACCAGTTGACCTACTTCGACTGCATGGCGCTTTTCCTTAAATCCAGATGCGCCTTTTTTGCCTGGGATAGTGGTTTGCAGCATTACCAACTTACCATCTTGCCTTATTTCGTATCCTAGGGTGCCGTCGCTATTCAATACAACATTCATACTGAATTGTTCCTTGTAAGAAGGTTGGGTTACCTCATACATTTTGGTGGGGTCAATGGGGGTAGTATCTCGGGCAATAGTGGTGTTGGTTGCAGTAGTATCTATGCTTGGCACAGCGGCGCTATTGTTTTGGCTATTAGTAGTTGCCGTTGAAGGTTGATTGCTAGAGTTTCTTTGGCAAGCCATAAATGTACAAGTAATAAAAAGCGCCGTAAGTACACAGTTTTTGAAAGCCATAACAATGGTTAGTTTGTTTCCGCAATTTTACGATTGTTGCGCATCAATTCCAAATCCATTTATTCAGCGTGGGTTTTTATGTAACTTAGCGGCAACTTAAAAATCCCCCCAAACGAGATGAAATTTTTCTTAGATACGGCGAACCTACAGCAGATACAGGAAGCTGCGGCCATGGGCATATTGGATGGTGTAACCACCAACCCATCACTAATGGCTAAAGAAGGCATTAAAGGCCAAGACAAAATACTGAAGCACTACAAAGCTATTTGCGATATAGTGGGCAGCGGCGACGTAAGTGCTGAGGTAATTGCTACCGATTATGAGGGTATGGTTCGGGAAGGTGAGATATTGGCCACTATACATGAGAACATTGTGGTAAAGGTACCAATGACGAAAGATGGCGTAAAAGCCATCCGCTACTTTACCGATGCTGGCATCCGCACCAATTGTACGTTAGTGTTTTCTGCGGGGCAGGCTATCTTGGCTGCTAAGGCTGGTGCTACTTATGTATCCCCATTTATCGGCCGTATTGATGATATCGGCTGGGATGGTATGGACCTCATCACCCAAATAGTGCACATCTATGGCGTACAGGGCTTTGAGACGGAAGTATTGGCGGCATCCATCCGCAATCCTTTGCACATTATTAAGTGTGCCGAAATGGGCGCTGATGTGGTTACTTGCCCCTTGTCAGCTATTGAGGGACTGTTCTTTCACCCGCTTACTGATAGTGGTTTGCAGAAGTTCCTAGAAGATCATAAGAAAGTTAATGGTTAGTTATTTGGTCAATAGACGATGGACGATGGACCATGGTTTGGTTCAAAAGACAACAAACCACGGACAAGAGACCACTTGAGTTTTGCTCAATTACAAAATCATAAAAAGAAATCGCCCCGCTGAGTTTAGCGGGGCGATTTCTTTTTATTCAATAACCAAATATTAATTATCGCCAGCTTTGTAGCGCCAAGCTACGTAGGTGGTACCTACAAAGTTGGCAAGCTCAACGTTACCAGAAGACACAAAGCTCGCACCAAAGCCACCGCTATCGCCACCAGCAATAGCAGGGCATACTTTCGTCCAGGTGAAGTTCTCTGGGTTGTTGCCACCATCGTAGTCGGTGCTAATCAGTACCTCTATACGGGCGCCGTCATCAAATGCATCTTGGGTAGTAAAGGTTAAAATTTCATCGCCGGTAATGGTTACTTGTGGTGCAATAAGCCACGTTGTTACTTCTTGTTGGCCGGTTTGGTAGGCTGATATTTTTGCATAAGTTTCGCCGTTGCGGGTTTCGCTTACCCAGGTAAGGCTGCCCACTTGGGTTATGTTTTTCCAGCCGGGTAAGTTGATATTGCCAGATGAGCCATTGAAGTCCTCATCAAGCAAGGCTTGAGAGATATTGAAGATGCGCACTTTATCCAAATGGAAACGGGTAGTGCCGTTTACAGGGCCAACGGTTTCAATACATGGGCAACCAGCAGCAGTAATCTCAATATCGTTTAAGCCACGGAATTTCAACTGGCTGTCGTCATTAAATACGCTATATACGCCAACAATATTGAAGCTTTCGGTTGGAGTGTTAGTACCCACAAACTTGGCAAAATCGCTGGTGCGGGCAATAATAACACCGTTATCGCAATCAATGATGCTACGGTTGCGTGCAGAGCTGCCACCTACTGTGGCCCAGCTTACGCCAGCATCGTTACCAGCCATACGCACGCTGGTTAATTTAATCAAACGGCTTTGGTGCACATCAGGGTCGAGTTGGCTCGAGGTAATTTCCAAAGGTACTAGCTCTTGGTTGCAGGCACCTTTTTTAATAAAGTCGCTTACCAATGATTGTGGTATGCGCTCCAAACTGTTATCATCAGGGTTTACTGATGCGCCTACTTGTATCAAGCCACCGTAGTTGCTTAGGTACAGGTTGGTCATCTTTACATATACCTTCCTGCCAATTGGGAAGTCGGTATACATGTTGGTTTGGTCAACCAATAGGAGGATACCGGCAGTAGCATCTTGTATCACCAGCTCTTTGTAGAAGTTCCCTTCTTGGTCGCTAGATATTACCACACCCTCAATTATCAAGGTATCTTCAATTTTTAGGTTGCCACCAGCATAGCGTGCCTTCAGGTCGGCAATAGTGATGTTAGCAGTAAGGGCCTCGTCGTTGCAGCCATTGTTGTCGGGTTGGTCAAATTCGTCTTTAACACAACTGCCCATGGTAAATGCTAGGGCAAACATCAATATGCTCAGGATACTTTTCTGTTTGTTCATTTTCGTAGGAGTATACTAGGAATTAGAAAGTAGTAATTAGATTTTTATAGTTTTTGTTCTAGAACCATGGTCTATTGTCCATCGTCCATTGTCTGTTTTTAAAACTTCAGTCCAACTTGCACAAAGAAGTTAGTACCGAATGCATAAAAATAATTCGGCGGGAAACGTTCCACATTACGTTCTTCTGAGTCTAATCGGGTTTGTTCAAATCCACCGGTTATAAACTTACGATTATTGAGGATGTTGTTCACACCCACTGTTATCATTAAGTCGGTTGTGCGTTCCAATTTGTCAATCCACTTGTTCAAGCGGAACGATGCACCACCAAAGAAGTCCAAGGTAAATTGACCTTTCATCTCTTGTTGTTCCAAAATTTGGCCCCAAAGCTCTGAGCCCGGCTCTATCAAATCCACCGCTTCGTTGGTACGGCGGATGCGATTGAAATCGATATAGATGCGGTCAAAGTAATTCAGGTATAGGCTGGCAAACCAAAATTTGTTGCTACGGTAATTGATGCCCAAGTTATTGGCTATTTGTGGGCCATTGGCCACAAAGAAATTCTTCGAAAAAATGGTAATATCTTCAGCCAATATTTCAGCGCTATTATCGAGGGTTATGGTAGCTTTTTGGCGGCTGGTATATATATTCTGGCCCAATGCAGATACTAAGCTAACGGAGAAGCCAGCAGGCAAAGTAGCTTCAATGGCAAATTCGCCGCCCATGTGTCGCTTATCGATATTGGTGAGGGCGATGTTTACGAAGTTGCGCTCCAAATCGTAATAGAAGCTATACGTATCGGTACCGTTGTTAAACTGGGTATAGTAAAATATAGCGCGGGCTTTTAGCTTAGGCGCGCGTAATAAGTACCCACCTTCAAAACTATAGATCTGCTCGCTTTCAAGGTTATTTACCACTTGGTTTCGGGTACGTGGCTGTATGTAGGCCGAGCGGGAGAATGGCGCACGGGTCATGTAACCGGCGTTGGCCACTAAGTAATTACGACCATTGATCTTGTAAGTTACACCACCTTTCAAGCCATAGTTTACAAACTTAAGTTTCTCTGAGTCGCCTTTTGAATCGTTAGGAAACAAGCCACTACGGTAGTTGCCGGTGCGGTAAAAACTGGTGTATGATACATTGGCGGCAGCAAAAAACTCCCATTTGCTTAAGTTTACAATGCCTTGCACCCAACCAGTAGGCTTGCTAGTGGTAATGTTGTAATCGTAACCGTAGCGGTCTCCTTCCTTCACTAAGCGGTTTGGGTTATCCAAATCTGTCTGTATGGCTTCTGAGCTGTCAATAAAATCACGCTCGGCAAACTGGTTGATATCCAAAAATACATCTCCGCCCAGCAAATCATCTACCAACTTGTAGTTGAAGGTGCGCTGCCAAACATAGCTGGCACCAGCTTGCAATATGAACATTTCAGAAAACCTGTGCTCAAATACGGTGCTAGCACTGAAGCGCTGCTTATCGAAGCGCCTATCTTCTATTATATAGCGCGATAGGTTTACCGTGGTATCACGGCCAGTGCCATTGTAATTTTCTATCAACTCGCTGCTGCGAGAGTTTACATTATAAAAGCGGTCCCAATCCAGTTGCAACAGGTCAGGGTTAGTTTCATAGTTGTTTATGGCTTGCTGGCGCAGGGCGCTATCTTCTATATAACTAGGCAGGTTGCGGTAGTAGTCGGGGCGTGGGTCGGGTGCATTGTACCAATTAACGGTGGTGCTACCATTGCTACCAAACTGGAAACCAACTGCGGAGTTAAGGTTGCTCTTGTCGCTTATCTTCCAAGTATGGCTAAGGATGCCAGTGGGTAAGTGGCTATGTACAATATCACTATTGCGCTTCTCACCGTTTTGGTAGCCCCAGTTAGGGTTATAAAAGTTGGAACCAGCTAAGTCGTAAGCTTCTTGTACGGTAGGCGAGGTTTTGCCTCGCTTGGTAGGTGCCCCAAAAATGCTGAGGTTGATGTTATGGTTTTTAAGCACTTTCTCTACCGCCGCGAAGTATGACCATGCATCGTAACTAGTGCCATCCACATAGCCCTGTTGTGCCCAGCGGCGCGATGCCGAAAGAGATACTGCCCAACCTTTTGGCAATACGCCTGTGTTGTACGTACCCATTAAGCGGTGGGTATAGCTACGGTTGCTGGCAGCATAGCTTATGCGTATCTGTTTGCGTTGGCTGGCAGCACCTGTTTGCACACCCGATGCACCACCGAAACCACCGAAGGTAAAGTTTACTGGATCAAGGCCCACAACGTTTTCGCGGCTGCGGAATACATCATTCAAGCCGCCCCACTGGTTCCAGTATGCGCGGCCGTCTTCTAGGTCGTTCATGGGTAGGTTGTCCATGTATACATCCGTGTTCTCGCTATCATATCCACGGATGCGGAAACGGTAACTGCCAAACATAAATGCTGCGGTATTGATAAACACATCGCGTGAAGAGGTAAGCAAGCCTGAAACGTTCTGGGCGCCATCGCCTCGCAAATCATTTTCACCTAAGGAAACGGTTGGAATCAAATCCTCGGCCGAAAGCATATCGGTACCGCCTTCTTGGGGTCGTAATTTAATAGAGTCTAACACGTTATCGCCGGCAACTACGTTAATGTTTACCACCAAGTCATTATACAGGTCGGTTTGTGCCACCAGGGCATAGCTGCCTACGGGTATGTTTTCAAGCAAAAACGACCCATCTATGCTCGTAATGGTGCTGTAATCGGTTCCTTCTAAAAATACCACCACATTAACCATGGTACGGCCACTAAGAGAATCGGAAACATTGCCAGAGATACGGGCATTTTGGGCAAATACCGCCAATGTGGAAACCAACATGGCCACGGTAAAGAATAACCTTGATTGAAGCATAGGTAGGGTACAAGTGAAAACGGGTACAAAGTTAACAATAAGAGCTGAATAATTAGACCACGGACGATAGACGATAGACCATGGACGGTGAATGTAATCGGCTATTGGTTAATTGGTTACTAGTTATTAGAGGCAAACAAGTACTTCTGATACAAAAAGTCTCGAAATCACTTGGCTATTCTTAATGAAACCATAACCTGTATAAAGACCTATCCAGGTTTATTTAGTTATTGGTGTGAAGCATCGAACGAACGTGGACTTTCGACTTTAGGCCCTTTGAAACCAATAACTAACAACCATTAACCAATCCACGAAAAATCAATTTTTGAAGCATCCATGGTCCTTCGTCCATGGTCCATCGTCCAAACAACCAACAACTTTTTTTCGCCGCTTCCGTAGAACAAGTGTGTTTGAGCCCTCAATGGGCACCGGAGTATAGCAATAGTGCTGAGTGATTTTGTGACGAAAAGAATTGTCTATGCGGTTTTGGAATAGTGTCTCGCTAAGGCCTGCCCTTACTTTTATATTTATCATCTTGTTGGGGCGTATCGCCTCCGCACAGGGCGATGCAAACGAACTTTATTGGTATGTAGATGGCAAAAAGCTATCCTATGACTGGAGCCCAGAGCATTTTGCTGTGCAGGTACCTACCGATGAGCAGGTGCAACCCCTTACTACCACCTTCATGTCGAAAAAGGAAGCCGTAGTTTGTGCTACCGATAAGTATATTGAGTTTCAATTTACTGCTAATATACCGGCTACCAGTAAGCAAAACCATATTCAAGAAATTTTGGCCCAATACAATGCCAACCAAGTGCTACCGGTGTTCTACCAAAAAGGCACTTCGCAGCCACTTTTTATGGACAACCAGATTATGGTTCGTTTCAAAAAGGGCAACATCAGCCGCGATGAGGTGGCAAATTTTATGCAAAAGCACAAACTTGCTTTGCAAAACCCGCAGGTATGGAACATGCCCGAGAGCGGCAAGCAGGTATTTATCTTCAGTATGCTTAACAATACGTTGGAGTATACCGCAGGACACTTGGCAGGGCAGCTTTTTGAGCAAGAAAAGCAACTGGTAGCTTCGGCCCAACCCAACAGAATGAATATTGTGGTTTCACCTGATGGTGAGGCGATGGACCCTTCTTCAAACCCCGCCTTTTACAAATCATGGCACTTGGATAATAATGGACAGCAGCTGTTTTGTAGTGCCAAATCGGGTACCGACAATGCTGATGTACAAGTAAAAGAAACTTGGAGCCTTGGCTACACTGGCGAAGGTATTACCATTGGGGTGGTTGATATTGGTGGATTTGATTACAACCACCCAGCAGTACAAGGCAGGTTTGCGGCGGGCTGGGATTGTATTAATAATCGTAGCTATGATGCCGGTAACTTCTATTTTTCTGATGCTAGCCAAGGCCATGGCATGGGTGTAGCGGGTATAATTGTAGCCAGCAGTAGCAACGGTGCCACTGGTGTTGCCCCAGGCGCAAAAGTTTCGCCATTGCTTATCAATGGCTCTGAAGCTTCTATTGTATTGGCTTTGCAAAAGGCCCTTGAGATGAATCTGGATATTGTAAACATGAGCTTTGCAATGGGTTATAGCGAGGCGGTAAAGCAGCAGGTGCTTAACCTAGCCAACCTAGGCCGTAACCAATACGGTACCGCTTTGGGTACCATAATCATTACCAGCCATGGTAATAACGGTGCCGACGATGCCGTGAGCCCACAATGGCCAGCAGCCTATGATGAGGTGATTAGTGTAGCCGCATCAACCCCAGATGACCGACTGAAAACTAGTGCAGACAATTGGAGTATTGGCAATACTTGGGCTACCAACTATGGTGGTATGCTCGATTTGGCTGCGCCTGGCGTTTGCATCTATACTACCGACATAAGCGGCCCTAATGGATATGCCAGTACCGATTACACAGGGTTGCAAAAAACCAGTGCCGCCGCACCCATAGTTGCGGGTGTTGCTGCCTTGCTATTAAGCAAAAACAATGGGCTGCCTTGGAAAGAAGTGCGTACCATACTATTTAATAGTGCCGACAAAGTACATAGCAGCGAGTACAACTATAGCCATGATGCCAGCAAAGCTGGCCATAGCCGCGAAATGGGCTACGGCCGCGTAAATGCCTACAAAGCGCTGAGCGAGGTAAGTGTAGGTATTACTGATGTACCAACTTTTAAAGTGGATATTAAGGTAGTAAACCCTGTTGAAAACGGGCAGCTAGAAATCTTCTACCCGGGAGCTGAGCTAGAAGATAACATGACAGTGGGCGTGTATGATATGAGCGGGAAGCTTATGGCTACACAAGCGCTGGGCCGACACGAAGATTATGTAACAATTGATGTAATGGACATGACCCCAGGTATGTACTTTGCCCGCTTTATGTACCGCGAAGATGAGCTGGTGCAAACAGTGAAGTTTGTAAAATTATGGTAAGGTTTGGTAGCTGGTTGATCTGTTGATTGGTTGATCAGGAATATGTAAACCCACTGATAGGCCGATTAACCAATCAACTGATACACCGATTAACTGATAAACCGATTAACCGAAAACCAATGAGAAATCTCCAGAAAATAACCATATTCGGCTTTGGGGCGGTTATCATCACCATGGCATTTGCGTTCCGCTCGGGAAGCAATGATCCATACTATTATGCCAACGGAGAGAAGCTCTACTGGCAATCTCAATACGACGTTTATGCGTTCCGCACGGTGGACGAGGACTCGTTTAAAATGGCCCTTGATTCGGCTGTCGTTGATTATGTAGATTACCGTGGAAATCAACCGGACAAACTGCATTTTGTATTTTTTAGTGCCAATAGCAGCAACTGGCAGCGGCTGCAGGTAATTGATGATATTGAACGGCATAATTCATTTTCACGCTCGTTTCCAGTGGTTACCATGTTTGAGTATACGCCTGCCGAAGCTGGCCTGTGGTATGTAGCCGACGACCAGATAATGCTAATGTTCAAAACCGATAGCTTACGCCAAGCGCACCTGCCACGCTTAATGGCTGAATACAACTTAGAGCAGGTAAACGACCCTAGCAATTTGCCGGCAGGCGGAAACTATGCCTACATATTGAAGTGGGATGTGAGGGATAGCCTTGTAATGAATAGTATTGACCTGAGCCGGACCATGTTTGAGCGTGATAGCGCAGTGCTATGGTCGGCAGAGCCGAACTTAATACGCGGCTATGAGCCGGTTTGGCTAGAAGAAGACGATATGAGCACGGCTGCCCCCAGTTTGGATAGCGAGGCTAGCGCGGCAACCCTATATGTGGTAAGCCAACCGGGCGGTACACTAAATGTTCATGTTATTTGCAAACAGCCGCATTATGTTTTCCGCATGTACGATTTGTTTGGTCGCCTACTTACCGAGCGTCGCCTAACGGCTGAAGATACCCAACTGGACCTCAATATCGGCCATCTTTCTCGCGGTATCTACTTCAGTACTTTGGAAACCACTGGCGGGCAGCCGTTTGCTACCGTTAAGTTTTTGAAGGAGTAATTATCTATTTATTAGCAGCTACTTCCTGCTCATCATACACTTTTGCGATGCTGTTTTACTTGGTTTAGTTGGTTTGCATAATTTGGCATACCTAGATATTGTGGTTACTTAGTTTCCCTATTTTTTATGGTAGTTATCTTAGCGCATTAGCAACTAACAATTGGTACTGCGGTATGTAAATGGGTTACTATCCCTAATATGCTAATAGATAAAAGTTTACTGCATTATTCAAAAAAAAGGCCGACACCCTGAGGGGCATCGGCCATATAAAAAAGGAACCCACTAAAAATCAAGGAGCAGGCAACAATACTTTGTCAATAGCGTGAATTACGCCATTGGTTGCCTGTACGTCGGTGGCAACAATGTTGGTCACACGACCGCTGCCATCAGTGATTTTGGCACCGCCAGTCAAACCAATGGTGAAGGTACCGCTAGCCAACGGCGTTACTATTTGGCCTTCGGTTAATGAACCTGCCAATACGTTGCCATTTGCTACGTGGTAATTTAATACAGCTTCCAATGTTGAAGTTGGGATGCTATCCAAAGAAGTTGCACCTAGTTCAACCAACAAAGAATCAAATGCAGCGTTTGTTGGTGCAAATACAGTGAAAGGGCCAGTACCTGACAATACTGTAGGGTAGTTAGTGGTCAAACCTGGACGAGTCAAAGCCGCTACCAAGGTGCTGAAGTTAGGGTCAGCCAAAGCAAATGTAGGTATTACTGGCAAGCCAATAACAGCATTAACTTTATGCACCACACCGTTGCTTGCTTCTAGGTTGGCAGCAGTTACAGTCGATCCACCGTTCAAGGTTACACCGCCAGTGGTGCTTACATACAATTTTAGCGCGCTGGTAGTAGTACCATAAGTAGCCAAAGTGCTCAAATAGCCAGTAGTAAGGGCAGTACTTGGCAACTCTTGGGCTATTACGTGGTTAAGCAATACTTGGGTCAACAATGCTGTTGGCACGTCATCCAAAGTTGCAAAACCATTTGCAGAAAGGAAAGCGGCAAATGCAGCATTGGTAGGTGCAAACACAGTAAAGGTACCTTCGGCAGTTAATTCGTCTACCAAACCAGCTTTGGTAACGGCAGCTACCAAAGAAGTAAGGCTAGTATCGCTTTGTGCAAGCTCTACAAGGTTAAGGGCTTTGGGGGTATTATCATCATCATCGTCATCTTTGTCGCATGATACAAAGGCGATAGATGTTGCCAAAAACAACATCATAAGTAGTGGGATTCGATTGAACATTGTTAAAGTGGTTTTTTGAGTTAAGAATACAGCAATAACATCGCTGTTTTAATTTTGTTTAAAGAAATCGTAAAAAGATAACAGAAAAGTTAAAGTGTACCATTAGAAGCATTGCGTAATAAGGCAATGTGGTAAAAATTTGCAGGTTGTTGTTATCAGTAACTCCTTAATTATCGGCAATGCCATCAGGTAAGCCACTTTACAAAATCACCACATTAAGATACCTTTCTATATTTCAACCGAATAGAATTACCAATCACCACCACATCTGAGAAGGCCATGGCCAAGGCAGCCACCATGGGGTTAAGTAGGCCAGCCATAGCAATAGGGATGGCCACTAGGTTATAGGCAAATGCCCAAAACAGGTTTTGCTTAATGGTGATAACGGTTGCCTTACTTACTTTGATGGCTTCGGTAAGGTAAGAGAGGTTGCCATTCAGCAAAATAACCTGAGAACTATCAATGGCCACCTCGGTAGCATTGCTAAGCGATATACCTATGGTTGCCTTGGCCAGTGCCGGGGCATCGTTTATTCCGTCGCCAACCATAGCGGTAGGCAATTCTTTACTTAGCTGGCTGATGATTTCTAGCTTTTCTTCTGGCTTGCGTTCGGCATAAAAGGCATCCATACCCAGGGTAGTGGCTACTTGGTAGCACTTTTCGTACCGGTCGCCGCTGAGCAGCACCGTGCGAATGCCGTTGTTTTGCAAGTAACTAATAGTAGCCTTTGCCTCTAGTTTTATCTCGTCTTGCAATTCTATGGCAGCAAGGAGCTCGTGGTTCTTTAGGATATAGACATCAAAATGGTTATCAGTAGTCAGGTTCCTTGCCAATTGAAAAGAGCCAGATTCGTACACGTTGCCATCCTCATCAAAGCCACGCATGCCGCTGCCTTTAATCTCTTCAGTTCGATTAAATGGTATTTCAGCCGCGCCCTTAAACTCCTTCACCAAAGATTTTGCGATGGGGTGCGACGATTTTTGCTCTAGGCTTACCAAGATGCTAACCGCTTCGGCTTCGGTTCCTTTAAACAGTTTTACCTGTTTTACTTTGAAATGCCCAGTGGTAAGTGTGCCCGTTTTATCAAAAACTACCTGCTTCACCCCAGCCAGCTGTTCTACCGTTTTGCCTCCTTTTATAAGTATTCCCGCGCGGGTTACCCTGCCCACGCCCACCATAATGGCGGTTGGGGTAGCCAACCCCATGGCACAAGGGCAAGCAATGGCCAGTACCGCTACACTACGCAGCACCGAACCTGTTAAATCAACACCTAAAACATAATAAGCCAGTAAGAATGCGGAAACGGCCAAGATAATTACCACTGGCACAAATACAGCACTCACGCGATCGGCCAGGCGCTGTATATCGGGCTTGTTTTGCTGTGCGATTTTTACCAACTCAATAATCTGCGCTAGGTAGGTTGACTCGCCCACAGCCTCTACTTGTACCTTAATACTGCCATTGGCTAGCAAGGTACCGCCGATAACCTTCTGGTCTTTCTTACGCTCCACTGGTAAGCTCTCACCTGTCACTAGCGATTCATCAATAGTGGCATACCCCCAGATTATTTTCCCATCAAAAGGAATTTTGTCGCCTGTGTTTACTTGTAGCACATCGCCTCGGCGGATGTTGGAAGATGGTACTTCATCCACTTGGTCTTGGCCACTAATGTCCATCCGTACCTTTTTGGCTATGGGCACTTGCAGTTTGCTCAATTCCCGGATGGCGGTGGTGGTTTGCTGCACGCTGCGGTGCTCTATAAGGTTACCCAATAGCACAAGGGTAATAATGGTAGCCGCGGTTTCGAAGAAAAGGTAATTAGGCCCAAGCTGCATAATAGCCCCAGCTAAGCTATACCCAAATGCGGCGCTAGAGCCTAGCGTAATAAGCACATCCATATTCGGCACACCCGTGCGAAGGGACGCAAGGGCGCTGCGCCCAAAGTGCCAAAGGCCTACCAGCATTACCGGCGTGCTTAGTGCCAGTTGCACCCATGGGTTCATTAATACCGGGTGGTGCCAAAACATGTGCAGTAGCAACGGGATGGTAAATACGGCACAGAACATCAGCTTGCGCTCTAGCGTAAACCCTTTAGCGGGGCTATTGCTGTGGCTATGGCCGTGTTCATCTACCGTTGGTGGCTTTACTACTTGAAACCCCAGTCGCTCAATACCAGCTTCAATATCGGGCATCTTTACCGTTTCACTCTTCTTAAACCGAACCTCGCTGGTGGCAAAGTTTACAGATACGTTTTCCAGCCCCTGCTTCTCCAAAAACCTAGAAATGCCCAGCGCGCAGTTGGTACAGGTCATCCCTTCAACTTGCAGCTTTATGTTTTTATCTATTTCGGCAGATTCAGGCATGTTTATAAACACTTTTGCGTATACTGAGCTATCAAATTTACCAAAAAATGCTAGCTTTAGGGCTTCTGTTTAATCACGAAAACAAATCACACCATGAGAAAATTCAGACTAATGCTAGTTGTTTTGATGGTTGCAGGTATGTATTCATGTAATGATGCCGCAACTACCGAAGGCACAGAAACCGCTACACCGGTTGACAGCACGCACACCCACACTGATGGTGAAAGCCACGAAGGCCACAACCATTAACAGAGTACCCGCAGGGTGCCGGCAAGGCACCCTGCGGCAATTTTCATTCGAATTCAATTTAACCCAATTATAAGAGTACTATGAGAAACTGGAAACTATTGCTAGCAGCTATTTGCATAGCAGCCTTTTACTCCTGCAACACGAGCGGTGAAGGCACTGATGGTGTAAACACCACCGATACCCTGAAGGTGGACATTACCCCTAAAGAAGAAGAACACAAATCGGGAAAGGTAATTGCCGAAAAGAACGGATTGAAACTGACCGCAGTGGAAGGTTCGCCAGATTTTCCGCTAGCTGGTTTGAAAATTAACAGCCCTAAGGATGTATCGAAGTTGAAGGCTGGCAAGAATATCTTTAACTACGAAGTGACAAACTATGAGCTTGGTGCCCAAACCGGCAGCGACCATGCCGCACACTGTGCCAATAGCGCCCAAGGCCAGCATATTCACCTAATATTAAACAATGAACCTTACACGGCCCACTACGAAACCCAATTTGAGCAAGACTTGAAAGATGGCCATTACGTAGCACTGTCGTTTTTGTCACGCTCTTACCATGAGAGCATTAAGAATGGCACAGCCCATCAATTGATTCAGTTTACCGTTGGCAACGCTCAGGTAAAGGGTTTGGATTTGACTAAGCCAATCATGTTTTACAGCCGCCCGAAAGGCGAATACAAAGGCCCCAAAGAAACGGACCGCGTATTGCTGGACTTCTTTTTGGCGAACGTAGACCTTGGCGACAACGGCTACAAAGTACGTGCAACCATCAACGGTACCGATTTCTTGTTTACCAAATGGGAGCCTGTATTTATTGAAGGTTTGCCGCTTGGCGATGTAACCATTAAGCTGGAATTACTTGATAAGGATAACAACTTGGTAAATGCGCCATACAACCCAGTGGAGCGCACCGTGAAGTTGTTGGCAGAATAAGGTCAATGAGTTTTAGGAGATACATGAAAGCCCGGCGCGTGAGTGCTGGGCTTTTTTATGATACTAAGCCATACTTTAATTGTCATCTTTTAGCCAAACCGCCAGATGCAAGCAAGTGGAAAGTAAGTGATATAAAAGTAATACTCGCTTCGAAATGGCAGGCAAATTGTGTATATTTAGTCAACAATTCCACCATCTTATCGTTATCACCATTAACGTACACGATATGCCACACATAGCCCGACTGATAATCTTTGCACTTGCCCTTACCTTCCATCAATCGCTATGGGCGCAGCCGCCGAGCAGGGGTAGGGCTACCGAGTTGATCATTGCCGGTGATAATGCCTTGCAAGTGCTCGACTTAGAGATGGCCATTGAGTACTATTCATCCGCTATTAGTCTTGACCCTAGCTTTGCAGATGCATATATGAAGCGGGCAAATGCCTATTCCATTGCTGGTAGGGGAGTGGAAGCACAAGCCGATTACAATAGAGCCATCAACATCAATCCTTACATTGATTACTTATACGATACGCGGGCAAAGATCAAGATTTTGGTAGCTGATTTTAAAGGGAAGCTAGTGGATATTGAGAACTTTGATGGAGGCCCTGCCGACATTACGCAAGATTACCTGTTGCTGCAAATGAGGAGCAATTTCCCCATGCAGCTGTCGCAATTGGATAGTTTAATAGCGGTTGACCCTACCAAATCGCAGCAATTTGCTATTAGAGCACTGTTGCGTTGGGAAGGCGATGATATAAATGGCGCACTATCAGATGCCAACCAAGCCTTGGAGCTAAACCCTACCAATGCATTTGCCCATAATGTACTAGGTTTGCTGCAATTGGGCAATTACGATTACGAAGCTGCTTTAGCTTCGTTTGAAGCTGCCCTTAAAATTGATGACCGTTATCCGGCCGCTTACTTAAATAGGGGAAGGGCACACAACTTAATGGGCAACCCATTGATAGGATTAAAAGATATGGACCGCGCCATTGAGTTGGATAGCAGCTTTGCCTTGGCATATTTAAGCCGTGCCACAGTGCAAAAGGGCTTAGGAAATGCTAGTGCCGCCATTTCCGACTTTGATAAGGTTATTGCCATGCACCCTGATTTTGCAGATGCGTATTTTTCCCGTGGCTTTGCACGTAAAATGCTGGGGGATTATGGCGGTGCTATTAGGGATTATGACCAGACTATATTGTTGAACCCTAACGAACCAAGCTCTTACAATAATCGCGGTATTTTGAGGGTATTGGCCGATGATTATGCTGGGGCAAAGAAGGATTTTCGCATGGCTATTAGCATCGAGCCTGATTATCCTGCTGCATATCACAACCTGGGAATGTCTTTAATCATGAACCACTCCCGCACCGAGGGGTGCGAATATTTGCAAACCAGCATGAACAGTGGTTTTATGAACGCAAGTGAAGAGTACAAGTATTTTTGTACTCAATAGTTGAATATTTTTTTCAACATCATACAACCATTTCCTGCTTTATGTCGTTTAGTTACTATATGCTTTGACCATTCTTTTTTCCTGATACTGCTACCTACATAAGCGGGATAAAGAAATAGCTTACATTGTTTGACCAACTAACGTAACATGACCCATGGACCAGTTATTTATTACCGTTTTACAGACCGCAGGCTTGGTGGTAGCAGCATGTATAGTTACTGATTATGCAATAATCCGTGTGGTGCGCTATCGCAATATGAAGCAGGTAGACCGCATGCACTCTTAATTTGTTGGGTAGGCGTAAAGCCTCTTTATCGTTTCTAAGAAAATACTTGTGCTTTATCGTTTAGTGCCAATAGATATTTGCGGTTATTGGGCTATTTCTGGATGTGCTTAAACCTTCAATGCACCTAGGTGTTATCCATTGCTAAGCTAACCCACTTTTATATTGACATAATTCATGCGCCCATCTATCTCTATCCTTTGGTTTCGTCGCGATTTGAGGCTCGATGACAATGCCGCCCTGCATCATGCCTTACAAAGCGACCATCTGGTGTTGCCCATATTTATATTCGATACCGCGATACTAGATGCCCTGCCCCGCAACGATGCCCGAGTTGAGTTTTTACACCAAACCCTTGCCAATATCAACCAGCAATTGAAAGCCAAGGGTACTATGCTTGTGGTAAAGCATGGCAAGCCAATTGAGGTGTGGAAGCAATTGCTAGAAGAGTATGATGTAAAGGCACTCTATGCCAACCGCGATTATGAGCCTTATGCCAGAGAGCGTGATAAGGCTGTATTTGAAATGCTTGAGGCAAAAGGCATCCCCTTTAAAAGCTACAAAGACCACGTAATATTTGAGAAAAACGAGGTAGTTAAAGATAATGGTGAGCCTTATGTAGTTTATACCCCCTATAGCAAGCTGTGGTTAGCAAAGTTAACAGATAAGGATTTGGAGAGTTACCCCTCGGGGCTCGCATCTAGCAACTACTACCAAACGGCTTGGCAAGAGCCAATATCCTTGGCGCAATTGGGCTTTAAACCTTCTGGCCTCGCCTTCCCAGGTACTACGGTTACCGATGGGCTGTTGGCCAAATATCAAGACAAGCGCAATTTCCCTGCTGAGCCAGGCACCTCGCAGCTTGGGCTGCACTTTCGGTTTGGCACGGTAAGTATAAGGGAGAAAGCCCGACAAGCGAAAGCCAATAGCGCCACCTACCTGAATGAATTGATTTGGCGGGAGTTTTACCAAACCATACTTTGGCACTACCCGAGGGTGGTGAAGGAGGCTTTCCGCAAAGAGTATGACCGCATAGAGTGGCGCAACAACGAGCAGGAGTTTGAGCGCTGGTGCCAAGGCCAAACCGGCTACCCGCTGGTGGATGCTGGTTTGCGAGAGCTAAATGCTACGGGCTATATGCACAACCGGGTGCGCATGGTGGTGGCCAGTTTCCTTACCAAGCATTTGCTTATTGATTGGCGCTGGGGCGAGGCTTACTTTGCCGAAAAGCTTTTGGACTTCGACCTAGCCAGCAACAACGGGGGCTGGCAATGGGCGGCAGGTACAGGTGTTGATGCCGCACCTTACTTTAGGGTATTCAACCCAACATTGCAACAAGAGAAGTTTGACCCTAATGGAAAGTATGTGCGCAAGTGGGTACCTGAAGTGAATAGCCCTAGCTATCCTAAACCGATGGTGGAACATGCCCTAGCACGGGATAGGGCCTTAACTACGTACAAAAAGGCGCTGAATGGTACCTCTTAAGCTTTATATTTCCCGGTGTCACAACCTTCTATAAAGTTTACCAATACGGTCTTTAGGCTCTCTAACCCTTCTGGGTCAAGGTTTTCTAGCTTATCCAAGCGGGTATGGTAGCAAGGGTCGAATTGCGTTGAGTCCATACCGATAATACTTACCGCAGGCAGCCCCTGCATACCAAAACTGCTGCCATCAGTGGCGCCCACGCTTAGGTTGATGTGCTTTACAGGTACTCCGCTATCAGCAAATGCTTGGTTCAAGGCAGCTACCACTGTTTTGCCGTAGCGCACACGGGTGTTTATCTCGCTGGTAATGATACTTAGGTGCTGCTTATCCTTTATAGTATCCACGTTTACCAGCAATGCCTTTTCTTTCAAGAGCTGCTGGCGGTTTTGGCGGGCATAGGCGGTGCTGCCGCGCAGTCCGCACTCCTCACTGCCAAAGCTAACCAAGCGCAGGCGGGTATTTTTTAAGCGGCTTTTGCCAGCCTCGCCATTACCGAATACCTTGGCCATCTCTATAGCCAGCGCTACCCCAGTAAGGTTGTCTATTGCACCGTCTACTACCTGCTTGCCATGCATGGCATACATGCTAAAGGTTGCTGGCGAAAGCACAGCCAATACTATCAAAACAATATCGGCCCAAGCCACGCCAGTGAGCCACAGTATCAGCAGCACTGGCCCCTGTAGCACATACAGTGCGCCAGCTAGTATAGTAAGCATACCGCCAAAATTCTTCAAATGATACCACCACTGAAACTCGCGCACGCTATCAATATGCCCTGCTACTATTATGGTTTGTGTTACTTCGCCTTGGGGCTCCAAAGTGGCATGTACGTTGGATGATTCCATTTGAGGGAAAAGGAAATCGATCCAATTGCGATAGGTGAGAAAGTGCCCGAAAAACAAAATGCCATTAACAAAAGCCAACACCGTAGCGGCTGGCAATGAAAACCAATACAGCCCCAAGCTCACAAAAAAGATGACGGTGAAGATTTTAAGGGCTAGAAACTTTGCGGTAAGGGCAGCTTTAAATGGCTGCAACTCGGCAACCGCCCCCAGCGATTGGAAGTGCTCTTTTACAAATGCCTGTGCCGCAGCTTCTTCTTTGCTGCCAGCTAACCTACCGCCAAAGCGGCTTATTACCGTTTCGATAAATAACATCATAACTAGACACAAGATAAGGAGGAGATGAGAAATAGGAAATAGGAAATAGGAAATAGGAAATAGGTATGCCTTAACGATAATATAATTTCTAGTTCCTCCAACCTAATTCCTTAATTACAAGAAACACCGAAGGCACCCTGTTGTGGATGCCTTCGGTGTGTGGAGTGAAAAACTATTCGGTGTATTGTTATTACCTAATCTTAGAAATAGATTTGGTAAGGATTACATTGTTGTTCTTATCGAAAATGCGAATCATATAAACGCCTTTTTGCAAATCAAGCAAATCAATGCGGCTGCTAGCATCGTTTGGCTCTGCAAATTGCGTGATTACTTTCAAGCCCAGCATATTATAAACCTCAATTCTGCTTACGTTCATTAGGTCGGGGCGCTTTACTATCACAAACTCCTTAGCAGGATTGGGGTAGATTTGTATATCGCTAACACTGCCGTTGCTCAAAGGCGTCGCCAAGGATGTATAAGTGGTAAGGTTAGCACCAAAGTAGGCTGTTTTCTCAGAACCCGCGCTATCAATCTCTTCGTAGAATCTTACACGCATGTACCCTGAGCCTGTGGCAGAATCATTGGCAAAGTGTGCATCGAAAGTTTCACTACTATTAGCTGCAATAGTTATAGTACCAGTATCAACATCATAAAAGAAGCAATTGCCACCTGAAATACAAATTTGATTGCCCAACCATGATGGATCAAAGCTATTTTCATAGCGCTTCCATTTTACATTCACGGTTTTGGTGGTGCTTAAATTGGTTACAGTGGTCTTCAACACAAAATCAGCACGTCTTGCATGATCAGTGCCCGTAACAGAATCGCTGCTCAACGTAAATGACTGTGCAGACAGTGTTCCGACACTTAGTAAGCATACAATTAACAATACGGTTAAGGTCTTTTGCATCGTTAGTTTTTTTAAACAGCAACACTAAGATACCTACAAATTGCTTACATCACAAATTATTTTCGCAAGAACTTAACAATCATTAACTAAAGAGTACAATTTGAGAGACAATAAGGACGTTGAAAATTTTGTTGCTTCGCTCAAAAAAAAAGCTAGCCACGATTAAGAAAAAGTTAAGAGAATGAGTATCTTGCGTATTCAATCCTTATTCTTTCATCTATTGTTATCATTTTAAAAAAAGCGAAATGGCACGTTTTTATTTTTTAATTACTTTTTTATCTACTTTTTTGGTCACAACGGTTTCTGCACAGGTGTTTGTCGACCAAAATTTTGAAGCCGGCACTTTACCTGGTGGATGGTTGCGACAGCAGAGTACTCCTTCTAAAGGTTGGGAATTTGGTAATAATTCCACCAAAGGAAGCGACAATGTGGCCATACCATCACATACCAGCTTTGCGATATCGAACGACGACGCCTATGATAACAATGCGGCTACTGCAAACATTGCTAACCGCGATATGCTAATAACACCGTCTTTTAGTTTAGCAGGTATAAACACTGCATTGCTTAAATTCGATGCTTTTTATACTGGTCAATATGGTTCATTGGCATCTGTGGAGATTAGTACCAACGGAGGAAGTAGCTGGACATTATTACAAACTCTTGCTACCAGCCCAGGTTGGCAATCAATTACTGTTGATTTGGCTGCTTATACCGGGCAAGCAAATGTGAAACTTGCGTTTGTGCATAATGATAGTGGCCAATGGGCTCATGCTTTTGGTGTAGATGATGTGCTTGTTTTGCAACCATTTGCTAACGATGTGCAATTGGTGTCTGTATCGCTGCCATCAGCCACTCAATTGGCGAGCCTTCCAGTTTCTATTACGGTTCGCAATTTTGGCACATCAGTGCTTAATTCGTTCCAATTTACTTGGACGAAAGACAATGGTACGCTTTCTTTCACTGACGAAGTAAATGGACTGGGCTTGGCTCCAGGTGGAGTAGCAACACTATTGCACAATAGCAGTGTTGTATTGGCCACCGAAGGCTTAGATACAGTAGTGGTTACCTTAAGCCTACCCAACGGGCAGGTAGATAATACGGTAAATAACCGTATTTCATCAGTTATCGCTACTTCTTTAGGAACAGTAGATCACAACGTTGTATTTGAGCAACATACCGGTACTTGGTGCGGCTGGTGCCCTGATGGTATGTTGGTGTTGGAGTCAATTGTTAATAGCGATAGTACCCTTATACCGGTTACCCTTCACGACGATGATGGAATGGATTTTGCTGATGGCAACACTGTAAATGGTGCTTTGGTTGCTGGTTTCCCGTCAGGGTCGATTGATCGATTTAAATTTGATGGACAAGCCAAAGTTGGCGTATCCCGAAATCTATGGGAAGACTTAGTTGCAGAGCGCTCCACCTTCAAGTCGTTTGCTAGTGTATCGGCCTCCAATAACTACAACGCTACAACTAGGGAGCTTACAGTGGATGTTGAAGCCCAATTTTTAAAGAGCCTTACCGGAGACTACCGTGTAAATGTATACATAGTAGAAGACAGCGTAACTGGCACTGGCTCGGGCTTCAGTCAAAGAAATTTCTTTAGAAACAACCCTGATTATGTGGGCCATCCATTTTATAGTTTACCCGATCCAATGGTAGGTTTTGTGCACCGTCATGTTAGCCGTTATTTTATGGGTGGCGCATGGGGTCAGGCAGCTGTTATACCTACATCTATTGTCCCGTTAACTCCATATGACCACACATTTACATACACATTGCCTGCTGGCTGGAACGAAGATAGAATACGTTTGATAGCTGTAATTCAAAAGTATGGTACAACGGCCAACGATAGGCAAATTATTAACGCTATTTCGATGCCATTGAATAGCAGCAATGCTAATGACTTGGAAGTAGCACCAGCACCAGCTGATGTGGCTATTAATTATCTTATAAATAGTGCTTGCGGCGGCGGTATGGAAGGCGAAGCTAGCGTAACTCCTATCGGCTGTAGCGATTGCACTTTTCAATGGAGCAATGGACAAACAGGTTTAAATTTGTTCGATGTTATACCAGGTACTTATACAGTAACTATGTCAAACACTACTGGTATCAATGTTGTAAAGTCAATAAACATATATGGCCCAATATTGCTTAACCCGAATATTGTGTATAGCGGTGGTATCGGCAATGTAACACTAAACATTCAAGGCGGTAAAGCTCCATATACAATCAACTGGAGCAATGGCGGAACTACTGCCACACAGAGCGCCCTAGCATACGGCGACTACCAAGTTACCGTTACCGATGGTAATGGTTGCAGCACGGTTCAAACTTTGAAAATCTCCTTGGCTACAGGCGTTATTGATGTGGCAAGTACGATCAACTTCAATGTGTACCCTAACCCAACTGCAGGCAACGTAACCGTTGAGGCCGACTTGGCCAATGCTGACCAGGTAACTATTCAAGTATTCAATACTATGGGCGCCTTGGTAAGCGAGCGTACATTGAGCGGCCAAGCACAAGTGCGCGAGGTGCTCGACCTTACCGCACAAGCCAATGGCGTATACATCGTGAAAGTTACGGCTGACGGTAGCACAGGCGTAAAACGCTTGGTACTGAACCGCTAAGAATTACGTAATGATATCTAGTAGACGGGCGGCCTTTGGGTCGTCCGTTTCTGTTTTATCTAAATTCAACTATCCATTGAAACAAATTGAATTGATAAGCATTATGATAAGGGTTAAACAACTGCAATTTGCCTGTAATGATAATCATTAGAAAGTATCAAGCGAGCGAGAAGGTGCCAATTTGAAGAAAACTGGTTTGTATTAATAAATGTCATTTTCAAATTTTCAAATTGCCAAACCCTAAGATTTTCATCCGCACATTGGTACATTTGCACATAAGCACATAATCAAAGCAAATGTACACCCCCGCACAAGAAAAGGAATACCTAGACCTCAGCCGCCGCATGCTGGCTACCCCCGAACCACAAACGCAAGAGGATGCCGATAAAATTGTAAAAGACCTTCGGGATGCGATAAGGTTTCATGATTGGCGTTACTACGTGCAGGCCGAGGCGGTGATTACCGACTTTGATTACGACCAGCTCTTTAAGCGCCTTAAAGACATTGAAGCACAGTACCCAGCTTTGATGCTTGCCGATTCGCCTACGCAGCGAGTAGCTCTAGGCCTTACAGAGGAGTTTGTAGCCGTAGAGCATAACCTGCCTATGCTATCGTTGGACAATAGCTACAACGAGGCCGACATTACCGAGTTTGATACCCGTCTACGCAAACTGGTCGGCACGGAAGGTATTGAATACTGCGTGGAGCCGAAGTTTGACGGTAGCAGTATTGCCTTGGTGTATGAAAATGATGTGTTGGTGCGAGCTGCCACGCGGGGTGATGGCGTAATGGGCGAGGATATTACCAACAACGCCAAAGCATTAAAGTCAATACCCCTGAGGGCTGATTTCTCCAAGTATGGTATCGTAAAAGCCGAAGTGAGGGGTGAGGTAATCATTCGCAATGAGGTATTTAGCGCAATGAATGAGAACCGCCGTGAACTGGGATTGAAAACCTTCCAGAACTCCCGCAACACTGCCGCTGGAGCATTGCGCCTAAAGGATAGTGCCGAAGTAGCCCGCCGGGGTTTGGAGGCTATCATTTATCAGATAGGCTATGCGGTGGACAAAGATGGCAAAAACGTACTCGGTAATGGCATTGAATCCCATTTCGAGAGTATTCAAACCCTATATAAGCTTGGCTTTAATGCTCCGGTAAAAGAACTGGGCAAATACACTACCGTGCAACAAATTGTGGCGCATTGCGCGGAGTGGGAGGAAAAGCGCAACAGCTTCCCTATTGAAATTGATGGCATGGTAATAAAGCTGGATAATTATGAGAAGCAGCAGCAAACCGGCAGTACATCGCACCATCCGCGCTGGGCGATAGCCTTTAAATTCAAGGCTCGACAGGCTCATAGTGTATTGGAACGGGTGGAGTTCCAAGTTGGCCGCACAGGTGCGGTTACGCCTGTGGCAAAGATAACGCCGGTGCCGCTGGCAGGTGTTACCATCGGGTCCATATCGTTGCACAACGAGGATTTTATTCTGGAGAAGGACATTATGCTGGGCGATACCGTGCTAGTGGAACGAGCCGGTGATGTGATACCGTATATAGCTGGTGTAATTACCACCGCCCGCACCGGCAATGAAATCCCTATAATCTTTCCAAGGGAATGCCCTAGTTGCAATTCCACTTTGGTAAAGCCCGATGGCGAGGCCATCTGGCGCTGCGTGAACTTGGATTGCCCTGTGCAGCAAGAAGAGCGCATCATCCACTTTGTGAGCAAGGGCGCTATGGATATTGAGGGCTTGGGTAAAGATATTGTGAGGCGTTTCCTTGCCGAAGGTATCATTAAGCAGGTGCAAGACATATATCAGTTGGATTACGACCACATTGGTAGGCTTGAAGGCTGGAAAGAACGCAGTGTAAACAACCTAAAACATGGTATTGAAGCCAGTAAGAGCCAGCCGTTGTGGAAGCTGTTTACGGCTTTGGGCATACGCCATATAGGTAATACCACCGCTAAGGTGCTGGCCAAGAAAGTGAAGTCAGCCTTGGATTACCAAACATGGACCCAAGAGCAACTGATGGAGCTGGAAGACATCGGCCCGAAAGTAGCCGAGAGCGTATACGACTTCTTCCATACCGAAGCAAACATACAACTGCTTACCGAGCTGCAACAACTGGGCGTAAATATTGAAACCAAGCTAGAAGAGGTACAGCCCGCTAATAACAAATTGGACGGTAAGAGCTTCCTCTTTACCGGTACGCTCACCAAATTCACCCGCGATGAGGCCCAAGGTTTGGTAGAACAAAACGGCGGCAAACTCATCAGCGGCGTAAGTAAGAACCTAGACTACCTAGTTGCAGGCCCTGGAGCTGGTAGTAAGCTTACCAAAGCGCAAAGCATACCTACAATTCAGATAATTGATGAGGATGTATTTTTGGAAATGATAAGTTGATGTACCAATTTATCGATGTGCTGATATACCAATTCTAATGTAACAATGTGCAGATGTATCGATTTACCAATTGGAAATATTAATTTGAATTCGAAGCATTGGTACATTAGCACATCAGTATATTAGCACATTATTTCCGCCTTATCTTCGCCACTAACCGCTCCATATCGTTTGTTGAAGCAGGCTATGGTCTATCGTCTATCGTCTATCGTCCAAAACTATTCATACCTCAGTGCCTCAATAGGGTCCAACCTACTGGCTTTAATGGCGGGATAAATGCCAGCTGCTAAGCCGATTAATAGGCAGAAGAAGAACCCACCGCCAATCCATTGCCAAGGCATTATAAAACCTACGCCTAATACTATGGACAGCACGTTGCCAATTAATATGCCTATAATAATACCTGCAACGCCACCGGTTTGGCAAATTACAAGCGTTTCTACTAAAAACTGGATAACGATATGCCCACTCCGCGCACCAATGGCTTTGTTGATGCCGATTTCTCGGGTACGCTCGCTTACCGAAACCAACATTATATTCATGAGCGCAATACCCGAACCGAAGAATGTAATAAACCCTATGAGGTAAGCGGCAAGTTGTATATACTGCGTGTTTTCGATAATGCTTTGGGCGATGCGGTCGCTGCGGTTCATTTCAAAGTTTTCCTCCTCTAACGGATGTAGGCCACGAACCAGGCGGAACGTACCTGTGGCATCATCCATAAGCGCATCCATAATCTCGGCATCCTCCATGCCGACAGTTACTACATATGGGCGTTCATCGCGGTTGAAGTTTCGGCGGGCGTTCAATTCTGTTATGAGCACCAGGTTGTCGTTGCTCATCATGCTGTTACCTTTAGCCTCCAGCACACCCACCACTTGATACCGAAAACTGCCTATTGAAACGATATTATTGATGGCCGAATCCACTTTCGTAAAGAGTGACTTGGCAACGCTTGCCCCAATGATGGCAATGTTGTTGCCGCTCTGTGTTTCTTGTACCGAGAAGTTTCGCCCCAACTGAAACTCGTACCCCGAAATGGCGATGTAATTTTCATCAACACCCATCACGTTTACATTGGGATTGGTTTTTTTGCGCTGGTACTTTATGGTAGCACCTTGGCTAGCATTGGTGGAGATGGAGACAGTGGCGCCTTCCATAATAAAAAGCTCTTTGAACCGCGCCGCATCTTTATATAGTACCTTGGGGTATTCCTTCTCACTCTCATCTTGCACACGCTTGGTGCGGATGGTAAAGTTGGTGCCGCCAACCTTGCTGAGGTTGTTTACCAAATAATACTTCATGCTATCCACCGCGGTAAGGATGCCCACGATGGCAGAGAGGCCTATGGCAATAATCATAAACGTGAGTACAAACCGCAGCATATTGCCCCGGATGTTCCGCCACGCTAAGAGTATGTTGTGCCCGATGTTCATTAAAGGTGCAAGTTAGGGAGGATTTAGGGAAAAAGTGTTTATTGCTTCATAGCCGTCGGGTCTAAATTATTCCAGGGCAAACAATAAGGGTTTGAATTATGTCACTTACATGGTGGATGCTTCGTCTTTATTGCAAATCAATCACCCTTAACACAATTTATCCCAACAATAACATACCCTATTCCTACTATTCTATCCCTAATTATTAGTAATTTTGCACCGTGAAAACTTTGATGCACCACCTGTAAACAAAATATTACTATGGCATTTGATTTCCAGAGGATACAAAAGGTTTACGACGCTCTGCCGGAGCGCGTAGCTAAAGCCCGCCAAATTGTTGGCCGTCCGCTTACCCTTACAGAGAAAATCCTCTATTCTCACCTGTTCGAAACACAGGAGCCCGTTAACTTTCAACGTGGCAAATCGTACGTTGATTTTGCGCCAGACCGTGTAGCCATGCAAGATGCTACCGCACAAATGGCCCTATTGCAGTTTATGCAAGCTGGCAAGCCGCAAGCTGCCGTACCTTCTACCGTGCACTGCGACCACTTGATTTTGGCCAAAGACGGTGCTAAGAAAGATTTGACCGAATCGCTTGAAGTGAACAAAGAAGTGTTCAACTTCTTGGGTTCTGTATCCAATAAATACGGTATCGGCTTCTGGAAACCAGGTGCAGGTATCATCCACCAAGTTATCTTGGAAAATTATGCTTTCCCTGGCGGCATGATGATCGGTACCGACTCTCACACCGTTAACGCGGGCGGCCTTGGTATGGTTGCTATTGGCGTTGGCGGTGCCGATGCCGTTGACGTAATGGCTGGCATGGCTTGGGAGCTGAAATTCCCTAAACTGATTGGTGTGAAGCTAACCGGCAAAATGAGCGGTTGGACTTCGGCTAAAGACGTTATCCTTAAGGTTGCTGGCATCCTTACCGTAAAAGGCGGTACTGGTGCTATTGTTGAGTATTTTGGTCCAGGCGCTGAAACCTTTAGCTGCACAGGCAAAGGTACCATCTGCAACATGGGTGCTGAGATTGGCGCTACCACCTCTATCTTCGGATATGACGATAGCATGAAGCGCTACTTGATTTCTACCGACCGTGCCGATGTGGCTGCTGCTGCTGATGCCGTTCGCGAGCACTTAACTGCTGACCCTGAGGTTTACGCAAACCCTGAAACCTACTTCGATCAAGTTATCGAAATTAATCTTACCGAGCTGGAGCCGCATATCAACGGCCCGTTCACCCCAGATTTGGCTTGGCCTTTGTCAAAATTTGCACAAGCAGTACGCGACAACAACTACCCGCAAGAGTTGGAAGTTGGTTTGATTGGTAGCTGCACCAACTCTTCTTACGAAGATATTAGCCGTGCCGCCTCTTTGGCCAAACAGGCTATTGATAAGAACCTGAAAGTAAAAGCCGAGTATACCATCACCCCAGGCTCAGAAGTAGTACGCTACACGGTAGAGCGCGACGGATTTTTGGATACTTTCGAGAAAATTGGTGGCGTGGTAATGGCAAATGCTTGCGGCCCGTGCATTGGCCAATGGAGCCGCCATACCAATGACCCTAACCGCAAGAACTCAATCATCACTTCGTTCAACCGTAACTTTGCGAAGCGTAACGATGGCAACCCGAACACCCACTCTTTTGTGGCTTCGCCTGAGATTGTTACCGCATTTGCCATTGCTGGCGATTTGACCTTCAACCCGATTACCGATACCCTCATCAACCGTGATGGTGTTGCCGTGAAATTGGACGAGCCAACTGGCTTGGAGTTGCCGCCAAAAGGCTTTGACGCTGAGGACCCAGGCTATCAAGCACCTGCTGCCGATGGCTCAACCGTACAGATTATTGTTGACCCAGCATCTGAGCGCTTGCAACTACTGGAAGGCTTTAAACCTTGGGAAGGTACCGACATTAAAGGCTTGAAGCTTTTGATTAAGGCCAAAGGCAAGTGTACTACCGACCACATTTCGATGGCGGGCCCATGGTTGCGTTTCCGTGGCCACTTGGATAACATTGCCAACAACACCCTTACCGGTGCCACCAACTTCTTTAACGAGAAGGTGAACGCAGTGAAAAACCAACTAACCGGCGAGTTTGTAGAAGTACCAACCGCAGCCCGTGCTTATAAAGCTGCCGGTATTGGTAGCATAGTAGTAGGCGACGAGAACTACGGTGAAGGCAGCAGCCGCGAGCACGCAGCCATGCAGCCGCGCCACTTGGCAGTACGTGCCGTATTGGTTCGCTCATTTGCCCGCATCCACGAAACCAACTTGAAGAAGCAAGGTATGTTGGGATTGACTTTCGCCAACCCGGCCGACTACGATAAAATCCAAGAGGACGACAATATCGACATCGTGGGTCTTACTAGCTTCGCGCCTGGTGTACCGCTTACTTTGGTGCTAAACCACAAAGATGGCAGCAGCGAGAACATCACTGTAAACCACACCTACAACGAGCAGCAAATTGAGTGGTTTAAAGCCGGTAGCGCTTTGAACAAAATCAAAGAAGAAGCTGCTTTGGCTGCTGGTAAGAATTGAGGAAGTAGGAATTAGATTATACAAGCGGCTGCATCGAAAGATGTGGCCGCTTTTTTTTTTAAGTGTTTGCATACACGATTCTAACATTAAATGTACATTCACTAAATGAAGCATAGCAAAAAGAAATTTACTTATGAGAAATCGTTAGGTTCAAATGTTGGAGAGACTATTTTGAATGCTGCGACTACCCTTCCACCTAATACTTCACAAAATTTGGAAGAAGATTATATTGCTACAGTGATAACAGATGATCATCGCATGATAGGTTGCTTCAAAGTAGCACATGAAGGCAGGAATTATTTTATACCCGAGCCCGATCCAATAGTATTGTATTTTGAAACCGCGAGAGGATTATCCAAAGATATTACTCAATACAAACAGAACCTAATTAGTAGTTTGGGGCTTGTGGAAGTTAGTTTAGAGAAGAGCTATGATTATTTTTCTAGAGCAATGGCAAGCACATTGTTTATGTTTAATTGCCTAGAAGCCTTTGTCAATAGCCTAATCCCTTTAGATTATAAGTATTCAAAAAAAATGCCACAAAAAACCGAGGTATATACTAGAGATCAAATCCTGAGAGAGATTTCTTTTGAGGTAAAAATGAAGACCATAATTCCCATTGTTACAAACAAAAATTTCCATGTAGACTTCGGTCATAAGTTTGAAACTATAAAAAATTTA
The DNA here is from genome assembly GCA_027483645.1 of Sphingobacteriales bacterium. Classification (GTDB taxonomy): domain Bacteria; phylum Bacteroidota; class Bacteroidia; order Chitinophagales; family CAIOSU01; genus CAIOSU01. Next base: position 249,780 of record JAIXUD010000010.1, read on the forward strand.
AAGCAACTAAGAGATAATATAGTTCATACAAAATCTCATCCAAAGGGAAAACATATTCAATACAATCATCTTTATGCCTTGGCTTTAGATTTCAAATATTCCGCAGCAATAGAACATATTAAAGATTACATAAATTATCACGATCCAAATCGAATTGAAGAGTGCTTATGTGGTAAGGAAGATTAGTTGTCTGAGTATCACAGGCTCAATAGGTCAGTTATATTTGGATATCAATTTAACCGATACCTTCCCTGCACAACCCCACCACCAAAATCCTTCAACTCCAACAACTCCAATTTCGCCTCGCGAGTGGAGGTGTGCCAAAGCGGGATGCCATCACCCAAAAGCACCGGTATCTGGGTGAGGATAAGCTCGTCAATCAATTTGGCTTCGTAGAGGGTTTTGATGATTTCGCCACCGCCGATGAGCCAGATGTCTTGTTGGGCGTTGGTTTTTAGGTGGCGCACAAAGTCGGCGGGGTGGTCGTTTATCCAAGTGATGTTGTCCTCGGGTGCGTTCGCGTTGCGGCTGAAGACGTAGTTGGTTAAATCGGGGTATATCGGGTCGCCGAAGCCTTTTACTACTTGATAAGTTTTGTTACCCATTAAGGTGGTGCTGATGCCAGCGAGAAACGCTTTGTAGCCGAAGTCGCTGCCATCTTCGGGTATTGGTGGAAGCCAATCAAGGCTATCATCTTTACGGGCGATGTAGCCGTCCATACTGGCGGCTATGTAGAGGATTACTTTGGCCATGTGGTTCGGTTGAACCACAAAGAACACGAAGTTTGGTCACAAAGCGCACAGAGAAGAGCGGTTTTTTATCTACAATTCAAACACCTTCTCCTCCTGCAACTTACCATTGAGCTTTAGGCGCACGTAGTATTTACCCTCTTCATATCCGCGCACCTCAATGCGGAATTTCATAGTGCTTTTGCCGCTTTTTACCATCATATTTTCTTGTATCACCATTACTGTTTCGCCCCCTTCGTTGTAGATGGCTAGGTGGGCGGTGCCTGCCATGGGCAGGGCAAACTCAAAGTTGGCGTGTATGATGGCAGGTTCTTGTGTAAAAACTTGGCCTGGTGGCGGTGTTGCTTTCTCTACGTTGTACCATGTTAGTGGCTTGCCTGTTAGGGTGTGCATGTAGTTTACCAAGTCTTTCATTTTGGCTGGGTCGATGCCATATACGTTTTCTAGCCCATCACCGTTGATGATGGCCCATACGGCTGATTGACCGAGGTCATCGTGATAATTTTTCTGGGCGATGTACTGGGCCAGTTTCAATAGTGTATCGCCAGCCATAGCCCCCAATAGATAACTGCTGCCCATACTGGGCGAACCGTTGCTGGGTTGTATGCACATGGCGTTTATTACCACCTTGCGCTTGGTGCCGCTAGCTAGCACTAGTTGGCGGTCTTCTGTAATGATAAGGTCTTGCTCGGTGCTGTCCTCACTATCTAGGGTAAGTCCGGCGGGTATATCAATGGTCAGTTCTTTCTTGGATAGGCTCTCAATGTTAAGCGCCATTACCTTGCCGGTAAAGCCACCTTCACCAACGGCTTTCACGGTAATGTAGCCTTTGGTCATGGCTTCCTTCAAACTTATAGGGGTTGCACCCAACACAGGCAGCGTAGCACAAACCAGCAACAATAGCAGTAGTTGTTTCATATTGCGAAATTTACAATAAAAACGGAGAAACTGCTAAGGCTATTATATGGTGGGGATAAAATACGGGTTGGTACGGATGGGGGGAGGGGTTTGCAGATTGCAACATTGCTGTTAATATTTCTAAAATGCTGGAAGAACGGTTTTAATAAGGGACTATTGTTTTTTTAATTTTTTTTAATTTGAAGCACGGAGCGGTTTGCGGTCAGACGGCTACGGTAATGCGGGTAGAGGTTAAAGAATCGTGGTGCTTAAGCTCGTAGTGGCCGTTCGACCGATATGCACCGATTGGATTTTGCCAAAGGGCTATAATTATTGTAAATACAGGATGAACAGGGCAGCGGTATTTGGGAGTTCGGAGCGTTAGCGGTCGGACGCCCTTTCCGAATAGAAGGTCCTGATACAGCTTAGTTTAGTGCCCGCTCCATCGTAGTCGTCTGACCGCTTCCAACATATAGGAGGTAACAGTTTACATTAGATTCGATAGCGCCCTGCCCTTCCCCCTCAATTATCCCCGCTCAAATCAATCTCCGTATTATCGCCAATGTTTAGGCTTTGGCTGAGGCCTTTGATGTAGGCATCGCTACCGATTACGGAGCGCTTGAGTATTACATGGTTTAGCCGAGCAAAATCGCCGATGATGGAGTTGGTGAGGATGGAGTAGTGTATCTCCGCATCTTCGCCGATGGTTACGTTGGGGCCGATGATGGAATTGGCGATACGGGCGCCCTTGGCAATACTTACTGGTTGTATGATAATGGTGTTGTCGTAATCGGGTAAGGGCTGCGCTGCAAAGTTGTGCTTTTTTAGCAGTGTCGCGTTGGTTTCCAGCAATATTTCTACCTTGCCGCAATCGTACCAGTGGTCTACCTTAAAGCTAGTGAAGTAGATGCCTTGGTCAATCATTATTTGGATGGCATCGGCTAGGTGAACTTCGGTACCATCGTCAGGGCGGCTTGCTACCAAACCATCCAGCGCAGTAAACAGCGCATCGCTCTCCTTTATTTTATATACACCTACCAGTGCCAGGTTCGATTTCGGGAACTTAGGTTTCTCCACTACTTTCAAAATGTGGCTATGGTCTGGGCTTAGTTCTGCCACGCCGAAGTTCCAAGGGTCTTCCACCTTTTTTACCCCCAACGATGAGTGTGCCGACTCCACTACTGCCTGCAAGTCCACCTCAATAATGGTATCGCCCAGTACTATCAGTATTTCCTCATTATCGCCTATTTGCTGTTTGGTGGTCCAGATGGCGTGGCCCAAGCCTTCGCGCTTCTCTTGTATGGTAAAGTGCGCCTTAATGTGCGGGTGCTTCTCCTCCACATAGCTGCGTATTTTATCACCCAAGTAGCCCAGTACAAACACAAACTCCGTAACGCCAACGCCCTGCAACTGCTCGATAATGAAGCCCAAGATGGGCTTGCCCGCAACGGGTATTAGGGCTTTGGGCTGAGTGTAAGTGTGGGGGCGCAGGCGGGTACCCGGACCTGCAACGGGGATAATGGCTTTCATGCAACGTAGTTTCTAGCCTTAAAATTAAGGCTTTTATGGCAAAGGCATGGCAGTAAACATGCATTTAATCACATCTTAACCACCCGCTGACTGTTTATGCCATTTTGGTTGCGCACTTCTAGCAGATATACCCCTTGCTAAAAAGACATACATGCTGCTATCGCTTTGTCATAGTTTCGTAAAAATAATTATAAAAGGTGCTTACTTCACCCACTGTACCTTGTCGGCAATTGGCTTGCGAGTGCCAGCGAGTAGATCGCCATCGTAGTTGCCTACGTACAGAAAGCCTAGCAGCTTATCCTTCTCGCCCAGGTTAAAGAAGGCTTTGCCCTGATGCTTAAATGTAGGGCCACCCGTGCTCCAATAGGTACCAATGCTATAGGCGGTGGCGGTAAGCCACATGTTCTGCACGGCGCAGGCTACAGCGGATACTTCCTCTACTTCGGGTATCTTCTCAATTTCCTGGCGCTTCATAATAATGGCTATTACGTGCGACGATTGCAAAATGCTCTCACGCTGCTTTTCGTATTTGCCCTCATCGTAGCTCTCTGCGGGGGTATTCTCCTTGTAGTTGCGTTGAAACAAATCGGCTAACTGCTCCAGGCCCGTTCCAGTGAATACCACAAACCGCCAAGGCTCTGTGCGGCCATGGGTGGGTGCCCAGTTGGCATTCTCAAGCATCTGCTCCACTATCGCGTCGGCCACAGGTGTGCCATTGTATTGCTTAGGATATACCGAGCGGCGGTTGGCTATCAGGCTGTTGGTATCGGTAGGATTGTACATGCGGCTTGGTTACGGGTTACGAGTTACGGGTTACGGGTTACGGGTTTTGATTTTCAAAAATAGATAATGAAGGCAAGAACCTTATGATTCTTTATCCCCATTATGTTAATGGCGGCTTTAAATCACTAAAATCAACTCTCAACCCGTAACCCGTAACTCGTAACTACAAACCTTCCCTCCATCGGCTGTAGTGTTGCATCTGCCGAAATCCAGTTGGCTTTTCATTAAAAATTTGGCTACCGCCTGTAACCTTGATTGCTCATTTGCGTAAACATGGGTACTTATAAAACCTCAAAAATTAATAGAATGGCCAGCAGGAGAGATTTGCAGCGAACGATTGCCAAAAGTTTAGGAGTGATTATGGTGTGCCTAGCATTACCTTTCTACACTTCAGCACAAACCAATTACGCACCAGCACAACATTTAAAAGCCAACATTTGGTACTTTGGCGATAGGGCCGGGCTCGATTTTAGCCTAGGGCACCCAACACCGATTACCAATAGCACCATGCAAGCATTTGAAGGTACAGCAGCCGTTAGCGATGATAATGGCCAAGTACTGTTTTACACCAACGGGGGCAGCCTGCCCTACGCTGGCGGTGTATGGAACCGTAACCACCAACTAATGCCCAATGGCAATATGGCCCAGGCAGGCGGTTGTGGTAGCTCTTTCCAGTCATCAATGGTGGTGCCACTGCCGCGCAGCAATGGCAACTTGTACTACCTGTTTACTACCGATTGCATTGAGAACGGTGCCGTGGGAGGCCTGCGCTACAATGTGATAGATATGAACATGGACGGTGGCTTGGGTGATGTGGTGGTAAAAGGCCAACAGCTTACTACCCGCACCGATGAGTCGCTTACAGCTATACAACACGCCAACGGCATCGATTTTTGGATTGTAACGCACAAAGTACGTACTGATTCGTTTTACATTTACCACCTCAACCATACTGGTATTGCTGGGGTAATCAAGCAAAGGATTGGTAAAGTAACCCCTGATTATGCAGGTACAATTAAAGCTTCTAACAACGGTGAAAGGCTGGTATACTCTGGCCTAAACTGGACTTCACTTTTCGATTTTGATGCGGAGACCGGTATGCTAAGCAACCATGTAGACTTGGGCATTGCTAGCTATTCAGCGGCATTCTCTCCAAACTGCCAGTATTTGTATGTAGCAAATGGCATCGGCAAAAAAATCTATCAATTCAACATGCATCACTTCGATCCGGCTTCAACCATCAAACAGATTGGTACTACTGGCTCGTTAGGCGTTGGTAGTATGGAGCTAGGTCCTGATGGCCGCATATATGTTGCCCGGTTTACTACATCTGCTCATTTGGGTGTAATTATGGACCCTGATTATGATGGCATACAGAGCAACTATGTTGACAATGGCATCCACTTGGGTGGTAAAAACAGTAAGGGTGGTCTACCTTCATTCCCTAACAGTTGGTTGGGTGCTTGCACCAGCTACCCTGAAGAGAACAGCAGCGACCACATTAACCACATGGTGAACCTGCGCGTAACCGACCTGGAGGCTACCACTACACAATTGAACTGGGATGCCGTTGCTTACAATAGCTTTCTAGTAATGTCTCGCCCATTTGGTGAGCAAGAGTGGACAGCTACTGAAGTATCTGGACGCCAGCATGTGCTAGAAAACTTGACCCCTAATACTGAGTACGAAGTACGTGTAATCCCGGTTACCATTAACAACTTTGAGTATGAAGTAATGACGGAGCACTTTACTGATGTGGTAATAGCGCAAGCCATGGGACAAAAAGTAAACGGCGACAACAGCGCCCAGCTTCACACCCCGAGCATGCTAGAGTTTGATGTGTTCCCTAACCCTACCCAGAACTATGCTAAACTAAGTGTGAACGTAGGCGATGAAATGACCAATGTATTGGTTCGTGTAATCGACATCAGTGGCCGTGTAATGGAAGAGCGCAACTACACATCAGTAGAAGGCACCCAACAGTTTGACTTGAACTTTGGTGGCTATGGCAACGGCATCTACAATGTGTACGTAGCGAGCAACAACACTAGCAGTGTAAAGAAATTGGTGGTGATGAAATAGAATAGACGATGGACCATGGACGATGGACCATGGACAAAAAATTAATAATCATGATTTGCTAGCGCGGCGTCACTTAATTGGGGCGCCGCGCACTTTTTTATCACGGTTTCACACTTATCGAAATCTTGCTGGGGTCAATAACCAGCGCTGGCATATTTACCTTCAGGGTATCTTTTATTTGTGCTTTAGCATTTAGCGGGGTTACAAAACTTACCGGCAGGTTGTTCAGCACTTCCACTTTAGCATTAAACTGATTAAGCACCGGAACCTTGATGGTTTCCCGAAGCGGTACAATGATGATACCCGTAACTGCTACCCCTTGGTTAAGCGGTATGCTGGCATCAACAGGTATAATGGTTTTCATAGGGATGGTGTAGTTGGTGGGGTTGAGTATCAAGGTGTCGCGCACTTGAAGGTGTTGCTTAATAGGTACTCTAGTAGACACAGGTATTTCGCCTTTTACGGGCACTGATACATTGGGCAAGCCCTTAAAATTGGTACTGATGCGCGTATCCAGCGGTATTACTATGTTCAGTATCAGTTCATCATCAATATAGAGTTTCTCGTTAAAGGGGATCTCTAGGTTTTTCAAGGCAAGTTCATCTGCCGAAAGCAAGATATCCACCGGCAGGTCGAACTTTACCCGTAGGGTGTCGTTCATAAATATCTCTGTATTCAGCGGTACTTCTACATCCAGGTTAAGAGGTATGCGCATACTGTCGGTAACCGTAATTCGGGTAAGCAGGTTGTCCATCATTTTTATTTGTAAGCCTTCCTCCACTTCTGCCGAGAGCAGTAAGTCATTATTAACATGGATGCCCAAGTTATCTTCCAGTGTAAGGTGGAAGCGGATAATAGACCATGGGCTGAATACCAGTATAATGATTACCAATACCAACACGGTTATTATGAGTACGTAAAAACGTTTTAGCATAATAAATATATAATGATAATAGACGGATTAAAAATACGCTAAAATATAGTAATGGCCTTTACTTCCTGAATTGCAGTTACAATGCTTAGAAAACGAAAATGCAATTATGTTGCAACAGCGCTAAACAAAATAAAAACATCCCTGTTAATACACCAACAAGACACTTAATTACTTTACCTATTTGATGAACTCACTTTCATTTAACCAAAAATCTCAAAAAACCATGAATCGCTTATTATCCTTAACCATGTTGCTCTTGCTGGGCGCATCTGTGCTCCGAGCGCAGACAGCCAATGTGCAGGTCATACACAATGCAGCCGACCCAGCAGCCGCTTCGGTTGATGTGTATGTTGGTGGCAATCTTGCTCTAGCATCTTTCGATTTTAGGGATGCAACATCTTTTCTGCAATTACCTTCGGGCCTAGCATTGCCGATAGAGGTGCGTGTTGCCGGAGGCGCTACTGCAGTATATACCACTACAGTAGGTCCTTTAGTTTCTGGGCAAAGCTATGTACTGATAGCTAATGGGGTAATTACTCCAGCCAACTTTGATGCCAACCCCGATGGTATCAATATCAGTTTCGATCTGTTTGCAAATGGTGGCCGTCAAAGTGGTCAAAATGGATCCGGCAATGTTGATTTGCAAGTATTCCATGGAGCTACCGACGCGCCTTATGTGGATGTGGTAGCGCGTGGTGTGGGTACCCTAATCAATAATTTGGGATATACCGATTTTCAAGGCTATGCTACAGTTCCAACTGGTACTTATATATTAGATGTATATGATAGTACTCAAACTACTTTGGTGGCCAGCTATGTAGCCGACCTTTCTGTCTTCGGCGGTGGCGCAGGTACCATTTTGGCTTCAGGCTTCTTAGATGGTTCACAAGGTGAGAATTTCGGTTTGTTTCTAGCACCGGGAAATCAAAGTGGAACTAATGACCCAATGGTGCAATTACCGTTATTTGCCCCTACTGCTAACCTGCAAGTAATACACAACGCTGCCGACCCTGCTGCTGCTAGTGTGGATGTATATGTAAACGGTGCTTTGGCTATCCCAGGTTTTGATTTCCGCGATGCTACCCCGTTTATCGAGTTGCCTGCCGGTGTTCCTGTTGAAGTAGAGATCACCCCTGCTGGAAGTGCCACAGTGGTGTATACTTTGAACCTTGATTCATTGCAGACTGATGTAAACTACATTGCTATTGCCAATGGAGTATTGACCCCTGCCAACTTTACCGCCAACCCTGATGCAGTGAGCATCGGTTTTGATTTGTTTATCAGCGGAAGCGGCCGTCTTACAGGCCAAAACGGCTCTGGTAATGTTGATTTGCTAGTATTCCATGGTGCTACCGATGCCCCGTCAGTAGATGTGGTAGCGCGTGGCGTTGGCACCCTAATCAATAACTTGACCTATACCGATTTCCAAGGGTACGCTTCGGTGCCAGCTGGTGCATACATACTAGATGTATATGATAGCACCCAAACTACTTTAGTAGCTAGCTATGTAGCTGACCTAACTGGCCTGGGTGGTGGAGCTGCCACCGTATTTGCCTCTGGCTTTTTAGATGGTGCACAAGGTGAAGATTTTGGTTTGTTTGTAGCCTTGGGCGGTCTTACCGCTGTGGGTCAAACTTTGGAGTTGCCGCTATTCGCCCCTACTGCCAACCTACAAGTAATACACAATGCTGCCGACCCTGCTGCTGCTAGTGTAGATGTATATGTAAACGGTGCCTTGGCTATTCCAGGCTTCGATTTTCGCGATGCTACCCCGTTTATTGAGTTGCCAGCTGGTGTTCCGGTAGAAGTAGAGATTACCCCTGCAGGTAGTGCTACAGTAGTATATACTTTGAACCTAGATTCATTGCAGACTGATGTAAACTACATTGCTATTGCCAATGGAGTATTAACCCCAGCCAACTTTACTGGTAACCCTGATGCTGTAAGCATCGGCTTCGACTTATATATTAGCGGTATTGGCCGTCTTACAGGCCAAAACGGCTCTGGAAGTGTTGATTTGCTAGTATTCCATGGTTCTACCGATGCCCCGTCAGTAGATGTGGTAGCGCGTGGCGTTGGCACCCTAATCAATAACCTTAGCTACACTGATTTCCAAGGCTATGCTTCAGTGCCAGCGGGTAGCTATATTTTGGATGTGTACGATAGCACCCAAACTACTTTGGTAGCTAGCTACGTAGCCGACCTAACCGGTTTAGGCGGTGGTGCTGCCACAGTATTTGCTTCAGGTTTTTTAAATAGTGGCCAAGGTGAAGATTTTGGTTTGTTTGTAGCCTTGGGCGGCCTTACCGCTGTGGGTCAAACTTTGGAGTTGCCGTTGTATGTACCGACCGCCAGCGGCACAGCACGCTTACAAGTGATACACAACGCTGCTGACCCTGCTGCTGCAAGTGTAGATGTATATGTAAATGGTGCATTGACTTTGGATAATTTCGACTACTTGGATGTATCATCTTTCTTGACTGTACCTTCTGGTTTGCCAATCGAAATTGAGATTACCCCAGCTACCAGCACTACAGTGGTATATACCCTGAACTTAGACTCGCTGGAAGTTAATAAAAACTATGTGGCATTTGCCAATGGTGTATTGACCCCAGCTAACTTTACTGCCAACCCTGATGGTGTAAACATTGCTTTTGATTTGTTTGCTTATGACCAAGCCCTTACTGGTGGCACTGGCGGTACTGGTACTGCTGATATCCTTATCTTCCATGGCTCAACCGATGCGCCTACTGTAGATATTGAAGCTCGCGGCGTGGCAACTTTGGCTGATGACCTGAGCTACACCGATTACAACCCAGCCGGTTACATCAACGTACCAACTTCTGATTACATTATTGATGTGTTGAATGGTGCGGGTACTACTACATTGTTGAGCTACTATGCCGACCTATCAAGCGCTGCCAATATACCTGGTGGTGCAGCGGCCATAGTATTTGCATCTGGCTTCTTAGATGCATCTCAAGGTTCAGGCTTTGGCTTGTATGTGGCTATTGCTGGTTTGCCAACAACATCGGCTGCTATTGCCTTACCATTGATTGAAGAGGCCCGTGTACAAGTGATACACAATGCCGCCGACCCAGCTGCCGACTCAGTAGACGTATATGTAGTAAGCGCCGCCGATGGCGAAGTGATTGCAACTTTGAATGACTTTGCTTTCCGTACTGCTACCCCATACCTTACTTTGCCATCAAACATTCCATTGGAAATTGCCGTGGCACCAGCCAACAGCACCGATGAGAATGATGCCATTGCTACCTTCCCTGTAGAATTGACTACCGACGAAACGTATGTGGTAATTGCAAACGGTGTATTGACCCCAGCAAACTTTACTGCCAACCCTGACGGCGAGAGCATTGCTTTTGACCTATTTATTGAGAGTGGCAAAGAAGCTGCCGATGTAGCTACCAACACTGAGTTGTTGTTGTTCCACGGCGCTACTGATGCACCAACAGTTGATATTGTTGCCCGTGGTGTAGCCACTATTGGTGATGATTTGGTATATGGTGATGCTACTGCTTACTTGCCAGTACCTGCAGCATCTTATATTATTGATGTAGATGTAGCTGCTAGCGGCGCTACCGCAGCATCTTACACTGCCGACTTATCTACTTTAGCTGGTGGTGCAGGTGTGGCTTTTGCATCAGGCTTCTTGGATGGTACCCAAGGCCCAGCATTTGGTGTATGGGTAACTTTGGCTGACGGTACTACCTTCCCGCTGCCTGCTTATGTAGGTATCAATGAGAGCACCTTCACCGGAAAATTGAACCTGTATCCTAACCCTGCCATCACCAATGTAACGCTTTCTTTGAGCCTAGATGAAGCCCAAACTGTGGAAGTAAGGGTGATGAACACACTGGGCCAAGTAGTATCCCTGAACAACTTGGGTGTACTTGCTAGTGGCGATAACAACATCGGCCTACAAGTAGCTGACTTGAATGCAGGCGTATACACTGTGAACATTGCTTTCGGCAATGGCGCGCAAGTTAACCGCCAATTGGTTGTTGAATAAGTAATTACTGATCCTCTTTAATATTGAGCGCCCCGGCCTGCCAGCCGGGGCGCTCTTTTTTGCTTAAGATGCAAGGTACAACCTCGGATTACATTGTTTCCCGTGGCGTTCGTTGCGTTTTTTTCTTTGCGTTCGTTGCGGTTAAGTCTTTATGGTAAATTAATTATTAGGGTTGTAAAGCAACTAAGGCGATAGTGAGCCATGCACAGCCTCAAGGTGCACGTAGTAAAAATGCCCGCGCATCTGCAGCTGTAACAACCGGTATCTCTTCCATAGGCACATGCCCAACGCCTTTGTACACTATCAGTTGCGAGTTCGGTATGGCCTGCTGAAATAGCGTTGCATGCTCTAGCGGTATCCATTTGTCCACTTCGCCCCACTGTATTAGGGTAGGGGTCTCGATTTCAGGTATGCGCTCCGTTTGAAACTCGAAGCCGCTATTGGTGCGCTGTACAAAAGCCTTTCGGTTACCATCCCTGAGCATCAAGTTGTAGTATCTATCTACCAATGAGTCGGTAACCAATTCGTCGTTTCCATATACATCCTTTATGCTCATCCGAAAAAGATACTTAGGCGATAGCATTTCCATTACGTCTTTTAAAACGGGGGTGGTAGCTATTTTGAAGATAAATGGTTTTGCTTGGTTTTTGGTGTAGCCTGCTGCATCAATCAGGATCAGCTTCTTTATTTGGTGAGGGTAGGAGAGCGCGTAATTCCAAGCGATAAGTCCACCCAGCGAGTTTCCGGCTAAATGAAATTCGTGGATACCCAGTTTATCCATAAACCGGTGCACGAAATCAAGGTAATATTGTATACTGTAGTCGCCGGAGGGGTTTGGCCCAGTTAAGCCAAAGGCAGGCAAATCAAGCGATATCACTTTAAAGTCGCCCTTAAGCTCTTTTACCCAACCTTCCCAAGTGTGCAGTGATGCTGCCATGCCGTGCAGCAAAACCAAAGGCGGTCCGTTGCCTTCAATGCGGTAATGCACCTGCATATTATCAACTTCGATAAATTTTGACTCCGCATTGGTGTATAAGGGTTTCAAATCATCTACAGGAATATTGCAGCGCAACTGGCTAAGTGTGAGCACTAAGAGTAGTATCGTAAAATAGCCTAGGTATTTTAGAGTCTTTCGCATGATGTTTTTGTTTAAGTTGTAAATTATTACTAAATTATTTGCAAATAGTAAAAATGTAGCTATTTTTGTACAGCAATCTGGACGACGGTACTTTATCTCTCCTTTTTAGCCCTTCTAATAATAGTCTCTTTTACAAAATGATACTTAAACTTTCGTTTACCTTCGGGTAAATGGTAGCGCCCTGCTTGGTTTCGCCCTTTTCCAAGTAGGGCGTCTTCATTTTAGGTAAGCCTAATCTGCTTTCCGGCTTAGTATGGTCACCAGTACGCTTAGCAAGGTTCCACCTGCCAATGAGAGTGCTACATCTATCATCCAATCATCGTAAAACTCCATGGTATCCCTGTCTAATATGTATAGCGTAATGCGCAGCAAGGCTTGCATTACCACATAAACACCAAAGCAAATAAGCACACCGGTGCGTACATCTTTTGCTGAGTTTTTCTTTTGGTAATAAAAGTTGAGCGTGGTGTTCATCATAATCATGGCCAGCAGTATAGACAGAATGAGCTTTACGGAGAAGCTGCTATAAGGTGCCATTATAGTGAATACAATTTTTACCGTACCTGCCGCCAAACCACCCAATAGCACATATGGCCATATGGGTGTAGGCTTTACATACTTGCGCTCGTGGTCTAGTATTTCTTCTTCTTCCAAAGGGTGGGTGTTTAAGGGGGATTGTTTTTATAAATATACCCTCTTTTTTAGTATTGGTAAATGAATGGGCTAATTGCAAAGAAACAGCATTTTCTAAGATACCTGCCAGTATGCTCACTACTTGATACTTGATACTCACTACTTGATACTATCTGCTCTACCTTTGCCGCATGAAAGTACGCAACCAAGCCGACGTAGAACGCACCTTGAAGCGGGTAAAGTATTTGTTCGGTATTTTGGAATTTGTGGCTAAGCCTTTGGCTGCGCGACTGGCGGCATACTGGTTCTTTAAGCCACTACGCTATGATGCGCCTAGAAGGGAGGTTGCCGCTGCCAATGAAGCGGAGCGGTTTACGCTTACTGTAATGGGCGTACCGATACAAGTATATACTTGGGGCGAAGGCCCTGCAGTGGTCTTTCTGCATGGGTGGAGCGGGCGCGGCACGCAGTGCAGGGAGTTTATTGCGCCCATTACCCAAGCAGGCTACAAGCTGGTGGCGGTTGATGTGGAGGGGCACGGAGCTTCGCCGGGCAAAACATCGGATGTTACCCGGTTTAGTGGTGCGCTGGAGGCCATACACCAGCACTATGGTGGCCAAATAACTGCTGCCATTGGGCATTCGCTGGGCGGGGCGGCAATATTGCTCTCTATTAAAGAAGGGCTGCACTTACCTAAGGTAGTGGTCATTAGCACCCCATCGATTGCTACCGATATACTTACTGAGTTTTTGCAAAGGGTAGGGGGAAGTGAAACCACGGGCCGGTATGTGAACGGGCTGATACAGAAGCGCTATGGCCGCACACTCGAAGAGCTTAGCGCTTATCAATCGGCTAAAGGCCTGCCCGCTGTGCCCGTTTTGTTAGTGTATGACCGTACCGACGTGGATGTGCCCTTCTACCATGCGCAACCTCTGCTGGATACCCTCAAGAATGCCCGCTTACTAGCCACCGAGGGCTATAGCCATACCCGCATCCTCCGTAGCCCCGAAGTGATTAGGGAAACAGTGGCTTTTATTAACGATATGGCATAATTATATCAATAAAGTCTTCAATTTTCATCAGTTTTGCAGTCCCAACCACAGCGTTAGCCATGAGCGTTTCCATTACTAAGCTTTCCATTATCATACCTGCCTACAATGAGGAGCGCACCATCCATTTAATATTGGATAAGATAAAAGCCGTAACGCTGGCCAACAACATACAGAAGGAGATTATCATTACCAATGATTGCTCAAAAGATAATACCGAAGGGGCGATATTGGCCTATATTGCAGCAAACCCAGCGTTGGAAATAAAGTATTACAAGCATGAGGTAAACCAAGGTAAAGGCGCTGCGCTGCATACTGGCATTAGTAAGGCCACTGGCGAATACCTAATAATACAAGATGCCGACCTTGAGTACGACCCTGAGGAGTACAACAAGCTATTGAAGCCTGTGCTGCTGGGCTTTGCCGATGTGGTGTTTGGCTCCCGGTTTATGGGGGGAAGCCCTCACCGCGTATTGTTCTTTTGGCATACTATCGGCAATAAGGTACTTACCTTCCTATCCAACATGTTTACCGACCTTAACCTTACGGATATGGAAACGTGCTATAAATTATTCCATACTGAAACACTCCAATCCATTAAGTTGGTAGAGAAGCGTTTTGGATTTGAACCAGAGGTAACGGCTAAAATATCAAAGGTGAAGAACATTCGTATTTACGAAGTGGGCATATCATACTACGGCCGCACTTACGAAGAGGGTAAAAAGATAGGTTGGCGCGATGGTTTTAGGGCCATTTACTGTATCTTCAAATACAACCTTTTCACTCGCTAATTAGCTTACCTTTTTGATTATACCAGCTATCTTTTGCAAGGTACCGGTATCTTTGCTAGGCTTGGCAAAGCAGTTGAAGTGATGTCCTTTTAGGCTAAAAGAGAAATTGATTGCAGCACCATCCGTTATCGCTTGCTTTATCTGTTTTTCGGCCAGTTGGGCTGCCTCGGCGGGCAATAGGTTAAGCAAAGTGGTAAGGTTGGTAGCACGCTTTGGGTCTGCTTCGGCAAACAAGGTATATAAGTTGCTACTCCAGTGCATGCTGTTATCTTTCACGTTAAGTTCCCAATAGCCAAACTCGCACGCCTCTTGCGCTAGATCAAACTTGTTATTGCTTTCGTTAAGTTGTAGCGAATAGCTCAATACCTGTTTTTGCAACTGGTACCTTTCAAAAGCATAGCGAACCGATGAAGTGAGCACTTTTCCATCAAACTGGCCTTTCACCAAGAAATCCTGCGCGCCCTTCTTTACCGTTTGCAGGCCCAGCTCTTCATCATTGAGGCCGGTAAGCACAATTACCACGCTGCCCTGTGAGGCTTCTAGCACGGTTTCTAGGGTTTCTATACCCTTGCTGTCGGGCAGGTTCAAATCCAATAGCACCACATCAAATTCATTGTTCTGTAGCAGGTCTATGGCAGTTTTCAAAAACTCGGCATGTAGCAGCCTAGCATATTTAAGTACCGATTCCTCCAAGTAAAACTTAATCAAAAAAGCGTCGCCTGGGTTATCTTCAATTAGTAGTATGTTCAAATTTATGCTTGGTTCCATAATGGTTCGGCTCATTCAATTAAGCAATTTAGCAATAGAAAACCAAAATTTCTCAATATTGTTGACAACTTTAAAGTATTCGTCAAAATCTACTGGCTTGGTGATGTAGGAATTGGCTCGCCGCATGTAGCATTGCTCAATATCATGGTCGGCTTCTGACGAAGTAAGCATCACTACTGGTATTAGCATTAGCCTCGGGTGGCTCTTTACCACTTCCAGCACTTCTATTCCGTTTCGGCGTGGTAGGTTCAGGTCTAGTATTATCAAGTCGGGCAGGTGATTTTTCTCAACCGAACTCATCAGGTAATCAATGGCTTCCTCTCCATCATAGGCCACTTTCAGTTGCGATTGGTATAGGCTGGTTTTCAATATCTCTTGGGTTAGGCGCACATCGCCTGGGTTGTCTTCTACCAGCAATATATTATAAGGCGCACTAGCCATTATGCTTGGGGTTTTTCTATGTCAAAATAGAAGGTAGTTCCATTGCCCGGTTCCGAATCTACACTTAGTTTGCCGCCGTGGCGCTCCACTATTTTCTTACAAATAGCTAGTCCAATACCGGTGCCTGCATACTCACTTCTGCTATTTAACCGCTGGAATATGATAAAGATACGCTCAAAATATTTTTTATCTATGCCGATGCCATTGTCTTTAACAAAAAAAGTATACCTATCCGTTTCTTGTTTGTACCCAATGTGTACCCTAGGTGTTTCCAAGCCATGAAATTTGATGGCATTTTCCAATAGGTTTTGGAAAAGGCTTATAATCTGTGGCTGATCGCCCACCACATCGGGCAATGGGTCGGAGGTTATTACAGCTTGGGTTTCGGCAATAGCCCTTTGAAGGTTTATCTTTACAAACTCCACCGTCTTGTTCATGCTTATGGTGCGGAAGGTATTACCTTTCCTATCAACCCTGGAGTATTCCAACAGGGCGTTTATCAGCTCTTGCATGCGCTTTACACCGTCAATGGCATAGTGCATAAATTCGGCAGTGTCCGCATCCAGTTGGTCTTTAAGTCTACGCTCAATTAAGTGCACATAGCTACTCACCATACGCAGGGGCTCTTGCAAATCGTGAGAGGCTGCGTAGGCAAATTGCTCCAAGTCTTCATTTGAGCGGGTAAGCTCTACCGTGTGCTCCTCTAGTTTGCGCTGTATCTCCTTTAAATCCGATATATCGAGCGACATAACCATACCGGCATATATCTCGTTGCGCTCGTTGCGTACTGGCAAAAAGTTAATGAGGTAGTGCTTCTTATTAAACTCACGCTCCATAATGTGTTCCTTACCGTTCAAAGCACCTCGATACAAGGGTTCTAGCAGCTTCAGCGTTGCAGGCGGTAGCGTTTGGTTGATGGTTCGGCCTTCCATACTATCCTTATCGTAGCCTTGGTTTTCCAGCTCGGCACCTTCTACCAGGCGATAGCGCAGGTCGCGGTCATATAGAAAAACAGCCGATTTCGGTATGTTGCGTGCCAAGGTACGGTACAGCTCTCGGGTTTCGCCTATTTCTTCTTCTTGCTTGCGGCGTTCCAAGGCATTTGCTACTATTTGGCCGAATATTTTGAGTAGCGGTACCGCCTCTGCATGCCAAAACCGCTCTAACTTAAACGAAGCGATAATCAACAAACCCCTGAACTCATTCTTCGACATAATGGGCACCCCAATCATTGACTTGATGCCGTTTTTAGTAAATAGCTCTTGCAATTCCACAGCCTCCTCGGGCATCTTATCAATCGATTCGATGCTTACCAGTCCGTGCTTTTTTACCTGCCGGTACACCCAAACAAACTTTTTTGCCTCTACTAGGCTTACCATTTCTGGGTTGGGGGTTAGGTTGTTATCTAGCCAATGGTGCGACAGCTTAAAGCGCCTGCCTGTGCTATTGGCCATGAAAATGTAGCTTTGGTCTACCCCTAGAAACTCGGCCACATAGCGCAACGATGCGGTAATCTCTGCATTAATATCTTTCGGCGCGATGTTAATGAAGTTGGCAGAGATAATGGTAATGATGTTCTCAAACTGCAAGGTAAAGTTCAGTAACGCCTCGGTAGTTTTACGCTCGAGCGCGCTGGAGATAACTTGTGCCGTAATGCGCAGCAGGGCTATGATATCCTCGCTCCAAGTAAGTTCATTTTGGGTGGAGGTAAGCGACATCAACCCAATAAGCTCGCCCTTGGATTGCAAAGGCAATACTATCGAACTCTTAATCGAGGCCATCTCAACAAACTCCTTTAGGTAAGTTCCTTTTGGTATCTGTTCGGTATTCTGCATGTATAGGTAGCCGTATTCTTTAATCTGCTCGGCCTCCCAAGTGTTATTGTTATAGGGGTGTATCAGTTTCATTACTGCCCTATGCTTGGCATTGTCATTTCTTAGCCAATAGTAGCGGGGCTTGAATCCTTGGTTTCCCTTTAGGTTGATTACCACCCTATCTACATTGTTCAGTTCGCCAAGTATTTTAATGCTTTCGTCAATAGCTGCATCAATTTGGTGGTAAGGGGTGTTGATGAACCGTGTGGCAATGTTCGAAATCATTTCCTTTAAGCGCAGTTGTAGCTTAAGCGATTGCTCAACTAACTTTCGCTGTGTAATGTCGGTTGATATGGCCAGTACCTGTATTTTGCCATCGGGGGCCGGTAAGGGTTTTTTTATCGTTGAAAACCAATACTCCTTATTATCAATTGGGCTGATAATCCTTTGTTCGGGGAAGAAATGCTCTTCGTTGGTGGCAATTACGTTTTGATCTTGTAAGATGTATTGTTTGCCTAGTGGTATGTTTTTAACCACTTCATTATGCTTCCTACCTGCTATATGCCTCACATCTTTTCCGATAAAGTCGGCAAATGCCTTATTGATGAGCTTATAATGCCCTTCTCCATCCCTAACAAAAACGAGGTTCGGTATCGAGTCGATAATCTGCCGTAGGTATAGCTCTTGTGTTTTTAGTTCTTGCTCTACTCGCTTTCGGTGCGAAATGTCTAGACCTATCAAATTCACATAATCATACTCCGGCACCGGTACCAGCTTCAGTTCAAAAGTCACCTTGCCACAAGTCAATTCAAATTCTTGATAGAGGCCTTGTTTTAAAATACTTGTCACTATTTTTTGCCATGGCAAGGGTAGTTTTTTCCCTATCTCGGTTGCCCAATGCTCTAGTAATATACCGCTGGCAGGGTTGGCATATTTTACGACACCATTACGCGAAATGCGCATTAGTGGCGAGGGTTGCTCGTGTGGCATACGGGCCAATATGGCCATTTTGCGATCAAGTTTTTTCGATTCTGATATATCCCTGCCAATGCTGGCAAAGTACTCTACCTTGCCGTCGGCGTTGCGTTTGGTAATAATCAGTTGTGAAATAGGTATAATTTTTCCACCCTTTTTCATCACGTTCATTTCCCCTTGCCAAGTACCATATTTTATAGCATGTGGCACTGCCACGGTGTAAAGCTTGTTTAACGACTCCGTGGTATAGTAGCGGCTCACTACCAGCTTTTCAGCTGCCATACTTAGTGAGGCACTTACAGCTTTTCTTACAGCCGCGTTCGCATACAGCACGGTACCATCAATGCGTATCATGGCGACAAAGTCGGTAGTTGATTCTACGGTAATCAGCAGCCGTTCGCGCTCTTCGGCAAGCTTTTTTTCAGCGGTCATATCGCTGTGTATCAGCATCAGTCCCGCTGGTTGGTTTTTGCTAGCTTGGTACTTAGTTATGCTTATATAGTGCCAGCGCTCGTCGCCTTTTTTGTGGCGTATACGCAGCTCAGCTTCGCCGGGCTTACTAAATGGTTGACTTACTTGTAGCAGTGTCGCATAGTTAGACCCTATTACTGCTTGATGATTATAACCAATAAGTTTGCAAAACCGCTCGTTCGCAAAGCTTATATTGCCTTGGTCATCTAGCAGCACCACGCCCTCGTTCATGTGCTCCACCAAGCTCTTGTAGCTCGCTTCGCTTTGCTTTAGTTGTCTATTTGCTTGATGGCGTTCACGCTCCATTAAAGTGCGGAGTTGGCTTTCGTTCTCCTCTATTTTGCGTTTTTGGGTTATTTCTAGGGTAATGTCGCTGTAGGTAGCTATGCAGCCAACCATAGTGCCATTGGCATCTTTATGGGGCCGGGCATGTACGTTAATGTAAGTATCGGTTTGGTTGAATTTGAGGCAGATGGCAATTTTACACTCCTTACCCGTGGCTAAAACCTTTGCAATCGGCAGTTTATGAGGCGGTAGTGGCTTTAATGTGTTGGCATCCCGAACTTGGTAATGTTGGTGCCAGTTGAGGGGGCTTATGACTTCGGTCTGTTTGCCTAAATCTTGCTGGGCTGCCTTGTTGAGGAAAACAAAGTTGCTCTCCAAGTCAGTAACAACTACCCGCTCCTGCAACAAATCAAGGTATCCTACCAAATCTGCCGATAAGGTCAATGGATTGTTGATCTTTTTGGCTTTAGTCAATTTACCCTGCTCGGCCATAATTATAAAAATGTGGCGTTCCTACAATACGCTATCTTGAAGGTACTAAAGCCTGCTCACATTTTAAAGCACAAATTAATATTACGATATTTCGTATATCGGTTTTATGCCTGCCAAAAGCAGGTCTTTTTGGTCGAAAAGTTCCATGCCGCAGTGGTTGCAATTGAAACCATAGGCAATATAATGTTTGCTGCCAGGCTCTATCTCTTCATAGCCGTGCAATGGCGCATAGCTGCCGCACTTTATACAGGGTATCCGTTTATTGGTTAGGTCTAGCTTAGTATTGTCCACATCAAAGTTACCTTCCATCAAAGCTTCATCAATACTCATTACCCGGTTTTGGTTGTATCGTAGCAGCAGCTCAGTATCCATCTCGCTGGCGCGATATACGGCATCATGTAGCAGGCCTTGGTCAACCATCATTTCAACCAAGTTTAGCGTGCCATAGGCCAGCCGTTCCAACACCCGTGCCGAAGGGGATAGCTTACTTTCTGCTACCTTTAGCCAAAGCTGGAAGTATGGCTCAAAAAACGGACGTTTCAAGGCAAAATGTTTGGCAAATACGGCAAGTGTATGCTCTGGGCTGCTAATGTGATTTTTTTCGTTGAGCAAAGTAGCTTTTAGCAATTCATATAAGTGGTGATGCTCATCAGCTGGCAGTTCTTTGCCCAAAGCGAGGTCTTTGGCCTCCCTTGGGAAATGCCTAAAACAACCTTGAAAGTCTTTTTGCAAAGCCAATACACCCAGCAAACCGCCTATGGCGCTGCACAGGTGTTGCGCAGCAGCAGTACCTTCGTAGTTATTTGCTAGTTGCCTGTGCGTGCTTTCCAGGCCTTCGTTAAGGTGGAAAATAAGGTTATCCACCTTTTCGTCTAGTATCTTGTGTTGCACCTTTACGAGCAGTATATGCATACCCCCCAAATTTAACCTTTAAGATAGGTATTTTTACAATTTGAAAAAATGGGGCAGCAGATAATTCGGCTGGGTCACTCGTTTAGGGTATTCCAATCACCAATTGGGCTTCAATTTGGATTCGTTCTAAACAAGGCGTACTTTTGTTATGAAATTATAGCCATGATGGGTCAACCCAACGACCATACTACCCCACAAACTGAGAACCCTGTCGAGAAGAACTTATCTCGCAAGGAAAAAATGATTTTCTGGTTCAAACGCTTGGGCTGGCTTGGGTTTCTCTTTTTCCTTGCTAAAGGAATAATATGGTTGGTTGTAGCGTATTTCGCTGGCGATGCCATTTTTAGCTAGTTTCCAAATTACCGCAGTTGCCTGCGTTCCTTCCACTTACTTCCCGCACCTTCATTATTATTGCAGGTAGCTGCTTGTGTGGTGTTTTTCTTGGCTTGTTCCAACACTTTTATACCTAGCAACGCCGCTATCAAGGCTTCGTCTTCAAGGCGCTCTTGCAGCATTTCAGGTTTAAAATAGCGAGCGATAAAGTGCGTATCGAAGTTGCCGGTTACAAAAGCTTCATGCTGCATTACCCACTTGCCAAACTGCAGCGTGTTTTTAATACCCACAATATCATACTCCTCAATGGCGCGTACCATACGCTGAAGCGCCTCGGTGCGGTCTTTGCCGTGCGTGGTCAGCTTGGCTATCATGGGGTCGTAATAGATAGGGATGTCCATACCTTGTTCAAAGCCATCATCTACTCTTACGCCTGGGCCGTTCGGGCGGCTGTAGGTTCCCAGCTTGCCAATATCGGGCAGGAAGCCATTGGCTGGATCCTCCGCATATACGCGCAGCTCAACCGCATGGCCAATGATTTTAAGGTCTTCTTGGGTAAACGATAATTTCTCGTCCCGAGCCACTTTTATCTGTTCTTTTACCAAGTCCACGCCAGTGATAAGCTCGGTTACCGGGTGCTCTACCTGCAAGCGGGTATTCATTTCCAGGAAGTAGTAGTTCAGTTGTTCATCCACCAAAAACTCCACCGTGCCGGCGCCGCTGTAGTTACAGGCTTTGGCTACCATTACGGCACTTTGGCCCATTTTCTCCCGTACTTCAGGGGTCAATACGCTCGATGGCGCCTCTTCAATAACCTTTTGGTGGCGACGCTGTATGCTGCACTCGCGCTCAAAAAGGTGTACCACGTTGCCATGGTTATCTGCCAATACCTGTATCTCAATATGCCTTGGGGAACCAACGAATTTCTCAATAAACACTGCACCATCGCCAAAAGAAGCCACTGCTTCGCTCACCGCGCGCTGCATTTGCTCTTCAAACTCCTCTACATGCTCCACTACCCGCATGCCTTTGCCACCGCCACCAGCAGCAGCCTTAAGCAATACGGGGAAACCGATGCTCTGTGCCAGTTTCTTGGCCACTTCTATATCATCAATTGCGCCTTCGCTGCCGGGCACCATCGGTATGCCGAAACCCTTTACCGCATCCTTTGCTGATAGCTTGTTGCCCATCAATTGGATAGAGTAGGGGCTAGGCCCGATAAACGTAATACCCGCTGCGGCCACCTTCTCAGAGAAAGCGGCGTTTTCGGACAAAAAGCCATAGCCCGGATGGATGCCATCCACGCCCAGTTTCAATGCCTCGGCAATAATCTTGTCCGCCAACAGGTAACTTTGGTTGCTCGGCGGTGGGCCTAATAGTATGGCTTCATCAGCATAGCGCACATGCGGCGCATTGCGGTCGGCCTCGCTATATACGGCAACGGTTTTAATACCCATTTCCTTTGCACTGCGCATCACTCGCAACGCTATCTCACCACGGTTGGCAACCAGGATTTTTTTCATAGGGTATAAAGATAGGGAGTTAGCAAGGAGTTACAAACGGCTGTTGTTTTCAATTTTCCTTGAAAATTTGAAATTCAACGCCAGATTTACAAGAAATCAGTCACATCGTTACCACTGTAAATCGTACTTTGTACATCGTACATTGTACATCAACAAAAAAACCCTCATTCCCCCGCCGTTTCCCCAGCATTTACTGGCACAGGCAACACCACCCGCATCAGTATGGCATTGTGGTCGCTTAGGCTGCAGAACTCGGCGCACCAGCGCTCTTGGTATAGGCGCACGTAGCGTTTCATCATGATGGGCTGCACCCCGTTCGGTCGGTACAATATAAAATCTATAAGCCTGCCGTTTTTCGCATTGTTGGTCATGTCGTTCACGTTTCCATCGGCAGAAAATTTTTCTTGGCTGTGTATCGTGTCATCTACCGCATCTAGCACCTTAAGCATCATAGGGTACTTAAGGGTATCGCTTTGATAGGTGTTGAAATCGCCAGCCAAAAACTGCGGTACGCCGGTTTCGGCATTTGGCAGCACGATGGAAGCCATATCAAGGTATTGCGACAATTTAGTGCGCCAGCTGCCACCCGCTTGCATATGGGTGCCAGCCACTTGTATGCGTTGGCCCGATGGCAATGTAGCCTCCACTAGCAAGGCACCCTTGTGTGCCCAACGATCAATCTCTTCCCGTTTTTTATATCGCACCCGATCAATCTTTTTAAGCGGATATTTGCTATAGATTACAACGCCACTGTTGGTTTTAAAGGGGATTAACGATCGGTTGGCAGGCCCAATTTTGTAAGGGTATTCCTTTCGCATCCTGCGCTTGATAATGCGGCGGCTTCGCACATCAAATAATTCCTGGAACACTACGATATCAATGCCGTCATCTTTTAGGTGTTGAGGGATCAGCCTAGCACGCTTCATGGGGCCACGGCGCACTGGCAGCAACAGTCTTGGTAACATTTGTATGTTGTAGGAAAGGATGCGTACCTCCCCCGGTTCGCGAACCGCCAATTCGGGTATTTCTTGTTTTACAATCTCTAGCGTTTGCGCTTTGCTTGTAAGCGAAAGAAAACATAAAACCGCTGTTATCAGCAAGGGGAAAGACTTTAAATAACTCATAGCCTCTAAGATAATAAAAAAGTTACGAGTTGCGAGTTACGGGTTACGGGTTGAAATAATGATAGCTATTACTCCAATTTGGGGAGACGAGCACTGCAATTCACGGATTTGTATTGTCAATTTTTTTACTATGGACATTAATCTGATAACTCGTAACCCGTAACTCGCAACTCGTAACTTGTTCTCGCAACCATTTTTGTATATTTGCCTCGGAAAAAATCAGTTTTGCTATGAGACAAATCCGGCTTAGAGATGCCATCCGCGAGGCGATGGCCGAGGAAATGAGGCTTGACAAGAATGTTTTCTTGATGGGCGAAGAAGTGGCCGAGTACGATGGCGCCTACAAAGTAAGCCAAGGCATGCTGGCCGAGTTTGGCCCTAAACGCATTATTGATACCCCCATTGCCGAGCTGGGTTTCACCGGTATCGGCGTAGGTGCCGCCATGAACGGCGTACGCCCAATCATTGAGTTTATGACCTGGAACTTTGCCGTATTGGCATTCGACCAAATTGTAAACTCGGCTGCCAAAATGCTATCCATGTCGGCTGGTGAGTTTGGTTGCCCTATTGTGTTCCGTGGGCCATCGGGCGCTGCTGGTCAGCTAGGTGCACAGCACAGCCAAAGCTTCGAAAGCTGGATGGCGAATACCCCAGGCTTGAAGGTGATTTCTATCTCGAACCCTTACGATGCTAAGGGCTTGCTGAAAGCGGCCATCCGTGATAACGACCCGGTTTGCTTCTTTGAGAGCGAAGTGTTGTACTCTGAAATGGGTGATGTGCCTGAAGAGGAATATATCCTGCCTATCGGTAAGGCGCGCATCGACCGTGAGGGTAAGCACGTTACCATTGTTTCCTTCAACAAGATGATGAAAGTAGCCCAAGGCGCTGCCGATGAGTTGGCCAAGGACGGCATAGAAGCTGAAATCATCGACTTACGCACTATCCGCCCATTGGATATCGATACCATCATCACTTCGGTAAAGAAAACCAATCGCTTGGTAATTGTGGAAGAGGCTTGGCCGTTCGGCAACGTATCTACCGAAATTACGTACTTGGTGCAGAAGTTGGCGTTCGACCATTTAGATGCCCCTATCTTGCGCATCAACACTCAAGATACCCCGCTGCACTACGCCCCAACCCTTATCGATGTTTGGATGCCCAACCCTAAGCACGTAATACAAGCGGTGAAGGATGTGATGTACGTTGGTCGATAGACGTAATAGACCACGGACGACAGACCACGGACAACGTAACTTATTTGCGGATTAAATTTTTACTGGTATGTTTATCTGCTAAATATTCATACGGTAGTATATGGGATTTAAGTTTGAACAGCTAGAAGTTTGGAAAAGAGCTCTTGATTATTCTGAAGCTATACATAGTATAACACTAACTTTCCCGAAGGAAGAACTATTTATTTTAACAGCGCAAATCAAAAGGGCTGCGGATTCTATTGATTTGAATATTGCTGAAGGTTCTACAGGCCAATCCAATCCTGAACAAAGTAAATTTCTGGGCTATGCACTGCGTTCTGCAATTGAAGTGGTATCCTGCCTTTACATTGCCCGAAAACGTTCATTGATCAAAGAGGAAAAATTCTTGGTGCTTTACAGTGAAGCTGAAACGATTGTAAAACAAGTACAAGCTTTCCGAAAGACATTGAAGTAAATTGCGCTTTGTCTGGAAAAGGTGATTCCTTATTTATAGTACATGTCGTCCGTCGTCTGTGGTCCGTCGTCTACTTTACCACCGTCACCTGCCCACTTTCAATCACCTCTTTTCCATCACTTAGGCGCAGTGTGAAGATGAAACTGTACACGCCCATATCCACTGGTTGGCCTTTACTGCTGCCATCCCAAGGGAAAACATTGTCGTAAATAAGCTGCCCCCAGCGGTTGAATATCTTGAAATCAGTAACCGTCACACCACTTTCTTTAATGATATAGAAACGGTCGTTCAGCCCATCTTGGTTGGGTGTAAAGGCCCGTGGAATCCAGTATGTATTGGGGAAGGTAACATTGATAAAGATGGAATCCAGCAACCTACAGCCTTGCGAGTATACCTCCAGCACATAAAACTGGTCGTTTACGGGCGTCACCACAGGGTCTGGGCAATCCAAGCAGTTAATGTTGACCGCAGGCCCCCAGCTAAACGAATCCACTGGTGGGGCCTCTAGAT
The DNA here is from genome assembly GCA_027483645.1 of Sphingobacteriales bacterium. GTDB lineage: Bacteria > Bacteroidota > Bacteroidia > Chitinophagales > CAIOSU01 > CAIOSU01. The sequence continues at coordinate 275,712 of JAIXUD010000010.1, forward strand.
TTATGGTAGCACCCAGCGCCGCGCTTTCGCCCAAGTTGAAGGCCGAATCTGGTGTAGCGAACAAATCAAAAGTAGGTAGGTTGGGTCTTAAGGTGGTTACACTATTGCTGGTTCCGGTACATCCGTTACCGTCGGTTACCACTACATCAAAGTTATCAATGTCGAACGTGGTAAGCTCGGCATTGGTGCTGCCGTCGCTCCAGTTGTAGCTTACAAAAGGCTGGGTGGTGTTAAAGGTCGCTCCCTCGCCAGGGCAGATGTAGGCCGTATCGGGCACCACTACCGGCACTGGGTTAGCACCTGAATATACCACCACGGTATCCCTACGGAAACAACCTTGATCGGTAACCCGCACAATGTACAGAATGGTATCCAAGGTGCCCGCTGGTATATTGGCAATAGGGTTAGCCGAACCCGGAGCGGTTAGGAAACTTGCGGCCGCCGGCGGTTCGGCTGTCCAATTATAGGTTGGGGCAAAGCCGCTGCTGGTAGGGCTACCCCCTAGGTTTGCCGAACCACCTTCGCATAGGCGGGCGGTATCGCCGGCATCCGCGGTAGGGCTAGGCAGGGCAGTTATAAATATATCCTGCGGCACAGCAGGGTTATCGCAAAAATCGAACGCGGTGCAACTGATAAATAAGTCGGTTTCAGTAGTAACGGTGATGATAGAATCGGTCTGGCCATCGCTCCATTCGTAGCGGTATGGCGGCACGCCCCACTCTGGGTAGGCGGTAAGGCTCACCGTGTCGCCTGCGCAAATGGTATCGCGGCTCAGGGTAATGACGTTTTCTATGGTCAGCGCCTCAATGGTAACGGCCCAATAATGCCCACGGGCGCAGTTGTAGCCGCACACATCGCCATCGCACTGCATCTCCATATTGCGCAGCTCAAAGTTCAGGAAGTAGTTGGGGCACTGTGGCGGTATGCACGCCAAGTAGCCAGGGTAGCGCAGTGCGCTTGCCCCTGGTACCAAGTTTGGGTCGGTAGTACAGGTGCCTATAAACGGTGGTGCGGCTGGGTCGCAGGTAAGCTGGCCGGTGGTGGTGCCGCACTCCACGCTACGTACTTCCATCCTTACATCACTAAACTGGCAAAACGGCGGCTGCAGCGGTGGTGTACCGCAAGTAGCGGAGAAGGTGTTTTCGTACTCAATGTCGATATACGTATCCTGTATATCGCTCATACCCGGCACCTCCACTTCTAGTTGAAAGTTACAGGTTAGGGGCATATTGCTAAAGCCCATATTCGCCCCGAAGTTGTTCTGCGGGTCGGCTTGCGAGAACCTGCCCAAGCTGTCTTTGCCTTCCACCAATGGGTCGATGTATACAGGGTACCGTAGGTTGGGGTCGTTTAGATAGGAGACTGGCACGTAGATTTGGAGGGTGTAGTACTCTCGGTAAAGTGCGCTCCACGATGGTGGGGTTTGATGTTGCGTAAGTTTATATCTCCCCGATGTGCCATAGCCATATCCATCATAATACTTAGCCTCATGTATCTGGAAAAGGATATCGCCAGTGGTATTAGTTATATTGATATCTCCAACAAATAATCCATCGGTGGTATAGCTACCATTACTTGCATAAGCAATTTGATTCGAAGAAGCTTGATAAAGATGGGGGATGATTAGCTGCTCAAAGACCATATACTTTACCCCATTCGGTATATTGGGTTTTTGATGTAAAACAAAGTTTGTTTTTATTCCCTCCCTCTTAAAGATGTGCTGTATGGTTACATTAGGCCATGCATTAGTAATTTGCACTCCATCACTACCTTTGGTTTCCCCCGTAAGAGCAATTGGGCTCAATGAGGTGTTTTGACCGTTTGCATCCACAAAATAGCAATCAAGCTGCGAATTAAATTCTAACCATCCTTTGCTGGTCGTAATGCCCGTAAAATTACTTGCCGGATTATAGCTATGCTGGGTAGGATAAGCGATAGTTGTATATCCTTGTTTCAATGGCTTCATCCTATGGTCCAGCGTCACCCAAAACCCATCCTTGTTCTTATAATGTAGTGGAAAGAACGATTTCTGGCTATAATGGTGCTTGCCATTGGTACCCGGCTCTACGAAGTGGCGGCTGTAGGCGGTGCGCTTGCCAATTTCCTCATAGCAGTTTTTACACTGGGTATTATAGGGCAACACGCCAAACTCGGGGTGCTCGCGCAAGCTATCGGGAAACAGCTTCGGATCTTTGCTCACGTCCATCTTTACTTCGGGCGTAAAGGTGTAGAAGTTGTAAACCTTAGGCTGCATCAAGGGTTTATCGTCTCCTTGGTCGCTATTCTTTTGGGCCGCCAACGGCAATGTTATACCCAATACTAAACAAAACAAAATTAGCCTCTTCATTAGCGTATCAGGGTTAGGTGCCCTTGTTTTTCAATGGGCTGTCCGTTCACATCCTTGGCTTGGATGTAGTAAACAAATGTACCGAAGTTTTGCAACGCGCCTTTATGCCTGCCGTCCCAGCCTTGACCCAGGTCGTTCAGTTCCCCTAGGTCGCTGCTTTCGTATACCAGCTCGCCCCAACGGTTGTAAATTTTGATGGTATAATCCGTTAGGTTTTGGGCGAATACGGTAAAGAAGTCGTTCAGGCCGTCGTTGTTTGGGGTAAATGCTGCCGGTACTTTAATGATGTTGTCGCAATCAAAATTCTCGGCATTAAACACATACAGCGTGGCGCAGCCTTGCCCTGCCGGTAGGTACTGGGCGGTGTAAGTACCTGACTCAGTTACCTGTATATTGCTGGTAGTTGCGCCAGTACTCCATAGGTATTGGTTGCCAGTACCTTCGGGTAGTTGCAATACCAAGTCTTTATTGATGCAGATAAATACGGTGTCTTCTTCCGTTTTTTCTACAGTCACCTCAATCGCTATCGTATCCTGCGCTTTACAGCCAGTGGTAAGGTTTTCTGAGGCCAATATATAGGTTATGCTTTCGTTCGGGCGGATGCTTTGGGTCAAGGCTGTGGAATCCGACAAACCCGCAGTCGGCGTCCAAACGATGTTGCTACCATTAGTGGTGGCTTGTATATTTACCGTTTCGCCTAAGCAGATGTTGGCATCGGTGCCCGCATTGATGGCTGGGGCTGGTAGTACGCCAAGGTTCACCTTGCCGGTGTTGCCGCAGCCGGTTGGGTTGCTCACAATTACCTCGGCTACCTCGCTTTGGGTAGGGTAGTAGGTGGTACTGCGGGTACTATCACCATTGCTCCATTGGTAGCCAAGGCCCGAAGTGGTGGAATAGAACACGCTACCCGCCCAAACACGTGGCTGCAATGGGGCGCTAAACAGCCCACCCATCACCGCGCAAGGGTGTAGGTTAATGATGCCATCAGTATTGATGGGGTTACCAAAGCCCGTTATGGTGCGGAATTTCAGGTTGTTATTGTTTGTAACGTGTACATACACGCCCAAGGTATCGCCTGCAGGTAATGGTAGCGAAATGCTTACCGGTATATTGGTAACGGCACTGGTAGGCTGCGGCGTGGTAATAGTTGCCGAACCCCAGAACGACCAATCGGCCTGAACGGTTTCATGGCCTTGAAACGAACCTTGCCTTACATAAACAGTCACATCCATTTGAGTGGTCTGCGCCGCCACTACCGCAATGGAGTCGATGGTGACTTCGGTAATAGCCGTAACATCAAACATAAAACCCTTCGTGTTGCTGGAGGCGGTTAGCGTAGTGGTGCGTAGCTCTCGCGGTGCCGATTGGAAACTGGCGGTAAGGCGAACCGGTTCGCCAGCGCAAACGGTGGTGTCGTTGCCAGCTTGTACTTCCAATAGTGATACTACTTCAATATCATACGATACGGTGTTACCCCCACAATCGTTCAAAGCAAAGTTGGTAAGGGTGGCCGTTCCTACAGAATCAAACACTACCAAAATCTCGTTGTTTGATGTATCTACTATCCGCCCAAAGGATGCCGTCCATTCATAGAAGGTTGCTTTGAGGAAAGGTACGCTGAACACCGCCGTATCACCTAAACATACTAGCTGCGGTCCCGATATGTTGCCTGTAGGGGTGCTTATTACATCCAATTCATATGGTGCTGAGAATGGGCCGTAGCAGCCATAATTGATTTCTCGAACTAGTAGGGTATAATTGTTTACTGCTGCGCCTGTCCAGTCTACCAATAGTGTATTGCCCGGCCAAATAAAAGCATTACCATTGTTAATACCATTAGATGCCCACTCATAATCTGAGTCGGGGTTGTACGGGTTGATTACAAATGCTTCGACCCCAGCATTGCAAATAATTGAATCTGGCCCCAATATCTGCGGTGGCACGCTGCTCGGCGCACCGATAGTAATACGGATAAGGGTACCAAATTGGTTGGTAGTTACTGATGAACTATCGGAAATGATGCGGGCGTAGTAAGCGCCTGGAGCAATGCCCAGTGTGGTCAATACATTCAGCCCAGGTATGGTAAGGGTCATTACATTACTTACGGTATCATACTCCGCAGCCAGTCCACCGGTATTAACAACCGCTAAGGTTTGCATACTGAGCAGTTGCAGCTGGAACAGGTTGCCATTGCCATACCTCGCCACGCTATCCCAATAGTTAATATCCACATTTATGGTAGTATCCACGCCTACGGTTTCGCTTATGCAAAAGCTCATATCCAGCGTTTGGTTGGTTTCCATATCGCAATGCTTAATGCAGAATGGGCCGTAAACGGTACTTTGGGCAATAGGGTTGGTTGAGCGCACACGAATAAGATAGCCACAACCCGGTGGGGTACGGGGTATTTTGCCAGAAATATTCCCAGGGGGCGAACCCAATAACGGGTCATAAGTGGTTGTGCTGGCAAGGCTGCCCACGAACTGCGGGTTTAAGAAACTACCGCTACTATCTGAGAGCTCTGCTATGTAATTGTTGCCATTGGTAAACACCCCCGAGGAGGTAAATTTAATATCTATCACACTCTGGCTGCAGAGCGTATCGGGGTCGGTTGTTACTACTGCCGATTGTACATTAACGGTGTTGGGGCAGTTTTGTATTACAAAGCAAACGCTGGCTGTACCCGTAATGGTGGGTGCGGGCGACACCCGATTAAGGCGGATGCGGTAGCAAGTGCCCGGTGGAATGTTGCCCGGTATAGTGGCTGCAATAAAGCCGTTTGCTTGATTGGAGATGTTAAACACTCCGAGGTCGGTAGGGTTGTTGAAGTTGCCTATGCCGTTGGAAAGCTGAATCCTAAAGGTACCAAAGCACATTGGGGTGGAAAGTTGCCACTGGATAATAAGATTGTTTAATTGGCAGATAGGGTCAGGGAAAACGTCAACGGCGGTGATTTCTACCGGGTTGTTCACATCATCGTAAGTACCTACTACTTGTATATCATCAATACCAAATGAGGAGGTGGTGGCTTGTGCGGTGCCATTGTTCACCCAACGGAAACCGATGCGCAGGTTTGATACGTTATCAAAAGCTGGGTTGCTTACTTGCTCATATTTCCAACGTTTTTGGCTGCGGTACTGCGTGCCAGTGGATGTCCAAGGGCCATTGTCGATACTGTAGAGCAATTCGCCGTAAGCATTTGGGTTGGCATTGATGCTGTCGGCTTCGGCAATGTAAAAGAACACCACTTTTACATCTGTCATGGCTAGGGTACAAAAGCCGTTAGTAAGGTGCGCAAAGCGGTCAGAAGCGGCATTGGGGTTAAAGTTGCAGTTGGTAATGCCGCTAACCGAATCATGTATGTGTAGGTATCGGCTATCAGGCGCCCCGAATATGGTACCGAAGTTGGTACTATCCTGGCTGATGGTGTTGGGGTAGGTGGGTGCACCTGTGTAGTTGTCGTTAACTATCCATTTGTTGGTGCCACTGTTAGTGCCAATGCCCGTATCATTAAGGGCAAACGGCGGGTTCACTCCCTCAAAATCTTCTACATACAACTGTATCTGCTGTTGCGCCAGCAGTGGGCTTGCCGATAGCAGTAGGGCTAGCAGCAGGGGGAGGAGGAGTTTATGTAGCATTTGGTTCATCTGTTAATCGGTTGATCAGTTAATCAGTTATCTGTTAATCTGTTCTACTTTGTTTATTCGCCCGCACTTTTGGTTAGGTATGCCTACTTGTAATTTTTTGCCTATTAGTTATTACTGATCAACCGATCAACCAATCAACCACACTCAGTCCTCATAATTCACCTCAATCTGCTTATCGCTCAATATCTTAAACTCTGTTCGGCGGTTCTTTTGGTGGCAAGGGCAGTCTTCGCTGTTGCTCTCGTTGCTGCAACCTTCTTGTCCCGTGCAACCCTCCACCGGTTTGCCTTCACCATAGCCTTTGGCCGTCATGCGGGCTTTGTCGATGCCTTTACCAATCAAATAGGCTACGCAACTTTCCGCACGTTTTTGGCTCAGCGTTTGGTTGTAGGTCTCGCTGCCGCGGCTATCCGTGTGCGAGCTTAGCTCGATAGTGATGCCTGGGTTTTCTATTAAAATCTGGTATAGCGAATCGAGGGTAGGTTTCGACTCCTCGCGGATGTCCGACTTATCATAGTCATAGTAAATGTTGCGCAGGCTGTAGCTCTTGTCTTTTACGATGCGTTTCAGCAAGATGTCTACCGTCAGCGTATCCGATGTGGTAAGGCCCATGGTACTGAATGCCGCCGAGCCTTTCAAGTAACCCGCCATGCCCCCTACCAGTTTGTAGTTGGCATCAGGGTTTAGGGCGAAGAAATAGGGTTTATTGGCGCCTAGGGTGAATTCGCTGACCAATATATCTTGATCCAAACCTTTATAGCCCGATAGGTATAGCGATACCTTGGCCCCGTTAAGCGGCGTACCTAGGTCGGCCTCATCTAGCACAAAGCCTTCCACACCCAAGTTGAGTACATTGTATGGCTCGAAGGTAAAGATGTCATCGCAGCAGGTAATGCTTTTTAAGGCTATAACACCCACGCGGTTGCTTACAAAATACCCATTACGGCTATTGGCAGTAAAGCGGTAATACATGTCATCCACAGGTGAGTTTACAGGGTAGCCCACGTTCTTTGGCTCCTCCCATTTAGGCCCAGCACCAGTGGAATAGAACACATCATACCCGCCGCAACCCGCATGACCTGTGGAGCTAAAGTATAGCGCGCCCGTGCTAGCGTCATAAAAAGGCGTCGCCTCGTCGCGGTCGGTATTGATTTTGGCGCCTATGTTCTTCGGCGGGCCAAACTTGCCATTTTTGCCAAGGATGGTATACCAAATATCCTTACCACCACGGCCGCCTGGGCGGGTGCTGGTGAAGTATAGTACATCGCCTTCCACTTTGTAAGTGCCTACGGCGGGGTGCGTATTGGTGTAGCCGGCCAGGTTTATCTCTGGGCCAAGGTCAACCGGTTCGCTCCATACGCCGTCCTTCAACTCGCTTAAGTAGATGGCGCAATAGATTTCACTTACGGTTACCTCTTTGCAAATAGTAAAATAGAAGCGCTTTTTATCTGGCGATAGGTTGCCGTTGGCCACGTGTGCACCCGCAACGTTAAACTGCTGGAAAGGCACTGGCTCGTCATACCCGTTGCCAGTAATCTTGGCTTCGTAAAGCTTTAGCATGTGTGCGCCGTTATCCGCTTTAATGATAACGGTATCGGTAGGCAAGGTGGCAAACAACAAGGTATTGTCGTTCCATATCATCGGCGAAATATCGGAGTATGCAGAGTTTACACCCGCCCCCAAGTGCTTTATGTTTACCAAAGCAGGGTTATCGATGCTCTTTAGAGCCAGTTCGCAACCTTCGGCTTCAATCTTTGCCCAACGTTTGATGTTGGTCATGTCCTCGCCGCTGTATTTTTTAGCTATTGCCGCAAACTTCGGCATGGCATCAAAGTACTTGCCGTTCATCTTCATCATCATCGCCTGCCAGTATTCGGCTTGGGGGTATTCGGTTGCTTGCTTTTCTACTAGATAGGTAAACCACTCTTCGGCTTTTTGGTAGTCGCGGGCTTGGTAATATACATTGGCCAGTTTCCACGCCACGGCATAGGCCTCGGGCTTTTTACCAATGATGGTTTCGTACATTTCGTAAGCACCGTATAGGTTGCCAGCAGCTAGGCGCTTTTCGGCAATCTTAACGCTCTTTTTGTACTTAAATTTGGCTGGCTTTTTGTTGGCAGTACTATCCTGTGCCCACAAAGCGCTTGCAGCAAGTGTTAGTATTAGTAGTATCGTAATAGGTCTGTACACGTGGTAGTATCGCTTTAGTGGTTATAGCCTAGGGCAAGGCACTAGTACCGGACCTGGGTCGCTGCTTGCGCCAAATTTGCCGGTATATATCAACGCTATCTCAAATCCTCCAGTAGGTTTGGGGGCAGCCTGTAGGCCCGATGTGGTTACATCGTAAGCCAAGCCCAACCGAATACCCTTAAACTCAGCGCCTGCGGATATGATGCCCGCATCGCTAGTGCGCCACCAGCCACCTGCGCTCAATATCACAGGGTCGTTTATGGAGCCTAGGTGGTACTCCACCGCTGTGCCCAGGTTCACTTCCATGGCTTTGTTCTGGTTCATTACTATGTAGTTGGGGGTAAGGTACCAACGCTGGTGCAGCTTTATGCGTAGGCCGCCATGTATGGTGTAGCGCATTTTTAGGCGTACATCTTGGTTCATAAAGCTCTCCTTGGGCTGTGTAAGGTGGAACACGCTCACGCCTTGGTAAAGCCCAATGCGCTCATGTGGCGTAGCGCTCCATAACAGCCCAGCGTTCATATCAAAATAGCCAATGCTGGTGTTGGTAAAATTTTCGCCACTCATCAAATTTGGGTCAAAATCAACACCATTGAACACCGAAGGGAATGTAAGCCCAGTGGTACGTAGTTGACGTTGTACATAGCCTGCCTGAATACCAAGGCCCAGAAAATGATTGCCCTTTTTGCTGAGGAGCTTGTGGTACGAAGCGGAAAGATAGCCTGAGAGCAAACTCACCGTGCCATCACCGGAGCGATCGTGTACGGCTACTACACCAACGCCGAATACATCTTTTTTGAGCTTGTTTTTCAGCAATTTCATATCATAACCGGCTGCAAACGTAACGTATGGTGAGGTTACGGTAGCCCACTGGTTGCGGTAGATGCCCGATACCCTATAATCGCCCTGCGAGAACCCAGTTAAGCTAGGGTTAAGGGTGAGCGGCGAGGCGTAAAACTGCGAAAAGTGTATATCCTGCGCGGCAATACACAAGGGAAACAAGAGCGAAAATAGGAGGAGGTAAACGTTCCGCAAGGCTGGTTATTTTGTGTACGTTAAGATAGTTTTAAAAGTAATGAAAAATTTGGAATTGCGAAGCAGGAATTTTTATGGAGGAGTGTGGAAAAGAGTTGGACGATGGACGATGGACCATAGACCATCGTTGTTTATATGCCCTCTTATCCATTAATCTGACGCACTCTCTCACGCTTTAGCGTAACCCATAAAAAAAGGGGGACACCTTTCGGTATCCCCCTTCGTAACTATAGCTAACGAAAAGCTTAAGCTTGCTCGTCGCCTTCGGCAGCTTCGCCTGCTTCATCGGCCGCTGGGGCTTCTGCTGCTGGTGCTTCTGCTTTTGGCGCGGCGGCTTTACCACCTTTTTTGGCGGCAGCTTGCTCGCTTTGCTCCATCTGCGATTTCAGTTGGCTCAACACATCCAAGTCGCCAAGGGTGTTTTTCTCAACTTTCGAGTTGGAGGCCTTCACTGCTTTGCTGGTTTTATCCTTCTCAACAGTTTTGGCTTTTTCGCCAGCTTTCTTCTCTTCGTACTTCACTTCTTCGTGCAAGCGGGCGTGAGAAAGGATGATACGCTTGTCCTTACGATCGAACTCGATCACTTTGAACTCAATCGTTTCTTCCACTTCTACGTTTTTGCCATCTTCCTTCTTCAGGTGCTTGTTCGGCGCGAAGCCTTCCAAGCCGTATGGCAACTGAACGATAGCACCGGCGTCTTCTTTACGTACTACAGTACCTTCGTGTACTGAGCCTTCTGGGAAAATGCTCTCGAAAGTATCCCAAGGATCTTCTTCGATTTGCTTGTGGCCCAAAGTCAATTTACGGTCGTCGGTATCAATGTTCAATACCACTACTTCCAACTGCTCGCCAGCTTTGGTAAACTCGTTCGGGTGACCGAAACGCTTGGTCCAGCTCAAGTCGCTGATGTGAACCATGCCGCCGATGCCGTCACCTAGCTCTACAAATACACCGTAAGGGGTGATGTTTTGTACTTTGCCAGTGTGGCGACTGCCAACAGGGAATTTATCAGCAATTTTGCCCCAAGGGTCTTCTTGCAAACGCTTCAAGCTCAATGACATTTTGCGCTCGTCGCGGTTCAAAGTCATGATAACAGCTTCGTAAATCTCGCCTGATTTGAAGAATTCTTTGCTGTTTACCGGTTGGTTGCTCCAGCTTACTTCACTTACGTGAATCAAACCTTCAACACCTGGGGTAATCTCCAAGAATGCGCCGTAATCTTCGATGTTTACGATTTTGCCTTTCACGGTAGAGCCGATTTCCAACTCGCCGCTCAATACGTCCCAAGGGTGAGACTGCAATTGTTTCAAGCCTAGGCTGATACGTTTTTTCTCGTCGTCGAAATCCAACACTACCACGTTCAACTTCTGGTTCAATGCTAGAACCTCGGTTGGGTGGTTTATGCGGCCCCAAGAGATATCGGTGATGTACAACAAACCATCTACGCCACCAAGGTCGATAAACGCGCCAAAGTCGGTGATGTTTTTGATAGTACCTTCCAATACTTGGCCTTTCTCCAACTTGCCGATGATTTCTTGGCGTTGAGCCTCCAAATCGCTCTCGATAAGTGCTTTGTGAGATACCACGGCATTCTTGATGGCTTCGTTGATTTTCACAACTTTGAACTCCATCTTTTGGCCTACGTACTGGTCGTAATCCAAGATAGGTTTCACGTCGATTTGTGAACCTGGCAAGAAAGTCTCCAAGCCATATACGTCCACAATCAATCCGCCTTTGGTTTTGCTGGTTACGCGGCCTGTAACAACGGTTTCGTTGGTGTACGCGTCCACAATGTTGTCCCAAGCTTTGATAAGCTTCGCATTTTTGCGAGACAATACCAACTGGCCACGGAAGTCTTCCTTCTCAACAACAAATACGTCATAAATTTGGCCAACTGCCAGCTCTTCCACATCGCGGAATTCTGAAAGTGGAACCAAACCGTCAGATTTGAAGCCAATATTCAATACTACGTCGCTGCTAGTAATACCAACAATGGCACCTTTCACAATCTCGTTCTCGCTAACAGCCTTAAGGGTACTGTCGTACAAGTCTTCCAGCTCTTGCCTACGCTCTTCAGTGTAGTGGCTAAGGCTGCGTTTGCCTTGGTCCCAGTCAAACTCGTCATGCGGGCCTGCAGGCAATTCTTCTTCAACGGCCACATCGGTGTCGTCTTCAGCAATTGCTTTAGCAGCTGCGGCGCCGGTTTGTACGGTAGCGGCTGGTGTTTCTTCAACACTGTTTTCAGCAGTATCGTCGGTTTGGGTTTCTTCAACACTGTTTTCGGCAGCGTTGTCTTGAGCTTCTTCACCTACTTCGGTGTTACCCTCAGCTTGTGGCTCCAATTGCTCTTCATTTTCTTGAGGAATTTGTTCTTCAGTCAAAATACTGACCCTCGGTTTTAAAAGGTTAAGAAATAAATTTCGAACGCCGTGATAGTCAAGGTGTTACCACCCATCCGCGCACGGGAATGCAAAGGTACGCTTTTCTTTTTAATGTAGCAATGTGCAGGTGGGATAATGTGGTGATGGAGTTGCGGGTTACGGTTTGCGAGTTTGGAGTTGCGGTCGTTTTGTTGCCTCGGCAACAATGCAGGTCACCCTGAGCCTGTCGAAGGGCGCGAGCTATTGCCGTGCACTGCGAAGTTTTTCACGTAGCAGTGCAGGGGACGGGTGCTAAACTCCCTTCTCGAAGATGTTCCATGCGACCAAAGAATTAACACATTACTCCTCGGTCCCCTTCTTAATCCGCCGACTATCATTTTTGGATTTCGCCAGTTCCGGCAAAACATCCCATTCCCCAGCAATTACAGCTTCCTTCTTTTTCCTGTTCCAGCCTTTTACTTGTTTCTCCCAAGCAATAGCTTGCTCAGGGTCGTTGAATATCTCCCGATATACCAATTCCACCGGCCTTCTAAAAAAGGTATACGCTTTTGGGTCGAGGCCATTGATGTGCTCTTGCAACCTACGTTCAAGGTTATTGGTGATGCCAGTGTAATAAGAGTTGTCAGCACACCTTAATATATAAACGTAGAAGAGGTTCACAAGTTGAAAATAGGGAATTTTTGTTGTGCGGGTTTGTGGGTCGCAGGGCGAGTTTTATGGGCTGCATTTTTGGTGGGCAGTACTTCGCATGGGAAGTTAGCGGGCTGCAAAGGCACCACCCGCCCGCAGCTCGCCTACGTGAAAAACTTCGGCTCGCTTAGCATTCGCTCGCGCCCTTCGACAGGCTCAGGGAGACACGCGGGCTTAGGAGTTGCAAGCGGGCACAAAAAATGATTGCAGCAAGTCTTGTGTCTTGTGTCTTGTGTCTCACATCTTGTGTCTAATTCTACACCACCTCCCCCACCTTCATCTGCCTAGTAATCAGCGAAGCACTTCCCTCGGTATAGATAAGTACGCCTTGTGCGCCGGGCGATAGGTCGGCGGCATTGCCCTCGTCGGTGTCGATGTGCATTTCGAGCTTGTATTTGGGCGATACCCTTATCAGCACGTTGCCGAAGGTAAGGCTGCGGTCGTTGTTGGCAATGCGGACTTCCACAATGTCCTTGTCTTGTACTTTCAGTTCTTCGGCGTCTTGCGGAGTCATGTGGATGTGTCGCCAAGCGCAGATAACGCCTTGGGTAAGGCGAGCTTCGCCGTATGGGCCGATTAGGGTACAGCCGGGTGTGTTGTCTATCTTGCCCGATTCGCGCACGGGAGCATCAATGCCGAGGAAGAATTCATCGGTACGGCTTATCTCTACTTGGTCTTCGGGGCGGGTAGGCCCGAGGATGCGTACCCGCTCAATGCGGTTTTTGGGGCCAACCACGGTCACGGTTTCGTTACAAGAGAACTGGCCGGGCTGGGAGAGGGGCCCGCGCTCGGTGAGCTGATAACCTGGGCCAAACAGCAGCTCTACCGTCTGCTGCTTTAAGTGCACGTGGCGGGCCGATACGGCAATGGGGATACTGGTAATACGGTTCACTTGGTCTTGTGAGGAGGCTACCTGTGCAGTTTGCCTAGCTATGGACAACTGCTCATCGGTTTTTATTGCGAAAAGCTTTACACGGCTATGTGGCATGGCAAACTCGGCCACGGGTTTATTGGTGGAGAGCTTCAGGTCGCGGTTTAGGTCTTCGTCGATTACGGCACCCAGATAATCCAACCGTTGGCTGGCGCGGTGGCGTATTACGGAACTGTTCTCGCCAATACCGCCCGTGAAGACAATCGCATCTACGCCGCCCATTATGGCGGTATAGGCACCAATATATTTGCGCAACCGGTGGCTAAATACGTGCAACGCCAAGCGGGCATCCTCATCGTTGCCCGAAGCTTTTTCGATAATATCGCGCATATCGTTGCCCACGCCTGAGAGGCCTTTTAGGCCACTTTCGTTATTCAGCAACTTATCCAATCCTTCACCATCTAGGTTTTCCTGTTTCGCCAACAACACCAACACGCCTGGATCAATATCGCCAACGCGACTGCCCATTACCATGCCTTCCAATGGGGTCATACCCATGGAGGTTTCAACACTTCTGCCAAACTCCACCGCCGCTACCGAGCAACCGTTGCCCAAGTGGCAGGTAATGATGCGCAGGCTGCGGATGTCGGTTTTTAAGTATTCGGCGGCCTTGTGCGCCACATACTCGTGGCTGGTGCCATGGAAACCGTAACGGCGGATGCCATGCTTTTCGGCTAGTGCCTTGGGCAGCGCATAAGCCTGCGCCCGCTTCGGCAAAGTATGGTGGAAGGCAGTATCAAACACGGCCACGTGCGGCACTTCGGCCAGCACGGCACGCGCAATGCGGATGCCTTCTATATTCACAGGGTTGTGCAGTGGGGCAAGGTGGTTGAGGCTTTCGCAGGTGGCTAATACCTCATCGGTAACGAGTGTGGCTTGGGTAAAGTGCTCGCCGCCATGCACCACGCGGTGGCCTACGGCATCAATGCCAAGGTTGCCGTTGCTGGCCAACAGCCGCTCCAACAAAAAACCGATGGCCGCCTTGTGCCCGCTCGGGCAGCTATCCACCGCTTCGCCATTAATGGTGAGCACTGGGCTTACGCCGGCAATACGCTCTGTAGTGGCGGTGGCAACGTGCTCGCCCGTAACGGAGTTAATGATATCGGCCTTTACGGATGAGCTACCGGAATTGAGGACAAGGATGTACATGGTGCCGCTTGATTGTGGAGGGCTAAAATAACAACAAATGCTGTTATTGCCATTAAAACGGGCGTCATTGCGAAGGCATAATTGATGTGGCGGTGTGAGATGCCTTGCAATGGCCTGAAGCAATCCGCTGCAGAGGGGAATGAAGATTACCTACCGCTAAATTAGATCATAGTATTACCGGCTCCTTGGTTTAGCAACATCATTCTTTGTAGCAGGGGATTGCTTCAAGCCAATGCAGTTTATCACATATTGCGAGACCATGTAGGCTTTCGCAATGACGAGTTGTGTTTACTTGATACTATCAAGCCACAGCCCATGCAGTGCCCTTGCCGCCTTATTGCCATAAGTTTTGCCCCCATATTGCCCTACCCAGCGGATGCCCTGTATTGCATTAGTGAGGATAATTTCGTCGGCATCCAATAGCATGCTCGGCTCTATGGGGCCCGAGGAAATGCCGTACCCTTCTTGCATCGCCATTTGGAAAAGCACCTTACGGGTTACCCCATCCAGCGGGCCCTCTTTTAGGGGCGGCGTGTGCAGGCTTGTCCCCTTTACTAGGAAGAGGTTGCTGCTGGTGGCTTCGATGATTTTGTTATTGGTATTGAGCAGTATGGCATCATCCCAATTTTGGGCTTGCGCATACTGGTTTGCTAAAACATATAGCAGGGCACTCGTGGTTTTGATGTTTGAAAGTGGTCCCGTGGCTTTTAAATTTTCTTTATACAGGCCAATGGTGAGCCCCCTTTCAGTAAACTCTAAGTGCGCAGCGTCAATCGGCTGGCATTCAATTAAGAAGGAAGCATTATTTTGTAAAGATTTGTAGGTGCCTGTGCTGTCGCGGTAAACCGTAATGCGGATGCGGCCCGCTATGCCCAGTTGGTTCTTTTCGGCCAAAAAGTGCAATTGTTCCTCCAAGTATGCTTCGGTGAAATAGGCGGGTACATCCAGCGCTAAATAGGCAATTCCTTGGCTTAAACGCTGCCAATGAAATGCGAGAAAAGGTGCTTTACCGTTGCTCCAGAGTATGGTCTCGAACAGCCCATCCCCATACCGAAATGCCCGGTTGGTAGTAGCCCATTCAGGGGCGGGTATGAGGTGGTTATTGTGGTTGATCATGGGGGGAGGTTAATCAGTAATTTCGACCAAATCTTCTCCTGAGTCTAATATGTCCAGAGCGGTTTGTAGTTGGTTTCTCAATAGAAATCCAAGCCGCTTAGTTGAGGTATTGCCACATGTTAGCCACAAAATTTTGGGTGGTGCTTTATGCCGAAGTAACAACTCTAAGAAATCTGCATCCTTGGTAAGGATGATGACATTGGTAGTTTTAGCGGCAAAAAATATCTGCAAATCATCTGCCTCTCTAAAATCCAAATCCCTTACATGCATGCAATCAATAGGAAAATTTGCCTTTATCCAAGGAGCTAAATGAGGTGATAACTGTGCATCAAGCCAAATCATTAAGCGGCCTTAACAACAGGGTGATTCATTCTTTGAGATGCATACAAAAGAGATGCTTTGATATCATCTTCTTGCAAATCGGGCATCTCATCAAGAACTTCTTGCTGGGTTAGCCCATGGGCAAGCAAGTCCAGCACATCCGTAACTCGGATGCGCATGCCCCTTATACATGGCCTACCACCACATTGGGCGGGGTTGATAGTAATACGATCAAGTAATTCCATAATGAAAGATAACAATTACAAATCGAAAATCAATCCAACTTCATTTCCGGTATCTCTCCATCCACCAGCAATCTACCCGCGGTAGCTTTCACAATTTCTTCAACAGTTACGCCCGGCGCACGCTCAATGAGTTTAAACCCGCCATCATCTGGCAGCACATCCACTACGGCCAATTCCGTCACAATACGCCTTACCACGCCCAAGCCGGTAATGGGTAACGAGCATTTTGGCAATAGCTTGCTTTCGCCTTCCTTGTTTTGGTGCATCATGGCCACGATGATGTTCTCCGTGCCTGCAACCAAATCCATGGCGCCGCCCATTCCTTTCACCATTTTGCCAGGTATCTTCCAGTTGGCAATGTCGCCGTTTTCCGATACTTCCATGGCACCGAGTACCGTCAAATCAATATGGCCGCCACGTATCATACCGAAGCTGAATGCAGAATCGAAGAAGCTGCTACCGGGTAGGGTGGTTACGGTTTGCTTGCCAGCGTTGATTAGATCCGGGTCCACTTGATCTTCGTAAGGGAATGGGCCCATACCCAGCAATCCGTTTTCGGAGTGCAAGGTAATATCAACCCCTTCGGGTATGTAATTGGCCACCAAGGTCGGAATGCCGATACCAAGGTTCACGTAGTATCCATCCTTCAGCTCTTGGGCAATGCGTTTTGCTATTCCATTTTTATCCAACATGGGAAATCCAATTTGAAAGTGTGATGTGTTTTAACAACTAAGTGCACTAAGGAAATTTCACTAAGGTCACTAAGTTGCTTTGTGTTCTTTGTGAATCCTTCTTTGCGCCCTTCGTGGTTCAATTATTATCCGCGCTTACGGATTGTTTTTTGTTCGATTCTCTTCTCATATGCAGTCCCTTGGAAAATGCGCTGCACAAATATCCCAGGTGTGTGTATCTCATTCGCATCCAACTCACCTGGCTGCACTAGTTCTTCTACTTCGGCAATGGTAACCTTTCCGGCTGTTGCCATCAAGGGGTTGAAGTTTCTAGCGGTAGCTTTGAAAACCAAGTTGCCCATGGTATCGCCCTTCCAAGCTTTTACGATGGCAAAGTCGGCGGTGAGGCTCTCCTCTAGTATGAATTTCTTGCCGTTGTATTCGCGTACCTCTTTGCCTATGGCTACTTCGGTGCCGAAGCCCGTGGCAGTATAAAAGGCAGGTATACCCGCACCACCGGCACGTATTTTTTCGGCAAGGGTGCCTTGTGGGGTCAGTTCTACTTCCAGTTCGCCGGCCAATAGTTGACGCTCAAACTCGGCGTTCTCGCCTACGTAGCTGCTAATCATTTTTTTTATCTGGCGGGTTTCGAGCAGCAAGCCGAGGCCAAAACCATCCACACCGGCATTGTTGCTGATGCAGGTAAGGCCCTTTACGCCTTTCTTTACCAGCGCGGTAATACTGTTCTCGGGTATGCCGCACAGCCCGAAACCGCCGAGCATAATGGTGGCATTATCAGGTATATCGTGTATCGCCTCATCGGCGTTTTGGAACACTTTCTTCATAGCGGATGCATTTGCCGCTAAGATAGAAAGGTTAATTTGAAAATTGGGGATGGGAGGGGTGATTTGACAATGCCAATCGCCAACGCATTTATTAAGCGTAACCCATCAAAAAACCTAGAAACTTACCCGCATCTGTAAGGTAAAGTTACGGGGGGCTTCCAGTTTACCTGGGCGCGCCGCATACTCGTGGTTAGTAAGGTTTTTTACGATAAAGGCCAAGCGCAGAATATCGTTTACTTGATAGCCGAAGCGGATGTCGGTTACCCAATCTCCCTTTTGGTGGTCTTCTATGTATTGCGCGAAAGACTGATTGCCAGCCACCCTATCAAGTGCTGTACGAAACACGCTGGGGATGTTCTCCGGGTAGCTGTTGTAATTTATGCTTACCCCAATAGAATACTTCTTGAAGGTAGCTTCCACGTCGCTTCTAAAAATATGTCGGCTCCTAAATAGCAGTAATGAATTAGCGGCCTCTTCAGCTGCTATACGGCTAAACATATCTTCAAAAAAACCTTTGAAGTCGTCTTTTAATTTTCCTTCCTCCGTATTCTGACGGGGGTAGGTGTAGGTATAACCGATAAGTGAGCGCAACATAACGGGGCCAATGGATCCACGGCTGCCAAAAGACACCTCATAACCCAAGATACGGGCATTATCTACGTTACTGGGCCTTAGTCCAAGGGCTAAACCACTGTTTATGCAGCTGTCGGCCTGCACCAAAATTTGGCCCGTTTCGCGGTCGATAATGTTGCCGCACTCATCGAGTCCATTGCCGAGTACATAGGCATCAAATTGATACTCTACATAGTTTTCATACTCCATCCAAAAAAGGCTGGCATCTACATAAGCAGCCCATTTGCCTATTTTAAGGGGTTGGTTAAATCCTATTTCGGCGCTCCACGCCCTTTCGGCTACTAGGGCAGGGTTGGGTACTATGAGTACCCCTTGGAAAAACTCCTGCCCAATGAAGCGCTCACCTATAGACGGTAAGCGATAGGCTTGACCCCACGACGCCCGAAGGAAAGTGGCCTTCCCCGCCTTGTAGTTTAGGCCAGCCCTAACTACCGGTATACCTGTTTCGAAAATAGTATCAACCGAGGTAAGCTCATAGCGCACGCCACTAACTATTGAAAGGTTCTTATACTTATATTCCAACTGCCCATAAGCTGCAAAAGCGCGGTTTTTGCGCACTCCTTCATATAAGTTACTCACCGAGGTGCCAAAGGTAACTGGCGCACCGGTGGTAAATATCAAGGTGTTTTTCCAGTTGCGCTGGTATTGCGGTTCCATGTAAAGGGTATTGGCCGATGCATTACGGTCATCACCGTTGCCCCTGCGCCATATATTTAGGTATCTACTGGCTATGGTAAAACGGTGGCCTTTGTCGTTTTTGTAAGAGAAGTGTGGGTCGAGCGCGGTACGCACGTAGCGGTCGTTAGAGCCTTGCGCTATTTGGTAGGCAAACGTATCTAAGTCTTCCGAGATAAAAAACCTTCCACTCGTTTCTTGCATTACATTGCCATTTAGTCCAAAATTGATATTCGGTTTTTTCGGCAAGGTGTAACGGGTTTTGAAGTTCCCCCTGAAACGGAATTCATCTGCTGTTTGCAGGTAGCTGTTTACAAAATCAGCATTGGAGCCGATAATAACGTCAAAGTTCTTGATCTTACGCTGGTGGTTAATAAAGAAGCCCGAGAAGTTTGGCTGGCGGCCTGTCCACCAAATCAGTTCTTCGCGGGGTGGCTTGCCATATACACCTGCGTACATGCTGATGCTGGTAAATGGTTTTTCACTCTTGGGCCAAGCGGTGCGAACGTTTATTACCCCGTTCAAAGCCGATGAGCCATATACTACCGATGAGGCTCCCTTGATTACCTCAATTTGTTCAACCGTTTCTAGTGGTACAAACTTAAGCTGGGCCTCGCCCAAATCAGCACTGGTTAAACTTATACCATCAGTAAGTACTGCGGTACGGCTGCCAATACCATAGCTATATGAGCTGCCGCCACGTATGCTTATCTGTCCATCCTGTATTTGAACGCCAGGTGTTTTGGCTACTATTTCACCTAAGTCGCGGCTATTGGTGTTGGTTACCAATGAGCGGCTCAGCACATCCATGCTTACGGTTTCCTCGGCTACTCTTTTCTCATATTGGCTTGATGATACTACCACTACATCCATCTCTTCGGCACTGGCGCGCAGCTGTATATTCATTTCCCTTATCTGCCCAGCCTCTAGGGTTACGGTACGCTGCCTTATCTCATAGCCAATGTAACTGTATACTATTTTGTAGGTACCTGGGGGCAGGCTCATCTTGTACTTGCCATCAATATCGGTAGCTACCGCCTTGGTGCTATCGCTTAGTAGCACGTTTACGCCAACTATGGTTTCCTTAGTTTCATCATCTTTCACCACCCCATAAATGAGGGCGGGTTCTTGACCAAACATTTGAAGCGGAATGACGAAAAGGAAAAACAATGCAAACAGGGCTTGAATGCTCGGTTTCATAGGTAGGGGTAGTTAGTCGGTTAGTTAGCAGGTAGCAAAAGTGTGTAAATTAATCGCAAAAATTGTTCTTAGTCTTTTAAGCTATTATTAAATCAGTTGTTTTTCGGGAATTAAGTTAAGAAAAATACCAAGCAACACGCATTTTCCGTGGTTTAGTCATAACTTTTCCCGTACCTTTTATCAACTTCGTGCTTATGAATCACCTCCTCGCTTCAATAATCTGCCTAAGCTGCTATTTACAAACCACAACGGTAACAGCCCAGATGCTGCCTGTACCGGGCCATTCTCACAACGACTACGAGCGTGAACGCCCGCTAATAGAAGCTTTGGAGCTAGGCTATCGCAGTATTGAAGTGGATATATACTTGCATAAGAGCCAGCTAAGGGTATCGCATGAGCCATTTATGCTCGATGGCCAACCAACCTTACAGGAGCTATACTTGGAGCCGCTGCTAAAAATTACCCGTACCGAAGCAGCCAAATATGGTCTGGATAGCCTAAGGCCCTTAATCATCATGATTGACTTCAAAACCGATGGAGAAAAAACCTATCAGGCATTGAAGCCTGTTTTGGAGCGATATAAAGAAATGCTTACGGTTACTGGCGAAGGTGCCAAGAAAGGTTATGTGCACATCCTCATATCTGGTGAAAAACCTTATGCTACAGTAAGCAAAGAAACCACCCGATTGGTAAGCCTGGACTACAAGTTTGATTTTTGCCGAGAGCATGCTGGCGATGCTTTTATTTCTCGAGCTAGTGATACCTACAAAGCTTACTTTACTTGGAACGGAAAAGGCGAAATACCATGGAAAGAACTAGTAATGCTGGAAGAGCTAGTGACCCTAGCACACACCGAAGGCCGTCAAATACGGTTTTGGAACGTACCTGAAACGCCCGAACTCTGGAAAACCTTTTTGGATATGGGTGTCGACTGGATTCATGTAGATGACATTAAAGCGTTTCAAGCGTTTTATGTGGAGTGGGTGGCTAAGAGACCATAGAGCAAGGACACACCATGTGTGCTGCAGATAATGTGCTGAAGTACCAATTTGCTGATGTGCTGATGTGCTAGCAATAATGGGCTGGGCAGCAACTGTTGCCCTACAGCATTCCCCTTGTTGCCAGTGAATTTAAATTCCGTCGAAAATACCCGCTAATGTGGACAAACCCTCCACGAACATTCCATGAATTCTGCCTAATTTCACCAACTGATTTTTTTAGCGCTGAATTTCACTATATGTTATATAAAATTTGGGTTGCCGTATTGCTCGTTATTGGCATAGCAACTATGGCAGTTGCCCAGGATAATGGAACCATCCGCGGAACGGTGTTTGATAAAGACAATGGCGAGCCGATGATTTTTACCACCGTATCAGTACAAGGTACCACCCTTGGCACCACGACGGATATCAATGGTTTTTACGCCATCCCAAATGTGCCGTTGGGTACCTACACCTTAACCAGTACCAATATTGGGTACGATACCATGTCGGTGGAGATTAGCATTTCACGCAATGGCCAAATTGTATCCCAAAACCTATACATTGCTCCCGTAAACATTCAACTGGGCACGGTAAACGTGTCGGCCGAGCGGGAGAAAAAACAGACCGAGGTAGAGGTGTCGCAAGTGCGGGTTACCACCAAAGAGATAAGCCAAATACCGTCAGTTGGCGGCGAGCCCGATATTGCGCAGTACCTGCAAATTATGCCAGGCGTGGTTTTCACGGGCGACCAAGGCGGCCAGTTATACATCCGCGGTGGCTCATCAGTACAGACCCGCGTATTGCTAGATGGCTTGTTAATTTACAATCCTTTCCACTCCATCGGTCTATTCTCGGTATTTGAGACTGACATCATCAGGAACGTTGACATCAGCACCGGCGGCTTTGGTGCCCAGCACGGCGGCAGGCTATCGGCGGTGATGGATGTGCGTATGCAAGATGGCAACAAAAGGCGCATAGCGGGCAAAGTGGGCCTTAGCCCATTCCTTACCAAGTTTATATTGGAAGGCCCGTTGGTAAAACAAAAAGACAATGGCAGTAGCTTAACGTTTGTATTATCAGGCCGCTATTCTTACCTTGACAAAACATCTAAAGCGCTCTACCCTTATGTAGAAGGCGATAATGGTATCCCGTTCTCTTTTGGCGACTTTTATGGTAAGCTGGCTTACAACGGTGGCAATGGTTCCAAGATTACGGTATTCGGTTTCAACTTTAATGATAACGCCAACTTTCAAGGCATTGCCAACTATAAGTGGAACTCCTTTGGTATCGGTACCAACTTCGTTTTGGTGCCTGGTGGCTCAAACCTGATTATGAATGGTACGGTAGGCTATACCAACTACAAGATAGCCCTACAAGAAGCGGAAGACCGCCCAAGGGAGAGCGAGGTAGGTGGCCTAAACGTAAACATGAACTTCACTTACTTCATCAGTAACGGTGAGTTCAACTATGGCTTGAATGTAAACTCCTTTAAAACGGATTATCGCTTCTTTAACAACAGCGGCCAAATTGCCAGCGAACTGCAAAATACTACCGAAATGGGCTTGTATTTCCGTTTCCGTAAGGTAATTGCCAAGAAGTTGGTGCTTGACCCGAGCATCCGTTTCGATTACTACGCGTCGCTCGCCAATATCTCTGTGGAGCCTAGATTGGGCCTAAAATATAATGTGGCTGACTTTTTTCGTTTGAAAGCTGCCGGTGGCCTTTATTCCCAAAACCTCATCAGTAGCCGCGCCGATAGGGATGTGGTGGATTTATTCAACGGCTTCTTATCTGGCCCAGAAGAGGAGCTGATGCGCCCTGATGGCAGCGAAGCCAACCATAAACTGCAAAAAGCTTGGCACGGTATTTTCGGTTTCGAGGCCGACCTTACTTCTAAACTTGAGTTGAATGTAGAAGGCTATTACAAGGCATTTACCCAATTAATAAGCATTAATCGTAACAAAGTTTTTGCAAACGAACCCAATTTTATGCTGGAGACTGGAGAAGCTTATGGTGTTGACTTTATGCTGAAGTACCAGAACAAAGGCCTATTTCTATACGGTACCTACTCACTGGCTTGGGTAACCCGCTTTGATGGGGAGCAAACCTACTACCCGCACTACGACCGCAGGCACAATGCCAACTTTGTGGCAAGCTATAGCTTTGGCAAGGGCCGCACTTGGCAGGCTAGTGCCCGTTACAACATTGGTACAGGCTTTCCGTTTACCCGCACCCAAGCGTTTTATGAAGAGGTTGAATTTAACAATGGCGTAAATACCGACTACACCACTAGCAACGGCAATTTAGGTATTGTATATGAAGAAAAGCTGAACGCAGGTAGGTTGCCGGCCTACCATAGGCTTGATTTGTCCATCAAAAAAGAAATTCCGTTGGGCAAAAATACCCTAATGGATGTATCTGCAAGTGTTACCAATGCTTACAATCGTCAAAACATTTTCTACTTCGATAGGGTAAGATATACCCGTGTAAACCAGCTCCCCATACTACCTAGCCTGGCAATATCGTTATCCTTTTGATTTTGTGAACTAAACTGAGGCTATTGTGAAGAGACTTCTGTTATTACTATTCGTGTTGGGTTCACTATTAGCCACAACCGCAGTGAAGGCCCAACAAAGCACCGTGTATAAAGACCCTTGGGCTATGTACAACGAGGCTATCCAATTTTTCGACCAGCAGAACTACGAATCAGCCCAGCGGTTACTGCGCGAATACAACAATTATAAAGTTACCGCTTACGATATACCAAACGGCACCGCACGCAGCCACGCCCAGTTTTTGATTGCTGTGTGCGCCATGGAACTCTTCCAGCCCGATGCAGAGAAACTGCTGCTTGACTATATATATAGTACCCCCTACGAAAACCCAGATAGGCGAATGGCTTATTATCACTTGGGCCGCTACCACTTTAGGGAGAAAAACTACAAAGAATCAATAAAATACTTTAAGGAGATAAGTACCGGCGACCTAAGCCGGGCCGAAACGGATGAGTACCGCTTTATGATGGCCTATTCTCATTTCTTCAACAAGGATTTCAACCAGGCTTATCCGCTTTTTAAGCAAACTAGAAATGTAAATAACAAATACTACTACGCGAGTAATTATTACTATGGCTACATTGCCTTCACCAAAGGCGATGTGGATGAGGCGTTGGCTAGTTTTGAGAAGGTAAAAGAGAGCAAAACGTACGAGAAAATTATCCCGTTTTACATAGCACAAATCCGTTTCCGCAAGGGGCAATATAAAGAGGTGATAGCCTACTTAAGCCCCATTATTAACGATACCAAGCTGAGCAACTTTGCGGAGCTGAATCTTACCCTTGGCCAGAGCTACTTTGAGCTGGAGCAATATCCCAATGCCATTAAGTACATTGAGATATACAAAGATAAGAGCCGCACCCTACAAAAGGGCGAGCTATATCAGTTGGGCTATGCCTATTACCAAACCGGCGATTGCAAAAACTCCATTGCCAACCTTACCCAGCTTGCCGACCTAAAAGATACCGTTGGTCAAAATGCCTTATATCTGTTAGGTGATTGCTACCTAAAAACTGGCAACAAACTGAACGCTCGCAGTGCTTTCCAAAAAGCGGCATCGTTCAACTTTGACCCTGTGATTACCGAGAATGCCCGCTTTAGCTATGCCAAACTGAGCTACGAAGCCGGCTTGGACAACGAGGCGGTTACTGCTTTGGAAGCCTTTATTAAAGAGTACCCAAAATCGAAATACGGAAACGAAGCCCGAACCTTGCTATCGGAATTGCTCATTTCATCAAGCGATTATGAGAAGGCGTTGGCCATTATTCAAGGCATACCCGACCAGAACCCACAGGTAAAAAAGGCATCGCAAGTGGTGGCCTTCAATCGTGGGGTACAGTTATACAATCAGCAGCAGTATGATGAGGCCATCAAACACTTCGACCTTTCTTTGAAAAACCCCATAGTACCTAAGTTTAAGGCGATGGCCTACTACTGGAAAGGCGAGTCACACTTTGTGCTGGGTGAGTTTGAGAAAGCAGGCTGGCAGTATTCCAACTTCAACGGCATTGCTTCCACTGCAGAGCTTGATAATGCCGAATGGTACCGCATCAGCGGAAATTATGGGTTGGGTTATGCTTTTTTGAAACAAGGCCGCTATCAAGATGCGACCATCTACTTCGAGAAAGCTGTGGCTGAGGCACGCAAAAGCAGCAATCCAGAAGTACAGAAACGCATATTGACGGATGCCATATTGCGAAACGGCGATAGTTACTACCTCCTGAAGAATTACCCTAAAGCCATCGACAACTATGATGAGATATACACCCGCAATGCAACAGGTAAGGATTATGCTATGTTCCAGAAGGGGCTGATACAGGGCTTGCAAGGGAACTATGATGGCAAGGTGAGCACCATGATTGAAATGCACAGGTTGTTTCCTAACTCCTCTTATGCTGATGATGCATTGTTTGAAGCGGCCAACACCAACCTAGAGCAAGGAAAAAATGCCACCGCCATCGGCCAGTACCAAAAGTTGCTAAAAGATTACCCTAGCTCAGCTTACAAAGTAGAAGCTTACATGAAGCTCGGCTTGGTGTTCTTTAATGATAAGGACTACAAAAAATCCCTCGAAAGCTACGAGAGGGTGCTGCAATTGGCACCCAATACTTCTATGAGCAAAGAGGCTTTTGCCGGTATACAAGAGATTGCCATTGCCACGGGCGATAAAAGCATTGTGCTGAACATCATGAAGAAGTACAACGTGCAAGTGGACGAGGCGGATGAGTTGAACTACCGCATCGCCGAAAACCAGTTCATCCAAAAGAACTATGCCCAAGCCATTAAGTTGTTTAATGAGTATTTGATTGGTTTCAGCAAAGGCGCTTATGCACTCAATGCCCACTATTACCGTGGCGATAGCTACTATGAGTTGAACAAATTCACCGACGCATTGCCAGATTATGAAGCGGTAATTGACTTAGCGCCGAATCACTTCTTGGAGCCTGCTTTGGCTAAAGCATCGTGGATAGCTTATTACAAGGCTAGGGATTATGAGAAATCTTACACCTTGTTTAAGAAGCTGTTAGAGAATACACAGGATAAGCAGAATGTATTTGCTGCCAATCTGGGCCTAATGCGTACCACTTACCACTTGGAAAAATTCAGCGAAACGGAGAAGTATGCTAGCACGCTGCTTTCAAGTGGCCAGGCAAGCCCGCAGGAAGTGTTTGAAGCCGACTACTATTTGGGTAAAATCGCCTTCGACAATAAGAACTACACGAAGGCTGAAATCCACTTGAAGAAAATTGAGGACAAGGACAACATTGAAGGCACTGATGCCATGTATATGCTGGCGTATATACTGTATGCCAATGGCAGCTACGATAAGTCGATTGAGAAAGCTTATGAGGTGATAAACAAACGCGGCGGTTATGAAGAGCAGGTAATACGCAGCTACATATTACTGGGCGAAAACTACTTTAAGAAGGGTAACAACTTCCAAGCGAAGAGCACGCTGCAAAGTATTATTGACAACTATGAGCCAGAAGACGAGCTGAAACAGGAAGCGCGCCAAAAGCTGCAAATGATTATCGATTCGGAGGCAGGCACCAACAAGTTGGCGCCGGATGAAGAAGAGGGCGACGAGCTAGAAGCCGACCCTGATGGAACTATTGAATTGAATCAACCATAAGCACCCGCCAACATGAAGACACTATATAGAAGCTTACTAGTTGCCGCGGCTGGATTGATGATGACCCCGCTAATGGCACAACAACCCGGTGCTAAAGATACCATCGGGCCACAATCGGTAACTGTATATACCAATACCACTCCGGTGGTACAAGATGCGGTAAAGGTGCTGTACCCTGCCGAGATACCTACCTATAAGCGCGACGTAACAGTACTAAAATACGATGTGCCTTCCCGCGAGGCAGAAGTGCCTTATGAGCCGGTTACTATTCGTCCGCTGGGTTTGTCGAAGGAGAAACCGATGGATTTCCCAAGTAGCTATGTGAAACTGGGCTTTGGTACACAGTTGAGCCCCTTCTTGGAAGCCATGCACAATGGCCGTAAAGTAGTGAAAGACCAAGAGAAGTTTAGCTATGGCCTTTACTTAAAGCACCACTCGGCTTATGCCAGCAAAATTGATTTCCAAGATTTTAGCGAGAACCGTGCAGCGGCCTATGGCAGTATATTCCTTAATAAGGTGCGCATAAACACCAAGCTGGAGTACAGGCGCGATGGCCGCTTCTACTATGGTATAGATGTGCCGGATTCATTGGACATCAAGAAGAAAGATGTTCGCCAAATATTCAACCAATTTAATGCCACCATTGAGTTGTTGAATACCAAAATCAGCGATTCGCACTTCGATCACAATACCCATATCAACTTCTATCACTTTAGTGATAGGTTTGATCAGAGTGAGTTTGGGATTATCGTTTCGGCCAAGTTGCAAAAGGCATTTGGCACTAAGCACTTCGTATCGGTTCGTTTAGATGAGGACTATACTGGCTTTAAGAGCAACACATACACCAAAAACCGGAACCTATTTATGTTCCGCCCAACCTATGAGTATAATGACCTTACCAATAAGATCATTGGTGGCGTTGGCTTTGCTTATGAGGACAAAACCTTCCACGTGTTGCCGCATTTGAGCTTTGAGCGCCCATTGTGGAAACAGTACTTGGTAATGTACAACGGCTGGAAAATGGAACTGCGCCGCCTAGGGTACCGCGACCTAGCGATGACCAACCCTTGGATACAGCCAGAAGGCTTCGAGCTAAAGCACACTCGTTATGAAGAACGCTTGATTGCGGGTTTCAAAGGTACTATTGGCAAATTTAGCTATGATGCCAGCATCCGCCAGATTGTGTTGCGCCGTGCGCCATTGTTTGTAAACGACCCTACGGACATCAGCAAATTTGATGTGCTATATGCCCGTGGTAGGCTGAACATTATGAAACCTATGGTAGAGCTAGCCTACCGGGTAAACAGCAACTTGGATTTTACCCTTTTTGGCGAATTTAACCAGTACGAGGTGGAGGTTGAGGCCCGCGCCTGGCACATGCCGCGCTGGTACACCAGCTTCACTACCCGCTTAAAGATTGGCGATAAGCTGTTCCTTAATGCCCGCGTGTACGGCATTGATGGCGTATTTGCCAAACTGCCCGATGGCTCTGAACAGAAGCTGAAAGGCACGGTAGATGTGAACCTGGGCGCTACGTACAAGTTCAGCAAGTCGTTCTCCTTCTTCGCGAACCTCAACAACATTGCCCACTTCAAGTACGAGCCCTACTACCGCTACAGCACCTACGGGTTCAACTGTATGGCAGGGGTTATATTTACGTATAATTAGGAATTAGAAATAACCCTTCGACTTCGCGCAGGATGACAGATATGAGACTGCTTCAACTACAAGTTGAGGCAGTCTTTTTTTGGGACAAAATATCGAAAACAAAAAGCCGCCCAGCAATTAAGCAAGGCGGCTTTTATCTAGCGTTCAAGTAGATTATGCCAAGCGCTGGAACAAACCGGCAAACTTCATCATTTCGCCAAGGTTGCTTATTTTAATTTTGCCCATCATTACGGCCATTTGCGGGTTGGTGCGGCCCAACTCTACGTCTTCGTAAGTGCTATCGCTAGTAGTTACTACACAGTTGGCAGTACCTACGTGGCCTTCGGATACGTTGGCATTTTGGTCCTTGATTTCCACGGTAAATTTGCCACCGCGTTCGCCGGCAATGTCAAAGTGGAAGGTAGTATCTAGGCCTTCAGCTTTGTCTTTCTTCAAACGGTTTGGTAATGAGAGGATAATTTCTTTTGCAGTTTCAGGTGCAGTTACTGACATGTTGCTTTCTTTTAGGGTTTTATCAATTGATTCATTAACATTCTCTGGTGTGGTATTAGTTTCCTGTGCTTGTTCTTTCATAGCTTGGTAAGCCGATTCGTAGGATACGCCGTCAATCACCACTTTGCTGATAATTTCGCGCATTATCTCCGAAGCGCCGCCCACTATCGTGCCTACCCGAGCGTCGCGGTACATGCGTGCCATGGGGAAGGTTTCCATATAGCCATAGCCGCCAAAGTATTGCAGGCAAACGTCTGCGGCTTTTTTGCCCAGTTCGGTGCCCAGCAGTTTTACCATGCTGCACTCCTTTACGGCAAATATGCCTTTATCAAATTTCCAACCGGTAAGGTATACCAAAGCGCGGCAAGCCTCAATTTCGGTAGCCAAATCAGATAGCGTATGCCGAATGGTTTGGAATTTCTGCAATTTCTTGCCAAAAGCCTCGCGCTCGCGGATGTATTTCAAAGTAGTTTCCAACACCAACTCAGCACCTGCGCAAGCAGCAATGCCGCCAACCAACCGCTCCAGCTGAAAGCTTTCCATAATGTAGTAAAAGCCTTGGCCTTCTTTGCCCACTAGGTTGCTCACGGGTACTTTTACATTATCGAAAAATAGCTCGCCAGTATCGCTGCTGTGCCAGCCCATCTTCTCTAGCTTGCGAGTGGTAAATCCAGGCGTACCTTGGTCTACAACTATCAAACTGATGCCAGCAGGCCCTGCATTGGGGTCGGTTTTTACGGCTACGGTTACAAAGTCGCCATATACGCCGTTGGTAATAAAAGTCTTTTGTCCGTTAAGGATGTAGTAATCGCCTTCGCGCTTCGCAGTCATGCGTATGTTGGCCACATCGCTACCCGCGCCCGGTTCTGATACCGCTAGGGCACCCCACTTGGTACCATCTATGGCACCGGGAAGGTAGCGCTGCTTCAACTCGTTGCTGCCAGCCTTGCTGATGTGGGCTGTGCTCATATACTGGTGAACGCTGTGTGCGGCCGAAAAGCCTGCTAAGCCACTGCGGGCGCATTCTTCCAAAAGTACTACGGAATAAAAGAAATCGTTGTTGCTGCCGCCGTACGCCTCGCTGTGGTTAATGCCCAAAAAGCCCAGCTCGCCCATACGCAACCATACTTTTCGTGGTATCTGTTGGTCGCGCTCCCACGTATCGGCATGGGGCTTTACTTCAGCCTCAATAAACTGCCTCACGCTCTGGCGGAACAGTTCATGCTCTTCGTTGAAAAACAGGGATTCGGTCATACGTTATCAAACGGTCGTTTGGTAAATATACCAACCATTTTGTTGGGACACAAGACTTAAGACACAAGACACAAGATTATTTTGTTAAAAAGTACACCAAAACAAACTATACTAACAATCAGAACAGATTGAGAAATGTTTTTTTGCAGCAATCTTGTGTCTTGTGTCTTGTGTCTTGCGTCTTATGTCTATTGTTAACCAAACAGCAAACTCCCAATCCGCACCATCGTTGCGCCTTCGGCAATGGCTAGGTCGTGGTCGGCACTCATACCCATGGAAAGGATATCAAACGATGGGTCATTAACGAAATGCTGGGTTTTGGTTTGATCAAACAGCTGTTTTAGGCTGCGGAACTCTCTTCGAACTTGCTCGGTATCATCGGTATTACTGGCCATGCCCATCAATCCACGGATGCGGATGTGCTGTAACCCCTTATAGGCTTGGTTTTGAAGTAAGGCGTTCAATTCTTCTATACTCAAGCCAAACTTGGTTTCCTCGGTGGCAATAAATATCTGTAAAAGGCAATCCACCCTGCGGTTTGCTTTATGAGCTTGTTTGTCAATTTCTTGCAGCAATGCCAGGCTATCCACCGAATGGATGAGGTGCACAAAAGACGCAATGTACCTTACCTTGTTGCGTTGTAAGTGGCCAATAATGTGCCAATGGATGTCTTTTGGTAATTGCTCATGCTTGCCCAACAGTTCTTGTACTTTGTTCTCACCGAAGTGCCGTTGGCCGCCGTTGTACAAGGTTTGTAATGCACTTAACGGTCGGGTTTTTGACACCGCCACCAGCGTCACGTTTTTTTCCTTTAATTTTGTTGTAATGCTTTGGTATGACATGTAGCAAAGGTAATGGATAGTATCAAGTAGTGAGAATCAAGTATCAAGTACAAAATCCTAAAAGAAAAAAATATAGTATTGAAACGCCCCAAAGGGGCACCAGAATGCTAGCGGGGGGCATCGCCCTCCGGACGTAACAAGTTTCCGGAAACAATAATAACCACCAATGGCCAAGACTCTGCTCATACTACTGCTCCTCACAACCCTAGCTGCTTGCAACGAGGCGGCTCAAAAACCATCGGGCATGCTGCCAGATGAGGAGATGGTGGAGGTATTGGTGGCATTGCATTTGGCAGAGGCAAGGGCAGATTTGTTGCTAATTCCGAGGGATAGCATTACACCCTTGTTGGAGGCACGCTATGCTGAGATTTTTGCCGAGAAAAACATTGATTCGGCAGCCTTTAACCGCTCTTTTGCGTACTACGAGCGCAACCCCGAGCAGATGGACTCACTCTATCAAAAAGTTATTGACAACCTAGTAGAAAATGAGGCTAAATACCGCGCCGATACAACGATTGCTGATACAATGGTTGAAATGATTGATACCATCCTCGATACACCGATGCCCATAGATTCATTGCCCAGAAGGCGATAGAAGTAAGAGGAAATGAAGTGTCCATGGTCTATCGTCCATCGTCCGTGGTCCTGAAGCAGTCCATCGTCCATCGTCCATCGTCCAACAAAACTACCTCAATACCGTCACATTCCCTTTCAAGAATACCTCGCCACCATTTCGGCAAGTACCTTCTAGGTAGTAAACAAACACCCCTGGGTCAACCATTTTGGCTTTGTAGGTGCCGTTCCAGCCTTGGTCAATATCACTGGTTTCGAAAACCAAGTTACCCCAACGGTCGAAGATGCGGAAAATCTTGATTTCCTCAACCTCGTTGCTGCGTATGTACAGCACGTCGTTCGATTTGTCATTATTCGGGCTAAACGAATTTGGGATAAAGATGTCCTGTTCGCAGGTGGTCAATACCCTGATGCTTACAGTATCCATCGCCATACAACCATTGTCATCAGTAACTGTTACCGTGTAGGTGTTGCTGCCAAAGGCATTGAAACGCACTTGCTCGCAATTGTCGCAATCTAGGCTATCATTAGGGTACCAGTAGTACTCCGTTACACCGGCGCTGGCGTTTGCATCCAAGGTTACATATTCGCCCATTAATGCGGTGCGGTTCGGCCCAAGATCGGTAGTAGGTAGTGGATTTACCACTATATTAACCGATTGCGTATCCACCGCACATTCGCCACCAACAATAGCCACTTGCACCGTCATGCTGGTTTCAGGGAAGATGGTTTGTGAAAGGTTATGCGGCGCAGGGAACAACTCACTCGGCATCCAGGTAACCTGATAAAGCGATAGGCCGGTTTCCAAAATCTCGATACTTAGGTTTACGTTTTGGCCTTCGCAGATTATAGCGCCATCGCTTACTTGTGCCAGTATGGTTTCAATCACTTTTATCATCACCGTATCTTGGTCGGTACAGCCATATTGGTTGTAGGCTTCCACAATGTAGGTGGTAGTGGTGGTGGGGCTTACAGTAGGGCTTTGCAGGGTAGTATCGGCCATGCCGTTAGCTGTCCAATTAAAGCCAGTAGCACCAATGGCGGTAGTGGTAAGCTCCAGTGTTTCGCCGTTGCACATGGTTACATCTGCAATCGTTTCTACTGCTGGTAGTGGCCTCACCGTTACTCTAACGGTATCAACAGCGCCACAGCCAAATTCATTGAAGCCAGCCACCATATAGGTAATGCTTTGGGTAGGGTTGGCGGTAGTGGTGGTGCAATCGAGGCATGAAATATCTTGGTTTGGCCCCCAAGCATATGTCAATGCACCCGATGCTTCCAGTACCACACTCTCTCCCTCGCAAATCTCCGCATCAGGCGATGCCACCATCAGCGGCGTTGGGTTTACCGTTAGGGCAATGCTATCCAAAGCACTGCAACCATTGGAATTAGTAACCCTCACGGTATAAGTTATGTTTTGGTTCGCGGCCACAGTGGTGTTGGGCAACAGGGTGCTGCTTAGGCCTTGTGCTGGGCTCCACAGATATGTTACACCACCGGAGGCTTCTAGGTTAATGCTATCGCCAAGGCAAGTTACACTATCGCCCATAATGCTCGGCACAGGTAGTTGATGAACGGTTACAATTACCGTATCGGCTGCATCGCAACCATTATTTAGGCTAGTGGTTAGGTAATAGGTAGTGGTAGTGATTGGTTTAGCAGTTGGGTTGGCAATGCTTACATCGCTAATGGTTTGGTCGCCGCTCCAGGTAAAGTTGTGACCCCCGCTTCCTTGCAATTGTGCAGTTTCGCCAAAACAAATGGCGGTATCGTTACCGGCAACGGCAATGGAGGTTTGCAGCATTTCAAGAGGCTTCATAGTAGAATCGATACAACCATAGCTATCAACAACTACTAAGCTTATCAATTTGGTACCTGCAGTATTATAGGTAGCAGCAGCGTTTTGTGTAGTGGCCACACCAGCATCGTCCATATCCCATATCCAAATGATGATAGGGTTATCGCTGGTGCTTTGGTCGGTAAGGGTAACCAGTTGTGGTGTGCAAGCTGAAGTATCTGATAGGTTAAAGGCTGCCTCAATGTTGTGTACTACTACTTCCACAGCGCCACTGCTTTCACAACCATTAAGGTCTGTAACTACCACATTGTAAGTAGTAGTGCTATCTGGCGCGGCCATTATCATATTGCAGGCATTGCTGCAGGTAATTCCTTGCGAAGGGGTCCAAGCATAATTCATCCCGCCGCTCGCCATTAATTCAATGGTTTCACCATGACAAATCGCAGTATCTGGGGTAGTGATTACTACTGGCAATTGGTTAACCGTAATGGTTATCTCGCCACGGTTAGTACAGCCGCTTGGGCCAGTAGTAACTACTGCATACGTAGTAGTAGTATCGGGCCAAGCAAGGGTGCTCGGGCAATTATCACATGCCAAATTAGTATTAGGCGACCACTGGTACTGTAAGTTGTTTCCATTTTGGCTGCCTACCAATGTAACGGTATCGCCAGCACAAATAGTGCTGTCAGGGCTTAAATCCAATACTGGCAATAAAGTTGTGCCTATGGTAACGCTACCAGTATTTACACAGCCATTGCTATCGGTAACCAATACCATATAAGTAGTACTTAATGCTGGGTTGAAGGGCGGGCTCACTTTAGGCGAGGCACAAGTAGCGCAATTGATTCCAGTGGCTGGTGTCCATAAGTAGCTCACGCCGCCAGTAGCGTCTAACTGTAAACTATCGCCAAAGCATAGCGCTTGGTCAGGCGTGGTGGTTACAATGGGCAGCGAATTTACGGTTACGGTTACTTGGCTAGTGCCTTGGCAACCGTTGGCATCAGTAACAGTAAGCTGGTAAGTGGTAGTGCTCAGCGGGAAAGCCTGTGGGCTGGCCGTGTTAGCATTGCTCAAGGTGCTGGCTGGCGACCATGCATAGTTAACGCCACCAGTGCCCAGCAGGGTAGTAGTGTCGTTGATACAAATGGTACGGTCAGGGCCGGCAGCAACCGCAGGCAGGGCATTAATATTGAGTACCAAGCTAGTGCTATCAATACAACCTGTGCTAGTAATTACTTGCAAGCGAGCGGTATAAACCCCAGCCGTGGTATAAGTGTGGGTAGGGTTTTGGTTGATGGATGTATTGCCATCGCCAAAGTTCCAGTTCCAGGTTACGATGGTGCTATCCGCAACGCTTAAATCTTGGAATTGAATGGTGGTTGGGGCACAAGCAGTAGTATCAGAAGTGCTGAAACGCGCATCCACCGCATTCAAGTTAACTGCTACGCTAGCGCTATCGATACAGCCATGTATGCTGGTAACGGTAACGGTGTACTCTGTATTTACCGTTGGGGTGGATGTAGGGTTAGCACAATTCAAGCAGTTTAAACCTGCAGATGGTCCCCAAATATAGCCCGCACCAGCACCGCCGTTGGCAAGCAACTGTACGTTTTGGCCTTGGCATAACAAAGTATCAGGTGTGATGGTGATAACAGGCAACGGGTTAACGGTGATGGTAGTTGAACCCGTGTTGATACAACCATTCGCATCGGTAACGGTGACGCTGTAAGTAGTGGTTGCAGTCGGCGAAGCCGTTGGGTTGCTCATAGTGGCATTATCCAACGAACCTGCTGGCGACCAGATGTAACTCACCCCGCCTGTTGCATTCAATTGGCTAGACTGACCGATACAGATAGCCGCCGCAGGCGACATTACAACCACAGGCAAGGGGTTCACGGTAATAGTAGTAGAACCAGTATTGATGCAACCGTTCACATCCGTTACGGTTACGTTGTAAGTAGTGGTAACGGTAGGGGTTGCGGTTGGGTTGGCGATATTGGCTGCGCTCAAAGTTGCCGCTGGTGACCAAGCATAAGTTACACCACCGCTTGCGTTCAACTGGCTGCTAAAGCCGATACATATCGCAGCATCAGGAGAAGTAGTTACCGTTGGCAACGGGTTTACGTTTACGATAGCTTGTGCTGTGTTCACACAGCCATTACCATCCGTAACGGTTACGGTGTAGGTAGTGGTGGTAAGTGGATTAGCCGTTGGGTTGGCGATGGCTGGGTTGCTCAAAGTGGCCGCGTTATCCCAAACATAGCTGATGCCGCCGGTGGCGTTTAGTTGGGTGCTGCCGTTGATACAGATGGTGCCGCCAGTGGTGGTTATCGTTGGTAAAGAATTTACGGTGATGGTAGTTGAACCCGTGTTGATACAACCATTCGCATCGGTCACGGTTACGCTGTAAGTAGTGGTTGCAGTCGGCGAAGCCGTTGGGTTGCTCAAAGTAGCATTATCCAAAGAACCCGCTGGAGACCAGATGAAAGATACACCGCCAGTTGCGCTCAATTGGCTAGACTGACCGATACAGATAGCCGCCGCAGGAGACATCACCACAACAGGTAATGGATTAACAGTAATAGTGGTAGAACCCTTATTGATACAACCGTTTGCATCGGTAACGGTTACGTTGTAAGTTGTAGTAACGGTAGGCGTGGCAACTGGGTTGGCGATGTTGGCCGCGCTCAAAGTTGCCGCTGGAGACCATGCGTAAGCTACTCCGCCGGTTGCGTTCAACTGTGAAGAGAAGCCAATACAAATAGCCGCATCAGGAGAAGTCGTTACCGTTGGCAACGGGTTTACGTTTACGATAGCTTGAGCGGTGTTCACGCAGCCATTGGCATCCGTTACAGTAACGGTGTAAGTGGTAGTAGTTAGTGGATTAGCACTTGGGTTGGCGATTGCAGGGTTGCTCAGCGTTACAGTATTATTCCAAGCGTAGATCACACCACCAGTGGCGTTCAGTTGGGTGTTGCCGTTGATACAGATGGTACCGCCGGTGGTGATTACCGTTGGCAGCGGGTTAACTGTGATGATGGTTGAACCCGTGTTGATACAACCATTCGCATCAGTAACGGTTACGCTGTAAGTGGTAGTTGAAGTAGGTGTAGCGGTTGGGTTGCTCAAAGTAGCATTATCCAAAGAACCGGCAGGAGACCAGATATAAGATACCCCGCCAGTTGCGCTCAATTGTGAGTTCTGGCCGATACATATAGCCGCCGCAGGCGACATTACCACCACAGGCAGCGGGTTAACAGTAATGGTAGTAGAACCTGTGTTGATACAACCGTTCGCATCGGTAACAGTCACATTGTAAGTGGTGGTTACGGTAGGAGTAGCAGTTGGGTTGGCAATGTTCGCCGCGCTCAAAGTTGCTGCCGGAGACCAAGCGTAAGTTACACCACCAGTGGCACTTAACTGTGAAGAGAAGCCGATACAAATCGAAGCATCAGGCGAAGTAGTAACCGTTGGCAATGGGTTAACGTTTACGATAGCCTGTGCGGTGTTCACACAGCCATTACCATCAGTTACGGTTACGGTATAAGTAGTAGTTGAAAGTGGGTTAGCGTTTGGGTTAGCGATAGCAGGGTTGCTCAAGGTGGCCGCTGGAGACCAAGCATAACCCACGCCGCCAGTGGCGTTCAGTTGGGTGCTGCCATTTATGCAGATAGTACCTCCGGTGGTATTAATTACTGGTAAAGGATTAACAGTTATAACAGTTGAACCAGTGTTGATACAACCATTCGCATCGGTAACGGTTACGCTGTAAGTTGTGGTAGCCGCGGGCGAAGCTGTAGGGTTGCTCAAAGTAGCATCATTCAAAGAACCCGCGGGTGACCAAATGTAACTCACCCCACCAGTAGCATTCAATTGGCTTGATTGGCCAATACAAATAGCCGCAGCAGGCGACATCACTACAACAGGCAATGGGTTAACCGTAATAGTAGTTGAACCTGTATTGATACATCCGTTCGCATCCGTTACGGTAACATTGTAAGTAGTGGTTACAGTAGGGGTAGCGGTTGGGTTGGCGATATTAGCATTATCCAAAGTTGCGGCAGGAGACCAAACATAGCTTACGCCACCAGCTGCATTCAACTGGCTGCTAAAGCCGATACAAATCGAAGCATCAGGTGAGGTGGTTACTGTTGGTAGTGGGTTTACGTTAACGATGGCTTGTGCGGTGTTCACGCAGCCGTTTGCATCGGTTACGGTTACGGTATAAGTTGTTGTAGATAAAGGATTGGCATTCGGGTTGGCGATCGCTGGGTTGCTCAAGGTTGAAGCATTATCCCAAACATAGCCAATTCCGCCAGTGGCGTTCAATTGGGTGCTGCCGTTGATGCAGATAGTGCCGCCAATGGTAGTTACTACAGGTAAAGGATTAACAGTAATTATAGTGCTACCCGTATTGATACAACCATTAGCATCGGTCACGGTTACGCTGTAAGTAGTGGTTGCAGTAGGTGTAGCGGTTGGATTGCTCAAAGTAGCATTATCCAATGATCCTGCTGGCGACCAAATGTAAGATACGCCGCCAGTTGCACTCAACTGGCTTGATTGGCCAATGCAAATAGCGGCCGCAGGCGACATTACTACCACAGGCAATGGGTTAACGGTGATAGTAGTTGAGCCTGTATTGATACAACCGTTCGCATCCGTTACGGTTACGTTGTAAGTTGTAGTAACGGTAGGCGTAGCAACTGGGTTGGCAATATTGGCCGCGCTCAAAGTTGCCGCTGGAGACCAAGAGTAGCTAACGCCTCCGGTTGCGTTCAACAGTGAAGAGAAGCCAATACAAATCGAGGCATCAGGTGAAGTCGTTACCGTTGGCAACGGGTTTACGTTTACCACGGCTTGAGCGGTATTGATACAACCATTACCATCCGTAACGGTAACGGTATAAGTGGTTGTAGCTAATGGGTTAGCATTCGGGTTGGCGATTGCAGGGTTGCTCAAAGTAGCCATGTTATCCCAAGCATAGCCCACGCCGCCAGTGGCGTTCAATTGGGTGCTGCCGTTTACGCAGATGGTGCCGCCGGTTGCTATTGGCGTAGGCAGTGGGTTTACAGTTACGGTTAGGGTATCGCGGTCTTGGCAACCGTTGCCATCCGTTACCAACAAAATGTAATTAGTTGTCACGGTTGGGTTGGCACTTGGGCTAGCAATGTTGGTAGCGCTCAATCCAGTAGCTGGGCTCCATAAGTAGCTTACGCCACCTGTACCAGTTAAGGTAGTGCTTTGCCCGATACAAATGGCCGCATCGGTGCCCGCGGCAGCGGCTGGTGGCACAAATAGGGTAATCGGCATCTCAAAGGTATCTATACAGCCCATTACCGTGGTCACTATCAGTTGCACGTCGTAGGTTCCTGGGTTGGCGTAATTCTTAGTAGGGTTTTGTAGGGTACTGGTTGTACCATCATCAAACACCCAAAGGATGCTGGCAATAGTAGTATCCGCGGTGCTTTGGTTGGTAAAGTTGATGGTAGCTGGGAAACAAGCATTCTGCGTGTTTACGGTAAACAAGGCCGTAGGGTCGTCCATCACCCGGATATATCCAGGGCGGAACATGGTGTCGCGGCAGCCATCGGCATTGGTGGCAATCAACGTAACATCATAGCTTCCTGTAGCGGCATAGTAGTGCGATGGGTTTTGGTCGGTACTGGTATTGCCATCGCCAAAATTCCAATCCCAAGCAACAATACCGGGTGTGCCGCTACTTAGGTCGGTAAAGTTGGCCACGCCCGGGCGGCACATATACCGCACATCCGAAGTGAAGTTGGCATTAACTATAGCGGCATAGATTGGGCTAATAGTAGGCAACGAAATTACGCAGCCCATCATATCGTCCAAAATCAACTGTGGGTTGAAGGTACCCGCTATGGCGTAGTAGTGCGTGGTGGTGTCGTCATCCACGGCTACGTTTCCATCGCCAAAATCCCAAATGTGCGTTACCGCAGGGTTGGTACCTTGCGCGTAAAAGTCTACTTCAAATGGTGCACAGAAGGTAATCTGGTTATAAATAAAGCTTCCGGTCGGCCCGCGCACCACGATAGAATCGGGTAAGTTGTATGTTTCTGTACAGCCAATGTTGTTGGTGATAGTAAGTGTTGGGTAGTAAACACCTGGGGTAACGTATATGTGTGATGGGTTGGGCAGGTTACTGGTCTGTCCATCGCCAAAATCGTACAACCAGCCCGTAACATCGGCGCTGCTTTGGTTAAAGAAGTTCACCAGAAGCGGTGGGCAGTTGGCATCAAGGGTATCGGCCACAAACAACGGTGTAGGGCGCACTACATGTATATATTGGTTGCGTACGGTCGTGCTGTCGCAATTGTTGATGTCGCGCACGTTCAAGGTAATCGTGTAGCGGCCGGTATCGGCAAATGTATGGGTTGGGTTAGCATCGCTGCTGGTGCCGCCGTCGCCGAAGTTCCATTGGTAGGTCATGCCATTACCAATAGAGGTATTCACAAAATTAACGGGGCCACCCAAGCACACCAAAGTATCATCAGAGTAAAACGCTGGGGTAGGGTAGGTAGGTTGGATAAAATTCACCCTGCTGAGGGTGCTACTGCAACCATTGTCATCGGTTACGGTGAGTGTTATGGTATAATCGCCCGGTATGGTGTAGTTACCCGAGGGGTTCTGCAAGGTGCTGGTTTGGCCATTGCCCAGGTTCCAGTTCCAAGCCACTATATTACCCAAAAATGAGGTTGAGAGGTCTTGGTATTGCACTATCAATGGTGTGCAGCCCGTCAGGGTATCGGCATTGAATAGTGCCGTGGCGCCCAGAGCGGTTATATAATTTGGTCTTATAAAAGTATCCGCGCAATTATGTATGTCGCGCACTATCAATTGTACCGTGTAAACTCCAGGAGTGCTGTAGGTTACGGTTGGGTTGGCGTTGGTGGAAGTTTGTCCATTACCAAAGTCCCAATTATAAGAAAAGGCATCGGTTGCGCTATTGGTAAAAGTCA
Organism: Sphingobacteriales bacterium; assembly: GCA_027483645.1. GTDB lineage: Bacteria > Bacteroidota > Bacteroidia > Chitinophagales > CAIOSU01 > CAIOSU01. The sequence continues at coordinate 316,069 of JAIXUD010000010.1, forward strand.
CAACGTGGTCTACGCAGCCTACGGTGTCGTTAGCGGTAAAGGCGGCTAGCGGGTCGCGCACTTGTATGAGCGCTTGGGTACTATCCAAGCAGCCGCCAATAGTATCCCAAGTTACTAGTGTTACGGTATAGTCGCCTCGAGTTGCATAAGTATGCGTAGCGTTTTGGGTACTGGCGGTGGTGCCATCGCCAAATCTCCACAGCCACACATGGCCGCCAAGCGAGGTATTGGTAAAGCTTACGGTATAAGGGTCAATACAATTGTATAAGGTAGTAAAACTCGCCCTAGGCGGGAAAATGCGGATGTAGTCAGGTTTAATTAGCGTATCGTAGCAGCCATTTACCCCTACAATTAAGGTTACGGTAAACAGGCCAGTATCACCATATTGGTAAACGGGGTTTTGGTCAAGCGAGGTGCCGCCATCGCCAAACTGCCAAAACCAAAAGTCGGCAGGGCTGCTTTGGTCGGTAAAGCTGACAGGGAAAAACAAACAAGTTTGGCGTGGGGTAGCGGTAAACTCAATAGTGGGCTGCTCCCCAGCGCGGATGTATTGTGGGTAAGTGATGGTGCGGGTACAGCCGTTTGCGGTAGTAATGGTAAGCGTTACATCAAACCTACCGGTGGTAGTATATACATGGGTAGGATTGCGCACCGTGCTAGTGCCGCCATCGCCAAAGCTCCATTGCCAGCCCGTGATGGCGCTATTGGCACTGCTCTGGTCGGTAAAGTTTACAGTAAGTGGTATACAACCTTCCCTTACGTTGGCAGTAAATGCCACGGTAGGCAAAGTAATGTTTATGTAATCAGTTCGTGTGCGGGTATGGGTACAACCATTGGCACCTGTTGCTACTAAGCGTACGGTATAGGTGCCTGGGCTGGTGTAGGTATGGCTTGGGTTTTGAGCAGTTGAAGTGCCACCATCACCAAACGTCCATACCCAACTTACGCCATCGGTTGTGGTATTGGTAAAGTTTACGGTATGCGGCACTTGGCAACCGTTAACTGGCGTTCCGGTAAAGTTGGCCACAGGCCGTGGGGTAATGGTTATCAATGCCGTGCGCACTACGGTATCCCTACAATTGTTGCTGTTACGGGCTATAAGTGTAACCGTGTAAGTGCCAGCCGTACTATAGCTGCGGGTAGGGTTTTCGCTGGTACTGGTACCACCATCGCCAAAATTCCAGTTCCAGCCCACAGCTCCTGGTGCGTTGCTGGTGAAGGTAATGTTTTGGCCCACGCAAGCGGTGGTGCGGTTGGTCGTAAAGTTGGCTACAATATTGTTGATGCTTACATAGTTGTTGCGGGTGATGGTGTCGCTACAACCTGCACTGTTGGTGGCTATCAGCCTTACGGTATAGTTGCCGCCAGCGGTGTAGGTGTGGCTAGGGTTTAGTTGGGTACTAGTGCTGCCATCGCCAAAAGTCCATTGGTAGGTAAAACCACTACCGCCCGTCGTGGTATTGTTAAAGTTTACGGTATGTGGTATAGTACAGCCATTAACCGGCGAACCAGTAAATGCCGCATCAACCTGCGGCATAATGGTGATGTAAGACGTACGGGTAAACTCATTGCGGCAGCCGTTGGCATCGCGCACTAGCAAGGTTACACTATATATTCCTGGGTTGGTGTAGGTATGGGTAGGGTTTTGCAGGGTGCTGGTGGTGCCATCGCCAAAATCCCATAGCCAATAGTTGATGGCGGCATCGCCAGGTAAGCTGCGGTCTTCAAAATTTATGGTGGCTGGTATGCAACCGCTGGTTCGGTTGGCTATAAAGCGCGCTTGTGGATCTTCAAAAACGGTAATGAGTTGGGTTTTGATAACGGTATCGATGCCCGAGGCTCCCGTGGCTATAAGCCTCACGGTATATTGGCCTGGTACCATGTAGATGGCTGATGGATTTTGTTGAATGGAGCCGTTGCCGTTTCCAAAGTCCCATCGCCAAGTGGTGGGGTTACCGGTACTTTGGTCGGTGAACATTACTACTAGCGGACTACAGCCCGAAGTGTTGTTCTGTGTGAACTCAGCGTTCACCTGTGCGCTCAGGCTAATGCCTAGCGCATTCATAAGTAGGGTTAAAACGATTATTTTTAGAGAACTGTTCATACCTTAGGGATGGTAGCTTTGTAGCCACTGTACCTACGGTTGTACGGCTGCAAATTCGGCAGGTTTCAGTGTTTTTACTGATACAAGTGTGGAATATTCCGCTAGTTAGCCTATTATGTGTTGCGTAATTTTTTAATATAATTCTACGTTTTTCTGAAAGCTAATGATGGCAATGGTTTTAGCAGGTGTCAGCATTATAGTTCATTTTATTGGACGCGTACAAAACGATGCACAGTCCATTTTAAATTTAATTATTTATAATGTTATTGGGGAAAGTGTGGCATAGGCTTGATTCCACAATAATTACTCGGCTCGAAATTTGCCTTGCTAGAAACAACTAATGCATAAAATTTTGGCTCCTGAAAGTATCATAGGTATAGCGGCTGGTGTGTGCACCACTGTATCAGCATTGCCGCAGTTGATAAAGGCATTGAAAACCAAGCAGGTTGAAGGCCTTTCCCCGGTTATGTTCAGTATTTTGCTGGTGGGCCTTTCGCTTTGGGTTGCTTACGGCTTTCTGCGTAATGATTTGCCCATCATCATTACCAACGGCACTTCGGTTTTGCTAAATGGGGTGGTACTGGTGCTGTATTTTATGTATCGGGAGAAGACAGGGAAAACCTAGCGAGTAAGTTGGGGTATTAATGTTAAACACAAAGTTCACTAAGAAATAAGCACTAAGAACACTAAGTAATTTACAACGGGCTTCGCGTTCCTAACAATTTTTTCTTTGCGTTCGTCGAGGTTAAATTACACAACAATAATCTCACAATTTAAATACCGCCATACCCTGCGCGGTAGCGGCTTCTGGGCTTTCGGGGAAGAGATGCGGGTAGTGATTGCGTAGCACCTGTATCATATATTCTTGCGGCAAATCGGGGTAAGTACCATGGTCATATACATATTCCATAAACTTACCGCCATCGCCATCGTTTTCTTGGAAGATAGAATCATCCACTCCATTAAACTCCAATGGAGCAACATTCAGCTTTTCGCAAAGTTCTTTATTGAATGCAGGCGTGGCCTTCACCCATTGACCGTTCAAGTATACCTCTACATAACCGTGCAGCGCCATCACATCTGAGCGGAGTATCTCTACCAGTTTGCCCGTGCCTACATGGTTGCGTACATCGGCAAAGCCAAAGCGGCTCGGTATGCCCAGCACCCTCGCACCTGCAGCCATAATGTTGGCTTTCTCCACGCAATATCCATAACCCCTATTAAGAGCGGTGCTAGCCTTTAAGCCATGTTTGCTCAAATCCACCTCGTACGGATTGTATGGAAACCGGTCGCGGACGGCATAATAGAGCTTTACCGCTTGTTCTACCGGGTCGGTACTTTCGTCTACAGCTTTATGTGCAAAGGCAATGATATCGGGGTCATCGCTATCTACAAATTCGGTGGGCTTAAGGTATTCTTCCATGTTTTCCATACTTGCTACAATCAAACAGTGGCAGGGCCATTAAGTTCCTCAAAATAGCCGGTACGTGTATTTTTGCGAACGTTGTCAGCATTAAAAAATTTACCGTTCATCACTACATACACCCCATGGGGCAAGGCCTGTACAAAGGCCAAGGCGCTGCCGAGGTTAAAGAACCCATCGCTACTACCAAATTTGTAAGGTATCATGGCACCAGTAAGCACTATGGTTTTATCAATATTGGCCGCTACCAGCACTTTGGCAGTAGTAACCATGGTATCGGTGCCGTGGGTTATTACTATTTGTTCATCCTCGCAGCGCTTGCAATGCTTCACAATCAGCTCACGGTCTTCTTCGGTCATTTCTAGGCTGTCAATCATCATCAGCGTGCGGATGTTTACATCCACGGTACAGCGGCCGAGTTTTAGAATTTCAGGCAAATGGGTATCCTTAAAGTACAGGCGTCCGTTGATGATATCGTATTCTTTATCGAACGTACCGCCAGTAACAAAGACATTGATAGGCATGGTGGGAGGGTGAAGTTACGAGTTACGAGTTGCGAGTTTGTTGTTGAAAGCAAAGGTACTTTATAGTTAGGTTAATGCTTGAAATGAGGGGATAATTTTTGTACTTCCAGAATATTCAACTCATAGCCCGTAATTCGCAGCCATAATTTTCTTGAGATTTTCAACTCGTAACCCATAACTCGCAACTCGTAACTAATTTTAATTATTTTTGCGCTGCTATGATGAACGGCAAAAAAGTGGTAGTAGTGCTGCCCGCTTACAATGCGGCGCTTACCTTAGAGAAAACCTACCGCGAAATACCCATGGATATTGTGGATGAGGTAGTACTGGTGGATGACCACAGTACCGACACCACAAGCGACCTCGCCCGCCAACTGGGTATTGTGCACGTGGTGCGCCACGAAAAAAACCGTGGTTACGGCGGTAATCAAAAGACCTGCTACAAAACGGCGCTTGACTTGGGTGCCGATATCGTAATCATGGTACACCCTGATTATCAATACACCCCGCTATTGATACCGGCCATGACCAGTATCATTGCCAACGGCCTTTACCCTGTAGTATTGGGCTCGCGTATATTGGGTAATGGTGCTTTGAAAGGCGGCATGCCCATCTATAAATACATTGCCAACCGCCTATTGACCTTTACCGAGAATGTGCTTACAGGTCAAAAACTATCAGAATACCATACTGGTTACCGTGCTTTTAGCAAGGAAGTGTTGACTAAGCTTGATTTAGAGCAAAACTCCGACGACTTTGTGTTCGATAACCAAATGCTATCGCAAATCATCTACGCTGGCTTCGAGATTGCCGAAGTAACCTGCCCTACCAAATACTTTAAAGAAGCTAGCTCCATCAACCTGCGCCGCAGCACTATTTATGGTTTCGGTGTGCTTTCAGTAAGCTTTAAGCACTTCTTGCAGCGTATTGGCTTGGCCAATTTTGCAATGTATAAAGGATTGAAGTAAGTATCCAAGAACCTAACTTATTTAATGCAGCAACCATGGTCCATCGTCTATGGTCCATGGTCCAATTTTTAACCCTCTGCCTTATTAATTTTCAACAGCAACGTTTCCGCTTCAATAAAGCCATTGGCTTCTACATAAACTTCTTCCACCGTGCCGCTTTCAAACGCTTCAATGGTGTTCTCCATTTTCATGCTATTGATTACCAGCAGGCCATCACCACTTTGTACGGTGTCGCCTGGTTTTACCAGTACTTTCACTACTTGGCCAGGCATTGGGGCGCGGTAGGTGCCTGGTATCACGGCTACTTCTGCTTCGGGATAGCGCGATATTTCCTTCAACTCCAGCTCTCCGTATTCTGGGTGATGCACCCAAGTGCTATTGGTTGCCGCTGAAACAGTGAAGCGTTTACGCAAGCCGTTATATTCTATTACCAGTTGGCCGCCATCTAAAGAAACCAACTGCACTTTCACTTCTTCGCCACCAATCTTAAAGAAGAGTTGTTTGCCGTGTTGGTAGTACTCTAGTTTTGCGGTCTGCTCCTTGAAAGTGTAGGCTTGCACTTGACCGCGATAAAAGCTATTGCGCCAGCCTGATGGTATGTTGCGCAGCACTTTGCGCTGGTTTTGCCGTTGGTTAAAGCCAATCAAAGTTGCAGCTACCGCACTTTCCGCCAACACGGCATCGCTTGGCTGGCGGGGTTCTGTTAGTTTTGGATTGTTATCCAGGTATTTGGTGTCGAAATCACCAGCAGCAAAGCCTTTGTCGTTCAACACTTCAATAAGGAAGCCTTTGTTGGTGGTGAGGCCGGTCAATACCGTTTTGCGCAGGGCATTGGTCATAATACGCAAGGCATCGGCACGGTCGTTGCCACGGGCGATAACCTTGGCTATCATCGGGTCGTAAAACACATCAATCACTGAGCCGCTTACTACGCCAGTATCATAGCGCATATTTTCGTTTACATACGGTAGAAAGTGGCGTATGGTGCCAGTTACGGGCAGGTAGTTGTTGTAAGGGTCTTCGGCATATATGCGGCACTCAATGGCGTGGCCACTGGCGGTTATCTCCTCTTGCTTAAAGGGGATAGCTTTGCCTTCTGCCACTTCAATCTGTAGCCTTACCAAGTCCAATCCAGTAATGGTTTCGGTTACGGGGTGCTCCACTTGTAAGCGAGTATTCACCTCTAGAAAGTAGAAATCGCCTTTTTTATCCAAGATAAACTCAACGGTACCCGCGTTATCATAGCCTACGCTTTTAGCAGCGTTTACTGCGGCATCAGCCATGCGCGCCCGCAGTTCGGGCGTTAGGGCAGGGGAGGGGCTTTCTTCTATTATTTTCTGGTATCGGCGCTGTATGCTACAGTCGCGCTCAAACAGGTGTACTATATTCCCGTGCTTATCACCAAATATCTGAAACTCGATATGCCTCGCATCCTCAAAGTACCGCTCAATCAGCAGCACATCATTGCCAAACGATGACAACGCCTCGCGCTTGGCTCCTTCTATTTCTTTTTGTAGGTTTTTGCTTTCCCTTACTATGCGCATACCCTTTCCGCCACCGCCAGCCGAGGCCTTGAGCAGTAAAGGGAAACCTACTTTTTCGGCTTGCTGTACTAGGTTGTCTAAGCTTTGGTCGTCGCCATCGTAGCCTGGTACAGTAGGCACATTGAATTGCTGTACCAACTCCTTCGAGCGCTTTTTGTCGCCCAAGGCATCAATAGCACTTGGTTTTGGGCCGATAAAAGTAAGACCTGCTTCGGCGCATTTAGTAGCGAATGTGGCATTCTCTGATAAGAAACCATAGCCAGGGTGTATGGCATCGGCACTGGTGCGCTTGGCTGCTTCGATTACCTTATCCATTAACAAATACGACTCTGATGGCTGATGTCCGCCTATACGCACGGCCTCATCTGCATACTTAACAAATAGTGAGTTCTCGTCAGCATCAGAGAAGATGGCCACGGTACTGATGCCCATAGCCTTACAGGTACGCATTACCCGTATGGCGATTTCGCCGCGGTTGGCTACCAATACTTTATGGATGGCTCGTGGTTCAGACATTTTCTATGATTTCTATATTGGGTGTGTCAAACATTTCAATCATGGCCATTGTACCGGCTGTAACTACTATGGCAAAGGCAAAATAGAATACCGGGTTCCAGATGCTTCCGCTTTCTGCTGCATTAGAGAATTTCTTGGTGATATATAGTTTCGGTATGCAGAAAAGTACAATAATAAAGTTTGGCTTAAACAGGCCTATATACCAAGGTGCGCTGCCTGGTGGGTGGGTGCTAATAGCGGTATAATAATAGGCTTCAGGACGTATTAGGCATCTAACCACATCATACGAAGCAGCCAATATTAGAAAAAATACAATAAACATGTAAACGCCTAGCAACGAAATTTTTATAGGATTCATAATTTATTCTCTAAACACGCCAAACGATGTGGCGCCAATGATTGGTGAATGATTAACCACTGCTAGGCAAATGCCCAAAACGGTGCGAGTGTCCCGCGGGTCGATAACGCCATCGTCCCACAAATTGCCGGTGCTGAACCATGCGCTCGATTTCTGGGCCACTTCCTTCATCATATATTCGCGCATCTGCTTGCCCATTTCCTCGTCGTAGGTGCCGCCGCCCGCTTCTGCCGCTTGGCGCTGAATGATTTCCATAACGCCAGCCAATTGGTCGGGGCCCATTACAGCTATCTTGCTATTGGGCCAACTGAACAAGAACCGTGGTTGGTAGGCCCTGCCACTCATGGCATAGTTGCCTGCACCATAACTTGCACCCACCATAATTGTAATGGCTGGCACCTCGCTATTACTCACGGCATTGATGAGCTTGGCGCCATTTTTGATAATGCCACCTTCCTCATACTTTTTGCCCACCATAAAGCCAGTGATGTTCTGCAAAAACAGAAGCGGTATGTTGCTACGGTTGCAAAGCTGTATAAACTGCGTGCCTTTGTTGGCAGACTCCGAGAACAGTACACCGTTGTTGCCCAATATGCCAATCTTATAGCCGTGTATTTCGGCAAAGCCGGTTACTAGCGTATTGCCATACTCGGCCTTAAACTCATGGAATTTACTGCCATCGGTTATGCGGGCAATAATCTCGCGTATGTCGTAAGGTATTTTGGGGTCGGGGCTCACAATACCAAGTATCTCCTCAGGATTATACTGGGGTTCTTCTACTTCTTGCTGGGGCGCAAAGGCATCTTCACTATCAATAAAAGAAATGATTTCCCTTGCGAGGCGTATCCCATCGGCCTCATCCTGCGCCAAGTAATCGCTCACGCCCGATACCTTGCTATGCATTTCTGCACCGCCCAGGCTTTCGTCGTCGGTTATCTCGTTGGTGGCCATTTTTACCAGTGGCGGCCCAGCGAGGAATACCTTGGCTGCACCTTTTACCATTACGGTATAGTCGCTCATGCCGGGCACATAGGCACCACCAGCAGTACTGTTGCCAAATACAACGCTTATGGTGGTCAAGCCGGCTTTGCTTCTGCGGGTTATTTCGCGGAAGGTAATGCCACCATAATTGAATATCTTTTCCTGTTCGGGTAAGTTGGCCCCGGCTGATTCTACTAGGTTGATTACAGGCAGGCGGTTTTCCAAAGCTATTTCGCCAATGCGAATGCTTTTTTGTAGCGTAGCATTATCAATAGCGCCGCCCTTGTTGGTGCCTACGTTGGCCGTTATCAAACAAATTTTGCCACTCACTAGGCCGATACCAGTTACAGTAGTACCACCAGGGCCAAAGCCTTCTAAACCTAACCCTGCCAGTGGCAACAGTTCCAGAAAGGGGCTGTCTTGGTCTAGCAGCAGTTCAATGCGGTCGCGGGCCAAAAGCTTGCCTTGGTTTAGGGCTTTGGCGGTATGCTTGTCGCTACCTTGAAAGCGGCCTTTCTCCAGCTTGGCTTCCAGCTCGGCCACCAGCTTTTGCATTTGCTCGTAGTTGCTTTTATAGGCTGCGGAGTTTGGGTTTATCCGCGATTTTATGGGTCGCATACGGTGGTGGGTTGGTCAACGGGCTACAAGGTGCTAATATAATCTTAATTGCACACAAGATGGAATACCATACCTGCCATAATTGGAAATCGGACGAATGAAAAAGCCTCAAAAAGATTGATGTTATGATTTTTTGTAACATTACTAAAAATATTTCACCAAAGATTTGTACAAACCAAAAGAATAGCTACATTTGTATTGTCTTTACCAGTTAAAGACATGGAGCGCTCTGGGTTAGCCCTTTTTCCTGGAGCGCTCTCCTTTTTTTTGGGCATTTCGGTTTTCTACCCTTTTCTATTCTACTACTGAATCCTATCAACCCGTTACCTAACAATCATCATGTTTTCTCGTTTTAGCTTGTTCCATCTTTGTTGGAAACTACTGAACCATGAAAACATCTTTGAACGCCCAGCACCACCTGCATATTGATTGGCTCCGCGAGCTGGCATTTTATAATGACGAACTACTTATACTATCCAACCGCTTGGAAGAAGTAGCAAGAGCCAATACGGCCATGGATGTGATGCAACAGGTGGAGCACCATCAAAACCGATTGATACTGCTAAAAGAGGAGTTGGATATTATAAAACACGATGTGAACGAAAATGAGAAAGCATTACTTGATAAAGTTGGTCAAAAGCAAGAGTTCATCCACCTGCGAGTGGTAGATAGCGATGAGCAACTATTGGCTCGGGTGCAATACTTGGCCGTAAGCGTTAGCGAATTTAGGTTTGAGTTCAATAACTTTTTGGCAAGGGTTTTGTAAATTTCATCGTTCTAAAGATATTGTTTTGCTGGTTTACCAGCTTGCACAAAGAGAGCGTTCTAGGTTAGCCCTTTTTCCTAGAACGCTTTTTTTTATGCCCATTACACTCCTTACATCTTCATGCGTGCTGGCGAAATACGCAAATATACCTGCGCTGCTACAGGAAACTTGCCATAATCAGCTTTTAAGAAATCATCTACTACGAAGGTTGTTGCTTGCAGGCCCATATTAAGATTGGTGTTGAGATATTGCACCAATCGAAAACTACTGCCCAGGGTTATGGCATTTAAGCTGAGATTTTTATCGTGTAAAGCTTCCTCATTATATCCCAGTTCCTCACCAGATTTCTGTATCCATTCATATCTGCCATAAAGCGCCCATTTTTTCCATTGCCAGTTGCTTTCTAATAATATGGAGTGCTCGCTGTGCCCATGGTCAGCTTTATTGGTGCCATATATGAGTGTTGAGTTCAAGTGCTTTTCGTCGCCCCAGCCAATACTATGGATAACAGAGGCAGTGGTTCGAAGAACGTCTTCGCCGGGGTGGTTTACTTCCGGCTCGTTAAGGAATGCTTGGGAGAACTGCACCGCCCAGTTCTCGTTGGGGTTGGCCATTAGGCGGTAGCTATAAGAATCAAACCGAGGCTTGTCGAAATTGAAACGATTTTCGTCTGGCTCACGCCCTGTGAAAATTGAACCCTCGGCCTTCAGCCATTTATAGCGCAGGCCCATGGTGCCTACCCCAAAAATAATATGCGTGGCATCTTGCCAATGGTGCCCAATGGGTGCATCGGGGTTGTGCCAGGCACTTATGCGGTGCATAAACGCCACTGGCCCAACTGCAGGTTCGCCCGGGTAGCCCGCCGATACGGTGAGGTCTACATCTTTGGTGAAGGCATGGGTATAACCTACGCTGAGGCCAGAAATAAGGTCGTGCGGGTGCTGCCTGTCAATAAGCGGCTGATCTTCCCAAGTTTCGCCTGATTGAAATAGCAGCGGGTACCCGTCGCCGCCATCGGTTAGCCTATCGGCTGACATCATGAGGCTGAAGCCCAGCAATCCTTTCTTGCCCACGCGCTTCTGCGCCATCCCCATTACCCAGTTTGGCGCGCTAAAGGCATCCTCGCCACGAGAGCCTGCATTAAACACATCTTGGTTGGTATAGCGCAAGAAAATACTGCCATGAAACATAAGCCCCCACTGCCGCTTAGTGTGCAGCATATAGCCGTACATGGGTGTGGCATCGGGCAGCCAACCTGTGCCAGAGCCATTGCGGTTCATTGGCAGACTGGGGGAGTATAGATGGCTCATAGTATGGCCAGTGCTATCCTTCTCATGGTTGTGCTGCTGGTGCGGCTTGCTCTTTGGCACCGTGTCTTTCTGCATGGGTGCAGATTTTTTAGAGGTATCAGCGGGCATCTCATGATTGGTATGATTGTGGTTTTGGGCAGATAACGACCAGGTATTTGCCCACAGTAGGGCGATGATAATGCCGTATTTGATTTTCATTTTTCAGGTTTTTAAAGTTGTTATAGTAAGGTTATCAGCATGGTGGCCGCCATGGCTACCATCAATCCATCTTCTACTAGTGTTACGGTGCTCATGGGCAGGTTGAACACTGTACCCAGGCATGCACATTTAAATTTGCTTTTGCGTAGCACACTTCTCAATACCCCAATAGTGCTTACCGACATTACCACCAAAGTAACACTGTTGGTAATGATGGGGTCAAAATGAGTAAGATATGCTATGCCCAATGCCAGTTCGATAAACGGGTAGAGGTATCCGTATCCTATCCATCTTTGTGCCACTATATCATAGCTGAGGTATGACATGGCGAAACCTTGCAAATCCAAGAGCTTGAAGAAAGAAAACGTAATGAAAAACAAGCCCATAAAGATGTTCATGGCACTCATCCAATTAAAGCCATTCATTACCTGGCCTATAGCTACACCACCTATAATATATAGGAACACCAAAATCAACGGCCAGTAGCTCTTCAAGGTAATAGGCTCGTCAGTTTCGGTGGAGTGGGTAGGAGAGGGGGCTGCTGAGTGATGCCCGCCCTTTTGCTCTTCCAAATGGTAGTTACCCTTTTCGGCCAGCGCTTTGTTGAGGGTTTCCGTAGGTACATGGTATTCCATTTGCACCTCGGCCTCTTTATTTTCTAGGCTAACGGATACTTTTGTAATTCCCGCAATTTGGCTAAGGGTATCGGTTACTTTATCTCGGCAACTGGCGCAAGTCATGCCCGTTACGGAGTATTTATGTGTCATCATAGCTTGTACGTTTTTTATACAATACAAAGCTATGCAAGTACTATGCCCGCACCGTTACACAATTCGGCTAAACATGTATAACATTTTCAGTTGCTTATGCCATCAATGAACTTGCGCTTTTGGTGGCGCATTTCTTTAAAATAGCTAGGCGTGAATCCGGTAACCTTTTTAAACTGGCCCGATAGGTGCTGAACGCTGCTATAGCCCATGGAGAAGGCAATTTCGCTCAAGGTGAGCTCGCCATAAAACAGCAGTTCTTTTACGCGTTCTATTTTTTGAAGGATTATGTACTTTTCGATGGTAACCCCTTCTATGGATGAGAAAAGTTGGCTTAGGTAGCCATACTCGTGGTGGGTGTTGCGGGCGAGGTAATCGGAGTAATTGAGGTGCTCGGGCTTGGTTTGGTTGTGGTGTATGCTTTCTATTACGAGCGTTTTTACTTGCTCAATCAGGCGGGTTTTCTTATCGTCAATCAGTTCAAAACCTTGATGGGCCAACCTCTGGCGTATATTTTCAATTACTGCTGCATCCAAATCGCTTGCGGTATGTACCAAGCCCAATTGCATGGAGTGCACCGCAATACCCGCTTGCTCCAGCTCATCGCGAACTACCTTAATGCAGCGCTGGCAAACCATATTTTTGATGTACAACTCCATGATTCCAAATATAGGCAACTTGGGGGGAAGAGCTAAATGTGAGCTTTTTTTACCTGCATTCAACTATTGTTGGTCGAAGATTAGTTTATTATTCAAAGCAAGGCATTGGCAGATACCCTCTCGGGAGGGTCGACACACTCCTAGGCTATTTTTAACGGGCGATGAACCTCCAATAATCGTAATGATTTAAAGCGAAGGAGGGTGCGGCGGGGTGGGTCCTTCGGAGTGGTGCTCTTGAATCCACGAGACTATGGATTCGAGCACAAAATCCGGCGCTCGACATCATTATGTATGGTATATTTGTCTACGACTGAGGGTTATGCAATTAGTTTTATATTAGCGTGGTGTTATGAGGGCGGTGGGCGTAATGTAGTTCGACGAACGGGCTTCAAGTGTGAGTTGGTTGGTCAGTGCCCGCCCGTTTTTCCTCTAAGGCGGAAAGCGAGGCATAGCCTTTCAGCACTAGTTGCACATAGGCAATAGCCTATGCGCAGTACGGGGGCATGGGGATATAGAATAGAAAGAAAAATAATGGAAAAAGCAAAAAGGATTACGACCCTTAAAATTGTATGCAAGTATATTATTATTTTGCTTATTGCATTAGGTTTGTTAAAGGCCATTATAGTTGCAACATTAACCATTATAGATCCCTGTGGACCTTACAGGGCTGTTTGCTCAGAATCCTTTAAAGGACGAATTATTGACAAATACACTGATAGAATTCAATTTATGGAAATAGATACAGGAGGAGGAATTTACACGATATCTTCTTTTTCATACGAATTAGATAGTATTGGGAAGATTGGAGACAGTATTGAAAAGATTACTGGAGAAAACAGGTGTTATTTATATACAAACGGTAGTAAAATGCTTGTAAAGTACAAATGGGTTTCTTCTCGATGCGATTTACAGATTCCTTAAAATCAGCCCTGTCTAGGCTTTTTCAGCCTACGTGCAACTGAGGGTTTGATTGGTATTGCCACTTTTAAAAATAGCCTGTCATCCTCAGCCGTGTCGAAGTGTGCAAGCGATTGCTAAGCAATCCGAAGTTTTTCACGTAGGAGTGCGAGGTGCGGGTGATGAAGGTGCGGTTTGTGATGAGGGTTATGCGAGGTTGGGAAGCCCCCCGCACTGCGCATAGGCTATTGCCTATGTGCAACTATTGTCAGTAGGCTATGCCTACCTTTCCGCCTTAGCGGAAACGGCGCTGGGCAGTGAACTTACCATAACACGTTTACCTTAACCAATGATGGCAGCCCTGCTAAGTTGGAGTTATCATCACACCCCCCCGCACTGCGCATAGGCTATTGCCTACGTGCAACTAGTGTTGGTAGGCTGTGCCTACCTTTTTGCCTTTGCGGAAACGGCGCTGAGCAATGAACTTTCTATAGCACTTTTACCTTAATCAATGATGGCAGCCCTGCTAAGTTGGAGTTATCATCACACCTCTCTCTTATAACCGCCATGCGGCCTCAGCGTCTCCAACCTCCGTCAATGTGCGCATTTTTACCCTACGCGAAACTAGCAACCAATTATCCAGCCGTATACTTTCTGTAAAAAAAGCACCCTTCATATTCAAACACTTACATTTTCCCCAACGAAAAATGCGCCTCGAAACTTGCTTAATATAAAAATGGCTTATAAATTTGTATTGCATTCATTAATTGTTGTTGCTTGTAGGTAATCTCACTCTTATGTACCCCATACGTTTTGAAACCTGAAACGATGCTTTAATAAGGCCAGTGCAGCTTCTTGCCATTATAGGAAATCTCACCCTTGCGCCTACTAGGTGCACGCTTGAAACCTAAACTGTTTTGAATCACTGCATTGTTTGCCATCGCTACGGGCGTGCTTAATTCGTATTTATATCAGCTGTTGCAATAGTATTTCGCGGTAAAGGTTACATTTGCTCATGGCCTCATTTTATGCGGCCATATTACTTAGTATGTCGTTAATCGCACATCAAAAAATGATAAAATACGAACCGAACAAAAACTGGCTGCGAGACCTCTCGCACTTTAATCAGAGTAAAAGTATACGTAAAATATACCGCTCAGTACTAGCCCTGGGCGCTATTGTTACCCTATTCTGCATAATGGTCGATTACTTTGATTGGCACTCGCATCTGGAAATGGGGAGCGGCGTATATTCGCTGTTGGGTATCGCGTTGAGTATTGTACTGGTTTTCCGTACCAATACTGCCTATGATAGGTGGTGGGAAGGCCGCAAACAATGGGGCGCATTAGTAAACAACTGCCGCAACCTAGCTTTAATGCTGCATGCGGCCCTGCCCGAAAATGATAAAGAGAGCCGCAAGTATTTCGCCAAGCACATTACCAACTTCTGCATCTGCTTTAAAGAGCACCTGCGGGATGGGCCTGAGATTGATGAGCTGATATTAATGTCGCCCGAGGAAAAAGAGACGTACCGTACCAAAAACCACGTGCCCAATTACATCAGCTTTCTTATCTACAAGCGCATTGAACAGGCTTACCGCAACGGCGACATCAAGGATATGGATTTCCGCAACATGCAGCCTGCCGCCAACTCGCTGCTGGATATACTGGGTGCATGCGAGCGCATCAAAAACACCCCAATACCGTTTTCCTACTCCATATACATCAAGCTATTTATTATTTTCTATGGTTTGTTTTTGCCTTTAGGGTTGATTGAGAGCATGGGCTACTGGACCATACCCATGTCGATGATTGTGTTTTTTGCATTTATTGGGCTGGAACTGATGGCAGAGGAAATTGAAGAGCCATTCGGGGAAGATAATAATGACCTACCAACCGCCACTATAGCCCACACCATCAAAAACAACGTATTCGAGATACTGGAGGCCAGGTACCCGGTTGTAGAAACCAAACAAGACAACGAATATGTGGACTTGCCATGAGGCGATTTTGAAAGCATCGTAAAAATATCTATACTAGTACATTGGCAACATTCTGTTAACCAAGGCTTAACAACCTTAACCTAGCTTTACCGCTTGCCCATGGACAACGAAAAAACCACCGCGAAGCTGCCAAGCAGCCTATTGCAGCAGCTTAACATTGAATTGGTTCTGGTGAAAGAGGCCGAATCGAAACACTTCCCCCAGGGGCCGTTTGTTGCCATAAGCCGCCACCTAGCTGGCGATTTGGATTATTTGCTGCTGTTGTATGCCATGCAAGGGGCACCAGCCGATAGTAAGGTGCTAACCTATGGCGAGGTACCTCAAACTGTTGCTACAGGCAATAGTATGCTAGCGGTGGAGAATAGAAAGATTAGCAAAGAGATTAATCAGATGCTGCAGCCGAGCCATCCACTCGGTGGCCATATAAACGGCGGCGGTGCTATTGGGTTTTTCCCTGCGCGCAAGCACCGGGTAACCAAGGAAGGACGGGTGGTGGATAAGCTTTGGGAGCCAAACATCATTAAGCTCATCCGCGACCTAAAGCTACCCGTGGTGCCCATTAGCTTTCAAGCCACCAACCCAAAGGCTTTGGCGCAACTGGTGGCCCATTTAAAAGGTGGCATCAAAACTCCTGCACCTGCTGAGAAGGTTATCATCAATGTGCGCATTGGTACGGCCATTACGGTAGATGAAATCAACGAGTTTGCCCGCCCATCAAGGCTTTCCCGTTTTCTACGTGCCCGTACCGCAGCCCTTGGTACGCCGATTGAGGTGGAGCAATTTTACCTACCCGGCAATACCGCTACCGATACTGCCCAGCCACTAGCCCCTGTAGGCGATGCCGCGATGATAGCTAAGGAGATTGACCAGATACGAGCCAACAATTTGTTATTTACCCAGGCAGAATTCGAGCTTTTTACCGCACGGGCATCGCAGATACCTCATGCGCTGCTGGAAATTGGTAGGCTGCGGGAGCTTACCTTCCGCGAGGTGCTGGAGGGCAGCAACAAGCCCCGAGACTTGGATGAATACGACCTATACTATGATCAGTTGATTATTTGGGATAAAACAGCCCAGCAAATAGTTGGCGGCTACCGCATTGGCCGTGGCGATTTCATTTATCAATCCTACGGGGTAAAGGGTTTCTATATTGGTAGCTTGTTCAAGTTTGCCAAGCCGTTTCACCCAATTTTAAAGGAAAGCATTGAGCTTGGCCGTGCCTACATTGTGCCCGAGTATCAGCGCAAGCGGTTGCCCCTTTTCCTGCTTTGGCGGGGCATACTGGCTTTTGTAACCCAAAACCCGCAGTTTAAATACCTTATAGGACCGCTCAGCATCAGCAAAATGTATTCTGATATCTCCAAGCAGCTTATCATTGAGTTTGTAAAGAAGCACTACTACCACCACAAATTGGCCCAGCATGTAAAGCCCCGAAAGCCTTACAAAGTAACCATTGAAGACATCGACACCGATATATTGATTGAAAATTTTGAAGGCGAGATACAAAAGCTGGATAACTTTATTGAGGACATTGAGCCGTTCCAGTTGCGGATACCGGTACTGATGAAAAAGTACATTAAGCAAAAAGCGCGCATCATTTGCTTTAATGTTGACCCTAGTTTTTCTGATACGTTGGACGGGCTCATGCTGCTCGACTTGGCAGAACTGCCCGCGGAAACTATTGAAGCCCTTAAAATTGACTAATCTAACAATATGCGCTACCTACTTGGTTTTATAAGGCTTTGGATATTTTTCCTCTCCGGTTCGGCATACATATTTGTACTGGGTATCAACTCTCTACTGCCGGGCAATAGAATGCGGCGCAGTTTTAAGATGCGCCAGCATTGGGCCCAGCGCATTAATGGCTGGTTGGGTGTAAAAATTACCGAAGTAGGGCAGCCGCCCAGCGGCGGTTACATATATGTAGCCAACCACCGCAGCTACCTCGATTCTGCCGTGGTGCTCAAGTATGTGTTCGCATCTATAGTAGCTAAAGCCGAAACGGGCAACTGGCCTTTTGTAGGGTGGGCTATAAGGCTGAGTTATACGGTTTTGATAAAACGCGACGACAAAACCAGCCGCCAACATACCCGTGAGCAAGTACAGCGGCTCATGGAGCGTGGCTATTCGGTAATCATCTTCCCGGAAGGTACCACGTTTGAGGGGCCGGGAATTCTTAATTTTCGGCCGGGGCCATTCCAAATTGCGGAGAATGGGCAATTCCCCATGGTGCCCGTTGCCATTGAGTACGGCCTAAAAGAAGATGCTTGGGTAGGCGCCGATAACTTTGTGGGGCATTTCATCCGCTGCTTTGGCAAGTGGCGCACGCATGTCACCATCAGTTTTGGCCCGCCATTGCTACCCGCCCCCTGGGAAGAAAACCATGAAAAAGCAGTGGCCTGGATTACTGCCGAAACGCTTAGGCTGCATGGCGGTTATCAGAAGATATTGTGATAATAACTTCGGTAAGGAAATGGGAGTTAGTACAAGTCGAAAAACTTACGCTAATTTAACTGGCTATATGCTGACGCTAGATGTGGGGAGCCATAGCCTACCGACACTAGTTGCACATAGGCAATAGCCTATGCGCAGTGTGGGATTTAAAATTTAATCCAGAATAATGGCATGTGTCCCATAAGCAGGCCCTCCCAGTTATACTTATCCAAGCAGGGGGCGATAGCTACTACGGTTTTTGTCAAACCTTTCTTGTCTTCCCAAGTCCATTGCTCTCTGAACTTAATATGAGAAACGGCGCTAAAATCAAAGTCTGATTCAACAACTTGTTCTTCTTCTGTTCCCGTAATCACATCATATAAAACAACTGTGTCTTGAGGATATAGGATGCTTGTGATTTCTTCAACGGTATAAGGCACCTTGCTATCAAAATTTGATGGATCATACGCTTTAATCTTACCCTTCAGAACATTATCTATCAAAGCTTGAAGCCAGGGAATTCTAGCGGATGCTTCTATGTTATTTCTGTACCATTCAAAGTCCGAAGCCTCCAAATCCTTAATTTGCACTTTATATTCTATTATTTTCACAAAAGGTACTTGCGCAAAGCAGCTTAAGCTTATTAACATTACTATAATGATTAGGGGAGCCTTCATGGTGAAATAATTAGACTATAATTATAAAGTAAAGAAACTTATTGTGCAAGGTTAAATTTAGGATTTAAACTTGGATATAGAAAATAGAACTAAACCATAGTTTCCAACTAATTATCCGCCTACTGCCTATGCGCAGTAGGGGGAGAATTATGAGCAGTACCGGGTAGTTTTGTCGTCCATAAATGTATATTTATTCCGGGTTGCAAGGTTCAGTACAGGGCATTGACAAATAATTAACGTAACGCTATTTGTCTATTTGTTTTTAATGTTTATGTTTGAGCAAAATTCCCACTTTGGAGACTATATTCGGCCCTACCGTACTTACCGATCACTCGCGACTAGCCGAAATATACCGTTTGAGGGTGCTGGCATGGGAAAACTCTCCGGGCAAAACAGATATTAACAGCACCAAATACCCCGATGGCTACCGCGACCGTTTGGAGGAGCGCAGCATACACTACATTGCTACCAACACAAAAAATGAAATTATTGGAGCTGCAAGACTAACCGTTTGCCATACCTTCGATGAACTGCCCTACTCCGGCATATTTAAAGCATACGAAAGTCAACTGCCACTCGAAAGGCCGTTTTTGTTTTACAGCCGTTTGGTGTTGCACCCTGCATATCGAGGAGGTGGCCTTGCGGAACAATTCGACCAAGTACGGGTCAACTTTCAAGAAGACCATAATTTGCATTTTGGAGTAGCTACTTCCAAGCTCAAAAGACATATGGCGTTAAGGCCTTTTAACTTTAGCCTCCTTGGCCCAGTGATTCCTTTAAAGGACGAAAATTATCCTTTCTCCAATGAGCATCTCGTTTTATTGAGGTTAGCACAGCCAGCTGTTACCCTTTGTTCAAAGGTTCGCTAGTTTTTTTTAAAACCCCTACTGCACATAGGCTACTGCCTATGCCAGTAGGGGGGGCTTTTCACGAAGAAAAGCGGGAATTTCTGAAAATGCTCACCTCGAACTTTCAGATTGATGGTAGAAAGCTAATAATTTCAACGAAATCTCCCTTTACAGAGCTGCTAAATCGAGTACGTTTCCCCGTATGTGACCCTGATAAGGACTGTTGTCGAAATATGGGCAGTACTTCAGAGGAAAATTCAAAATGTCCCAACTACTCTACCCAACTTGTATTTGAAGAAGGACTTCTTGATCTTCCTATCCCTCCAAAGTTAAAAGTGGAGCATTTGCATTTGTTATATGAGGCAATGTTAAAAGCCATGGAAAACTATAATCCATTATCGGATAGCTTTAGCTAATTTTATGAATTACCAACGTACCACACAAGTGCCGAACGTGGTTTTTGACAGCATGCTTCCTATTCTTACATACGCCGAGTTGAAGATATTGCTAGTCATAATCCGGCAAACTTATGGCTGGATTAACAAACGTACTGGTAAGCGTAAGGTTTATGATCGCATTACTTACGGGCAGTTTATCAAGAAAACAGGACTGTCTAGGCGCTCAGTATCGAGCGCTGTTACATCACTAGCAAAGAAAGGATTTATTGAAACAGGTATTTACTGCGACGGTAAAATACAAATACTTAAACCGATAAAAGGACAAAGGAACATTTACTACAAATACAAAGCATTGGGTTGATTACGATTACTCGATTAACAGCTTACCCGTTTGGGCTTCCCATTACTGCGCGTAGGCTTTTTCCAGCCTACGTGCAACTGATGTTGGTAGGCTGTGCCTACCTTTCCGCCTTAGCGGAAAAACGGCGCTGGGCAGTGAAGCTACAACAGCACATCGA
>JAIXUD010000012.1 GCA_027483645.1 Sphingobacteriales bacterium
CTGAGCGGTTCCACATGCCGGGCGGCGAAAACGGCTGCTCCGCGTAAATCTGCGTCATAAACTCCACGTTGAAACGGTAGAAGTCTGCCAACTCGCACACCGCATCAATTTCTGCTTGGTAAACGTTTTTCGATTGGCCCAGCATGGTGGCGGCATTGGTAATGGCGCGGTGCTTGCCCGTAAGTAGGTCGGCAGCCTTCAAGAAGATGGCGGCGCGCTGCTCCCATGGGGTGTTTTCCCATTGGTCTTTGGCGGCTAGTGCAGCAGCTACTGCGTCGCGTACGTGCTGTTCTTCACCTTGATGGTAGTAGCCAAGGGTATGGCTTATTTCATGTGGAGGGTGTATCGATTTTTTATTGCCTGTGCGAACCTCTTTGCCGCCGATAATCATCGGTATATCCAGCTCTTTGCCCTTCAGGTTTTTCAGTGCTTGTTTCAGTTCTGCCCGCTCTGGTGAGCCGGGCGCGTAGCTTTTCACGGGTTCGTTAATGGCCTTCGGCACACGGAAAATAGCATTCGACATGGTGGTTTCTTTCGTTCAACAATCGTGTGGCTAAGATATGGATTTTTTGTGGGCGGTTTTGCTATTGTTGAGCCAGAGGCTCTGCAAACAGCCACCACGCGCTTGGAAGCGCGGGTGAACAGCGAGTGTAAGGAAATTGATAAAAACCTGAAACAGTATTATTACTAACACAGCATTTCCTCATTTTTACTCCACTACATTAATGCCCATAAAGTTAATTTTCAGTCTAGCCTTTGTGGCGATTAGCTTATAGCAATTTATACTTTTGGAACGATAATTGCCTTCACATTTCCATCAACAAACTAAAACAAGATGAGAAAGATGTTTCAACTATCTGCTTTGGTACTATCAGTGATGGTGCTTGCAGTATCGTGCAACAAAGATGATGATGATGATAACATGACTGGCGATGCCCGTATGGAAATACGCATGACCGATGCGCCTGGCCCTTACCTAGCGGTAAATATTGATGTGCAAGCCGTGGAGATAAATACCGACAATGGCTGGGTGAACATGAATGTAAATGGGGGTATTTACAACCTACTTGACTATCGGGATGGTATTGATACCTTGATTGCTGCAGGGCCTATTAATGCTGGCCGCATAAACCAGATACGCTTGATACTTGGCACTAATAACACAATTGTAATAGGCCCGGCTACGTATGAGCTGGAAACGCCAAGTGCCCAACAAAGCGGCTTGAAACTGAATGTACAGGCTAATATACAGCCTGGCGAAACGTATAGCATATTGCTAGACTTTGATGCGGCCCGCTCCATTGTGGAAACCGGCTCGGGCAAATACATTTTGAAACCCGTAATCCGCACCATTTTGGAAGCTAACAACGGTGTAATTGTAGGAAATGTAGGCCTAGTTGGTGCCGGCTCGTTAGTTTACGCAATTGAAGGTACCGACACCATTGGTACCGTAGCTAACGCTACTGGCGGTTTCTATATCGGCGGATTGGCCAGTGGCAGCTATGAAGTACATGTGGACGCTATACTGCCCTACGACGACGAGATAGTAAACAACGTGAGTGTTTCATCAGGTCAAACAACCAACTTGGGCGCTATCGTGCTCGACTTGTTATAATATCATGAATTGACGCAATTATCTACCCCTTTCGGTTTTACCGAGAGGGGTTTTTATTGTGGGTATTACTGCTTAACCCAAGATGGCTGCACACGGATTTTGATCAAACCAGAATCCTTATCGGATACGCCGATTACCACCCCTACTACATAACCCGATTGGGTGGCTTTCATGCTATAACCCGCTTTCGAAGAGCTGGTTACATAATCGCCTACGGATACCGTACCATTGCTCGCGTCAAACTTAACATAGGCGATGCCGTCTACCAGTACTTGGGGTACCAAGCGGGTTTCGGTTTTCTCGTTGTATACACCCACTATCAGCGGTGAGTATGGCTCGCTCGATTTGCTCAATTCCCCGTCAGAAAGCCTAGCGGTGTTTGATACTACCAAGTCTCCTTGATCAAAAGCAACATGCTTTTTCTGGGTAGGTTCTTGCGCGTGCAACAGTTGTATGCTCAACAATAGACCTGCTATAACTAATAACTTTTTCATACTTCTTCGCTTTGCTTAATTACCCAATTCAATTACATTCAATCTTCTAGATCCCAATCTTACGTTTTCGGTACTTCCAAATTCGTTAGGCATCCAATACTCCACGGTATAGGTTTGGCTACCGGATACGCCTGTATCAATTACATTGATGGACAGGTTGTTACTGTTGAAAAACCAAAAGTTAGTGGGCACATAGTTGGCCACGCTCATCATTACTGCCGTACGGGCAATTTCCGTACCGCCCCTCATTACCCTAAAATAGACGCAGCTTGGTACGTAATTGTTATAGTTGTCCCCCTCTACCAATGCATCAACAATGATATTTACCGTGCTACCGGCAGTTACATTTCGGGTAACGGTAAAGCCAGATACGGCCTGCCAAGTGCCTGCCGTCCAGCCCACACCACTAGTGGTACTGTATGTACCTGTGTTGTTACTAGCCAAGCTTATTTCTGATGCATCAGAATATACCGATGCGCCTTGGTTACCACTTACTATTTTGGTCCAAGCTTGGGCAGGATTGTTGTTGGTTTTGCGGTAGTATAGGCCTTGGTCGAAGAAGCTACCCGCTATCTGCATGGCGTAGTTGTTGCCATTGTTGCTGTGCCTTACATCCAGCAAGTGCCACCAACTCGACGCACCTGTTGGCCAGTTGGCAGCAGGCGTTGGCGTCGAAGTTTCGTAAAAGCCACTACGTGCTCCTGCGTTGCCTTGCAAACCTGCATCGTTGCGGCTTTCAGTTCTGGTGCCCGCATTTCCCCAGTATACAATTCCATCGGCCAAAACGTTGGCAGTTACGTGTAGCCTTTCGCTAGGGTTAGTAGTACCTATGCCCATATTACCGGCAAAGTAGCCATTGCCGTAATCAAGGCTGATGGATGCATTGCGCACACCTCCGCTGGTAAACATAATTTGGTGGCCCCAACCTGCAATGGGCAGCTTATTGGTGGATGTACCAGCATTGGTATGCGCATAGGTAATACCATACTGGCTGCCAAAATCGTTGCTACCGGTTGAGATGAAGTAATCGGGCGAGATAGACCAAATGCCCTGAACTTGGTAAGAATCGTAAGTACCGCCAATACCTAGCCTTGAAGTACCTATTGCACCCACCACATCGAGCATGGTCGCAGCCCTAGGGCCAGTGGTGCCTATGCCCACTTTCCCGCTATGGTAGCCTTGCCCATCGGGTGAGCGCACCCAGAACAAATCCGTGCCATCGGCTGTGGAATGCTCCTGCACTTTAAAATAAGATGTAGCGTTATTGTCATTGGCATCAATGGTAGTAATAAAGTCATTAAAGCTATTAAGCCTCACACCATCGGCCCAATTCCCTGCCTCGTCTTTCGATTGGATGCCATGGTATTCTGGTAAATCGTACGTACCACCTGATGTCCAGTCAAAGCTTATTTCTCCCAATCGATGGATGCGGGTATTCAAACCCTTAACCATATCTATATTTCCACCTACTACCGTAAAATCTCCATTTATCTGGAAGTTTCCAACATTATTCAATCCTGCTATTGGCGTGGCACCTGCAATACCCCATGTCCAGCCTCGGCCCGCGGTATTGTTCATGTTCATCTTGATGCTATAATCGGTCACTGGGCCATAATTGTATTCACCTCCATTACCCATGTGTATTTTATAAAAATCCGATTGCCAAAACCTGATACCGTATCCATTGCCGGCCAACACATTGGCATAGGTTACGTTATCAATTTCCCTATTGCTCATATTGAGGTTGCTAGTGGCGGTATGGTTGCCCAAGTTGTCGCCAAATGCCGTACCAGAGCCAAACGTACCATTACCTAACAACACATCGGTGGAGCTGCCGGTAAAGTTGGTTACCAATAGATCGGCACTGCTATTGGTTCTTACAAATGCACCGCCTGCACCGCTGGCCAAACCGCTAATGCGTGCATTGCCTTCCACGTGTAGTTTTTGTGCTGGTGTATTGATGCCAATACCTACATTACCTAGCGTGTAAATGTTGTCGTTGATGCTGTTTGGCGCCTCAGTGCTGCCTTGCTCGTACCAGTCATGGTCTTCACCTTCGGCACCTACTTTCATCCTTACCCATGCGCTTCCCGTCCAGTAGTAATATCCTGGTATCACATTGTTGGGGGCACTACCTGCCGTGGCCTGGTTATATACCAGCAACCGCTCAGGGTATGGCGCACCCACAATAGTGGTAACATCGGCCGTACCTGTTAACGAAACGGTGGGTATCAGCAAACCCTTGTTGGTTGTACCAACTTCTAGCGATGCGCTAGGGTCAGGGCTTGGGGCATTAACGCCCACACTTCCGTTTTGAGAGAATGCGGGGATAGTTATGCCAAAAAGGAGCAGGGTAAAAAAATGCTTCATAGATGAGCTTATATATTCAACAATGACTTAACTATAATATGGTTTCCTAATATAAGCACAAATTTGCTTAAGCGCAAGAGTTTTTTGAATATAAGGTAGGTGCAATGGCTCAATGTGATGTTAACTCATTGTTAACTACGGTATTACTCGTAAAAAATAGTTAACCACAAACCGGCTGTATTTTGTAATTTTACCACGTGGAGAACAATTAGGCATTATTCTGCGTTCTTGTCGATGTTGCAACATTCTTCTAAACCCTTAAATCAATAATAATTATGTCTTTAGTAGGTAAACCTGCACCAAAGTTTAGTGCCACAGCAGTAATAGATGGTGGCGAGTTTGAAGAGAATTTTTCCTTAGAACAGTTCATTGACAAAAAGTTTGTAGTGTTCTTCTTCTACCCAATGGACTTCACTTTTGTTTGCCCAACTGAGTTGCTTGCTTTCCAAGCCAAATTGGCAGATTTCAAGAAATTGGATACCGAAGTTATTGCTTGTTCTGTTGATTCGCATTTTAGCCACTGGGCATGGTTGAATACCCCGAAAGACAAAGGTGGTATTGAAGGGGTGACTTACCCAATAGTTGCCGATTTCAGCAAAACTATTGCTATGAATTATGGTGTTTTGGCGGGCGAGTATGACTACAACGATAATGGCCAATCAGTATTTACTGGCGAGCCAGTAGCCTACCGTGGTTTGTTCCTCATCGATAAGAAAGGTGTGGTTCGCCACGAAACCATCAACGATTTGCCACTTGGCCGCAACGTTGACGAGGCCATACGTACCCTGAAAGCCCTACAGTATGTAGAAGAGAAAGGTGAAGTTTGCCCTGCTAACTGGGAAGAAGGCAAAGAAGGCATGGTAGCCGACCATGCTGGAGTTGCATCATACTTGGCTGCTCACTAGTTCACAGACGACGGACCACAGATAACAGTTTAAAATGGTCAATATATTTATTAAAGCCGCTTCTGGAAACAGGGGCGGCTTTTTTGTTTAATACTTACTTTTCATTTTTCCATGGACCGTGGACCATTGACCATCTTAACAATACGTTAACAAAAAAAACCGTGGGCCATCGTCCGCGGTCTGTCGACCAATAAGTATCTTTACCAACAAACTACTCCTCGATGAAAATACAAATGGTAATGTTTGATATGGCGGGTACTACCGTGCATGACAATGATGATGTAAACATCTGCTTTCAAGCCGCTTTGGAAAGCACTGGTCTACCCGTAACCCGCGACGACATTAATGCCGTAATGGGATTGAAGAAGCCAGAAGCCATCCGACTTGTGCTGGAAGGCAAGCTTACTAACCACAGCACCATTACCGAGGAATATGTAAACGAGCTGCACAATGTGTTTTTGCAGAAAATGATTGAGTTCTACACGCACGACCCACGGGTAAAGGAGATTGATGGCGCCAGCGATGTGTTCCGTACTTTGAAGGCTAACGGCATTAAAGTAGCCATCGATAGCGGTTTCAGCCGTGATATTATCGATGCCATTATTGAGCGCTTGGGTTGGGAACGCGATGGCGTGATTGACATTAGCGTGGCTAGCGATGAGGTGCCGCAAGGCCGCCCAGCTGCATTTATGATACAGAAGGCCATGGCTGCGTTCGGTATTACCGACCCGAAGGCAGTGGTAAAAGTGGGCGATACCCCTGCCGACCTTAACGAAGGTTTTAACAGCAACACCTTATATAACATAGGTGTATTGAGTGGCGCTTGCACCCGTGCCGAATTGGAGGCGCACCCGCACACGCATATTTTAGAAAGCATTCGCGAGGTGCCGGCTTTGTTAATTAGTGAATTAGTTATTGGTTGATTCGTTAATTCCAATTCAATTTTCACCAATAACCAATTAACCAGTAACTAATAACCACCTAACATGGAAACCCTTACCAAAGATAAATTGCTTTTTACCCCAGGCCCCCTTACCACTAGTATTACTGTTAAGCAAGCCATGCTTCGCGACCTTGGCAGTCGCGATATTGAGTTCATCAATGCCGTAAGGCAGGTGCGTAATGCCTTGTTGGTGATGGGCGAGGTAAGCCAAGCTCAAGGCTACGAAGCGGTAATTATGCAAGGTTCGGGTACGTTTGGCGTGGAGGCGGTTATCTCCTCAGCTTTACCAAAGGCCAATGGGCACCTGTTGGTTATCATCAATGGTGCTTATGGAGATCGTATAGCCAAAATGGCGGACGTGCATGGCATCACCAAAACGGTGTTAAAATACGCCGAAGACCAGCATCCCCCACTGGCTGAAATAGAAGCCTCTTTTCAACAAAACCCCACCATTACCCATGTGGTAGTAGTACACTGCGAAACCACTAGTGGCATCTTCAACCCCATTAAAGAAATAGGTGCGTTGGTAAAGCAATATGGCAAAACCTACATTGTAGATGCCATGAGCAGTTTTGGGGCGGTACCTACCAACATTGCCGATAATCAAATTGATTTCTTGGTTTCTTCTAGCAACAAGTGTATAGAAGGTGTGCCGGGCTTTAGCTTCACCATTGCCCAGCGCGATGCCTTGAATGCTTGCAAAGGGAATGCCCGCAGCTTAAGTTTGGATTTGTTTGCCCAATGGGAGGGCTTGGAGCAGAACGGCCAGTTCCGATTTACGCCACCTACACATACCATATTGGCTTTTTGGCAGGCTATACAAGAACACACTGCCGAAGGTGGTGTTGCTGGCCGCAGTGCCCGCTACCAAAGCAACTACAACACCTTGGTAGCCGGTATGCGCGAATTAGGTTTTAAGGAATACCTAGCACCTAAAAAACAGGGCTACATCATCAGCTCCTTCCTCTACCCTACCCATCCCAACTTCGACTTCAAGAAGTTCTATGAGTTGCTCAACGAGCGCGATTTTGTAATTTACCCTGGCAAGCTAAGCCAGGTAGATTGTTTTCGCATCGGCAACATCGGGCGCATAACTGTGGAGGATATACAAGGTTTGCTGGTGGCCATTGAGGAAACCCTAGTAGACATGCAAGTAGATTTGAAATAATTTTTACGATCAATTTTACTACTGTAGCACCGTTACACCATCGCATTTGCTTGATTTTTGTTGGCTAATAGTTGTTAGTCGTTGGTTTTCAACACTTTTACAAATAGACTTACATTCCATTTGGCATTCTTTTTGAATAGAGCTTCATACCGCTTGTTAACCCAACTAACAATCAACACATGAAAGCCTTCATCACCACCGTGGCATTTATTATTGGCATGTTGCTTACTGTATACCAAGCCGATGCACAGGTAAGCGCAAGTAAAAAGAAAACCAACCGTTTCGGTTTCAAGCCCGTGCACGAAATGGGCCTAACCATTGGTGCCAATCAACAGCGTAGCGACATCAATAACATGTATGTTGTCGATTTTTCTTCGGTAAACGTAGCGGCAGGACTCTACTACCGCTACACTTTTCACCACCGTTTTGCGCTATCTACTACTGCTATGTACTACCGCTTAGAAGGTGCCGACCGATTTGTGCGCGACAAAGAACCTTACAGCCAAGGCTGGTTTCGGTACATACGCAACCTCAGCTACCGTACCGATTTGGTGGAAGTGGCCGTGAATGGGGAGTTTCATGTGCTGAAATATGAACCGTTCAACAACAAAAAAATGAGGTGGACTCCATATGTATCGGCGGGTTTTGGTGGTATCTATTTCAACCCTAAAGTTTACTTTCAAGGTGAGTGGCATAATTTACAGCCGCTGGGTACCGAGGGTCAAGGTTTGGCAGGTTACCCAGCCAACTATAGCCGGTTTACTTGGGCTGGCCCTTTAAAAGCAGGGGTAAAAGTGAACCTTACGAGCTTTATGTCGCTCAACGTGTTTGGTGGCTATACCTTCACTGGTTCTGATTACTTGGATGATGTGAGTACTGTATACCCTGTCGATTTTGAACAAATGAGTTTGCTGACCAAACATCTCTCTATTCGTGCCGACGAAGTTACCACACCCGATGTGTATGCCAACATAGTGGCACCAGGCGCCCAACGTGGCGACCCAAAAGACAAAGATGGTTACTGGAATACCGGCGTATCCGTAAGCTTTAACATCGGCACACCTAACAAAAGCCCCAATAGCTGCGCGAAGTGGGAACGGTCAAGACATTGATTAGTAAGTAACACCAACCATATTTCGTTGCAATCAAGGAAAAAGACACCGAAGATACAAAACGAGAAAAGCGGCCTAAGAGCCGCTTTTCTTATATCATAAGAAACCAGTAACTAATAACTAGTTAAGCAAAAAGCAAAACCTAGTAGGTAATCTTCTGAACCTTGAATTGGCCAAGTTGCTTGCCGTCTTTATCGGTAAGTACTACAAAATAGTTAGCGGCTGCCAAGCTAGCAAGATTGTATTTGGAAGTGGTAACACCATCAACCAATACCTTACGGTCCATAAGCTCAAGCTTTTGTCCCAACAGATCGTACAACGAAATGGTTACTTCCACCACCTTGTCTGCCGAAAGTTGCACAGTCAGCTCATCCATGGTAGGGTTGGGGAAAATGATGTAGTCCATATTGAATTTCACCACGTCGTTCACCCCAACCGACACATCGTCAGGCTGTTGGAAGCCTTGGGTAAGCACCAAAGTGCCAGCAATAGCAGTTTCAACCACAGGTTCGCCAACGGTAAAAGAAAGGCTGTAGCCAGCTTCCTCTTCATAACCACCAGCAGAGCCAATCACTTGGCGCTCCAATGATTGTGCTTGAGCAGCAAAGCCAAAGCTTAGAGTAGCAAGGCCAAAAACCAGAAATTTTTTCATAATGAGGTTTGTTAGTAGTTGTACGTAAAAATACAATAAAGGTTTTTTAATTGGTACTCCACAACAACAAAGTAAGTATATTTTATCAGCAATAATTACAATCCAAAGAAGTAAATTTTGAGAGGGGTGATAATATTGCGTTACCGTATTCGTTTCTAAAACAAAAAAGGTGCGCTACAAAGCTGTTCTTCTCGTGTTTCTAATCGCCGCCACCGGGGTGTTCTTCTGGTTGAAAGCCCGCAATTTCGACTATGTAAAAATGGCTGCTGTCCGGTTAGAAGGCTCACTCGAGCCGGTTGCGTACAAGCTGCTGGGCGAAATACCTCCACCAAAAGGATTTTCGCGCACCACCGAAGCTAGTAATAGTTTTGGTAGCTACCTACGCCAATTGCCACTAAAGCAGGGCGCCAACAAAGTATATCTATATAATGGGCAAGAAAAGAGCAACCAAACGGCGCACTGGGCTATTGTGGACATGGATACCGGCGACAAGGATCTGCAGCAATGTGCCGATGTAACCATGCGCTTGTGGGGCGAGTACCTCTATAACCAAAAGCGCTATGGCGATATCAAGTTCAACTTTGTGAGCGATAGTAAGCCACGCTACTTTAAAGACTACGCCAAGGGAGACTACTCCTACCCTATCTTCCGTAAGTATATGGATTGGATTTTCAACTCTGCCAACACGGCATCGCTATACCATGAGCTGAAAACAGTGGAGCTAAACGACCTTCAAATTGGTGATGTATTTGTTTTCAAAGGCGTGCCAGTTGGCCATGCCGTAATAGTGGTGGACATAGCTGAAAAGCCCGAAACAGGTGAAAAAGTATTTATGCTGGTGCAAGGCTGGATGCCCGCACAGGATATGCACATCCTCAAAAACCCTAATGACGGCAGCCTGAGCCCATGGTACCGCACTGATTTTGGCGATGCCCTCATTACCCCAGAGTTTACCTTTGATGCTAGTAATGGGTATAAGATAAAGAGGTATGGTTATTAGACGATGGACACAGGACGATGGACCATGGTTTGCTTCAAAAATAATGGGGGGTCATCTTATCCAGCCATAATGAGTTAATTTAGTCGGGCGAATAAACCATATTGCCATGCAGCCCAAAGTAACCTTTCAAGATATCGTTTCCAGCATACCGCGCCGGTTTAGGCCAGAGAAGGCGGCAGGGCAAAAGCTGACTTTCCATTTTGAGATTGCCGGTGAAGGTGGCGGTAACTACACCATAGCTATTGCCGATGGTGCCTGCACCCTGAATGAAGGCCTGCACGGTACACCCGATTGTGTGGTGAAATCAAAGGCTGATGTATATACCCAAATAGAACTGGGCAATTCCAACCCGCAGATGGCCCTGATGATGGGCAAGGTTAAAGTGAGCAACTTGGGCAAAATGCTGGCGTTTGCGAAGCTGTTCCGCAGGTTCGACCCGAGCTTACACTTGGGCGGCGGTGGCGTTGAGTTGAAAGGCATTAACAGTCGCAAGCCCTTGCAAGGGCCACTTACGGGCATACGAATACTGGATTTAAGCAGATTGTTGCCTGGCCCGCTGGCTACTATGATGCTGGCCGATATGGGTGCTGAAGTAATTAAAATAGAAGACCCCGCATCGCCCGATCAAGTGCGCAACTTCCCGCCTTTTATTGGCGAAACCGCCGCCTACTACCTCGCCATTAACCGCAGCAAACGCAGCCTTGCGCTCAATTATAATACCGATGAGGGTCGCATGATAATATATAGCTTGGTAAAAACTGCAGATGTGGTAGTAGAGCAATTCCGCCCTGGGGTGATGGAGAAGATTGGGCTAGGCTATGAAAAACTGAAGGAAATCAATCCAAAATTGATTTACGTAAGTATAACTGGCTACGGGCAAACCGGCCCATGGGCGCAAGAAGCTGGGCACGACCTCAACTATATTGCCCGAGCGGGTTTGTTGGGTATAACTGGTACTGCCGAGGGCCAACCCATAATACCGGGCGGGCAACTGGCCGACATTGCTGGTGGCAGCTATATGGCCATGAACGCCATCCTTGCCGCGCTGTGGAGCCGCGAGCGAACCAAGCACGGCCAATATGTAGATGTAAGTATGATGGATGCAGTGATGCCGCTGGGCACGTTTGCCTTTGCCCGCACCCAAGCAGATAGGCAGGCTGTAAAACCAAGCGGACATGAGCTTTCAGGCAAACTGGCCAACTATAATGTGTACCGATGTGCCGATAATAAATATGTGGCACTGGGCGCACTGGAACCCAAATTTTGGGAAGGCTTTTGCAAAGCAGTTAACAAGCCCGATTGGGCGCAAGGTTTGCTTTTGGAAGGAAATGAGTTAAACGACTTAAAGAAACAAGTAACCGATTTGTTTACTACCCGCACCCAAGCGGAGTGGCTAGCACTTTCTGACCAATACGATTTTTGCCTAAGTGCTGTGCTAGGCATGGATGAATTGGAACACCAGGAGCACATACTGCATCGCGAGATGGTGGTGGAGCAACAAACTGCTGATGGCACGCCATATAAATCAATCGGCATACCGCTGAAATTTAGCGAGACGCCAGCTTCTATCGCTTGGCAGGCGCCTATTTTGGGTGAGGATACGCTGGCCATCCTTCGCGAAGCGGGCTTTGAAGATAGCACCATCCGCACTTGGGTTGAGGCGCAGGTGGTAACAATATAAGCTTGATAGCTATCTTTGCCAATACTTATGCCGTCCATCACCGCATCACTTTTCACAACCCTCACTGGGCACACTAGTTCCATCTATACGATAGCTGGTGCGGGCGAAAGCATTTACACCACTGGTGGCGATGGGCAGGTGGTGCAGTGGCCCCTTCAATTGGATGCTAATGGGGTGTTGGTTGCTAGAATGGATTCGCAGATATTCAGCATGGCACTGTTGGGCGAAAAACAACAAATACTACTTGGCCAAATGCATGGCGGCATACATGTGGTGGATTTGCTAGCGAAGCAAGAAACCCGCCACCTAGCATTACACAAACAAGGGGTATTCGATATTTTGCCCGTAGATGGCCACTTTCTGGCTGCGGGTGGAGATGGCGTTTTGTCTTTTTGGAGCACAGCCGATTATTCTTTGGGTAAAAGCATTTCATTATCCGATCACAGTCTACGTGCGCTTGCAATTTCCCCTGATGGTAATACCCTCGCTGTTGGTAGCAGCGATAACGGCATTTACCTCCTCAGCTATCCTGATTTGAATATCATCACCAGGCTCGATGGACACGAAAACTCAGTGTTCACAGTGTGTTTTTCGCCCGATGGTAAGTATCTATTGAGCGGCAGCCGCGATGCGCACCTTATGGTTTGGGATGTGTTGGACAATTATCGTGCTATACACCGCATCTCCGCACATTTGTTTACCATCAATCAGATAGTTTACCGCCCCGATGGGAAGCAATTTGCCACGGCCGGGCGTGACAAGGATGTTAAAATATGGGACGCGCAAACCTTTCAACTCCTCAAAGTACTGGATAGACATAAGTTGCAAGGACACGTAAACTCCGTAAACCGCCTATATTGGGGAAAGCAATTCTTGGTATCGGTAAGCGATGATAGAACGGTGAAGTTGTGGGAAATCCGTTATTAGTACTCCACCAAATATATACTGTTAACAGGGATGGTAATGCCGCCTTTGAGCATTACATTGCGCTCTGTAGTGGCCCACACGGTGGTTTCTACCCTACGGGGGCCGTCAATGGTTTCAAATGTAATCTGCACCTTGCTCTTGTAGCCATTGCCCAGTATCATAGCCAAGTATAGCATTCGGTTACGATGTTTTTTATCAACGTCGGCAGTTAATACATCGGCTGGGTTAAGGGTGATAATACCAGGCACCTGTTCCTTCGACACGGTAAGTGCACGGGTTTGTAATTCAATATTCATGGGCTTTACTAGTTTAGCGGGTAATAAAACAACACATGTGCCCGGATAGTATTCGCGGGCATATTGAAAATATACGTTTTATTCTTGGAATTAAGAAATAATTGGAAGGAAATATTTTACAAGTGTAGACACCTTTAACACGAGCTTTATTTATACCAAACTAGCATACCACTTCCAGAATGCAACAAATGGGGATGAGCAGGCCGCCCTTTAGCACCACATTTTTATCCGTAGTAGCCCAAATGGTGGTATCCACAATATTGAGCCCAGTAAGCGATTCGAAAATGATTTTTACTTTGCCTTTGTGGCCATTGCCAAGCAACATAGCGCGGTATAATTCGCGCTCCCGTCCTTTCTGTGCCACCTTGTCGGCTAGCACCTCTTGGTCTTTAAACTGTAAGTGTTGGATATTCTCTTTCTCGATTTTGTTCAACAGTACCCGTTCCATATACCTCAGTTTTATTGTTTAAGGATACGCACCTTAACAAGTAATGTTTCGCCATTGCCAATAACTAATTAGAAATAGCTGAAAATCAATTTATTAAATGCGTTGGGTAAAGATATTTAAACGATATCGATGTTTTTAATAGAGTCAATTGTGATAAAAGTGCCGTCTTGCAGTATCACCATCTTAGGGGTACTGAAAGCAACCAAAGCTTTGGTGCGTGTCATTCCCTTAGAGGTTTCATGATCGATAATCACGTGCTTTTGAAATAAACGGCATAACAGGGATGCTTGTTGTAGCTTCAAAAATTTTTGATGCTCTGGGCAAGAATTTATCTTGTCTTTGCATTCCTTAAGCTGTTGGTTCACCTTTTGGCGAATAACATCGTTTGTAGAAATTGACATTTCTTAGAGATTGGTTACCTATTTATACACCGTTTATAAATTTTTTGTTTCGTTTTGTAGCTTATTTATTCAAACTTTTGTATTGGGCATCGTGTTTGCATTATCAAGAACTATGGATACAAGTAAGAAAACGCTCGTAATAGGCGCAACTACCAACCCCTCGCGCTATGCATATATGGCTATCAATCGTTTACGTGGCCATGGCCATGAAGTGGTGGCTGTGGGTATTGATGATGGTATGGTGGGCGATGTGCCCATTATTAGGGAAAAGATACCCTTTACCAACGTTGATACCGTTACCCTTTACGTGCGCCCAGCAGTGCAGCGCGAAAGCTATGAAGACTATATAGTAAGCCTAAAACCGAAGCGCGTAATCTTCAACCCCGGCACCGAGAACCCTGCTTTCGAAAACCGATTGATTAAGGAAGGCATTGAGCCGATTGAAGGCTGTACGCTGGTAATGCTGTCAGTGGGAGATTATTGAATTGGACCATTGACGATGGACAATAGACCATGGTTGCTTCAATTTTATGTACAGGGTACGATGTAAACAATCACAACCTTAATATAATCACTCCATTTACATTGTACTTTGTACATCGTACATTGTACATTCATTAACTCTTACCAAGTATTGTATCCAACTGATTGATGTGCGTTTGCAGATTGGGATGTATCTGGTATTGCTTGGCTTTATCCAAATACTGCCTGGCTACTTGGTAACTTGTATGATTATAATAGATTTGGGCGAGGTAATAGTTGGCAACCGCCATATCGTTATCCGTTTTTAGGCCAATATCCAGTGCCTTCAACAACTCGCTTTCAGCCTCTTCGTAAGCGGTTTTGTGCATGGCAACCATCCCTTTGGAAAAATAATAGTACGATTGTTGCTCACTGCTTAGATTGGCCACACTGCCCACTTTCTTCAACTGTGCTTCAGCTTGCTCAAATTCGCCAGAAAGTACGTGCTTGTATATCAACCAAATACGGTTGTAACTAAAATGCCCATATACCATTAACCCTGCCACAATAAACAACGCCACGCCCGGAAACAATTGGCCTTCTATAAAGGCATATATGCCGCCAACTGCACATAGTATAACTAAAGCGAATCTTAACTTGGGAGGGAACATACCTATAGCGCGTTTATGGCTCGATAGCTAAAGATAGAAATTTTTGGTATAAATCTAGGATAAACGCCCTGTAACGATTTGGGGATTGATTTAGGTATTTTTTCTCCAACCTATTGATTATTAAGGGTTAATTATCTAGATTAGAAGTAACAATGAAACACAACCAACCCTACTGCCCATGCAAAACATTGTTTACGTTGCCCACTCTAAGGAGCGGGACCTGAGGCGTGCTCGTTTCAGCATCCTCAATTTGCAATATTTTGCAGCCGAAATAGAAATGAAGCACCGCATCATTGTTTACACCGATTTGCCTGCTTACTTTACCGATTTGGATGTAGTGATTGAAGAGATGGACCACATTACCATTTCCATGTGGCAGGGCACGCACCACTCAGCTGAGCGGGTGCGCATTATGGCCGCTAGGGATGCTTTCGCAACCTATCATGGCGATGTTATCTTGGTAAAGAATGAGGTATTTTATTTAGATAGCCCAGGTGCTTTGCTATTGGAGTTATCAGAAGATTGCAGCTTGATGTACGAAGAAGTGGCACCGTTGGCAAGCATAGTGGCCTACCTGCCTGAAACCATTACTTACACTACCACTGAGCCCTACCAAAAATCAATAGAAAAGGCATTATCGGCACCACTGCCCAACACCCCTATATACAATACTGCGGTAATTGGCATCAATGAAAGTGATAGGGCCACCATCAAAAAGGTGCTATACTATTTTGATGCGCTATTGGCATACATGCCCGAGCACCAAGCTGCTGCGGTGGCATACTCCCATGTATTGGGCACCAATACATTTTTGCAAGAGGCCAACGATTGGGTAGATGTGTACGATGGAGATTGCAAACTTGTTGACCCAATGCTGCACTCCTATTTCCGCGAAAATAACGACCTACCGCTAGAAGTACAGCCTACCGAGGCATGGCGGTTTGCCCATCAGCTCGATGGCTCCTTAAAGTTCTCAGAAATGGATATCCTGAGCTTGGTGCGTGAAATAAACCACTAGACCATGGACGACAGACCACGGACCACAGTTGCTTCAAAGGAGTTATTGGTTAATGGTTATTTAATTTAGTTGGGGACTTACAATTTAGCACTTAGAAATTATTTTTTATTGATACGCACCTTTCTTTAACCGTTTTTTGTGGTCTATCGTCTGTCGTCCAAACTACTTTCCAGCTACATGCTCCTCGTACAATTGGTGTATAATACCATCTGATAAGCCAATTTTCGGCACCAAGAAAGTTCGAATACCCGCATAGCGAGAAATGAACAAGAAAATCTCGGTTGCTGGCAATATTACGTCGGCACGGTCGGGCTTAAGACCCAATACGGTTACGCGCTCAGCATAGGTATAGCTATTAAGGTGGTTGTATGCCTCCAGCAATTGTTTTTGCGTAAGGGTACCGCCTTCTGTATCTCCATATAGCTTGAATATTTTGTTGATGTTGCCGCCGGAACCTATACCGATAATTTGCTTATATTCCTTCTTGAAGCCTTTCAAAAGGTTCATTATTGGGGTCCAATCGGCATCATCCACTTGGTTGTTCAATATCTTAAGCGTGCCGATGGGGAACGATTGCGAGAAAAGCACCTTCTCCTTATTAAGCAACGAAAGCTCGGTACTACCGCCACCTACGTCAATATATAGGTAAGTATTATCGCCATCTAAGCTTTCCACAATCTGGTTGCTATAGATTAGCTGTGCCTCGCGGCTGCCATCTACTATCTCAATCTTTACACCTGTTTCGCGAAAAACTTTTTCCATAATTTCTTCACCATTGCTGGCCTCTCGCATAGCAGCGGTGGCACAAGCACGGTAATGTACTATATCGTTCGCCTCTATCAGGTTCTTGAAAGCCTGTATCACCTTCGAAAGCTTATCAGCCTTGCTATCGGATATGCGCCCATCCATGAACGATTCCTCGCCCAAGCGCAACGGTATACGTATCAAAGATTCCTTCTTGAAAATTGGTTTACCATTATTAGCAAACACGTTCATCGTCAACAACCTCATTGCATTCGAACCAATATCTATTGCTGCAAATCTCATCGTAAGTATTAATTGTAAACAGTGGGTCAAACATACACATTAAGGGCTAGTCGCCAGTATGCTTTGCCTTTAAATAATTGTAAATATCCTCTTGCTCTCGGCCTTCTTTCTGCCCACGTTTCTTTTTGCGGTATTCATGGCCTTTGGCACCATTGTGCAATCGGGCCTTAGTGGTATCTTTCCATTGTAGGTCGAAGATGTCGCTCAGTTCTTTTTGCAAACTTGGGTCGTATATAGGGCAAGCTACTTCAATACGGTGGTCAAGGTTACGGGTCATCCAGTCAGCACTGCTTATATAGTGCCTTGGTGCGCCCCCGTTGCCAAAGATGTAAATGCGCGAATGCTCCAAAAACTTGTCAACCACACTAATGGCCTCAATGTTTTCGCTCATGCCTTTTACACCCGGAATTAAGGCACATACCCCACGTACTATCAAGCGAATCTTCACCCCAGCATTGCTGGCCTCGTATAGCTTCTGTATCATGGCAAAGTCAATTAAGCCATTTACTTTCACCCATATATATGCAGGCTTGCCCCGCTTGGCTAGTTTTATCTCGTTGTTGATAAGCTCGTACAAGCGTTTGCGCAAAAAGAATGGCGATACGAGCAAGTGCTTATATCTGAAAATCTTCAAGTTGTTATCGAAAAACTCGAACAGCTTTGCTATCTCCCTGGTTATTTGTGGATCGGCGGTAAAGAAGCTCTTATCGGTATACAGTCTGGCAGTGCTCTCGTTAAAGTTGCCTGTGCCAATGTTAGCATATAAGGTTTCATTACCCTTGTCTTTCCGCTTTATCAGCAGCAGTTTGCAATGTACCTTAAGGCTTTTTACACCCGCAATAAGGTCAGCACCTTCTTCTTGCAGCTTGTTGGCCCAGTAGATATTGTTTTCTTCATCAAAGCGCGCCTGTAGCTCCATTACCACGGTTACCTTCTTGCCATTGCGCAGGGCATTAATCAAGGCGTTTGCCACCGCCGACGCCCTGGCTACACGGTATAGGGTAATATATATCTCTGTTACCTTAGGGTCGATAGCGGCCTCTTGAAGAAAATCGGTCACGTGGTGAAACGACTGGTAAGGCAAGTGCAGCAGCGTATCCTTCTTGGCAATGGTTTGGATGATGCTAGTATAAGGCTTGAGGTATTTGTGGGATAGCGGCTGTATGCGCTTGTACCGCAAGTTCTTCATGCCGATATCTGGGAAATCAATAAAGTCCTTAAAGTTGTGGTACCGGCTTCCTGCCACTACACTATCTTCGGATGTAAGGTTGAACTTGCCACGCAAAAACTCCAAATACTCCGGTGGCATTTCCTCATCATAAATGAACCTAACGGTAGTAGCTACGTGGCGCTTCTTCAAGCTCTTGGCCAACTGCTCAATAAAACTGCTAGATACATCATTGTCCATATCCAGCTCCGCATCCTTGGTCACTTTAATGGTGTAGGCGCTTATCTCGTCCACTTCAAATAGCGAGAAAATCTGGCGTAGGTTGTATCTGATTACATCATCGAGCAAAATGATGTATTTCTTACCCTTTTCTTCAGGCAATACTAGAAAGCGGCTACGGACATTAGTAGGTACTTCAATGAAAGAGTATCGTGCCTTTTCTTTGTTGGCACTATTGCTCATCTTCACCGCTAAGTAAATATGCCGCTCGTTCAGTACTGGCCAGTCGTGCAACTGGTCAATCATGATAGGCGTAATTACTGGGCGAATCTTATCATCAAAGTATTGCTTTACGTACAATCCTTGTTCTGGCGAAAGGTCTTTTTCATTAACAAAATAAACGCCTTCCTTTTCCAACTCGCTCTTTATCTTCGAATAGGTTTCTTCAAAGATAAAGCGGTGTTTGCGGGTAATGTCTCGAATCTGCTGCAAGACTTCGGTGGGGCTGCCCCCCAATATGCCGCTGTTTTTTATATTGAAGTGCACTATACGCTTAATTGCGGCAAAGCGCACCCTAAAAAACTCATCCTGATTGTTGGAGAAGATACCCAAAAACCGCAACCGCTCAATCAACGGCACCGTAGGGTCTGCCGCTTCCATCAACACCCTCTCGTTAAATGCCAACCAACTTATTTCGCGGTTGATTACCTGATCATTTCTCTTACCCATACCGATGTGCGTTAAGTGGCGATAGTACCCTTATAGCAATGATAAGAAATGAATGATTGGTAAGGAAATAATGGGTATTAATAATCAGTATTTTGATTAAGTATGTAAGATACCGGCAGTGGTCTGACGGCTGCTTAGCAATGGGTAAAAAGCCTAACAAGCAGAGCCAAGCCTTCGCCAAAAAGAGCCGTCCGAACACTTCGGTCGTAGTGGTGCGGTCTGTAATAAAGCCAATTACCGTGTAATGAGAAGTGTTCGGACGGCTGGAACTTGGTAAATCAAGCTTTGGAAATCCAAACTTACTCCTCTCCTCAAAGAAGCCGTCAGACCACTCAATACGGGTCAAAATATTTTCTCGAACACATCATCGCACATTATGCCATAGCTATCCCTAACAAACGATTCAAGGTTAATATTAGCTATCTCCACAGCCAATTTTTGATTACACAAAGTACCTTGTCGAAGTTTTGCATAATCTTTAAAAGAGGAAAATTGCCAATCTTCGAGCTTTCCCACTAAACCTGCTTTCAATGGGTTTTGATGAATATAATGCAGGCAAATAGCCGTAGTATTTAATCCTGGCCAAACATCTGGAATCAATTGTTTGGCTTTTGTTTTTTGCTGGAATAGTGACCCTGTTCTATTTTTGTCCTTGTTAATGGCTCTAGTATAAGAACTTTGTAAGCTACCAATCTTATACGACAATGATTGAATGTGGTTACCTGCCACTTCTGAGTGCAGCGCGCACCCTTTCTCGTTTGGCAGCAACAATAAATGGTAATGATTCGGCATTAGACAATAAGCCAAAATAACACAATCATTCAGTAATTCTTTCCGAATTTTTTGTAAAAAGTAATGGTAGTTGTCTTCTTTAAAGAAGATAGGTTGCCGATTATTGCCTCGGTTGTAGACATGATATATTTCACCAGGAGTAAATCGCATTACAACATCAGCTAACTTTCGATTCCTGATGCGCCACCGCATAAAACCCCTTCATCTTCTCCACCACATAATCCAACTCTTCGTAAGTATTATGGCGGCTAAAGGAAAAGCGCACATTGGCGCGGCTAGGCTCTATGGGCAACTCACGCAACACATGCGAACCCTGCTCTGAGCCAGAAGTACAAGCGCTACCCGCCGAAGCAGCAATGTTGTTGATATCGAGATTGTAAATCAGGAAATCAGAGTTGTCATTGGCTGGGAAGGATACGTTCAGCACTGTGTAAAGGCTGTTGTCGCCATAGTTGCCGTTGATTTTAATATCGGGTATGGCTTTTAGTAGCTCGGAATATAGATACTCCTTGAGAGATTTAATATAACTGTGGTACTCCTCTACATGGTCGTAGCTGGTTTGCAAGGCCTTTGCTAAGCCTACAATGCCATAAATATTTTCTGTACCAGCCCGCATATTGCGCTCTTGCGAGCCGCCATGCAATAGTGGGCATAGCTGTTTATCACTCCTTATAAACACAAAGCCCGTACCCTTCGGCCCATGGAATTTATGCCCAGCTCCACTAATAAAATGCACTGGTGTTTTCTGTAAATCGATTGGGTAATGCGCCACCGTCTGCACTGTATCGCTAAAGAACAATGCGCCATGTTCTTTGCAAAGGTTGGCCACGGCATCAATATCCAGCAAGTTGCCAATCTCGTTGTTGGCATGCATTAGCGCAACTAAGGCTTCGGCGCCATACTGTGCCACCAAGCGTTCTAAGTCTTCCATTATTACATTTCCGCGCTCATCAAGCTTTACGTAGTGGGCTTGTATCTTGCCTGCTTTCTCCAATTCTTCCACTGGGTGGGTTACGCAGTGGTGCTCAATTTTTGAAGTGATTATGTGCTTTACCGCATACTTGTCCACCGCGCATTTCAGCACCAAGTTGGCACTTTCAGTACCGCCACTGGTAAAGAAGATTTCGCCTACCGAAGCATTAAGGTATTTAGCAATGGTTTTGCGCGCCTTTTCAATGGCCGCTTTGGTTTCACGCCCATATCCGTGTATGGATGATGGGTTTCCGTACTGCTCCGTAAGATAGGGCATCATTACCTCTAGCACACTCGGATCGAGGGCTGTAGTAGCTGCATTATCCAAATAAACTTTCATAACCTCCGCATTTTCAATTGGGCAAATTGCTGGTGCAAAGTTACGATTTTATCGCTGCATGTTGCCAGAAATTACGGCAATGGCACAATAACCGCATTTGGGTGCCGACAAGAAAAATATTAGCTACTTTAGTAAAAAACCGGGCATGAAAGCCTGATAATACAATTTCCCTTATAAAACCAAGTGCTGGTTTGACGAGTGTACGGTCTTACTAACTTGTATCAAGGTGCATAAAGTATACACCTTGGCGTAAGCCTTTTAGTAGCTTGTTGTTATTGGTTTTCCAGATAATCCAAATCGGTAATTTTAACTTGGTAGGTGTAGTTTTTCGCCACGCCATCTAGCAGTACATTGCTGATGGTGATGGTGATAGTTTGGCCCACGAAGCCGCTGTTTTGCAGACTATTTTCAGCATACATGTCTTCCTCAAGGGTAAACAAATCCTCCATAAACCAAACCAAGGTTGCATCCAACATTTCTTCTGCTGGGTACTGCCTTACTTTCAATTTTTTACCTTCCGCCGTGGTGGCTTTTACCGTCGCTTTGCTAAAGTTTACTTTAGGACCTTCTGGAATACTGAAAGACCACTTGGCAGCTATCAAATTATATGGCACATAGCCACTCCAAGGGTAGGCTACATAAGGCAAGGGTGAGGGTATATAGTCGAAATCGT
This sequence comes from Sphingobacteriales bacterium, assembly GCA_027483645.1. Taxonomy (GTDB): domain Bacteria; phylum Bacteroidota; class Bacteroidia; order Chitinophagales; family CAIOSU01; genus CAIOSU01. The sequence goes on from JAIXUD010000012.1 coordinate 22,104, forward strand.
TCATAATGCAATAGAGCGCTTGGCTACCAGTAGTAGCGCCGTAGCTAAACCGTTTCATGCCCGTGTACAATATCCACCTGCGGTGCCCCACCATGCTATTCGACTCCCCAATATCGGCAATAAAACCCGTGATGAAATCATCCGTATTTTCTGAGCCAGGCAATGATAAGCAAGAAGCGGCGGCACCTTTGGCGCCTTTAGCGGTATAGCACTTCCAGTTCTTTGATGGATAGTGGCTCAGCCTTTTATTAGCAAGCATCATCAAAGCCGCATGCTGCGGAAAAATTGATGAATCGGAATCCATGGTTATCAGCGGCAAGCGATTGGTTAGCCTAAAAAAGTTGACCCGAAGCTCTGCCTTCCGTAATATCTCCGCTGGCAGTGTACCTGCATTACAAGTGGCTGCACTTCCATTCCAAGGCATGGTATCCACGGCAGAAGCCAAATAATACTGCTTGTACCATTGCATCAGCTCATCCATAGTTACTTCCTGCGCCTGTGCAGTTGGCGCAAAAGCCATCATCGCCATCAGCAGGCAACCCCATAAGTTCAATTTGATACGCATAAGTTTGTCCCTTTCTAAAAGTTAAAGGTACTAATTTGATCCATTGTAAAACGCAAAAAACCATCGACTATTGACCGTCGACCATGGACTAACCAAAACTTTCCCTATTTTCAACCCCCGAATGAATATCCTCGGTATATCGGCATATTATCATGATTCGGCGGCGGCGCTGGTGGTGGATGGACGCATAGTCGCGGCGGCGCAAGAGGAGCGATTTACCCGCAAAAAGCACGATGCCGGTTTCCCGACCAATGCTGTTAAGTTTTGCCTAGAGTTTGGTGGTCTATCACTGTCAGGTATTGACCATGTGGTGTTTTACGACAAACCTTTCCTCAAATTCGAGCGACTGCTGGAAACCTACTATGGCAGTGCACCGCAAGGGTTGATATCGTTTGTCAATTCGATGCCTGTGTGGATGAAGGAAAAGCTCTTCCTAAAGCAAAACCTGATTGATGCCCTCAAGGAAATTGAGCCCGTGAAGGATATGGGCAAGCGGCTGCTCTTCCCAGAGCACCACTTGAGCCATGCGGCCAGTGCGTTTTACCCTTCCCCTTTCGAGGAGGCCGCCATATTGACTATTGATGGCGTGGGCGAATGGGCAACGCTCTCCATTTGCCATGGCAAGGGCAAGAATATAACGGTGTTGAAAGAACTGCATTTCCCCCACTCTATTGGTTTGCTGTACTCGGCTTTTACGTACTTTTTGGGCTTTAGGGTCAATTCCGGCGAGTATAAACTGATGGGTCTGGCACCATACGGCAACCCCGACGACCCACAGGTACAGCAATACAAAGACAACATATACAAACACCTTATAGAGGCCGCTCCTGATGGCTCCATACACATGAACCAAGCGTACTTTACCTACGCCACGGGCTTACGCATGGTGCCAGATAAAAAATGGGAAAAGCTTTTTGGCTTCCCCCGCAGGGATGCGGCGGACGAGCTGCAACTGCACCACTGCAATCTGGGCCTAGCCATACAGCAGGTAACCGAAGAACTGGTAATGCGCATTGCCCGCACCGCCCAAGAACTAACAGGCAGTAACAACCTTTGCTATGCGGGTGGCGTGGCGCTCAATTGCGTGGCTAATGGTAAATTGCAGAGCGAGGGTATCTTTAAAAACCTATACATACAGCCCGCCGCGGGCGATGCCGGCGGCGCGCTGGGTGCAGCCTTGGCGGCATACCACATACATAAAGGACAAGAACGGATAGTGGCGAAAGGTTTGGATGGCATGCAGGGCTCCTACCTCGGGCCTGATTTACCTGAGTCGGATATTACGGCGCTGCAAACTAAGTACCAAGCGGTCTTTGAAAAGCCTTCGCCAGAAATCCTTTACCATAAGGTTGCCCAATTGCTGGCAGAAGGGAACGTGGTGGGTTGGGTACAGGGCCGAATGGAGTTTGGCCCCCGCGCCCTTGGAGCGCGGAGCATCCTCGGCGACCCCCGCAATGCGGAAATGCAAAAGAAGCTGAACCTGAAAATAAAGTACCGGGAATCGTTTAGGCCATTTGCCCCGGCGGTATTGGCAGAAGATGTGGCGGAGTACTTTGAGTACGAGGGCATTTCGCCGTACATGCTGCTGGTGCACCCCGTAAAGCACAGCAGGCGCTTGCCCTTGCCAGCGGACTATAGCCAGCAAAACCTCCGAGATAAACTCTACCACCTGCGCAGTGATTTACCGAGCATTAC
>JAIXUD010000001.1 GCA_027483645.1 Sphingobacteriales bacterium
ACACGCCTTCGTTTACCAAGGCTTTCAAAGCTGTTGTCTATACGCCCGCTGTATAATATTTGCTTATCGCTATTGCGCACCACATATACTTGGGGGGTAATGGTGGCCCCAAGTGACTGGGCTATTTCTTGGTCGGCATCCAATCGCAATTCAAACGGAAGTTTGTACTTGGCGTTAAATTGTTCAATGGTGCCTTCATTCGACATTTTACCGTTAGGAAAAAGCCCGACGAACGCCACTCCCTGCTTACTATAATCTTGGTATAATTTTATAAGCTCTGGTGTGGCGCTTTGGCATATAGGGCAGGTTTCAAGTAAGAATACGTATACGGTATAGGGGGCGCTACCGGTTGGGCCTGCTTTGGCTACTTGCATACTTAGCAATATCAGTATGGCCATTGCCCATTTCATTGACGCATTAAGGGATACCAGCCTCGCTTTCATGCCGAATTGATTTTCAAAGATTCAAGTATAAGCATTTTATTTTAAAATTCCTACCGTTTCAGCATAAGCGACTTAAACAATAGATAAACAACGGTTTGTAAAGGTTAGGGTGTCGTTTTAACCTAAAAGGATTCCATTCAAATCCATCCATTTGCCCCAAACTCGCTATCTTCGAAAAAATAAACCACACGCGCAAAGCGTGACAAGCTAATAAAAGTATGGCTAGAATACGTCCGTTTCCAGGCATTAGGCCGAAGCCCGAGTTGGCTGGGCAAGTAGCCTCGTTGCCTTATGATGTAATGAATACCGAAGAGGCCCGCGAAGAGGCTAAGGATAAACCGCTTTCTTTCCTGCATATCGTAAAGTCGGAGATTGCTTACCCGCCGGGCTATGATGCCTATGCGCCAGAGGTGTATGAAAAGGCCGGGGAGAAATTCCGCGCCTTGGTGGAGCAAGAGGTGATTGAGCAAGACCCGCACCCATACCTATATATTTATCAGCAAGAAATGAACGGCCATGTGCAAACTGGCCTAGTTGCCGCCAGCAGCGTAAACGATTACTGGGCCGATGTGGTAAAGAAACACGAGTTTACCCGCCCCGTAAAGGAACAAGACCGCATGAACCACATGAAGGCTACGGGCATACATGCCGGCCCAGTGTTTTTGACCTACCCTGATGTGGCGGAGATTGACAATATAGTAACTGTAATTACTGGCGAAGAAGAACCCGAAACCAACTTTACCACACCCGATGGTGTTCGCCACACGGTTTGGGTAATACAAGATAGGCAGTTGATTGAGCGCTTAGTATACCTTTTTCATGAAGAGGTGCCAGCTACCTATATTGCCGATGGCCACCACCGTGCCGCCAGCAGCAGCAAAGTAGGCCGTGAGTTGCAAGAGAAGACCCCAGGCTTTACCGGCGAGGAGCCATTTAATTATTTTTTGAGCGTGTTGTTCCCGGCCAGCCAGTTGCAGATTATTGATTACAACCGCGTGGTAACTGACCTGAACGGATTAAGTGAGCAGGAGTTTTTTAACAAGATTGAGGAGAAATTCGATTTGCAGTTGCAAGGCACTACGCCTTTCAAACCAACGCAAATGCGTGAGTTTGGTATGTACTTCCAGGGGCAGTGGTTTCAGTTGACAGCCAAGCCAGGCAGTTACCCTGATAATGATCCCGTAAACGGCTTGGATGTTTCCATCATGCAGAACAACTTGCTGGACCCTATCCTCGGCATTAAAGACCCGCGTACTGACAACCGTGTGGACTTTGTAGGTGGTATCCGTGGCTTGGGCGAATTGGCCAAGCGTGTGGATAGCGGCGAGATGGCCGTGGCATTTGCATTGTATCCGGTTACTATCGATCAGTTGATTCGCATTGCAGATAGCGGCAACGTTATGCCACCCAAGAGCACCTGGTTTGAGCCGAAGCTACGCAGTGGATTGATAGTACACCAGTTTAGCGCGAAAAGTTACGAGTAAAAAATACAAGACTAATAATAAACGTCAGTGCGAGAATCGAAAATACTCGTCCTCGCTGGAAGCGAGGACGAGGTAACTTTGAGTCTTCGGCTCATTTCGCATTACGTATTGAGCTGGAAGCTCAAGGTTAAGTTATCCTCGCTAGAAGCGAGGACAAGCAAGAGGCGTTCGTTTTGTTATTGTGAGGTGAAACAATATTAATGTCAGACATACAGCCCCATGTGGTAATAATCGGAGGTGGTGCGGCAGGCTTTTTTGCCGCCGCCCGCTTGGCCGATGAGGCACCCGATGTGCCAGTTACCCTGCTGGAGCAGTCGCCCAAGCTATTGAGCAAGGTGCGTATTAGTGGTGGCGGGCGTTGCAATGTGTGCCATGCGGTGTTCAACATTAAGGCATTGAGTCAACGCTATCCACGCGGCGGCAAGGCCCTATACACGGCCTTCCACCAGTTCAATACCCGCGATACTATTGAGTGGTTCAGTAAAAAGGGTGTAAAACTGAAAACGGAAGAAGACGGCCGGATGTTCCCCGTAACGGATAGCTCCGATACCATCGTGCGCTGCTTACTAGAAACGGCCGATAGAGGCAAAGTGACCATCCGCACCAAGACATGGGCGGAGCGAATCGAGCCAACCAATCCCGGTTTTAACATACCACTCAATACAGGCGAAGTGCTGGTGGCCAGCCACGTACTGGTGGCTTCGGGTGGCGCTACCAAAGCCGAGCATTATGATTGGTTGGTGAACATTGGCCATAGCATTGAACTGCCTGTGCCCTCGCTGTTTACTTTCAATCTGCCCGAGCACCCGATTACCGAGCTGATGGGCGTGGCTACCGAGGCAGAGGTAAGCATACACCAAACCAAACTGAAAGAAACCGGCCCACTGCTCATCACCCATTGGGGACTGAGCGGCCCTGCAGTGCTGAAACTCTCCGCTTGGGGGGCGCGGCAACTGCACGACATGGACTACCGCTATACTGTGCTCATCAATTGGATGCCCGGCCAGCACCAAGATGCGGTGCGCGAAGATTTGCAGAAACAACGCCAACTGCACGCCGCCAAAAAGGTGGTGGGCCATTGCCCATATGAGTTGCCCCGGCGCTTGTGGGAGTTTTTATGTGCCAAAGTAGGCATTAGTCCCGAGGTTCGCTGGGCCGATTTGCCCCGCAAGGAGCAGAACCTATTGGCTGCCACCCTCACCCGCGATGAGTACCCCGCACATGGCAAAACCACCTTTAAAGAAGAGTTTGTAACATGCGGCGGCATCAAGCTTGATGAGGTAGATTTTAGCACCATGCAGAGCCGCCTAGTGCCAGGCCTCTACTTCGCCGGCGAGGTGCTGGATATTGACGGCGTGACTGGTGGCTTCAACTTCCAAGCCGCTTGGACGGGCGGCTGGATTGCGGCAGGGGATATGATGAAAAACCATCCATAGGACAGCACTCACTCTGGAAACAACCGATTGGCTTCTTTAATCTTCTTCCCAAAGCGGCCGGTTATCACATCCCAAAACATTATAAAATCGCAAGCTAGGCTCCATAGAGGTTTCTTAAAGGCCGCAGGTTTATTCTTTTCAAAGAAAAAGTGGCCTGTCCACGAAAAGCCATAGCCCACAATGGGCAGCAAAAAGAATAGCCACCATAGTTGCGTGGCCAGCATGGTGGCGAACAACCCAATAACCAAGCCCGTGCCCACTGCGTGCAGTGCCCTGCTCACCGTGTCGCGGTGCTGGGTAAGGTAATACGGGTAAAACTCTTTGATGTTGTTGAATACCAGCGGGTGCGCCATAAATTTTGTTTCTGCAAATAAAAATAATAAAGTACGGCTTGATTTCCATAGATATATCTATTCGATTTACCAATATTGCTATATTTGTTGCAACCGCTAAACCCGCTAACATGAAAACCACACTCACTTCCCTACTGGCAATACTATTGCTATTTGCTGCCTGCAACAACGCCCCGCAAGGCGATGGCCGCGCTTGGATATTGCCAGGGGCCGATGATACCAAAACCGTTCAAACAGCCTTGCTTAGCGCCAAGCCCGGCGATACCTTGTACTTCGGTACTGGCACCTTCAACTTTTTGAACACCATCAGCTTAGATGGTATTGATAATGTAACCCTGAAAGGCAAGGGCATGGACAGCACGCTTTTCAACTTTAAAGGGCAAACAGAGGGTGCCGAAGGGGTAAGGGTTACCGCCAACAACTTCACCATTGAGGATATAGCCATTTTGGATGCCAAGGGCGATGGTATAAAGGTACAAAACGCCGATGGGGTGGTTTTTCGCCGCCTGCGCGTGGAGTGGACCACCCGAAACGATAGCACCAACGGGGCATATGGCCTATACCCAGTGAGTAGTAGAAATATTTTAATGGAGGAATGCATAGCCATTGGTGCAAGCGATGCGGGCATTTATGTAGGGCAAAGCTTTAACGCCATAGTGCGAAACAACCTGGTATACGAAAACGTGGCGGGTATCGAGATAGAAAACACTATAGGCGCCGAGTGCTATGGCAACAAGGTAACCAACAACACGGCAGGCATCCTCATTTTCGACCTGCCAAACCTTCCTAAGAAAAATGGCAAGTACATCAGGGTTTATGACAATGAAGTGATTGGCAACAACCACCCCAATTTCTCATCCATGGGCATTAGTGTGAGCATGGTACCTGCGGGGGTAGGCCTGCTGTTTATGGCGAGCCAGCACATTGAGGCATTTGGCAACAAGGTAATCGACAACAACTCCGTAGGTACCGCCATTTTCAATCTTGACCAAATGGGCCGCAAAACCACCGACTCCCTTTACGATAAGTATCCTGCTGCCATCTACTTGCACGACAATATTTATGAGCGCAAGCAATCGGTGCCCGATACTACCCGCCAGTTTGGCAAGTTGCTATATGAGGCATTTGGAGCCGAGCTACCCATAATATTTTATGATGGGTTCCAAAACCCTGCCTTAATGGTGGATGGCAAGATACCAGCCGAGTTGCTTATCTGCATTCAAAACAACCAAGGGGCCACCTTTTTCAACATGGCTACCCATAGTACCGAGCCTGCCGGCCACGATTGCAAGCTTGCCCCAATACCAGCAGTAAAGTTTGATAACGAAAAGCTTGCGGGGATGCTGTAAGTTGGATGGGCTTGATAGATTGCAATTCCATGTACTAGGTCATAGATGTGAACATCCGAAATTGCAGATACCTTTCTAGTTAAGATTACACATTTTTGCAGCAACCATGGTCTATCGTCCATCGTCCATGGTCCTCAAACTAAATTTGCAATCTCCAAAAAACCTTGCTATATTTGCATTCGCTTTGGATAGAGGGGACACGAAAATGTCCCCTCTTTTCATTCTACAATCCCCCGAAACTATGGAAGCGGTAATTGAAAAACTAGAAGGCTTATTGGCTGAGTGGCTCGCGCCCCATCCCGATCACTTTCTGGTGGACATCAAATGGTTGCCGGGGAACAAAATGCAAGTGTTTCTAGATGCCGAACACGGCATTAAAATTGAGACTTGCGTGGAAGTGAGCCGCTACCTGGAGAAACACATTGACGAAGGGGGCTGGCTGGGCGAAAAGTACATACTTGAGGTTTCTAGCCCAGGCATGGACTCGCCGCTGAAGGTGTTGCGCCAATACCAGCGCCGCCTAGGTAGGGAACTATCGGTAGTGAAAACCGACGGCGTGAAGATTGAAGGTACCCTAAAACAGTTCGACGAGCAAGGCTTAGAGCTGGAAAGCGTGAAGATGGTGAAAGGAAAGGTAGTGGAAACTAATTTGCATCAAATACCCTTTACTGATATAAAAACTGCTAAATTGAAATTCAATTTTTAACCTATGAACAGAGCTAAGCCATGAACAGTATCGAACTAGTTGAATCGTTTTCGGAGTTTAAGGACTTCAAAAACATCGACCGCCCTACCGTTATGCGCGTGCTGGAAGACGTTTTCCGCACCTTGCTGCGCAAAAAATACGGTTCGGACGAGAACTTCGACGTGATTGTAAATACCGATAAAGGTGACTTGGAAATTTGGCATCGCCGCAGCATTGTTGAAGATGGCGAGGTAGAAGACCCAGTTGCGGAAATTTCGATTACGGATGCACAAAAGATAGAGCCTGACTACCAGGTAGGGGAAGAAGCATACCAACAGATTGTGATTGATGAGTTTGGTCGCCGTAGCGTACTAGCTGCCCGCCAAACCCTCATTAGCCGCATTATGGAGCTAGAGAAGGACGAGGTTTACAAGAAATATAAAGACCGCGTAGGTGACATTATCACTGCTGAGGTTTACCAAGTTTGGAAGAAGGAAGTATTGCTTTTGGATGATGATGGCAATGAGTTGTTGCTGCCAAAAACCGAGCAGATAAAGAGCGATTTCTACAAGAAAGGCGATACTGTGCGTGCCGTGGTAAAGCGTGTGGAAATGAAGAACAACAACCCAGTGGTTATCCTTTCTCGTACCGATACTGCCTTCTTGGCCAAGTTGTTGGAGCTGGAAGTGCCAGAAATTTTTGATGGCCTTATCGTTATCAAGAAAATCGTTCGTGAACCGGGTGAGAAAGCTAAAGTTGCCGTGGAAAGCTACGATGATCGTATTGACCCGGTTGGCGCATGCGTAGGTATGAAAGGTAGCCGTATACATGGCATTGTACGTGAGTTGAAGAATGAAAACATCGACATCATCAACTTTACCAACAACCTTAACCTGCTTATACAGCGCTCTTTGGCACCTGCTAAGATAACCTCTGTAGAAATTAACGAAACAACTAAAAGGGTTTCCGTATTTTTGAAGGCAGATCAGGTATCGTTGGCCATTGGCCGTGGTGGCATGAACATTAAGTTGGCTAGCCGTTTGGTGGACTATGATATTGATGTGTACCGTGATAGTGAAGAAGAAGGCGGTGGCGGAGACTACGATATTGACTTGGAAGAATTCTCCGATGAAATCGACAGCTGGATCATTGATCAGTTGAAGGCCATCGGTTGCGATACAGCCCGCAGTGTGCTGGAGCTCGATAAAGACGAGCTTATACGCCGTGCCGACTTGGAAGAAGAGACCATTAACGAGGTGCTCCGAATCCTACGCTCGGAATTTGAAGATTAATGCAAAAAATGACTATCCGCTTAGATGGCTGAAGAAACAAAGTTGAAAAGGTTGCCTGCTGTTGCCAATGAATTTAACGTTGGGGTGAACACGATTATTGATCACCTCAAGGGCAAAGGCTTTAGTGTGAACCCCGCTACCAAGGTATCGGAGGAGATGTATGCCTCATTGCAACAGGCATTTAGTAAAGATGCTGCCCTGCGTAGTAAGGCGGAGCAGATAAACCTTGGTAAGGGCAACCGAGAAGATGTAGTTATTGATAACCCGATTCGCCAAGTGGGGCAACAGCGCCGCGATGAGGAGCAGGAGGACATCATAATTAAAGGTTTTCAAAGCAAGCCAACGCCCGAAAAGCCGAAAGCACCTGCAGCGGAGACACCTAAGCCTGCTGAGAAAGCCCCTGAGCCGGTAGCCAAAGCCCCTGAACCGCCTAAGGCGGCAGAAGAGGCCACCAAGACTACCGCCAAGCTGGAAGGACCGAAAATAATGGGTAAGATTGACCTAGAGAACGTAGGCAAGAAGACCTCTGAAAAAACGCCTGAGAAAGCTCCTGAAAAGGCTGCTGAAAAACCTGCTGAGAAGGCACCTGCCCAACCCGAGGCCAAAGCACCTGCCGAGCCTGCAAAAGTTGCCGAGAAGCCTGCCGCAGTTGAAAAACCAACTGAGCCAGTTGCAAAAGCAGCAGAACCAGTCGCGCCAGAGAAGCCAGTAGCCCCATCGGTAGACGACAACTTCCGCACTACTCAAAAGATTACCCTTACAGGCCCGAAAATATTAGGGAAGATAGAGCTACCGGTTAAGCAAGATCGCCCTTCTTCGCCTTCTTCTGACCCTAACAGTGAAGAGAATCGCAAGAAACGCAAACGTAAACGCTTGGTTAAACCCGAGCAGAGTGGCGGTGGCGGCACCGGGCGCCCAAGTGGCACAGGTACCGGTACACCCGTGCCAGCCGGCCCTCGCCGTGATGGCGGTGGTGGCGTAGGTAGGCCATTGCCACAAAATCGCCCAGGCGGTGGCGGTGGTGGTACAGGCAGGCCAGGTGGGCCAGGTGGACGTAGGGATGATAGAAGAAGTACACCATCAGACCCAGGCGGCCCTAAAGAGGTTTCAGAAAAAGAGATACAAGAAAAAATCAAGTCTACCCTAGCCAAACTTGGCGGTGCAGGCGGCTCTAAAGGTAAGGCCCGTGCCAAGCTGAAACGTGCCAAGCGCGAAGCCAACGAGGTAGAGGATGATGGCTCATTGGACAATGTACTGGAAGTAACAGAGTTTATCTCAGTAAGTGAGCTGGCCAGCCTAATGGATGCAACGCCTACCGAAGTGATAAGCAAGTGTATGCAACTGGGGGTTATCGTTTCCATCAACCAACGTTTGGATGCGGAAGTAATTGAGCTAGTAGCCAGCGAGTTTGGCTTCGAAGTGAAGTTTACCGACCTTACCGATGAGGATGAGGATGGCGAAGAGGAAGATTTTGACGATGAGGACCAAGCAGTAGAACGTGCACCGATTGTAACCGTAATGGGTCACGTCGATCACGGTAAAACATCGTTGCTCGACTTTATACGTAGCGCTAAACAGGTTGACCGTGAGGCAGGTGGTATCACCCAGCACATTGGTGCTTATAACGTAACTACAGAAAGCGGCAAGCAAGTAGTATTCTTGGATACTCCAGGTCACGAAGCGTTTACCGCGATGCGTGCCCGTGGTGCCAAAGTAACCGACGTAGCTGTTATCGTAATTGCGGCTGACGACCAAGTGATGCCACAAACCAAGGAAGCCATCAGCCACGCTATCGCGGCCGGTGTACCTATGGTTTTCGCCATCAACAAGATGGATAAGGAGGGCGCGTTACCTGAAAAAATCAAAGAACAATTGGCCAATATGAACCTATTGGTTGAGGACTGGGGTGGTAAATACCAAAGCCAGGAAATCTCAGCCAAGAAGGGGATGAATATTGACAAGCTATTGGAGAAAATCCTATTGGAAAGCGACTTGTTGGAACTGAAAGCCAACCCTGACCGCCCTGCCGTAGGAACCGTGATAGAAGCATCGCTTGATAAAGGCCGTGGCTATGTAACTACCGTGCTGGTAAGTAATGGTACCCTTAAAATTGGCGATATGCTAGTAGCGGGTAACTTTTATGGCAAAGTAAAAGCGATGTTCGACAACGCCGGTGGCCGTGTTAAGGCTTCTGGTCCATCAACTGCTGTGCAGATATTGGGCTTGAACGGTGCACCAACCGCTGGTGATAAAATCAAGGTTTACGAGGAAGAGGCTGATGCCAAAGCTGTAACCACCAAGCGCCAGCAAATCATCCGTGAACAAGGCTTGCGTACCAAGAAACACATTACCCTTGATGAAATCGGCCGTCGTTTGGCGCTGGGTACCTTTAAGGAGCTTAACATCATCATCCGTGGCGACGTGGATGGTTCGGTAGAGGCTTTGAAAGATAGCTTGCTGAAATTGAGCACCGAGGAAATACAGGTGAACGTGATATTCAGCGGTGTAGGTGCCATTACCGAGACCGACATTATGTTGGCTTCTGCATCTGATGCCATTATCATCGGCTTCCAGGTTCGCCCATCGTTGAGCGCCCGTAAGTTGGTAGATAGGGAGAACATCGATTTACGCTTGTACTCTGTAATCTACGATGCCATTGATGAAGTGAAAACCGCCATGGAAGGTATGTTGTCGCCTAAAATCGAGGAAACCATCACTGGTATGGCCGAGGTTAAAGAGGTGTTCAAAATTACCAAAGTGGGTACCGTTGCGGGTAGCACCGTTATCGAAGGTAAAGTATACCGTACCAGCAAAATCCGTATCATCCGTGATGGTATCGTGGTTTATGCCGGCGAGCTATCCTCTTTGAAACGCTTTAAGGACGATGCGAAAGAGGTATACAGTGGCCAAGAGTGCGGTATCAGTATCAAAAACTATAGCGACATACACAGTGGCGACTTGATTGAAGCCTACACTGAAACCGAAGTGAAGCGTAAGCTTTAATTAGTCCACAGACGACAGTCGACGGACCACGGTTCAATAATATCAACGCAGCACTTGGAAACGGGTGCTGCGTTTTTTGTTTTGGGTTAATGGTGTTATTGTTTGGTTGTTGTCTGAATCTAAACTTCATTAGACTTTAAAACCATTGTCATTTATGCATATCCCCAACGGTGTCATCAACGTGAATACACCGATTCCCGCAGGAATTACCCTTTGCCATTAATAGGTGTTATACGTCCCTCACCTAACCTTTCCTAATGGGAGAGGGACTTTTACGCCTCGCCTTCGGCTCGTTCAAAGCAAATTTATTTTAAAAATTTTGAGCACAAACTTCTTGCCGGAGGCAAGGAGGCATGAGTCCCTCTCCCCTTGGGAGAGGCTAGGTGAGGGAACACATAACACTTGTCGCAGAACCACGGTAGTAGAATTATATCGCTGGCAGCTTTCGCCGTGATCTTTGCGATTCGTTGCACAAGGGCATTGAGCTACCAGTAAAACATCGAGACCCTGCAACGTTGCCGTTACAGGGTCTCCTCATTAAAAACGCTCAGGGAAAATCACCACATAAACCCCGAAACTATGAAAGCACTTTATTCCATTATAAACTTGCCCATGTAGGTTTTGCCTTCGCCTTGCAACATGTATATGTAAGGGCCGGCTGCCAAAGTGTTGCCCATTATGGTTATGTTGTCGGCCTCTATACCTTCTTCCGCTATTACCAGCATACCATTCATAGTGTATACCTGTATGGTGTAAACTTGGCGGTTTGGGTTGTGAAAGTCAATGTGCACTTCGCCAGATGATGGGTTAGGGTAAAGCTTTACCGATGGGTAGCGCTCTTCTAGCTCATAATCATTCACGCCAGTATGGATGGTATTGGTATCTTCTTCTTCAATAATGGTTGAATCCTCAATGGTGGTGGTATCCGGCTGCTGAATGATACTAGTATCAATAGGGCTAGCAATGCGGGTGCTATCAAACAACACTACCAAGGCATTGGGCATAAAAGAGGCATAACCAGTCAATACAAACCTACCGTCGGCCAACTCACGAAACTCACGTAGGCGTGCATTCCAGTTCTTCTTGTAGAGCATGTTGCCGTCCATATCCGTTTTCATAAACACGGCATTGCACTGTCCGTTGATGTCTTCAGTACCCAAAAAGGCCAAGCCATTGTCGGCAGTGTGGCTCACTTTAAAGTAACTGCTGCCACAAGCCAAGCCATAGTTACGGACCCACTGTATGTTGCCATCCGCATCTAAGCGGTACACGTCCATGGTATTAGCGTAGCCAGTAAGTACATAGCCATCAGCCAATATCTCCATACCATAGCCATAGTTGTTCAGTTCGTTGCCGTAGCGCTTGCGCCATTCCTCTTTACCGTTAGCATTCAGCTTCACCAGCATGTAGTCGTTGTGGTTGGGGCCAGTCTCGGTATTGGTATAGCCAAAGGCCGCAAATCCGCCATCAGGGGTAGCTTTCAACTGGTGTAGCTGCTCATTGTTTACCCCTTCAATTAGCGTGTTCCAAAGTACGTTGCCGTTCAGGTCCAGTTTCAATACAAATGCATCGTACACTGGGGTAGCACATGAGCCGGTAGCGTAGTAGCCAGTAGCAAGGTAACCATCGGCCACCTCAATCATATCGCTAATGGTATTTTTGCAAATCGGCATAAAGATGTCGCGGCTCCAGGTGATGTTGCCTTGTGCATCGGCCTTATTGATGCGGATAGTATCGTATGCTAGGCCAGCAATGGTACCCCCGTAGAAAAGATAATCGCCAGTTGTGGTAGCCAATACCTTGCCGTGAACGGGCAGGTTGCGCTGGCTCCAGATGGTGTCTCCATTAGCATCAATGTGCAGCAGGTAGCTCTTCCAGTTTTGCGCGCCACCACCGCAGTTGTACGCTGCCGATAGCAGGTAGCCGCCGTTGGTCATCGGCACTACCGAACTGCCTTCCTCATAGCATGAGGCAGTGCCGTATTCCTTTTCGAATCCGGTGAAGCTGCTCAAAGCAATAATGGTAAGCAAGGTAAGCATTGTAACCGCGGTGATGGATTTACGCATAACTTTTATAATTATGTTGAGTAAAGCCTTTTACTGCGCAACCTAAAACTCTCGGTGCCGTAAAAGATGAGAGAGAAAGCGTGACACCGTAAGCGTATTGATGCAAGTAATGTAGTGTTGGAAACTTGAACTGTCAAGTTATTTTTGAGGAGAGTCATCATTACGCTTACGGTTAACCATTTAACTCTTTGATTATCAGTACAGTAAATTTTGTCTCCGTTGTATTGATTTATTTATCGCCCGCATATAAACAGTGTAAGAGCGGTTTTTAGTATTTTCAAGGTATGAATCGCTTTAATATCATACCATCTTGCATCTTCGGCCTGCTATTTCTATTGGCTAGCATACCAGCCCTATCCCAACCCAACAACGATATACAGGGCACCATCGATTCGCTAAACTTGGCCATACACAAGCGCCCTGCCGATCCTTTTCCGGTTTATCAAAAGGCCATGCTGTTTTTGGTAAGCGGTAGTAAAGATGAGGCTTTTAGGTTCTTTAGGCAAGTTGGATTACTACACGATCAAAACCCTGATAGCAGTTTCCACGAGATAGCAGCTGAATCTTATTACCACATGGCCGACCTAACGTATAATAGCGCCCGCTCAAAGAAAGAGGCTTATAACTACATATTGCAGGCTTTGAGACTGTTCCCTACTATTAAAACGTATCGCCTAATGTCGGCAAGGATACTGGTAACCATTCCTGAAACCCTAAAAGAAGGGGAAGACCAGTTTGAAGCTTTGGTAAAAGAATACCCAAAGGATACCGAAGTGCTACTGGAATATGCCATTTACTTGGAAAATAAATCACCAGCACGCGCCAAGGGGATTTATGAAAAGGTACTTCGACAAAACCCAGCCGACTCTCGCTCACTATATGCATTGGGCAATTATGAAGTAAATAGGGGCTTAACCCAAAAAGACCCTGACAAAGCAGTGGCATACTACCATAAAGCTGAAGGGTACTTAGAGGCGGCCCTGCAAAAAGACCCCACCAACGACCTATATCGAAAAAAACTAGGTGACTTGTATAGTAACTTTATGTGGTATTACAAACTGAAGAAAGACAAAGCCTCAGCAGGTAAGAAAGATTATTACCAGAAGAAGTTTGACGAATTGGGGGTGAAGAAGTAGGTTATTGGTTATTGGAAAGTCCAACTATTCTAATTCGTTGTATTCTTACCTAGCTTATGCGGAATTATCTAAACGGTAATCTAGAGTTCAGAGTATTATTAAACTAATGCCCACTTGCACATGCGGGGCAAGCTTTGCCAGTAGGGCTTTGGTCGCGCAACAGCCCCATAGCTTGCTGTAGTCGCTCATTATCCAAATCTGAAAGCCTGAGCAAACTGATGAAAGCCGATGTGTACTTATCAGTAAGGTTCTTTATGGCAATCTGCCGCTTCAGTGGGTCGGTGGAAACTAGGCCGGGGTAGGGGTTTTTATTGGCATTGTTGCTTTCGCCAAATTGGGCATAGTGGTTAAAGGCTTGTTTGGTTGCCTCGCAAATGCGGCACCCGGGAATAAAGTTATCACCTTGTTGCTCGCTCACCACACTATTGGCTATGCTTACAGGCATATTATCTTTGGCCAAACCTTGCATTATGGCGAAGTAAATAAGGCGATCAGCATACACATGCGTGTCATCGAATATCATCAACTTCAATTGCGCCATATCTGCTGATACTACAAGCTTTTGCAGTTCATCGGCACTCTTTATCGGGTAGGTTTGGGCTGGCAAGGCCGTACTGCCAAACCATATAATAGCTAATGCAAGAAGGATGGTTTTCATGTTGATTTTTTTGATAGTAGTGCAAAAATGATGCTACAATCAAAAAGCCCTCTTTAAGGCAGCAACGAAATCAGATATTGAGGTAATTCATCAGCGAGTCGAACCTGTCTTGAATCTGGTCTCGGTACTCGTCTTCTTGGAAGAAGCCGCCTATGGTATATTCAAAGCGCTCGAAAGTGGTAACGATAGTGCGGATGTCGCTCACGTTCAACTTCAACACCACTTCCAAGTGGTTATCTTCTTTGTTGTTGAACACGTGCGAGCTCAATATCATCGCTCCGTTCGATTCCACGATGCGGGCTATTTCCGATAGGCTATATTCGTTCTTGTTCAGGTTTAGCACTATCACCGCGCCGGTTTCGTTCACTGAGCTTAGCTCGGCAAAGTGTTTCAAGATGTTCTCTAAAGTTACAACACCCTCGTAAACGTTGTTTTCGCCAACTACAGGTACTAAAGTTAAGCGGTTTTCTACTATGGTTTTTATTACTTCGTATAGGTGAGCGTTTTCGGTAACGTAGGCTTTCTGCAGGCTCAACTCGTAACCGCCAATAGAGGCCATTGGCTCGCTCAGGTCCATGATATCGTCTTCGGTAATCAGGCCAAGGTATTGGTCTCCACTTACTATGGGCAAATGGTTTACCCCAAATTCGTGCATCCAGATGAGCGCTTTATCGCCACTATCCGACGTTTTTAGTGGCGGTACCAAATTACTTATCATCTCTTTAGCTATCATACCCCAATCCTTATATTATAATCCGTTCCGTTGCAGGAACTGTGCCAGTATCTTATTGAACACTTCAGGCTCCTCCATCATGGGGGCATGTCCGCAGTGCTCTAAGATATGCAATTCCGCATGAGGGATGAGCGATTTATACTCCTCGCCTACAAAAGGCGGGGTTATATGGTCGGTTCCTCCCCATATTAACAATACAGGTGCTTTTATGTTTCCCACGCTTTCGCGCAAGTTGTGCCTCATAGCCGATTTGGCTATGCGCAACACACAAAGCACCTTTTCGCGGTCGTTTACTATGTCAAATACCTCATCTACCAGTTCTTTGGTAGCCATCTCTGGGTTATAGAACGTTTTGGCGGTGCGTTCTCGTATAAACTCGTAATCACCCTTGCGCGGATAGGTACTACCCAAGGCCTCTTCAAATAAGCCAGAGCTTGCGGTAAGTACCATAGCGGCGGTTTTATCAGGGTGTGCCAAGGCATATAATTGGGCGATGTGCCCACCTAGGGAGTTGCCTATTAATATTACCCGCTTATACTCCTTGTATGCTGTAAACTCCTCTACATGTTTCAATAGCCCGGTAACACTGGTTTCTTCTTCTGGTAAGCCGAAAAGGGGCAAAATAGGTATTACTACCTTGTGCGTAGCCGAAAAGTGGTCAATAAGGTGTTCAAAGTTGCTCAAGGCACCAAAAAGCCCATGTAACAATAATAGTACTTCGCCCTCGCCCGACTCGTGGTAGATATACCCCGCCTCTTCCTTCATATTGTATTTCTTCATGTCTGCTGTAATCATACTGTCTCTTTTCGCCATCCGCTTGGCAGCAAAACTAACCTTTTAGACTTATTCGGGCAAAAAGCGTGCCCTTGTGCAGGTACGGAAAAAGTTGCTAGTAGGTAGCTTTTAGTTGTAATAGTCTGTAAGGTAAAGGCTTATAGAATACGAACCTGCACACTAGAATAATTTCTATTGGCTCCTAAATTCGGCGGGAGAAACGCCGGTTTGCGCCTTGAAAAACTTGCTGAAATGCGCAGGGTCTTCGTAATTGAGGAAAAAGGCTATCTCCTTAACCGAAAGGGTGCTATGCCGCAGCAAACGCTTGGCTTCCAACGTTAACCTATTGAAAATGTGGCCACTGGCCGTGGTGCCAGTATACTTGGTGAGCGCTTGGTTGAGCGATTTGGGAGTAGTATTAAGCAGCGATGCATAATCTTGCACTTGGTGCTGGGTGCGGAAGTGCTTTTCGAGCAGTAGCTTGAAGTCGCGGCTTAGCTGCGCTTCGGGGTCTGTACTGGCTGTTATACTAAGCGCAGCCGAATTGAGTGTCGAAGTCGGAGTCGGGGCACGTTTGCATTCCAGTAACAGTATGCCCAGATAGTTTCTCACCACATCTTCATAAAAAGCCCCTTTGCTTTTGCTTTCTGCTTCCAACGCTTTTAATATGGGCGCTAGCCGTTCCAAATCATCGGTTGATAGTTTTAATACTGGCTGGCCACCATTTGGGTGTATAAAGGGTAGGTTGGTTAACAATGCTTCCTGTTGCGGGGCTACCATAAAGAAATCGCGCGAGAAGAAAATAACCCACCCGAACGAGCTGCTAGTCCGCTGCACCTTATGCACTTGGCCAGGGGAAACGAAATGGAGGCTGTTGGATTCTATGGCGTACTTCTCAAAATCGATTTCGTGAGTACCACCACCTTGTACAAATATAAATATCTCATAGTAATTGTGCCGGTGTGGTACCGATACATCATGGTCGTCCTTTAGCTCCAGTGGCAAATACCTGAACGGGATGCTGGTGGCATCATCCACGGTAAAGTTGTGCTGGGGTATGCTTTGGTGGTGCATGTGCATGTTGGTTGAAAGATAGGGAAAATTGGATATTGGTTGCTTTTCTGGAAATAGGTTGTCGGACCAATACTTTGGGTATAGCGATGAGTTTGCTTCTATGGTAAAATCTTAAGGTGTGCGTTGGTCTGACCACTAAAAGTAATGAGGAAAATTTAATTAGGATGTCGACCTTCTGAACAACAAATGTCCACCTGTATAGTCCTAAATGATTAATTTTAGCAGTAGATATACGAATGAAAATAGTGAATGAGCAACAAGTGGAAATCTTTATCTTTTTATTGATACTGGCTTTTATAGCCTATGTTTTTCATCGAATTTCCATTAAAGTATCGACAAAATTCGATTCCGAACTCAGGACTTATTATCAAACGCTTGGCTACCAAGTACTTGAAATAGAAGATCCAGGATTTAGCGTAAAGAATCCTTATTTAGCAGATATTAAACGCTCGCGTACCAACGAAAAAACAATAGTAAAGCAGGTCGCGCTTTATAAGGACGATACAACAGTCATAGTTTGGCTAAAAATGACCATAAAAAATAAAACCATAGAATTTGAAAGCAAACCCAATTTAGAGGGGAAATTACCTCCCCAAACAAAATAATCCCCCACTACGCATTTCTACCTAACCTTATCGCCAATAGTGCTTAACTTTATTTGATTGCTAAAAAAGGACTGGCTAATTTTGCAACGGCAAAGGAATGGTGTATATTTATTTTCTCAATTAATCCACAATATGATTCAGAAGGAGCGGCCGGTAGAGATTTTACTGATTGAAGATAACTCGGGTGATGTTTTGCTCACCAAAGAAGCCTTCGAGGAAATCGACTTTAGGGATAATATTAGTGTAGCTCGCGATGGGGAAGAGGCGCTGGACTATCTTTACAAAAGGGGCATTTATAGCAACGCCGTGAGGCCCGATTTGATTATGCTCGACCTAAACCTGCCCCGTAAAGACGGCCGCGAGGTGTTGGAAGTAATCAAAAATGACCCACAACTGAAAACCATACCGGTAATAGTGCTTACCACCAGTAAGAGCGACCGCGATATACGCATCAGCTACGAAAACTATGCGAACTGCTACATAGTAAAACCAGTGAAATTCGAAGAGTTCTTGGAAATCATCAAGTTCGTGGTCGATTTCTGGATTAATCTGGTGAAGTTACCCGGCCTTAAGTAACCGATAGTTTATTTTATCTATTGTGCCCTATCCTTTTTCCATGGCAGCTCCATGTACAAAGGGGCACCGGTGCGGCCGTCGGTCTTTAAATTACTTATATTAACGTAGCGCAAGTGCATTTTGAAGGGTAAGTGTTGCGGGTATTCAAATATGAGGCGCTCATTATCTTTTAGGAAATGAAGGCGCAAGAAGAACAATCCTTTATTGAAAAAGTGTTCTGGGAAGGTAACGCTAACGCTGTATTCTCCTATCGCATCGGGCACATCGGTGGGTTGGTAAGGCATATTGTTGCTGGAGATAATGGGCCGGTGATTAGCGTCGAATATCCAGATGCTGGCGTTTATAGCCGCTTCGGGCGTAAGCTTCTCGTATCGGCAGCGTATTTGCAGCGGCTTATCGGTATACAACTTTTCGCCTTCGCCTTCTTGTTCAAAGGCAAAGTATTTTAGCCTCACCCAATCATTTGCAGGCAGTTGGTTCATTTCTGCCTCAGGGTATACAAGTTGTAACGGCCCTTTTTCCAGCTCGTAGCTTTTGCTCCACACGTTTTCTAGATAGTCGCTCACCATTTCTTGAGGGTCGCCGTGGGCTATTATCTCTCCTTGCTCCATTACTAGGCACTCCGTACATAGTTCGGCTACTGAGCGCATGTTGTGCGTGCAGATGACAACGGTATGGCCCAGGCCAGTAAGTTGTTTCAGCTTGTTGTAACTCTTTATTTTAAATGCCTCATCACCCACCTCAATCACTTCGTCAATCAGCAGCACATCCATATCCAAATGCACAGCCAGTGAAAAAGCCAATCGCAGATACATGCCGCTGGAGTAGTACTTTACGGGCACATCAATATACTCTCCAATTTCGCTAAAGGCTACAATCTCGGTCATACGCTGGCGTATGCTAGTATCGGCCATACCCATCAGGCTGCCTGCCATCATTACGTTTTCGCGGCCGGTAAGGTCGGCTATAAAGCCTGAACCAATATCGAGGATGCTGGTAACTTTTCCTCTTATTTCAATATGTCCGGAAGTGGGTTCCGAAATACCCGCTAACAGTCGCAAAAGTGTGCTTTTGCCCGAACCATTGCGGCCAATAATGCCTACAGTACTGCCTTTAGCAATGGTAAACGATACGTTGTTTAACGCCGCTTTATCTCCTATTTTTTGTTTGTTTTTTTTGCCCAAAGCAAGCGCCACCCCATCTTTTATAGTTTCGGAAAGGCTGGTGCGGTAATTGGCATCCATACGGAAAACCTTGCTTACGCGGTCAACAATAATTACGTTTTCCTTTTCGGCTGTCATAGTTTACCGATGCCTTTATGGGTATCGCTGCTTAAAGGTATCCAAACTCACGGAGTCGGCATACTCTATCTCCCCAATTTTCGGATATTGGGTTGGTCGCTTGCCATTTTGATAAGTAAGAAAGAACGACTCATCGATGGCATATACCTCTGCTTTTTGCGCGGGCATATCTTGTTCTCGATGATAGAAAACCGATTCGCTCTTTTGATGAAACAAAGCTAAAATGATAGCGGGCCTTGGCTTATCAGAAAAATTAGGGTAAGAGCTATGTATGAGCCTACCATGGAAAAACACGCTATGGCCAGCATTTAGGGGTACTTGTAGCAGATACTTTTCTTCCAGGTGCGAATAAAGGGTTTGGTAATGCTCCACCACACCAGGGCCGCGCACTTTGTTGGTTATTTTGTGACTGCCCTCTACTACGCAAATGGCGCCATTATGGGCATCGGTATCAATTAATGGGGTCCAAACGATAATTGGCTCTACCTCGCCCTCCTTCATTATGCTCCAGTCCACATGTAGGCATATGCCGCTATCAATGTGCGGGTTTTTCACTATGAAGTTGCCATAAAAAGGATGGTAGCCATTGAGTAATTGCGCCAAGCGTTCGGGCGAGAATATCTGTTTTATCTCCTGGTTTACCCGGCTGCGGTATTCGCTATCTGGGCTATCAATGGATGCGTAAAATGGTGTTTCTACCTTGGGGTTGAGCTGGTGGAACAGTTCGCGCAGGTAAACTACTTCCTCATTGGTCATCAATTGATGTACCACGTAGCCCTTTTCTTCAAACTGTGCCTGCTGCTGCGGGTTTATAAACTGTTCCATCGGTTTTATCAAAGTGGTGTTATCCAAATATCCTTTCCAGCCATCGCTTTTTCACGGTGTAGGCTTGGTTAATGTTTTCAATAGTCTGCTCACGAAGGTCGTCGTTCCATACCCCTTTCAAGTGTTCTTGGGGTGGTTTAGTGCCATCGTAGTTGTGCATATAAAAGGATGGCTCCATTTTGTACACCTCCACTTCTCGGTGCTCTCGTGCTTCTTTGCTGGCCCAAAAGTGAAGTATATCGGCCCCTTGGGGTATGGCTACCATGCCTATTGCAATACGGGTTTGGGGCAAGGTATTAGGCCAAGCGCCGT
The DNA here is from genome assembly GCA_027483645.1 of Sphingobacteriales bacterium. Lineage (GTDB taxonomy): Bacteria > Bacteroidota > Bacteroidia > Chitinophagales > CAIOSU01 > CAIOSU01. The sequence goes on from JAIXUD010000001.1 coordinate 20,106, forward strand.
GCAGCAACCGCAAATCGAATATCAATGCTTCGCCTGCTTTCAGTGGCAGGGTAACCATTTGTTTTTCATCGATTGGGCGTGTGGTAAATGTAACTGGGTTGGGTGTATTGTAACCCCTCAATACCTTTATTAGCTTGTGGCTGCCCGGTATGGCAAACAAGGCACCGTTATCTTTCGCTACATCCACCAGCGGGCACCAAATATTGAAACCCACATGCTGCCGCTCATCAGTAAACTGCCAATCGAGGTGTAGATGGAGTGTTTCGGAACCTTGTGCTTTAACGAGGTAAAACCCGAACACGGGTTTGTAATCAATAAAAATATCATTGAATTTTGGACCGAGAATGGCCTGTATAGCCTCGTCTACCTTAGTTTTGTATTCCACATCGCTACTGGTATGGCTAGTATAAAACTTACTGCCCTCTAGTCCTGAGTTAAGCTGGTTGTAAACCGCAAGCAACCCATCTATCTCGGTTGGGGTAAGCAATGCATGCCTAACGAAGCCGTCGCGGTCGTAATCGTGCTGCTGAACAATATTTTTAAACAGTTGTCTCATCCCCAAACCTTTCTTTTTATCTTATCTAGTATGGAGTATTCATCATGCGTTTCCGCAAGCCCAGGTGTTTCTACTGGGGGTGTTGCGCTAGGCTGTTTTTCAAGATATACCTCCTCTAGCTTTTGGAACATTGCCTCGCGCTGTGTATCCATTACCTTGCCTAGGTATGGATAGCCTAGGGGGCGTATTTTTATATCGTGGCTGCTATAGTAGGCTTCGTCAACAGCATATACTTCCACTTCTTTGTCGTACATTTTTTCCTCGGGAGTATATATATGTATGGGTGTAGCCTCCTTCGGTATCATTACTAAGCCTGCGGCTAACCGCGGGCTATCGCTTAAGTTTGGTGGAGTACCGTGTATTAGGCGAATGTCATAAAGCAACGCCTCGCCAGCCATCATGGGTAACGTTTTTTGTACACCTGCTTTAACTTTACGCCCGCCAAAAAAAACTGAATCGGGGGTGTTTTGGCCGCGCCAAGCGTTTACCATTTTATGGCTTTGCGGCAGTATCATATAGGCACCGTTCTGCTCATTCACATCCACCAGTGGTACCCATACATGGATGGCGGTGTAGCGGCGTTCGTCAACGAAATTCCAATCAAAATGAGTATGCAGGGCACTATTTGGGCTAGGATTTTTGATGATAAACGCCCCGCTGATTGGCACATAGTCTTGTAGAAGCTCATTAAGTTTCGGTAAAAAAATGCGCTTTATTTCGTTGTATATTTTATCGCGGTATTCCTCGTTTTTGCTCCAAGTGGTGGGTGCCATGGGTAAGTGCAGCCCAGCAGTGTCGGCATTAAATAGGTTGCATAGGCTTTCTTTCTCTTCTTCCGTAAGAAATTCACGAATCAGATAGCCTTCTTCCTCCATGGTTTTTTGGTCGGTATCGGCTATCATCATGCGCCGTCGTGCGATGGGTCTTTGCCGGATTTGCTCTTCAAATAATGGCTCAGTGCCCTTGCCGTACTCGGCTTTTAAATTGGCAATTACACTATCGAAATGTTCATCGATAATCTCGCCGGCTTTGTATTTTTCGTGAGGCGGTTGGGTAAGGTCATAGTTAAGGTAGAACGATTCAGGCACCACATACTTCGTCATGCAGTGGGGCGCTTGGGTGGTGGGGTCTCGGTATAAGTGTATTAGGTCCGCATTTTCAGGTGCCATGGTTATGGCAATAGCCAAGCGGGGCTGTATGGTAAAGTTCTCGCCAGAGCCGTGAATGGTACGGTGGTCAAAAATAGCCGCTTCACCCGCAGGTTGTGGCACCGTAACTACCCTGTCGGCTTTCAACAGGGGCTCTATAATGCTGTAAACGTTCTGCGTATTTTGGCCGCGCAAAAGGGTAGCGTGGTGGTGGCTGCCGGGCACAAACAATAGGGCGCCGTTCTCCTCATTTACATCCATTAGCGGCACCCAAATGCCAAAGCTGGGCTGCTTGGTCTCGTCGGTATACTGCCAGTCGCTGTGCATTTGTTTGATGCCGCCAGCACCCATGGGCTTCACTACAAACGAGCCGAAAATAGCTCGGTAGCCTGGTAAAATTGCCTTCACTTTGGGCGCTACTACTTGCTTCAAAAGGGTATCTACTTCCTTTCTGTAAGCTTCATCCTTTACCTCCAGCGTAACCTGAAACTGTCCGTTGCTTTCGGGTTCATGGGCCTTATACCAATCGCCTAATAGCTTTACTTCATCAGCATTTAGCAACGGTGTGGTTACGAAACCTTGTTTGTTATAAGTACTTTGCAGCGCGGCATCGGCAAATTGCTGTTGTTTTTTAAACTGGTAGCTGGGTTTCCAACACTTTATTTCCAACCAATCGGCATAGGGGAAATCCAAACCTCCTTCAAACAAATCGATGCCGAACTTTGATTCGAAATCGGTGCGAACCTGCACATCGTGCTCAATGGGTACGGGGCGTATGTATTCCACCTCAAAGCCTGCCCTGCGCATAGCCTTCAATACCACGTTTAGGTCAAGGGTATTGTAACTGTATGCTACATTTATGTTGTTCACCAAGCGGTCGATGTAGGCTTGGTACTCGGGGTCGTCGCTTTCCTTGGCGTAGAAGTCTTTAATGTAGACATGGCCACCTGGTTTTAATACCTCAAAAGCACCTTTGAGCACCTCTTCGGGATTTTTGGAATGGCCTAGCGACTCTAAGAAGAGTACTTTATCGAACCGCTCTCGATGGAAATGCCCGGTAAGCAGGTGGAAATCCCCTTTACGGATGTTGATTTTGTCATCTAATCCGGCAGCTATATTCTTTTCCTTGGCCGTATCCACCTGTACTTGCGACAAGGTGAGCCCTTCGAGGGTAACGTTGTGCTGCTTTGCAAAAAACCTTGCAGGACCGCCTACGCCACAACCAGCATCCAGTACATGCTCGCCAGGCTTAAAACCGATACTATTGGCTATGCGGCTAAGGGTATCTTTGTCATCCGCACTGCGGAAAGCTTGAATCATGTCGCCATAAACCTCCAGATAACGGCCGGTCCACTCGTCGTAATAGCGCTCTACCGCATCAATATCGTTCACCACCTTTGCCATTACTTACTACAATATTTTTTTGTCGATACCTTTTGCCTTAATCATACCAACAAACGTATCCTTATCTACTGTACGATCAACATACGGTTCTTCGGTTACCGATTGATAGCCTTTGGGGGTTGCGCGCATGTCGTAATCCAAATAGAACTCCTTATCCACCACCATGGTTTGCAACACTTCGGGGCGGGCCGGGTCTACATAATAGTGGACCGCTTCGGTTTCGGAAGGGATGATAATGTTCTGGATAACAATGCGCTGTTGGTCGCTGTTGTTAGGGCTTGAATAGTGGATGAGGCTATCGTCGAAAATAACGGCGTAGCCTGCCTTTACCTCTAGCGGGCGGTGATACTCCTTAATTACAAAATCTGAGAAATCTTTGAAATACCAAGGAATCCAAGGGCTGCGTAAAGCATAGTGAAAGTTTTGTGAGTGCGTGCCGGGGATGATTTGCAGCGTACCATTATGTGCATTGGTATCCATCAATGGTACCCAAACGCTGAACGAGCGGAATTTCTCCTCATCAACAAAGTTCCAGTTTTGGTGCACCGGTACTTCGCCATAGCCGGCATCTTTCAATACAAAATTTACAATCAAGGGTTTGTAATCAATCATCCACTTATCAATGGCAGGTTGGAAGAATTGCATCACCGTATTGAACACCTCTTTTTTGTAAGGGATATTGGTATCGAGGAACGTGAAGTGGTATGTGGCATCCTCCGCATTGGTATTGAAGCGGTTGTCTGGGCGGGTGCCGTTTTTGAAGTCCAGTAATGCCTGTATCGCTTCTGGCTCCAAGAATGGCACAATTACGTACCCATCTTGCTCAAACTGCTTTTGGTGCTCCGGGTCGCGGAATATCTGGCGGAACTTGGTTGGGTCCTGTCCCAACTTAGGCAATGGCTTGGGAGCAGGTGCCGCTGCTTTGGCTGGTTCTTTCTCGGCGGTAGCTGTACCGCCTCCGAATAGCTTACTTAGAAAGCCCATATATCGGTTGTTGTTTTTGCTGATGAAAATGATACAGTGTAATGATAGCCAACAAAATGCTCGCAATCAATGACATTAGTCAGTACTACAGGTAATCTGAAACAATGGTTTCCGTTCTCCTAAAATACAAAAGACCGCCCACAAATGCAATCATTATAAATGGCCATGGGTATAGGTAGGCTATATCCCACGCCGGCACACCAAGCAAACAATACCGAAACCCTTCGATAATGCCCGCCATCGGGTTCCAGTACAAGAAGGGCTGTATTTGTTGCGGCACAACGGCTGCAGGATAAAAAACAGGAGTAGCCCAAATGCCAAGGTTGAGCAGGTAGGGCACCACATTTTGCAAGTCGCGGAAGCGTATGGTAAGCGCTGCTAACCAAATACCCACCGTAAGCCCCAAAACAACCAGCATACCTAGAAAAACGGGGAATAAAAAGATGCTTAAACCTGGTGCATGCCCGTAATATACCGCCAATAGGGTATACAGCACCATGCCGATGCCCACATCCACCAGTGCGGTGATGGACTTGGAAAGGGGCAATATCAACCTAGGGAAATATAGCCGCTTGATGAGGTCTTGATTATCCACCAACGAATTGCCCGCTGCTGAGGCTACGTGCAGAAAGTAAAACCATGGCAAGATGCCCGCCAGTGCGATTAAAGGATAGGGCACACCACCAGTATCAATTTTAAAAACGTATACGAAGAAAAAGGTGAACACTATCAACCCCAAAGCAGGCTGTATGGCCGACCATAAAATACCGAGGAAAGTTTGGGCGTATTGTTTCTTAAGGTCTCTACGGGCCAGGGTACGCACCATTTGGCGGTACTGATACACCTTGCCCAAATAGGCTGCGAAGCTCGCTTTCTTGTTTGTAGGGTAGGGTGGTGCCATGCTGGGGTAAATATACAATTTATACCTCCACTTATGGAGGAGTTAGGCTAAGCGATATTTACCACCCAAAAGCCCAACCTAGCCAGTTATACACCACCCTAAAAACCATAATGCCATTGAGCGCGAAGCCCATAAACGGAAACATAGGGTTGTGCCCAGGCTGGTAGAGCGCTTGTAAACCCATGAGCGCACCAATACCAAAGGGTATTACGCTAAGGTTGACGATCCACTTATAGGACGCTTCGAATGCTGCTGGGGTAGCTGTTTGGGTTGCAGCTAGCCATACTGCCAATATCCAAATGCCAAAGCTTGCGAAGAAGATAAGGTTGCTGTAGATGCCGAGCTTGTTATGAGGTTTTGGCCCGTTCCTCATAGCGGTATCAGTTTTTCCACGGGGTTGCGCTCGAGGTAGCCCTTGATGATGGTTTGCACGTTACGATTGTCGTTCTGTGGGCTGATGCAGCTTTTTAGGTGCTCTACCCCATCTCGAATCTTTATTTGTGGCACAAAGCCAAAGCCCACGTAGCGGCCCCCTTCAATAAATACCACCGAGCGCTCGTCGGTATAGCGGCCATGGTCAATTACTATAAAGTTGTCGTGCTCGTAGCGCACTAGGCGCAGGGCGGTGTTGATGCGTTGGTTGTAATTTTCGGGGGCTTCTAGGTTTAAGCAAGCCCCGTGGCACTGGTGTATGCCATGGTTAAAGCAAGGCCCACTGCCAGTTTGCAGGGCGGTCAGCTTCGGGCAAAGCTGAAACTCCTCCACCAATCGCTCCATAAAGGTCTTGCCCTCTTCACGAGTAGTGAAGGTGGTAAGCGGAGTGTGCTTGCCGTTTTTCTCTACCCGCAGGCGGATGTAACCATCCAGCTCTAGCGAGGCATATAGGCCAAACTCATAGTTGGCGCGCCGTTGCGCGGCATTGAAAACGGGTTGGTGCTTTTTTATTTGGGCGCTTTCAAGCAGCAGGGCTACCAGCTCGCTGCCGGTAAGCTCGTATTTAATAGTGGCCACGGCATCGCGCATCACTACCGATTTCTGGGTAGTGAAGTTGGCCAAATGTGTAAGCACCCGGCTGCGGATGTTGTTGCTTTTGCCCACATATACCAAGTCGCCCTCTTTGTTGTAGAAGTAGTACACGCCACATTTCTCTGGCAGTTCATCCACCACACTGCGTAGCGGGTGTTGCTCCCATTCGCGCTTGATGGGTGCGGCCTTGCTGCCCCGCAGCTTGCGGAATCCGTTGCCATCTTTTTCCAATAGCATTTCGAATAGCTTCACTGTTGCTGCGGCATCGCCGCCGGCGCGGTGGCGCATATTGAGCTCTATGCCCAGCTCTTTGGTAAGCTTGCCAAGGCTATAAGAGGCATGGCCGGGCAACAATTTGCGGCTAAGCTGTACGGTGCATAGGGTAGTTCTATCGTACTCAAAACCTAGGCTCTTAAACTCGTTGCGGATGAAGTGGTAGTCGAACTTGGCATTGTGCGCCACAAAGGTGCAGCCTTCTGTAAGCTCCACTATCTTCTTCGCCACTTGGTAAAACTTGGGCGCATTGGCCACCATATGGTCGTAGATGCCGGTAAGCTCAGAGATGTAATAGGGTATTTTACACTCGGGATTGATGAGGGTATCATACTCTGCCACCACCTTTTCGCCATTGTGCACAAATATGGCTATCTCGGTTATCCGATCGTTGCGGCTATTGCCGCCCGTGGTTTCTATGTCGATGATGGCGAACATTTCTTCTAGACACAAGATTTAAGACACAAGACTTGCTTCAAATTGTAATGTGCAAAATACGGATTTTGGGAGAGGAAGGAGAAATGCGGGGAGGAATAAAGTTATTTGCTATTCAAATTTGCTTTTCGGTATTGACTAGCACTAAGGTTCCTTTACAAGTGCATCGGCTGGAGGCTTTGTTCAAGGTTTTGTAGCAACATAACAGATGTGTATATTTGTAATTATGCTGAAAGATATTGTAAATATTGACCCTGAGGTTTTGAGTGGTAGGCCCGTGTTCAAAGGCACTAGAGTGCCTATCAAAGCCTTATTCGACTATATGGAAAGCGGAAAAACACTTGATGCTTTCTTTAGTGATTTCCCAGCCGTAAAGCATTCGCAGGTTGTTAGCCTTTTAAATCTTGCACAGCAACTACTGATATCGTCCAATGATAAAGCTGCTGCTTGACGAATGTGTTCCTCAAGGAATTCGGGCTAGTTTAACCGAGTTTGATACCTATACTGTTACGTTTATGGGATGGAGTGGACTTAAGAATGGCAAATTGCTTGAAACCGCTATTCTCTACGATTTCGAGGTTTTTCTTACTATTGACAAAAACCTACAGCATCAACAAAATATGCATAAACACAACATAACTATAGTGGTGTTTGATGTAGTAAGGTTAGAGCTAGAAAATATTTTAATACTGCTACCCAAGTTTAAACGAGTGGCTTCTACCTTGGAAAAACATCGTATTTACATCATAGATTAAATACTATTCCATCCGCCCCACAGTCCCCGTAGTGCTATGCCCATCTAATAATGGCACTATCTCCACCTTGCCGCCGTGCTGGGTTACCCAATCATAGCCTACGATGGTTTCGGGTACATAGTCGCCGCCCTTTACGAGTACATCGGGGGTGAGGGTTTTTATCAATTCCAGGGGAGTGTCTTCATCAAACAATACTACGGCATCTACCAACAACAGCGCGGCCAGTACTTCGGCGCGGGTGGTTTCGTCTTGTATCGGTCGGGTTGGGCCTTTTAGGCGCTGTACGCTGGCATCGTTATTTAGGCCAATTACCAGTACATCGCCCAACTCTCGGGCAGCGCTTAGGGTGTGCAGGTGCCCGCGATGCAGCAAATCGAAACATCCGTTGGTAAATACAATGCGCTTACCCTTAAACCGCCATATGGCCGCTTTGTGCTGCAATGCTTCGAGAGAAACAATTTTAGCTTTTAGTACTGTTGGGTTGAACATCGCTTTTGCCGGTAGTGCGGTTAAGTATAGGCAGCAAGATAAATGAAAGTGACCCAAATACCACTATCGAAATGGTTTGTGTGCCCCATACCAACATACCGAAAGAGGAGCCAAACGCTTTGTCAACGCCATATAGCATAAGGGCTCCCGCTACAAAAACAGGGTATAAACCAATGCCTCCCGGAGAAATAATCATGGCTACCGAGCCGATTACAAAGGCTGTGATGACTGCGCCGAAAGACAACTCTGAGGTCTCTGGAATGCTGTAGATGCATACATACATCATCATGTAGTAGCAAATCCAGATAAAAATGGAGTGAAACACCATCCAGCCAATCTTATCGACATGCCTCACCGATTTTACCCCATCGAGCATACCTTTAGCCGCATCGCGCACTTTGTGATAAAAACGCAGCTTCATAATAGCTTTACGGAAAGCCAAAAAAGTAAGGGTTAAGGTAGCAGCACCAATGCCTAGGGTAATAAGTATGAAGTTGCGGGCAAAAAAGCTTTTCTGTTCTACTACCGCAGTAGCATTAACTTCTTGAAACCCATTATTGAAGTATTCGAGGATTTTATCGAACTCCATAACAAAACCGAGTAGTAGTATAAGCGCTAGCGCTATCAAGTCCAATATCCTTTCAGTAATCACCGTACCTATAAGGTGTTGCATGGGTACTTTTTCGTACCGGGTGAGCACTGCACAGCGTGTCACTTCCCCCAACCTAGGAAACAACAGGTTGGCGAAATACGAAATCATTACGGCAAAAAGGGTATTTAAAAAACCTGGGCGAAAGCCCAGCGGCTTAATAAGCATTTGCCAGCGAATGGCACGGCTTACCTGAGCAAAACTGCCGATAACCAGCGAAAGGCCCAACCAAAAATAGTTGGCATTTTTCATGGAGTTGATAGCATTTTCCCTATCCTTCGGCTCCATATTTACGTAAAAGTAGTATACGGCACCTATCCCTATGGCTAAAAATACACTAAACTTTAAGCCTTGGATGATTTTGTCTTTCAAAACAAAAAGAAGGGGGTTAGATGCGGTTATCTACGGGGAAAATAGTGATAGGCTTGTGCTTTTTAGCCTCTTCAAATGGAAGTGTGCAGTAGGTAATAATGATAATCAAATCATTCACTTGTACCCTGCGGGCTGCGGGGCCATTGAGGCAGATAACGCCACTGGCGCGCTCACCTTTAATGATGTAGGTCTCGAAACGCTCACCATTGTTCACGTTTACAATCTGCACCTTCTCAAACTCGATCATATTGGCAGCATCCATCAAATCTTCATCGATGGTAATGCTGCCTACGTAATCCAACTCGGCTTGGGTAACGCGTACCCGGTGTATTTTCGATTTCAGTACCTGAATCTGCATGGCGCTGCAAAATTAGGGTTTTAGTATGATATTGTCCAACAAATGCACCCCGCCAACACGCGCAGCCAATAATGCGGCCACTTCGGGGGCTTCTGCTAGGTCGGTTACGGGCACCAAAGTGTGCCCGTTCACGGTTTCGAGATACACAACATCAATGAGCGGATGCGAGTTCAGATGCGCCAGTGCAACGGCCTTGGCCTCGGCGAGCGGTTTGCTGCCCACATCTTCCTTCAATTGATAGAGGGCTTTGCTCAATTCGGTAGCTACTTCGCGGTGCTCCCCATGCAGGCGCACGTTGCGGCTACTCATGGCCAACCCATCAGCCTCGCGCACTATGGGGCACGAAACCAGTTCAGTAGGTATGTTATGGTCCTTAATCAACTTGCGCACCACCTGCAATTGTTGGAAGTCCTTTTGACCCATAAATAGCTGGTTCGGCTGCACGGCATCTAGCAATTTACCCACTATCAGCGCTACACCTTTAAAGTGGCCAGGCCTTGCGGCGGCTTCCAAAACCGTGTCTAAGTAGCCAAGGTCGTAGTCGGTATGTTTGCTAGCCTCGTTTGGGTACATCTCCACTACCGATGGTAGGAAGAGTACATCCACGCCCGAGGCCTCAAGTTTTTCCATATCCGCTTCAAGGGTTACTGGGTATTTGGCCAAGTCGCTGGCATCTGTAAACTGGGTAGGGTTAACAAAAATACTTACCACCACTACATCGCAGCTCTGCTTAGCGCGGGCAACTAGGGCTAGGTGACCTGCGTGCAAAGCACCCATGGTAGGCACAAACCCAATGGATTTACCAGCCGCCTTCTCGTGGGCGATGTATTGCTGTGTTTCGGCAATGGTTTTAATTACAATCAAGAGGATAACGCTTTATGTTACAGGGGTTAATATGCCATTTGAAAGTACAAATAATACTTCAAGCCAGCTTCAAATGCCCCTTATCATGGTTTTGAATATCAATAATTTGGGTAAATTTTTGTATCTTTGCGGTTCAAAAGTAGGCATCTTGCCTGAAATTAATTTCGTCTCACTAAGTTTTTAGGGATCATGGAAAAAAAGAGAGTGCTTATTGTTACACAGGAAATGGAGCCTTACCTGATCCAAACTGAGGTTGCTAAAGTGGTGGGTAGCTACCCACAATATGTGCAGGAGCATGGCTTGGAGATAAGGGTCCTTATGCCTAGGTTTGGTAGCATCAATGAGCGTAGGCATCGCCTGCACGAGGTTGTGCGCCTTTCTGGTATCAATATAAGCGTGGCTGATGAGGATTACCCATTATTGATAAAAGTAGCTTCTTTGCCTGGTGCCCGCATGCAGGTGTATTTTTTGGATAACGAGGATTTCTTTAAACGCAAATCAGTATTCAGCGACGAAACCGAAGGGTTTTACCAAGACAATACCGAACGAATGATTTTCTTCTGCAAAGGAGTGATAGAAACGGTTCGCAAGTTTGGCTGGCCGCCGCATATCATCCATTGCCACGGTTGGATGACCAGTTTGATACCGTACTACCTGAAAAATAATTACAAGAACGACCCCGTGTTCCAAAATACGAAGGTGGTTTATTCCGTTTACGAGAACAGTTTTGAGGAAACCTTGCCAGAAGCCTTTTCAAAAAAAGCATCGGGCGGCGTAAACTTCGAGCTGTTTGAGAAAGGTGACAACACTAGCTTGAGCCTTGGTGGCGTATCGTTTGCCGATGCTGTTATTAAAGCAAGTGCCGTAGTGCCGGCTGCTGTACAAGACCTGATTAACCAAAATGGCAAGCCCGTGCTGGACTACCAAGAGGAGGAACAGATACCTGCCGCCTACGATTCTTTCTATAAAATGCTATTGAACGAATAATTTACTCCTATTTGCGACGGATGACTGCCTACGTTAAAACCCTTGCCCTTTTTTCATTAGGGCTTATTCTTTTTTGTGCTTGTGAAAAACCGACTTTGGGAGATGAGGGCCTATTGCCTGACGACCAACTTGGCTTAAGCTTTACCGATACACTTACCGTGTATGCGGAAGTGGTGAGAGACGATTCCGTAAGGGCTGATGAGCTGGCTACCAATATATGGGGCGCTATGGATGACCCTATTTTTGGCAAAAGCTATGGTGGCATATTCTTCCAGTTTTCAACCGATAGGAGCAATATCGATTTTGGTGATAACCTCACCCTCGACTCGGTAGTGCTTACCTTATTGTACAACGATTCTATCGGTTATGGCAACCTAGCTACCCCGCAAAAGCTGGAGATATACCGTGTAACCGAGCAGTTTTTTAAAGACACCTCTTACTACCAGTTCAACAGGTTTCAGACTGCGGCTACCCCTTTGGCTACTATCAACAACTTTGTGCCCAGCACCGATAGCTTGGTGATAAACGACAGCGTAAAGTATAAGGCGGGCCTACGCGTGAGGTTGGATGATGCCTTGGGTAATGACATTTTAGCCAACTCTGGCCTGAACAACCTTGCCAGCGATGCTGCTTTTAAAGCATTCTTCAATGGCCTATACTTGGCACCCGATACTACCGTGCCAGGTACAAGCTTGGTGTATTTCAACCTATTTAATGCTAATAGCAAGCTTACCGTTTACTACAACAACGGATTGAGCTTCGACTTTTTGATTAATACCAACTCGGGCTCGGTTAACTATTTCCGCCAAAAGCATGATGGTACTGCCGTGCAAACTGCTATTGACGAAGCAGGTAACAATAACCAAACTTTGTATATACAGCCTATGGGCGGCACCAGTGTAAGGATTTTGGTGCCACATATAGATAGCTTGAAGGGCATCTCCATCAATAAAGCGGAACTGGTTTTTACAGCTATTAACAGCGATACCGCTACCTTCAGTGCCCCTCGACAGCTAATCTTCACCCAGCTACTAGAAAGCGGCATAGAAGATTTTATCCCAGAGCTAGACTTCGGTATTGATTTTGCCGGTGGCGCTTGGAAGCAAGAAAACGGGCTTAATGTGTATAAACTGAATATACCGAACTACCTGCAACAAGTAATGAATACCGGAGAGCAGTTTGGGTTGAATTTATTACCTTTCCCGACGGCTACACAAGCTAACCGTGTAGTATTGGGTGGGGGCAACAATACCCAACACCCATTGAAACTTAGATTAACCTACACGAAAATAGATTAAGCTATGTGTGGAATAGTAGGATACATTGGCCATAGGCAAGCACACACCATACTTATAAACGGCCTTAAGCGCTTGGAATACCGCGGTTACGATAGTGCCGGTATTGCATTGCTTAACGGCACCATGAATATATTTAAGCGTGCCGGTAAGGTAAGCGACCTAGAACATTTTATTGAAGGGAAAGATACCAGCGGTACCATAGGCATCGGCCATACCCGCTGGGCTACCCACGGCGAGCCGAATGATATCAATGCCCACCCGCACTTATCAGAGTCAGGGAATATTACGCTCATACACAACGGTATCATCGAGAATTACGCACCTTTGAAAGAAGGATTGATACAACGTGGCTATCATTTCCACTCCGAGACGGATACTGAGGTTTTGGTGAACTTGATAGACTACATCCAAAAACAAGATGGCTTGGATCTGCTCGAATCGGTGCGATTGGCGCTAAACCAAGTGGTAGGTGCTTATGCCATTGTGCTGATGGAAAAGAACAATCCTGATCAGTTGATAGCCGCACGCAAAGGTAGCCCCCTGGTTATAGGCATCGGAAACAACGAGTTCTTTATCGCTTCGGATGCTACGCCTATTGTTGAGCATACCAAAAACGTGGTATACCTGAACGATGAGGAGATTGCCATAGTTACCCGCACTGGGGAGCTGCACATCAAGACCATACAGAACGTAGAAAAACCTTACAGCATTCAAGAACTGGAGATACAGATTGAGATGCTGGAGAAAGGCGGCTACGACCACTTTATGCTCAAGGAGATTTATGAGCAGCCCAACAGCGTGCGCGATAGCATGCGCGGCAGGTTGAACGTAAAGCAGGGCCAAGTGGTACTGGGTGGCATTAAGGATTACTTCCAAAAACTAGTAAATGCCGACCGCATCATTATTGTGGCCTGCGGCACTAGCTGGCATGCCGGTTTGGTGGGCGAATACTTGCTTGAAGATTTGGCGAGGATAAACGTGGAGGTGCAGTACGCATCAGAGTTCCGTTACCGTAACCCGATTATTACCGAGAAGGATGTGGTAATTGCCATATCGCAAAGCGGCGAAACTGCCGATACCCTTGCAGCCTTGGAGCTTGCTAAAGCCAAAGGCGCTACCATCTTGGCCATTTGCAACGTGGTGGGTTCATCCATCCCGCGTCTAACGCATGCTGGGGTGTATACTCATGCCGGCCCTGAAATAGGTGTGGCATCTACCAAAGCCTTTACCGCACAGGTTACGGTGTTGACGTTGATTTCTATGGCATTGGCGCACCAAAAAGGCACCATACCTGAGACCCGCTACCGCGAATTGGTGCAGGAGCTAAGCTTGATACCAGATAAGATAGCGCAAGTACTGAAATCGGACACCCAAATTAGGGAGATTGCCGAAACGTTTAAAGACGTTCGCCACTTCCTTTACTTAGGCCGAGGCTACAACTTCCCCGTTGCGCTGGAAGGTGCTTTGAAATTGAAAGAGATAAGCTACATTCACGCCGAAGGCTACCCAGCCGCCGAAATGAAGCACGGCCCAATTGCCCTGATTGATGAAGAGATGCCAGTGGTGGTATTGGCTACCAACATGAGCGCCTACGACAAAATCATCAGCAACATACAGGAGGTAAAAGCCCGCAAAGGCCGCGTGATAGCTATAGTAACCGAAGGCGACGAAGTGATTAAGAACATCGCCGAGTTCACCATTGAGATACCGGCTACCGAAGAGGCGCTTACCCCGCTGCTTTCATCCATCCCGTTGCAGTTATTAGCATACCATATTGCGGTTCTTCGCAATTGCAATGTGGATCAGCCAAGGAACTTGGCGAAGTCGGTTACGGTGGAGTAGGGTATATCTAAGACCTAAAAACGTACGTCATTGCGAGGAGCGACTTTCGAGCTTTTCGCGAGAATGGAGTGACGCGGCAATCCCCCTGCTACAGAGATTAGTTTGTGATCACCATTGAACCCAATACATAATACTTTTAGATTAGCGGTTGATTGCAATTCACTTCCCATCGTTAGGGGATTGCCGCAGGCCATTGAAAGGTAGCGGTATTTGGAAAATTATCTAGGCCTTCGCAATGACGGCCGTTGTGTAGGCAACGACCCCTACACAACACCAGCAAATTCCCCGTATATTTAACTCATGAACACCCAATCACTGCACACTTTTGGGAAAGGCGTAAAAGAATATCTGCACGATTTTGTGGGTTTGTTCTTTCCGGCGCTGTGCTGTGCTTGCGGCGAGCATCTGGTAAAGGGTGAGCGCCTTATCTGCCTCACCTGCCATCACGATATGCCTTTTACTGACTTCCATACCATACCCGACAACATGGTAGCCAAGCGCTTTTGGGGCCGGGTGGATGTGCATGCAGCCACCTCGCTACTGCACTTCCAAAAAGGCAATAAAGTGCAACAACTAGTGCATGAGCTTAAGTACCGTGGGCGGGAGGATGTAGGCATCTACTTAGGCGAAATGATGGGCAAACAATTATTAAAGAGCGAGGAGTTTAAAGATGTTGATGTAGTGGCATCGGTGCCATTGCATTGGCGCAAACAGCTATCGCGGGGCTTCAACCAGAGCGCCTGCTTTGGTGAAGGCATTGCGAACAGTATGGGCATCGAAAACAACGCCAACTTATTACGCCGCGCTACCCATACGCAAACCCAAACCAAGAAAACCCGCGAAGAACGCTGGCTGAACGTGAAGGATGTTTTCGAGGTTCACAAGCCCGAACATTACCAAGGCAAGCACATTTTGCTAGTAGATGATGTGATAACCACAGGTGCTACGCTGGAAGCCTGCGCACAAAAGCTGCTTACTATTCCGGGTGTAAAGGTGAGTATTGCAACGATTGCGGTGGCGGAGTAAGGGCGTTTGTCGAATTGATTTTGGTTGAATTGTGTATATTTACTTTGTATGAAAACCCTTTCCGAAATAAAATCAGTTTTATCTCAACACCGGGCAGCGCTCTTTCAGAAATACCATTTGAAGGAAATGGGCATTTTTGGTTCTGCATCAAGAGGAGAGGCCACCATCACTAGCGACATCGACATTATGATTGACTATGAAGGGCAAATGGGCCTAGAGTTTATTGACTTGGCCGATGAGTTGGAAGATATTTTACAAAGTAAGGTAGATTTAGTGTCACGGCAGGCAATTAAGCCAAAGCTGTTTTCAAGGATTCAAGGGGATTTAGTATATGTCTAGGCGCGATGATGATATCTTGTTAGAAGATATTTTGGAGGCGATTAGAAAAGTCAATCGTTATACAGCGGGGTATGAATTCAAGCATTTCATCGCTGATGAAAAGACTATAGACGCTGTAGTAAGAAACATTGAAATTGTTGGAGAGGCAGTAACTAAATTATCTGATCCATTAAAAAGCAGCTATACAAATGTTGATTGGAAAAGGATTAAGGGTATGCGCAACCGCATCGTTCATGAATACTTTGGAGTTGACGTTAGCATCGTATGGGCTATAGTAACTTCCCACTTACCAATTTTAGAGAAGCAGATTGAAAACATTTTAGCCAACCTTTCTCAAGGAAAAGAATAGGGTAGTGGTTTAAAAAAACCTTATACTCAATATCGTAATATCATCAATAAACAAGCCTTCGCCTTTAAAGTCGCTTACGTATTTAAGGAGCTTTTTGTTGAAGTCGTCCATTTGGAGGTTGCCGTTATTAATCAAGAAGCTCTCTAATCGCTCCTGTGAGAAGTATTCACCGGTGCCATTTTCGAAGTCGATTAGGCCATCAGTATAATTGATGAGTACCGCGCCTTCTGGTATTTTCTCTTTGCCGACCCTTATTACTGGCAATTCTTCAAACATACCTAGGAGCGTACAGCCTTTGTCCAGTTCGCTTATGGTGCCATCTTTCAACAGCAATGGTGGGTTGTGGCCAGCATTTACATAGCGCAGCACGCGGGTTTCGCTATTATATACCCCAAGGAATAGTGTGATGAATTTCTCACCCTTGGTTATCTGGTTCACCTTTACGTTCAAGTATTGGGTAAACTCCGCCAAGTCTTCCAGCTTGTTCATCTCTGCGCGCAAGTTCGCTTGGAAGTTGGCCATCAGCAATGCTGCGGCTATACCCTTACCCGATATATCGCCAATACAGAACAGCATTTCAGTTTCCGATAACTCCAAGCAATCGTAATAATCACCGCCGATATCGTGGTGGGGTAGGTATACCGAAGCCATTTCCACCTTTTCGTTATTAGGTAGGTCGCTAGGTATCAGCATGCTTTGCATTTTTGCTGCAAACTCCAGCTCCTTGCGCATCACTTCCTGCTGTATCTGGTTGTTAAAGAGCTTCTTGTTCTCTACCGCCACTATTACAATGTTGGTAATGGTTTGTATAAACTTCAGCTTCTCTTCTATCGAGTCATTGTCGTCCGTTTTCAAATCGCCAATAAGCACATATGCCAAGGCGGTATCCTTATGGTGCACGGGGATGATAACGTCAAACTCCTTCAATTTTTCGTTGCGGGCAACATTGATGGTAGCAATATTACGGAACGATTGTAAATCAACATCTACATTAATCTCTCGGTACAGGTCGCTGATGCCCGAGTTGCAAACGCAATCCCACTTATCGTTTTTGATAAATACCAGCAAGCGCTGTATGCCCATTTGAGCACGAAGGATGAACTCATAAATGCGGAAAAGCGCAGAGGTAGAGAAGTTGTTGTTGATTGCTTGAGATACCTCCAATAGCGAGTTGATCTGTAATTGCTTAACAGTTAGCAGCCGCTCTAGGTGCGCTACTTTATCATCTACTATATTATCTGGGGTCTCTCTCATCAACTCCATATGGTTCGTGCAACCTCCTTAAATATACTACTATTTACCGATTTCCTTGCAAGCTAGTTTTTACGTCAAACGCGTCACGTAAGCCATTACCTAACAAGTTGAATGCCAATACTAAAAGCATAATAGCTATGCCAGGCGATAGAGCAAGGAACGAATTGTTGCCACTAATAATATAGCCATAATTATCGCTCAACATACGGCCCCAAGTAGGCACTTCCGTTTTTGCACCTAACCCAAGATAGCTTAAACCCGCCTCAATAAGTATAGCAGTGGCAAAGTTTGCTGCTGCTTGTACGATTATGGGGCCAGTAATGTTCGGCAGGATATGCTTAAATATGGTACGGGCTTGCGAAAATCCCAAACTACGGGCGGCCTCTACGTACTGCATCTCCCTTACGCTTATCACTTGGCCGCGCACAATACGGGCGACTTCCACCCACATGGTTACGCCAATGGCGAAGAACACCTGCCACAAGCCCCTGTCTTCAAAGGCAATAGCGATGGCAAATACCAAGAGCACGGTGGGGATGGCCCAAATTACGTTTACTAAGTACATTATTATATCGTTCACCCAGCCACCGAAGTAGCCGGCCATAGCTCCCAGTACTACCCCTAGCAATACGGATATAACCATGGCCATCAACCCTACCATCAGCGATACACGGGTGCCTATCATCAACTGGCTCAATATGTCACGGCCGTATTTATCGGTACCTAGGTGATAGGTGTGCGCCTCGAAGTTGTTTTCCTTTACTTGCTGCTGTAAATCGGCCAGGGCGATAGTTTGCTGCTGGCCTGCTAAGTTGTTATAGTAAATCGTTTCGCCATCGCGCTTTATGTCGGGGTTGGTTTCATCGATGGCGAAAGCCACATCGGCCAAGTGGTACTTTTCCGGTTTGGAGCGGTCGGTAGCACCAGCAAAGGTTTCAACGTAGATAGTGTCACCTTCAATGCGAGAGCTGTTAACTGGCAGCAGTTGGTATGCATTGGGTTCGCCATAAAGCATTTGGGTAAAGAACCCAGTTTCTGGCACTTCGCGGTTTTTGCGAAGCTTCAGCATTTCAATGGTAAAGCCAGGAGCCTTATAGTTGATAGGTAAAATCTGTTCGTTGGCGAAGGGGGTAGAATCGGGTGTGATAAGATAACCCAACAGGGCGACGATAACCGACACCATAGCTATGGCCATGCCTATCATGGCTGACCGGTTGCGAATGAATCTCTTAAACGCCCGTGCGCTTGGCGACTGTCCCTGTTGCTCCATTAGTATCCTGTGGCAAGTATGGTGAAAGTAAATAAAATCCGTTACTCGTGGATACGTTAGGGGCAAAATTACGGAAAAGTGAGGGGATTGGTGGATTATATGAACGTTTGGTTTTTCTGTAGCAGATAAACATTTTATTCATTTTCCCTTACCTTTACCTTAACATGCTACCTACATTAAGATATAAAGCCGACCAGCGCACGCTGGCATTTGTGTTTATCTACTTTGCCGCAACCATTTTGGCGTGGATTTATTTGCCTGAGGCTTGGTACTGGCGAGTGCCGATTGTAATGTTTTTGAGCGTATGGTCGTTCTTTTGCGCGGTTACTGTGCACAATACCATCCACCACCCCATTTTCCGCAGCCGCGGTTGGAATAAGGTTTTTCAAGTAGTTATGAGCTTTACCTACGGCCATAGCGTGAGTGCTTATGTGCCGGGGCACAACTTTAGCCACCATAACCATACCCAAACCGATAAAGACCGCATCCGCACGCAGAAAGCACGCTTCAAGTGGAACCTGCTTAACCAGTTGTTCTTCTTTTTTATCATGATGCCGGGCATTATGAAGGATGAGCAAGTGTTTGCCAGCATGATGCGCAAGGAGCGGCCCAACTGGTATCGCCAATATTTGCTGGAAATGGGCGTAGTTATGGGCGTGAAATTTGGGTTGCTATTGGTTAATTGGCAAAGTGCATTGTTGCTGCTATTTATCCCGCACTTTTACGCTGCTTGGGGTATAGTGGGCACCAACTATTGGCAGCACGACGGCTGCGACGAAACCCACGAGTACAATCACTCTCGCAATTTCGTGTCGCCGTTCCTTAACTTCTTTGCGTTCAACAATGGTTTCCATGGTATTCACCACGAGAAACCGGGTCTGCACTGGAGCCTATTGCCTGCAGCTCACGAAAAGGAAATAGCCCCATTCATACATCCTAACCTTTGTCGCGACTCCTTATTTCTCTACTTGTGGGAGATGCACATTTACCCAGGGAAGCGCGTAGATTACCTTGGCAACCCTATCGTATTGGCCCCCAAGCAAGAAGACGCCAACTGGATGGAGGATGTTGACCTGGAGAAGAAGAAGCTACAATTAGGCGTAGAAGGGTAGGAGCTGGCTAGTATTTTCAGCCAAGCTGAATTAATCTATACCTCGCTTCTACGGTGTTTCCACCGGCGGTGACTCCATAGCCAGCTTTCCGGTTGTTGGCGGATATTGGCCTCTAGCAGGCGCGTGTGCCGCTCCGTTATTTCGTTCGGTGCGCATAGGCTCGGGTCGTCGGTTACCGGCTTTAGCTCTAGCGTGTAGAAGCCCCTTTTCTCCCTTAATATATGGCAATAGAATACGGGCAGGTTGGTCATTTTAGCCACGCGCTCGGTACCGAGGTAGATGGGCGCCTCTTGGTTCATAAAAGTCATCCAGTGGCTAGGGGCTTTACCGCCGGGGGTTTGGTCGGTGATGAAATGGAACAAGCAGGCTTCCCGCTCCAGCGTACCTAGTAGGTGCCGCATACGGTTTTGAGCTACCAGTTCCATACCGAAACGGGCGCGCATGGTCCGTGCCAATTCGTCGAAGTGTTTATTCTTAAGCGGCTTGTAAATGGCCAGCGAATGGTGCCCCACCGTGTGGCTGGCATTAAGGCCAGCCATCTCCCAATTGCCCATGTGGCCAAGGGTGGTAATGGCGCTGCGGCGCTCATCATACAGCGCGTCTACCAACTCGTGATTGGTAATTTTGAATCGCAGCTCCAACTCATATTCGCTAATGGTCAGGAACTTTACATTCTCCACTATAATATCACAAAAGCTTCGGTAGAATTTCTTGGCAATCGCTTTTGTCTCCTCATCATCTTTCTCGGGGAAGGCACGGCTGAGGTTATTGTACACCACCTTGCGCCGGTAGCGCGCTAAGTAATACACTACATAATATAGGAAATCGGATAACAAGTACAGCATGCCGAAAGGCAGCCGCGATAAGGGGTACAAAATGCCAAGAACGAGCCAATAAGATAATCGGTCCATATTAGTTATTCGTCGAAACGCTCTTTGCTACGGCCGCCATAATGGTCTTGGGTGCCGCTAGGGTCCATCGGGCCTTGGCCGCCGCTGAAACTGGTTTGCAACACCTGCTGCCATTGCTCGTTGCGTATTTCGTTCACGGCCGTGGAATGTAGTAGCAAGTAGTGGTTGGTTACAAAATCTTGCGAATAAAAAATGAATTTCACGTTGCCCTGGCGTACGCCCGAAGCTTCAACTTTATCATAATAGTGCCAAATTTCATAAGGCAGCGTGCCGGGCTCCCTATCAGCCTCTTGGCGCTGGTTGGGCGGGCCATACTGCAAATACACGCGGCCCCTATCGGTATTGAAACCATATAGGCTATTGGTACCAAAAGTGCTGTTCACAGATTTAATCAAATCGGCATGAAGGGTCCAAGCGCTTACAGGGTCCACATCGTTTCGGGCCAACCAAAAGTTAAGGAAAACGCGGCGCATCAATTCCATATCACCGCTTTTTATCACATTTCTCATAGCTGGTACCTCTGCCGCAGTGGCTATAGGGATCATAGATTGTAGTTGGTACTCCAGCTCTTCCTTGCTGAAAAGCTCCGCAAAAGTACCCGCAGTTTCTAGTTTGCTCACCGAATCGAGAGGCAAAGAGGCGAAGAACTTCATGCGCTGGAAGAAGGCCGTTCGCGAGGCTACCACCTCATTGCTCCGGTTGCGCACCTCTATCAATAGCTCATAATTGCCGGAAGTAAGGCTGGTGATGTCAAACTCGGCAAACACTGGGGTAACCGCTGCTGCTTTAATCTTTTTTATAAAATGGAGCTTATCCTCGGGGTTGGTTTTGCCCTGTTTGTAGATGGCATAGGTTACCAGCAAACCCTCATCGGTAGGCAATACGCCAGGGTTGTAAACCTCAGCATAAAATGGCAGGCGGTTCACATCATTGTGGTAAAAGTTCACCACATAGGGCGACATAAAAATGCCGCTCTTTGTATAGACATTCTCTTCAGTGCTCGGCCTATATTCATCCACCAAGCTGATGTCGCTCAATTGGAGCTTTTGGTAATCAAAAGCAACCACCACATCTTCTGCGTGCATTTGCTCTTGGCCACTGTTTAGGTCTTTAAAGGTAGCCTCCAGCACATAGTTGCCATTAGGAAGCAAAAAGCGCTTTTTATCCACTATACCAATTAGTATATTGGCAGTATCGGTAATATCCACGCTATTTAGCACGTACTTGTCAAAGGCCTTTATCTCGCCCACCTGTTTATAGATAAGGGTAACCTCTACAGAGCCACGGTACTTGCCATCGCCTACGGGGGCATACTTTATGCTATTGCCCAGTACCAACAAATCGGTTTCTATGTAAGGGCCAATCTCGGGTGCATAAAAGCGGCAATGGCGAACTTGCACCTCCAAGGCATTAGCCTGCAAGGCGAAAAAGCCCAGTAAGATTGCAGTTACAGTAAGGCGTAAGGTATTCATAGGCTATTTTGGTAGTATAAAAGTAAGGTTTCCGTGGCAGAATCCTTCGTATTTTAAGAACGCATTAGCTAATAGAAAGTTCCGAGGTGGTTATTGGTGGATTGGTTATTAGTTACTGGTGAGAATTGTGGGTTTGGTAGATTAGAAGTACCAACAACCAATAACTAATAACCCGTAACCTATTTAGCACCTTTACCCAGCTTATCCGAAAACACCCTAAACTCGCTGAAACATTTGCGCAGGTAAGCTTTGCGTTCAGCATCGGCAACAGATGCTTCTATAGGGTCGAAGCCGGTTTCCACCACTTCTTGAAACACGGCCTCTTCCGGGCCAGCTTCTGTTACCGGGGCATGCATCCATCGGAAGCGCTTTGCGATATCGTCGCGGTACACGTAGCGGTCTTTACCTTCAATAAAACAAAGTTGGTTGTACTTATATTGGTCAAGCGTTTTGTTGTCATTATTATACCAAAAGCTTTGCAGCAGCGGCAGCGTGTCGGCGCGCTCTTCAAATATTGATGGCTCTTCGCTAGCAATACCTGCCGCCCGCAATATATCGTTGTGCAAAAAACGGGAGCTGAGCCTGTGGTGCTTTTTGTCGGCGGTGGGGTGGTCGTGCCCAAACCAGGTAAGCGGCACGCGGTTGCCACCATCGGTTACGTTGCTAAAGTGGTAACTCCAGCCTTGGTCGCCAAAGTTGTCGCCGTGGTCGCTGGTAAAGGCAATCAGGTTATCTTGGTCTTGGTGCATTTCCTGCACAAAATCGTTGATGGGCTGCGCCAGCATGGCCCAGCCCTTGCGTTGGCGCTCTCTAAGTAGGGCTTCAATATCTGGCTTTACGGGGTTTTTACCCGTCTTTAGCAAGGTTTGGTTCAGGGTATGGTATAGCCCTACACATTCGCGCACCTTGCCCCAAAGGCCCGGTGCGGTAAGGGCAAATTTCTCACTCACATGGTACGGGAAGTGAGCCTCCATCAGGTTTATAAAGAAAAACGAGCTTTCGCCTTTGGCTTCGTTCTCTTTTATCTTTTGCCTTACGTAAGCAAAACTATCATTGTAAGTAGTCTGACTCCACGCAATACCCATGCTGAGGTCTTCTGCAATACGCTGAAACATAAAATCTTTGCTCAGCACTGTTTTGCGCACCCTTGGCTTGCCCAACTGCAGCGCAATGTGCAACAGTTTAGGGTACCTGGGCACGGCATGCTTCCATACGCGGTAAACCTCATCGAAGCCCCTATCCAAGCCAAAAATATCGGTGGTTACTATGTTTGATGTGGCTTGGTACGTGTTGTATCCTTCTGCCTTCAACCTTTCGGCTAAGGTAGGCAGGTGTTTGTGGAACCCCCGGGTTTGGGCGGTAGCACCATGCTCGTGCGGCATTAGTCCCGTAAATAAGCTGGTGGTAGCAGGCAAAGTCCAGCAGGCGGCTGAACGTGCTTCATGGAACTGGATGCCCTGCTGCTCGAAGTATGGCAAGGTGACATTTTGGCCGTTAACCGAGTCGTGGCGCAGGCTATCAACTACCAAAAGAATAATATTACGGGGTTTTCCCAACGGGGCATTTTTGATTTAGAAGTGCAAAGGTAATATATCTGCGGGGTATTGGGAACTGCGGGGTGGTAGCGTTTTTAGGGTATTTGGGTGGATGGAATGTATAGGGAATTTAGCAGTTATGGCTAGGGGATGTTTGGTATAAAGATAAGAGAGGCTGTTTTTACAATTAAACCAATTCAAAATACTGTCATCCCGAGTTTTTCACGAGGGACCTTCGGGCCGCTGGGGTTAGGCTCTTGAATTTCGGCCACAATCCATAATCCATAATCCATATTTCATTAATGGATAGATCTCCTCGGGCGGTAAAGTACTTTTTCAACAATCCAATCTCTACCATCCAGGCTTTTTCTTAAGAGCATGGAATATGTTGAACCTTGATAGAGCACATCGAATTTTTTATAGTTCCTATAATTTACTCCAAAAACCATTACCCTAACTATCATTTTATCCTCGCCAATAGTAGAGTCAAGATTTACTGATATAAACCATTTCTGGCTCTTTACTTTTTTTAACTTTTTCAAGAAATCTTTCTTATCCAAACATTCAACAAATATTGCGCATTGAGGTTTATTAGAAGTTGATATGGAAAGCTGAGATGACCTTATCATATAGTAGTTATCATCTACAGAAAAGGGATTCCTACAACATAAGCTATCAATAATTAAATCCATCCTAATTGATTGCCCTATACAATCAATGGAGATTAGTTGGCACAACAGAAGCGTCGTTACAAGGATAATCTTTGCCATTAGCTGAGCGCTTTAAGTATAATTGACATTATAACAGAATGACGTAACATCGGACGTATCCTATGTTTCGTTTTAGTGGTGCAGACGACTGCTTGGGGCAAGTATTAAGCAAGAATGCAGCTTCGCAACCCTTTGGTAAGTAGTCGTCCGACCACTCAATGCGAGCAAAAACATAACTCGTAACCCGTAACTTACTTTCCTGTGGTCAATGGTCCGTCGTCCGTGGTCTTCAAAGCCAGCCGCTGCGCCATCACACTACACACCAACAACTGCAGTGCGTGGTACATCATCAATGGCAACAGAATAATGCCCGTTATATTCCCATCAGGGAAAAGCACCTTGCTCATTACCGTACCATGCACCAGGCTTTTCTTGCTGCCGCAAAACTGTGCGGTGATGCGGTCTTCCCTAATAAAGCCCAACACTTTGCTCACCAGCCCCACTATAATATATACAGTAAAGAATAGCCCCAACATGCCCGCCGCCAGTAGGAACAAATCGGTAGCGCTAAAACCTGCAAATAGATTATCTGCAAAGGAGTGGCAAAAGGAAGTGTATATAATAAGGAGGATGATGATTTGGTCGAAGTAGCGCAGTTTCATCCGGTATTTTTCAGCAAAGCCCCCGAGGCGTTTGTGTAAGATGATGCCGAGGGTTACCGGCACCACTACTTGCAGGGTGAGTTTGAGTATTATATCGCCCAGTTCATAATTGCCGTTGGTGGTCGTTAATACCAGTCCCATCCATAGCGGGGTAATGAAAACGCCTATCAAGCTACTGATGCTGGCATTGAATATGGCCGCGGGAATGTTGCCGCCAGCAATGGATACCATTACTACCGACGATGACACGGTACTGGGTAGTGTAGCCACAAAGAAGATACCCAGCCATATCATATTGTTATCCGCATCGGGGAAGAAAAACCGAGTACTGTATAAAAGGATAGGGAAGAGGATAAAGGTAGTGGTATGGATGGTAACGTGCAGCCGCCAGTTCATCAACCCGGCGCGTAGCTTTTCAGGGCTCAACTTAAGGCCATAAAAGAAGAAGATGAGCGACACACCATAGGTAGTAACCGTGCCCAGCGATATGGCTCCTTCGTACTTGCCTGGAGTAGGGAAAAGATACGCCAGCCCTATCATGCCTATCAGGGCCAATAAAAACCAGTCGAGGCCGGCTTTAGCGGCTGTAGCGCGCAAAGTATTAAAAGATAGGGTGGGGGCTTTGGCTTTATCCGTCATTTCAGGCTCAAAATACCCAAACTTTTTTCAGAAAACGCGGAAAATATGGCTACTGTTTCAAACGCATACTATGTGGGTTTGTGGATAAACATGGGTGTGCCGAATATTTTTTGAAATTTCTTTGTTTGATAAAAGTATATTTATAGTGAAAAAACGATTTTAAAATCAATTGATTTACAGTAGTATTATCGCACAAAAGTTTAAATCTTGATACTTCATACACGATACTTGCGTCTAACTGTTGAAAGGCTGCAAAAAAAATGAAAAAAGGATTTGTATTTCACAAACAGGTAGGCTATCTTTGCCCTTCCAAAAATAGAACGAGTAAAGTATGCCTACTATTCAACAATTGGTAAGAAACGGAAGGAAGGTAATTGATTACCCTAGCAAGTCAAGAGCATTGGATTCTTGCCCACAAAAACGTGGTGTATGCACCAGGGTTTACACTACTACCCCTAAGAAACCTAACTCTGCGCTTCGTAAAGTAGCCAAAGTGCGTTTGACCAACCAAACCGAAGTTATCGCTTACATCGGCGGCGAAGGCCACAACCTTCAAGAGCACTCAATTGTGCTTATCCGCGGTGGCAGGGTGAAAGATTTGCCAGGTGTACGTTACCACATCGTTCGTGGCGCTTTGGATACTTCCGGTGTAAACAACCGTAAGCAGAGCCGTTCTAAGTACGGTACCAAACGTCCGAAGCCAGGCCAAGTTGCAGCTCCTACTAAAGGTGGCAAGAAGAAATAATTAAGAAACAGGATAGTATCAATATAACATGAGAAAGACCGCAGCCAAAAAACGCTTCCTGGAACCGGATCCAAAGTTTAACGACACCTTGGTAACCCGTTTCGTGAACGACTTGATGCTACAAGGCAAAAAGAGTATTGCCTTCAAAATTTTCTACGACGCTATTGAGCAAGTAGAGAAAAGCACCGGCGACAACGGTGTTGACCTTTGGAAAAAAGCCTTGAACAACGTAATGCCAGGTGTAGAAGTGAAGAGCCGCCGTATCGGTGGTGCCAACTTCCAAATACCGACCGAAGTTCGCCCTGAGCGCAAGGTTTCTGTAGGTATCAAGTGGTTGATTAAATACTCACGTTTGCGCAAAGGCAAATCAATGGCCGACAAACTGGCTTCTGAGATTGTTGCCGCCGCCAAAGGTGAAGGTGCAGCAGTGAAGAAGAAAGAGGACACGCACCGTATGGCCGAGGCCAACAAAGCATTCTCACATTTCAGGGCTTAATTAAATAGCAGAGGAGACCAGACAATGGCACGTGATTTAAGATATACAAGGAACATAGGTATTGCCGCTCACATTGATGCGGGTAAAACCACTACATCCGAGCGTATCCTGTACTACACAGGTCTTACGCACAAGATTGGTGAGGTGCACGAAGGTGCTGCCACCATGGACTGGATGATTCAGGAGCAAGAGCGTGGTATCACCATTACTTCTGCTGCTACTACCACTTTCTGGAAATTCCCTACCGAGCAAGGTAAGGCCCTTCCACATACTAAAGAGTACAAAATCAATTTGATCGATACTCCAGGACACGTTGACTTTACCGTAGAGGTAGAGCGCTCATTGCGTGTATTGGATGGCATGGTAGGTCTATTCTGCGCAGTTGGTGGTGTTGAGCCGCAATCTGAAACAGTTTGGCGCCAAGCTAACCGTTACAAAGTACCCCGTATCGGTTTCGTAAATAAAATGGACCGTGCAGGTGCCGACTTCCTAGAAGTAGTTCGCCAAGTACGTGTTATGTTGGGTGCAAACCCAGTTCCACTTCAGTTGCCTATTGGAGCTGAGGATGATTTCAAAGGTATCATTGACTTGGTAAAGCGTAAGGCTTACTATTTCGACGAGGCTACCCAAGGCATGACATATAAGGAGGAAGAAGTTCCTGCTGAAATGGCTGACGAGGTTGACGAATGGCGCGAGAAAATGCTCGAGGCTGTTGCTGAATACGACGATACTTTGATGGAGAAATACTTCGAAGATCCGAATTCAATCAGCGACGAGGAAATTAATGCTGCTATCCGTAAGGCTGTTATAGACATGACCATCATCCCGATGTTGTGTGGTTCTGCCTTCAAAAACAAAGGCGTACAAGCCATGTTGGATGCGGTTATCAAGTTCCTTCCGTCACCTTTGGATGTTGAGGCCGTAACTGGTATCAACCCTAAGACTGACAAAGAAGAACTTCGCAGGCCGGATGCTAAAGAGCCGTTTGCTGCTTTGGCCTTCAAAATTGCAACCGATCCTTTTGTAGGTCGTCTAGCTTTCTTCCGTGTATATTCAGGTGCTTTGGACGCAGGTTCGTATGTACTGAATAGCCGTAGCGACAAAAAAGAGCGTATCAGCCGTATCCTACAGATGCACTCTAACAAGCAAAACCCAATTGACCGCATCGAAGCTGGTGACATTGGTGCCGCTGTTGGTTTCAAAGAGATACGTACCGGTGATACCCTTTGCGACGAGAAGAGTCCTATCGTTCTTGAGAGCATGACCTTCCCTGAGCCGGTTATCGGTCTGGCTATCGAGCCTAAGACCCAAGCTGACTCTGATAGGTTGGGTATGTCTTTGGGCAAATTGGCCGAAGAGGATCCTACCTTCCGTGTGAGGTTCGACGAGGAAACTGGTCAAACTATCATCAGCGGTATGGGCGAGCTTCACTTGGAAATCATTGTTGACCGCTTGAAACGTGAGTTTAAAGTAGAGGTTAACCAAGGTGCTCCACAGGTTGCTTACAAAGAAGCTATTACCAAAACGGTTAAACACCGTGAGACTTATAAGAAACAAACTGGTGGTCGTGGTAAATTCGCCGACATCCAATTCGAAATCGGCCCTGCTGATGAAGAGTGGATCAAAGAGAAAACCGCTGGCTTGCAGTTCATCAACGATATCTTTGGTGGTTCTATTCCTCGCGAATTTGTACCAGCAGTAGAGAAAGGTTTCAAAGATGCTATGAACACAGGCGTGTTGGCCGGGTACCAAATGGATACCATGAAAGTGCGCTTGTTCGATGGTTCTTACCACGATGTGGATTCTGACGCGTTGTCATTCGAGCTTTGCGCTCGTATCGGCTACCGCGAGAGTGCCCGCAAAGCTGGTGCCCAATTGTTGGAGCCAATCATGAAACTTGAAGTGGTTACCCCTGAGGAAAACACTGGTGACGTGGTAGGTGACTTGAACCGTCGCCGTGGTATGATGGAAGGCATGGAAATGAAAAACAATGCCCAGTACATCAAGGCTAAAGTGCCTCTAAGCGAAATGTTCGGTTATGTAACCCAGTTGCGTACCCTTACATCTGGCAGGGCTACCGCTATCATGGAGTTTAGCCACTATGCTCCAGCGCCTAACAACGTTGCCGAGGCGGTAATATCGAATGCAAAAGGTAAGAAAGTATCAATAGAAGATTAATATCTATCATGACACAGAGGATTCGAATAAAGCTTAAGTCTTACGACCACAATTTGGTAGACAAGTCTGCTGAGAAAATTGTGAAGACGGTAAGGATGTCAGGCGCGGTTGTTGCCGGCCCAATTCCACTACCCACCGAAAAGAAAATCTTTACGGTACTAAAGTCTCCACACGTAAATAAGACAGCGCGTGAGCAATTCCAGATATGCACTTACAAGCGCTTGATGGATATTTACAGCTCTACTTCTAAAACCATAGATGCCTTGATGAAACTGGAATTGCCCAGCGGTGTTGAGGTTGAAATTAAAGCATAAGCGCGATGAAAGGATTGATCGGCAAGAAGGTCGGAATGACCAGCATATTCGACGAGAAAGGCAATATCGTTCCCGTAACGGTAATTGAAGCCGGCCCTAACGTGGTTACCCAGGTTCGCACCCAGGAGACTGACGGATACAGCGCGGTACAATTAGGCTACGGTGAGCGCAAGGAGAAGAATACTCCTGCAGCTTTGAAAGGCCACTTTGCTAAGGCGGAAACAACGCCGAAAGTTGAGTTGGTTGAGTTCCGCAACTACGAGTTCTCTAAAGAACTAGGTGAGAGCGTTACTCTGGAGATGTTTGAGGAAGGAGACAAGGTAAGTGTTGTTGGCACTTCGAAAGGTAAAGGTTTCCAAGGTGTTGTAAAACGTCACGGCTTTAGCGGTGTAGGTATGCAAACACACGGACAGCACAACCGTCAGCGTCACCCGGGTTCAATCGGTTCTTCATCGTTCCCTAGCCGTGTACTTCCGGGTATCCGTATGGCGGGCCGCATGGGCAACGACCGTGTGAAGGTGCAAGGCCTTAAAGTTGTAAAAATATTATCAGATAAGAACCTGATATTGATCAAAGGCGCAGTGCCAGGTCACAATGGTTCTTATGTAATCATTGAGAAGAAGTAAGCCATGAAGATCAAGGTTTTCAATATCGAAGGCAAAGAGACAGGCAAAGAGGTTGAGCTTCCAGAATCAATTTTTGGAATCGAACCTAACGAGCATGCAATCTATCTTGCCGTTAAGCAACACCAGGCCAACGGTCGCCAAGGTACACATAAGAGTAAGCAGCGTAACGAAATCGCCGGGTCAACCAAGAAGCTGAAGAAGCAGAAGGGTACTGGTGGTGCACGTGCCGGTAGCATTAAGAGCCCAGTATTCCGTGGTGGTGGTCGTATCTTCGGTCCGCAGCCCCGTGACTACAGCTTCAAGCTGAACAAGAAGGTGAAGGACCTTGCACGTAACAGTGCTTTGAGCCTGAAAGCCAAAAACAACGGTTTGGTAATTGTTGAAGACATTCAACTTTCTGCCCCTAAAGTGAAAGAGTTTGCCCGCATTTTGAGCAACTTGGGTGCTAAGGACAAGAAGAGCCTGTTGTTGGTATCGCAAAACGATAACAACCTGTACTTGAGCAGCCGCAACCTGGAGAAAAGCAAAGTATCGGTAGCTACCGACATCAATACCTACGACATTTTGAATGCTCAGGTTTTGATTTTGGGTGTGAGCTCGTTGAAGAGTTTAGAAGAAGTATTTACAAAGTAATTTAATACCAATACCAATGGTTGATATACTTATAAAACCTATCATCACTGAGAAGATGACCAACTTGGGCGAGAAGCTCAACAGGTTCGGCTTTGTGGTGAACAAGGATGCCAACAAGATCGAGATCAAGAAGGCAGTAGAAGCTATGTACGGCGTAAGCGTGAAAGAGGTGAACACTATGGTAATACCTGGTAAAGCCAAATCTCGCAATACTAAACGTGGCGTAGTTAAGGGCATCAAACGCCCAGTGAAAAAAGCCATTGTAACCTTGGCTGTTGGTGAAACGATTGACTTTTATAGCAACATTTAAGTGATATGGGACTGAAGAAATTTAAACCGGTTACCCCAGGCACTCGATTCAGGATAGCTAATACCTATGATGAGTTGACAACTGACGTTCCTGAGAAGAGTCTAATGACTTCGATCAAGAAATCAGGTGGTCGTAACAACCAAGGTCGCCGTAGCATGCGCTACATCGGTGGTGGCCACAAGCGTCAATATCGCATTATTGACTTTAAACGTAACAAACATGATGTACCGGCTATCGTTGCATCTATTGAATACGATCCGAACCGCACAGCATTTATAGCATTGCTACACTATGCTGACGGCGAGAAGCGCTACATTCTAGCTCCAGAAGGCTTGAAAGCTGGCGCTACGGTAATGAGTGGAGACAAAGCGCTGCCAGAAGTTGGCCACGCAATGTTCCTTCGCGATGTGCCTTTCGGTACTGTAATATGCAATGTTGAGTTGCAGCCTGGTAAAGGTGGTTCATTGGCACGCAGCGCCGGCACTTATGCCCAGCTAGATGCTAAGGACGGTAAGTATGCTATCATCAAGTTGCCTTCAGGTGAAACTCGCTTGATCCTTCAAACTTGCCTAGCTACCATCGGCGGAGTATCAAACCCCGACCATAGCTTAACGGTTATGGGTAAGGCAGGTGCTCACAGGTGGGTTGGCCGTACGCCTCGCACCCGTGGTGTAGCGATGAACCCAGTGGATCACCCTATGGGTGGTGGCGAGGGTCGCTCATCAGGTGGCCAGCCTAGGTCTCGCACAGGTAAGTTCTCTAAAGGAGCTAAAACCCGTAGCACTACCAAGGCTTCATCAAAGTTTATAATAAGCAAACGTAAGAAATAAGATAACGGAATAGCATTATGGCAAGATCAATTAAAAAAGGTCCATATATAGACCATAAATTGGGCCGCAAAGTTGACGTGATGAATGACGCGGGCAAACGCAACGTGATCAAGACTTGGTCACGCCGCTCTACCATCAGCCCAGATTTCGTAGGTCATACGTTTGCGGTGCACAACGGGAACAAGTTTATCCCGGTATATGTAACGGAGAACATGGTAGGCCATAAGTTGGGTGAGTTCGCTCCAACCCGTAACTTCCGTGGTCACCAAGCTAAAAAGAAGTAAGGCATGGAAGCAATAGCTAAATTGAACAACTACCCAACCTCCCCACGCAAAATGCGTCTGGTGGTTGACCTCATCCGTGGTTTGGAAGCCGAAAAGGCGTTGAACATATTGAAGTTCAGCAACAAGCACGCATCTCGCCCACTTGAGAAACTGTTGCTTTCTGCTATCAACAACTGGGAGCAGAAGAACGACGGTGAACGTGCAGAAGACAGCGCGCTATTTGTGAAAACGATTTTTGTAGATGAAGGCCGCTCGCTTAAGCGTTTCCAGCCAGCTCCACAAGGCCGTGCTTACCGCATACGCAAGCGCTCCAATCACATCACAGTGATAGTTGACAGTAAGAACAATATTGGTGTACAGGCTGAAAAAGCTGAAACCGCAAACGCATAATTAGAGGATAAAACACAATGGGTCAGAAAGTAAATCCAATAGCTGCTCGTTTAGGTATCATCCGTGGTTGGGATTCCAACTGGTTTGGCGGCAAAGATTTTGCCGAAAAATTGGTAGAAGACGAAAAAATCCGTGAGTACCTAAATGCTCGTATCAACAAAGGCGGTGTAGCCCGCGTAGTTATCGAGCGTACTTTGAAGCGCGTAACCCTTACCATACACACCAGCCGTCCCGGTATCATTATCGGTAAAGGCGGTGGCGAGGTAGACCGTATCAAAGAAGAGTTGAAAAAATTCACCGGCAAAGAAATCCAAATCAACATTTTGGAAATCCGTCGCCCTGAGTTGGATGCCAACATTGTAGCAGAAACCATCTGCAAACAAATCGAGGCCCGTATCAGCTACAAGCGTGCAACTAAGATGTCAATCGCATCAACCATGCGTATGGGTGCCGAAGGTATCAAAGTAAGGTTGGGTGGTCGTTTGGCAGGTGCTGAGATTGCCCGTAGGGAAGAGTACAAAGAAGGCCGTACGCCTTTGCATACCTTCCGTGCCGATATCGATTATGCTTGGAAAGAAGCACAGACCGTATATGGCAAGATTGGAGTGAAAGTTTGGATTTGCCGTGGTGAGGTTTTCGGTAAGCGTGATTTGACACCAAACTTTGCTGGTGCCAAAGAAGCAACCGGTACTGGTGGTGGGCAAGGAGCAGGCGGTAACGCCCCTCGCCAACCGCGCCGAGATGATAACCGTGGTGGCGGTGGACGCGACCGTGGTGGTGACCGTGGAGGTAATAACCGTGGTGGCGGCGGCGGAAAACGCTAAGCAACCGAACCCTTATTTAAAAAGAATAGTAAAAGCGTAATAAAATGTTACAACCGAAACGCACCAAGTACAGGAGGATGCAGAAAGGCAAGATGAAAGGTAATGCCGAACGCGGCAGCACCATCGCCTTTGGCTCTTTTGCCCTTAAAGCTGTAGAAGGAAGCTGGATTACCAACCGCCAGATTGAGGCAGCCCGTATCGCAGTTACTAGGTTCATGAAAAGGGAAGGCCAAGTTTGGATCCGTATATTCCCAGACAAGCCTATAACCAAGAAGCCAGCCGAAGTAAGGATGGGTAAAGGTAAAGGCGCCCCTGAAGGTTGGGTGGCCATTGTGAAACCGGGCCGCGTAATATTCGAGGCTGATGGCGTAGCTAAAGAAGTAGCACAAGAAGCAATGCGCTTAGCAGCACAGAAACTTCCAATCAAAACGAAATTCATAGTTCGTGCGGACTATGTTGCATAAATAACAGCAGAAAGTTACAGCAATGGCTAAGACTAGTAAGAATAAGACACAAAAAGAGGACATCAAAGACCTTACCGTGCAAGAGTTGCATGATCGGGTTCAAGAGTCACAATTGAAATATAAAAAAGCACGTTTCAACCACGCGGTATCGCCACTGGATAATCCAGTAGCTTTGCGCGAAATGCGCCGCGATGTGGCCAGGGTAAAAACGGAGCTTACAGTAAGAACTAAAGCCGAAAAAACTAAGTGACCATGGAAGAAAGGAAACTGCGGAAAACCCGAGTAGGGGTGGTTACCAGCAACAAGATGACGAAGACCATCGCCGTGAAAGTAGAGCGCCAGGTGAAACACCCGCTGTATGGAAAGGTAATGAAAAAGTCGAAGAAGTTTTTGGCACACGACGAGGTAAGCAATTGCAACATCGGCGATGTGGTAAAGATTGAAGAGACACGTCCATTGAGCAAGCTGAAGAAATGGCGTTTAGTGGAAATTATCGAAAGAGCTAAGTAAGATGATACAACAAGAATCAAGGCTCAAAGTAGCTGACAACAGTGGTGCAAAGGAAGTACTTTGTATCCGTGTACTGGGTGGAACCCGCCAACGTTATGCCTCTGTAGGAGACAAAATCGTTGTAACGGTAAAGGACGCCATGCCTTCCGGTACTGTAAAGAAAGGACAGGTTTCTAAGGCCGTAGTAGTTCGCACTGCTCGCACCGTGAAACGTAAAGACGGTACTTATATCCGTTTTGACGAGAACGCTGCCGTATTGTTGAACAACAACGACGAGCCACGCGGAACCCGTATTTTCGGCCCTGTAGCCCGCGAACTGCGCGACAAGCAGTACATGAAGATTATTTCATTGGCGCCTGAAGTATTATAACCTACATTACCATGAAATCAGGTTTAGACACAAAACGATTCAGCCCAAAGCTGAAAATTAAAAAGAACGACAACGTTATCGTTCTAGCTGGAAACGATAAAGGCAAGAAAGGCCGTATTATCGAAATCCTACTAGAGAAGGGTCGCGTACTTGTTGAGGGTGTGAACATTGTATCGCGCCACACCAAGCCGAACGCCGCAAACCCTAACGGTGGCATCGTGAAGAAGGAAGCCCCTATCCACGTGAGCAACGTAGCACTGGTTGACCCGAAGTCGGGAACAGCTACCCGCGTTGGCCGCAAAGTGGAGAACGGGAAAATTACAAGGATCGCTAAAAAATCAGGGGAGGTAATCAAGTGAGCAAGTATACACCCAGATTGAAAAAGTACTACAAAGAAGAAGTTGTAGGAAAGCTGATGACCGAGTTGCAATATACCAGCATCATGCAAGTGCCACGCTTGGATAAGATTGTAATCAACCAAGGTTTGGGAGATGCTACACAAGACAAGAAAGTTGTTGACGTAGCTATCGAAGAACTTACATTGATTACTGGCCAACGTGCGGTGCCTACTAAGGCTCGTAAGAGTGAGTCGAACTTCAAACTCCGTGAGTTTATGCCTATCGGTGCACGTGTAACATTGCGCGGCGACCAGATGTATGAGTTCTTGGATCGTTTGATCTCTGTAGCCTTGCCTCGTGTACGAGATTTCAAAGGTATCAACCCTAAGAGCTTTGATGGCCGTGGTAACTATAGCATGGGTATCACCGAGCAAATCATCTTCCCGGAGTTGAACATTGATAAGGTAAGCAAGATTAACGGTATGGATGTGACTTTTGTTACGAACGCCCGCACCGATAAAGAATCGTTTGCCCTTTTAAAAGAACTAGGTTTACCTTTCAGAAAATAATAGTAAGCAAAACAACATGGCAAAAAAATCAATCATAGCCAGGAATAACAAGCGTAAGAAAATGGTAGCAAAATATGCTGCCAAAAGAGCGCAACTGAAAGCTGAAGGCAACTACGAAGAGTTGGACAAGCTGCCAAAAAACGCATCTCCTGTACGTGTTCGCAACCGTTGCGCACTTACCGGCAGGGCCCGTGGCTACAGCAGGACGTTCGGTGTGAGCCGTACCCCATTCCGCGACTTGGCTTCTTATGGCAAAATTCCTGGTTTGACAAAAGCCAGCTGGTAATAATTAATTGAATAAGAATCAGTAAGAATAAAGAACATGGTAACAACTGATCCAATAGCAGATTATCTTACTCGCATCCGTAACGCGCAATTGGCCCGTCACAAGATCGTTGAGATTCCGGCATCTAACTTGAAAAAGCGGATGACCGAGCTCTTGTATGACCAAGGCTACATCCTTAAATACAAATTTGAGGACGTACCGGGCAAACAAGGCCTAATCAAAATAGCGTTGAAGTACGATAAGAAATCGGGCGAACCGGTTATCCGCTCCCTTCGTCGCATTAGCCGTCCAGGTTTGCGTCATTACGCTGGCTCTACTGAGTTGCCACGTGTATTGAATGGCTTGGGTATTGCCATCGTTTCTACTTCACAAGGTGTAATTACCGTGAAAGAAGCTAAGAAACGTAACATTGGCGGTGAAGTACTGTGTGAAATATATTAACAAAGACTAAAGCATTATTGCAATGTCACGTATAGGTAAAGCTCTCATCACCCTGCCGAAAGGCGTTCAGGTTACTGTAGGTGAGAATAATGTCATCAGAGTAAAAGGCCCCAAAGGCGAATTGTTCGAGCAATTGGACGAGCGCATCACCATTGAGATTGACGGCGATACGATTACCGTTAACCGTGCCAATGAAGAGAAACCTGTTCGTGCCCTGCACGGCTTGTACCGTTCTTTGGTTAACAACATGGTGGTTGGTGTTAGCGAAGGCTACAAGAAACAGCTTGAATTGGTAGGTGTGGGTTACAAAGCCACCGCTACTGGTAGCAACTTGGAATTGGCTCTTGGTTTCTCTCACCCTATTATTGTTCAATTTCCTAAGGAAGTTGTGGTAACTGCCACAATGGAAAAAGGTAAGAACCCAATGGTGTACTTGGAGTCTATCGACAAGCAATTGCTTGGCCAGGTAGCTGCGAAAGTACGCTCACTGCGCAAGCCAGAGCCTTACAAAGGCAAAGGTGTACGTTACACTAACGAATTTATCAGAAGGAAAGCAGGTAAGTCTGCCTCTAAGTAATATAAGGTAAAAGTATACTGAGATGAGTACCGATAAGAAATTTGTTCGGAGGACTAAAATCCGCTATCGTATCCGCAAGAAAGCATGGGGTACGGCCGAGCGCCCAAGGTTAGCAGTTTTCCGTAGCAATAAGGAAATATATGCCCAGATCATCGATGACCTAAGCGGCCATACTTTGGCTTCAGCTTCTAGCCGCGATGCGGCAATAGCTGGTACCAAAGGCCCTAAGGTTGATGTGAGCAAATTGGTAGGTGAGGCATTGGCCGAGAAGGCTAAAGCTGCAGGTATCAGCGCTGTAATTTTCGATCGTGGCGGATATTTGTACCATGGCCGTGTGAAAGCATTGGCAGAAGGTGCCCGGGAAAAAGGACTCAATTTCTAATAAGAACACTGGAAAGTAACAGATATGTCTGAAAATCTGCATAGAGTAAAGGCCAGCGAGCTGGAGTTGAAAGAGAAAGTGGTAAACATCCGCCGTGTAGCTAAGGTTACAAAGGGTGGTCGTACGTTCAGTTTCTCTGCCATCGTGGTAGTTGGTGATGGTAACGGTATTGTTGGCCATGGTTTGGGCAAAGCCCGCGAGGTACAAGAAGCCATTGCTAAAGGTATTGATGATGCTAAGAAGAACCTGATTAAGGTTCCTATTAACAAGGGTACCATTCCACACGAAGTGTTTGGTAAGTTTGGCGCCGGTAAGGTGTTGATCAAGCCAGCTTCTGATGGTACAGGTGTTATCGCAGGAGGTGCCATGCGCGCCGTACTGGAGAGCGCCGGCATCCACAACGTACTAGCCAAGTCATTGGGCACTTCTAACGCGCACAACGTAATCAAGGCTACTATAGCTGGTTTGCAAACCTTGCGTGATCCTGGTACCGTATCGGCTCAGCGCCACATTCCGTTAACCAAAGTATTTAAAGGTTAAGATCATGGCTAAAGTTAAAATTACCTTGGTAAAGAGCGGTATCGACCGCCCGAAAGATCAGAAAGCAACTATCATTGCTTTAGGTCTGAAGAAACTGAACAATTCAGTTGAAGTAGAAAACACCCCACAAATTGCTGGGATGATCAATAAAATTAATCACCTCATAAAAGTGGAGGAGCTTAAGTAATGGATCTGTCAAATCTAAAACCTGCAGAAGGTTCGATAAAAGCTGGAAAGCGTATTGGTCGTGGCCAAGGCTCTGGCCGTGGCGGCACGTCAACGCGTGGTCACAAAGGCGCAAAGTCTCGTTCTGGTTACAAGAGTAAGGCTGGTTTCGAAGGCGGTCAAATGCCAATTCAGCGCCGTTTGCCTAAATTCGGTTTTAAGAATATTAACCGAGTAGAATTCGTACCTTTGAACCTCGATAAATTGGAATACTTCGCGGAACAGTGGGATGTAAAGAAAATCGACGTTGAGACTTTGTATAACCAAGGTATCATCAAACGTAACGAAAAGGTGAAAATACTAGGACGCGGAGCACTTACAGTGAAACTAGAAATTGAAGTACACGCAGCTAGCGACAAGGCTAAAGAAGCCATCGAGAAGGCTGGAGGAAGCGTTAAACTGGTATAAGCACTACTAAAGACTGGCATGAAAGGCTTTATAACTACATTAAAGAATATTTGGACGATCGAGGACCTGCGTGCCCGTATCCTTACAACGTTGGGCTTTATCCTTATTTACAGGGTGGGCTCGTACATAACTTTGCCGGGCATTAACCCAGCAGACTTAGAGGCGTTGCAACAACAAGGACAGCAGGGCATGATTGCCATTATTAATATTTTTGCGGGTGGTGCCTTTTCTAGGGCATCCATCTTCGCATTAGGTATTATGCCTTACATTTCGGCTTCAATCGTAATCCAGTTGCTAACTCTCGCGGTTCCTTATTTCCAGAAACTGCAGAAGGAAGGGGAGAGCGGCCGTCGCCAAATCAACCAGATTACCAGGTTCTTGACGGTGATTATTACGTTGTTCCAATCTGCTGGATACATTGCTAACCTATACTATACTAGCGGCGGCGCTATCGAAATACCGCAAACGCTCTTTTACATATCGTCAGCGGTTTGTTTGACGGCTGGTACCATCTTCGTAATGTGGATGGGTGAGCGTATCACCGAGAAAGGTATCGGCAACGGTATCTCTTTACTTATCATGATTGGTATTGTTGCCAATTTACCACTAGCAGTACTTGCCGAATTGGCAAACCGCACTGAAGCTGGTGGCGGTGGTTTGATACCTTTCGTGTTGGAACTTGCTGGTTTAGTGTTCGTTGTTATGGCAGTTATCTTGCTAGTGCAAGGTACCCGTCGCATACCAGTACAATATGCTAAGCGTGTTGTTGGAAACCGCCAATATGGTGGTGTACGCCAATACATCCCTCTTAAGATTAATGCTGCAGGTGTAATGCCAATCATTTTTGCCCAGGCTTTGATGATGATACCGGCTACCCTCGCGCAGTTTGCCAATATTGATGCAGGTTCTTGGTACAACGATCCTACCTCTGCTTGGTATAGTTTGTTCAACTTCACCTTAGTAGTTGTGTTCACATACTTCTACACGGCCCTTATCGTTAACCCGGTTCAGATGGCTGATGAGATGAAGAAAAACGGTGGTTTCATCCCGGGTGTTAAGCCAGGTAAAAAGACCGCCGAGTACATTGATACCATCATGTCTCGCATTACTTTGCCAGGTGCATTGTTCCTTGGTTTAGTATCAGTATTGCCGGGCATTGTTGCATCATTGTTTAACATGGACTTGCAGTTTGCTTATTTCTACGGTGGTACCTCGCTGTTGATTATGGTCGCCGTTATTTTGGATACCTTACAACAGATTGAAAGCCACTTGCTGATGCGCCATTACGATGGCTTGATGAAGAGCGGCCGTATTAAAGGTCGTGGAACTGCTGCGGCAGCTTCTGGGGTTAGTGTTCAGCAAGGATGATATATTACAAAACACAAGAAGAGCTTGAGAAGCTCAGAGAAAGCGCTCAGATAGTTTCCAGGACACTGGCTGAGGTAGCAAAGTTGATTAAACCTGGAGTAAGTTCTTTGACGCTTGACCGCACCGCGGAGGAATATATAAGGGATAACGGAGGGCGCCCTGCCTTTAAAAATTACAAGGGCTTTCCTTTCTCTCTGTGCATTTCGCTTAATGAAACAGTGGTACATGGTTTTCCAAGTATCCGTGAGTTGAACGAAACTGATATAATCTCTGTTGATTGCGGGGTTGAGAAAAATGGTTATTTCGGCGATAGCGCTTATACTTTTGCTTTGGCGGGTGTAAATAGTGATACTGAAAAATTGTTGCGCGCTACTAAAACTTGCCTGTATCTTGCGATAGATAAGGCGGTGGCAGGGAACAGGATGGGCGATTTAGGCTTTGCGATACAAGACTACATAGAGCGCAATCTGGGATACGGGATAGTAAGGGAGCTGGTGGGCCACGGAGTGGGCC
Source organism: Sphingobacteriales bacterium (assembly GCA_027483645.1). GTDB lineage: Bacteria > Bacteroidota > Bacteroidia > Chitinophagales > CAIOSU01 > CAIOSU01. The sequence goes on from JAIXUD010000001.1 coordinate 60,347, forward strand.
GCAACCTTCACGAAGAACCGGATGTGCCAAACTACGGTAAACGTGGCAGCGGTTTGAAATTGCAGGAAGGATTGGTGATAGCGATAGAACCAATGGTAAACCAAGGTACGCGGAATGTAGTGCAGCTGAAAGACGGCTGGACCATTAACACTGCCGACAGGAAGCCATCAGCCCACTTTGAGTTGATGCTGGCCGTGAAGAAAGGAAAAGCGGATGTGCTGAGCACGTTTGCCTTCTTGGAAGAAGAGGAAGCGAAGAACGATAATTTAAAGAAAATAGAAGTAAACCAGGAATTACTGGTTAGCTAATATGGCGAAACAAGATTTAATAAAATTGGATGGCATCATCGTGGAAGCGCTCTCGAACGCAATGTTCAGGGTACGCTTAGAAAACGACCACGAGGTGATAGCCCACATTTCAGGTAAGATGAGGATGAACTACATCAAGATTCTACCAGGTGATAAAGTGGCTCTCGAAATGTCGCCATACGACTTGTCGAAAGGAAGAATTACATACAGGTATAAATAATAGGAGTACATAGCAATGAAAGTTAGAGCATCCATCAAAAAGCGTAGCGTCGACTGCAAGATTGTGCGTCGGAACGGCAAGCTGTACATCATCAACAAGAAGAATCCGAAGTTTAAACAACGTCAAGGTTAATAATTATGGCAAGGATAGCTGGTATTGATCTACCAAGAGAGAAACGTGGCCTCATCGGTCTCACTTACATCTACGGTGTAGGACCTAAAATTGCACTGGAAGTGTTACAACGCACCGGTGTTGACCCTAACATCCGTATTAAGGACTGGAGCGATGAACAGGTTGCTGTCATCCGCCAAATGCTTCAAGATGAGTATAAAGTGGAAGGTGCCCTACGTTCAGAGGTTCAATTGAACATTAAGCGCCTAATGGATATTGGTTCTTACCGTGGCATCCGCCACCGTAAAGGCCTGCCAGTTCGTGGCCAGCAGACCCGTACCAACGCTCGTACTCGTAAGGGTAAGAAGAAAACGGTTGCTAATAAGAAGAAAGTTACCAAGTAATAGACCATAAGATAGCATAGCAATGGCAAAAAGTAATACTAAGGTTAAGAAGCGCGTAGTAAAGGTTGAACCTGAAGGTCACGTTCACATCCAGGCTTCGTTCAACAACATTATCATTTCGATAACCAACAAGCAAGGCCAAGTGATATCTTGGGGTTCTGCAGGTAAGGCTGGTTTCAGGGGTTCTAAAAAGAACACCCCATATGCTGCCCAAATTGCCGCAGAAACTGCCGCTAAGGTAGCTTACGATGCTGGTATGCGTAAAGCAGAAGTGTTTGTGAAAGGTCCGGGATCTGGCCGCGAGAGCGCCATCCGTACTATCGCCAACAACGGTATCGATGTAACCGTTATCAAGGATATTACCCCTATCCCGCACAACGGCTGTCGCCCACCTAAGCGTCGCAGAGTCTAGTATAATTCTATTTAGAACAAGAGTAGCATAAATAACAAGATACAATGGCAAGATACATAGGCCCATCTACCAAGATTGCCCGTAAATTCGGCGAACCGATTTTCGGATTCGATCGTGTGTTGGATAAGAAAAACTACCCACCGGGACAGCACGGTAACAACAAGCGTCGCAAGGCTGCTTCGGAGTACGGTGTGCAATTGCGCGAGAAGCAAAAGGCCAAATATACATACGGTTTGTTGGAGCGCCAGTTCGCTTCTTTGTTTAAAGAAGCTGCGCGCCGCACAGGCGTAACAGGCGAAATCCTGTTGCAGTTGTTGGAGTCAAGGTTGGATAACACGGTGTTCCGTTTGGGCATTGCCCCAACCCGCGCTGCTGCCCGTCAATTGGTTTCGCACAAGCACATTTTGGTAAACGGAGATGTAGTAAACATACCTAGCTTTACCCTTCGCCCTGGCGACGTGGTTGCGGTACGTGAGAAATCAAAGACACTTGAGGCCATCACCGAGAGCCTTCGCAAAACCAATAAGAAATTCAGTTGGTTGGAGTGGGATTCTACTAATTTGAAAGGCAGCTATGTAAGCGCCCCTAACCGCGACGATATTCCTGAGAATATCCAAGAGCAGTTGATAGTAGAATTGTACTCTAAGTAATCACTTTAAAACAACAATTGTCCATGGGAATCCTTACTTTTCAGAAGCCCGATAAAATTGTAATGCAGAAGTCGACAGAGTTTGAAGGTCTGTTCGAATTCCGTCCTTTAGAGCCTGGCTTCGGTGTAACCATCGGTAATGCCCTTCGCAGGGTGCTACTGTCATCGTTGGAAGGCTGGGCTATCACCGGTGTTAAGTTTGACGGTGTTACGCATGAGTTTTCAACCATCAAAGGTGTTCTGGAAGATGTTACTGATATCATCCTTAACCTAAAACAGGTTCGCATCAAGCGCGAATTGCGTGACGATGATAATGCTACTGAAGAGAAAATCTATATTTCCCTTAAAGATAAAGAGCAGTTTACTGCTGGCGATATCGAGAAGCACACCAATGTGTTCACTATCATGAACCCTGATTTGGTTATCTGCAACTTGGAGCCTAGCGTAAAATTGGAATTGGAACTGAGCATCCGCAAAGGCCGTGGTTATGTACCAGCCGAGGAGAACACCCCAGAGGATTTGCTTATCGGTTTGATTCCTATCGACTCTATCCACACCCCGATCAAAAACGTGCGCTACGCCGTTGAAAACACCCGTGTGGAACAAAAGACCGATTACGAGAAACTGGTTATCGAAGTTAACACCGACGGTACCATCCACCCTGAAGAAGCCATCAAAGAAGCTGCGAAGATTTTGATCCAGCACTTGATGTTGATTTCTGACGAAAACATCACTTTCGATACTTACGATAAGCAAGAAGATGATGTAGTGGATGAGCACATTTTGCACATGCGCAAAGTGTTGAAAACACCACTTGAAGATTTGGACCTATCAGTACGTGCATACAACTGCTTGAAAGCAGCTAAGATTAACAGCTTGGCCGACCTAGTGCAGTATGATACCAACGAATTGTTGAAGTTCCGCAACTTCGGTAAGAAGTCGCTAGTAGAAATTGAAGCATTGATAAACGAGAAAGGTTTGACCTTTGGCATGGACCTTTCCAAGTACAAGTTAAACGAAGAGTAATTTAAGTCATGAGACACGGGAAGAAAGTAAATCATCTGGGTCGTACCAGCTCGCACCGCAAGGCATTGCTAATGAACTTGGCTGTAGCGCTTATCACACACAAGCGCATCAAAACCACATTGGCTAAAGCTAAATCGCTGCGCGTATATGTGGAGCCCCTACTGAGCCGCGGCAAAGTGGATAGTACCCACAATCGTCGTATTGTATTCAGCTACTTGCAGGATAAAGAGACCATTACTGAGCTGTTTGGCACAGTAGCTTCAAAAATAGGTGACCGCCCAGGTGGATACACCCGTATCATTCGCTTAGGCGAGCGTTTCGGCGATGCCGCTGAAATGGCCATGATTGAGTTGGTTGACTTTAACGAACTATTGTTGAGCGATAAGAAAGCCGACGGTGGTGCCAAGAAGAAACGTACCCGCCGCGCCGGTGGTGCTGCTAAAGCTACTGATAAAGTTGCTGCCCCAGCCGCCAAGAAGGAAGCTGCCCCTGCTAAAGTAGAGGAAGCTACCCCAGAGGTAGAAGAGGAAGAAGTTGCAGTTGCAGCGGTGGAAACCGAAGCAGTTGCTGAAGCACCAGCCGTTGAAGAGACTGCAGCTGCCGAAGAGACTGAAGCCCCTGAAGTTACTGAAGGCGACGCAACCACAGAAGAAGAGAAAGCTTAATAAGCTTATAGCTTTATAGATAAGTAAGAGGCCGTTCCTAACAGGAGCGGCCTCTTTTTTATGCCCCAAAACAATTGCCACTTTTATATATGTGGGGAATTCTGGTTTACCCACATAAGCAATTTTGTAGAAACCTATTATCAATTGTTGAATTTCGCTATGTAGCCTAAAATGGGGTAAAAACATAACAGTTTATACAATAGTACATACTTAGTGTGTTAATAGGGAACTATTTGCTTGATATACAAATTAGGGGTAGGATTGTTCGCAAATTAAAAAAATATAATTGGTGCCAGAATTGCTTAGTGAATAAGTACTTAAAGCTACGGCTACCCTGTAATAATGGTATCCATAGTAATTGATTATTCACTAAACCCTCTATTATGTTTAAGCAAAAGAGTGAGGAATTGAACCTGATAAATGGTTCGGGGCTTGTGTCGCCATCACGGCGAAAATTCTTGATGTACGCTGGTGCCGCTGTGGTTACTTCTAGCGTAGTTATGGCCGGTTGTAACAAAGATGATGATGACGACATTGATGCCGACACCGTTGACCTTGGAAGTGGAGACACGGGTATATTGAACTATGCGTATGCGCTAGAGCAATTGGAAGCTGCATTTTATGCAAAAGTAGTGGCCGAAGAATATTCAGGTATGACGGCGAGTGAGCGCCAGATACTGAACGACATTGAGAAGCACGAGCGGGCCCATGCCGAATTCTTTAAAGCAGCTTTGGGTAGCAACGCTATTGTAGCGCTTCAAGTTGATTTCTCTTCCATCAATTTTAGTAACCGCGCCAGTGTGTTAGGTGCCGCTAAAACGTTTGAAGACCTTGGTGTAAGTGCTTACAACGGCGCCGGTAAACTACTAGTGAGTGCTGATTTCTTGACGCTTGCTGGTAAGATTGTATCTGTAGAAGCGCGCCATGCTGCGGCCATTAGGTCGATGTTGGATAGCGACCCTAAATCTTTTGCTGGCGATGATGTAGTTGACGCTAATGGATTAGATGTAGTTCGTACTCCGCCACAAGTATTAGACTTGGCTAAGACTTATCTGAAGACCAAGGTATCAGGAAACAATTTACCTAGCTAAAATCGAGGGACAGAACTATGAAACTTTTCAATATTATAAACAAACTGAACTTTACGGATGCAGATGAGGCCAAGCTTCATCAAAAGACGTCGCGTAGGGATATGTTCAATATGATGGGCGGAACCGCGAAGGCTGCCGCCATTGCATCCGTACCTTTTGCGCTTACCATGATGGCATCTAGCAAAAAGCTGAAGGCCGTTAACCTGGCCGGCCCTGTGGAAGATGTGCTAAATTTTGCCTTGACCCTGGAGTATTTAGAGTCGGAGTTTTATATCCAAGGTTTGGATTCTGGTATTATTGCCAGTGGCGACCAGCCGGTGTTTATGCAGATTAGCAAGCATGAAAGTGCTCACGTGGTTTTCTTGGCTAACTATATTGATAGCCTTGGTACCACACCTGTAAGCAAACCGAATTTTGATTTTACCGCGGGTGGTACTTTCAATCCGTTTGGCGATTATCAACAGTTTTTGGCATTAGCTCAAGCGTTTGAAGATACAGGCGTGCGTGCATACAAAGGCGGTGCAGCAGGACTGATGAGCAACGATGTTGCCTTAACTGCTGCCCTGCAAATCCACTCAGTGGAAGCGCGCCATGCCGCAGAGGTGCGCCGCATACGTGGCCTGAAAGGCTGGATTACCCAAAACCAACGTGGTGCAGGTATGCCAGCACAAACACAAGGCGTATATGATGGCGAAGAAAACCTTACCCAAGGTGGTGTAAATGTTAGCAGTATCTCTTCTGTAGGTTCTGATGGCATTACTGAGGCATTCGATGAGCCACTAGAAAGCCAAGCAGTGTTGAATATTGCCAACCTGTTTATTGTGCCTTAATAGTGCTCTAAATATTTTTCAAAGGGCTACTCTTTACTGGGTGGCCCTTTGTTATTTATGCCATTGTGAGTGTTTTTGGGTAACCTGCTTTACCATTTTTACCTTAACTTTGTGCCCAGTTCAAAACCCCCTTGTTATTATGACTGAAACTGGCCCAAAACAAGCGGTGCTACTGCTGGCAGATGGAACTGCTTTTTATGGCAAACCTGCCGGAAAGATTGGTACTACGACTGGCGAAATATGCTTCAACACCGGAATGACCGGCTACCAAGAAGTATTTACAGACCCATCTTACTTCGGCCAAATACTGGTAATGACTGGTGACCATATCGGTAACTATGGCGTGAACGACCAAGAGGCAGAGAGCGATAATGTGAAGATTGCAGGCCTAGTAGTAAAGAATTTCTCGGGCAATGTATTTAGCCGCTACCAAGCCAGTAATAGCATACAACAGTATTTGGAAACCCAAGGCGTTGTTTCCATTTGCGATTTGGATACCCGCGCTATCGTAAGACACATCCGCAGTAAAGGCGCGATGAACGCTATTATCTCCTCAGAGACTGTAGACCTAGAAGTACTGAAAAGGAAATTAGCCGAAACCCCATCAATGGAAGGTTTGGAATTGAGCTCGGTAGTAAGCACTGAAAAGATATACCATGTAGGGGAGGAGGGAAGCAAAAAGCGTGTAGCGGTATTAGACCTTGGGGTGAAGAAGAACATTCTGCGCTGCTTAGAAGAGCGCGGCGTGCACATGAGGGTGTTCCCAGCGAAAACACCGTTTGCCGAAATGCAAGCCTGGAATCCGGATGGATACTTTATCAGTAACGGCCCTGGCGACCCGGCATCAATGCCCTACGCCGTAGAAACCACCAAAGCCATTTTGGAAACTGATAAACCTACCTTTGGTATTTGCTTAGGTCACCAGATTTTGGCGATAGCCAACGGCATCCCCACCTATAAAATGTTTAACGGCCACCGTGGATTGAATCACCCTGTGAAAAATCTGGTAACCGGTAAGTGCGAAATCACTTCTCAGAACCACGGTTTTAGTGTGAAGTTTGAAGAAGCAGAGAAGAGTGGCAAGGTACAGGTAACCCACATCAACCTAAACGACAACACAGTAGCCGGCATCAAAGTAAAAGATAAAAACGCCTTCTCGGTACAATACCACCCTGAGAGCAGCCCCGGCCCGCACGATAGCCGGTATTTGTTTGATGACTTTGTGGCCATGCTTTAAATAGTATCAAGTATCAAGTATCAAGTATCAATTATTTTGATTTTAGACACTAGAGTTTAGACTCACACAAGACCATAAATTTTAGAACCGATTTAATTCTAAAATTCTATAATTCTGTAAATTCTGATTCAGACAACCACATAACCAATAACCCATGAGCATCATCATCGACGTAAAAGCCCGCCAGATATTGGATAGCCGCGGCAACCCAACCGTAGAAGCGGATGTATTGACCAGTAATGGCTTTACCGGCCGTGCTGCTGTGCCTTCTGGTGCTTCTACCGGTATACACGAGGCGGTAGAGCTGCGCGATAATGATAGCCAGTACTTGGGCAAAGGGGTATTGAAAGCGGTAAAGAACGTTAATACCACCATCGCTGATGCACTGAACGGCTTGGGTGTAAGCAATCAACGTGGGATCGATCAAGCGTTGATTGACTTGGATGGAACTGAAAACAAATCAAACTTGGGCGCAAACGCCATACTAGCCGTATCATTAGCCGTTGCCAAAGCAGCAGCTCAAGAGGCTTCGTTGCCCCTGTATCGCTATGTTGGTGGTAGCAACGCCTATACTTTGCCGATACCGCTAATGAACATATTGAACGGTGGTTCTCACGCGGATAACAAAATAGATTTCCAAGAATTTATGATAGTGCCGGTGGGAATGGATACTTTTAGCGATGC